>OZ240231.1:0-1919453 GCA_965197885.1 Thermodesulfobacteriota bacterium
TTTTTCCCGAGTACGGATCGAGCCACTTCCCGGCGATAACCCTGCAGCCGTCTGTGGAGAAAGTAACGGGAATCTGTGATTCTTCCGCCAGAACTTCGTGCCTTGTATTCTGACAGTCCCCGTCGGCGTCTCTCCACCTAGGATGCCATTGTTTTCGGTTATATGTTGAACCCGCATAAGACTTTCCCCGTTTTTGCGCTTCGGGGGCTCTGTGGCAATGGTATTCCCCGGTCCTTTTCTCGGTGTGGCAGCCCTTTGCGTCAAGACCTCCTCCGTGCGCAAAAGCCGAGGAGGCAAAAAGAACGGTGATGAGAGCGGCTGTAAGCGGAAAAAACCGGTTTTTTCTTTTCAAGATACTGTTTCTTTATCTCTTTAGCTTGTAGCCGGCCTTTACCATGTCCCAGGTGTCTTTCGTCACTCCCTGTTCGCGAAGCTTGTTTTTCTGGGTTCTCTGCGTTCCCGTCTTGGGGAAGGAATCGACGAACCTTATGAACCTCGGAATCATGAAGTAGGGCATCCTGGGCTGCAGGTAGTCCATGAGTTCTTCAGGATCTACTTTTTTTCCTTCTTTGGGGATTATAAGTATCATGAGCTCGTCTTCTGCGTATTTTCCGGCTTCTGACTTTATGCCTATCGCGGCCGATTCCTCTACATCGGGGTGGGAGTTAACGATCTTCTCCACCTCGAAAGAGCTTATGTTCTCGCCCCTTCTTCTTATGTAGTCCTTAACCCTGTCGACAAAGTATATGTAGCCGTCTTTGTCCATTCTTCCCGCGTCTCCTGTGTGGAACCAGAAGTTCCTGAAATCCTCGACTGTCTTCTCGGGCATCTTATGGTAGTAGTGAAGCATCACGTTCGGTATCCTTGGGCGCACTATGATTTCTCCTATGCTTCCCCTGGGGACCTCTTCGTCTGTTTCCGGATTGGAGATCTTTATCTCGTAGTTGGGAGCTTCCTTCCCGCAGGATCCCACGCGGAAGGGTTCTCCCGGTCTCATCCATGTGCACTGACCTATCTCGGTTAGCCCGTAGCCCTCCATGAATTTTATGTTGAAGCGGTCCATGAACTCCTCTATCATGTCGTGCGGGGCGGGGGAGCCGAGAACAAGCTTTATCTTGTGCTGCCCCTCTTCGGGTACCGGTGGAGTGTTCCAGAGAAAATACGACATGGTTCCCACGGTGTTTAGTTTTGTTATCCCGTGGTCTACCATCCATCTCCAGAAGCGGCTCGAGCTGTATTTCTCCTCGACCACCACCTTGGCCCCTTTTATGAGTGCCGGATATACGGTCATCACCATGGCGTTTGAATGAAAAAGCGGGAGGCAGGTGAAGCAAATGTCGTCCGGACCGACGTCCATTATCTCTGAGTAGTTCCTCGCGCTGCTGTAATCGGCTGCAGACGGTCTCATGACTCCCTTTGATCTCCCGGTGGTGCCCGAGGTGTACATGAGCCTCGCGTAGTCCATGAAGGTGACCTCGGTGCTCGGCTCCTTGCCCGAACCCGAGTTTATAAACTCCGAATAGGAGATCATCCTGCGGAACCTGTATCCGTGTCTTTTAAACTTCTCGCTGCCGCTCCTTGTCCAGACTATGACCTGGCGAAGCCTCGAGAGGTTTTTTGCTATGGGAGGCATCCGGTCGAGATATTCTTCCGCTATGAAAAGCACTTCTGCGTCTGAGCTTTCGATTATGTACTCGAGAAAATCCATCTTGTAGGCCGTGTTTATCGGGACCATGACCGCCCCCGCCTTAAGGATTCCGAACCAGGTTATGACGTAGTCATCTGAGTTCGGCATGTACACCGCCACCTTCTCCGCTTTCGTTACCCCGAGAGAACCGAGGGCGGTTGCCACGCGGTTTGCCAGGCGGTTTGTCTGGTAGAAACTGAGAGGCTTTTTGTAGCCGAACTGAAGAAAGGGCTTTTTACCCAGCTTTTGCGCCTGTTCTCTGAGCACCTTGGGAAGCACCCAGTTCGCCCTGTCTTCCTTAAGGTACCAGTTGACGTCGAATTTCCCGTTCTCACGCTTGTAGGTGACGGGATGCATGAGGTCTTTCGGCTTTTTTATTGTCATCTTTTTCTCCTTTTCCCTGTCGCGGCCGGGATTCTCAATTAAGGGTCAGGTCTTTCCTGCCTAACTTCATTCTTCTCCGACCGTTTCTTCCTCGGGTTTTTTCTTAGCGAATATTCTGGCGATAACTATTCCCAGTTCATAGAAAATGAAAAGCGGAATGAGCATGAACATCATCGACACGGCGTCTGTGGTCGGGGTGATGAAAGCGGCTACGATAGCGTTTATCAAAAGCGCGTATTTTCTCTGCCTCGCCAGAAACTCCCCCGTCACAAGACCCAGCCTCGAGAGGATGAAGATTATGAGCGGAAACTCGAATACAACCCCGAAACCGATCATAAGCGCCGAGAGGAAGGAAAGCGCCTCTTTTATGCTCGGAAACGCCTTTACGTACTCCGTTGTGTATTCGCCGAGCAGGAACCGCAGTCCCTGTGGAGCTGCGACGAAGTAGCAGAAAAGCGCGCCCAGGATAAAAAACAGGGTTCCGAACGTAACGAGCGGGATAACGACCCTTTTTTCCCTCTTGTAGAGCGCCGGGGAAACGAAGTGCCAGGCGTTATATAGAATAAACGGGACCGAAAGGAAGAAGGAGAAAAACAGCGATACCTTGAGGTAGGTCAGAAACCCCTCGGCCGGTCGGGTGAATATGAGGGAGCTTCCCTCGGGCAGGCTCCTTATTATGGGTCTCATGAGCAGATCGAAGAGCTGCTTTGAGAAAAGGTAGCAGGGGACGAAGAAAACAAGTATCGGAATTACTGAGTATATGATTCTTTTTCTGAGTTCTTCGGCGTGCTCGAGAAAATTCATACCGCTTTCTTCTTTCATTGCCGCAGGTTAGGGTAACCCAAATCGAGATTTTTAACAATTTCAGCGTCCCCCGGAGGTTTTTTCTGCCCGTTTCCGAAACATCGCCCGACTGATTGACATTGTCTTTCGTTTAACTATTATCTTAGTGATTTTTATCCCGCCTTCCCGGAGGAATCTCTTGAAAATACTTATAACTGACGGACTTGCGAAGCAGGGTCTTGAACTTCTGGGGGCCGCCGAGGGAATCGAGGTAGACGAGAGAAAAGGCATCTCCCCAGACGAGCTTACCGATATCATAAAGGACTACGAAGGCCTCGTGGTAAGAAGCGCCACGAAGGTCACGAAGGAAGTCATAGAGGCTTCCGGAGGGAAGCTTCGGATAATAGGCCGCGCCGGCATAGGAATAGACAACATAGACCTTGACGCCGCGACCAGAAACGGGGTGGCCGTGATGAACACACCCGAGTCAAACTCAATAACCACGGCCGAGCACACCATTACCCTTCTGCTATCGCTCGCGAGAAGGATTCCCCAGGCCCACTCCTCGATAAAATCGGGCAAGTGGGAGAGAAACAAGTACAAGGGAGTCGAGGTCTACGGAAAAACAATCGGCCTTGTGGGCCTTGGAAACATAGGAAAGCTGGTCGCCGAGCGTGCGATGGGCCTTAGAATGAAGGCTATTGCCTACGATCCGTACCTGAGCCAGGAGGCCGCGAAGAAGCTCAGCATAGAGCTTGTCTCTCTCGATGAGCTTTTCCGCCGCTCGGACGTGATAACCGTGCACACCCCCCTTACGGACGAGACCAGGGATATTATAAACTCGGAGTCTTTTACGAAGATGAAAGAAGGGGTGATAGTGATTAACTGCGCCCGGGGGGGCATAGTAAACGAGGCGGACATGGCCGAGGCGCTTCGCGAAGGCAAAGTCGGGGGAGCGGCGTTTGACGTGTACACCTCTGAACCGGTCGACCCCGACAACCCTGTTCTGTCCATCGAGGAGAACATAGTGCTTACCCCGCATCTTGGCGCTTCCACTGAGGAGGCTCAGATAAAGGTCGGAACCACCATGGCGCAGCAGCTAATAGATTTCGCGCAGAAAGGGGTCGTGAGAAACGCGGTTAACATGCCGTCGCTCACGATGGAGCAGCTTGCCGTCATGAAGCCGTATCTGTCCATCTGCGAGAAGATAGGCAGTCTTCACGGGCAGATCTGCAAGGGTGCGGTCCGCACGATAGAGGTGATTTACGAAGGCGAGGCGACCGAGGTGGATACGGGGTACCTTACGGTTTCCGTGCTAAAGGGTTTCCTCGCGCACATCATGGACATCTCTGTAACTTACGTGAACGCTCCGTCGATAGCCGAAGAGAGAAAGATAAAGGTGGTGGAGTCAAAGTCCGCGGCCAGGAGCCAGTACACCAACCTCATCACGGTTACGGTGACGACCCGTGATCAGACCAGGGAAATTTCGGGAAGCGTATTCGGCGGTAACCACGGACGGATAGTCAAGGTGAACGGGGTTGAGATCGATGTCGTTCCCGAGGGATTTCTGCTGGTAAGCCACAACTACGACCGCCCGGGCTTCATAGGTTCCATGTGTTCTGTTCTAGGGAAGAATGACGTCAACATCGGCCGGATGCATCTTGGAAGAAAGTCCGTGGGCGGGGAAGCGATAGTGTTTACAAACGTCGATACCAGGGTAAGCGAGCAGGTGATCAGGGAAATTTCCGCCATAGAGAATATTATCTCGATAACACAAGTCAGTTTTTCAGATGAATAAGTTTCTAACACTGCCACAGGGAGTGAAGGATTTCGGTCCCGAGAAGGCAGAGAACCTCAAGCGGATAGAAACAGGGCTCCTTGAGGAATTTTCCTACTGGGGCTACAGGAGAGTTATAACTCCTCTCTTTGAGTATCTTGATACCATGTCCGTGGGTATCGGGGATGGCTTCAAGCACAGGCTGATGAAGTTCGTCGATCCGCACACTGCCGAAGTGGTGGTGCTGCGCCCCGACATCACTCCCCAGATCGGACGCATGGTCGCCACCCAGCTAAGCGACCACCGCTACCCCCTCAGGCTTTGCTATTCCGGAAGGGTCGTTAGGTATGAGGAAAAGGGCAGCGGTAAGGAAAGGGAGGTTTTTCAGCTTGGCTGCGAGCTTCTGGGACTCAGTTCGACGGAAGGGGATTCCGAGATAATAGCTCTTGCCTTAAAATCCCTAAACCGCCTTGGCCTTAAAAAAATAACACTTAATCTCGGGCATACGGGCATTTTGGACGCGGTTCTTGAGGACGCCGGGGAAATAAGGGACGAGCTTGTGCACGCCCTTGTAAAAAAAGACCAGGAGGAGATAAGAAGGATAGTAGAACCTTCCGGGATTCCCCCAGACGTGAAGGATGTTCTTTTCTGCCTCTCCGATTATTACGGAGAAGCCGATATTCTTCGCAGGGCTGCACGGAACGAAAGATTCAGACCCTGTGTCGAGGAAATCATCTCCGTCATCGCCGTGCTTGAGGAATACAAGGTTGAGTGCGACATATCGATTGATCTGGTGGAGGTCAAGGGGTTTGAGTACTACACGGGAGTTACTTTCGAGATAATATCCTCCGAGACTCCCGCCTCTTTAGTGACGGGCGGCAGATACGACGGGCTCGTCGGCCGCTACGGGCGAAGCGTCCCCGCCGCGGGTTTTGCGATAGACGCCGAGGCGCTTATGCAGAGCACTAAAAGCGGCGACGGTGAGAACCAGGTCCATTTCATAATAGTGCCCAAAACCCCGGAGCTAAGAGGTGACGCCATAAGACTTGCCGACTGGCTGCGTTCAAGCAGCTTCAAGGTTATCCTTGACTTAAACGGAAGTTACGCGGACATGATCGATTCCCAGGACTTTTTCGACGGGGACAGCTCGTTCGCGACATACGGGGTAATAAAGCTTGAATCTCATTCCGAGATAAAGCTGATTGAATCCCGGACCGGGTCGATCAGGGAATTCTCCAATCTCGAGGAACTTCTTACCGGAGGAGGGCTCTAGGCTTGGCGAGCATAGTGGTCCTGGGTACGCAATGGGGGGATGAGGGCAAGGGAAGGATAGTTGACCTGATAGCCGAAAGAACTGATCTGGTAGTAAGATACCAGGGTGGAAACAACGCGGGCCACACTATCGTGGCGGACGGAAAGAAGATTATACTCCACCACGTACCCTCGGGCATACTCAGGGGAAACAGCCTGTCGCTCATCGGAAACGGGGTGGTAGTGGATCCCAAGGTGCTGGTCGCGGAGATAGACGCGCTCAGAAGCGCGGGATATCCGGTGAGCCCCTCGAATTTTCTGGTGAGTGAGAGGGCTCACGTGATAATGCCCTACCACAGGGAAATAGACCTGCTGAGGGAGAAGCGGTGCGCAAGCGGAAGAAAAATAGGCACTACAGGCAGGGGAATAGGTCCCGTCTATGAAGATAAGTACGCGAGGCGGGGCATAAGAATGCTTGATCTAACGGAGCCCGAGGCATTTCTCCAGAGGCTCCGGTCGGTTATGGCAGAGAGAAACGCCTATATCGAAAAGGTTCTCGGGGCGGAACCCCTGGATCCTGAGAGCGTGTATGAAGAGTATGTCGGGTACGGTGAGGTTCTGGGGCCCTTTATTTCGGATGTCTCCGCGATTATCCGCAAAAGCGGCGAAGAGGGCAAGAGGATTCTTTTTGAAGGGGCTCAGGGCTCGCTTCTCGATGTTGATTTCGGCACTTATCCCTACGTTACTTCGTCAAACGCGGGTCTCGGGGGCGTGTTCTCGGGAACCGGGGCGGTTCCCGGACTTGTAGGCTCCATAGTGGGAGTCGCAAAGGCCTACACCACAAGGGTTGGAGAGGGTCCTTTTCCCACGGAGGAGTCGGGCGAGATACAGGAGGCTCTTAGAAGGGAAGGGGAGGAGTACGGGGCCACCACGGGGAGAAGCAGAAGGTGCGGGTGGCTTGACGCCGTCGCGCTTAACTACGCGCTCAGAACAAACGGGGTAACCGCAATAGCTCTTACGAAGCTTGACGTGCTTTCGGGTTTTGAAAAAGTGAAGATATGCACGGGCTATGGATATAACGGGTCGATCACCAAGGAGTTTCCCGCGAGCCTTTCCGTTCTTGAGGACTGTGAGCCTTCATACGAGGAGATGGACGGATGGGACGAGGATCTGGCCGAGATAAAAAGCGTTGAACAACTGCCCGCAAACGCCCTGCGTTTCATAGAAAGGATTGAGGAACTGACCGGAGTTCCGGTCTGGATAGTTTCGGTGGGACCGCAGCGCGACATGTATTTCGAGTTAAGCGACTGCGTACTTTCCGGGTAGTCAGTTCCCCTTCAGAACTTTGATCTTCTTTGCCGCAAGCTTGGGGTCAAACCTGTTCTCAGAGGAGATGAAGTTGCTGTCGAAAAGCCCCGCCGCCTCCACTATGTCCCCTTCCCCAAAGGAGAGCTCTTTTTCCCAGACGACCGTTATGTAGTTTCCGTCATTGTCAGCGAGCTTGAAAGTCGCTGATTCTGCCGGTTCCTCCATCTTTTCGATTTCCCACACCTTTCCCCTGACGTGCACTTCCTGCATCGTGTATACCGCTGGATTAAGCAGGAGAACCGCTACGGACTTGTCGGCTGATACTATGGAAGTTGTCGGATCCTCCCATTTTGCGCACGATGGAGCGAGCAGCATGGCTGCGAGGAAAAAGACGGCGAGTGTTTTCATTTGTTTTCTCCGATTACGGGGTACGGTTACTGACATTATCCTTAATTTTCTCGTACGCGTCTATTATCTCCATTACGAGCGGATGCCTTATAACGTCGGTTTTCGAGAAGTTAACGAACTCTATTCCTTTTATTCCGGAGAGGATGTTCATGGCTTCGATCAGTCCTGAGTTCTGTTCCCTGGCCAGGTCTATCTGGGTAATGTCCCCTGTTATGACCGTTTTTGAGCCGAACCCGAGCCTGGTAAGAAACATCTTCATCTGTATCGCCGTCGTGTTCTGCGCTTCATCGAGGATTATGAACGCGTCGTTCAGCGTTCTTCCTCTCATGTAGGCTATCGGAACGATTTCGATCATGTTTTTCTCAAGCAGCCTGTTAGCTTTCTCGAATTCCATCATGTCGTAGAGGGCGTCGAAAAGGGGTCTCAGGTAGGGATTCACCTTTTCCTGAAGATCACCGGGGAGGAATCCCAGTTTCTCTCCGGCCTCCACGGCGGGCCGCGCGAGCACTATTCTGTTTACCTTCTTGTTCGTAAACGCCGAGACGGCCATAGCCATCGCCAGGTAGGTTTTTCCCGTCCCGGCGGGCCCTATTCCGAACACCATGTCGTTTCTTCTTATGGCGTCGATATAGAGTTTCTGGTTTATCGTCTTGGGGCTTATTATTTTTTTCCGAACGGATATGCAGACCGTGTCGAGGAATATTTCTTCAAGTGAGGCGTCTTTCTGGCTGAGAAGTCTCTTCGCTATTTTTATGTCGGAAGGCTGAAGAACGTAGCCCTTCTCTATAAGCGAATACATCTGCCCCATGAGCATGCCCGCTTCCGCGGTCCTTTCCTCGTTTCCCTTGAGAGTGATCTTGTTGCCCCGGGTGTGGATGCTTATGTCGAACTCGTTTTCTATTTCCTTGAGATTCGAGTTAAGTTCCCCGTAGAGGACTTTTACCGCTTCTATGTTCTCAAGTTCAAGTTCCCTGATTCCGTCCATAGGCACTTAGGCTACAGCATGCGGGAGAAATTACGCTTCGCATTTAAAATTTCTATGGTCTTTTGCTCCCATCGAAAAACGGCTTTGCGGAATTAATGCCCCCGCTTCCGTTTATTTTTCCCTTTTTTAAGATTTTTCTCAACAGGTGGTTTCAAATCTTTTGTAGGAAGTAAATAGAACTGGCCGGTTTAGCTGAGGAAGAGTTGGCTGGCAGTGTATGTTTTCCCCGCAGAAACAAGTTAGCTTTCCTATTCTCTCTGTGATATAGTACCAAACGTTTGGTAGTTAGAATGGGTTAACCGAGTCAATACCAACCGAGCTGGAGCGGTCGTCCAAGCTCAGAATCTTGAATCTTGCCGATAATCGCAACTTGGCCGATGGGCTTCCACTGGAACTGATGGACTCGCCGTTACTTAGTACATTGTATATAAGGTGCACGGGTGTCAGTGCGCCAGATGGACCGGATTCTCAGACGTGGCTGGGCGGCATTGATTCTACCACCGGGGGCAACTGTCCGTCAACGCGACCGCCGCAGCCACCGACGGAACAACCGTGGCTCTCCGACGCTCCCGACCTTTCAAACGGTCCAGTCCGTTGGCATGGGGGGGGGGTGAGGCCATGCGCCTGAAGCATCGCCTGCGCTATCAGTGGCGCTTCACCCATCTTGCAAGCCTTGCTCGATCCCTTACCGCCGGCTCCCGTTACATGGGGGGGGGGTGGTTGCTGGCGGTGCTCGCTGCACTGCTGGTGATCATGTCGGCGCAGGCGCAGGGCAACGCGCAATCAGAGTCGTGTCCAGGAGGCGGCTACAACCCGACGCCAACGGCTGTGGACGTTGAGGCCGTGCCGATCGTGGTCGAGTCCACGGCCGCGGACTACTTCGTGCTCTATGTGAGCCACGAGCTGGATGGCGCGACGATCGATATCCCGGTCTTGGTGAAGAAGGGCGAAGCGGGCACAATAACCCTCGCCGAGAATGTGGAGGCGCTACCCAAGGAGCGTTACCGGGTGGAAAAGTACCTCATTACTGACCCGGCCGATGTCGACGACGACTGCATCGACGACATCACCGAACTCGGGAATCCGGCGGGCATGAACCCGGTGAACCCCGCCGCTGCTATTGAACTCAGCGACGGTGCCGTGGTCCTACCCGATCCGGAAACATTTGAGACGCTCGCTAAATCCGGCCGGTATATAAAGTTCATTGTCTTCGACCTGTACAGCGGTAGCCCGCGTGTCTACTTCATAAACACCAACACACACACGCGCCACGGTTTCTTCCAAATAACCCTTACTGCCCTGGGCATCGAGGGGAGCAGCACCGGCGACAGTTTCAACGGCTTGCTCACCTTTCACCCCGAACTCCATTCCGCTGATGGCCGTCCCGGGCTCTACTCTATATGGTTTAACCGTGTCGAACCCTTCGCCGTTAATGATCTCTTCTACACGCTGTTCGCCGCCAACATGCCGATGCTTGAGGACGACTTTGCATTGCACGTGCACGAGCAATTGCGGCTAGCGTACGGCGGCGACGTGCCACTGTACGAGGAGTCCAGAATTCACCTCTTGCTCGACAGCGACATCGCTCCTGAAGGCGACTTTGTCCCGATGAACAAGGCGGAAGGGTACGGTCTGCTGCGGGCCATGGATCTGGAGGACTCTCCCAATCCCCGGGACGTGGTGATCTACGAGGCTCTACCCAACGAGTTGTCCCGCGTCGCCGGCATCATCACGACTGTGCCCCAAACACCGCTCTCTCACGTCAACCTCCGTGCCGTGCAGGACGGCGTTCCCAATTCCTTCATCCGCGACGCCCTCGACAAGCCCGACATCAACGCGCTCATCGGTAACTACGTTCAGTATACGGTGACTACGGACGGTTACACTATCCAGGCAGCCACCAAGCCGGAAATCGACAACCACTATGCGTCTTCTCGGCCTACCAAAGCGCAGACGCCGCAGCGGGACCTATCGGTCACCGAAATAACCCCACTCAGCGAGATCAGCTTCGACGATTGGGACGCGTTCGGCGTGAAGGCGGCCAACGTGGCCGTCCTGCGAACGCTAGACTTCCCGGAGGGCACTGTCCCCGACGGGTTTGCCATCCCGTTCTACTTCTACGACGAGTTCATGAAGCACAACAACTTCTACGCCCGTATCGAAACCATGCTCGCCGACCCCGATTTTCAATCGGATTTCGACACGCAGGAGGAAGAACTCGAAGACCTGCGCGACGACATCGAGGACGCAGCCATGCCCGCGTGGATCGTAACGGCGCTGGCCACGATGAATGAGTCCTTCGCCGACGGGATCAACCGCCGCTACCGGTCCAGCACCAACAATGAAGACCTGCCCGGATTCAGCGGCGCGGGGCTGTACGACTCCAAAAGCCAAAAGCCCTCGGAGGACGAGGATGATCTGGCCAAGTCCCTCAAGGAGGTCTACGCCAGCCTGTGGAATTTCCGCGCCTTCACCGAACGCGATTTCCATCGTATTGACCATCTGGAGGCGGCAATGGGAGTCCTTGTCCATCCCAGTTACCAAGACGAAAAGGTCAACGGCGTCGCCGTCAGCTTCGACCTCATAGCGGGCAGGTTCAACTACTACTACGTGAACAGCCAAATCGGGGAGGACCTGGTCACGAATCCCGACGCGCTATCGGTCCCGGAGGAAGTCCTGTTGGACATCTATGGCTACGCCATTCTTCTAGGCGCCTCCAATCAGGTGGCGCCGGGGCAACGCCTCATGAGTAATGCTCAATTGCGCCTGCTGCACGGTCACCTCTTTGACATCCACCATCACTTCGAGAACCTGTACGAACCGGAATCCGGCGAACCGTTCGCCATGGAGATTGAGTTCAAGATCATCAGCGCTAATACCCTGGCGATCAAGCAGGCCCGTCCCTGGGTCTTCAGAGTCGCCTCGCCGCCACCGCCACCGCCACCGCCACCGCCGCCACCGCCGCCGCCGCCACCGCCACCGCCACCGCCACCGCCACCGCCACCACCGCCGCCACCGCCACCACCGCCGCCACCGCCACCGCCGCCACCGCCGCCGCCACCGCCGCCACCGCCGCCACCGCCACCGCCACCACCGCCACCACCGCCACCACCGCCGCCACCGCCGCCACCGCCACCACCGCCGCCGCCACCACCGCCACCACCGCCGCCACTGGCAGAACAGCCGCAGCAACTGACAACCCTAGGGCAAGGGAGCGGCGGAGGTGGTGGGTGCGCGATTGCTGTGGATATAGGAGCGGGGAATATGCCGGGAAGCGCCGTGCTTAACTTGCTTCTGATTATGTTTTCCCTGATTGTGATTTTGCGGAGGAATCTCTCAAAAGTAAGACAAATGCATTTTTTAACTGAATGATCCTCTCCGAGATTCTTTATGAGGAAGTAACCGCGCGGGGTGTAAACTTAAGTGCTTCTGGTGCGGCGAGCAAACGATTTGTCCAACCGCTTTTCGTCACCGACGCAGTCATCGCGGTGTATGAGGTTAAGGGGGCAGTCGGGGTTGAGTACGAGCTTTTTCCTTTTAATCGATTTTATGGGTGCCCTGTCATAGCCTATGAGTCCTGAGAAGCGTATCACGGCCGTATCAATTCTCATGAGGAGCAGAGCGTGAACGAAGAAAAATCACCCCAGTCATGGACTGCGGAGCAAAAGCTCCAGGTCGTTATCGCCTGTGAATCCATGGACGAAGCCCAGCTCAGTGCCCATTACAGAGAACATGGCGTCTATCTGCATCATGTGAAGCAGTGGAAAGCGATGTCGGCCCCCCGCGGACCCGGAAGTTCAATTCAGGTAAAACAGCTCAGGGAGGAGAATAAATCCCCAAAGAAGCAGTTGTGTCGCAAGGAAAAAGCCTTGGCCGAAGCGGCTGCCCTGCTTGTGCTTAAAAAAAAGCAAAGAGAAAGGTACTGGAATTACAATCTTCCTTGAATCCTTGGCTGGCAATGTATGTTTTCCCCGCAGAAACAAGTTAGCTTTCCTATTCTCTCTGTGATATAGTACCAAACGTTTGGTAGCTGGAATGACTACGCTCTGCTGGGCCTCCGTGAATGACGATGCCGTCGAGTTGAGGGGATTGGCAGTTTGGTGCATCTGTATCCTCAAGATAATGGGTTAACCGGGTCAATACCAACCGAGCTGGAGCGGTCGTCCAAGCTCAGAATCTTGAATCTTGCCGATAATCGCAACTTGGCCGATGGGTTTCCACTGGAACTGATGGACTTGCCGTTACTTAGTACGTTGCATGTAAGGTGCACGGGTGTCAGTACGCCGGATGGTCCGGATTCTCAACCGTGGCTGGGGGGCATTGATTTTACCACCGGGGGCAACTGTCCGGCAACGCAACTGCCGCAGCCACCGACGGAACAGCCGCGGCTCTCCGACACTCCCGACCTTTCAAACGACCCAGCCCGTCGGCATGGGGGATGTGATGCCATGCGCCGCAAGCATCACCTGCGCTATCAGGGGCGCTTTACCCATCTTGCAAGCCTCGCCCGATCCCTGACCGCCGGCTCCCGTCACATGGGGGGGGGGTTGCTGGCGGTGCTCGCTGCACTGCTGGTGATCATGTCGGCGCAGGCGCAGGGTAACGCGCAATCAGAGTCGTGTCCAGGAGGCGGCTACAACCCGACGCCGACGGTTGTGGACGTTGAGGCCGTGCCGATCGTGGTCGAGTCCACGGCCGCGGACTACTTCGTGCTCTATGTGCGGCACGATGTGGACGGCGCGGAGGTAGAGCTGCCGGCCTTGGTGAAGGAGGGCGAAGCGGGCACGACCACGCTGGCCGAGAATGTGGAGGCGCTGCCCAAGGAGCGCTACCGGGTGGAGAAGTTCCTCATCGCCGACCCGGCCGACGTCGACGGCGATTGCATCGACGACATCACTGAACTCGCAGACCCGGTGGGCATGAACCCGGTGAACCCCGCCGCTGCTATTGAACTCAGCGACGGTGCCGTGGTCCTACCCGATCCGGAAACATTCGAGACGCTCGCCTACTACGAGGAGTACCTCAAGTTCGTCCTGCTCCGCATGGACACCGACCGACCAGGTATCTACTTCGTGAACACCAAGACGTACGATTCTCATAACGATTTCCTGGAAGCCGTAGGATTCCAGAGGCAGAGGAGCCAGGATATGGTCACCGGCGGTCTGTCGTATCTCCCGGACCTCGTTGCCCCCGATGGCAGCCGAGGACTGTACTCGTATCGGTTGTTCGCATCCGATTATCCCTTCAGCCTCGTAGCGCGCTCCTATACGCTGCTCGCCGCCAGCATGCCGCTGCTCAGCGACGACCTGGCCTTCAACCCGCACAACAGAATACTTTCGCTTCTCCGCTCCGACTTGCCGTTGTACAACGAATCCCGCATTAACCTCGTGTTCGACATAGAGATCTACGCCGATACCGGTTTCCTGGCGTTGAACCCTGGGGAAGGATACGGCCTGCTGCGGGTCATGGACCTGGACGAGCGCCCCCACTCCCGCGACATCGTGATCTACGAGGTGCTGCCCAACGATCTGCCCCGCGTCGCCGGCATCGTCTCCACCGTGCCCCAGACACCCCTGTCGCATGTCAACCTGCGCGCCACGCAAGACGCCATCCCCAACTCTTACATCCGCAGCGCCCTCGACACCCCCAAAATTGATGCGCTCCTCGGCAGCTACGTTCACTACAAGGTGACCGAGAACGGTTGGGAGATGCGCGCCGCCACCCGCGCGGAAGTCGATGCACACTACGCCGCTTCCCGGCCCGCCCAGGAACAGACCCCGCAGAGCGACCTCTCGGTCACGGAGATCACCCCCCTCAGTGAGATCGGCTTCGGGGACTGGAAGGCGTTCGGCGTCAAGGCGGCCAACGTAGCCGTGCTGGGGACGCTGGGTTTTCCGGCGGGGACGGTTCCCGACGGGTTCGCGGTGCCGTTCTATTTCTACGACGAGTTCATGAAGGCCCACGACTTCTATACCCGCATCGAAAACATGTTGGCAAACGAAAACTTCCAGACGGATTTTGAAGTCCAGGACGACATGCTCGATGATCTGCGCGACGACATCAAGGATGCGGAGACACCCCAGGGGATCATCGACGCCCTGACCGCCATGCACGCGACATATCCCGAAGGGCAATCCCTGCGCTACCGGTCGAGCACTAACAACGAAGATCTGCCGGGGTTCAACGGCGCGGGCCTCTACGACTCCAAGACCCAGCATCCCGAGGAGACCGAGGAGGATGGCATCTCCAAATCCCTCAAACAGGTGTGGGCCAGCCTGTGGAACTTCCGTGCCTTCACCGAACGCGATTTCCATCGCATCGATCACTTGGCGGCCAAGATGGGGGTGCTGGTCCATCCCAACTACTCTGACGAGTTGGCTAACGGCGTTGCCGTCAGCTTTGACCCCATCTACGTCCTAGACGGGAACTACTACGTGAACACGCAGGTTGGCGAAGACCTGGTAACTAATCCCGAGGCCCACTCCATACCGGAGGAACTCCTGTTGAGGCGAGATCACGGTACTTACACCGTCCTGTCAACCTCCAATCTGGTGGAGCCTGGGGAACTCATCATGAGCGAGGAACAACTGAGCCAGTTGAGAGGACACCTCACTGCGATCCATGACCACTTCGAAGGGCTGTACAACCCCGCGCCCGGTGAACCGTTCGCCATGGAAATCGAGTTCAAGATCACCAGCGAGAATATCCTGGCGATCAAGCAGGCACGTCCCTGGGTCTTCGGCGTTGCCCCGCCACCACCGCCGCCACCACCGCCGCCGCCACCGCCGCCGCCGCCACCGCCACCACCGCCACCACCGCCACCGCCACCACCGCCACCACCGCCACCGCCACCACCGCCACCGCCGCCGCCACCGCCACCGCCACCGCCGCCACCGCCACCGCCACCGCCACCGCCACCGCCGCCACCACCGCCACCACCGCCAAGTCCACCTGAATCCCCGAACGGCACGGTTTTGATAACCGAGAGAGACGAAGAGTTTGCTCTTTCCCCGAATAACGAAGGGGGAAGTATCACTTACGGCGGAAAGACGATTAAGTTGACTGTTACTCGGGATGAGAAATTGCCGTCATCATCCAACAACCCGGCGATCATCCTGTCCCCCGACCTTCTTGATCGCATTGACGAGATCACCTTTGACCTTTCCGCGGATTCCCCGGAGAATCCTCCTGCCGGGTTTCGGCTGGGAGGATTCGCAGCGGACATTGATCTGGGCGTTGAGCTTGAAGAAGGTGAGACCGTAACGGTGTGCCTTCCGGAACCGGCGGGCGGTGAAGAGCTTGTACTGCACCATTACGACGAAGAGTTCGGTATGTGGAAGCCTTTGGAATCGAGTGTAAGGACAGTCAACGGAGTGCGGTCGGTTTGCGCCGAGACGGATGTGTTTCTGCTCTTCGGAGTTTTTGTCGCTGAGCAAAGCGGGCTTCCTGACGATACCGGTTCTCCTACCGGTACGCTGGAACAAGAAGGGGGGGGGGTAGGATGTTCGATTACTTTGGATGGAGGGGCAGAGAACATGTCTCAAGGCACTGTATTTAACTTGCTTCTGACTATGTTTTCCCTGATTGTGATTTTGCGGAGGAATCTCTCAAAAGCAAGACAAATACATTTTTTAACTGAATGAGTTTCTCCGAGATTCTTTATGAGGAAGTAACCGCGCAGGGTGTAAACTTAAGTGCTTCTGGTGCGGCGAGCAAGCGATTTGTCCAACCGCTTTTCGTCGCTAGCCATTATTGAGACAATCCCGCCATACTCTTTTGCAACTATCCGAGCGTTTTTTTAAGTTTTTCGTTTGAGACTATCTTGTATTCCGGGGGTTTCTCCGTTTCGAAAAGCGGCGGCGGGATTCCGTATTTTCGGGCTTCGCGCGAGTAGTACTCCCTTCTGGTGGGATGTTCGTCGCAGGTGGCGTTAAGCGTGGTATTTCTTACGTCGAGGGTTATTACCCTGAAGACAATCCCGAGTCGCTGAGATAGCCTCTGACCACGCGCTCAACCGCAAGCGGTTCGGTTTTTTGACCAGCATAGGCGGCCAGCAAGTGCTTCCGCGAAATCGTCAACAGGGCGAATATAACCAAAAACAGGTTAAATGCGGTATTTTCAGGCGTACGATCCGCTCTTCCATCTATGGTAATTGCGCATCCGATACTCCTGCCCCCTTTCTCAGCAACAAAGACTCCGAAGAGCGAAAGCGCATTCGTCTCGGCGCAAACCGACCACACGCCGTTGACCGTCTCTAACCGCGATTCCAAAGGTTCCCACATACGGGACCCTTCATTATAATGGTGCAGCACGGACTCCCCGTTGCCCGCCGGTGTCGGCAGACAAATCGTTACAGTCTCGCTTTCCTCAAGCCCCACACCCAGATCAATATCCACCACCACCGACCCTTCCAGCCGGAATCCGGAAGGCGAAGTCTCCGGGGAATCCGGAGAAAGATCGAAGGTGATTTCGCTGATGTCTTCAAGAAGATCAGGGGGCAAAATAATTACCGAGTCACCGGGCGGCGAACCGGCATCTCTGTTAACAGTCACCTTAACCGTCGAGCCGTCGCTTAAAGTTACCGTTCCTCCTCCATCTTTCGAGGAGAAAGCAACCTCCTGACTCGTTACAGTGATCGAAACCGTATCCTCGGCCGACCCACCCCGCGAATCCGTCACGACCAGTCTGAACACAAGTACCGCATCTTCGCTTAGCCCGTCGGGTGCCGTAAAAGCGCAGGTAGCAGCGTCTGGGTTTCTAAGCTCTATGTCATTTCTTGCACCCGTGTAGTAGGTCCACCGGTAGGTCGGTTCGCCGGACGCCGCGTTTGTCGCTGACCCTTTCAGGATAACTTCCTCACGCTGAGCAACCATCCGGTTCTCTCCAGCTTCCACTTCAAGCGGCGGTGCGTCGCGGTCTCTAATGGTTACCGTGGTGGAGGACGGAGTGCTCTCGGAAACGTCTGGGGGCAGCGCGCCGAAGGCGAGCACTACCGTCTCGTCGTCATCATCCTCGGTGTCGTCTGTGGCGGAGACGATGATATTCTTTGAAGTCTCGTCGCTTGTGAATGTCACGCTTGTTTGTGACAGGGAATAGTCCCCGGTAGCGGCCGAGGTTCTCTGATCGATTGTAATCGGGATTGTCACGGTACGCTCGGGGTCCGCGCTCAGCGTTACCTGTACGTCCACTGTCCCGCCCTCTGTGACGCTGTATACGGATGAGGCGAACTGTACCGATACATTCGGGTCGTCGTTGTCTCCAATAGATACAGTGGCAGAGGTCTGAGTGCCCCCGGAGACTCTCTGAGGAAGGGTGCCGAAGGCCAGAATCACCACCTCGCCGTCATCATCTATGTCGTCATCCGTGGCGGTCAGGGTGATATCTTTCGAGGTCTCGCCGCTTGTGAACGTCACGCTTGTTTGTGACAGGGAATAGTCCCCGGTGCCGGCCGAGGTTGTCTGATCGATTGTAAGCGGAATCGTCACGGTACGCTTGGGGTCCGCGCTTAGCGTTACCTGTACGTCCACTGTCCTGCCCTCGGCGACGCTGTAGGAAGATAAGCCAAACGATACCGCTACTACGGGTGGTGGCGGTGGCAGCCGTGGCGGCCGTGGTGGTGGGCGCCTCTCGTCGTCTCTAATGGTTACCGTGGTGGAGGACGGAATGCTCTCGGAAACATCCGGCGGCAGTGGCATGTCGAAGGCAAGCACTACCGTCTTGTTACCTTGATACCTGTTGTTGTCCGTGGTGGTGACTGTGATGTCCTTTGATGTCTCGCCGCTTGCAAAGGTAACGCTTGCCGGTACCGAATAATCGGCATTGCCGGCGGTGCTTAGATCTTCAACCGTCAGCGGAATCTCCACGGTGCGTTTGGGATCGGCGCTCAGGGTCATGTTCACCGTTGCGCTCCCGCCCTCCGTAACCGTGTAGACGGACGCTCCGAAGGACACCGATACCGCCACGCAGGTCTCTCCTCCGGATGTGATCATTTTACCGTCCAACCATGTCTTAAGGACCGTTGGGACGCACAGACCGGTATTGCTTATGTCCAGTGTCGCGAGACTTGACAGATCCATCAGGTTCAGCGGGAGCGCCCCGGTCAACTCGGTGTTGTCGGCGAAATTCAGACTCTCAAGGTTAGTCAAGACTCCAAGCGCAACAGGGATTTTCCCCTTCAACTCATTGTTGTTGAGATTCAGACCCGTGGCTCGACCGTCAGCATCCGCCGTGACCCCGTGCCAATCAGAGAATGACTTGAAAGATTTCAACCAGTCGGTATCCTCCGTCCATTCGTCACCTCCGGTACTTTGGTAGAAAAGCCTTAGCACCGCCCGATCCACTTTGACGCCCAGCAGTTCTTCCGGGATCGTCCCGGTAAATTCATTGCCCCAGAGAGCTATCTCCTTGAGGTCGGTCAATTCTCCCAGCACTCCCGGGATCGTTCCGGACAACTGATTTTCGTGGAGGTGTAGGACCCTGAGCTTTGACAAGTCTCCCAGTTTTTCCGGGATCGTCCCGGATAGTTGATTGTCACCGAGATACAACTCCAAGAATTCTGATAAATTTCCCAGTTTTTCCGGGATCGTCCCGGACAACTGATTGTCACTGAGATTCAACTTCGTGAGAATTGACAAATCTCCCAGCTCTTCCGGGATTGTCCCGGATAATTGATTGTCACTGAGATACAGGAACTGGAGGTTTGACAAATTTCCCAGTTCTGTCGGGATCGTCCCGGATAATTGATTGGTGTCGAGATACAACTCCAAGAGTTTTGATGAATTTCCCAGTTCTTCCGGGATCGTCCCGGACAACTGATTGTTGCTGAGAGTCAGATCCCAGAGATTTGATAAATCTCCCAGTTCTTCCGGGATCGTCCCGGATAATTTATTGTCACTGAGATCTAAAGTCCCCCCGAAGAAGAAGGAGAATTTCCCGAAGGGTAATTCCCCCAGCACTCCCGGGATCGTTCCGGACAACTGATTTTTGAAGAGGGTCAGGTCATTGAGGTTTGACAAATTTCCCAGTTCTGTCGGGATCGTCCCGGATAATTGATTGGTGTCGAGATACAACTCCAAGAGATTTGATAAATCTCCCAGTTCTTCCGGAATCGTTCCGGACAATTCATTGGTGTCGAGGCGCAGGAGCTCGAGGTTTGACAATTTTCCCAGCTCTTTCGGAATCTCCCCGACTAATCCATAGTTGTAGAGAGTCAGCTCTGTGACTTGTCCATCGAAATCCACCCTAACCCCGGACCAATCATTACTAAGTGACGGATGAGTCAACCAGTTGACTGGTAGACTCATCTCTCCAACGGTTTCTATCCAGTCCTCACCGTCCGTATCGCAATAAAGCAATATCAGTATATCCCGATCCATTGGCGAATCAGGCAGCGTGTACGGACAGGTCTGCGCCTGCACATTTCCCGCAAAAACGAAAAATGCCAAGATAAAACAGGCAAAAATGCTGAACCTGCAAACCATTACTGCTTCCTCACTAAGACATCCAGGAATTCTTTAATTAATCGACGTCTTTGTTGACTATCAAGTTCAGATGCAACAGATGGTAACAACCGGTTAGTAATCATATCAGCTTAGTAGCTAGTGTATTTCCATCCGCGTTTGATTGTCAAGAGATTTTTAGATTAATTTTTAATAATTTCAGAGACATACGGTCGACCGGTTCTAATATCGATCCGTAAGTTCTTCGGGAAAAACCACTTTGGGTAGAGGAGATTCGACCTGAACAGAAGTGGGCCCAGTCGTTTGGATTGTTTTTTCGCTTTTTTTTACGGGATACCAAGCGGGTCGGGATAAATCAGTCTGTATCCGAGCGTTTTTTTAAGTTTTTCGTTTGAGACTATCTTGTACTCCAGGGGTTTCTCCGTTTCGAAAAGCGGCGGCGGGATTCCGTATTTTCTGGCTTCGCGCGAGTAGTACTCTCTTCTTGTGGGATGTTCGTCGCAGGTGGCGTTGAGGACGATATTTCTTACGTCAAGGGTTATTACCCTTAGGACGATCCCGACGCAGTCATCGCGGTGTATGAGGTTAAGGGGGCACTCGGGGTTTAGTACGAGTTTTTTTCTTCTTATCGATTTTATGGGTGCCCTGTCGTAGCCTATGAGTCCCGAGAAGCGTATTACGGTCGTATCGATTTCGGGGTGGTCCATGAGAATCCGCTCCACGCGGACAAGTGCCTTTCCCGACTGTTTGTCCGGGTTAAGGGAATCCTCTTCCCTTACGACCCCGTTTGTATTCGGATAAACGGAAGTTGAACTGGCGAAGACGACCATCTTCCCTTCGGGGTTCGGTATCGCCCCGATGAGGTTTCTGATCTGTTCTTCATGGTAGGTTTCGATATCGTTCCTTCGCTCTGGGGGAAAATTGATGAAAAGAACATCCGAGGAGAAAAACTCATCAGCGCCCTCGCCGCTTACCTCAGGGGCGATATCTATTAGGTAGGGCTCTATCCCCTTTTCCGAAAGGGCAAGGAGCCTCTCGGGGTTCCTAACGGATCCTCTGACCAAGAAACCCGCTTCCTTGAGGGAGATCGCAAGCGGTTCTCCTAGCCACCCGCAACCCAGGATGCTCACGGTCTTCACTGGTTCTGCTCCGCCTCCCGCCGGGTTATTTCACGCAGAACCTCCGCCCTCTGCTCATCTGAGTACTCCTCCCAGTTCGCTATCTCGTCGCTTGTGCGAAGACACCCGACGCAGAGTCCGGTGTCTTCGTCCATTATGCATATGCCGTTGCATGGAGAACTCGTTTTTGCCAAAGTGCTATCCTCCACAAAAAAGCCTGAGCATATCAAGATATTTTTCACTTGTTTTGTTGACTATGTCAGGCGGAAGCTCAGGGGCCGGAGGGTTCCTGTCCCAGCCCGTCTGCTTCAGGTAGTCCCTTACGAACTGCTTATCGAAACTTATCTGCGGTCCCCCTGGGGTATAGTGCTCCCGGGGCCAGAATCTTGATGAATCCGGCGTCAGAGCCTCGTCTATTAGGATAAGCTCTTCGGTGTCCCGGCGTATCCCGAACTCAAATTTCGTGTCGGCTATTATTATGCCTTTTTCCTCGGCGATACTGGCGGCGGCCGTGTAAATCTCGATGCTTATGTCCCTTATCCTGCGTGCGAGTTCATCGCCTATCATCTCGCGCACCCTCCCGAACGTTATGTTCTCGTCGTGAGTTCCCTGCTCTGCCTTCGTTGACGGGGTGAAAATGGGTTCTGGAAGCTTCTGCGACTCAGCGAGGCCTTCTCCAAGGGGTATGGCGCACACGGAACCGGTTTTTTTGTACTCTTCCCATCCGGAACCACTTATGTAGCCTCTCACGACGCACTCTACGGGAAGCGGGTCGGTTTTTTCGACGAGCATGGAACGGCCGGCAAGTGTCTCGGCATGGTCTCCGAAGGGATCGGGGAAATCCCCGGGGTCCGTTGAGATCATGTGGTTCGGGATGATATGTTCTGTTTTTCGAAACCAGAATTCAGAGATTCTGTTTAGCACCTCGCCCTTTGCGGGTATTCCGTTTGGGAGTATCACGTCAAAAGCTGAGATACGGTCGGTGGCTATCATCAGGATGCTCTCACCGAGGTCGTAAATATCCCTTACCTTTCCCCTTCTGGGTTCTGCGAATCCGATGAAATCCGTATTGAGTATGGTTTTGTGAATGGTTCCGCCACTTGATTCCCGTTTTTTCCGGGACGCTTTGACTGAATGGTGAAACTACCCGAAACCACGGCTATTCTCAAGCGTGGCCGGGTTTCCATAAACAGCAAAGTATGTCGCTAACAAACTGACCCTGACTCTTAATGTTAACAGTCAGGATCAGAGATCCCGCAATTCCCTGTTAACGAGAGCGGGGTCTGTGCGGCATCAGCCCGTATTGCAGCAATCTGACAGCCATGTTGCCTGATTCAGATAGAATGCAGTACTGATTCCCGCAGAATCGGCAATCCTGACCAACCAGCACACGCAACAATACCTTCAGGGTTGTTTACCGCTAAAATTGTTTTGCTTAAATCAGTAGAGAACCGCTATACCGCTCCAGCGTAACACCCCGAAACAAGAGACCTCATCTTCTCGGGCCGCCCGGCCTTTATGTGACCAACAGCCAGCGCCATCATCACCGCCACCGCAAGACCCGCCCGAGCGGTCATACGAACCTCGCCCCTGATAAAATGTCTTTCAAATCCAAAACTGTTGTCAATCCTTGAGTTGATACGCTCAATAGCGCTTCTGCGCCTGTAAGCGCACTTCCATGACGCACAACCACATGGGGTCGGAGTAAACGACGATTCTTCTCAAGCGCGACACGGACGACTCTGCCATAACCATTGGTCTTGCAGCCAGCATCACTGTGACACTTTTCCCAACCTTTACAATGCAGATTGAACACAGCTGCCGGACAGCGGAATTTCAAAGCGCCCCGTTTGTCTTCACTGCCCTAGGGCTCCATCTTGCGTTCCGTCAAGGAAGCGGGTTTTTCGGTCAGAGGATCCGCGAGGGACCCAGAGAAGCTCCCCGCTCTTTCGGAAGAGGGGATAGAGCCTTACCTGATAGACATCTCTCCAGAGGTAAGCGGCGAGAACACTGACGAATTTTTCTCCTCGGACGTTCTTTTCATAAACTTTCCTCCCGGGCGAAGGGACGATATCGAAACCTATCATGAAAAGCAGATCAGAAGTCTCATCGGGGCGATACCTACCCCCGAGGGGAAAATGGTCGTCTTCGCCAGTTCAACCTCCGTTAATCCGAACACAAACGGGGTCGTGAGGGAACAGGACTCCCTTTGCCCGGACAAACCGTCTGGAAAGGCCCTTGTCCGCGTGGAGCGGATTCTCATGGACCACCCGGGAATCGATACGACCGTGATACGCTTTTCGGGACTCATAGGTTACGACAGGGCACCCATAAAATCGATTAAAAGGAAAAAACTCGTGCTGAACCCAGACTGCCCTCTTAACCTCCTACACCGCGATAACTGCGTCGGGATCGTCCTAAGGGTAATAACCCTCGACGTAAGAAATACCACGCTTAACGCGACCTGCGATGAACATCCGACCAAGAGGGAGTATTACTCACGCGAAGCCCGAAGATACGGTATTGAACCCCTGCTTTTTGAAACGGAAAAAACCCCGGAGTACAAGATAGTTTCAAACGAAAAGCTTAAAAAAACGCTCGGATACGGACTGATTTATCCCGACCCGCTTGGTATTCCGTAAAAAAAAGTGAAAAAACAATCCAAACGACGGAGTCCACTTCTGTTCAGGTCGAATCTCCTCTACCCAAAGTGGATTTTTCCGAAGAACTTACGGATCGATATTAGAACCGGTCGACCATATTATCCTGAAATCACTTGAAAATTAATCTATAAATCTCTTGACAATCAAGCGCGGGTGGGAATATACTGGTTGCCGAGTAGATACGATTACTAATCGGTCGTTGCTACCTGTTGCGTCTGAATTTGATAGTCAACAAAGACATTGGTTAGGGACTTATATAGATAACTAGACAAAAGGAGATAAATAAAAGATAAGCAAGTATGGGGGGGGGGTCTATGGACAAACAAAAGAGCAAAACACCCAGAGAAAAGCGTCAAATTCTTCGTCTACTGCTTCTGAAATTACGAGATCAAGATATCCATGACCTTGAAGCTCGTTGGGTAGGTAGCAAAAAACCTGAACTTGATGTTCCTGAAAATGCCGTGAGAGTGTCTTTTTATATCACTAATGAGGTTATGGCTTCACTTGACGATAATATGTACGAGGACCTTTGCTTAATCATGCCTAATTAAAAGGAAAAAACTGTCCTAACATTGGGGTCCACTTCTTTCTCATTTTGTCTAGTTATGTATGTAAGTCCCAATTAATTCAAAGACCGGTCATATAACGTACTCTCTACACTTACATCTTCCCCGCCGTTCTTGACAATAGGCTATAATTAAAAGACAATACCAAATTTTTGAGCACGTAGCTCAGGGGCAGAGCACTTGCTTGACGTGCAAGGGGTCGCAGGTTCAATTCCTGTCGTGCTCACCATATATTCCAGGGGACGGATCGGTTGGATATAGAGGTAAAGATAGACGGGAAAAGGGGCAGGTTTTCTTCGGGAACCACCGTGGGAGATGCGCTCGCGGAGCTTGACGGAGACAAGCGTACTGTAGGCGCCCTGATAGACGGCCAGATGGTTGATTTCTGGCACCGCCTTGAGGGCGACTGCGACCTCTTGCCCGTAAAAAGCAATACCGAAGAAGGTCTCGGGCTCCTTAGGCACACGACCGCCCACGTTCTCGCCGAAGCCGTCCAGTCCCTTTTCCCCGAAGCACGGGTTACCATAGGTCCCGTGATAGAAAACGGGTTTTACTACGATTTTGATTTCGAAAGGGGCTTTACTCCCGAGGATCTTGAGAGTATCGAATCGAAGATGCTCGAGATAGTAAAGAAGAACCGGCCTCTTGTAAGAAAATCGGTCTCTAGGGAAGAGGCCATCGCCACTTTCTCCGGTATAAAGGAGAACTACAAGGTGGAGATAATAAACGACCTTCCCGAAGGGGAGGAGATAACCATATACGATCAGACGGACTGGTATGATCTCTGCAGGGGTCCCCATCTTCCCTCAACGGGCCTCATAAAGGCCTTTAAGCTCACAAGTTCCGCCGGGGCTTACTGGAGGGGCAACGAGAACAACCCGATGCTCCAGAGAATTTACGGAACGGCTTTCTGGGACAAAAAAGATCTGCGCAAGCATCTGCGCGACCTTGAAGAGGCGAAAAAAAGGGATCACCGCAAGCTTGGAAGGGAGCTTGACCTTTTCAGCGTAAATGAAGAGATAGGACCCGGTCTTATTCTCTGGCATCCGAGAGGGGCGAAGGTAAGAAGCGTAATAGAGGATTTCTGGAAGCGGGAGCATGTCTCCCGGGGCTACGAGGTGCTCTACACGCCGCACATGGCCAAGCTTGATCTCTGGCGCACGAGCGGCCACGTGGACTTTTACTCGCAGAACATGTTCTCATGCATGGAAGTTGAAAATTCCGATTACCAGATAAAGCCCATGAACTGTCCCTTTCACATACTGGTATACAAAACAAAGACGAGAAGCTACAGGGACCTGCCGATCAGGTGGGCCGAGATAGGAACCGTGTACAGGTACGAGCGCTCAGGGGTTCTCCACGGTCTTCTGAGGGTTAGGGGCTTTTCCCAGGATGACGCCCACATATTCTGCCGGCCTGACCAGATACGCGAGGAGGTCTCCGGTGTGCTTCGCCTTACTCTGGATTTTCTGAAGACTTTTGGGTTTGATAATTACGAGATTTTTCTTTCGACGCGTCCTGCCAAGTTCGTCGGAAGCGAAGAGAACTGGGAGAGGTCGATAGAGGCCATTGAGCAGGCTCTTTCAGATGTAGGGCTTCCGTACGGAGTGGACAGCGGCGGGGGAGCGTTTTACGGCCCCAAGATAGATCTTAAGATAAAGGACGTGATAGGCAGGGCTTGGCAGTGCTCAACTATTCAAGTAGATTTCAACCTGCCCGAACGGTTTGATATGGAATTTGTGGGTGAGGATAACAGAAGACATACCCCGATAATGATACACAGGGCCATATTCGGCTCCATTGAGCGGTTCTTCGGAATCCTGATAGAGCATTACGGGGGAGCGTTTCCGCTCTGGCTCAGCCCCGAGCAGGTGAGGGTGGCGTCAGTGGGACAGAGCCAGGCCGAGTATTGCGAGGAAGTCTGCGCCGAGCTTCGGCGCCGGGGAATCAGGGTCAGCAGCGATTTGCGAAACGAGAAGCTAGGGTATAAGGTTAGGGAAGCGCAAGTGATGAAAATTCCCTATCTGCTGGTTGTAGGAGACAAGGAGGTTGAAACGGGAACGGTTGCTCCCAGGAAATACGGTGGAGATGCCATGGCGGCGTTGCCGGTAAAGGATTTTATCGAGATCGTCGCGGGAGAGAATGATCCCTATAGTTGGATGGAGGTAACGGTATAGCTAGGAGGAGAAGTTATAATTCCAGGGTCCGCGTTCCGGAGACCCGCATTAACAAAAGGATCGCGGCTAAGGAAGTCAGGCTCATAGATGTTGAGGGGGAGCAACTCGGAGTCGTAGGCATTGAAGAAGCTTTGCGGATCTCCGAGGAAAAGGAAGTCGACTTGGTTGAGATTGCGTCAAAGGCCACCCCGCCCGTATGTAAGTTGATGGACTACGGGAAGTTCAAGTACGAACTGAAAAAGCAGCAGAGCGCTAAGAAACAGAAAGATCAGACGGTAAAGGAGATAAAATTTCGTCCCAACATAGGGGACCACGACCTTGAAGTCAAAGTGAACCGAATGAGGGGTTTTCTTGAAGCGGGTCACAAAACCAGGATAAGGATATTTTTCAGGGGCAGGGAAATAGTTCACTCAGACCTCGGTCGCAAACTCGCCCAGAATGTCTGCGAAGAACTGTCCGATATCTCCTCCGTGGACATGGAGCCCAAAATAGAGGGTAAGAACCTGATAATGATTCTTACACCGGTAAAAAAGCAGTGAGGGATTTGCAAGATGCCTAAGATGAAAACAAACCGCAGCGCGGCCAAGAGGTTCTCCGCTACGGGAAGCGGAAAAATAAGAAGAAACAAGGGCGGTAAAAGCCATACAAACATAAAGAAAAGCTCAAAGAGGATGCGGAGGCTCCTGAAACCGGATTTCATGGAAGGTTCCGCCGCCAAGAAGATCAAGACCTATGTTCCTTACCTGTGAGCTGATACGGACGGAGAATACAGATGCGCATAAAAAGAGGAGTTACTTCCAGAAAACGGAAAAAAAGAGTTCTTAAGCTTGCCAAGGGATACTGGGGAAGAAGAAAGAACAATTTCAGAATAGCAAAAGAAACCATACTCAGGGCGCTTGCCTATGCCTACAGGGACCGGCGCCGCAGAAAAAGGGATTTCAGGGCGCTTTGGATTATGAGGATAAATGCCGGGGTGAGGCCTTTTGGACTTTCCTACAGCAGGTTTATCGACGCGCTGAAAAAATCGGACATCGAGCTTGACCGGAAAAGCCTCTCGGAACTTGCCATACGAAAACCCGAGAGTTTCAAGGCCGTAGTGGAGTTCGCGACCTCGAAAAAGGGGTAGACCTCCGACTGAACCTTAGGTCTTATTCCTACTTTCTCTTAAAACGGGTTTATCTGGGGATCGTGCGGATCATTCTCAAGCGGGCAGCCGTCGCAGCGGGGGGTCTTTGCGCAGTGAAGCTTCCCCGTTTTTACTATGAGCGCGTGGTATTCTCCGAAAACTTCCGTGTCGGCCGAAAGACTTTGCACAAAAAGTTTCTGTATCTTCCCGTAACTCGCGCCCTCGGGGATCAGGCGGTGGCGGCGGAGAATTCTTCGCGAGTAGTTATCGACCACGAACACGGGTTTCCCAAGCGCGTAGAGCAGTATTGAATCGGCCGTCTCTTCGCCGATGCCGTTTACCGAAAGCAGCTTCTCCCTGAGTTTATCCGTGTCCTCTCCGAGCATGTTTTCCATTTCACCTCCGTAATCGGCGAATAGAAAATCAATAAAATTCTTAAGCCTCTTGGCTTTTAGGTTGTGATATCCGCAGGGGCGGATCAGGGCCGCTAGCTGCCCATATGATACCGATCTGAGTTTTTCCGCCGAGAGCATGGAATTTCCCCTGAGCGCCGCTATGGCTTTCTCCACGTTTTTCCAGGATGTGTTCTGCGTGAGTATTGCTCCTGTGGCGCACTCAAGCCTAGTCTGTGCGGGCCACCAGTTCTGCGGTCCGTATCTTTCGTAAAGGACGGAGTAAAAATTCCGTATTCTTTTAGAACCTTTAATATCGCTCAACATGTCTGACCCGAACTCCTTTTGCGATTCACGTGGGAGACGATCATGAAAAAAGCGGCTGTAAGCGCGTATCCTGCCGCCCATTTCGCTCCTGTCGCGAAGCCGAGGGAATACAGTCCTCCTTCGACCGAAATCTCCCCCACGTGTATGAAGCCGAAAAACGCCATCACGGCCCCCACGCCCATCCATGCCGCCGCCTGGCCAAGACGGCGTTCCACAAGACACACGGCCGTTGCGGCCCAGACCACGGAGGAAAGCATGAATCCCTGAGAAAGCGCCACAAGACCGGTAAGCAGTATCACGATCGGGATGTACTGGACAAGGTTGTCCACCATAAGACCGAAAAAGCCTTCGGCGCCGGAGAACGAAAAAAGAGGCTGGGCGCCCGTGGGGGGAAAGAGGCTTCTCAGGTTTTTCATGTCTTATCCTGGGGTTTCGCAGAACTGTAAAAGCCGACGGCGAAGCTGCAATTAACCTATCGATTATAATGAAAAAGCTGCCGCAGACAAAACCCCGCGCATTGCCTGTCTCGCTTGGGCAGGGTGATTTCGGGCGATTCCCGGATGTTGTTTTGACAGTCCACTCTTTTGAATGTTTAATCTTTACGATTATGGCTTACACCCCTTTGTACGAAACGCACAAGAGTTTCGGGGCGCGGATGATTGATTTTGCAGGGTGGGAACTTCCTCTTCAGTTTGATGGCATAAGGCAGGAACACATGGCTGTCAGGCAGGCCTGTGGTCTTTTTGACGTAAGTCACATGGGTGAAATAGAAATCAGGGGGCCTCAGGCTGAAACTCTCTGCCAGAAACTCAACACAAATGACATGGCGAAGCTTCGTGATGGACGGGCCCGGTATGGTCTTTTCTGTTACCCGGACGGCGGGGCAGTTGACGATCTTATAACCTACAGGTTCTCGGCGGAACATTTCCTTATTTGCGTAAACGCGTCTAACATTGACAAAGTCTATCGCTGGATCGGGGATAACTGCGGGGGGCTTGACGTGGAAGTGACCGACTCAAGTCCTGCTTACGCGCAGATAGCCGTTCAGGGGCCTCAAGCGGTATCCGTTGTGGAAAAAACGCTTGGTGAGGAGAACATGCGGGATTTCCCTAGGTTTTCTTTCAGAATCCTTGGGGGTGAGGCAGCCGGAGTGATAGCTGCGAGAACAGGTTACACGGGTGAAGACGGCTTTGAGTTGTTCGTGCCCGCGGGGGACGCTGTTTGGGTCTGGGAGAGGCTTCGCGAAAGCGGGAGTGACTTCGGGATTGCTCTTTGCGGTCTCGGAGCGCGCGATACGCTTAGAGTAGAAGCCGGATACCCTCTTTATGGAAACGAGCTGGATGAAAAAACAACCCCGATTGAGGCCGGCCTGGAGAGGTATGTGAAGATGGACAAAGGCGATTTTATCGGAAGAGACGTGCTTTTGGAGCAGGTGGAAAACGGAACGGCAAGAAAAACCATCGGTTTTAAGATGCTTGAGAGGGGGGTTCCCAGACACGGCTACGGGGTAATGAAAAATGGAAAGAAGATAGGAGAGGTCACAAGCGGTACCATGTCTCCGGTTCTTGATGTGGGCGTTGGTATCGCTTCGGTGTCCTCGGGTGAAATTGAGTGCGGAGATGAAATAGGGATTGAGATCCGGGGACGTGTGAGAAAGGCGGTTTCTTCTGAATTTCCACTTCATAAAAATTGAGAGCAGAAATATATAAGGAGTATTTGAGGTTATGAGTGTACCGAAAGACTTGAAATATACCGAAGAGCACGAGTGGGTGAGGTTTGAGCAAGACAGGGCCGTGATAGGAATAACCGATTACGCGCAGGAAGCCCTCGGGGAGATAGTTTATGTCGAATTGCCTGTTGAAGGGGATGAGCTGTTTCAGGGGGATTCCTTTGGCGGAGCGGAGTCGACAAAGGCGGTCTCGGAACTTTTCGCCCCGATTTCCGGGGAAATTGTCGAGGTAAACGATCTTCTCGTGGACTCCCCGGAACTTGTAAACGCCGACCCTTACGGTGACGGATGGATTATAAAAATCCATATCGAAGAGCTTGACGAAAGCGAGATCGAAAAACTTCTTGATTCTTCGAATTACGAAGAACTGATAAAAGAAAAGGAAGATGACTGATATGTCCGGGCGGTTTAAGTGTCTGAAGGACAAGGCGGTCTGCCTGGATTTTTCCGGAGAGTTCTGATTGCAACGAAAAAACGGCATTTATGAAGAAGAGGATTTTTTCTCAGCGAGGCATATAGGCCCCACGCCGGAGGAAACGCGCCACATGCTTTCGCGCACCGGGGTGCGGAGTCTTGAGGAACTGGTGCGGGAAACCATCCCCGCTGACCTGCTTTCGGGGACCGAGATGGCCGTTCCCTCCGCCATGACTGAGAGTTCCTATCTTGACCACATAAGGGGTATAGCGCGTGAAAACGCGACATTTAAGTCGTACATAGGCATGGGTTATTACGACTGCGTGACCCCGACGGTCATATCAAGGAACATTCTTGAGAACCCGAGCTGGTACACTCAGTATACTCCTTACCAGGCGGAGATATCACAGGGACGCCTTGAAGCCCTCCTTAACTTCCAGACCGTGATCTCGGAACTTACCGGGATGGAGCTTTCAAACGCCTCGCTGCTTGATGAAGCGACGGCGGCTGCCGAGGCTATGGCCATGTTTCACAGGCTAAGCGGCGCAAAGCGGGAGAAGGCGGACGCCGACGGGTTTTTCGTTTCCCGAAGGTGTTTTCCCCAGACCGTTGATGTCTTAAAGACCCGGGCCGAGCCCCTGGGAATAAGGATCGTAGAGGGAGAAGAGGAAGAGGCTTCTCTTGACGGGAGTTTCTTCGGCGCGCTTCTGCAGTATCCAGACACCTTCGGAGAAGTCAGAGATTACTCAGAATTTGTTAAAAGTGCTCACTCCCACGGTGCCATGGTCGCGGTCGCGGCCGATCTTATGAGCCTCGTGCTGCTTACACCTCCAGGACGTTTCGGTGCCGATGCCGTTGTGGGAACTTCGCAGAGATTCGGGGTCCCGGTCGGATACGGCGGTCCCCACGCAGCCTATTTCGCTACAAGAGACGAGTTCAGAAGACAGGTTCCCGGAAGAATAATAGGGGTGTCTTTTGACAGGGATAAGAACCCCGCCTACAGAATGGCTCTTCAGACCAGGGAACAGCACATAAGGAGAGAGAGGGCCACTTCCAATATATGCACTGCGCAGTCTCTACTCGCTATAATGGCCTCGATGTACGCGGTTTACCACGGTCCGGCGGGACTGCGGCGCGTCTCCGGCAGGATAAACACACTCGCGAAAACGCTTGACCTGGGTTTTAAAGAACTGGGAGTAGCTCAGCTAAACGGGGCGTTTTTCGATACCCTGCTTGTGGACCTTTCGCCTTGGGGAGAAGGATCCTGCGAGACACTTCGCGCAAACGCCCTTAAAGAAAGGATCAACTTCAGATACCTTCCGGACGAAAAAGTCTGCATATCCCTTGACGAAACCGTTACCGAGGAAGATGTTGCGCAGATACTTTCGCTTTTCTCAGACTCTCTGGGACTGGGCGAGAAGGTCTCTGTCGCTGTAGGCCGTGCTTCCGCCTCTGCGTCTGTGCCCGAGAACCTTCTGAGGAAGGGGGATTTTCTCACCCAGCCGGTGTTTAGCCGATACCACTCAGAAACTCTGATGCTAAGGTACATGAAAAACCTCGAGGGAAGGGATCTTTCCCTGGCCCATTCCATGATCCCTCTCGGTTCCTGCACGATGAAGCTAAACGGCACGACGGAAATGATACCGATAAGCTGGGGAGAATTCTCGAAAATCCATCCTTTCGCTCCCCCGGACCAGACAGCGGGGTACGCGCGGGTGATCGGCGAACTCGAGAAATATCTCTGCGAAATAACCGGGCTTCATACCTGCTCACTTCAGCCCAACTCTGGAGCTCAGGGAGAGTACGCAGGACTTATGGTAATACGCAGTTACTTCAAGGAGAAAGGAGAAAACGAAAGGCAAGTGGTGCTGATTCCTTCTTCCGCGCATGGAACCAATCCGGCAAGCGCCCGGATGGCAGGGATGGATGTCGTGGTGGTAAAATGCCGGAAAAACGGGGACGTGGACATAGACGACCTTCGTAAATGCTGCCGGAAAAATGAGGGGAAAGTGGCATGCCTGATGATTACCTATCCTTCGACTCACGGGGTTTTTGAGTCTGGAATAAGGGAGATATGCGACATAATTCACTCAAACGGCGCGCAGGTATACATGGACGGAGCGAATCTTAACGCGCAGGTGGGTCTTTGCTTCCCTTCGCTCATCGGTGTTGACGTATGCCACATAAACCTGCACAAGACTTTCAGTATTCCCCATGGAGGCGGAGGACCGGGAATGGGTCCCATATGCGTCGCGTCTCACCTTGCCGCGCATCTTCCCGGACATCCTGTTGTGGAAGGGGTAGGGGGCGAGAAGTCCTGCGGAACCATATCCGCGGCTCCGTGGGGAAGCGCGAGCATACTGCTGATATCCTACGGATATATAAGGCTTCTTGGAAAGGGCGGGATGAGCGAGGCCTCCCGATACGCGATACTAAACGCCAATTACCTTAAGACCCGGCTTGAACAGCATTACGACATTCTGTACGAAGGGGAAACCGGAAGAGTCGCCCATGAATTCGTACTCGACCTCCGGGAGCTTGGAAAAAGCGCCGGAATAACCGTGGAAGATGTGGCTAAAAGACTGATGGATTACGGGTTTCACGCGCCGACGATGTCGTGGCCGGTTACGGGAACCCTGATGGTGGAACCCACGGAGAGCGAATCCATGGAGGAAATGGACAGGTTCTGCGATGCGATGGTAAAAATCCGCGGGGAAATTCAGGATATCATCGACGGCAGAGCGGACCCTTCAGACAATGTGCTTAGAAATTCCCCCCATACGGTCCTGGATCTTGTGTCTTCCGATTGGGAACATCCATACTCCCGCCAGCAGGCGTTTTTCCCGCTTCCGCATCTTAGAACAAACAAGTTCTGGCCTTCGGTATCAAGAATAGATAACGCCTACGGCGACAGGAATCTGGTGTGCACGTGCCTTCCCCCCGAAGCTTACGCGACGGATGAGTGAATACGGGGAAGTCAGATTTTTATCTCTATGTAAGATTTTTTCTTGATGTCCTCAAGCCAGGAGGTTATGAACCGCTCGACTTTTTCCATGTAGAGCTGGTGCTTTATTCGGTCTCCGTACCGGGAGACCGATGATTCCCCGTCTTCGATTCTTTCAAGAACTTTTACTATGTGGTAGCCGCGGGATGTCTTAACCGGTCCTGCGATACCGTTTACTTCGGTCTGCTCTACTGCGCTTTCGATCTCGGTTACCAGATCTCCCTTGACGAAATATCCCAGCAAACCGCCGTTTTGCGCCGATGATTCATCCATCGAATATGTTCTGGCAAGTTGCGCGAATGAGTGCCCGGATTTTGCAAGCTCCAGAACTTCTTCAGCTTTCGAAAGGGCGTTCTCCGTTTCCTGGTTGATCAGTATGTGAGCTATCTTTGTCTGCTTTTCGTAACCGGTGTCCTCTTCTCCATAATGTTTTCTGTGATATTCCTCTATTTCCTCGTTCGTTACCGCTATGCTTCCCTGCGTGACCGAGTCAAGAAGCCTTCTTGAGAGTATCTGGTATTTCCACTGGCGGTGGAAAAGTTCCTCCGTCATGTTCTGTTTTTTAAGCTCCTTGGCTATGGCTTCTTCATCGAGGTTCATCGCTTCCTGCTGGCTTTTTACTATCGCCTTTACCTCTTCGTCGCTTACCGATATCTTCCTCGCCGCCGCCTGCTGATCGAGCAGGATACGATCTATCATAGCGTCAAGCACTTCGCGGCTGTTGATTTCCGCTTCCGGATTAGTCCTTACGTCTTTTATCTCCTGATGCAGTTCGCTAAGCGTTATTATTCTGTTGTTTACCACGGCCACCACTTTTTCCGCTGTTGCCGCTTGCGCCGCGTGGGCGGGCATCAGTGTAAAAACCGCGAAAAGCACCAAGACTGTAAGCCACCATGGTTTTTTCATCTTAAATCTCCTTGCAGACCGTTTTTTCTCTCCTGCCTCAACCCCGCGGAATATACTATACATGGGCTTGGGCCGGTTTTTCCACCTTTTCCACAGCGCTTATGAGCGTTTCGTACCTGCGCTTGGGCGGGAGGGGAATACTGAGTTTCTTTTCCCGGCCAAGGTTTTTCACGTCCACAAGGCTAAGGGTCGCAGTGGTTTCTCCTATCTCGGCTTTTTTTATTAGCCTTTCCCCGAGCGCGATTCTGAGCTCCGCGATGAGAATCAGCTGTTTCAGCGGATCGGGCATAGCCCCGAACCTGTCTTCGATTTCCCCGGCAATTTCTCTTAACCCCTTGCGGTTCCTTTCCGATGATATTTTTTTGTAGTAAAAAAGCCTCTCGGAGCCGCTTTGGATGTAGTGCTCGGGAATAAACGCGTCGTCCTTTGTTTTTATTTCCGGTCTGATTTCACGAACGCGGCCCTCGCCGCTTCTTTTGCTCTCGATCGTGTCTCTTAGCAGTTCGAGATAAAACTCAAGACCGATGTCAGCTATGTGTCCTGACTGCTTTTCTCCGAAGAGAGTACCGGCTCCCCTTATCTGGAGGTCAGCAGTGGCGAGTTTGAAGCCGCTTCCAAGATCGGTGAGGCGGGATAGAACTTCAAGCCTTTTTCTGGCTTCTTCCGTGAGGGAGTGCACAGACGGTATGAGGAAATAGGCGTACGCTTTTTTGTCTGATCTTCCGACCCTGCCTTTTAGCTGGTAAAGGTCCGCGAGCCCCAGCGCATGCGCGTTGTTTACTATCATCGTGTTGGCTTTCGGTATATCGAGTCCGGATTCCACTATAGCCGTCGTCACTAGCAGGTCTATTTCCCCGTTGGCAAACTGTTCTATGGTCCTTGAGAGCCGAGTTTCGTTCATGCGTCCGTGCGTTATCCCTATTGATAGTCCTGGCATGAGTTCCTGCAGAAGGTTCGCCTTCTCGAATATGTCTTCTATCCTGTTGTGTATGAAAAAGACCGTGCCGTTCCTTTCGACCTCTTTCTCAACGGCTTCTTTTATAACCCCGGTGTTGAACTGCTGAATATACACCTCCACCGGCTGGCGACCCTCGGGAGGGGTGTTTATTACGCTTATATCTCTTACGTCGGCTAGGGAAAGCTGCAGGGTTCTCGGGATGGGAGTTGCGGAAAGCGTGAGCACGTCAAGGGCGTTTTTCATCGATCTTATGGATTTTTTGTGGTTCACACCGAATTTTTGTTCCTCGTCTATGACAGCGAGCCCCAGGTTTTTCAGCTTTATTTTTTTCCCGAGAAGCTTGTGCGTTCCGATTATGAGGTCGAGGGACCCGTCTCCTAGCCTCTTTAAAATCTCTTTTTCTTTCTTGGCCGCTGTGAATCGCGACAGCATCTCGATTCTTACTGGGTAGTCTGCGAACCTCGAGGCCGCGGTTCGGTAGTGCTGGCTGGCGAGAAGAGTGGTGGGGGTGATCACCATGACCTGTTTTCCATCAAGGCATGCTTTAAAAGCGGCACGCAGGGCCACCTCGGTCTTTCCGAACCCGACGTCTCCGCAGATAAGCCTGTCCATGGTTTTTTCGGATTCCATATCGGACATTACGTCCTCTATCGCGGCCGACTGATCCGGGGTCTCGCTCCAGGGAAACCCCATCTCGAATTCATTGAACATCTGATCCCTTGGGGAGAACCGAAAACCTTTTTCAACTTTTCTTTCCGCGCAGAGCTCGACAAGCTCGGTCGCGACTTCCTCTACGGCCCTTTTAACCCTGCCGACAGTTTTTTTCCAGTTCGCGCTTCCCAGTTTTTCAATCTTCGGTTCCCGTCCGTCTCCCATGTATTTTTGAACCAGTCTGGATTTTTCCACCGGGACGAATATCTTGTCCCCGCCCTTGTATTCGCACTCGATAAAATCACCTTGGCGGTTCTCAAAAGAAAGTCTTTTAAGCCCCCCGAAAATCCCTATTCCGAACTCCTTGTGAACTATGTATTCTCCGGGTTTTAGCTGGCTGAACGAGGTAAGAAACGCAGAGGGGATATCGCTTCCTCCAAACGGGACGCCTCGGCTTTGCGGTTTCTCAACCAGGGTTTTTTCCGTGAAAAGGGCGATTTTGAAATCGTGAAGAACGGTGCTTTCGAAAAGCTCTCCGATTACATGTACCATCCCCTTGTCCGGGCGGTTCTGCGTTAACTTGAGGAATTTCTCCCTCTCGGCCTGCGAAGTGAAAAATACGAATACCCCGTAACTGTCTTCGATGAGTTCCTCCACTTTGTCGATAAAGACCTTGAGCGAAGGTTTTGAAAACGATATTTCTTCGGTGCTGAATTTAAGGCTGTTTTCTTTTTCTGTGCCTATCCCAATCGCGTCCAGGTATACGAGCCTTGATTGCCTGAGTCTTTCAGTAAGTTCTTTTTCCCTGAGATAAAGTCTTTTAAACGAGGGCAGTGATTTTTCGAGTTTTCCCAAGGATTTTCTTCTGGCTTCGAATTTTCCCCCAAGTTTTAACAGCAGCGTATTCTCGTCGAACCCGCGGGGAAGGCTTACGATGAGATCTTCCTGCGGGTAATCGAGCACGCATTGCCGCGAGTCCCAGAAAAAGGGCGTGAACCATTCGATTCCCCTGAAATACGAGCCGTTTTCAAACGCTTCGACCAGAGGTTCCACCTCGCTTGACGTAAGTCCCTTCTTGTCAGCTCCGGCGAGTATCTGTTCGACCAGAGCGTTTTTGTCTCTTTGGTGGTAAATGGTGAAGGAAGCCGGATTGACCACGGCTTTTTGCGTTTTTCCGATGGATTTCTGGGTTGAGGGAGAAAACTCCCTAAGCGAATTCACCCGGTCTGCGAAAAACTCCACTCTCAGAGGATTCCGAGAGCCTGGCGAGAACAGGTCCACTATGGAGCCCCGGACGCTTATTTCTCCTCTTTTTTCAGTGAAATCCGCTTCGCTGTAGCCGATTCCCAATAATCTTTCCGTAAGCTCATCCCGCTCGAGCCGCATTCCTTTCTCTAAGGTGAAGCTTTGGGCCTCGAGGGCACGGGGCGGAGCCAGTATCTCGACGAGGGATGCCGCGTCTGCGCAGAGCACTCCCGTTTGCTTCCATGTGAAAAGAGAGTGGAGCCTCTCGGGTTCGGTGATTTCCTTTTTTTCGAAAAGGGAGCGGTTTTTTTCCATCCCTCTTGAGAGAAGAACAGGGATTTCCATTCCCTTCAAAGAAGAGATGCTCCGCGCCGCCGCAGCGCACTGCTCTCTTTGCTCGCAGACGTGCAGCACCCTTTTGCCGGGCGATTCTGAGAGAAGCGCCAGAAGAAAATAGGGTGAATTTCCGTAAAGACCGGCAAGATCGGTCGGTTTTTCAGGCGGGTACGCAAAGAATTTCTCCACCAGGGGGTTTTTCAGGTGGGATGAAAGTTCAATCGTTGGGTTCTTGCCGTTCACTCTCTGGGACCGGGATCATTTCTTCTCACAGTTCGCCGAGTATGAGAGATCCCATCTCCTCTGTGGCTACCCTTGTTTTTCCTTCCTCGTATATGTCGGATGTGCGGTAGCCATTGTCAAGAACCTTTCTTACCGCTTGCTCAACCTGCGCGGCGGCTCCGTCCATATCAAAGGAATAACGCAGCATCATGGCCATCGAGAGAACTGAGGCTATGGGATTCGCTACGCCTTTCCCGGCGATGTCCGGGGCGCTTCCGTGAACCGGCTCGTATATAGCTCCTTCGTTACCGACGCTTGCCGAGGGCAGCATGCCGAGGGAACCTGTGAGCTGGGCGGCCTCGTCGCTTATTATGTCGCCGAACATGTTTCCTGCCAGCATCACGTCGAAGTCGGCGGGTCTTCTTATAAGCTGCATCGCGGCGTTGTCCACATACAGATGCTCAAGCGTCACGTCGGGGAACTGACGGTCGTGAAGCTCCGTGACCGTGTTTCTCCAAAGTACCATTGATTCAAGTATGTTTGATTTGTCTATCGAGGTGACCTTGTTCTTTCTTTTTCTGGCGATTTCAAACGCCATTTTCGCTACCCTCTCTATCTCGGAAGTGGTGTAATGCAGAGTATTAAACGCCTTTTGCTCTCGTTCGCCGAGCTGTTCGCTTCCTCTCGGATGTCCGAAATATATTCCGCTTGTAAGTTCCCTCACAACCATTATGTCAACCCCTTCCACTACTTCCCTTTTAAGCGTGGATGCGTTGGCAAGGGCAGTATAGACGATCACGGGCCTCAGGTTCGCGAAGGTGTCTAGCTGCTTTCTGAGTTCGAGAAGCCCTCTTTCGGGTTTCAGATGATGCTCGATATTTTCCCATTTCGGACCGCCAACGGCTCCAAGGAGTACCGCGTCGCTTTGCTTTGCTTTTTCTATTGTTTCTTCGGTTACGGGAACCCCGTGCGCGTCTATTGCGCATCCTCCGAGAAGATCACTCTCAAGGGTGAACTCGACCCCGGTTCTCTCTCCCACGGTCTTGAGTATGGATACGCTGACCTCGGTTACTTCAATTCCTATCCCGTCTCCCGGGATTACTAGTACTTTAGGCAATTTCAGGTTTCCTCTGTATTTCTGATTTTTTCAGGGCATTAACCTACCTGAATGATTGTTAATTCCGAAGTCCCGTTGCTGCGCCGCAAGTGCATGGGAACCTGTACCCTCTACCGGGCCACGCGGTTTACGAGCCTTCCAATCCCTTCGATCTCCACTTCCACTAAGTCCCCCGGGCTCATGGGGCTTATCCCGGAAGGAGTTCCGGTCGCTATTATGTCTCCGGGGAGAAGCGTCATAACCTTTGATATGAAGCTTACAAGCTCCGGGACACTGAATATCAGGTTTTTCGTGCTTGAGTTCTGTTTTACTTCGCCGTTTAGAAAAGTTTTTAAGCGAAGGTCCGCGGGGTCGACCTCCGTTTCTATGAAAGGTCCGATCGGGGCGAACGTGTCAAACCCCTTGCCCCTTGTGAACTGTATGTCCTTTGCCTGAAGGTCTCTTGCGGTCACGTCGTTTATGCAGGTATATCCGAAAACATATTCAAGGGCCCGCTCCCTCTCCACCATGTGGGCCTTCTTTCCTATTACGACCCCGAGCTCTCCTTCGTAATCGACCCTGCTCGACATGTGCGCCGGGTATTTTATTTCTTCTTGGTGTGCGATAACCGCTGTTGAGGGTTTCATAAACAACATGGGGTCTTCGGGGGGAGTTCTTTTCATCTCCCTGGCGTGGTCCTCGTAATTGAGTCCGACGGCTATGATTTTTGTCGGGAGGCAGGGAGCAAGCGGTGCTATGTTCGCGTAATCGTGTCTTGTGTCCGTTACCGAGTATTTTCCGAAGATATCCCCTTTTATCTCAAAAACTGATCCGTCGAGATATTTCCCGAATACCGGTTTTTCTTCTGCGTTTTTGAACCTGAGAAATTTCATGGCGCGCTCCGTTTAAACGCCTCTAATTATATACGGGAATCTTGTATAAGAGTATCGGTCTTTGCGTGTTTTGGGGTTCAGTAGATGACTTTTTTAAGGAAAAGTCCCTGAGGAGGAGCGGTGAAAACATTTTTCGTCTTCCGTCCTTCGGAGAGTATCTGCCCGAATCCCTCCGGGCTAAGTTTTCCCTTTCCCGTTTCCACCAAGGTTCCGGTTATCATTCTCACCATTCTTTTCAAAAACCCTTCCGCTTCTATTTCAACTAGGATTATTCCTTCGCGGGTTTTTTTGATGTGAACCCGTTTTACGGTGCGCACCGTGCTTTTCACCGTTATATCGGCCGTGGCGAAAACGGAAAAATCATGAGTTCCCTCAAGATAGGCGGCGGCTTCTTTCATTTTCCCCGTATCAAGCTTCCCGGGTATATGCCATACCCTGTTTCTCTGCAGGGCAGGGGGGTGTGGCCTGTTGAAAATCCTGTATTCGTATACCTTGCTCCGGGAGCTGAACTGTGCGTGAAAACCGTCGGGGACCTCTTGGGCTTTTATGATGGATATGTCCCGGGGAAGGGTGGAATTTAACGCTTTTCGCAGGGTCTCGGTATCCATTTGGGTTTCGGTAAAAAAACTGGCCACCTGGCCCATGGCGTGCACACCCGTGTCCGTTCTTCCCGAACCTGCTATTTTCACATTCTCTTTTGTGATTTGGCGGATGGCGTCTTCTATAGTCTTCTGTACGGTGGGGAGATCTGCCTGGCATTGCCAGCCGTGGTAATCCGTGCCGTCATACTCGACAATTATCTTTACGTTTTTCATTTTTGTCTGCGTTTGATCAGGCGACCGGTTCCTGTTTCTTAAGCTCTATCCTCGGATCAAGAATGGCGTAGAGAAGGTCGACAATGAGATTCGCTATTACGAGCAGAAGCGCGTAGATGATGGTTATTCCGAGCACAACGGAGTAATCCCTGTTCGCCACGGCGAAGACGAAAAACCTTCCCATTCCCGGTATCGCGAATATATGCTCGACGACAAACGATCCCGTTACCAGATAGGCAGTCAGGGGGCCGAGAACAGTTACGACCGGTACCATGGCGTTTCTCAGTATGTGCTTTGTGAATATCTTTGTTCTTCCGAGTCCCTTTGCTCTGGCGGTTCTTACGAAAAACTGTCCCGACACGTCAAGCATATTGGAGCGGACAAGCCTTGATATATAAGCGAACGGAGCTAAGCTCAGGGTCAACGCGGGAAGAACTATGTGTTTGGGTTCTCCCCAGAGGGCCGCTGGCAGAACTCCCCATTTAACAGAGAAAAAATATATGAGCGCCGCTCCCACGACGAAGCTTGGAACCGATACCAGGGAAGTGGAGATCAGCACGGAAGCGATGTCGTGGATGCTTCTTGGGAACAGCGAGGAGATCATACCGACCGCAGTTCCCATGAAAAACGCGAACAGCAGGGAAACGAAACCGAGCCCCATTGAAACCGGCAGGGTTTTTTTGATTATGTCAGTAACTGGTCTGTCGTTGTATTTGTAGGAAGGTCCGAAGTCCCCGCGAGCCAGGTTTCCCATGTAGACGAGGTATTGTTTGTGCAGCGGCTTGTCCATGTGATATTTCTTCTCGATATTCTCGAGTATGTGCGGGGGGATGCTTTTCTCCGTGTCGAAAGGACCTCCGGGAAGCACCCTGAGGAGAAAGAAGGTTATGCTCGCGACCGCGAGGATCACAACTGCTCCGGTCAGTATTCTAAAGGAAAGGAATTTAAGCATTACTTCGTTACCGGGACTTCATCCGCTGTTCTCAGTGCTCGCTCGCTATATGTCCGAAGCTCAGGAAATATCTTTTCTTATGGCCAGGGTTTTTTTCGACGTCATTCCTTTTTCGTCTTTGGCCACTATGGTGAAAAGATTCATTCCTTCCTCAAGAGCTAAGGGGAAAAGCAGGGGAACATTGTTTCTCCCCGGTGTAAAAAGCTTTATCTTGTCGTCTTTTTTCCACACCGACACGCTCTCTATACGGTCGGTGTCCTTAACCGACCCCTCTACTGTTATCTTGGAAGCTTCTGTGGATGTCGGGAAATCCGAAATCAGGATCGAAGGAGGTTCTTCGAATGTTTCTTCAAGAAGTGAAATCTCCTGTGCGGTGCTGTCTGTTCCGTTTTTTTCCGATGCTCCGGGCGAATTGTCGTAGCCGGCCCGATTAACCCTGACGGTTTTCTCCTCAATCCAGCCCGCCACTGAGTTTTTTCCCTCAACACGAATCCATTGCCCAGATGTGCCGAGAACTTTTACCATGGAATTTCTTTTTGCAAGAGCCGTTACGGAGGCTCCGGGGAAAGTCCCACCAAGTATGGAGCTTGTGTCTTGGAATACAGCGGTTTTCTTTGCCGAAACTGGAGAAAACGGTCTTTCCTGCGCGAAGACCGGCAGGGTTATTTTCTGTGCTTTTACTTCCCGGAAGTCTTCATCCATTACAAAAAGCTCAAATTTCGTTTCACCGCCTTCGCCATTTTGCCTGAAACGAAACGGCGCGTAGCGGATTTCCTCCGGACGGAAATTTTCAATTTCAACTCTTCCTTTTTCAAGAAACACGTTGTCGCCCGAAAGATTCTTTAGAGTCGCGACCGTCTTTTCCGATACTCCATCCCCGATGTTTTTCAGTCTTACGTTGAGTACTACCGTTTCTTCGAGCTCCGCGCGACCGTTTCCGTTGCCTCTGCTCTCAAATTTTCCGTTGTCCACTATTTCGTGGTTATGGGAGTAGACGGGGCGCTTGTCCGCTACGGTTTTTACGAGCAGATTTTTCTCCGTAAAGGTTTTGTTCCCCGAACTTGTGAAAGCAAGTTTGAGATTGTCCTCTCTGGTAGTCATCCACCTGGGTACGGAAAATTTGACTTTCGAGGTCTTGCTCTGACCGGGAAGCAGTTTTCCGAACAGAAGTTCTCCATCGCTGTAAACGCGGTTTTCACAGTCAGTAACGGCACTGAGCCTGTATATCGGGTCGGGGCCGGAGTTTGTCACCTTTATCTCGAGAGAACCTTCTTCACCGGCCCGGAAAACGGTCTTCGATGGAACCGTTTCAACCGATACGGCGGGGTTTTTCGTTTCACCGGCTGACCAGTCGATTCCAGTATCTTCGATCTGGGCTCTGATTTCTTCAAGCTGGGCGTTGGAGAAATCGGTGGCTGTGGCATGTATCTGTTCCGGGGTCTTTGCTAGAAGAAGTCTGCTTGAGAGTTTCACGTAAAAATCATTTCCCAGCTTTTCAAGTTTCTGCGCTTTTGTAAGTGATTCATCCGGCTGGGTTTCATCATCGTCTTCTTCCTGCGGCGCCAAGCTTTTGTCAATATACTTGATCGTGAGTTCGGGGGTTGCCAGTTGTCCTTCCTCTGAGTTCTCTCTTTTCTCGGGCAGAGGGTTATAGACGACTTTTTCTCCGGTTATCACGGATCCCTGAAGGAGAATGTCGGGAGTTATGCCGCTGTCCTGTATGGATATATCGCCCGGGGTCAGATATTTCGCTATGGTGAGTTTCAATGCCGCGCCGTCTTCAAACTCGAAGACCTTCTGGACCGATCCCTTGCCGAAGGATCTTTTTCCTATCACAAGTGCTCTTTTGTTGTTTTTCAGCGCTCCTGCCACTATTTCTGACGCACTCGCGCTTCCCTGATTCGCAAGCACTATTACTTTTCCTCTGTACTCAGGCTGTTTTGCCGTTGCCCTGTAGGTTTTCGAATAGTCTCTTGCTTTTGTCGTCATTATCGTTCCCGAGGAAAGGAAGAGATCGGCTACTTTCTCCGCCTCTGAGAGAAGACCTCCGGGGTTTCCTCTGAGATCAAGGATTATTCCGTTGATTGCATAAGAGCGGTTTCTTATCTCTTTTTTTAGGTCGGAGGATGTGTTTTTCTGGAAATTTCTTATTCTCAGGTAAAGAATGTTGTTTGCAAGATCAAACCCTTCAACGCTTTCTATCTTTATGGTATCCCTCACTATTGAAAATTTCCGTGGTCTGACAAAGTTTTTCCTGGATATAAGAAGATTCACTTTAGTTCCTTTCTTCCCCCTGAGTTTCCCAACGGCTTCGAGAAGCGGCATGTTTATGGTCGACTCGTTTTCTATCTGCACGATCCGGTCTTTGGTTTTTATCCCTGATCTGTAAGCGGGAGTACCCTCTATGGGGGAGATTACAGTCAACTGACCATCTCTTACGCCGACCACTATCCCAAGCCCGCCGAAACTTCCCTCGGTGTCTATGAGAAACTCTTTGTAGACATCCGGTGGAATCATCGCGGAGTGGGGATCGAGGACCTTCAGCATGCTGTCCGATATGGAATATTCTATGTTCTTGACAGCACGCTCTTCGGCCCCTGTGTTAGAAAGGACAAAAGACACAACCTGGCCCAGAGTGCTTGCAACGTCGTTTGAGGACGGCAACTCTTTTTCTTTGAATCTCTTTGTTTTTCCCTTTACCTGAACGGTGAAGCTTCCGCCTCGATCTTGTGGAAATTCCACCAGCACGTCGTCAAGAAAGGTTTCAAGGCTGGAGACCCCTTTTTCAAGCATTTCCGCATAATTGATCTTGCTTTTGTTCAGATAAAATTTGTTTACGTGCTTAAGGGCGTCTTCGGCAATTTTTATGCTCTGACTGTTGTCTTTGCGATCAAGACTGACCGGCTCGGCGACAAGAAAAAAAGAAAGGGCAATAACAATTCCCAAGGCAAGGGCTAAGTACCCGTTTCTGAGAAAGCTTGGAATTTTTTCAGACAAATAAGATCACCGTCCCGGAAACTGTATTATCAATCATATCGAATATTATATCAAACTGCTTTTTCGCGGGGCGGCCGATATAAAGTAAAGAGGGAAATAGGGGTGGTTATCTTGCTTTAGATGTCGCGAGAATACGCATTAGCTTTGCGTTTAGACGCAAAGAAAAAGAACTAGGGTTATTATTTGGAAGAAAAACAAAAAACAACGGACAGAGAGAATTCATTATGATTCTCCCTGTCCGTTATAAGTTAGTTAAACAACAAAAATCTTAGCCTGGTACTCCACCGAGAGGGTTCCACTTCTCAGTAAGCAGAAGCATTCCCGGGATCAACAGAGTCACTATTGACTCTATTACGAACAGATAGGCTATCGGCTTACTCAAATCCTTGCCCTGCGAGAACGCAAAGAAGCAAAGAAGCACCAGCAAAGCCCATGCCCAGCAGAAGTACGCAAAGTACGCTAGCCCAAGTGCCTGGAAATGAGCTCCGTACCATATAAACACTACCGTTGCGAAAAGACAGAATACTCCAAGCCCCTTCGCGTCATGTCCGTGTACGAATACCGCGTAGACTAGCAGGTATATCAAAGCAAATACCGACACAAGCGCGGTCGCTGCCGTAAGACCCAGAGTGTGCAGCTTCCAGGCGGCAATCGCTATAAGCACGCCGACTCCGAGATTAAGAACACCCACTTCCTTAGCGCCGGTTTTACCCAGAAGAGTCATACCGTTTGCAAAGAATACAAATCCTACGAGCAGTAACACGTAACCTAATAAAGCTTCTATTGGAACCATAATTAACCATACCTCCTTATGAGATCATAAACATTCCTAGCCCACGCATTGGGGCTCATTAAACTTTTATCACAGGGTGGCATTCAATGTCAAGCATAATTTTTATTGAGTAGGATTTCGGTATGCGGCATTCAACTTATGAAGTAACTAACTTCTTATCATCATAAGTTAACCCGATTCCTGCCCCTTTCGCCATCGTCTGTGTCCAGTGACGTTTGCTGAACTGCCTTCTTGTCTTAAAACCTAGTTGGTTATCTTATGTCTCTGTGACTTGATTGGTTCCTAGGGGCGGGCTTTTCCAAGGAACCCATGCCAGTCTTAATCTGGCTTTGTAAGGTTGGTAAAAAGTAGCGATCAGCTAGATCTGAAGAGCGGTTCTTTCTTATTAAATTCTCGGTAAAATTAAATAACGAAGTTCTTAACTTACAGTTTTTCTATGGTATAATCATCCTGTAAAATTGCTTTTGCATAGGAGAAGCGCTATGGCGAATGAGAAAATGAGTGATGGGGTAAACCCGAATATCTGGATAAGGCCGCCTGAGGAAAGAACCGACAAGGGCGGTATTGTGGGTACGACTCTGGGTTCGCAGCCTAAGACGCAACCAAAATACAAGACATTTGAAGTACTTACGTTACGAATAACCAATGAAGACTTTGAATTTCTTCACAACCTTGAAAGAGAGATAATGAAGAACCGTTCCAAGGAGAACAAAAAAGAGAGAATAACAAAAAACAGCATTATGCGAGCGATGCTCGACTGTCTCAAGAACGTAAATTTCGACAGAAAAAATATTCCAGACGAAAATGAGCTTCGGATCAGGATCATGAAAGGACTGAAAGAGCATCCTTCCTGGTTCTTTTAAACCGTTTTTCCAACTGATTCCAGTTGAAAACATCTTGAAAAATCCATGAATTTACGGGTTGTTACCGCTAAAAACCGGAAACATCGGTTTAGGTAATAAAAAAGTACTTGACAAAGGGGTATAAGGTTTGATCTAATGAGAATCGGGTGAGGTTGCGTCTATTCGCATCCAACAAGGCTGTGAACACTTTATCAACAGGGGCTATGAGGAGAGTGTGAGGTATGGAGAGTGTTTAGGAGTTTTGGCCCTAATCTATAGTAAGGAGGCTTAAATATGAGCCATAGTCATTTAAACGTCCCAACGAAGTACTGGGAGTTGACGAAAGAGGTCCCGCCCCCTCCGATAGAGCGGGATATCAAGTCATGGATCATAGCGAATCCGTCGGATCCGCTGTGGGACATAGACGTGCTGCCGTTAACGTATACGGACAGCAGGTGGTCAGCGTTCATAGTAAGATGCGATGAGGCGACGAGGATGCGTCTGTGCCCGAGTCCCCCGTTGCAGGTATGGGACGGAGAGAATGCAGACCTTGTGGAGTTTTGGTATGTGGATCATAAGCACACGATGTTAGGTCCATATCTTGAGTTTGGCGTAACGATCTCGGCGACGTACAGTGACCCAGAGGGCAATGTATGGAAAGCGGGATACTATCCGTATATGTATCTTACGGGAGACGCGCCAGTGGACGCGGGTCGTGTACTTGGATTTCCAAAGAAGATGTCGTACATCAGATGTACGGTACACGGTGGAGAGAAAGGCACTGACTTCTTTGGGTTTGCGATGAGTCGTAACGGTTACCTGATGCATAGCGCAACGGGACAGTTCGACGACAAGCAGGTAACACCTCCGTATTTCTATGGCAAGACGGACTGGGGCAAGTTCAACATGAAGGTAATAACGCGTCCGGACGTATCGAGTTCGGAGTGGCAGCTGACGTATCTGCCATCGGCGTTGCCGCCTCCGTTTGACGCAATGATCCAGGGGCACAGGTTCAAGATCAAGCCTGAGCACACCAGGACGGCAAGTGGAGACGCGATAAACTGGTTCATGCAGGCTACACCGTTTGACAACATGGGAGCGGAGCTGAAGATCCAGGAGATAACGGGACTGATATCGTTTGTATTCGATCTCGTAATACCGCCGGCGGTGGTACTGTGGACGGAGACGTACGAGAGGCCAGCGAGTTACCGGGGATATGCCACACCATACAAGTATGGATTGAGGCAGCAGTTCCCGATCAGTCAGGGTTCATAAGCAAAGAAAGTTAAGGAGGTAAGACCATAATGGGATTACAAGCAAATGAGTATAGTTATCCTTGGCTGGATGAGGGAGAAGTTCCACCATTACCATTGGACAGGGACAGGATCCATATCATCAGTCAGGGCGTAGCGGACCCGGTGTTCGACTACGATATCATACCGCTAACGTATACAGAGAGCAGGTGGATGGCCTATGTAATAAGGGCAGACATCAATGCAATGAAAGCGGTGGTACCGGAGCCGATCGAGGTCCATGATGATCTAATAGAGTTTTGGTACGTAATACACAAGAACACGATGTTAGGTCCATACATGGAGATGGGCGTAACGTTCTCGGCAACAGTGGATGACGGGAGTGGTCACATATACAGGGCGGGATACTATCCGTACATGTATCTGTCAAACGACTCACCGATATTCGCGGGTAAAGAGCCCTTTGGATTTCCGAAGAAGGCTGCTTACATCGCCGGGTATGAGCATGGTACCAATAACAACTACTTCAATCATCTGATGGAGCGCAGAGGTTATATACTGCACACAGCGAACGGGCGTTATTCTGACAGGCCGCTATCGGCGAGGCCAACTTTTTACGGCAAGACCGATTGGGGACGTATGAACTACAGGATAACAACGAGGCCGGATGTAGCGAACAGTATCCACGAAGTAACGTATCTTCCTTCGGATCTTCCTCCGGGATTTGGGACTGGACACAGGTTCATGCTGAATCCTGAGAGTGTAAGGACCGCGGTAACAGAGGATGTACGTTCGTGGTTCATGTCAGGCACACCGTTTGACTATATGGGTGGACAGATACCGGCGACGGAGGTAGTAGGGTTGATAAGCTTCACGTTCAACCTGATCATACCGCCGGCGTTGACGATCTGGACAAGGACGGTAGAGAGGGCGACTGAGGACTTTGCTCATGTTGTCTATTCCACGCCGTTTGTGTACACGATGCGTCACAGGTTCCTGCTGCCGCAGTATAGCCAGGGCTAATGACAAAGATGAGCTTGCGTCAGTAGACGTTGAGCTTGTGATAGTTGAAGGGGGGAGGGAAGCCGGAAACGGTTATCCTTCCCCCTTTTTTTTTGTGCCTGGATTGATTTTTCCGTAAACTAATACGAAGCGATGCCTTCCGGTACTCTCATAGTGTACGAACCTTTGGATTCTTTCAGAGAGAAATCTGAATACTGGAGCAAATATCTTAAGTTTTATGAGCTTTACTGGGGTGGTCCCACTTCTCCTTTCGGAATATGGTTCGGCAATGAGTACAGCGCGTTTCGCCAGGCGTTATCCGACCATCTTAACCTGCCCCATGAAGACCTGCCCGACTGTCTTTTCATGAAGGATGAAAGTGGCAACTATTTCGTTGCGCCAACTTCGAATTCCCTTAACTGCTTTTCGTCCGAAAACGTTATTCCGCTTGAGTGGTTCCTCCTTTTTTCCGAGGAGGGAAGGAAGAATTTCTATACACACTGGGGCTTTAACTCGATCCATTACAATTCGACACTTGAGCAATCGAAAAAAAGACTGACCTCCTCCCAGGAAAGAATCGGGGAAACGATGTCCAGAGAATCCATAAACCCTCTTAAAATTTTTCTGAGCAATCTTGACCGAAGTCTCGAAGACCTTAGAAAATGGCTTATGCAGTTTGACGCGCAAAGCTATCTGGTGCTTAACTACGGCGACATCTGCAATTACATACACCCCTACACCCTGAAAAATGAAAACAGCGTAACGGAAGTCACGAGAATTCTGGAATTTATCTCCTTGTCGGACTTCAGAGAAGCGGAGCTTGCTCTTAAGGTTTTTTTTCAGAAATGGGAGGATATAGCAACCAAGTGCGCCGGCGGCACTGAAGATTCCCGAATCCAGTAAGGATCCGCTCTCGATTAGCATGACCGCAAAACTTGAAAGGAGAAACATCGGAAGGGTTCTGGGAATACTGAGAAAGGAAGCCGCCGGATGGAACGTTCCGGTGGTTACGCTTACGGCCGTTTCCTCAAAAAGTCCTTTCAGGGTTCTTATCTCCACCGTACTTAGCCTGAGAACCAAGGACGAGACCACAGCCGAGGCCTCAGCGAGGCTCTTCCGCGAGGCTTCCACTCCGCACGCCATGCTTGAGCTGGGGGAAAAAAAGGTAAGGAAACTTATATATCCCGTCGGTTTTTACAGGGTAAAGGCGCAAAACATTATTGGGATATGTGAGAAACTGATAGACGAACATGACGGCCGGGTTCCGGACAGTATCGACGAGCTTTTAAAATTCCGCGGTGTCGGGAGAAAAACGGCTAACCTGGTTCTTTCTCTCGGATATGGAAAACCAGCCATCTGCGTTGATATTCACGTGCACAGGATCTCAAACAGGTGGGGTTACGTGAAAACCAAAAACCCTTACGAAACCGAGATGGCTCTTCGGGAAAAACTGCCGCGCAGATACTGGATAGAGTATAACTCCCTTCTGGTGGCTCTGGGACAGCAGATCTGCAGGCCCCTGTCTCCTTTTTGCAGTCGTTGTCCCGTAAGTGGTTACTGCCCGAGGACGGGAGTTTCCAGAAGCAGATAGGGCCCCTCGCCGGGTTTGACTCTGCCCGCATTCTAACTATAATTCATTGCCAAACCTTTTTCCGGAAAACCCCATTGTCTCATACTGTCCTTTTTTATATTTTTTCTACGCTTGCCGTCTTGGGGGCCATTATGGTTGTCAGCCATAAAAACCCCGTTTCAAGCGCTATTTCGCTTGTTCTTACACTTTTTTCAACCGCTGTGCTTTTCGTTCTTCTCCACGCCCATTTCATCGCGGCGATACAGATACTGATTTACGCGGGAGCGATAATGGTGCTGTTTCTCTTTACAGTCATGTTTCTCAATATAAGGGACAGCGATCTGCGGTTTGACAGTATGAACATACCGAAGAGGATGATGTTTCTTTTCCTTTTTCTTGTTGTTGTCGGATTTTTCGCCTCGAAGCTTTTTTCGTCTTCTCCGGTAGTTTTCTCGGAACTTCGGGATCCTGAGAATTTCGGTACCGTGGCTGAGGTGGGAAGGTCTCTTTTCAGTGACTACCTGCTCGCGTTTGAACTTACCTCGGTTCTTGTGGTTATAGCCATGGTGGGTGTTCTGGTCATAGCCAAGGGGAAGGAATCATAAGATGGAAATCACGGTCACTCACTACGTAGTCCTGGCTTCCATTCTCTTCGCGACTGGGGTTTACGGGGTAATTACCAGAAAAAATATACTTGTAGTTCTTATGTGCCTTGAGCTTATGCTTAACTCCTGCAATCTGCTTTTCGTCGTTTTCTCAAGGCTGTATGAAGGCGCCACGGGACATGTGTTCGTTCTGATGTCGATAACGGTGGCGGCGGCTGAGGTCGCGGTCGGCCTCGCGTTTGTCGTTTCGATTTACAGGCAGAAAGAGAGTCTTGACATCGATCTGCTGAAACTGCTTAGGGGTTAATTTATTTTTCGGAGGTTTGCCTGAGTGCTGGCTTTAATAGTTCTTGCGCCGCTTGCGGGGGCAATTTTCAACGGGCTTTTCTTCGCCACCGGTCTTTGCGGAAAGCTTACCGGGACCGGAAGACACACAAGTGACAGGATTGTGGGGACGGTGGCGTGCGCGGCAGTTTTGGTTTCAGCCCTTCTGTCCACGCGTCTTTTCCTTGCCCTTCTTTCTCAGAGCCCAGCGGGAGCCGAGCCGATTACGGCTGAGCTTTTCACCTGGATGCTCTCGGGCACTCTTAACGTAAGTTTCGAGTTTTTGTTTGATTCTCTATCCGCCGTAGTGGCCCTTGTGGTGACGTGGGTCGGATTTTTAATCCATGTTTACTCGATCGGCTACATGCACCGCGATCGCTGTTACGCGCGTTATTTCACTTACCTTAACATTTTCGTTTTCTTCATGCTCGTTCTGGTCCTCGGCAACAACTTCCCAATGATGTTTATTGGATGGGAGGGAGTGGGTCTTGCCTCCTATCTGCTTATAGGATTCTGGTACGAGGACTCGTTTAGGGTGTACGCGGGAAGAAAGGCTTTTGTGGTCAACAGGATAGGGGATTTCGGATTTATTCTCGGCATCTTCCTTATTTTTACAGTGTTCGGTTCGCTTAACTACCAGGATGTTTTCTCCCAGCTTGGTGACCCGACTTTTGTTTCCGGGATTTCACAGTCGCTTATAACAGCGATGGCGCTTCTTCTCTTTGTGGGCGCCGTCGGAAAATCAGCGCAGTTTCCCCTTCACGTCTGGCTTCCGGACGCGATGGCGGGTCCGACTGCAGTGAGCGCCCTTATTCATGCCGCGACAATGGTCACCGCCGGGGTTTACATGGTAAGCCGCTGCTCGCCGCTTTTTGACCTGAGTCCCGTGGCTTCAACCGTCGTTTTGATCGTGGCAGCATTCACAGCGTTTTTCGCCGCCACTATAGCCATCACCCAGAACGACATAAAGAAGGTGCTTGCTTACTCGACCGTGAGTCAGCTCGGGTACATGCTGATGGCTGCGGGAGCGGGAGCGTACGTGTTTTCGATATTTCATCTGGTTACCCACGCTTTTTTCAAGGCGCTTCTTTTTCTCGGGGCGGGAAGCGTTATACACGCCATGGCCGGAGAGCAGGACATAAGAAAGATGGGCGGGCTTCGCGGAATGATTCCCGTAACTGCCGTTACGTTTCTTGTGGCGACACTCGCGATTTCCGGGTTTCCTCTTCTCTCGGGGTTCTTCAGCAAGGATGAGATCCTGGCCTCGCTTTATAACAGCGGCCATACGTTTTTCTGGGCCGCGGGGCTTGTGACTGCGGTACTGACCGCTTTTTACATGACAAGGCTCTACCTGCTCACCTTTGAGGGGGCGGCAAGAATGGATTACAAGACGAAAAGCCTCGTGCACGAATCCCCGGCCGTAATGACCATACCTCTTGTGGTTCTTGCTGTTCTGTCGGTTCTGGGAGGTCTTCTGGGAGTGCCGGAGTTTATCGGCGAGAGCGTGGGTTTTCATTACACGGGACTTATTGAGAAATTCCTTTCCTCTTCCGTAGTGGTCCACCACGGCGCGGAACATGCCTCTTCTCACCATTTTGGTCACTGGACTCTTGTAGGATTTTCGGTGCTTGCCGCGTTTACGGGAATAGCCGCCGGTGTTGCGGTTTATTACCGCGGGCTTAGGGAAACCGCCGTAATCCCTGGAGAAGCGTCCGCCACGGTCCAAAGAGGGTCTTACAATAAGTGGTACGTGGATGAAATCTATGATGCGGTTTTTGTATCTCCGTTTAATTATGTCTCGGGACTGTTCTCCGATTTTGATCTCTCGGTAATCGATGGTGCGCTTGACGGACTGAGTGATTTCCTAAGGGACCTCTCAAGACGGCTTAGCGCCCTTCAGTCCGGTCTGCTCAGATATTATGCGGCGGCTATGGTCGGCGGGGTTGTCGTAATAATCGTCCTTCTTTTCATCTACAGCTCCGTGGGTTCCTGATTAGGACCTTTTTTCCCGAATGATAAGTACACCGCAATCTTATGTCTGGATGAATTTACTGATGGAGGTGTTTTGGCTGAACTGATTGAAAAACTGTTGAGAAGGAAAAAACTGCTGGTAGCGGTTTTAATTGTTGTATTCATGCTCTATTTTCTACTTGGGCGTTATGATGTCTCGGCGACGAAGCCGCATCCAGCGATTGTAAACAAGATTCTTCACGGTATTGCAGAGAGGTCGATACAAAGAAACTCCGCGAGTCTCACAGTTCCCTACGACATCAATGACAAGAACATGTACGTGAAGGGTTTTAAGGAATACGAAGAGATGTGCGTTCAGTGTCATGGGGCTCCCGGTGTCGAGCCGTCTTCAACCGGGAAGGGTCTTTTTCCAAAACCTCCCAGATTCCCTGAAGAAAAGCTGTCCGAGTATTCTCTGAAAGATATTTTTTGGGTCACAAAAAATGGGGTCAAAATGACGGGAATGCCCGCTTATGGACCCACGCACGAAGACGAGACAATCTGGGCGATCGCCATATTTCTTGATAAATCGAGGGATTTACCCGAAGCGGAATATAAGGAGCTTAAGGATAAATATTCGGATACGCATCATTGATGGTTTTAGTCTAAGGAAATGTTTAAGTCATTTAAAAAGTGTTTCTTTTTTCCTCGAGTTGACTTTGTCAGAATAATGGTAAAAGTTACCAATTAGTATAGTTGTTTTATGGATGTACAAAGTTTACAATACTTAAAGTTATGCAGGTAAGCAGAACTCTTGATTACGCCGTCAGATGCCTTATCCACATGGGAGGTCAGCCGGGGTTTAAGTTCAGCATGAAGCAGATATCCGAAACCCAGCACGTTCCGCAGAACTATCTGGCCAAAGTAATGAGAAGGCTTGTTAATCGTGGCATACTGAGGTCGAAGGTTGGTCCTGATGGTGGGTATATGCTTCGAAGATCCCCGCATGAGCTCAGTTTGAGAGAGGTTTACGAAGCCATAGAGGGAGAGATAAGGATAGTGGACTGCATGGACGACGATGGACCCTGTGTCCTTTATGAAAACTGCGGGCAGCTTCCTCTTTGGGATAAGCTCAAAGTGTCCATGACAAGGATTCTTGAGGACACCACTATCGGGGATATGGTTGATGAGATGCAGGGCGGCAAAAATCATTAGCAGGAGGACATTTTCTTAATGAGCGTTGATCTTGAAAAACTTGCACAAGAAGAATACAAATACGGATTCGTAACCGATATCGAGCAGGAAATTGCTCCTAAGGGTCTCAATGAAGATGTTATCCGGATGATCTCCTCGAAGAAAAATGAACCCGAATGGCTTCTTGGGTGGCGCCTAGGGGCGTATGAGGGCTGGAAGAAGATGAAGGAGCCCCGGTGGGCCTTTCTAAGGTATCCGGACATAGATTTTAACGACATGAGTTATTACGCGGCGCCGAAAAGCAACCCGAGACCAAAAAGCCTTGATGAAATCGACCCGGAGATAAAGGAGACCTACGATAAGCTCGGGATTCCCCTTGAGGAGCAGAAGATGCTGGCGGGAGTTGCCGTCGACGCTGTTTTCGACAGCGTTTCGGTCTTTACGACTTTTAAGGAAAAGCTTGCCGAGGAAGGGGTTATTTTCTGCTCAATATCCGAGGCCGTGGAGGAACATCCGGATCTCGTGCGCAAATACCTAGGTTCGGTCGTGCCCCGCGGGGATAATTTCTACGCGGCTTTGAATTCCGCGGTCTTTACCGACGGTTCTTTCGTCTACGTTCCCAAGGGAGTACGGTGTCCCATGGAGCTTTCTACCTATTTCCGCATAAACGCGGAGAACACCGGACAGTTCGAAAGAACGCTTATAATCGCCGATGAGGGCAGTTACGTCAGCTATCTTGAGGGTTGCACGGCCCCGAAAAGGGACGACAGCCAGCTCCACGCCGCGGTGGTTGAACTCATAGCCCACGATGATGCCACCATAAAGTATTCGACGATACAGAACTGGTACCCGGGAGACAAGCAGGGCAGGGGCGGAATATACAATTTCGTCACCAAACGAGGAAGATGTGCGGGCAGGAGTTCCAGAATTTCCTGGACGCAGGTTGAGACCGGTTCTGCGATCACGTGGAAGTACCCGAGCTGCATTCTGGAAGGGGATAATTCGGTCGGGGAGTTCTACTCCGTCGCCCTTACAAACAGGCTTCAGCAGGCCGACACCGGAACCAAGATGATTCACGTGGGGAAAAACACGAGCAGCACGATTATCTCCAAGGGTATTTCCGCGGGCGAGGGACAGAATGTGTACAGAGGACTTGTTGAGATTGGCAAAAACGCCGAGAAGGCGAGAAATTACACGCAGTGCGACTCGATGCTTATAGGGGACCGCTGTGGAGCGCATACTTTTCCATACATAGAGGTCAGAAATTCCACGGCTCACATGGAGCACGAGGCTTCTACCTCTAAAATAGGCGAGGACCAGATGTTTTACTGTCGCCAGAGAGGGCTTTCCGCCGAAGACGCGGTTTCGCTCATAGTGACCGGTTTCTGCAAGGAGGTTTTCAAGGAACTTCCGTTTGAATTTGCGGTTGAAGCTGAGAAACTGCTGAGCGTAAGTCTTGAGGGAAGCGTGGGTTAATAAAGGTTCTGCCGAAATTCTGAAAAAAAGATTTTTAGGAGGAGCGAAACATGCTCGAGGTGAGAAACCTGCATGTGCAGGTGGATGATAAAGAAATACTGAAAGGGGTAGATATCACGGTAGCGCCCGGAGAAGCTCACTCTATAATGGGTCCCAACGGTTCCGGGAAAAGCACTCTTGCCCAGGTTCTTGCGGGCAGGGAAACCTACGAGGTGACCGAAGGGGAAATAACTTTCCAGGGCAAGGATCTTCTTGATCTTGAGCCCGAGGAGAGGGCGTGCGAGGGGATATTCCTCGCTTTTCAGTACCCCGTTGAGATCCCGGGAGTTGCGAACACCTATCTTCTTCGCGAAGCCCTTAACGCGAAAAGGGAATACAGAAACGAAGAACTTCTTAAGCACGTTGAGTTCGCGAAGCTTGCCAGGGAGAAAATGAAATCGCTCGGTATTGGCGAGGATCTTCTTAAAAGATCTGTAAACGCCGGGTTCTCGGGTGGAGAGAAGAAAAGAAACGAGATATTCCAGATGCAGATACTTGAACCCTCGCTGGCGGTGCTTGACGAGACGGATTCAGGTCTTGACATAGACGCGCTCAAGATAGTGGCAAAAGGGGTGAATTCCATGAGGAACGCCGAGCGTTCTTTTATAGTGATAACCCATTACCAGAGACTTCTTAACTATATAGTTCCTGATTTTGTCCACGTAATGGTCGATGGAAGAATTGTAAAATCGGGAGGAAAGGAACTTGCCCAGGAGCTTGAGGACAAAGGTTACACGGGTTTTTAAGGCACCGGGTAACCGGCAAGGAGCATAATAAGATGGCTATTGTTTTTGACGGTACGCGTGAAAGTTACGTCGATGGGCTCTCAGAATTTCTCGATAGCGGGCGAAAAGATGTCCCCGGTTGGGTAGCCGACCTTCGCCGGGAGGCGATTTCGGGATTCGGGAAGCTCGGATTTCCGACGCTTTACGATGAAGAGTGGAGATTCACCAACCTTGAAGTGCTTCGGAGAGGTTCCTTTTCAATTGCCGAGAATGGAATATCCGAGGTTTCTAAGAAAACCGTGGATTCTTACGGATTCTCGGGGCTTGATTGCCTGCGGCTTGTTTTTGTAAACGGTCGTTTCGCTTCTTCCCTTTCAGACGCTGGGGATGCCGGGGAGGGGGTTCTGGTGAAAAGTCTATCGGAGGCGATCCGCGAGCACGGCGATCTAGTAAAGGATTACTTGGCGAGATACGCCGATTATGAAAAAGACGTTTTTATCTCCCTTAATACATCCTATTTTGAGGACGGAGTCTTTGTTTACGTTCCAGACGGGACCGTTTTCGAGAAACCCGTACATGTTCTTCACGTATCAACGGATGAAGGCCGTCCTTTATTCATAAACCCGAGAAACCTCATCATAGTCGGGCAAAGCTCGAGCGCCAAGGTCATTGAGCATTACGTATCGGTTTCCCAAAGCGTTTATTTTTCAAACGTTGTCACGGAGGTTGTCTGCGGGGAAAACGCGAACCTTGAGCATTACAGGCTTGAGTTTGAAAGCCAGAAGGCGTTTAATTTTTCCACCCTGAGGGTAAATCAGCAGAAAAACAGCAACATCACTTCTCACTCCATTCTCTCCGGAGGGGCCATAGTAAGGAATAACGTTCATCCCGTTTTGGCGGGAGAAGGATGCAACTCCGATATTTACGGTCTTTTCATATCCGAGGGACGCCAACATATGGATAACTTCATGCGTGTTGAGCACGCGAGCCCTCATTGCGATAGCCGCCAGTTCTATAACGGCGTGCTTGACGGCCGCTCAAAGGGAGTTTTTCACGGAAGAATACTGGTTCACGAAGGCGCCGAGAAAACGGACGCGAAGCAGACCAACAGGAATCTTCTTCTCTCCGATACGGCCCAGATAGACACGAAGCCTCAGCTTGAGATATACAACGATGACGTTAAGTGCACTCATGGCGCCACGATCGGGCAGATGGATGAAGAAGCCCTTTTTTACCTGTGCTCAAGGGGGATCCCCATGAGAAAGGCAAAGATCATAATGCTCCGCGCCTTTACTAACGAAACTCTTGAACATATGTCGATCGATTCCGTGAGGGAGGCTCTTGAGAGCAAGGTGATGGACTGGTTTGAGCGAAGGCTCGAAACCGGCAACGGGAGATAACCTTATGCCTGATTTCGAGAAAGTGGCGAAGGTTTCAGACGTGGCGGAAGGAGAAGTGGAATCTTTTTTCGTCGGCGGAGATGCAATTGCCATATGCAGGGTTGACGGAGATTTCTACGCTTTTCTGGATGAGTGCACTCACCAGTGTTTTCCTCTCTCAGACGGAGATCTTGACGGGGAACGCATCACCTGCTGTTACCACGGGGCTGAGTTCAACGTCAAAACCGGCGAAGTGCTCTGCCTTCCCGCGACTGAATCTCTCGAGACCTACCCGGTAAAAATTGACGGGGACGACATACTCGTCAAACTCGATGACTGACCATCCCCGCCTTTTAATTAACCCGCGGGTTTGAATTTGGGGAGGGTAACTTCATCGGTAACGTCATCGAACACCACCTGGACGTCCATACCGATGGACACTTCATGGGGATCAACGTCAACAACGTTAGACATCATCTTAACCCCTTCTTCCATCTCAATTAACGCAACCACATAAGGGGGCTCCCCCTTGTAGGCCTTGGATGGTCCCATGTGATGTATGGAGAAGGTCCATACCTTCCCACGTCCCTCACTCTCTACCCACTCTATGTCATCACTCATGTCCCCTCCCGGGGAAAGAGCTCTTGGGTAAAAGAAAAACTCTCCGGTCTCCCTTGATCTAGGGATAACCAGCCTGTGCTCCTTAGCCGCATCCCAAAAAGGCTTTGTCTCAGGCCTAAACTCGGGCAAAGGCTTGTTGTATGCTTTTTTCTCTTCAGACATCTTCTTACTCTCCTTAGTTTGTGTTAATTAAGCGGCTGGTTACCCAAAACCACAGTGCTGTGAGCAGACACTATGCCGCCGTTTCCATGCACTACCGCAACCTCTGGATTCTCTACCTGCCTCTTACCCGCGTCTCCACGAAGTTGAAGAGTAGCCTCAACCACATGATGCATAGCCCCCAGGTGAGCCTGCGAGAGCAGTCCCCCGTGGGTGTTAACGGGAAGATCCTTTCCTATCTCCATCCTTCCCTCAAGAGCAAACGCTCCCCCTTCTCCCTTGGGAACAAACCCCAGTCCCTCAAGCTCTAGAAGCACGGTTATGGTGAAGCAGTCATAAAGAAACGCTATGTCAACGTCCCTTGGTTCTATCCCCGCAGTGCCGAAAGCCTTCTGCCCCGAGCGCTCAACGGCGTTGTATATCTGGTCAAGGTTCTCAAGCGTCGTAAGGTACTGGTGTGAGTATCCCTGTCCCATTCCCCACAGGTACGCAAGATCGTTTGTTATTCCAAGCTCCTTTGCCTTGTCTTCAGTCGTGACTATGAAAGCCGCTCCTCCGTCTGAAATAATGGAGCAGTCATACTTGGTAAGAGGCTCAGCTATCACCCTTGACTCAAGCACGTCCTCTATTGAGAGAGGATCCTTGTTCATGGCGTTTTCTTTATCGGCGGCGTGCTTTCTCATTGTTACCGCCACCGCTGCGAGATGCTCTCTGCGGCTACCCCAGTCATGGAGGTATCTCTGCGCCGCAAGCGCGTATCCCCCGGGAGTAGTTAGTCCGTAGGGGAACTCAAACTCTGCATGGCACATCTCCCTTATAAGGGCGAGCATGCCTGAAGAGGATATCCCCGAAAGTGTGTTGTCCCCTCTTACGCACAAAACCACTTCTGCCTGTCCCGAGGTTATGGCCATGGCGGCCTCCGCCACCATCCACACAGCTGTCGCTCCCCCCACCGCTACCGAGGAGAAGAACCTCGGGTTCATCCCGAAGTAGTCGGCAAAGGTGGTGCAGTGCATGAATGTGTGCTCCACCAGGGAGAACGCCGTCACAAGACCGTCGACGTCGTCTTTTTTTAGCCCCGCGTCCTCAATAGCGAGCTTGGAAGCTTCGCTTAGGAAATGAAAGGAGCTTTTGTTAGGGATTTTACCCTGTTCTGTTTCGCCCACCCCGGCGATAACCACTTTTTTCTTCTTAAGAAGTTCTCGGGTCTCTTGTATGCCCGGAAGATTCTCTGACATTGTACTGCTTCCTCCTTGACTTAAACGCTCTAATAATTCAAAAATTCCGTATCATATTACTGTATTCATACCGCTTTTGCCAACTTTTACGGGCCGGATCCGCTCCGTGAATCATTCTCTTTTTATCTACAAAGAAAGTATAATGTTTCGGAAATGGAACTTGGATACTTCACTATGCCCCTTCATCCGGCCGGCTCCCCCCTTTCCCAGACGCTCGAAGAAGACATGGAGCAGGTGGTTTTCTTGGACGAAATCGGTTTCAGGGAAGCCTGGATAGGGGAGCACTTCACGGCGGGCTGGGAGAACATACCGGCCCCCGATCTTTTCATAGCCAAAGCTGCTGCCCTTACGGAGCGGATAATCTTTGGTACGGGTGTTTCATGCCTGCCTCAGCATGACCCTTTCATGCTTGCCCACAGAATCGCGGTTCTCGACCACCTGCTTAAGGGAAGATTCTACTGGGGAGTGGGAGCCGGGAGTTTCATCGGAGACTTTAAGGCATTTGGCATAAACCCCAAAACGGGGGAACAGAGACAGCTTATGAACGAGTCCCTTGAGATGATACTCAATCTGTGGAACAATCCGCGTCCAGGCGATTATGGCAACTCTCGGTGGAATTTCACCGTTCCCGATCCCGTGGAAAAAGTCGGTCTTGGAGTGCACACGAAACCGTACCAGAAACCCCATCCTCCTATAGCGGTCGCGGGAATCTCAGAGAATTCCACGAGCCTTAGAACCGCCGGGGAACGGGACTGGATACCGATGAGCATAAATTTCGTTACCCGCGACGTACTGAAATCTCACTGGGCGGGATATCAGCAGGGTGCAGATGCCGCCGGCGGAACGGCTGAGAGGGGGAAATGGAGAATAGCTAGGGACGTCTACGTTGCGGAGACCACGGAGGAAGCGAGAAAAGAGGTGATAGAGGGCACGCTCGCAAGGGATTTCCGGGATTACTTTTTCAAAATAGTTCCCATGATAAGAAACAACCTGAATCTGTTCAAGGTTGACAAGTCAATATCTGACCAAGAGGTGACTATGGATTACATGATCGAAAACATGTGGCTTGTCGGAAGCCCCGAGGAAGTCGCTCGGAAAATAATCGAGCTTCATGAATTTGTCGGAGGATTCGGAGTGCTTCTGGTAATGGGACACGAATGGAAGCCCGAGGAGAAGTGGCAAAAATCAATGAGGCTGCTGAAAGAAGAAGTTATTCCGATTGTGAAAAAGAATCTGCGGCAGGGAACCTGAAATCCACTCCCTGCTCTCTAGGATTGCGGTTCGTGACTGAAGTGGATTCCGCATTCTTTGTCCGAGTCCTGCTCCCACCACCACCTGCCCGCCCTTGGGTCTTCTCCCTCTTCGATGGCTCTGGTGCAGGGAGCGCACCCTATGCTTGGATACCCCATGTCGTGAAGCTTGTTGTACGGAACGTCGTTTTTCCGTACGTAATCCCATATCTCATCAACGGTCCAGTCGAGAATCGGGTTTATCTTGAGCATTCTTCCGTGCAGGTAGTCAATCTCAAACTTGCTTGAGTCAGCCCGCTGCTCCGTCTGGTCCGCCCTTATAGATGTAATCCAGGCGTCAAGGTTTTTTAAAAATCCGTTTAGCGGGTTAGTTTTCCTTACCTGGCAGCAGAGTCTTCTGTTCTCAACGCTTTTGTAAAAAAGGTTCACCCCTCGGCTGTTTACCATTTCCTCTACTTCGGCCGTCTCGGGGAAAAGCACCTCGATATTGATGTTGTACTTCTCCCTTGTTTTTTCCATGGCATCGTAGGTATGCGGATGAAGCCTTCCGGTATCAAGAGTGAAGATTCTCGCTTCGGGGTCTGTTTTTGCGAACATATCAACAAGCACCATCCCCTGGACCTGAAAACTGGTCGCAAGCGCCACCGACGAACCGAGGTTCTCCGAAGCCCAGGCGAGGATATCCTGGGGAGAACTTCGTTCAAACTCGCGATTAAGGCTTTTTATATCTTCTTCTGAGAATTTCATCTAACCGAGAAAACTTAGATACGACGACAAACCGTATTTTATATATATGAGGGATACGTAATAGCTTACCCCCACGGCTACCACAGGAACAACAAACCAGAAAAAACCGATTTTGACAACATGACTGTTCTTGGAAGTCTCGGCGAATCCATGCTGCGCGCACGAGAACCCAATCACTCCGGCCGTGACTATTTCGGCGATCGAAACGGGAACTCCGTTTAACGAGGCAAGCAGTATTATCACGGCGGCCGTAAGTTCAACCGAGATAGCCCTTATGATGCATATCTCCGTTATTTTCTTTCCAAGTGTCTCAAGAACCCTGCCTCCGAGGAGAATCGCTCCCACTCCCATCGCAACGCCGGCAAGAATCGCGCCCGGATAAGAATCTATAAGCCCCAGACTCACTATGGGACCGATGGCGTTTGCGGAATTGTTCGCACCTCCCGAAAACGCGATAAACGTTCCGGATATGGTGATGAGAACGGTCAGGATAATGTTGACTTTTTTTTCCGAGAAATTACTTGCGAGATAGAGGACTATCTTGAAGTAGAAAAACTTCGCCACGGCGAAATTTATTATCCATGCTACTATGGGCGCCACGATCCACCATTTGAGCACCCGGAGGAAACTGCCGGAATCAAGCGTCTGAGTATAAAGACCGATCCCGACTATGGCGCATACTATGGCATGGGTAGTGGCGATGGGTGTGCGTACCACGTTTGCCCAAGTGACGAAACCTATTCCCAGGAGCAGAATTATAAATATGAAGCCTATGTCGGAGGAGAGAGTTTCGGTGGGCACTATTCCCTTGCCCACGGTTTCGACCACGGGAGCTCCGGCTGTAAGCGCCCCGAGAAGGGCGAAGATCGCTATGAGCCATACGGCCTGTCTTTTCGACCTTACCCCGGCGCCGTATGAAGTTGCCATGGACGCCGCGGAATTGTTGGCTCCTATGTTAAGGGCCAAGAATCCCGAAAGTACGAGTGTTACAACCAGTAAAATGCTCAATAAACTGTCTCCACGCCTAATATATCAGCGGCAATAATTACGTAAAAACTGAATAGCATTCCGGTTTGTGCGAAAAAACAAAAGGGTTTTGTGTGGTGTTTTCTAGAGAAGTTCCGAAACCCTGAATATGGAAAAAAAGCTACAGCCCCGCTCAAGGAAAGTTTTTTCCGTTTCCTCTCCCCTGTCAACGACGCAAAGAACTCTGCAGACGCTGGCTCCCGCGGACTCGACGAGATCAATAGCTCTTAGCACGGAACCGCCGGTCGTAATCACATCCTCGATGATGGCTACCCTGTCTCCCTGAGAGAGTCCGCCCTCTATCATGTTTCCGGTACCGTGTTCCTTCTCCTTCTTTCTTACTATGAACCCGCGAAGCGGCATATCCTCCGCATAACTTCTGGAGATAATCGCGCCCACCATGGGGTCGGCACCCGAGGATGGTCCTCCTACAGCCGTTACGCCTCCCTGCGTGGCGATATCACCCAGGAATATTTCTGATATCAAATTTGCGCCTTCGGGATCCAGGGTTGTGAACCTGGCGTCAATGTAATAGGAACTCTGCTTTCCTGATGCCAAAGTGAAATTTCCGAGCAGGATTGATTTGCTTCTGAGAATTAGTTTTAATTTTTCCCTGCTCTTGTTCATCTTCCGGAGTTCCGAGCCGAATGAAACTTTATTCTTGTAATTGTACCCATTGATGCAGAAAATCAATAAACCGAACTGGCTCCTTCTCTTGTGCGGAGCCGCCGTTTTTTTCCTGCTCGGGGCTATTGCGAAAATCTCCCCGCAACTCTCCTCAGATGCTTTTGAAAAAGATTTGATACCGGTTTTCATATCGCTTCTGGTTGCCGCCTCGGTCATTTACTTCGTGGCGGTGAGAAGTCTCGGAAAAAACCGCGCATGCTCGCTTCTTCTCATAGTTCTTTTCGGTCTCGGGTTCCGGGTTCTGTTTCTGTTTTCAACCCCGATACTTGAAAACGATTTTCACCGCTACTTCTGGGACGGCGCCGTTCTGGCAAACGGGATAAATCCCTACGAGCACTCGCCAAAGGAAGCGGTGGAGGATGGGGGGAGCGAAAAACTCAAAGAACTGAAGAGCCTCTACGGCGATACGCTTGAGAAAATAAACCACCCGCACGTAAAAACCATCTATCCGCCGGTTGCGGAATTCTTCTTCGCCGTATCCTACAAAATATCTCCCATGAGCCTTACGGGGTGGAGAATTATGCTTATAGTGTTTGATCTGGCCACGCTCGCGCTTTTGTTTGTGAGCCTGAAAAAACTTAACATTCCCCTTCAAAGTTCCCTTATCTACTGGTGGAACCCGCTTCTGGCAAAGGAAATATTCAACTCCGTGCACATGGACGTCCTGGCGCTTCCGTTCGTACTGGGAGCGATACTTCTTTTTCTTTGCGGAAGGAAAAGGCTCTGGACGCTTGCACTATCGCTTGCGGTGGGAGTTAAGCTATGGCCTGCGCTTCTTTTCGGGGTGTTTTTAAAACCCATTAGGGAGAAGCGTGAAACGCTTTTGCAGACCCTTGTTTTCGCCGTCGCGCTTTTAATCATACTTCTTCCCACATTTGCGTTTAAACTGGATCCGGCTTCCGGAATCGTGGCGTATGGAAAGAGCTGGCAGAACAACAGTCCGTTCTTCGCGACGATTCTTTCGGGATGGGAATTTGTTCTGGAGGCGCTTGGCATTCACCCCGGACACGCGCAGGCGCACTCAAGAGCCGGCATCATTATGATTCTTTTTGGCTGGAAGTTCTACGTGGCGTTTGCAAGCGGGTCTTTTGGCATCCACAGAAAAGCCCTTCTCATAATCGGAGGCGCGTTTCTGCTGAGCCCGGCGCAGTTCCCCTGGTACTACACGTGGCTTCTTCCGTTTCTCTGCATAGCTCCGAGCCCGGGTTTCCTTGCCCTCACCGCGTTGCTTCCGCTTTATTATCTCCAGTATTATTTTCCTTCTCCCGCCGGGGAAGCTGGAATATTCGGAAACGCGGTGGTATGGATAGAGTTTGCGCCCGTGTGGGCACTGCTTGCCTGGGAATGGTGGAGATTCCGGTCTTCGAAAAAAGTCTCGGCTGCCTATGCGGGTACTGCTGGGGGAGGCTGAGAGAGCGAACCGTCCGGGTTGCGGGGGAACAGGGGGGTTTGTTACTGGACCGAAATCCTGCTTTGTATGGCGTCTCTTACGGTCTTGTAATCGTTTGGAAGTTCCACAGGAGCGTTTCTCAGCTCAGACGATATCCCCTCAAGGGCTGACTTATGGTAGCCGGCTTTGAACTCCACGAACTTCAGTCCGTGAGCGGTGGAAACGACCACTATTTTTTCCTTCGGGGAAAGAACCTTTTTCTCAAGCAGTTTCAAAAACACCGCGAGCGCGACTCCGGTATGGGGACAGTTAAAGGTGCCCGTTCTGTCCGCCATTGCCGAGGCGTGGGAGAGTTCGTCTTCCGATGCCTGTTCAACGACTCCGTCGAATCGCCTGAGAATCGAAATCGCTTTGTTGATGCTTACGGGGTTTCCGATCTGTATGGCGTTTGCGAGGGTTTTTTTCGCTCTTACCGGGACAAATTCGCTGAAACCCTTAAGGAAACTCAGGTAAAGAGGGTTTGCGTTCTGTGCCTGCGCGCAAACTATTCTCGGAAGTTTTTTTATGAGACCGAGATCATACATCATCAAAAATCCCTTTCCGAGCGCGGACACGTTGCCGAGGTTGCCGCCCGGAATTATCACCCAGTCCGGAACTTCCCAGTCAAACTGCTGGCAAAGTTCTATGCTTATCGTTTTCTGCCCCTCTATGCGCAGGGAGTTAATGGAGTTTGCCAGATAGATGTTATGCTCGCTGGTTATTCTCTGGACCATCTCCATGCAGCCGTCAAAATCGGTGTCCAGAGAAAGAACCAGGGACCCGTTCGAGATGGGCTGAATCAGCTGAGCAATGGATACCTTGTCTTTGGGAAGAAAAACTATTGAGGGAATGCCTGCTGACGCGCAGTAGGCGGCCAAGGCAGCCGAGGTGTCCCCTGTTGAGGCGCAGGCGACCGCCGGGATGCTCATATTGTCGTTTATCATCTGGTTTACGGCCGAAACAAGTACGGTCATTCCCAGGTCCTTAAAGGATCCCGTGTGGCTGTTGCCGCACATCTTTATCCAGAGATCCTCAACGCCGACGTGTTTTCCTAGCCTCTCGGCCCAGAAAAGATTCGTGCATCCCTCGTACATTGAAACTATGTTTTCGTTTTCAATTGAAGGTAGTACCCACTCCTTTTTTCCCCAGACTCCGCTTCCGAAAGGCCAGGACTGCTTTCTGTATCTGCTGTCGAAAAGCTCTCTCCACTGCTCGGGCGTTTTTTGCCCGAGAGTTTCCATGTCGTGCTGAACGTCGAGAAGATTGTTGCACTTCCTGCATCTGTAGATGATTTCATCAAGGGGATAGGTTTCAGAGCAATTCTCGTCGATGCATCTGAAATGGGCTCGGTACTCACTCATCAAGCTAACAAAATACATTTTGCCTTTTTTCCTGTCAACGCTGTGTAACCTTTCTCTCTTGCCTTGGGAAGCATTCCGAAGTCCTGGATCCCCGCGTTCATTGACGCCAACAGAGGCTTTCGGTAATCTTGGAGAGTCGGATGGAACAGAAAGTGCTTATCCTCGTGAAGGGAAGGGTACAGGGAGTTTATTTCAGAGCCTCGGCGGTGCAAAAAGCTATTGGGCTTGGTATCAGGGGACATGTAGAAAACCTTGCGGACGGAACCGTGAGGATAGTTGCCGAAGGAACGACCGAGAACCTCGAAAAACTGATTGAGTGGTGCGGCGAGGGTCCGCCCCGCGCAAAGGTGGAATCGGTTGAACTCAAGTGGATGCCGCCGGAGGACGGATTCGTCGGTTTTCGCGTAAACAAGACTCAGAGGAGATCAGATTGATAATAAAATGCGTCCCGGGTGGGATATTCATTGAAAACTGCTATATCATAGGGGATGAAGATACCAACGAGGCGATGCTCGTTGACCCTGGAGAGCAGATAGAGGAAATATCCGCGGAAATTGAAAGATCGGGACTCGAGGTAAAAAAAATAGTCAACACCCACGCGCATCTGGATCATGTGGCCGGTGTTGAGGCTTTTAAAAAAAAGCTCGGCATACCCTTTTACATACACCAAAAAGAACAGCCCGTGCTCGATGTGCTTCCCGAGGCGAAGATGAGGTTCCCCGGATTTGACTTTGTCGAGGTCCCCGAGGTAGACGGCTACGTGAAAGAAGGAGACACTCTTTTAGTCGGGAATCTCAGGGGAGAGATTCTGCTTGTCCCGGGACACACCTGGGGGCACATATGTTTTGTTTTCGAAGAATCCATAATAGCGGGTGACACGGTTTTCGCGGGGAGCGTCGGCAGAGTGGATCTTACGGGGGGAACAACCATGGCGGAACTTGTCGGGTCGATCCGCTCCGAGATTCTTAAATATCCCGACCACTATGAAATCCATCCAGGCCACGGTCCCCGAACGACCGTGGGAATTGAAAAAAGCACCAACCCTTTTCTTGTTGGAACTTTTGCGCTGTAAAGACATATGAAACCGGGGAAATTCATCAGGCTGGCTGTGTATTCGGTAATTATCGTGGTGGTGGCCTTGGTGTTTTTCAACGAGATTTCCAAGGTCTATTTTCTCAAAAACGAAAACAAGAGGATAGAAAAGAGAATAGAGGACTTAAAGGCACAGAACAGTGCTTACAGAGAGGAAATAGACGCCATAAAGCAAGACCAAAGATACCTTGAGAAAATACTGAGAGAAGAACTGGGGATGATAAAAGATAAAGAAAAGATATTCAGGTTCAAGGAAGAATAACTTTGCGGGCTTCATTGCTTTGCTTTCGTACTCAAGAGTTGCTCTAAAGTAGTATCCGTTTGCTTCGCTGGCGGGTGATCCCGCGTAATCTCCGAAAACATAGAATCAGAGTATAGTTTTACGGTTGTATTTTCCCGCAGGGTCGGGATCGATACCGGTTTTCGCGAGTGGATGATATGGAGCAGGAAGAGACATTTCGCCATACTAAAAGGCTCGGACAGAATTTTCTGAACGACCCAAACATACTGCGTAAAATCAGTGCTGCCGCAGAACTCCGAGAAGAAGACCATGTGATTGAAATCGGTCCCGGCAAAGGCAGCCTCACCGAACATCTCACGCTTGGTGCCGGCAGAGTCACGGCGATTGAAAAAGACAGTAGGCTCAAAACCTTTCTTGACGAAAAATTCGGAGAATCCGAAACCGTCAGGTTTGTTTACGAAGACGCCCTTAAAGTCAGTTTCAGTCGTTTTTCCTCCGAGGGGAAGATGAAGCTTGTATCCAATCTTCCATATAACGTATCCACCCGGATTCTGATGAAACTTCTTGATGAAAGAGAGCTTTTCTCGAAAATAGTTGTGATGCTGCAAAAAGAAGTGGCGCAGAGAATATCTTCTCCAAAGGGACGAAAAAGCTACGGTTCTCTATCTGTGCTTCTTCAGAGCTGTTTTAGTATAAAGCTTGCCTTCAAGGTCTCGCGCCGCGCATTTTATCCGGTTCCCGATGTGGATTCGGCGGTGGTGATCCTTGATCCGCTGAAAGAACCCGTGTTTTCGGTATCAAGAGAGAAGACTTTCAGGGCCGTTACAAGGCATGCGTTTTCCTCTCGGAGAAAGACCATAAGGAATTCGCTCGGCAATTTCTTTGAGAGGGAGACGGTTGAACGGGCGCTTTCGGATTCGCGCATCGATCAGGGAAGAAGGGCTGAATCGCTTTCGGTTGAGGAATTCGCTAGATTGGCGGACAGTTTCCACGGAATAAATCAGTAGACAAGTTCTCGCAGAAGCAGGTTCTGAAGTTTTTTTACCCTCGCCCCCATGCCGTTTGATATGATGGAAAAAACGTAAACCCGCCCGTTTTTCCCGAAGGCGTAACCGGATAGGGACCTGGCTCCTTCAAGATATCCGGTTTTCGCGTAGACCTTGCCCTTGAGGTTACGAAATCTCTTCTTAAGAGTTCCATCAACTCCGGCAATCGGAAGAGATGCGAGAAACTCCTCGGAAATATCCGGATCTTCGTATACCTTGGCGAGTGCCTGGGTTATATCTTCCGGGGAAACCCTGTTCAGCCTTGAAAGACCGGAGCCGTCAGCCATGGAGAAGTTTCCGTTAAGACCGATTTTCCTCAGATGATTTTCAATTACGTACGTACCGGATTTCCATGAGCCCGGGGTGCTGAGAAACTCGGCGCCGATCACCTTAACTATATTTTCTCCGATTATATTGACGCTTTCCTTGTTGTATTCACGGATAACGGTGCCCAGAGGTTCTGAGTAATGAGTGAATATCTTGCCGGTCCACCGGGGCACTCTCCTGCGGTCTATGGGTCCGCTTACCTCGATTCCGTCCTCTTCGAGAACTCTCTTTAGCACCGACCCGAAGTAAAAAAACGGGTCGGGTACCGAAAGCTCCAGGGTTTCAGCTTTTTTCCGGGAGGAGACGTATCCGGAGATCCTGAGCTCATTTTGTTCGTTGTATTGCGCTCTCACGCCCGATTTTCTTAGCGTGGTGGAAACCCTGTTTCTAATCGGGAAGGGAAACTCTGCGGGTTCCGTGCTCACTGTCGCTGGCACTCCCTCCACCCTGGACGCGGAAATCTTTATCTTGGCCGAGTTGTAGTTAAACGAAATCGCCGTTACGGGAGGGCAGAATCCTTTACCGAACCAATCCGGGTCCCAGCCCTCTCCGTAATGGACGTCGTCAAAATACGAACCGTCGAGGTGAATCCCACCCTCGATTCCCGTTATCCCGAGGGCTTTAATCCGCCCGGCAATCTCCCGAAGCTTGTCGATGTCTATCGTAGGGTCACCGAACCCTTTTACGTAAAGACCGCCGTGGCCGACTCCCGAGTGTATTCCTCCGCCCAGATAAAGCTCCGTTTTGAACTGAAAATCCTTCCCGAGAAGCGAAAGCGCCGCGACTGAGGAAAGTATCTTGTTGTTGGAGGCGGGAATGAATTCCTTTTTGCTGTTGTAGCGGAAAACCGTTTTGCCTGTATCGGCGGAGCGGACCATGATCCCGATTTTCCCCCGCGACGAGGCGTTTTTTGAAATAAAGGAGAGGATTTTCTTCTGGTTTACTTCAGCGTAGGAAGATGCTGCCGGTAGAAAAGCGAAAAATAAAACCAGTGCGCGCAGAATCAGGGCTTTTCTTCTGGAGTTAATCATTGCTGTATCGTTCTTTTAGGTCAGTGGGCTTCGGCCCAGTTCTTTGCGGGGCGCATCTCCACTCTAAGCGGCACACGAAGCTCCCAGGCGTTTTCCATATCGTTTTTTATATGAGTTTGCAGTTCTTCAAGTTCCGTTTCATGCACCTCGAAAAGAAGCTCGTCGTGAACCTGAAGAATCATCTTGGAGCGAAACCCCCCTTCTTCAAGTCTTTTGAATATTCGGATCATGGCCAGATTTATTATATCCGCCGCGGATCCCTGTATCGGAGTGTTTATGGCTTCACGCTCTCCTCTGCTCCTCTCCACTCTGTTTCCCGACACAAGCTCCGGTATCGGCCTTCTTCTCCCGACAAGCGTCTCGGTGTAGCCTCTGTTCCTTGCTTCTTCAACCGATGACTTCATATAGGCCTTCACCTCTGAATATCTGTCGAAATATCGGCTTATATAGTTTCTTGAGACCGAGACCGTGGTGCCGAGCTGTTTTGAGAGCCCGAAAGCGCTTATCCCGTATATTATCCCGAAGTTTATGGTCTTGGCGAGATTCCGCATCTCGGAAGTGACCCGGTCCTCGGTCGCGTTAAAGATTTCGCAGGCCGTTGCGACGTGTACGTCCTTGTCGTTTCGAAGCGCCTCAAGCAGTGTGGGGTCTTCCGAGAAATGGGCGAGCAGACGAAGTTCTATCTGGGAATAATCGGCCGACAGTATAACGCGGCCGTCTTTCGCCACAAACGATTTCCTTATTCTTTTTCCGTCTTCGGTTTTTATCGGGATGTTCTGAAGATTCGGATTGCTTGAGCTTAGCCTCCCGGTTGAAGTGCCGGCGGGATTAAAAGAGGTGTGAATTCTTCCCGTGGCCGGGTTGATGAGCCTTGGGAGCTGATCGATGTAGGTGGATTTCAGTTTGGAAAGAAACCTGTGTCTCAGTATGAGACGGGGCACCTCATGGATTGTCGAGAGATCCCTCAGCACCTCAGAATCGGTGGAGAAAGCGCCTTTCGCGGTTTTCTTCCTGGCGGGAAGCCGAAGTTCTTCGAAAAGCACTTCGGAAAGCTGCTTTGTTGAGTTTATATTGAACTTTTTTCCGGTTTTTTCATATATTTCGGTCTCAATGGAACCTAGGTCTTTTTCAAACTCCTCGGACATCTCCCCGAGAATCGCGGTGTCAACACTCACTCCCGCAGACTCCATGTCGCAGAGAACCGGAAGAAGACCGAGGACGTTTTCTGTATAAAGGTCCCAGAGACCCTCTTGTTTGAGAGTCTCAAGAAATTTCCTTGAAAGAATAAGCGTCACGTCCGAATCTTCGCAGGAGTATCTTGTCGCCGTCTCGATGTCCACTTCGGCGAAACTCTTTTTGGACTTTCCTTTTCCCGTAACGTCATCGTAGGAAATCATCCTGTGACCCAGCTCCGTTCTTGAGAGTTCGTCAAGCTTGTAGCTCCCTCGGGAAGCGTCGAGGAGGTGCGCGGCCAGCATAGTGTCGAAGTAAATCCCCCTGAGCGTGACGCCGTGGTTTCTCAGCACTAGCATCTCGTATTTTATGTTCTGACCTATCTTCCTTACGTCCTCGGATTCTAAAACGGGTTTCAGCATAGAAAGCGCATTGTCGAGTTTCATCTGCCTTTCGGTTTCAATGGTTCCGATGTGCCCGACGGGAACGTAAAAAGCCTGCTCTGGAGCGGGGCAGAGCGAAAATCCCACTATCCCTGCATTCATCGGCAGCTTTGAGTCAGTCTCGAGATCTATTGAGAGTTCTCCCGCTTCCTCTATCATGCTTATGATCCGACCGAGTGATTTCTCCTCGAAAACAGTTTCGTAGGAATCGTATCTTACCGCTTCGCCTTCGCTTGGCGGGCGAGAGGTGCCACCGATCTCGTCAAGAAGCTTTTCAAACTCAAGTTCTGAGAATATTTTCCGAAGATCTTCGGCCGCGTATCCCCCGTATCTGAAATCCTCAATTCCGGTTCCTACCTCGACGTCCGTTTTTATGGTAACGAGTTCGCGGCTCAGGTACGCAGTATCTTTATGCCCTCTGAGTTTCTGGGCGACACTCGGGCGAAGCGCGTCGAGGTTGCTGTATACGCCGTCAAGATCTCCGTACTCGGATATAAGGGCCGAGGCGGTTTTCTCCCCGACGCCTGCGACTCCCGGCACGTTATCGACCTTGTCTCCCACAAGAGCGAAGAAGTCGATCATCTGTTCAGGCCCGATTCCGTATTTCTGCCGTACTTCCCGCACCCCGGTTACCCGCTCTCTCATTGTGTCAATCAGAGTCACGTTCTCGGACACGAGCTGGCAGAAGTCCTTGTCTCCGGTAATCAGAACGACCTTTGATTCTTCCTGCGCCCTGGCTATGGTTCCCATGATGTCGTCAGCCTCGTATCCTTCCATTGCCAGCATCGGAACTGAAAAGGCCCGGACCAGCTCGAAAATCTTCGGAAACTGAAGCTTCAGACTCTCAGGAGCTTCATCCCTGTTGGCCTTGTACTCGGGGTATATTTCGTTTCTGAACACTTCTCCCTTGGAATCAAACACCATTCCCAGGTATTCCGGTTCGTATTCCCTGAGAAACTTAAGAAGCATGTTGGCAAATCCGTAGACGGCGTTGGTGGGCAACCCATCTGATGTGGAAAGATCGGCCCTTATACCGTAATACGCCCTGAATATATAGGAACTGCCGTCAATCAGGTAGAGGGGATGCTGGGACATAAAGAAGACCGCTTACGCGTTATTCGTTTAAGTATACCCAACTGCCCTTGCGGTGGGGAATCCGGTTTGCCGATCCGGTCTTGGCCGGGGCCGAATTGAGGGAGATGAGATTATTTTTCCGCGCTGTACACAAACGCGGGAGGGAAATTGGACCAGACAGTTTTTGACTTGACGACACTTGTGAACTTGCTTCGCAGAATCGAGCGGAATCTCCTGGCGTTTGGAACCACCATGCTGATTGAGTAACTGAAGGTAATCATCTTGCCTCCGGGCCTCAGCACGTCCCAGATAGCGTTAAGCAGTCTATCCTGGGTTCCGTGGTCAAACACCGCCCACGGAAGACTTGAAATAATACAGTCGCAGGAATCTTTTCCGTGCCTCTGAAGATATTTTTTCATATTCTCCGCGGAGTCCATGTAGACTGTCGCGGAGGGACATCGGGACTTGGTAGCTTCGTAGAACTCGGGGTTGATCTCTATTGCGAAAAACAGCGCTTCAGGACTTTTCTTCTCCAGGATTTTCTCGGTAAAAACCCCGGTTCCCGGGCCCAATTCTACCACGGTCCCCATTTCGCTTAGCCGGGCGGTCTCGGTGACAAGTTCTGACAGTTCTTCGTTTGAAGGTGCTATAGAGCCCGTGCTCTTCGGATATCTCATGAACTGCTTTATGTAACCGTATACTCCGAGTTTCAACGGTGCCTCCGAATAAAATGCAAATCAAGCTAATTATAATAGCCTTGAGTGTTTTGTCCATATGACCGCTTCTCAAACGCGGGTCTTCAGGTTTTTCCGCGCTCCGGCCGGGGAAGGATTGTATTTCGCAATTCCGGTATTATATAGATCGTAATCACGGCCCTCATGGGCTTAGGACCGGCGGGCAGCGCACTGATGTTTGAAGGAATCTCGAAAAAACTCGGCTCCACCCTCAAAACAATAGGGGGCTACGGAAAGCTAAGCGAAAAAAACATAGAAGACGCCCTTCGCGAAGTGCGCCTGAGCCTTCTTGAAGCCGATGTCAATTTCAGGGTGGTCCGCCAGTTCATCGAACTTGTCAAGGAGAGAGCGCTGGGTCAGGAAGTCGAAAGGAGCCTTAATCCGGGACAGCAGTTCATAAAAATAGTAAAAGAGGAGCTTACCGGAATTCTGGGGCGGGAAAACGAACCTCTGAATCTTAACGTTTCTCCTCCCGTGATAATAATGCTGGTCGGGCTTCAGGGTTCGGGAAAAACAACCACGGCATCGAAGCTTGCCAAGTTTCTTAAGGAACGCCATGGAAAAACCCCGCTGCTCGTTCCCGCGGACATCTACCGTCCCGCCGCGATAGAGCAGCTGAAGGTTCTCGGAGAAAAAATAGACGTGAGCGTCTACGATACCGTTGCCGGGACGGACCCCGTGGATGTGTGCGCGGATGCGGTTTCAGGCTCGGCAAAACAAGGGGTGGACGCGGTGATCATAGACACTGCGGGACGTCTCCACCTCGACCGCGAGCTTATGGATGAGCTTGGGAGCATAAAGAAGAAGGTAAATCCCCATGAAATCCTCCTTGTTGCCGACTCGATGACGGGACAGGATGCCGTGAACGTCTCGCAGGGCTTTGATGAAGCCATTGATCTCGACGGCGTGGTTCTTACAAAAATGGACGCGGACGCGAGGGGAGGGGCTGCGCTTTCGATAAAGGCTACCACGGGCAAGCCGATCAAGTTTTTCGGAACGGGAGAGAAAGCCGACGCGCTTGAGGTCTTTCATCCCGAGAGAATAGCCTCGAGGATCCTCGGCATGGGAGATGTCCTGAGTCTCATAGAAAAGGCAGAGGACGCTTTTGAAGAGGAGAAAACGCAAAGACTTGCCGAAAGGATATCCAAGAAACAGTTCTCCCTTGAAGACTACAGGGAATCCATAGTAGCCATGAGCAAACTAGGCTCGATAGAGAACATAGCGCACATGGTTCCCGGCATGAAGAAGATCACCGATAACCCCGAAGCTATGGTAAAGGCCGAGGAGGAGATAAAAAAGAGCCTTGCAATAATCAACTCCATGACCTTGCTCGAGAGAAAGAATCACGCTATCCTGAACGGCAGCCGCAGGAAGAGAATCGCGCGGGGAAGCGGGACTACGGTGCCTGACGTGAACCGCATGGTAAAAAACTACATACAGATGCGAAGCATGATGAAAAACATGGGGAAAATGGGTAAACTAACAAAGAGAATGATGAAATTCAGATAGCGGGAGCGTATCTTTAATCCCGAATTCAGGAGGTAGTAGCAGTTTGGTCAAGATAAGATTGAGCAGGATCGGATCCAAGAACAGGCCGTTTTACAGGATAGTCGCCGCGGATGTTCGTTCCCCGCGCGATGGAAAGTTTCTTGAAATACTGGGACATTACGACCCGAGAAAAAAACCCCACGAACTTAAGATAAACATAGAGAGAGTAAAAGCATGGATGGATAACGGTGCCAAAGCAACCAACAGGGTGAGCAAGCTCATGTCGCAGGTTACGTAGCACATTTTCTTCCACGCGAGAATTTAGGCAGAAAGATTTTAGTTTCAGGAGGGATGCTCCTTATGAGTCAACTCGGAGAGTTCGTCGATTTTATGGCCAAATCCATTGTCGATAATCCCGAAGAGGTTAAGGTGACGGAAATCGCGGGTGAGAAAACTACGGTTATTGAGCTTAGAGTGGCCCAAGAGGACTTGGGGAAGGTAATCGGAAAACAGGGAAGAACTGCAAAGGCGATTCGCAGCATATTGAGTGCCGCAGCTGCGAAGATAAAAAAACGCGCCGTTTTGGAGATTCTTGAGTAGCATTGCCGGAAAACGCGAAACAAAGTCTTGTCCTCTACGGAAAGATAACAAAAAGACACGGCCTCTATGGTGAAGTGAAAATGTTCGCCTTCGGCGGACGCCCAGAAAACCTCTCCGGGGTAAAAGAAGTCTATATAGAAGTTCCCGACCGGACAGAACCCCGAAGATTCAACCTGTCCCGGATAAAATTCCAGAAAAAAACCGCGATTTTGAAATTAAAGGGCATCGATACCCCCGAGGCCGCAGACGGACTGAGAGATCTCCACGTACTGATTGAAAGAGACAATCTGCAGTCCCCGGGAGAAGATGAGTATTTCTGGTCTGATCTCATCGGGCTTCAGGTCCGTACCACCCGCGGAGACAATGTCGGAGAGGTAAAGGACCTTATCGATTCGGGTGGACACGATATTCTCGTGATAAAAAGCACGAGGCGGGAATTCCTGGTACCGTTCGTCAAAAAATTCGTGACCGCGGTGGATCTTGACGGTTCAGTGATTACCGTGGAACCGCTAGAAGGGCTCCTTGATTAGCCTCGTGATGCTGCGATGAAGTTTGATATAGTAACAATCTTCCCTGATTTCTTTGATTCCATTTTCTCGTTCGGAGTGATAAGCAGGGCCGTTGAGAACAAGACGGTGGAGATAAACGTCCACGATCTTAGAAGCTATTCAGGCGCGAAGCACGGAAAAACTGATGACACCCCATACGGCGGGGGAAGCGGAATGCTTATGACCCCGGAACCTATAGGGAACGCCATCGGCCGGATAAGGGAAAAAGGACTTCGCTCCGCCGTAATTCTCACGACCCCCAAGGGAGAGGAATTTGACGACCGCAAAGCGCAGGAGCTCTGCGGGTTTGAACAGCTGATAATCCTCTGCGGCCGGTACGAAGGGGTGGACGACAGGGTGAACGAACTTTACGTCGACATGAAGATATCGACAGGGAAATACATAAACTCCGGGGGAGAATACGCCTGCTCGCTTATAGTGGACGCCGTATCGAGATACCTTCCCGGGGTTCTCGGAAACACGGAGTCTCTTGCTTCTGAATCTCTTAAAAACGGGCTTCTTGAGTATCCTCAGTACACAAAGCCGCGAACTTACAGGGGAAAGAAGGTTCCCGAGGTGCTTCTTTCGGGAGACCATGGAGAGATAAGGAAATGGAGGAGGCGGGAGAGCATAAAAAGCACTTTCATCCAGAATCCGGCTTTTCTTGACGACGCGCAGCTCTCCGGGGAGGAGGATGACTTTCTAAAGGAGCTTAAAGCCGAGAATCCTCCCGGGTTTAAGGTTTATATAGCGTTGGTTCATTATCCGGTCTACAACAGCCGCCTTGAAGTCGTCTCGACTGCATTTAAGAGCATAGACGCACACGACGTATCCAGAGACGCCACTACTTACGGAGTGAGAAAACTTTATCTTATAAATCCCGTGGAGGAACAGCGCCGCCTAGCGGGGAGACTTGTTGATCACTGGACCGAGGGAGCGGGAAAAAATTTTAACGAGACTAAAAGCAAAGCTTTTGGCATTATAAGCATAATGAGCACAATCGAGGAGACCGTGGGGCAGATAGAGGAAATTGAGGGAAAAAAGCCGAAGATGGTGGTTACAGACGCCCGCTTTTCAAACGACATGACTGGCTACAGGGTGCTTCGGGAAAAAATATTCGAAAACACGGATCCCTTTCTGATTCTTTTCGGTACGGGGTCGGGACTCACGCGTGAAACGATAGAAGTGGCCGACTATGTGCTCAAACCCGTAAGCGGTTACACTGGATTCAATCATCTTTCAGTAAGAAGCGCGGCCGCCATAGTGCTTGACAGGCTGCTTTCCTGCGGAGCCTGACTAGGTGGGATGGACGCTTCGGGAAATCTCCGGGAGCGGCTGAAAAAAAAGCTCTTTTAATATTTTGACAACACCGTAGAGGTTCTGTATATTCAACATCCCGCGAAAAGGAAGATTGAAAAAAATGGGAATTATAGCAGAAGTTGAAAAAAAACACCTGAGAACCGACCTGCCGGAATTTCGGGCCGGGGACACGGTATCGGTCCACTACAACATTAAGGAAGGCGAAAGGAGAAGGATCCAGGTTTTTGAAGGCACCGTGATAGCCAGAAAAGGCTCGGGCTTCAGGGAAACTTTCACGGTAAGAAAGGTTTCCTACGGTATCGGCGTCGAGAGAATCTTCCCCGTACACTCCCCGCTTATAGGGAAAATAGAGGTAAAAAGAAAAGGCCGCGTGAGAAGGGCCAAGCTTTACTACCTAAGAGGCCTTTCAAAGAAAGCCAGCAGGATAAGGGAGAGAAGCTCCTAGTCTGTGGCCCCGGTTCCGTCCGTCCCACCGTTTCCCGCTTCGTCTATCTTCTTCATTACATGAGCCATCCTCTGGATCGATGTGTAAAAGGAGAAGAGAAACAGAATGATGACCGAGAGTTTCAGAAGGTAATCCCTGTTTCCGAACCCGAGAAAGAAAGTAACTATGTTGCCGAGGAAGTTAAACGCCGCGAGAACCCCGAGGTAGGCTACCCTCTCGGTTCTCTGCATTATCCCTATCTCGCAGTCGATTCCAAGCCCCTCTGCCCTGGCTTTTGTGTAGCTGACCATCATTGAACAGCTGACTATAAGGAAAACGATGTAAACGAAAAAAGTGTCTCTGAAAAAGCTCAGAAGACCCATGTAGATAAGAACTTCCGAATATCTGTCCACGCAGGAGTCAAAGAAAGCTCCCTTGGGTGAATTGAGACCTTGCGCGCGTGCCACTCTGCCGTCGAAAATGTCAAAGGTTGAACCGGCCAGCAGCAGCACCCCTGCTATGAAGATCATGCCCAGATGGAAAAAGTAGCCGGCGAGCGCGGAAACCAGCAGCGTGGTAATAGTAAGTACGTTGGGGCGGAACTTCCTGTCTATGAGAAAGTCCTCTATGGGGCTCATGAGAAAGACCCACCAGGACTTGATCCCGCCCGAAAGAAGCTTGGAAGAGTCCGGTTTTCTCCCGGTCTTCGATCTCTCGTCGGTTTCTTCGGAGTTAGCGGATATCCGTTCGTTTTCCATGGGAAAAAATAATAACCTGTAATCTCCTCTGTAGTCTATCTGCGGGCAGACAGTATATACCCGCCCTCCGCCGATCAGTCATTGAGAGTTACGTAAAACTTGAAGTCTCTTTCTTTCTCCTTTATCTCGCTTCCGTATTCCCGCGCCTGCTCCTTGGATTGAAAGGTTCCTATCCTCACCCTGTAGAAAGTGGTGATTTCAGAAGGCGAGTACTCTCTTATAAAAGCTGGATACCCTTTGTCTTTGTAAAACTTTACCGTGCGGTTGGCGACTTTCTTGCTAAGGAAGGAACTGATCTGAATAGTGTATTTGTGATCGGGGTTGATCATCGCCGACAGGTACTTGTCACGAGTGGATATTCTATCCGAAGAAGATTCGTCCGTGGATGCGGCCGGGGATTCCTCTTCGCCGCTCGGGGATTCCCCTCGCGGTACAAACGAAAACAGTTTTTCCAGCAGACCGGGAGATTTCTCCGCCGAAGCGGGCTCGTCTGTGGGTATGAATTTCTTCCCCACTACAACTCCCAGAGAAAACACCATTGTGAAAACAACGAGAAAAACTAGGGACAGACGCAGCACCCGGGGATTTTTTTCTTTTCTTTCTTCAGTCATTTTTACATGCTCCGGGGAGCGTTTATTCCGAGAAGCCCGAGACCGTTTTCTATAACTACCTGTACGCAGCGGGCCAAGTAAAGCCTCGCGGAAGCCTTATCGGCGTTCTCTGAGTCCAGTATCCTTGTTTTATTGTAATAAAAATGAAACTCAGCCGCCAATTCCTGAAGATAATAGACTACCTTATGTGGAGAAAGCGACTCGGCTGCGGAGAGGACGATCTCAGGGAATCTGAGAAGTCTTTTCACTATGCTTCGTTCCTCATCCTCTGAGAGCAGGTCAAGATGTTTTTCCGAAGCGCTCACTCCCGCTTCCGCCGAGTTTCTTAGCAGGCTTGAAATCCTCGCGTTTGCGTACTGAACGTAGTAAACGGGATTTTCGCTTGACTCTTTTTTCGCCAGGGAAAGATCGAAATCAAGGTGACTGTCCGAGCTTCTCATCAGCAGAAAGAATCTCGCGGCGTCACATCCGACTTCGCGCAGCACTTCGCGAAGCGTGACGTAATCTCCCGTTCTTTTCGACATCGGAACTTCCTCGCCGTCCCTTACGAGCCTTACGAACTGTATAAGAAGTACCTGCAGAGAAGATTCATCTAGGCCAAGGGCCTTCATTGACGACTTAAGGCGCGAGACGTGACTGTGGTGGTCGGCCCCCCAGACGTTTATCAGCCTGGAAAAGCCCCTTGAGTATTTATCCAAGTGGTAAGCTATGTCGGAGAGAAAGTAAGTCGGGGTGCCGTCTTTTTTTATTATTACCCAGTCCTTGCCGTCCCCGTACAGAGAAGCCTTGAACCAAAGCGCCTGCTCTTTCTTCTCAACTGCGTCAAGATTTTCAAGTCTGGCTAGGGTTTCGGCAATTTTTTCTTCTCCTGAGTCGCGGCCATGTATTTCGGTTCTCTCGCTGTACCAGTTGTCAAAATCCACCCTCAGGTCCAGAAGGTCAGTTTTTATTTCCTCAAGCAGTTCTGAGTAGGCAAACTCTTTGCAAAACTCGATAGCGGCTGATTCATCCCCGGGCACTTGCGGACATCTCTCCGATTTTTTTATTTCCCCGGCGAGTTCAGAGATGTATTCTCCGTGATACCCGTCTTCTGGAAGCTCTTTTGTGAGTCCGTACAAGTGTGCGAGGGCCGAGTATACGGACTCGCCGAGCATTTCCATCTGCCTGCCCGCATCGTTTACGTAAAATTCCCTGGTCACCTCATATCCGCAAAAGGAAAGCATTCTGGACACCGAATCTCCGACAACGGCGTTTCGCGCGTGACCGAAATGAAGGTAACCCGTAGGATTGGCGCTTACGAACTCAACCATTACCTTCTGTCCGGAACCCTCGCGGGAAGCTCCGTATCGGTCGCCCAGACGAAGAATTTCCCGAAGTCCGGATCCGAACAGAGTCTCGTTAACGAAAAAATTGATAAATCCCGGCCCGGCGATATCAAGCCTTTCTATGAAGTCGCACTGGCGCTGCTCTATGGCCTCTACTATGCTTTGCGCGACTTCGCGCGGACTCGCGCCCGTCATGCTTCCTATAACAAGCGCCGCGTTTGTGGAGAAATCGCCGAATTCCTTTTTTTTCGGAACCGACACCTCAAACTCCGCCTTGTCCCCCGTCGGGATTCCGGGAAACGCAAGCGAATCCACGGACTCTTTTATTACTTTCAGTATTTCGTCCTTCATGAATTTTCGTGGCCTGTCTTATCGCCGGGAGGGCCCAGATGATCAATATCGTTAAAGGATATTATAATGAATCTGTCGCCACATATCTCAACAACGCTTTTTGAGGCTTCATCCACCATGTAATCGCGGAATTCCTTGAGCGAACTTCCGGCAAATCTGCAAAGCAGAGCTCCTATAACCAGATTGTGGCTTACGATCACTATGTTTTGCGACCCGAAGCAACTTCTGATATCCGCAACGGCATCAAGCGCCCTTTGCTGAACGCCGCTTAGGGTCTCTCCCCCGGGTAACTGCAGGGTTTCTGGGTCTCTGAGCCAGTGCTCAAGTACGTCAGAATATTTCTCCCTTATGTAGGAGAAATCAAGCCCTTCAAAAACTCCCTGGTCCATCTCCCGGAGATCATCCCTGATATTAAGGTCAAGGGAGTGATACGCGGCGATTTTCTCCGCCGTAATCTTTGCCCTTATGAGATCGCTTGAGTATATGCGATCGATCCTCTCGTCTTTAAGAGAGAAAGCCACTTTTTCCGCCTGCTCAATTCCGCCACTGTTGAGCGGAACATCGCTTACTCCCTGGCATCTTCCGATTTCATTCCAGTCCGTTTTTCCGTGTCTTACGAATATCAGGCGCATACGAATCACTTTTTACTTTCACATGAAATGATGAAAAATTCCGATTTTATCCTGTCCCTCAGCTCGTTTGGGGGAGGGGGCAGCGGTGAAGCTGCGTCTACGGCCTTTATGCAGTAAGAATCGAAACTTCTGTTTCCGGAACTTGTTTCTATACCTACGTCGTACACCTCTCCGTTTTCTCTCATATGAAAATTCACTTGGGCCGCGAGAAAAGCGCTGGAATCTATGTTAAGGGGCAGGATAAGGTTTCTCTGTATCCGTTTCGATATTGTTTTGTAATAAACGTCAAGCACAAGCGAGATGAGCCCCGGACCGGCCTTTTTGGAGGCAGGCTGGGTTGACGCCGCTTCCCCTGCTTTCTCGATACTCCTCAAAACGGATTCCTTTTTGATGTCCCTGATAACTTCTCTCTTTCCGGAGTCAAGAGGATTTTCCTCGGCAGCAGCTTCCTCTTTCTCAGTTTCGGGCTTCGTGCTCTGCGCGGTCTTTTCTGCAACTGTCTCCTTGCGTGTTGCTACAGGCTCCTTCCGCTTCTCGGGGGGTTTTGTTTCCGCCGGGGAAGCTTTGGGGAGTTCCTGCTTTTTCGCCACGGGTGCAGGCGGACGCTCTTTTTTCCTCTCGGGGGTTTTCACCTGTGCCGAGGGAGTTTTTTTAACTTTTTTCTCCGCATTTTTTTTTGGTTTCTGGGGACGACTGGGTGACTTTACATCTGATTTTTTTTTGTCGACACGCGGAGCATGGGTCGAAAGTGATACTTCTATTGAACTTTCCGGGGAAACCTCCCCGTGTCCCCCCACTCCCAGAGAAAGCAGACAAACAACAAGCAGATGAAGACCCAGAGAAACAAAAAGCCCTTTGCGAAATAGATTCTCTTCTCCCTTCATCTCTTTACATGTTCGCTTTTATATCCTTTATGCTTTTTGACTCCGTGACGAGACTTAGCTTCTCAACGCCAGCTTTTTTTATCTCGTCTATTACCTTTACCACGAATTCGTACCTGACCGATTTGTCAGCTCTGAGAAAAACCCGCCCACTCTCGGGCGTTGTTCCCTCCGCTTTCATGATGTTGCCGAGAGCGGTGGCGATTTCTGGAAGCGGATAGCTGGTGTCTTCGAGAAATATCTTTCCGGATCCCGTCAGGGTCACGGTTATTTTTTTCTGGTTTTTTATCGGGATTTTAGAAGACGCCGTTTGCGGAAGGTTTACCTTGATTCCCTGGTAGAGTATGGGAGTGGTGACCATGAAGATAACCAGAAGAACCAGCATTACGTCAACAAAGGGAGTGACGTTTATCTCCGAGAGCACTGATCTGTGCCAGCCTGTATTGAATTTTCCTGCTGCCATGAAGCGAAATTCCCCGTTACCTGTTTAGATATCTTTCCGCCGTGTTTAAAAATCCGGCGCAGAAATTCTCCATTTCCACTTCCATCGCTCTTACCCGGTTGACAAAGTAGTTGTAGGCCACTGTGGCGGGGATGGCGGCCGCGAGACCGATGGCGGTCGCTATAAGTGCCTCCGCAATTCCCGGAGCCACGACCTCAAGCGAGGGAACCCCTTTGCTTCCCGCGAGTCCTATAAAGGAGTTCATAATACCCCACACGGTTCCAAACAGCCCTATAAACGGGGCTGAACTGCCGGTGGTGGCAAGAAAAACCAGAGACTTCTCAAGTTTTGAAGCCTCTGCGGTCATCGCTCTGTTAAGCGCCCTTTCCACGAGGTCTACGGATTCGGAACGAGAAGAAATGTCTCCATGCTGCTGAGGGTCGAGTTCGCCTCGACTTTTCTTCTTGTCCGTTTTCACCACTTCCGCGTAACCCGCCCTGAACAGTTCGGCAACCGGACCGCCGACTTTCTCCGAGAAGGAAAGAAGCGCTCTCATGTCTTCGTTTGAATGATAAAGATTGAGAAACGCGGTTGATTTCTTGGAAGAACTTCTTAGAAGATGAAATTTCGAGTAGATAATCGCCCAGGAAAAAATGGACATAAGAATTAAAACCAGAAGCACGCCCTTGACCACGGGCCCGGTGCTTACAAGCAGCATTAATATGTTGTTTGTTCCTTCCGTGAACAGATTCATAAGGAGTGCTTAGGCGAAATTCGAAAACTCCAGTTCCGTCGGTAAATTTTTCAAGCCATGTCGCGGATGGCACGCGGTCGGATAACCCAATGCCGAGCGAAGAGATAACCGCTGATAGGAATCAGACAGGAAATCTTAACCATATTATCATACCCGTTTTGGGGGATTAAACATCCCTTCACGGTCAGGTACAATTGAAAAACCGAGTTGATTTGGCGAATATACGTCAATACCGCGCTTAATGGAGGAACCAAGGTGTCAGTAAAACATTGTTTCTCGGCCGTTTTTATCCTGATTTTCTTTCTTGCGACCGCTGCTGTGGTTCGTGCGGAGGAGGGCAGATACACGGTCGTAGTGGAAGAAAGTTTCTATACCGTGGCGCCCGAGAACCGTGACGAGTTTCTCAGGGTATACAGAACACGTCTTTTTCCTTTCTGGCAGGAAATGAAAAAGATGGGTATCACCGTTGACGATTACAGGCTGTATTCACAGAGAATACATACTATAAAGCCGCTTTGGACCTACAAGACCGTAGTTAAATTCAAAAACTACGCGGCTATAGACAAGTGGCTTGAGATAAGAGACGAGGTATACAGAAAAATGTTTCCCGGAGAAAAGGGTTACAAGGAACCGAGAAAAATAATAGACGCCATTTCCGGGAATCACTGGGACGAGTTCATAAGGGAAATCCCGCTTGACTGATGGTCTTCTGATTCTCTGTGCAGATCAGAGAAGCTTCGGCTGACTCTCGGTTCGGCTGAGTCCGAGGTGCCCGTAGGCAAGCTGCGTAGCCTTTCTTCCCCTAGGGGTTTTCTCCACGAGTCCCTCCCTTATAAGAAAGGGTTCATAAACGTTTTCTATTGTGTCTTTGTCCTCGCTTACCGCGGCTGAGATGGTGTCTATTCCTACCGGGCCGCCTCCGAATTTTTCGATTATGGCGGTTAGTATCGCCCTGTCGAGGTTATCAAGCCCCTTTGAATCGATCTCAAGCATCGAAAGCGCGGCCTTGACCACGGGTTCGGTTATACGACCGTCCGATTTCATCTGGGAGTAGTCTCTTACCCTCTTAAGAAGCCTGTTGGCTATCCTGGGAGTTCCCCTTGCTCTCGAGGTCATTTCCTGGGCGCCCTCATCCGTTACATCGACTCCCAGAATCCCGGAGGATCTTTTCACTATGCTTGAAAGTTCTTCCGTGCTGTAGTAATCAAGCCTGAGTTCAACTCCGAACCGGGAGCGAAACGGGGAGGTTAGAAGTCCCGTTCTCGTGGTCGCTCCTATGAGCGTAAACCTGTTCAGGTTTATTTTCACTGACCTCGCCGTAGGACCTTCTCCTATCATGAGGTCGATGTTGAAATCCTCCATCGCGGAATAGAGATATTCCTCGACGACCCTGTTTATCCTGTGTATCTCGTCGATGAAAAGCACGTCTTTTTCACCAAGGTTGGTAAGCATGGATGCGAGATCTCCGGTTCTTTCGAGGACCGGACCCGAGGTGAGATGCAGAGCCACGCCGAGTTCGTTTGCGAATATGTGCGCGAGGGTGGTTTTTCCAAGTCCGGGGGGACCGGAAAGAAGCACGTGGTCAAGGGCTTCGCCTCTTGCCTTGGCGGCGCCGATAAATATGGTGACCTGCTCCTTTACGCTGGGCTGCCCGATAAAATCCTGAAGAAAAGCGGGACGAAGATTTACGTCCGTAAACTCATCTGTTTCCGTATATTCGGGCGAAACGGTTTTTTTTGTGTTCTGCGACATCTAGTTTCTGATTACCTTAAGAGAATCCTTGAGAATGTCCTCGATGGATTCCGAGACTTCGATGATTTTCTTGATCTCGGAGGTTTTTTTCTCCACCTCAGACCTAGTGTAACCCAGGTTAAGCAGCGCGGAGACCGTATCGTTTAACATGGTGTTTGATATTGAGGACTCTTCATCCACAGCGAGATCATCAAGCTTGTCTTTAAGTTCGTTTACTATCTTGGTAGCGGTTTTGGTGCCGATTCCGCGGATTTTTCTCTGCGCGAGGTTTCCGTTTGTTATGGATCTTACAAGCTCCGGAACTGAAATGTTGGAAAGCACGTTCGTCGCCGCTTTTGGTCCTATGCCGGAAACGCCGATGAGTTTCTCAAAAAGTTTTTTCTCCCCGTCGGTGAGAAAGCCGAACAGCTCGATGCTGTTTTCCCTGTGACTGGTGTGTATTTTCAGTTCAACTTCTTCCCCTACTGCTCCCAGATCGTAGTAAGTCGAGAGGGGAACTGTAACGCCGTAGCCGACCCCGCCTACGTCAACGACGACGGTTCCGATTTCCTTACAAGCGATTACGCCTCTAAGTAGATAGATCATTTACCGTGTATCTCTTTTTCCTGCGTCGGTTGCCTACGCCTTTAAGCTCACCGTCCGGCAGTCCGTATCTTGAAAGGTTTAAGTGGCAGATCGCGATCGCAAGCGCGTCGGACTCGTCCGTGCTCCGAAATTCACTGACTCCGAGCATGTAGGAGAGCATTTTCGCCATCTCTTCCTTGCCCGCCCTGCCTTTGCCGGTCAGGGCAAGCTTTACCCTCGTTGGGGCGTACTCGCTTACCGGTATTCCTCTTTGCGCTGCCGCCAGGATTGCTATCCCTCTTGACTGGCCGAGTTTTATGGCGCTTCTCGCGTTCTTGGCGAAAAACATCTCCTCGACTGATATGATCGAGGGATTGTAATCGTCAATTATCCTCAGGATCCCGACATAGATGTCGTTAAGCCTTTCGGCAGTTGAGCTTCCGGATGCGGGAGCAATCGTTCCGCTGGTTACGTAGCTTAGCCGGCTCCCCGCGCCGTCCACGATTCCGTAGCCGCAGTATCTTGATCCCGGGTCAATTCCCATGACCCTGGTGTCGGAAATATTATCCAATTGCTTCGAGTAACTGTTCGTCTATATCGAAGTTGGCGTACACGTTCTGAACGTCGTCGCTGTCTTCAAGCGCTTCCATGAGCCTTATCATGTGCTCGGCATCCCGGCCTTCAATCCTCACGCTTGTCTGCGGTATCATGGTGACTTCGGCGGATTCGTACTGGATTCCGGCATCCGAAACCGCTCTTCTTACTGTTTCATAGTTCTCAGTCGGAGCTACCACCACGATCTCGCTGTCTTCGGTACGCACATCGTCGGCCCCCGCGTCTATAACCAGATCGAAAAGAGTATCCTCATCAACCGAGTCTGCCGGAAATGCGATTCTTCCCCTCAGATCGAACATCCACGCCACGCAGCCGTTCTCGCCTAGCCCTCCGCCGTGTTTCGTGAATATTCTTCTTATTTCGGAGACAGTCCTATTTTTGTTGTCGGTAAGAGTCTTTACGTATACGGCGCTTCCGCCGGGTCCATATCCTTCGTAAAATATTTCGTTGTAGACTACTCCCTCGATGTCACCTGCGCCCCGCTTTATCGCCCTGTCGATCGTGTCGTTAGGCATGTTGGCGCCCTTTGCGGTAGCTATCGCGGTGCGAAGACGCGGATTGGATTCCGGATCGCTTCCTCCTTCTTTTGCGGCAACCGTAAGCTCCCTGATAAGCTTGGTGAATATCTTGCCCCGCTTGGCGTCGACCGCGGCTTTTCTATGTCTTATATTTGCCCATTTGGAATGACCCGACATCTTAGCTCACCCCCCTTGTTTTTTTGTTTTTGCATATTTTTCCTTCTCAAGTATAACTGGAAATCCCTTCAAATTGCCACAACGGTACGAAAATCACCACGGTGGACAGGGAGTGACGCAAAAGCCTGAGTCCTTGACATTTGTTTTGGTTCAAGTATTTTCCCTTTACAAGTAGCCGCAGAATCCGAGGCGTTAAACGTGCTTGTCAGGCAGGAGTGGGGTTCTCAAGGAAAAGCTGGGAGGAGTTTCTGCGGAACAGAAGTCCTTTTCTTCTTGCAAGTTCGGTTTTAGGTATTGACAAGCCCGTTACGCAGCAATAATATTACTATATCGGTTGTACCGGTTTTTCATTTTAAACTCTTAGCACACGCGATTATCGCATTCCTGACACCCCAGAAGACCTCGATTGTTTTTTGAACCAAAAATTTAACTATGCCTTAGTTCAAGGAGTTTCATCGTATGGCAAAAGTCTCTAAAGCGGAAGCTGCCGACGCTGTCCAGAAAAAAGACACTGTCCCAGAAAAAGAGGAGCAGAACAGCGCAAACGGCAAGCTGGTTTACCTGAACGATCTCAGGGCGAAAAAGCCCTCGGATCTCATAGAAATGAGCAGACTGGCAGGCATTGAAGACACTGCCAGAATGGCAAAACAGGAACTGATATACTCCCTGCTTAAGGCGCAGAGTGAAAAACACGGCTCCATAATAGCTGAAGGAGTGCTTGAAATCCTGACCGAAGGTTACGGTTTTCTAAGGTCCCCAAAGTACAGCTATCTGCCGAGCCCCGACGATATATACGTCTCAAAATCCCAGATAAGGTCTTTCAGCCTGAAAACCGGAGACACGATAAAAGGCCTCGTGAGGCTTCCGAGAGAGGGAGAAAAGAATCTGGCTCTTCTGAAAATAGAGCAAGCCAATTATGACTCTCCCGAGATATGCAGGCGGAGAACGCCTTTTGAAAGCCTCATTCCACTTCACCCGGATAAAAAAATCGACCTTGAATATGACAAAAACGAGTTCTGCTCAAGGGTGATGAATCTTTTCGTGCCGGTGGGAAAGGGACAAAGAGCAGTGATAGTGGCTCCTCCACGAACCGGTAAGACCATAATCATCCAGAGGATAGCCAACGCGATAACGGAAAATCACCCCGAGGTTGAACTGTTCGTGCTGCTTATAGATGAGCGCCCGGAGGAAGTTACCGACATGCAGAGGTCGGTCAAGGGAGAAGTCATCAGTTCAACTTTTGATGAACCGGCGCAAAGGCACATACAGGTCGCTGACATGGTGATTGAGAAGGCGAGAAGGTACGTCGAGCACGGAAAAGATGTCGTTATACTGCTAGACAGCCTCACTAGGCTCGCAAGGGCAAGCAACACCGTAAGCCCATCGAGCGGAAAAGTGCTCTCGGGAGGAATCGAGGCAAACGCCCTTCAAAGGCCCAAGAGATTTTTCGGGGCCGCGAGAAACACTGAGGAAGGCGGAAGCCTTACCATAATAGCCACCGCCCTTATAGATACCGGGAGCCGGATGGACGAAGTTATCTTCGAGGAGTTCAAGGGAACGGGAAACATGGAAGTGTACCTCGACCGCCGCCTTGCGGAGAGAAGGGTATTTCCGGCCATAGATCTTCAGAGATCTGGAACCAGGAAGGAAGAGCTTCTTATCCCAGAATCCGAGCTTAACCGCATATGGCTTCTTCGAAAGATTCTCAATCCGATGAACACCACCGAGTCAATGGAATTTCTGCTTGACAAGCTTCGGGGGACGAAAAGCAACGCGGAATTTCTTAACATGATGCACCAATAAGGCGGTCTGGTGTCTGCATCTGTTCAGGGAAACTGCGATACCTCCGCGTACCTCTCCTTATCTGGATATCTTTTCCTGAAGACAATGTTTGTATTATCCGAAGTTCTTGACTTTTAGGAATTTGAGAATTCTGATATAGTTTTGCCCGTAGTATCTGGTGCTACTTTAACCTGTACTTTTTTACTTTCTCTTTCTTTAACTTCAAGAACAGCGACTTTACCCTTAGCTCCCCTTCCATCATGTTTCCTTTTGATTTCATGCTTGTTTCTTTCAAGTCCACCCATATAAGCTTCATCAGCTTCAACAGGACTATCAAATATCCCTGTATTCTGCTCCATGGCCTCTCTTATCTTATGAGCCAGAACCCAAGCATGATGTTGTTTAATTCCTAGATCACTTGCCAGCTTACAACTCGACACACCTTTAAGTGATGTAGAGAACAGGTAAATAGCCATCAGCCATTTGTGAAGCGGGATTTTTGAATTTTTCATAATAGAACCGCTCTTTATACTGAAGTGTTTACGGCAATCTTTACATCTATAGGGCATGGGTTTACGGTTTTTTACTTCTACCGTTCTAGTGCTTCCACAGTGAGGGCAGTATCTTCCCGTTTTTCCCCACCGCTCATTCTCAAAAAACTTTTCTGCGGATTCTTCATCAGGGGCCCATTCAACTCCGAAGTGCAACACCTTGGTTAAGGTTTGAGTTTACGGAATCTGAGGTTTTTCTCAAACGTATTGTAAAAACATCAATGCAGAGGTGACAATCTCCGAGACAAGAACAGGAGGTTGTCATGCCCGGAAGTTACAAGCAGTTGGATTTTGCCGAGCGCCGGCAGGTCTACTTTCTCAGGAAGCAGGGACTCTCATGCCGGGGGATTGCCAGGCAACTCGGTCGCAGCCCCTCAACCATATCACGGGAGTTTCGGCGCAACAGCGGCGGCAGGGGTTACCGTTTCAGCCAGGCGCAGCGCATGGCGTGGGAGCGCAGAAGCGAGACATCGTCCGTGCCTCGCAAGATGACCGGGCGGATGTGGGCAATAGTGGAGGGCAAGCTTTCCATGCAGTGGAGTCCCGAGCAGATATCGGGACGTCCCAGGCTCGATGAAGTGGTTTCGGTAAGCGCGGAGTGGATATACCGTCACGTGTGGGAGGACAAGCGCAATGGGGGAGATCTTTACAAGCATCTGCGGCGTCGGGGGAAGAAGCGCAACGCTCGCGGGTCTAAGTATTCGGGCAGGGGGCATATACCGGGCCGTGTCGACATAAGCGAGCGTCCGGGGGCAGCGCAGGAGAAGGGTCGTGTGGGAGACTGGGAGGCGGACACGATCGTCGGTGCTGGCCATAAGGGGGCTTTGGTGTCTGTTGTTGATCGGTCCTCGAAGTTCGCGATTCTTCAGCTTGTAGGAGGAAAAGAGTTCGGAGGAAGTGGGAGGGGTGGTGGTGAAGAGGCTTTTGCCCCACATGGAGGTTGTGCATACGATCACCTCTGACAATGGGAAGGAGTTTGCGGGTCACGGGAAGATAGCGCAGGAGCTTGGGACGGGTTTTTTCTTTGCGACTCCGTATCATTCGTGGGAGCTTGGGCTCAATGAACATACAAACGGGCTGGTTCGTCAGTACTTTCCCAAGGCGACTGATTTCCATGAGGTTTTGGGGGAGGATGTGAGGAGGGTTGAAGAGCTGCTCAACGGGAGGCCTCGGAAGGTTTTGAATTACAGGACTCCGGCTGAGGTTTTCAATGAGGCCTCGTGCTGAGGGATTGAGATGGGATGATTGAGTGGGGGTGGTTGGGGGTTTTTGGAAGATGTGATGGCGTTTGCCTTCGGTCGGGCTACGCCCTCCCTTCGGCAAACGCCATCCGGGTTCTTGCTAAACAGGCCCGCAGGATTATACTGTGTTCCATACACGGAGAGCATCATCTCTTGCTAAAGGTGTTGCACTTCGGAGTTGATAAGGGGAATGAAAACTTCAGCAAAAAGAGTTCTTATGATCGTGGTTTCAAACTTGAAACCACGGATAAAAAGCAGAAGCGAATTAACACTTTTTATATTTACGCTGGCATTGCTTGTTTTCTTATCTGGCGCACTTCCAGTCGGTGCGCACGAGGCCGAGGGGCATATTGAAGGTTATGATGTAGAGGAGCATGATTACACTACTACTGCTACGGATGTTAATGTTACGAACCGGGCAAGCATGTACAATCTTCTTCTGCATCTGAGGGCACACATAGAAAATGTTTCTAACCTTACAATAGTCGCAGCGGTAAGGGAGAAGATAGCGACAGAAGGAGACGACTGGAGGCATGACACCAACTATCTATATACTATACGGTTAACTCCCGAAGGTCAGGTGGTTCAACATCCTTACCATCCTGTGACAAGCAACGGAAATCTGTCTAGTTCATCAAGCACTGTACAGGAACTCATCAAGCTTGCAAACGAAAAGCCGGAGGGAGACTGTGTCCGATATGATCTGGACGGAACAAGCAGGTGGGCTTGCGCGGCTAAATTTAAGCTCTTGGAGGGGCCTACTGGTGCCGTCAGTGTCTGGATTGTGGGTTATCATCATGATTTCGAAGAGGTATCTTTCACCAGTAATACGTGTCCCTATTATGCTGCCAAGACCAGCGCCATCGACGTAGAGAACGCAAAGGATCTGGAAACGCTTAAGAAGTTCGTGGATGAATTTACGGAATACTTTCTTGAACTGAGAAGAGTTAAAGGCGTAGTTGCTGTACATGCACAAAGGCACTGCCAGACGGTGCTGCCCTGGAAATATGGTTCTATTTACCTGTTCAGGTGGGTTTTTCCCAGCTACCGCTCGATTTTTAACGCGAATTCGCCGGATATTGAGGGCCAGATTTTTTATTTTGAAGACGAAAACGGCTGTAATTTAGCGGATGAGATAAAGAGGGTGCTGGCGGGCCAAAAAAGACAGTGCAAGAGCTTTGGGTACCTGAGCGAGGATGACAAAAAAGAAACCTTTTTTGAATATCTCTGGGAGAATCCGGGTGTAGAGGGTGACGAAATCAACATTTATACTGAGTGTCCAAATGGCCCACGTACCTGCGCCCCGGGCAGGTCACCCAAAGTGGGCTATGTTAGGGTAATTCCAAGCAGTGGCGGAAAGAGCATGATTATCATTGGTTCTGGGTATTATCCCGAGACGCAAGGGGATGAGGATGGCGACGGGTGCGCCATTGCAGGGGCCAGGCATAAAGCCCAAGGAGCTTTACTTAATCTGTTTTTGATAATCTCCGTACTGTTTTCTGCGGTTATGGTAGGAAGCCGCTATAGGGCAAGACGAGTGACAAGAAAGAAAGGAGGGATCAGGGGAAGAGTATTTACAAGTCTTTTTGCGAGCGCATTGGCGCTGCTGTTTCTGTTTTCCTGGGGTAGCAGCGCCAATGCGCACGAGGGGGATAGCTACACTACGACTGCGGGGGAAGTTGACGAGACGGACGAGGGGGATATGAAGAATTTTGTGCTTCATGCGAGAGCTCACTGGGAAGGTATTGAAACTCCAGGTGAAAACATAGAATTCGAGTGGAGCCTGACTATGGAAGGGAGTAATTGGAATAGTGGCACCATATATCTGATGGCGGTAACCGAGGAAGGTTCAATTCTTGTTCATGGGGAGGACTCGAGCGTGCAGAATGGGACATTGATTCATTATTCAGGCGAAGGCGAGGAGCGAATGGGCAACCTTCGCCAGGAAGTGCAAGAACTTATTGATGCGGCAAATGGAGCTGAAGAAGGGGATTGCGTTCGGTATGATTCGGAAGAGGAAGAAGATGATCACGATATGAGGGTTGCCTGCGCGGTCAAGTTCAAGCATCCTGTGTGGAATGCGAACAGCGACAGCAGCCTTATTCTGATTGCGGGCTATCATGATCATGATGAGCATGATGATACGGAGATAAGTTTTGACGGTATAGAATGTCCTTACTCTGCGGAGGTAAGGAATGAGTCACCTTTCTTCTTCCAGGGGCTAAGCGCCAACGAGGTTGTAGACAACGAAACGCTAAAGGAGTTTGTGGAGCAGTTTGCCACGCATTTTGAGGAGCAGGTGAATCTAGCCGGGAGGGATTACGCTGAATTAGCAGTTGTTCGCAATTGTTGGAGGATACTGCCTTGGAGGTATGAGCCGAGCGGGACTTACATTTTTATAATGACTGAGGACAAGCTTGTGTTTTTTAATGGGCAGGACCCTGCGCTTGAGAATGATGCTTTGAATCTGGAAGATGAGAATGGGTGCATTATCGGGGATGAGGTAGTGAGGGTAGGGCTTGGGGGAGAGAGGCAATGCAAGGACTTGGGATTTTTGCTGGAGGAGGGTTCGGAAGGCTTTATCCAGTATCTGTGGGACGATTCGTTGACGGAAGGAAACGATATTAACATCGAGACGGAATGTCCGAAGGGTCCGCGCACATGTTCTCCCGGCAGAACGCCCAAGGTGAGTTATCTTAAGCCGATAACCTTTTTGGGGCAGACTGTTATAATTGGTTCTGGGTATCATCCTAGAGGTGGTGAAGATGATGGTGACGGGTGTGCGATTGCGGGGAGTGGTAGAAGTGGGGTCAAGGGCGCGGTGTTCAGTCTGCTTTTGGTAGTATCAGTGCTGTTTTCGGTGGTGTTATGGAGAAACCGTTCTACTAGATAGAAGAACATGATAGTTTGAACGTGACATGTGCCGAAAAAGGCCGGGTTTAGGCTGAAATATACGTTGGGAATTCTCTAGAACCTTTTCGAAAAACTGAGAGGGGTAAAGGTCACGTTCTCGCAAAGAAGTTGATCCTTCCAGTTGAATTTACCGCCCCGTATGTTTGCCCGCGCTGGTTTTTCGTTTGACTCTGCGTAATCTGGGGTCGGTAACCCTGCCCACGCTTACCGTTAAGCCGCGTTCCGATAAGCACTGCTCGGTCAGACGGAGCAACTCTTCAGTCATTTGATGCTTAAGCAGAAAGTGACGAAACTTGCAAAGGGTAGTCTCATCCGGAATTCTCTGCATCGACACTCCGGCAAAACGGCGCATGGACTCAATATCATAAAGACTTTCTTCCATGGCAGGATCAGACAACCCATACCATTGCTGCATTAGATAAATCCGCAGCATAACCCTGGCCGGGATAGGTCGGCGTCCCTTGCGCGACTTCGGATATTTCTTTAATATCGGTTCAAGCAACTGTTTCCACGGTAAGACCTCATCCATCTTTTCGAGAAACCGCTGCTTACGGGTTACTTTTTTTTTGTTTTTGTAGGCTAAGTCAGAAAAACTGGGCTTGTTCAGCATTCCCCCCGCTCCTCGCTTCTTTATAAGAATATACCACAATGACTTAATTGAGGTTTATTACATTGAGTTAGACCCTTAAATCATACATACTTAACCCCTAAGTCCGGTGACGAAGCATGAACAAATCTAAAGGCGGTCAGCTTGACTTAAGCGAGAAGGGAAGAGGCGATGGCGGAGAGACCGTGTCTCTTGACAGAAGGCTTTTCATGCAGTTTCTCGGCTTCGGAGGCCTTGATCCAGCACTTGAGTCCCGCTTGGCCCGAGATCTAGAAAACTCTCCTGTAGCGGCGGTTCTTTATGCGGACATGAACGATTATGGAGGCGTGGGCCTTTTGACCATGAGCGAGAGTCCCGATTCTTTCGTTAGGGAGTTCAGGCGATTTCTCGCAGGCTCCTCTTTTGCCGGACTTAAGCCGAAGCCTGAGCACACGATGCTTGGAAGAACATATTCACTCGGTTACGAAAAAGATCTTGAAAGAACATTGGTTTCAGGTCCGACGCAGAAGGTTTTTGACCCGGAACTTGCGTGGGCCATCTGGTACCCGCTTAGAAGGGCGAAGGCTTTTGAAACTCTCGCGCCGGAGCAGCAAAGAGCTGTATTGGCGGAACACGGCAAGATAGGGTTTCAGTTCGGAGACGCTGGATACGCTAAGGACATCCGCCTTGCTAGCCATGGTCTTGACAAAAACGACAATGATTTCGTGATAGGGATTCTGGGTAAAGAACTCTATCCGCTCTCCGCGCTAGTGGAGAGAATGAGAAAAACACAGCAGACTTCAATGTATCTTGAAAGCCTGGGACCATTTTTTGTCGGCAAAAAACTGTTTTCAACCGAACAGGCCATATGAAAGAGACTGCTGAACTCTTCTCGGGAATTGGGACCCATATCGACCCGGCGGTTATTATCCCGGTTGCAATAGCCGTCGCCGTCTTTGTGGCGGTTTATTTCTTCTTCAGAAAAAAAGAACTTCCGCCGGAAACCGCCGTGGAGGCGGAGCAGGAACAGCCCGAAACTGTTTCCGCCGAACCCGAAAGAATTGAGCGGCCAGAGGAACCTAGCGCCCCGGATGTTTCACCGGCTGAGATTGCCGAGCCCGCATCCGAACCGCAGTTTGTCGCCCCCAAGCCCGCAGCGGCGGAAGAAAAAGAGATTGTCACACCGCCGCCCTCTGCCCCCGTACCCGCGGTTGAGCCGACTGAAATTCCCAAAGAACCGGTTCCTGCTGAAGAAACGGAAGTGGAGACCGAAGAAGATACAGTCACGCCAGAACCGCAGCAGGAGGTCGTTGCGGAACAAAAAGAAGAGGATACGGAAAAAGATTTCTTCTCAAGACTGAGTCTCGGACTTTCTAAGACTCGCAGGGGAATCTTGCAGAATCTTGAGCATGTTTTTTCATCCGGTCGGATTGATGACGGCACCTGGGATGAATTCGAAGAGATACTGATAATGTCAGATATGGGTGTCTCTACCACCGCGAAACTGAGAGAGAAAGTCTCATCCGCTGTCGCGGCGGGAGAAAGCGGAGACATAGAGAAAATAAAAACCCTTCTGGAAAAGGAGATTCTCGATATCCTGAGGGGAGTCGAGAGTTCGGTATCAGAACTTTCCGCCAAGCCGACGGTTTTCATGGTTGCTGGAGTTAACGGCGTCGGAAAGACCACTTCCATAGGGAAAATCGCCAACAGATTCGCACAGGACGGAAAAAAAGTAATGGTTGCCGCTGCCGACACATTCAGGGCGGCCGCGGTTGAACAGCTCGGTGTCTGGGCCGAGAGAGTGGGAAGCGATTTTCTTCGCGGCCAGACCGGAGCCGACCCTTCCGCCGTGGCTTACGACGCGGTAAAGGCGTCGGTTTCAAGAGGTGTTGACCTGCTCATAATAGATACTGCTGGACGGGTTCACACGAAAACGGGACTTATGGATGAACTCAAGAAACTGAGAAGGGTGGTTGCGCGGGAACTTGAGGGGGCTCCGCATGAGACTCTCCTTGTCGTTGACGCGACCACGGGACAGAATGCCGTGGAGCAGGCGAGGGTTTTCGGCGAGACCATCGGGGTGACGGGTATAGTTCTTACGAAACTCGACGGAACTGCCAAGGGAGGAATAATAGTGGCGATAGCGGAACAGCTCGGTCTTCCGGTCAAGTATATCGGCGTCGGAGAAGGTCTCGGGGACCTTCGCGAATTTGACGCCGAGCAGTTCACAAAAGCGCTTTTCACATCGGATAAGGAGGCTTTGCACTAGATTTTTAATGCCCGCTCGAAACGACACGGAGTTTATGAAAAAAGCTCTGAGGCTTGCCCTCAGGGGAGAAGGGTGCACCAGCCCCAATCCCATGGTCGGCGCCGTCTGCGTAGTTGAGGGACGGATTGTAGGCCGTGGCTACCATAAAAAAGCCGGCTCTGCCCACGCGGAAATAGAAGCGTTCCTAGACGCTACGAAGAAAGGGATTTCTCTTGAGGGCGCCACGCTTTACGTAACCCTTGAGCCCTGTTGCCATACTGAAAAGCTTACTCCTCCGTGTACCGACGTTATAATAGCCTCTGGAATCTCCGATGTTGTCGTGGGAGCCATTGATCCTAATCCCAGGGTAAGCGGAGAGGGGGTGGCAAAGCTTCGCGAAAACGGTATAACCGTGAGGACGGGGGTACTTGAGAGGGAATGCGCGGAAACAAACGAGTTTTTCAACAAGCATGTTCTCTCGGGGCTTCCTTTCGTAATATTAAAATCCGCCTCGACTATTGACGGCAAGATAGCTTCGGTGACCGGTAACTCCAAGTGGATAGGGAGCGTGAGGCAGAGAAAAATGGCTCATCGCCTGAGAAAAAAAGTAGATGCCGTAATTGTCGGGATAAACACGGTGCGTGTGGACAACCCGGGACTTGACGTTCGCTTGGTCGGGGGAAACGTACGCCAGCCGATCCCGGTGGTTATGGATTCAAAACTTCGTATTTCGCCCGAAGCGAAGATTTTCAGCACTCATCCCCGCTCCATAATAGCCACTACGCAGGCCGCGGGACAGCTTAAGGCCAAGAGGCTTCGTAAGCTCGGCGCCGAGATCCTGAGATTAGAATCCGACGCTACGGGCCGTGTATCTGCCGCAGACCTTCTTCGCGAACTCGGGGCCATGGGAATGTGCGGCGTTTTGGTTGAAGGAGGGAGCAGGGTGGGGGCCTGTTTTCTTCGCGAGGGTCTGGTTGACAAGGTGGTTTTCTTCTACTCGCCCAGGATTATCGGAGGCGACGGGGTGAGCATGATCGGGGAACTTGGGAAGGAATCGATTGAGGAGGCGATCAATATCAAGAATATTAAGGTCAGAAGGTTCGGCGATGAAATGATGATAGAGGGTTATATATGAAAATAGGTCTTATGGGCGGCTCATTTGATCCCGTGCATTCGGGTCACATGAGGGCCGCTGAGGAGATAAGCGAAAAACTGGCGCTTGACGAGGTGGTTTTCATTCCGACTTTTGTTTCTCCTCATAAAAGCTCAGAAACAATGGCCGACTCCTCCCACAGGCTCAATATGCTTAACCTCTCGGTGAAAGACAACCCCCGTTTCAGGGTTTCCGATATGGAGTTTCGCAGGGAGCCTCCGTCCTACACTATCGATACGCTCAAGTCGCTTAACAAAAGCAGTCCGCAGAATGAGTATTATTTTATAATTGGTTCTGAACTTTTCGCCGAGATAGAAACATGGAAAGACTTCGCGGAGCTTTTTAACTACTCAAGTTTCGTTGTTCTTCGTCGCCCCGGTTACGATCTTCCCGATTCCGCCGGTCCGATTCCTCTTGCTCTCGGAAATGACTTTCGATATTCTTATAGCGACAAGGGTATGGAAGTTTTTGCTCACACAAGCTCAAATGAGCTGTTTTTCGTAGATATTGCCGGTATAAGAGTCTCTTCCACGGAAGTAAGGGAACTCACTTGCCGGGGCAATTCCCTCAGATATCTGGTCGCTCCCCAAGTGGAGGAATACATAGCGGAAAACGGCCTTTACCAGCTGGAGGAAAAACCATAGAGTCCAGGGAAAAAGCCTTGCTTGTCGCCCGTGCCGCCTGGGAGAAAAAAGCGGAAAGTCCCGTAGTTTTGGAGATTAGAGAAAAAAGCGACGTGGCGGATTATTTCGTCGTCTGCAGCGCGAACTCCGACAGGGGAGTGCGGACCATAGTAGAAAGCGTTGAGCGGGAACTTAAGAAACACGGGGTAAAGATATTCGGAACCGAAGGCGTCTCAGAGGGCAGATGGGTGCTGCTTGACCTCGTAGACGTAGTTCTCCACGTGTTTTACCGTCCTGTACGGGAATTCTACGATATTGAAGGACTCTGGATCGATACCCCGAGGATGGACCTGCCATTCCTTAAGGAAGGCAGGTCCGAGGTTGTCTGACACCGCATCGAACATTCTCAACGGGCGGCGATTCTTTCTCTTCTTCTGACGAAAGTCGGTATATCGAGGTCTTCCTCCATATCGGGGCTGTACGGCTGTTCCGAAATTATATCGGCGGCCTTTTTATCGATATAATTTTCTATCCCGGTCGCAACCACAGTGATTCTTACGAAATCCTTGGCCTTTTCATCGAAGACCAGACCGAAAATCAGGTCGATATCGCCGTTTGCTCTTTCCCTTACGTGGTTGCACGCTTCGTTAAGCTCTTCTATTCCGAAGTCCTCAGAAGCCGTTACGTTCATCAGTATTCCCTTGGCTCCTGCTATGGACACTTCCTCGAGAAGAGGGCTTGTTATGGCCATCTGCGCCGCCTGAGTCGCCCGGTTCGGACCTTGTGCGAATCCGGAACTCATAAGGGACTTGCCTCCGTGGTTTGCCATTATGCTTTTCACGTCGGCAAAATCGACGTTGATGTAACCGGTTCCCGTAACAATGTCGGAAATCCCCTTTACCGCTTGGTAAAGAACTTCATCGGCCTGGCGAAAAGCGTCAAGGATGCTGACTTTGTGTATGGCCGCAAGCTTATCGTTGGGAATTACGATCAGCGTGTCAACATACTTGTCAAGCTCCTCGATTCCGTAATCGGCGTTTTCATTTCGTGCAACCCCTTCGAATTCAAAGGGTTTTGTGACTATCGCCACGGTGAGAATGTCCTTCTCCTTGCATGTTTGGGCGATTACGGGAGAAGCGCCAGTGCCGGTTCCGCCTCCCATCCCCGCGGTTATGAAAACCATGTCGGCTTCTCCGAGAACCTCGCTTATCTGGTCGCGGTCCTCCATAGCGGCCTCCTTTGCGAGCTGGGGGCTTCCCCCGGAACCTAGACCTCTAGATATACCCGCTCCTATCTGGAGTTTCGTCGATGCCAGCGATTTGCTGAGATCCTGGAAATCCGTGTTTACGGCGACGAACTCCACTTCTTTAAGTCCCTTGCTTATCATGGTGTTAACGGCGTTTCCGCCCGCTCCACCAGTTCCTACAACCTTGATTTTGGCTCTGTTGAAGCCATCCTCAACATTCTCAATCCTAAAACTTGCCATGTGTTTACCCTCCAGTTGGATTTCTCCTTTAAAAAAATTCGTTAAACCAGCCTTTCATTCTTGTAAAAACGTTTTTCTGTCTAAGGACCCCTGCCGTAATGCTCGATTCTTCATTCAAGCTCGCGTATTTAACCAGGCCCACTCCGGTTGAGTAAACTGGGTCTGTGATAATGTCCGTGAGACCGGCTACATCGCGAGGTATCCCGATGCGAACCGGCATGTCCAGTACCCGCTCGACAAGGATCGTCATCTCGCGGATCTTGCTGCTTCCGCCCGTGAGCACTACTCCTGCCGGCAGCATGCCGGCGAACCCCTGCTTTGAGAACTCTTTTTTTACCAGCGTGAAGATTTCTTCCATTCTGAGTTGGATTATCGTCGTAAGGTCTCTTTTAAAGATATGCTTGGGCACATGTCCCGAAGCGCTTTTTACCTCTATTCTCTCGTCACTCGGCATTTCATTTGGTTTTGAAGCGGCCACGCCGTAATTTTCCTTGAGCTTTCTTGCTTCCGGAAGCGGTACCGAGAGTCCAAACGCGATATCCCTGTCGAGGTGGTCACCTCCCAAGGTGATGGTTTCTGTATACTTCACGCTTCCGTTCATAAACACGGCTATATCGCAAGTGCCTCCTCCGAAGTCTATCATCGCTACCCCGATTTCCTTTTCGTCCTGCGTAAGAACCGCTTCGCTTGAAGCTATCTGCTCAAGTACCATGTCAACGGAAATCACCCCCGACATCTCTATGCATTTTATGATATTCCGGGCCGCAGTCACGTCCCCAGTAACTATGTGGACGTCTGCCTCGAGCTTTAAGCCATGGATTCCGACCGGGTCTTTTATGCCGCTTTCCCTGTCAACCGTGTAGTCCTGCGCGATAGCGTGAATAATTTCCCTTTCCGCCGGAATCATAAGGGCGTTTGCCGATTCTATGACTCTCTCGATATCCTTGGGAGTCACCTCTTTTTCCCGCAGGGTAACCATTCCGTGCCCGTTCATTCCCTTTATATGTCCGCCGGCTATTCCTACTAGGACCTCCTTTATCACGTGTCCGGACATGCGTTCGGCTTTCTCGACCGCGTTCTGTATGGAGTCCACGGTTTTTTCTATGTTGACCACTACCCCTCTTTTTAGTCCGTGAGAGGGATGGTTGCCGATGCCGATTATCTCAATCTTGCCGTTTAGGTCAACCTCTCCGACCACTACGGAGACTTTCGTCGTCCCTATGTCGAGACCAACTACCGGGAGTGAATTGTTTTTTCTCTGCGCCATTTCGTGATTTTAGAAGTCATAGACTATTACGCCTACTTCGCCCGAACTTATGTTTATGTCTTTTTCCATCAGGTTTTTCTTGCGGGAGTGAGCTATTATCCTCTCAACCTTGTGCCACTTGCTTTTCATATTGTTTTTTCCGAAGGTTACGAATCTGCGGTCAAGGGTTAAAAGCTTGATCCCGAAGTCCTCTTCCACAACTATCTCGGAAATTTCCGACCAGCCCAGAGCCGAACTGGCCTTGGAGAGGTTGAGAATCTCGATTGCCTGGAGCATGAGGCCCGGACTGATTTCTCCCTTGCTTGAGATTACCGGAAAATCAAGACCTTGCGCCGGCTCCGCGACACCAAGCTTTTTTCCTTTCCTATCTATGTAGTAGGGTTCTGCCCCCTCCTGAGATAGTACGCAGAAGGGTTCGTTTTCGTAGATCTCAATTTTTATTTTCCCATGGAGAAGTTTTTTCACCCTTATTTCTCTTACCCATGGATTCTCAAGGATTTTCTCCTTCGCTTTGGAAGTCGAAAACAGCATGGATGTTGACCCGGCTCTTATGCCGGAGCGTTTTATGATTTCCGAGGAGCCTATCTTGCTGTTTCCGGTGATTACGACCTCTTTTACGGTGAAATGCTTTGACGGCTGAATTGCGAAAAGAGCAATCCCGCAGACCGAGAGGAGAAAAACAGATGATATTCCCTTTGTCAGCGCGCTCATGCGGTTCCCGCCTCCCTGCCCATTATCTCGACTTCAGGTTCAAGTGTTATGTTCCGTTCTCTCAAAGCGGTTTCTCTTGCCTTTTCAATGAGCGTGATGATATCATCGGCCTTGGCCCTGTTGAAATTCACGATAAAATTCGCGTGGATTTCCGAGAACTTGGCCCCGCCGATGCAAAGTCCCTTGAATCCAAGTCCCTCGAGCAGTTCTCCCGCGCTCACCGTGGGCGGATTTTTGAAAACCGAGCCCGTGTTAGCCATTTTCACGGGCTGGGTCCTGTTTCTGTACGCAAGGTACTGCCTCACGTTTTCTTCGCTCTTTTCCCTGTCTCCTCTGCGCAGTTCAAATACCGCTTTTGTGACTATGGCGCCTGTGGGAAGGTTACTTTTCCTGTACTCGAAGTTTATCTCTTCTCTTGGCAGTTCCTTTTCCTCTCCTTCGTGCCATATGTAAACTTTTTTCACCGCGTCCTTTATCTCTCCCCCGTTCGCGCCGGCGTTCATGTATATGCTTCCCCCCACCGTTCCCGGTATGCCCGCGGCGAACTCGAACCCGGTAAGTCCGAGGCGGATCGATCTGTTCATTATCGATGAGAGCATCGCGCCGCATTCGGCTTCAACGCGCGTGCCGTCCATGCGCACTTCCTTGAGTTTCCTCGTGCTTATAACCACGCCGTCGATTCCCCGCTCGGTTATTATGGTGTTGGAGCCGGCTCCGAGCACGGTGACTTTCTCTCCTGCCTCGTGTGAGTGCCTGAGCAGTTCAAGGAAACTTTTCATGTTCCACGGATACACGAGGCGCTTTGCCTCTCCCCCGACTTTTATGTACAGGTATTTTCTCATCGGGTAGTTGTCCAGTATGTCAAGATCCTTGTCTTGAGTTACGTTGCTCATCCGATCAGCTCCGCGATCTTATCCCCGTATTTCCAGACATTTCCGGCGCCCGAGGTAAGCAGGACGTCTCCTTTTTTAAGCTCGCTTGCCATGCGGTCCGCAAAAGCGTCGGGGTCATCCACGTAACACGCGTTCGCGTTGCCCGCCTTTTTTATGTCTTCGACCAGCTTTTCTGAAGTTATTCCCTTTACCGGTTTTTCCCCGGCGGGATATATATCAAGAACGTATAGGTGTTTTATTTTTCCTAAAACCCTGACGAAATCGTCGTAAAGAAGCTTAGTCCTAGAAAATCTATGTGGCTGGAAGAGAAGAATCGGTTCTCGGGAAAACGCCGTTTTAAGAGCCTCTATGGTAACTTCCAGCTCGCTCGGGTGATGCCCGTAATCGTCTATTATTTTGACACCTTTTTTCTCACTTTTCAACTGCAATCTTCTCTCTGTTCCCCTAAAGCCGGCAAGGCCCTCTTTTATCTTCTCGAAGCTGAAACCGAATTCCATTCCCACGGCTATCGCGGCTAGAGAATTAAGGGCGTTATGGGCGCCTAGGGTGCTGAGTTCCACCTCTCCAAGCAGATAACCTCCGTAGGTAACTTCAAACAATGTCCGCAGTTGCGAAAAGCGCACGTTCTCCGCCATGAGGTCAGCCGGGGCGCTGATTCCGTAAGTCAGTATTTTTTTGTTGAATTTTCTGCTTATCTCGGCGGTTCTCGGACAGTCGGCGCATGTTATGGCGAGTCCGTAGAAGGGGATTTTGTGCAGGAAGTTCGAGAAGGCAAGCTCGAGTGTTTCCATGTTGCCGTAGTAATCAAGGTGCTCATTGTCGATATTTGTGAGCACGGTGACGACCGGGGAGAGTTTTTCGAATGATCCGTCACTCTCGTCGGCTTCCACTACCATGAACCGGCCGGTTCCGAGGTGAGCGTTTGAGTCTATGGTCCGCAGTTTTCCTCCGACTACTATGGTCGGGTCCGCACCGCAGTGGGAGAGCACCGATGCTATCATGGAGGACGTCGTGGTTTTTCCGTGGCTTCCGGCAACTGCGATGCCGAATTTGAGCCTCATCAGTTCCGCCAGCATCTCCGCTCTGGGTATGAGGGGAACTCTCGCTGCCGTCGCGGCGATCATTTCCGGGTTGTTCTCTCGAATTGCCGATGAGTATACGACTACCTCGCTTCCCTTTATGTTCTCGGAATTGTGGCCCGTGTGAACAACGGCTCCGAGGGAAGCAAGACGTCGGGTTATCTGGGTTTCCACGAGGTCGGAACCGCTTACCTCAAGACCCATGTTGATCAGCACTTCGGCTATGCCGCTCATTCCTATGCCGCCTATGCCGATGAAATGGACTCTCTTTATCTTCCCGTACATTGACTTACCCTATTATCCGCTCGATTTCGTTTACGATTTCCCGGGCGGCATGGGGCCGCGCGAGTTTCTTTGAGTTTGCCGCCATGCGCCCGAGGGTGTTTTCCTCAAGAGTTTTCTCCATAACCGCGCAAAGACCTTCGACCGAAAGTTCTTTTTCCTCGACTACCACTGCAGCTGCGTTTGACTCGAGTACCTTGGCGTTTTTTAGCTGATGGTCGTGGGTGGAGGAGGCGAGGGGAATCAGTATTGACGGTATGCCGAACGCCGTTATTTCAGAGAGCGTTCCGGAGCCCGCCCTGCAGATCGCAAGGTCCGTTCTCTCGTAGATTCGGGATATATCGTCTGTAAATCCGAATACCTCGGCGGAAATGCCGAGTTGCCGGTAAGTTTCCCTTACGCTTTCCACCTGGGCTTCTCCGGTCTGATGGGTCACGTTTATCTGCGCGCCGAGTTTTCCCAGGGACAGGGGAACGATCTCGTTCAGTTTGCGGGCTCCTTGGCTTCCTCCGAGTACGAATATGCTTCGCGGGGCGTTTTGGCGGGGTTTTTTCTCCGCGGCGCCATGGGCAAGGTCACGTCTTATGGGATTTCCGGTAAGCACCGTTTTTTCCGCCGGGAGATGCTCCTTGCTTTCTTCGAAAGTTATGAATATCTTGCCGACGAATCTCGAGAGTATCCTGTTGGCAAGCCCGGGGATGGAGTTCTGTTCGCAAATGGCGGTCGGTATGGAACTCATGGATGCGCAAAGCAGAGTTGGTCCGGACGCGTATCCGCCGACTCCGATAACCGCGTCAGGCCTGAAATCTCTGAGTATCTTAAGGGAACTCAGCATAGCTCCGAGTATCGATATCACCGCCATCACCTTCTGGGAAAAGCTTTTTCCGACAATGCCTCTTGAATTTATGAATTCAACTCTGTACCCATTTTCCGGGAGAATCCTTTTTTCAATGCCTTGCTCTGTGCCCACGAACAGAACCTCGTTTCCGCTGTCTCTGTCAAGTATTTCCTCCGCGATTGATATCGCGGGGAAAACATGTCCACCTGTGCCTCCTCCGGCTATTATCACTCTCATCTGTTCCCGGTGCTGAACCTCGAGACGCTCAGGATGATCCCAAACGCCGCAAGCGTCGATACAAGAGAACTTCCCCCGTAGCTTACAAGAGGCAGCGTCAGTCCCGTAGTGGGAAAAAGACCGACTGCCACTCCCATGTTAAGTGCCGCTTGGAGCGTTATAAGCGCCGTAAAACCAAATACCATGTATCTTGAGAAAGGATCTTCCGCCCGCATGGCTATCCTTACGCATCTTGCCAGAATCAAGAGGAAAAGCGTGATTAATGTCATTACCCCTATGAATCCGAATTCCTCGCCTATTATCGAGAAGATAAAGTCGGTGTGCGCCTGGGGAAGAAAAAGCAGCTTCTGTGAGCTGTTTCCAAGTCCGCTTCCGTATATTCCCCCGAGACCGAACGCCATGAACGACTGCACGGCTTGGTACCCTGAGCCGAGAGGGTCCTTCCAGGGGTCAAGAAACGACATTATTCTCTCCATCCTGTAACCCTCGTTAATTATGGCTAGGGTGAGCAGCCCCACGGCCCCGGCCCCGATGCTCAGCAGGTACCTGATTTTAGCCCCTCCGACAAAGAGCATGATGAAAAGAACCGCCAGAACGACAAAAGAGGTTCCGAGATCCGGTCCGGCCAGTATAAGCCCCACGTAAGCGCCGCCGGCGAGCAGCGGAGAAAAAATACCGACCCAGAAGCTGCCCATCTTGTCTTCTTTCTTGAACAGAAAATGCGCCATGTAGATAACCAGCATGTATTTGCAGAACTCAGACGGCTGAAACGAGAATCCCCAGACCGAAAGCCACCTTCGCCCCCCGCCGACCTCCTTGCCTATCTCCGGAAGAAGCACGATTACAAGTAAAGCGAGTCCGAGCAGGTAACCGGGGTAAACCAGGTTTCTCAGGAAAAGAGGCTTCATGTGCATCAATGTCACCATGACCGTTACTCCCACGAGCAGGTATATGACGTGGAATTTAAGAAAACGCATCGAGTTGGCGTAGGTTTCAAGCGAGTATATCGAGCTTGAGTTGTATACCGCTACCACCCCGATTCCCGCTACTATCAGCACGAGCCCGAGGAGCACTATGTCGAAATCCCTGTTTCTGAAGTCAAACATCTCTCACGATTTCCTTAAACAGATTCCCCCTTTCCTCGTATGATCTGAACATGTCAAAGCTTGAGCATCCGGGTGAGAACAGAAGCGTATCTCCGGCTTCGGACAGCTCAAAAGCGCTTTGCGTCGCCTCTTTTAGCGAATCCGCGCATGTCGTCTGCGCCAGGTCGCCTAGCTGGGCGCGCATTTTCTCCCTTGTCTCCCCTATGAAGACCAGGGCTTTTACCTTGCTTGCCACGGCGTCCTTCAGGCAATCGTAGTCGATTCCCTTGTCCTTTCCCCCGGCAAGCAGTATGATCGGGGAGGGCAGGCTCTCAATTGCTCTCAGTGTGGAAAAGGGGGTTGTGGATTTTGAGTCGTTGTAAACATCCACTCCTTTTACCGTCAGTACGAATTCCATCCTGTGCGGAAGCGGGCGAAATTCGTTTATGCTTTCCTGCACCGGATTCAGCTGGCAGCCAAGTATTCCCGCGACGGCTACCGCGGCCATTATGTTCTCCTTGTTGTGTTCTCCGAGAAGTGCAGAGTCCCGAAGACAGAAGGACAGTTCCCCGAACACTATCTCATCCTCCCTGCAGTAAACATCGGTTTCTTTCTCCCGGGTTCCGAAAGATACTTTTTTCGCCCTGAAACCTCCTGAGCCTTTCAGCACCGCCGGGTCCTCCGCGTTGAACACTGCCCAGTCATCTTCGGTCTGGTTTGCGAAAAGGCTGAGTTTTGCCGTCTCGTATTCTTCCATGCTTGAGTGGTGGTCCAGATGGTCTGGCGATATGTTGAGGATCACGGCGACATGGGGCGCGAAATTTCTTATTCCCTGGAGCTGAAAGCTGCTGAGCTCAAGCAGCAGAAAGTCGTATTCGCCGTCTTTTTCCGCTACCGAGATGAGAGGCGTTCCAATATTTCCGCCCGTAAAGATTTTCAAGCCGCTTCGTCTGAGCATTTCCGAGAGAAGGGACGTGGTCGTTGTCTTTCCGTTTGTCCCCGTTATTCCTATTACCGGCTTTGATATGAAATTCCACGCAAGCTCGATTTCGCTTATCACCGTTTTTCCAGCTGCCTGAGCGTTACTGATCTCGGGAAGATCGAATCTTACCCCGGGACTCAGCACTACTGTGTCAGCCCATTTAAAGAATTCGGGCGCGTGAGTTCCGCACAGGACCTCCATCCCCCCTGCCGAGAGTTCTTCCACCACGGATCCAAGCTCCCGGGCCTCTCTCGAGTCGGTTGCCTTTACCGGCACTCCTTTGGAGAGGAGAAATTTTGAAGTCTCCACTCCCGTTACCCCGAGACCAACGACTAAGAATCTGTTTTCCCCAAGTTCCATTTGATCACCTTATCTTCAGGCTTGAAAGAGCGAGAATAGAAAGAACAAGGCATATTATCCAGAAACGCACCACTACTTTCGATTCGGCCAATCCGGCAAGCTCGAAATGATGATGAAGAGGCGTCATCCTGAAAACTCTCTTGCCGGTAGAGCGAAACGAGATCACCTGGATTATCACCGAAAGGGTTTCCACGAAGAACACCCCACCGGCTATGACCAGAAGTAGTTCCTGCTTTATCGCGAGAGCGCTGAATCCTATGGCTGCCCCCAGAGAAAGAGAACCCACGTCTCCCATGAAGACCTGGGCGGGATGGGAGTTATACCAAAGAAACCCGAGGCATGCCCCTCCGACCGCCGCGAGAAAAATGGCCAGTTCCCCGGCTCCCTGCACGTACGGAATCTGCAGGTAGCTTGCAAACTGCAGGTTTCCGGCGAGATAAGCGAAAATTACGTAGGTAGTGGTTACGATGGCGATCGAACCTATGGCCAGACCGTCAAGACCGTCGGTCAGATTCACCGCGTTTGAAGAACCGACGGTGACCAGGAGGGCAAAGAATATGTAGAGATATCCGAAATCTACCACGGCCTGCTTTATGAAGGGAAACACTACGGAGGTCGAGGAATACACCGCGCTTTCCCCGGCCCTCATGGACATTGAGAAACTTCCGCTTTCGTTCATGCAGAGAATAATCACAAACGTCGCCGCGATGAGCGTCTGGCAGAGGAACTTAACCCTTGCCCTTATTCCCTTTCCTTTCTTTATCTTTATAAAATCGTCGAAAAATCCCAGGATGGCGAAACTTATCATGAACAGAAGTACGAGCATAACCTTGTCTACAAGGAAGTTCGTCCAGAGAAGGGATGATACGGTTATAGCCATTACGATGAATATTCCTCCCATCGTGGGAGTGCCGGCTTTCGCGCCGTGGCTGCTGGGTCCGTCTTTGCGTATGGTCTCGTGGAACTGGGCCGCTTTGAGCAAGTCAATCAGCTTTTTCCCGAGGAAAACGCAGAGAAGAAAAGAAGTCAATCCGGCTCCGAAAGAGCGGAAAGTTATGTACTTGAAAACGTTTAGGAAAATAAATTCGTCTTTTAGAAGGTGCAGAAAGTAGAGCATGGCCTATTTTTTGTAAAGCGTCTGTATTACCGCTTCCATCTTCATTCCTCGCGATCCTTTTACAAGCACTATGTCGTTCTCCCCGCAGACATCAAGAAGCAGGGCGGCCGCTTCCTGCGGGCTCTGCGCTACGTGACAAGCCGTTTGTCCCCGTACCGCCGATATGAGTGGCTGGGAAAATTCTCCCATGGCCACAACCATGTCCAGACCGAGTTTGGAAACATGCTCCCCGATCAGTTCATGCTCCCTTTCGCTGCTTTCCCCGAGTTCGAGCATATCGCCGAGAACAGCTACCGCCTTCACCCTGCCGCGGCGGTGGGCGGCAAGTTCGTCAAGCGCCGCGCGCATCGAGTCGGGATTTGCGTTGTATGAGTCGTTTATGATCCTGAAGCCAAACGGGGTGCGGATAACTTCAAGGCGCATCGCGGAGGGAACGTATTTTTCAAGACCGGCCAGTATCTCGTTCATTCCGCATCCAAGCGAATACGCAAGGGCGGAGGCCGAAAGGGCGTTTGAAACGTTGTGTGCGCCTATTCCCTTTATTCTCGTTTTAGCGGACCGCTCGCCGATCTGTATAGTGAATTCGATGGATTCCATTCCCTCATGGCTGATGTCGCTTGCCCTTATGAAAGCCTCGGGGGAGGTGACTCCGTACGTGATCTTCTGGCAGTGTGCGCGGTCGGCTATTTTCTTCACCCACGGATCATCAACGTTTACGCAGAAAGTGTTTTCCTCGCCGAAGTTCTCAACCAGTTCGCCCTTTGCCCTCGCGACTCCTTCAAGGTCCTTCATCTCCTCCAGGTGGGCTTTTCCTACCGTGGTGATCGTTCCCACATCGGGCGAGGCTACCTCGGCAAGGGTTCTTATTTCCCCGAAAGAGTTCATTCCCATCTCAAGCACGCAGAAATCATGCTCCTCCTCCAGTTTCAGCAGGTTAAGCGGAAGACCTATATGGTTGTTCAGGTTGCCGTAGGTGCTGAGCACGTTGCCTGATATGGACAGTATGCCGTGAGTCATGTTTTTTGTTGTGGTCTTTCCGTTAGAACCCGTAATGGCGGCGACACGGAGATCGGGAAACGAATTTCTCCAGTGTCTCGACATTTCAAGCAGGGCTTTTTGCGTGGATTCGACCTTTATTACTGCGCCGCAGTTGTGCTTTGCGCCCTGTATTTGCGGGTCTTTTTCTACTAGCGCTCCCACCGAACCTTTTTCAAAGGCTTCGGCGACGTAATTGTGACCGTCGAAGTTGGGTCCCTCGATGGCGACGAAAAGCTGGCTTTTTTTTATCTTTCTGGAATCGATGCAGACCCCGGAAGCTCCGACCGGCATCTTGCCGCCGACAAGGCTGCCTCCAGTGGAATTTAGCAGAAAATCAAGGCTGAATCTCAAAGTCCTCTCCTGCTCTTGGCTTCAAGGTATTTCTCCGCGATTTCCCTGTCGTCAAAATGGATCTTCTCGGTACCGATTATCTGGTAGTCTTCGTGCCCTTTCCCAGCTATCAGGATTATGTCTCCGCGTCTGGCTGCATCCACGGCGTGTTTTATGGCTTCATCCCTGTCGGTTATGACCACGGTCCCCGGGTCTTGAGGCTCTATCCCTTCGGTCATATCCGCGATTATCCCGTCCGGGTCTTCCGTTCTGGGGTTATCCGAAGTCACTATCAGCATGTCCGAGTATCTGCGCCCGACCGCGGCCATGAGGGGCCGTTTCCCCCTGTCCCTGTCTCCGCCGCAACCCACCAGGGTGATGAGTTTTTGCGCACAGAAGGGTTTCAGGCACTCAAGCACGTTCTCAAGTGCGTCGGGAGTGTGAGCATAATCTACGAAAACATCTATTCCCAGGGCGTTTTCGATTTTCTCGAGTCTTCCTGGTACGCGCCTGAGTTCACTCAGCGCTCTCCCGGTTGTCCCGGGGGACGAACCGAGAGAGAGGAGTGTTCCGGTTGCCGCCATCATGTTATAGAGGTTGTGTTTCCCCATGAGTTTTGAGTCAAGTTCCACCTTGCCCCACGGGGTGGCCAGTATGGCCTTTATGCCTCCTGAATCAAGCGTTAAATGCTCCGCGAATACAACTGAGTCTTTTTTTTTCGTAGAAAACGTTATTTTTTGCCCTTTTTTCGGGACGGATATCCTGTCTGTGAAAGGGTCGTCCGCGTTTATTATCGAGAACACCTCTTTTTTCTCGCTTTTCTCGAGAATTTCCGAGAAAAACCTTTCTTTGGCCCTGAAGTAATCTTCAAGCGTCTGGTGGTAGTCCAGGTGATCCTGGGTGAGGTTAGTGAATATCGCCGCGTCAAAATGACATCCGTCGACCCTTTTGAGATCAAGGGCGTGCGAGGATACTTCGAGCGTGACGTTGTCACTCCGGCGTCTTTCATCTCTCGCAGCATGCTCATAAAAGCGATGGGATCGGGCGTCGTAAGGGAAGGGGCTTCGGTTTTTCCCATGTATCTGTTTTCTATGGTTCCCAGAAGTCCCGTGTTTATCCCCTCGGCCTTCCAGCCGGCTTCGATCATGTGGGACACGGTGGTTTTTCCGTTGGTTCCCGTCACCCCCACGACCTTCATTGCCAGGGAAGGGTGGTCGTGGAAATTGGAGGCGACTATGGAGGCCGCGGTTCTTGAGTCGCTTGTTTTTGCGACGGGGACCCCGAGACCTAGAATTTCTTCTGAAACCTCCTCAAGCAGAAGCGCAGCCGCCCCTTTTTTTACCGCCGAGGCGGCGTACATATGCCCGTCAGTGGCTTTGCCCCTGATGGCTATAAAAAGGGAACCCGGTTCCACGTTCTGTGAGTTGAGAGTTATTCCTGTAATTTCCGTATCTCCCGGATTCTGCGATCCAGTTAACGTTTCAATTCCCGCGTTTTTCAGAACATCTGCTAATCTCATATGTTCTGCTTAAGGGTAAAGGTGCAGTCTGCTCCCCTTCTGATCTTTTCTCCCGAGGGTGGATGCTGGCTGACCACGTAGCCGCTTCCTATGAACCTGACTGAGACTTCCTCCTGCTCCGCCCACTTCATTACGGCTCTTGCGCTTTTGTTCGCCATGTCCGGCATTACCGTTTCCTCGACTCTTTCCTCGCGTGGCGGTATGCGCATGTAAAACAGGACTTTTTCGGTTATGGACTTGAAGATGGGCGCCGCGACTATCCCTCCGTAAGTGTGCTTTCTTGGGTTCTCTGCAATTACCACGAGGGCAAGACGCGGGTCATCAGCGGGAGCGAACCCGATGAACGACGAAAGATATCTGTTTTTGTAATAGGTGCCGGTTTCCGGATTGGACATCTGCGCCGTACCTGTTTTTCCGGCGACTTTGTAGCCGGAGATCCTGGCGTTTTTGCCCGTGCCTTTTTCCACCACTTGTTCAAGAATTGCGGTAATTTTCGAAGCCGTATCGTAGGAAACGACTCTTTTTAGCATCTCGGGATTTTTTTCCAGGAGAACTTTTCCCTCCGGCGATACGACTTTCCTAACGATATACGGCTTCATCAGGTATCCGCCATTTGCGATGCTTGAAAGTGCGGTTGCAAGCTGAATCGCCGTTACCGAGATTCCCTGTCCGAATGATATCGTTGCCAGTTCTATATCTCCCCAGTTTCTCAGGTTCTGTATTTTTCCGCTGGCTTCCCCGGGAAGATCCACTCCGACCGTTTTTCCAAAACCGAAATTTCTGAGCGAATCGTGAAGTTTTTTCTTTCCTAGGGTCTTTCCCATTTTCCAGGCGCATATGTTGCTTGAATACGTTATGGTCTCGGAAACTGTCAGGATTCCGTGGCCGTGCACGTCTTTTATTGTTTTCGGGCCGACTCTCTGCTTTCCGTTCTCACAGTCATACTCGGTGTTCTCATCTCCCATTTTTTCTTCAAGCAGCGTTGCGGCCAGAAATACCTTGAGTGTCGAGCCGGGTTCAAAGGACATCCATATGGGAAGGTTTTTTCTCGTCTCCTGAGAGAACTCGCCGAAGCGGTTCGGATCGAAAAACGGATAGGAGGCCATGGAGAGTATCTCCCCGGTCTGAGGATTCATAAGGAGGGCAGCCCCCTTGTCCGCTTTCATTTCTCTTAAGCCCTTCTCAAGGGCGGTCTCCGTTATGTGCTGTATATTGGAATCCACGGTAAGCAGCACGTCGTTTCCCTTTGTTGACTGCTCTTTTGCGTTAAGCAGGGCGTCGGATATGCGGTTTCCCCTGCCGTCGGTTCTGATTCTCGCCGTGGCGGATTTGCCGGCAAGCGTCTTCTCAAAGCCGTATTCAAGACCCTCCACTCCCTTAAGATCGATGTTAGTGAATCCAAGCGCCTGTCCAAGCAGGGAACCGTTGGGATAGATTCTTCTCGGTTCTTCGGCGAAGCCGACACCTGAGATGCCCATGGCCTCTATTTTCTTTGCGGTCTCGGAATCCTCTCCTCTTTTGATCCATACGAAAGGTTTCTCGGAGTGCGCAGCTCTGAGCAGCTTCTTGCGGGAGAGACCAAGCGGTTTCGATATTGCCCGTGCGAACTTGTCCGGGTCTTTTACTTTCTTGGGGTTTACATAGATCGAAGTTGCCCAGACACTTGTGGCCAGAGGTTTTTTATTCCGGTCATACAAGGTTCCCCGTATCGGAGGCATTTTATAAACCCTGCTGTGCTGTTTTTTCGCGCCCGCGGAGAACTTGTCGCTTTGGAGTACCTGGATTTCAAAGGATCTGTATCCAAGAGCCACAAAGAGGCTGGTAATAAAAATAGTGGTAAGATAAAATTTCCATTTTCCTTTTCTAGAAGTTTTCATTCTGCTTTTCCAGCAAGTACTACCTCTTCAACGAAAACGACATCCTTATAAGTGGCGAACCTGAACCCCATTTTCTTTGCCACGGGTTCCAGAAATTCCGGGGACTTGAGTTTTGAGAGTTCGTAGTTGAAAATCTGACCTTCCTTTATGAGCTCCCTTTCCATTTCCTTGTTTCTGGAGATCTCGTAACCGGTTCTCGTGTATTCAACCTTGACGCGCAGAAAGCAAAGGGCCGTTACAAACAAGATCCCGAGGATGATCGCGGTGCGCAGGGAAAATCCACTCTCTTTTTTCTTACTTCTGGGAAGCTTTCTTCTCATTGTGGTTATATCCCCTCTGCTACTCTCATTTTTGAACTTCTCGCCCTGGGATTTTCCTCCACCTCGCTTTTCCCGGGCCTTACGACCGAACGGGTCACCCTCCTTATCTGCTGAACCTTTCCGCACGCGCATACGGGAAGGTCTGGAGGACAAATACAGGGAGAGTCAAGTTTTCTGAACATGTTTTTAACTATTCTGTCTTCAAGCGAGTGGAAAGAGATTATCACCAGCTTCGCTCCGGTCTTTAGGATCTTCACGGCTTCTTCAATGAAGATCGCCAGGTTGTCTAGTTCGTTGTTAATCGAGATTCGAAGCGCCTGAAAAGTCTTGGTCGCTGGATGCGTTTTTTTCGGGTGAAACTTTTTCGGGATCGAGTTTGAGATTATCGAGGCCAGCTCGAAGGAAGTCTGTATGGGTTTTTTTGCCCTGCTTCTTACTATCGAGTTTGCGATTCTCCGCGCAAATTTCTCTTCGCCGTATGTTTTCAGTATGTATTCGAGTTCTTCGCTTTTCATTTCGTTTACCAGGTCATACGCAGAGAACTGAAGACCCCCGTCCATTCTCATGTCCAGAAATTCGTTTTTCTTGAAGCTGAATCCCTTGCCGCTTCGCTCAAGCTGAAAAGATGAGATTCCCAGGTCGGCGACGATGCCGTCCACGTACTCTATTCCCAAGGAGTTGACCGTGCTTTTTATGTGTATAAAATTCCTGTTTACCATCTCTACTTTTTCTTCGCTTGCCGAAAGCCGTCCTTTTGCAAGAGAGATCGCGGCCTGATCAACGTCCATCCCTATTAGCTTTGATATTGAAGGATATTTATTTAGAAGGCACTCGGAGTGTCCGCCGAGACCCACGGTCGCGTCGACCACTACGGCGCCCTCCGGCAGATCAAGGTATTCGACTACCTCTTTTGCCATAACGGGGAAGTGGAACTGTTCCTGGGGCTCAGAGCCTAAGGCCACGGCTTTTATTCTCTTAGAGTCCATATCCGGCAAGCACCTCCCTGCTCTGTATGAAGTTATCAAATGCCTCGGAGCCGTTTTCTTTCTCCCAGATCTCCTTTGACCAGATCTCTATTTTTTTCAGCATGCCGACCAGAATGACTTCCGTCTCGATGGCGGCGTATGAACGCAGAGACTGGGGAATCAGCACTCTTCCCTGGTTGTCTATGGGGCAGTCAACCGCGTTTCCCATGAGATAGCGTATGGAAGAGGTCACCTGGCTGTCGGTTATGGAAATCTTGGAGAGCTTCTTTTCAAGCTCGTTCCATTCCCTCATGGGGTAGGCGATGAGGTAGTGGTCAAAGTTCGTAACTACAAAGGTCTCGTCGGAATATTTCTTTCTGCAGACCTCCCTGAACTTTGAAGGAATGCTGACCCTTCCGGTCTTGCTCATAGTGTGTTCGTATCTTCCTCTGAACATTTTATGCTATCCTCTGCCATTCTATGCCAAAATATATTCCTCTCATACCAATTCATAAATTATAAAAAAACACGCAAAAAGTCAAGTAACATTTTGAAATAGTTAATCTTTTCAATGAGCGAGCGGTGAAAACATAAAACTAGATGTTGCTTTAATAATGGGCGCTGCCGGTGTGAGATTTAAGAAAAAATACTATCTGTTGGGTGCGGGATTCTACTTGTTGGCTTATTTTGTATATACTCTCATCCGAAGACCTTGGTTTTGCGGGTGAGTTTCAGTTTGAATTCGATTGGGGGAAAATGTCTGTTTTTTTTATAAAACTTGCGGATAAGAGTTCCAATGTTCTTTTGCAGGCGATATTAAGCACCTACGGGCACCTGATGTGGGTGAGGACCGAAGTGCCGCAGGAGATGATAGTTAAGATAATCACTACACCTGAACTTGCTTCGGAAACGCGCGGGGTGCTTGAAGCGCTAAGAGGGGAAATAGAGTTTGAATTTGTCGACCCTCCGCAAGGCGGTGATTTGCCGGGGGGCTAAGATTTTTATGGAAATCAAGGAAGATCATAAGCGCAAGTGGGGTCTTGTAAGTTTCCTCACCCTTCTAAGCAGGATCGTCGGATACCTGCGGGACGTTGTGGTGGCGGCGCTTTTCGGAGCGGGTTTTCAAACCGACGCTTTCTATGTCGCGTTCCGCATCCCCAACCTGTTGCGCCGCCTTTTCGCCGAAGGATCTCTGGCGGCGGTCTTCGTACCTATATTCTCGGAGTATCTTGAATCGGGTGACAGGCGGAAGGCGAAGGACGCCCTGCGTTCCGCGTTCACCGTACTTTTCATCATTCTTGTTTTCGTGGTGGTGCTGGGAGTAATTTTTTCCCCCTGGCTTGTGAAGCTTTTCGCCTACGGATTCGATCAGAAGACTTTCGATCTGGCGGTCTATCTTAACAGGCTTATTTTTCCTTACGTGCTTTTCATTTCTCTTACGGCCTTGGCAATGGGGGTTCTTAACTCCCTAAGGCATTTTTTCGCTCCGGCTTTTTCTCCGGTTCTTTTTAACCTGTGCATAATCGCAAGCGCCCTGTTTCTTTACAAAGAACTTGAGGTGCCTATAGTCTCTCTTTGCTTCGGGGTTCTTGGCGGAGGGGTGCTGCAGCTGCTGCTCCACCTGTTTTATCTTCGCGAAAAAAAGTTCATGTTCGGGTTCACGAAAACCCTAAATCACCCGGCGGTCAGGAAACTCGCGCTACTCATGTTCCCCCAGCTTTTCGGGATAGCGGTCTACAACCTGAATATACTAGTAAACACCCAGTACGCGTCTTTTATGTCTGAGGGAACGGTTTCCTATCTTTATTTCGCGGAGAGGATAATAGAGTTCCCCCTCGGGGTGGTCGCCGTTTCCCTTGCGACCGTCACGCTTCCCGCGCTTTCAGGCTACGCGGCAAGGAAGGATTACGGGGGGTTCGGCACAGAATATCTGCGCTCGCTCAGGCGCATGCTGTTTATAATGGTGCCCGCTATGGTCGGGATAGTTGCCTTGCGGGTTCCCCTCTGCAACTTCCTTTATCAGCATGGCGAATTTGATTATGTGGCGGTTATAAACACTTCCCAGGCAATTCTGGGCTACGGCCTCGGGCTTTTCGCCGTGGGAGGAATTCGTATCACCGTACCCGCCTTTTTCGCTCTTCAAGATACAAAGACGCCGGTCAAGGTGGCGTTTTTCTGTTTCCTGCTGAACGCAGTCTGCGGGTTCGTTCTGGGATTTGTCTTTTCGCTTGACCATTTCGGTCTGGCCCTTGCGAGTTCGATTTCTTCTGTGATGAACTTTATTCTGCTTGTGTTTCTTCTAAACGGCCGTCTGGGACATGTTCTCTCTCGTGACACCTTCTCCTTCTTGCTTAGAATTCTTGTGATCTCGGTTATTATGGGTTTTGCGGTAAGTGCTGTTGCCGGTTTCTTTACGTGGAACGAGACTGGTTTTTCCATCGATAAGACGCTTGTTATGGTTGCCTCGGTTGCTGTCGGCATTCTCCTTTACTTTTTGCTCGCAAGACTTCTCGGAATAAAGGAAGCGCGGATGTTTTCGTTTAGGAAAGAGGAATGAGGCTTAAGCGGCTTGTCCGCTTTCTGGCCTTTTGGTATTCTTGGTAACGCGGAGGCAGGAATTTAATTCTTGTGTGTACGGGAAATGGCAGATTGCCGTGTCCCCTAGGCAGAAATCCTTATGGATGAACTTGAAAACCTGGGTCAGCAGGATCTCCAAGCCCTAAAAGAAAAATACGAGTATACCTCAAGAGTCTTTCCAGACTCCGAATCGCTACTCGCTTTAGCTGAGGTCTATCTCGCACTTAGACAGGTAACAAAGGCCAGAAAGACTGTTTCCGATTTCACCCTTAACAAAGGTGATAGCAGCCGTGCGAGGTTTGTTCTCGCAAAAGCTCATCTTATGTGCTGGAATGCCACCGAGGCCGAGGAGGAACTTAGAAAAGCTCTTGAGCTTGACCCCCGCGACTCCCGAGCTTCCAAACTCCTTGCCTACATATACAGGAGCAATGGAAAGATAGGCGAAGCTTTCAGGGTTTCCTTGTTTTCTAGTTCCGGTTCGCTGAGCCAGGGAGAAAAACTACGAAAACCCAGAGAACCTTCCCCCGCACTGGAAAAAAAGAGCAAAACACGGGCCGGGATTTTCGAAACGGACACGATGCTTAATCTTTATATATCCCAAGGGCTTTACGAGGATGCTCTCAAGATAGTTAGAACCCTATGCGAAATCGAACCCGAGAACTTGACTTACCGCAGCAAGCGAGAAGAGATAGAAATCCTGCTTGGCAAATAGGATCCTCAAGCTGGATACTTTCTTTTTGAGCGGTTTTTCAGTAAGGTTGCCGTAAGCAGAAAGAATGCAATCAGAACCAAGTTGAATGCGGTACTTTTCTGGTTAGCGTCATCTCCAGAGATAACACACCCGCCATCGCTTTCCTTCTGCGCGGTCGTATCTTGTGGATAAACTCCGGCGCCGACTATAACATTGCCTAATGGTGCTCGAACGCTTTTAACATAACTAAGCTTGGGCGTAATGCCGGGGCTTAAGTCCTTTCTGCCACCTTCTTTGAATCTAAGATCGTCGTCATTTGGATCATCTGGATTATCCCAACGATATTCAACGAATCCTTCAGGATTCTCAGGCAGTAGATCAAGCTCCGGGCATTCCCTGTCCTCGCCTCTTATCACCCTGATTATCTCTTCTCCGACATTACAGTTGTTTATGTCAGTTATATCAAGAGATGTGTCCTCAAGGGAAGGGTCATTCGCGTTAAATATCACTTCATTATTGTCAAGCATAATGAAAATGTAGATATCTCCCTTTCTCCAAGGTCCGTCTGTTCTTCTGAGCACCGGGCGAAATCTGCTAAAAGAAGGAGGACCACCCTCGCCGAATTTGTTTTCTAAGGCATAAGCTGCCTCTTCTACGAAGCTTTTTAAGGTCTCTGCGTTTATTACGTCACCTGCTTCTGTGCCAGGTTCATAGCTACTGCCTGGAAGATCACGAAAATCTTCTTCAGGCAACTTTTCGTGGTGGAGACCTCCGATAATGACGCGGTCAACTGTCCCGGTGCGAGTGGGAATTGAACTGTTGATGGCACAGGCATATCTGCCCATCACGCCTTCATGATCATCATACCTGAGACAGACTACTTCTTCGCTTCTGTTTTCATTCATGGCGGCGGTTTCCTCTTCTTTTACCATATTGATGAGGGATACAAAATTCCCAAAAACAGTCAAATCCCTGTCTTCCGCTTCTTGATCACCTGCGTGCATGAATGCTGATTTTCTATCCTCATTCACCACAATTAAGTAGAGATTCTTGGGTTCTGATTTCCAAGGCCCGCCGCTATCCTTTGCCTCTTTGCGAAATGGGAGTGATATTTCAAGAAACCTGTCCCTTGCACTTATTACGAAATTTGCCACGCTCTGTTCGTCAGTCACGTCCACATCACTCGCATTCTGTGCGAGAACTAAACGCATATCGGAGAAAAGGCTTAAGATTACCAGAATGGATGAAAATACTAATAACTTTACTGCGGTTTTCATGAAATGCCCCCTATTTGATTGGTTAGACTAACCTTTCGTTACTAAAACATAAGGCAAGCAACTTTGTCAACTTTTGGACAGCTTTATGTAGTGTGTAAAGCATTGGACCGCGGCAATTCCCGAATCCATTTTTCCATCCGCAACTACGCGGGATAGGTCCATCGGCGTTTTTACCCGATCTCTCTCCCGCGAGCGATAAGGACGAACACTTTTTGCTTCGGCAGGAGGGTGAGAGTTCGGGTGATTTCAACCTTGAATGTCTTAAATGAAAGCGATGGGAAAATTGCGGCAGTTGAATATACGCAGCTGTTTAATTATTCTTACCCCGAGGTGTTTGTCCCATGGAAATAATTGTCATCAACGGTCCGAATCTCAACATGCTGGGCAAAAGGGAACCGGAGATTTACGGAAGTCTCACCCTTTCTGACATTCAGTCTTTTCTTTCTTCTAACACCGAGGCTTTGGGCGAGAATGTCCGGCTTTCCTTCTTTCAGTCAAATTCGGAAGGAGAGATAGTCACTGCCATACAGGACGCCTACGGTAAGTTTGACGGAATAATCATAAACCCCGGCGCCTATACTCATACGAGCGTCGCCATAAGGGACGCCATACTTTCAACCGGAATGCCTGTTGTGGAAGTTCACATTTCCAATATATACAAAAGAGAGGACTTCAGGCAGAAATCGTTTGTCTCGGGAGTATCGGTCGGTGTAGTGTCGGGTTTCGGGGCGCGCAGCTATTACCTCGGTCTTGTGGGGCTCGTTGAACACCTGAGGAAAGAAGGCGCCTCTTCCTGAATTTCTTCCCACAGAGTTTTTATGAACGAAAGAAAATGGGTAGTCGCAAGGCCCGCCAAAGGGCCGGTTGAGAAGATTTCGGCAAAGTTCGGCATTCTGCGGATAACCGCGGGGCTTCTGGTAAACAGGGGGATGAGTTCCGCCCAGGATGCCGAGGCGTTTCTCTCCGCATCCCTCTCGGACCTGCCTTCTCCCTTTCTGATGAAAGGGATGGAGGAGGCGGTCAGGCGTCTTTGCAGGTGCGTTTACGAAAAAGAAAAAGTCGCCGTTTACGGTGACTACGATGTTGACGGCGTTACGGCGACTTCTCTTCTCACTAGTTTTCTAAGGGCTCTTGGCTGCGACGTCACATACTATATTCCCGACAGGTTTACTGAAGGTTACGGCGTAAACTCAAGCGCGCTTCGCACTCTTAAACAAAAGCAGGTGACCCTTGTGATCTCGGTTGACTGCGGAATTACGGCCGCAGACGAGGTGGCGGAAGCAAAGACGCTGGGGATTGACTTCATAGTTACGGATCATCACAGTCTCTTAGGCCAGTTGCCCGAGGCCGCCGCCATTCTTAACCCCCGTCAGACGGACTGCCGGTACCCGGGAAAGGAACTCGCGGGCGTCGGCGTGGCGTTTAACCTCGCCCTCGCGCTTAGAAGAACGCTGAGGGAGGAAGGATTTTTCAAGACCGTGGCGGAACCCAACATGGGGGATTTTCTTGATCTTGTTTCGCTTGGAACGGTCTCTGACCGCGTGCCGGTTGAAAACGTAAACAGGATCATGCTGAAAGAGGGTCTTAAAAGAATGCGAACCCCCAAGCGGTTGGGCCTGCGCGCTCTTAAGGAGGTAAGCGGTATAAGCGACGGCATCGAGATATTTGATCTTGGCTTTCGTCTTGGCCCAAGGATAAACGCGGCGGGCAGGATGGGTTCCGCGGACAAGGCGGTTGAGCTTCTGCTCGCCGACAGCCGGGAAGAAGCTTCCTCTCTCGCGAAATTCCTTGACGAGCGCAACTTGGAGCGCCGCGGGATTGAAGAGAAAACACTGCGGGACGCGACCCGGATGGTTGAGTCTGCGTCGGGGTACGCAGAGAGCAATTCCCTTGTTCTCTCCTCCCGCAAATGGCACAAAGGCGTCATAGGTATCGTGGCTTCCTCTCTGGCCGGATCCTGCGGAAAACCCGCTTTTCTGATTTCGGTTGACGAAAACGGCGTGGGCAGGGGAAGCGGAAGATCCTTCGGAGGAATCAACATTTTTTCCGTGCTCTCAGAGTGCGAAGATCTTCTCGTTGAGTTCGGGGGACATGCCTACGCGGCCGGGATAACCGTTTTGGAGGAAAAAGTCGGTCTTTTCAGGGAGAGGTTCTCGCAAGAGCTTGAAAAAAGCGGCCAGAAACCCGAAAGCAGGCTTGATATAGACTCAGAAATTAGCCTCTCTTCCATAAGCGATGCCCTTGTCTCCGAGATTGAAAGTCTCTCGCCTTTCGGAGAGGGAAATCCCGAGCCTCTTTTTCTCTCGAGGGCTGTTGATGTGGTGGATCAGAGGTTACTTAAGGATCAGCACGTCCTGTTTAGGGTTAGGGGAGACGATTCTGTGGTTAGCTGCATCTGGTTTTACGCTTCCCGCAAGCATCTTCCCGAAAGAATGGACCTGGTTTTCTCCCTGCGCTTCAACGTGCGAAACGGGGAAAGGGAACCCCGCCTTTTCATAAGGGACGCCAGGGAGGCGCGCCAGTGAACCCACTGGTCCGGAATTTTTATGGGTCTATGTTTTCAGATAACTGTTATTATAATGTTATGAGCACGTAGCGTGTAACGGAGGTATTGTTATGAAAGTGAGGCCGAAGCTGCCCAAACTTAATATTTTTTATCCGATAATTTTTATCCTGTTGTTTTTTCTGGTGACAGGAGTTTTCGTAATAGTGGAAAGCGGGCATGTTGGAGTCGTGCGGACCCTTGGCGCCGTACAGCCCAGGGCGCTTGCCGAGGGATTTCATATGAAAAAACCTTTCATGGATAAGGTAGAACAGATCGATATCCGTCTTACCGCGGCAAGTGCCAAGGCTGTCTCCGCTTCCAAGGATCTCCAGACGGTACAGACCCAAGTCACTCTCCAGTATTCCATTACGGGAGATCTCGCTCCCGTTATATTTCAGAAGATAGGGAAGAGAAGCACCGTGTCGCTGACGCTTATAGAGCCTGCGATACAGGAATCGGTAAAGGCCATTACTGCCAAATACACGGCCGAGCAGCTGGTCACCAAGAGGGCCGAGGTGAAGGTCGAGATACAGGAAGCCATAAACAATTTCATATCAATTACTCTGTCCGAGAAGGAAATTTCTCCCAATGCCCTTAGAATAGCCAACATCGCCATAACCGATTTTGATTTCTCGGATGAGTTCAACAAGGCGATTGAACTCAAGGTAAAGGCGGAGCAGGAAGCGCTTCAGGCTCTAAACGAGAAAATAAGAAGGGTGACTCAGGCCGAAGCTGCGGCCGAGGAGAAAAAGCTTGCCGCAAGCGCCCAGGCTTTCCAGATAGAAGTGTCGTCCAAGGCAAGAGCCGAGGCGATTGAAAGGGAAGCCAAGGCGCTTCGAAGCAATCCGCAGATCATTCAGCTGCGAATCGCGGAGAAGTGGGACGGCACCCTTCCGAAGTTTTCAGGCGGGGGCGCGGTACCTATGCTAAATGTGGATTCTCTTCTAAAAGAAGAGTAGTTCGGGGAGACGCCATATGTATCCGGTACTTTTAGACCTCGGCGAAGGTCTGGTCGTCTACTCGTATTCGGTATTTCTCGCACTCGGATATCTGGTCGCTTACTGGGTGGTGTCCGCGGACGTAAGCCGCAGGAAAATGGACCCGTCCCTCCCCGCAACTCTCCTGCTCGCATGCTTTATCGCGGGACTTGTGGGAGCCAAGATACTTTTTCTTTACCAGAATGCCACTCTGACCGAGTTTCTCGCTAACCCCGTGCGCTACTTCATATCGGGGTATTCATCGGTGGGCGGGCTCGTCGGGGTTTTCTGCGCTCTCTGGGTCGTCTCCAGGATCAGAAAAACTGATTTTCAGATTCTTCTTGATCTTGTGTGTCCGGCCCTCATCTTGGGCTACGGCGTTGGAAGGATAGGGTGTTTCCTTAATGGCTGCGATTACGGAACCGTGTGTTCTCTGCCTTGGGCTGTATCGTTTTCCGAGAGAGTCGTCAGCGTTCATCCCACTCAGCTCTACGATACGCTGTTTATGGCCCTGCTTTTCGCTTTTCTCTTGAAAATCGGAACTAAAAACTATCCCACGGGCTTTCTGTCGTCGGTGGGATTCGTGATTCTCGGCACTCAGAGGTTCTTAATTGAGTTCATAAGGGAGACTACCCCGAGCTTTATAGAGGGTCTTTCCCAGGCGCAGCTCGCGGCTTTGCTGCTTGTGGCCGTTTTTGGGGTAAGGCTGTCTCAGCTTTCCGGCAATGTCCTCGGAAAGCGGGTGCCGGGCTAGTTTGCTGCTATGCGAAGAATTCTGATAATAGGTCTGGGGCAGGTGGGAAATTTCCTCTCGAAGGAGCTTTGCAAGAGCCAGGAAGTCGTGGTCGTCGAAAAAGACGCAGAGCTTATAGCCAAGGTCAAGGAAACCCAAGATGTTCTGGCCATTGAGGGAAACGGGGATGATCCCGCCGTTCTAAGGCGGGCGGAGATAGAAAAGGCCGATATAGTTCTTGCGGTTACCGGAGATGACAGGACGAACATCCTCGCCTCGTTTATCGCCCACGCCTGTGGAGTCAAAAAGATAGTTGCCGCTGTAAGAAACGCTAAATATGCTGAATATGCAGGAGTTATTGAGAATTCAAGCATCTCGGTAGTAAGCTCAAGCAGCATAATCTCGGAGAAGATAAGTGCGCTTATAAGTGCTCCTTTTGCGGGAAGGGTGGAGTTTTTCGCGAGCGGGAAAATCGAGCTTCTAAAACTCAGGGTGCATGAAGGGGTGCCCATAATAAACGAGAAGCTGAGGAATTTCGTCAGCAGCCCCAGGAACTGGACATTCGTCGGACTGCAGAGGCAGCACAGAGTGAGCATTCCGCGGGGAGATACGGAGCTTCGCCCGGGAGATTTTGTTTTCGCTCTCGGAGTTCCTTCGGCCCTTGAGAAGCTTAAAAAGCTGTTTAACCTCAAAATCCAGAAGATCCATTCCGTTATCATAGTCGGTGGGGGCAGGGTGGGATGTGAGGTGGCCTCAGCGCTTCATGCGAAAGGACTTTCCGTAAGACTTGTTGAAAGCGACCACGAGCAAGCCAGAATAGCCGCCGAGGAACTTGTCGGCGTGATGGTGTTTGAAGGTGACGGAACCGACCTCGAGATACTGAAGGAGGCCGGGGTTGAAAAGAGCGATTACCTGCTTGCACTTACAGGTGATGATGAAAACAACGTGCTCAGCGCGCTTCTAGCGAAAAACCTCGGCATTGATCGCTGCACGGTGCTTTACTCGAATCCGGATTACGTGGAAGTGCTCGAAGCGATCGGCATCGACAGGGCCATAAGCGTAAACATGTCTGTGGCAAACGGTATTTTGAACTCGCTTCATCTCGGGGGAGAAGCTAACGTATCGCTTCTTTACGAGGGAGAGGGGGAAATTCTTGAATTTGATGTAAGCGAACATACGAAAATTCTTGGGGTGCCGCTTTCCGATTGTAAAATGCCCCACGATTCCGTAATAGGCGTCTGCATAAGGGACGGGAAACCGATATTCCCCGGAGGGGATTTCGTCGCGCAGGCCGGGGACCGCCTGGTGGTGTTTGCCCTGCCCGCCGCCGTAAAAAAGGTTGAAGAGATACTGGTTTCGTGAACGTTAGGTTCTGTTTTCAGATTACGGGGAAGTTCGTGATGTATCTGGGGCTTTTGATGCTCCTGCCGGCCGTCTGCACATTGTTCTACAGCGAGGACGATCTTTCTACCTTCCTGCTCTCAGCGCTTGTAACGTCGCTTGCGGGCCTTGCACTCCTTGTCGTTTTCCGTATCCCTGAGGTCCCGACTGAAATAAGAAGAAGAGAGGGTTTCCTGATAGCGGCGCTTTGCTGGGTGCTTGCGAGCGTTTTCGGCGCCATCCCTTATTATATTTATGGGGTGTTCGCCAGTCCGGTCGATGCGCTTTTCGAATCGACCGCGGGTTTTACCACCACCGGAGCCACCGCGCTTGCGTCCATAGAAGGGCTCCCCAAGGGGATTCTTTTCTGGAGGAATTTTACTCAGTGGCTCGGCGGCATGGGAATAATAGTTCTGGGAATCGCGATTCTCCCGAGACTTTTTGCCGGGGGCGCGCAGCTGATGGGGCATGAGACCCCGGGACCGACGACGGAGAAATTCGCTCCGAAAATCGCCGAGACCGCCAAGAAGCTCTGGCTCGTGTACATTGCCCTTACGGCCGTGCTTGCCGTACTTCTTATTTTCGGCGGAATGAGTTTCTTCGACGCCCTGACGCATTCTTTCAGCACGCTTTCAACGGGAGGTTTTTCCTGTAGAGACTTAAGCATAGGGGCTTATGACAGCGTCTACATACAGGGGCTGATTACGTTTTTCATGTTCCTCGGGGGAACGAGTTTCGTGCTTCATTTCTACTTTTTCACCGGAAGACCCGGGAGACTTTTAAGAAACTCCGAGTTCCGGTTCTACCTTCTGTTCACCGTTGGGGCGATGATGTTTGTTGCCATGGAGCTCGTGCAGACCGGCGTTTACGGAACCTTTTCCGAGTCCCTGCGCTACGCGTCTTTCCAGGTGGTTTCGATTATTACCACAACCGGCTTTACCACCACGGATTTTGACGCGTGGCCGGCTTTTGTGAAATGGGTGCTTTTCATGCTGATGTTTTTCGGCGCGTGCGCGGGGTCGACTTCCGGGTCGGTAAAGGCGCTCCGAATCATGGTGCTTTTCAAAAAAGCGTACAGGGAAATACAAAGGCTCGTTTATCCGAGCGTGGTTTCTCCCATAACAATAGAGGGAAAGGCAATAAGCGAAAAAGCTGTTTCAAGCATAACGAGTTTCTTTATCCTCTACATTTTTCTTTGCGGCTTCATTGCTCTTGTGGTTCTTATGCTTGAGGACATATCCCTGGAATCTGCTGTCTCGGCCGCGGTCGCGTCCATAACCAACGTCGGACCCGCGTTTGACGAGGTCGGTCCGACCAGCCACTATTCCCACCTTGGGTCACTTACGAAAATCATACTTTCGCTGGCCATGATAATAGGGAGGCTTGAACTCTACACGGTTCTGGTGCTTTTGATGCCGTCTTTCTGGAGAAGGTAGTAAGGGTCTCCAGCCAGTTTTGCAAGATGGTTTCTGAACTAGGGATCATACGGGGGACAACATGCTTTAATCAAAGTTCGCAGGGGAGGCACGATTCAGGAACCCAGAGTCGCATCAGATTATATTAGCACTGAGGAAAATACAACTCGAATCCGGTTCCCCAATAAGACAAAACTGAACCGAAAATGCACGATTAACCGGGCCCTCTTCCCTCACCTGCACGCAACTGTTCCGTTATCAGGCTCATTCACATATCTCCTCCTTCCTCATCCGCTCCCAGGTAAACCCCTGAACCAAAGACATAGTAACGGGATTCGGGTAGAGGCTTCCCATCCTCATCCTTGTCAAGCGGAATGGCCCTTGCGTAGCCGAGCTTGGGCGAAGTGCCGCCAGCTCCTGCATCAAGGGGTTCGTCCCCGTCTACAGCCGGATCGTCCCAGCTATATTTGATAAAACCCCCTCCAAGGATCTTTGCCTCCTCTATTATCCTCTGGATAAACGTATCGACACTGTCAGGAGGGGTGAAATCCCATAAGTTAGTCTGCTCTATGTCCCTGTTGGCCGCGTTAAATATCACGTTGCCCCTGTCATCCATTATGTAGATGTAGGTAGACCCATATCTCCAGGGCCCTCCTTCAAACCTGAAAAACCTGCGCAGCTGCACCAAGTCAACGTCAGGATTCCCCAAAAATGCCGTAAATTCATAAATCGCATAATCCACAAAGTTCCTGAGTTCAATGCGGTCCTTACTCGCATCCACTTCCTGAGCGGTTACCCCGGGGCTGGGGGGAACCCGAAGCCCTTGTTCTCTGGCTTGATTAACAAAATCAAAATAAGATTGTTCCTCGGCCTCAGGCTCAAAATCAAAGCCCCCGACCAGTATGAGTCCCTGATTATCAGGGTTCGTCGGATGGGTAAGTGGAATGGTAGGAGCGGTAAACGGAAACGCGTAACTCACCCTGGGATTGCCGTCTTTGTCGTGATACCCCACAAAGCCCCCTTCTTTCCTCAAAAACAGCCGCCCCACGTCTTTTCCCCGGGTGTCTTCAAGATTGGACCAGTTCTGGTCTTCAAGCTCCTTGTTCATTGAGTGTACGTATACCCCGCCGCTTCTGCTGAGAAGAACCAGATACGTGGAACCGTCGTTCCAGTCCCCTCCCTCGTCCCTGAACTCGTTAAAGAGGTTAAGCGCTTCTTCAAAGGTCTCGAATTCCTGAAAACGCCCTGCCGCGTATTCCACGAAATCCTTCAAGGAAGCGCTGTCTTTAACGTCTGCGACAGTTACGCGCCCATCGTCATCGGAACCGCCGCAGGCAAGCCCCAGAAGGCAGAAGGAAAGAACCAAGGCTCTTAAGGCTTTCATAGTATCCCCCTAATCTCTATCTAGTGTTACAAACGACACCGGCATATTCGTTGAGGCTACTGCAATCGTTTACCCCGCGTCCCGAATGGGCGCAATCAAGCAGGCTCGTTTCATTCCCGGCGCATACCACGTCGTCAAGCAAGAAAAGAAGACGTTTATCAACAGGAGCGCTTAATCCCACAGCTGGAAGGAACTGGTTGCCAATTCCCAGATTGGTGCACACAACCTCGGCCTCTTCCGTGCCCCACCCGTCATCGCATACCCCCTTCCATTCCCCGGTACCGTCACCATCCGGATCATCCCATATCTCAACCCTGCCCCTATTGTCCTCATAACTGAAGATCGCCATGGCTCCTAATCGAAGGGTTCCATCGGGGAGATTTTGTTCAACAGGACCTACCGGGGCGCTGGTGACTGCCTCCGAATTCCCCGCACCATCGATGAAACTTATTTTCACTTTGATATGCTGACCCACCGAGCCCTCTCCAAGCTTATATGTGGAATCTGTCTCGCCGCTAATAAGTGCTCCTCCTCCTTCAAAGGGATCATTAGAAAAAGATGATCTCGAGTTCTCAAACTCAAACCACTGGTAGGTAATCGAATTCTCCTCAGATGGCTTGGTGTCAGGGTCGGTGATCCCGGAGTGATCAGCCGTTAGAGTCTTGTCTCTCTGTGCCCTGCCGGTGATTACCAGACTGCCGGTCGGAGGATCGTTTTCCGTAGAGGCTTCACACGTAGCGCCAACATAGGAGCTTGTATGCGGTGCCCCTCTGTTATAAGCACAGTCAATCAGCCTGAGTTCCGAACCTTCGCATATTAGACCTGCTAGTACCAAGTCCCCATGGGATCCTTTTTCGTCATCTGCATCACGTAGACCCGTCGTCGAAGTGCCTCCTGAGAAGCCCATCTGTCTGCACGCAATTTTCGCGGCCGCACTTAAAGCTACACTTGATTGGCCTTTATCGGGTATTCCCTTCCATTGCCCGGAACCGTCACCATCCGGATCATAAAATACCTCAAGCCTGCCTGAGAGTTGCTCATCATCATCCGTATCATCGTCATCATCGTCCTCAAACCGAAGATCGCCGTGGACCGACGAATCCTGTGCGCTTGCATCCACCCCTCCCGGAAGCAGAAACCCGAGCAAAAGCCCCGCCGCCACGAGAAAAACAAGCGGCAGATTAAAAGCTCCCGCATTCCCCCGCGTCCCCGCCGCACACGTCACGTCATCACCCTCACCGCCAAGACGGTTCCTCCGTCTTTCAAGATATGCTGCCGTCATCTTGATACCCTCCTTTTCGCTATGGTTATCCAGTTCCGCCGCTCTTCCCCGTTCTCCGAGAAAACAAGCTTTCTATCGCTATCATGCTAGCACTAACCGGTTGTTTTATTGTACTAGCACCAACCGGTTACGTCAATCAAGAAATTGCTGCCCGAAACCGTTAAATTCATCTCCGTATTTTTCTCTGAGAGAAATACACTGAACAGAGGATGTTACGCCCCATCATGGAGAATTGTTGTTAGTGGAAAGGGCGTGGAACAAGGAAAGAAATGGAGAAGGAATTGGTTTTTACGGGTTTGCGACGAGATTTCCAATCAAGCAACTGGCGAGGCAATGCTCCAAGACTGGAAGGCGGGTGGAAGTCAAAACTCGTAAATACCTTGTGAGTCTAACCACTCGAAGGCGCTTGCCGGTACCTTCTTGAAGCAAGTTTAGCGGAAGGTTAAAAAATCAATTGCACGGGCTGCCCGATCAAGAACTGCTTGCTCCCCGGCAGCCTAACCCGACCCTTGAGGGTTATCGGTTGGATTGCGTAGTCCAAAGCGGAAAGCTCCCCGTGTTGCCGCCATAACTTCTCTCCCACGCTCCCGGTGAAACGGGAAGGTGCTCGTGTTGCCCTTATCCAGTCCAGCGGCCTCCTAGCCAAGCGAGTTCCAGATCTATGACGCCCGTACACTTTTCACTCTGATTTGGTACTTGTAACTACAAAAGCAACAGGAAAGGCGCCGGATAACACAGGAGATAAGAGCAAGAAAGGGAACCAAGGTCCCCTATCATGAATTCTTTTTGAAAATTGGCGAAACTGGATGTACCCTAGTAAAGGTATTATATGGTAGTATTTCATTCTTTCCTCTCCCGCTTCCAGCGGGTGTTTGTTTTGTAACGATTTTGGTTTTCGGAAAACATGAAGATTATCATTGATCCCAACCAGCCCCTGGATTTTCAGACCTCGGCGTGCATCGGAAATTTTGACGGCATTCATCTCGGACACAAAAAGATAATAGATGCCGTAAAACGCCACTCGGAGGAAAATTTCACGCGTTCCTGCGTAATTACCTTCGATCCCCATCCGCAGAAAGTTCTAGGCAGAAAGGATGTTTCCCTCATTTTCCCGCCGGGACGAAGGTTCAAGATGCTTGAAGCCGCGGGGATCGATGCGGTTATCTGCCTTAACTTCACCCGTGAACTCTCAAAGGTAAGCGCGGAGAATTTCGTAAAAGATATCCTTCTTGACCGCCTGAGGATAAAGGACATAGTAGTGGGTCCGGGATTTTCTTTCGGACATAAAAGGAAAGGAAACGTCGATCTTCTGCGGTCCATGGGAAAAACCCATGGTTTTAACACTGTGGTTGCCGAAGCGGCGCAGGTGGATGATCGGGTGGTAAGCAGCAGCGCTATCAGGGATCTGGTGAGAGAAGGAGAGATCCGCGAGTCAAACCGGTTTTTCGGTTACGATTACTACATAGAGGGCGTTGTGGTGGAAGGGGAGAAAAGAGGCAGGAAACTGGGTTTTCCGACGGTTAACCTCGATACGGAATGGGAGATTCTTCCCAGACCGGGAGTTTACGCTACATACGTAAAGCTTTCCGACGGATTTCACGGAAGCATTACGAACGTAGGAGTCCGCCCGACATTCGAAGAGAGCAAGCTTACAGTCGAGACTCATATCTTTGATTTTGGCGACGATCTTTACGGAGAGGAAATCAGAGTTAATTTTGTCGAAAGGCTGAGAGATGAGAAGCGTTTTGAGAGCGTGGATAAGCTTGTAGAGCAGATAAACCACGATATTGCGGGGGTGCGGGAAATTCTTCGCGGCCACCCGAAGGACGAGCGGATTTGGAAATAAAAGCCACAACGCAGATATACGGTATCTTCGGCCATCCCGTATCCCAGAGCCTGTCTCCGGCCATGCATAATGCGGCGTTTAGGCATCTGGGACTTGACTGCGTTTATCTGGCCTTTAATGTGGATCCCAGTAACGTAGCTCAGGCCGTAAGCTCAATAAGAGCCCTTGGTCTTTGCGGAATTAACGTCACTATCCCGCATAAGCAATCCGTTATGGCAGGCCTGGATGAGATTGCTCCTGAGGCATCCATGGTCGGTGCGGTAAACACCATAGTTAACGAAAACGGAAGACTTAAGGGTTACAATACAGACGTCTCCGGGGTGCTGAGAGCCCTTGACTCAGAGCTTGAATTCGCCCCGCGGGGCAAAAATATCTTTATCGTGGGAGCTGGCGGAGCCTCAAGGGCTGTAATAGTGGCGATGTGCACGGGCGGCGCCCGAAGCGTTTCGATCGTGAACAGAACCTACTTGAAGGCGCAGAAGCTTTCGGAGGAATTTTCCCCGCAGTTTGGCAGTGTTCGATTTTCTGCTGCACCGCTTGACGACACGGACCGGGTAGGGGAACTGATAGCTCAGGCGGACATTGTAATTAACTGCTCGTCCGCTGGAATGGGTGATATCGAACCGCTTTGCCTTCCGCTTGATCTGCTCGGTGAGAACTGCGTGGTTTACGATCTTGTCTATAAGCCTCCCGTTACTCCGCTTGTTAGGGACTCCAGGGCGCTAGGGCTAAAAGCGGAGTCCGGGCTCGGCATGCTTCTTTACCAAGGTGTCGACGCTTTTGAGATCTGGACTGGGGAATACGCCCCGGTTGAAGTGATGAGAGAAACCCTTTCGGTTACCGGGTGACGGTCCTGGTTTTTTGGTATAATGAACTCAGGAGTTTTTAATCGGTCACGGGAGAATTTTCATGAAAGTAACCAGCCCAGCAGGGGATTTTGAGATAACGGTAACGGAATCGTCCGTTGAGGGCGACTTTATAGTAATAAGCGGACAGATGGGGGTTTGGGATTCGCAAATCTACATGAAACCCTCCGACCTTCTGAGTTTTGCGGGGGTGCTATTCAATTTTCAGGTTGTTTTGTTCCTCGCCAAGCAACCGTTCAGGTGGATCTTTGGCAGAAAACGAGACTAACCCGAGTGGTTTTTGTCGGGAGATAAAAGGTTGGTGGTGGAGTAACTTCTCACCTGTCTGAAAACGGGTCGGGGATATCGGGGTGCCAGCGCGCGAAATGATTCTTGTGCGCCTCCGTGTAAGCTCCGGGCGGGTAGTACTTATCGTAGAAATCCAGATCCAGATGATGGGCCTGCACCATGAATCGAAGGAACATCGGGTCGGAAAAAGCCGGAAATCTCCCGTACGTATCGTAAACGTAGTTGCAGATGTCCTTTACGACCTGAATTTCATCCTTGCTGGGTCTTTCAACCTCCGCAAGCACTCCGGTCGGGTCTTTGTAGGGGAGCTTGTGCGATTCCCAGTTTGTCCATTTCATGTCGTTAAACGCCTCAACGGCTTCCCCCATGTCCTTGTAGTAGGGCGGACAGAACGCTTGGAACAGGTCATCCCGGCCAACAGCCACGGGGTTAGGATTTCCCGTGTCGCCCTGTATCTTCGGAGTTGCGAACCGGAAGCCCAGCCCTCTGTGAAAAGGGGTTCCGCCGAGCATGAACATGCTTGCGAATCCGCTGAATAGCCATCCCCCAAGACCCAGGGTCTGAAGCGTTAGGACCATGTTCTGCCCCATAAAGGCCTGCTCCGCTATGTAGCCGTTTGCGAAGCGGAGTTCCGCCTCGACAAGCGGCATTCTCTTCGACTTGTCGAGAAACCCTTTCTCAAGCCACTGCGCGGTTCCGGGAGGTCTAAGCCTGTGAAGCTCATCGACGAAGTTAAACCTGTGATCCGGTCTCATGTAGAAAAAGTAAAGATTGATTATGCATGCAGAAAGATCAGTTACCGGCATGAACACCGTCGTTCCGGGCTTGTTCACGTTCCAGAGATTATGGGCGGCGATTCCCGGAGGCTTTGACGGCAGATCGGCCCTTCCGTCAGAAAGCTTGATCTTGGATTCGCGGAACAGCTCAAGTATCCGGTCCACTCTCTGGTGGCGGGTCATTTTCTCAAGGCCTTCAAAATCCTCGGCGCGGCGGTCGTGCATCTTTATCATGTAGAGTCCCTCATCGTTCGTGTAGAAAAGCTCCGTTCTGTGCACGTCCCCGAGGGCCGGAATCGTCTTGCTCGTAAACTGCATCTCGAGGTCAAGGCCAACGTGCGGGGGGAAATCCGAGAGATTTATGTTCTTTATGCCGAGGCCTGTCCACACCAGCATGGCTTCCTCAAGTTCGGAGAGCGCTACGGAGTCGTGCTTGGACTTGTATTGCAGGGGTCCCCTTTCGATCTCCATTCCGAGACCGAAGCGCCTGGACCTTCTCTGGAAAACGGCGTCGTAAAAACCGTGATTTATTGCGTGATCAAGACCTTCTGGGTATTCGCTCATGAATTTCTCCTTAATTTGGTTTCTCCGCTTGAGCGGACAATTTCATTCCTCTTCCTCGGAATCGGATGGGGTCATAAGTTTCATGTACTCATTTTCCGTGACTATCTCAAGCGAACTCTCGACCCTGTCAAGAAATACCACTCCGTTTATGTGATCGTATTCGTGCTGGAACACTCTCGCCGCGAAATCCGAGAAGCCCTCTTCGACAAGATTGTCGTTCCTGTCCCTGTAGACCGCCCGGATGGACTTGTGTCTCGGCACAAGCGCCCGGAGTCCCGGGATGCTGAGGCATCCCTCCCAGCCTTTTTCCACATCGTCTGATACCGAGACTATTTCGGGGTTTATTATCACTTTGGTCTCCGTTTCCGGGGCATCGGGATAGCGCGGGCTTGCGGTTCCGGCGATTATGAAGATGCGGAGAGACTCGGATACCTGAGGGGCGGCGATTCCGACGCCGCTTGCTTCGGCGGCCGTGAGAATCATGTCGTCAATCAGTTCCTGGATTTCTGAGTCGCTTATGCCCTCGACGCTTTCGGCTTCTTGCCTGAGCACTGGGTTTCCCAGTTCGGTGATTTCACGTTGCTGCGCCATGGTTTTAGATGATTGAAAACGGTCTGCCGTTTACAGCCTGCTCACAATGGATTGCGGGCAGGTGTTTAAGATTCTATTATTATAGAACAAAAAACCGGGAGGTTAAAGGGAGCTTCGTGCAGGAGATCGAACTTATACAAAGAGCGGATGGTTTCGGGCAAAGGACCGCTGTTGAGGACTGGACGGGAAGTTTTACCTACGCCGACCTGATGCGCGTCTCGCGCTTTGCGGCCCTTAACCTTCTAGGGGACGAAAAGGATCTTGGTGAGAAAAGGGTTGCCTTTGTCGTTCCCCCGGGATTTGAATATGTAGCCCTTAAGCTCGGCGTATGGATGGCGGGAGGAGTGTCCGTTCCACTTGGCATCGCTCATTCCCCAAGAGAAATAGAATACGTCTTAGGGGACTCCGGTGCGGAGACGGTGGTTTTTCACCCGGACCTTGTGCGCAAGCTTGAGGGAGCGTGCTCTGGCGGCGGAGTGCGGCTGCGGAAGCTCCCGGATGTTCTGCGGCCCGCCCGCGGAGAGATTCCCTCGGTCCGCGAGGAGAGAAGGGCGATGATCATATACACAAGCGGCACTACCTCAAAACCCAAAGGGGTCGTCTCAACGCACCTTAACATAAAAGCCCAGATAAGCAGCATGACGGAGGCGTGGGAATGGAGCCCCGAGGATTCCATACTCAACGTTCTGCCCCTTCATCACCTCCACGGCATATTGAATATTGTTCTGTGTTCCCTCTGGTCCGGCGCCAGGTGCGTGATGATGAACGGGTTTGACCCGCAAGGTGTGTGGAAGAAATTTGAAAAGAAAGACCTGACCCTTTTTATGGGCGTTCCCACGATCTATTCCAAGCTTATAGATTGCTGGGAGGATTCTTCCGCTCGGGATAGAAAACGGATGAGCGACTGCCTTCGCGGGTTTCGCCTGATGGTCTGCGGTTCAGCGGCTCTTCCCGTGTCCGTTCTTGAGAAATGGAAGGAAATAAGCGGCCATGTGCTTCTTGAGAGATACGGGATGACTGAGATAGGGATGGCCCTTTCGAATCCCTACGGGGGCGAAAGACTGCCCGGACACGTCGGGTTCGCGATGCCGGGGGTTGAGGTAGGTATTTTCGATGAGCGAGACAGACAACTTGGGGAAGGAAGTCAGGGACAAATCAGGGTTAAGGGGAAAAGCGTGTTTCTTGAGTACTGGGGAAAGCCACAGGAGACGGAGAGCGTTTTTTGCGACGGATGGTTCAAAACGGGAGACATAGCCTTTTTGGAGCGTAGCGGCTCCTACAGGGTACTCGGGCGTGAGTCGGTGGATATAATAAAGTCGGGAGGATACAAAATATCTGCTCTTGAAATTGAAGAAGTGCTGAGGGACCATCCGCTTGTCGAAGAATGTGCGGTGGTCGGGATTGCCGACCCGAGCTGGGGAGAGAGGGTAGGGGCCGCGCTCGTGTTAAGTGAAGATTCTTCGATGGAGCTTGAGGAGCTTCGCGACTGGGCTTCCAGTAAGCTTGCTAGGTACAAGCTTCCGACCCGACTTCTGCTTCTTCCATCGCTTCCGAGAAACTCCATGGGCAAGGTTACCAAAAACGCTATTAAACAGTCTTTCCAAAATAGTTTATAATCTTCTCCGGTAACCTTGCTACAGACTTTTTAGGTTTTAAGGATAAAGTGTGGAGAGAGACATGAACCGGGACGACAATACGCCCTTGCGCTCAAATGGCCGTATCCGTTACGGTCCCGACATGAGAGTTCTTATCGTGGGCGGGGGCATCGCCGGACTCACTCTTTGCGGGCTTCTCCAGCGGCGGGGCTTTCATCCGACTCTGGTAGAAAGGGCCCCCGAGTTCGGAGACGTGGGATACGTGATAGTGGTCTGGCCTTCCGGGAGCAGAATACTCAAGGGTCTTGGCCTTTACGAGCGCCTAGAAGACTTGGGCTGCGCCTTTACCGATTACAACATCTCAAACTACAGGGGCAAGGTTATAAACAGCTACACGATTGATCTCGTGGTGGAGAAATACGGTCCCATAATAAGCATTTACCGCCCTGATCTAATAGACGTACTGATGGGGGCGGTAAGCGGGGATTCGATCAGGATGAATACCACGGTCGTTTCCCTTGCGGAGACGGGAGATGGAGTCGAGACAGTGTTCAGCGACGGAAGCACGGGAACCTACGATCTCGTTATAGGATGTGACGGGATAAGGTCCAAAGTCCGGAAAGACATCTTCGGTGACGTACCGCTTCGCTACAGCGGCATGTCCGGGTGGGGCTTCTGGGTCAACCCTGATCTCTGCACAAGCGAAGGAATCATTGAGTACTGGGGAAAGGGGAAGTTTCTCGGGATGTGGCCGACGCGCGGTCGACTTGCCGTTTTCACCAGCGTTAGGAGAAAATCCGGCGTCGGGGACAGCGTTGATACGAGAATAGAGAGCATACGGCAAAACTTCGCCGAGTTCGGAGGCGTGGTGCCGGACATCCTGGGCGGCCTTGATGATCCGCGCGAGATTTACTATGACGAGTACAATGACCTCAGAATGAATCGCTGGTCGAGCGGAAGGGTGGTGCTTGTCGGAGACGCGGTTCATGCCATACTGCCAAACGCCGGTGCCGGCGTGTCAATGGCAATGGAATCGGCTGCCGTTTTGGCCGAAGAGCTTTGCAGGACCGATTCCGTGAACCTCCCCCACGCCTTCTGGCAGTATCAGTCAAGAAGAAAGGGCAGGGTAACCAAGGTCCAGAACCAGTCAAGGATCATGGGAAAATTCATATATACAGAAAGCGGCACTCTCTCGTCAATCCGCGATTATCTAGTGCGGGTGTATTCAAGCAGACAGCTTTTCAGGTACTGGGACAGCATGCTTAAAGATCCCCTGTGAGGGTACTTTCCTACGATTTTCAAGATTCTTAATTCCGGGGTATAAACTTAATGAAATTACTTAAAGATCTGTTTTTTTTCTTCATCGTGGCGATGGCTTTCTCTTTTCCTTTCTCAGAAGCCCTCTCCCATGGCTCTTCCGAGTCCATTTCTCCCACGGTAAAGCGTCTTACACCCTCGGTCGTTAATATAAGCACGACAAACGTGATAAAAGCTTCACCGTTTGCCTCACCGTACCAGGACGAACACTTCAAGAAATTTTTCGAAAAGTTTTTCTCCGACCAGATGCCGGAGAGAGAATTCAGAAACAAGGGACTCGGTTCCGGTTTCGTAATGAGTTCCGACGGCTACATAATTACTAACAACCATGTCGTAAGAAAAGCCGAGGAGATCGAGGTGATACTCGAGGGTGGTAAAAAATACACTGCAAAAATAGTCGGCACCGACCCCGTAACTGATCTTGCCCTGCTGAAAATTGATCCCGAAGAGCCTCTTCCCGCGGTGGAAATAGGCGATTCCTCAACCCTTCAGATAGGGGACTGGGTGTTTGCGATTGGAAACCCTTTCGGTCTGGGTCACACGGTTACCGCCGGAATAGTCAGCGCGAAGGGAAGGGCCCTTGGGATCGGGCGATACGATAACTTTATTCAGACTGACGCGGCGATTAACCCTGGAAACAGCGGGGGGCCGCTTTTTGACTATGAAGGCAGGGTGGTGGGTGTGAACACCGCGGTTATGGCTCGTGGCCAGGGTCTGGGTTTTGCCATACCCGTAAACATGGCGAAGTTTGTCATTGAGCATCTTAAGGTTCATGGAAGGGTTATAAGGGGATGGCTCGGAATAATGATTCAGGATATAACTCCGGAAATTTCAGAAGCCCTCGGAATTAACCGCGACAGGGGAGGGCTTGTATCAGAGGTCAAGGACGGAAGTCCTGCGGGCAAGGCGGGGCTTCGAAGGGGTGACGTGATCGTTTCCGTTGAGGGCGAGGAGATTCCAGACGCTGCGGCGCTTACGAGAAAGCTGGCGCTCACTAAGCCCGGGGTTGATACGAAATTCGTGGTGTTTCGCGACGGGAAGGAGAAAATCTTTACCGTAAAGCTTATCGAACATCCCGAGAACAAAAAAATCACGGAATCCACAGACAAGCTGAAAACCGAGGAAAAGCTTGGCATCGAAGTGAGTGAGATAACGCAGCAGCTCAGGAACCGATTCAAGATTAAAGCTTCTGGAGGAGTGATTATCGTAAGTGTTGCGCCCGGGAGTCTCGCCTCGGAATCGGGGTTTCGTGTAGGCGACGTGATACTGGAGGTAAACGGAGATTCCGTTAATGGACTTGACGAATATCAGGGGGCTCTTGAGGAGCACGGGTCGGGGAGAACCCTGCTTTTTCTAATTGAGCGCGGGGGCAGGACCATCTATCTTGGCATAAAGACGGGTCGTGGCTGATGATACAGGAAAAACTCAGAGAACTTGGAGTGGAACTCGCAGAAGAAGTTCCCGCCTTGGGAAGCTACGTTCCAGCGACCGTGTCGGGCAATCTGATCTTTGTATCGGGCCAGCTTCCCCTCGAGAGCGGAAAGCTTTGCTTCACGGGCAAAGTGGGATTCGATCTTACGGTTGCCCAGGGCTACGAGGCCGCGAGACTGGCGGCGATAAACGGTCTCTCCGTAATCAGCCATACCCTAGAAGATCTCCGGCAGCTCAGCAGAATCGTGAAAGTTACGGGTTACGTGGCAAGCGCTCCCGGTTTTACGGAGCAGCACAAAGTGGTTAACGGCGCCTCCGAGTTTTTCTCTGACATACTCTCAGAGAACGGACGCCACGCCAGGGTTGCCGTCGGGGTTCCCAGCCTTCCGATGGACTCCCCGGTAGAAATTGAGATCATAGCCGAGTTCTCCCCTGCTGCCCTGAGAAGCTCGGATATTTCCTCCTAATGTTTCCCGTATACCTTTATTCGGACAGTCCTTCGCAGTCGCTCGTTATAGAAGACGTAACGGATTTTCTCTCGAACCTGGGTCTTTCGGTGGAATTTCGCGGAGATTTCCTGAGTTATCTCTCGCTTGGAACCCAGGAGACTGCCGAAATTGAATCACTTTTGCTTAAGGCCAGGGTTATTGATATTGAAAGGCCCGTTGATTTCTTCCAACCGAATCTGCCGTCCGAGACGTTCGAAAAGGAGCTTTACGACGGTTTCTGGGTTCAGAGAATATTCTCAAGGTTTTTTCTGAGAAAACATCCCGGCGAACTCATGAAAGACAGCTTTCACGCGGTTATTACGGGCAGGCTGCTTGGCACTTACGGGTCCCGAAGATATCATGCGAGGGTTATCATCTCGGGGTTTCCGTCTTTCGTTTCAACATCGGGACTGGTGGAAGGCCCAGCGAGACCCAGGGAGTATTATTTTCTAAAGGCGGAATTTATCCGGTCGGGAAAGGATCCCGGAGAACTTGACGAGATGTTCCGGGGAAAGTTTGTCGATTACGAAGACGAGAGGATAACAAAGATAACAGGCCCATACGTGCTTCAGCCTCTTCTGCATCATTTCTCAGGCAAGGAATTCTGTGAGAACGGCGGATGCGCGCTTTTTAATTCGCACTGGCAAAAAGAAGTTCTTGATATCCAGTACACAGGCCTTGTGTGCGCCGAGTGCGGGAGCGAGATAAGGAAGATAACAGGAAGGTAGTAGAAGCGACGCTTCACCGGGCGAGGAAGAACAGGAACCCGCCACGATCTTTAGTCCATTTCCTCAAGTATGTTTATCGCTACCTGGGCCACCTTTTTTCCCGAAAGCAGCATCCCACCGAAAGTGGGTCCCATCCTCGGAAGCCCGAAGGTGGTGTTAACGGACATCCCGCACGCGAGCAGCCCGGGGTGTATTTCTCCGGTGTATTCAACGAGGGCCTCTTCCGATTTCTCGACCCACATCGATCCGTGACCCGGAAGTTTTCTGTAAAGACCCTGCTGGGATAGCCTCGAAATGCAGTAGGCGTCATGGCCTGTGGCGTCTATTACCAGTTTTGATTCTATAGCAATGGGGTCAAGGCAGGTTATCTCCTTGGGCATGTTCGCAACGGGCGTCCAGTTGATTACTATTCCCGCGACCCTTCCGTTTTCCCTGTAAACCAGATCGTCAAACAGCGTCATGTTTCTTACTTTCGCCCCGGCTTCGCATGCCGTCGCTATCAGCTTTGAGCAGGCGTAAGGGCCGTCGGCGACGAAAAGCCCTTCGGAGACCTCTTCATAAGGTACTTCAATTTCGTCCAAAACGGTTTGTCCAGGGGCGCGTACTGTGACCTTATTCATCAGGTATCCGCCGATCCAGAACCCTCCTCCGAGGTAGTTCATTCTTTCAACGAGCAGCACCTTGTACTTTTTTTTCGCTATGTCTTTTGCCGCAACGAGCCCGCTTGGCCCCGCGCCGACGATTATAACGTCACTTGTAATGTACTCGTTGAATTCATTCGAAAATCCCTCGACTATGGCCCGGGTGACCTCTTTTTCTCCTACCGGAGCGAACTTCGGGGTTTTTAAACTGTCTGACATGTGGTGGTTTCCTCCGAAAAAATGTCAATATAAGGCTCTACTTCTTCCTACTCCTCTTCCTTTACAACGTTTACGGTTATCTGCGGGGTTACGTCCATGTGAAGCTTAAGCGCAACCGAGTAAGTTCCAAGCGCTTTTATAGTGCCGTCAAGGTCTATATCCCTTCTTGAGATTTCAAATCCTTTTTCCCCGAGGGCGTCGGAGATGTTCTGCGAAGTAATCGATCCGAACAGCCGGTCTCCCTCCCCGGACTTGGCGGGTATGGAGATTTCAATACCCTCGAGTTTCTCCGCAAGCGTCTGGGCATTCTCAAGAACTTCGGTCTTGCGCAGTCTTATGGCTTCTATCTTCGTTTTCCAGGCCTGCAGGTTCGATTCTGTTGCCTTCACCGCAAGCTTGCGGGGGAAAAGATAATTCCTCGCCATCCCGTTTTTTACGTCTTTTACGTCTCCGACGCTTCCTATGTTTTCCACATCGGAAATCAGAATTACTTTCATTGTTTACCTCCGCGTATCAGTTAAGCGGTATCCGGGAATCACTTGTGAGTTACCGTATACGGCAAAAGCCCCATGAAACGGGCTCTTTTTATTGCGATTGCCACTTTGCTCTGCTCCTGCCTGGAAAGTCCGGTGTTTCTCCTGGGCAGTATCTTCTTTCTCTCGGTTATGAACTGAGAGAGAAGTTCCGTATCTTTGTAATCTATCCGTTTGCCTTCTTTGGCGAGGTCTCTGGGTTTCTTTTTGCGTGAGTAAAATTTTCTTCCGCCGCCGCCCATTGGTCTTCTGCTCATGATTTGCTTCCTCCCTGAGTTTGCTCTTCACTTGCCTGCGGCGGCTCTTTGCTTGCCTGCGGCGGCTCTTTGCTTGCCTGCGGCGGCTCTTTGCTTGCCTGCGGCGGCTCTTTGCTTGCCTGCGGCGGCTCTTTGCTTGCCTGCGGCGGCTCTTCTGGTATCGAAGGAGTCTGAAAAGCGCTCTGGTCCTCTTGCTGAGATGTCTGCGGAGGAGCACTCCTCGCGGCGCCCGCAGGTTTCTGTTCCTCGATGTATTGTACGGTCATGAACCGCAGAACGTTATTTTTCGAAAGATTAAAATATCTTTCTATGTCCGTTACGGCCTCGGATTCAGCCGAGTAAATGGCTATGTAGTAGGTGCCTCTGGTATAGTTGTCTATTCTGTACGCGAGATCCCTCTCGGCCCATTTTTCGGATTTTATCATCTCCCCGCCGTTTCCGGCTACGCTCTTCTCGACCCTGTTCTGGATCGTAAGAAGATCTTCGGGGGATATGTCCGGCCTTACGAGATAAAGCGTTTCGTACTTCTTCGGCTCAATAGCCATGCTTACTGCCTCCTGTCTTGGTCTTTGGCCCCTGACGTCATTGCCTGGAAGTCAGGAGCAACAGAAAAAAACATTATACTGATTTTCGGAAACTGTGTAAATGCGGGCGGAGCCACGGCCCCGCCCGCAGGTCAAATGTCCGTTTTATAGGATAAGGAGAGGAGCTACGACAAGCGATACTATGGACATAAGCTTGATCAGAATATTCATCGCCGGTCCCGAGGTATCCTTAAACGGATCTCCTATCGTGTCTCCGACAACGGCGGCTTTATGCGCTTCCGAGCCTTTTCCTCCCAGGTTTCCTTCCTCTATGAATTTTTTCGCGTTATCCCACGCTCCGCCGGAGTTGGCCATCATAAGCGCGAGCATGACTCCCGCCACAACGGCGCCTGCGAGAAAACCTCCAAGGGCTTCCTCTCCAAGGGCAAAACCTATAACTAGCGGTGCCACTATGGCGGTGACGCCCGGCAGTATCATCTCTTTTAGAGAAGAGTCGGTGCTTATCTGCACGCACCTTGCGTAGTCCGGGGTGCCGGTTCCTTCAAGAAGTCCGGTTATTTCCCTGAACTGCCTTCTTACTTCCTCCACCATTTGCTGCGCCGATCTCCCTACAGAACCCATGGTCAGGGCGCCTATGAGAAACGGGATCGTTCCGCCTATCAGCATTCCCGCCACCACCTTGGGCTGGGTAATGTCGATCGAAGAAAGCCCGACGGCGTTTGTGTAAGCGGCGAAAAGTGCGAGAGCGGAAAGGGCCGCGGAACCGATGGCGAATCCTTTTCCTATGGCTGCGGTCGTGTTGCCGAGAGAATCAAGTTTGTCCGTAATTTTTCTTACGTCCGTGCCGAGTTCCGACATCTCCGCGATACCGCCCGCGTTATCCGCAACCGGACCGTAGGCGTCAACCGACATCGTTATTCCTATCGTTGCGAGCATGCTGACCGCGGCTATTCCTATTCCGTAAAGCCCTGTGAGCCAGTGAGACAGCACTATCGCCGCGGCGATTATGACCACGGGGTAAGCCGTGCTGTACATTCCCACCGCGATTCCTTCGATTATATTGGTGGCAACTCCAGTCTCGGAAGCCTTGGCTATTTTCTTGATCGGAGGTCCCGAGGTGAAGTGCTCGGTAACCTTGCCGATCAGTATTCCCGAGAGCAGTCCCACTATGGAAGTGATCCATATGCTTAGGTATCCCTGTTTTCCCATTGTGGACAGGCTCTCCACCTGCGCAAGTCCGTAGAGCGCCGCTAGGGAAATCGCGCAGTATACCACCGCCGCGAATATGGTGGACCTTTCAAGCACCGCGCTTGGTTCTCCCTCCCTTAACCATCCTACCGCCTTGGATCCAACAAGAGAGGAAAGGCTTCCAACTACGATAAGTATCAGCGGGATCGACATCAAGGCGAGCTGGTTTCCCTGGATGCTGATCGCGATTACTACGGTTGCGATTACGGCTCCCACGTAGGATTCGAAAAGGTCGGCGCCCATTCCCGCCACGTCTCCGACGTTATCTCCTACGTTGTCGGCTATGGTGGCCGGATTCCTAGGATCGTCCTCGGGGATTCCCGCCTCTACCTTTCCGACCAGGTCAGCTCCGACGTCAGCCGCCTTGGTGAAAATCCCTCCGCCTATCCTGGCGAAAAGAGCCACCGTGCTCGCCCCCATCGCGAATCCACCTATCATTCCTCCGAATTCCTTTAGAAACGCGGTGAGAAGGGGGCCGTCTTCGGGCTTTGCCTGAAGATCAACTCCCAGGAGAAAAACGATTGAAAGTCCCAGAAGACCGAGACCCGCGACCGCGAGCCCCATTACGTTTCCGCCCCGGAATGCCACCTCAAGAGCTTTTCCCTGTCCTTCGGTTGCCGCTGCCTGAGCGGTCCTCACGTTGGCCTTTGTAGCCGCCTGCATGCCGCAGAATCCGGCTATGAGCGAACAGAGCGCCCCGCCGAGATAAGCAGCTCCGGTTTCAATTCCCAGAAACACCGAAAGCAAAACGAAGACAATCGCGGCGAAAAGACCGATTATCCTGTATTCCCTTTTCAAAAACACCATCGCTCCCTCGTGAATCGCAGAGGCGATCTGCTTCATTTTATCATTGCCTTCTGGAAGCTTGCTTACCCCCCTGTAGACAAAATACGCGTATACGAGCACGATAAGACCTACCGCGACTCCCACAAGGCCCATGTTGCCCGCTATAACTTCACCCATTGGTAAATTCCTCCTAGTAGAGAATTGTTTTTTTTCAGTTCAGTCGACTGTTAAATCTGTTCATCGCCGAGTCCACCCCGGCGCTTATTATCTCAAGTGCTGCCTCGACCGCGGTTTCGACCGCCTCAGCCGCCGTTTTCTTTTCATCCGCGGCGAATCCGGACAGAACGTAATCCCGGGCTCCTTTTTCCCCGAAAGGTTTTCCTATGCCGATTCTCACCCTGCAGAATTCCCCGGAACCCAGAGATGCTATTATGGATTTTATTCCGTTGTGTCCGGCCGAGCCTCCTCCCCTGGTTACCCTTATGTTTCCCAGGGGGAGGTCAAGTTCATCGTAAATAACAATTATCTGCTCGAGCGCTATCCTGTAGAATTCCTTTGCTTCGCGAAGCGCTTCGCCGCTTGCGTTCATGAAGGTCTGGGGTTCTATTATCAGCAGTTTCTCATCTGAATAGACCGCTTCCGCGCAAAGACTTCTGAATTTTTTCTTCCCGATCTTCGCGCCGAGGCGTTCCGCCGTGCGCTCCGCCGCGCGAAACCCTATATTATGTCTCGTATTGTCATAAGCGGAACCGGGATTCCCCAGGCCAGCAATCAGATATCGCATGGATTCGGTGACTTATTCCTCGGCCTCGGGTTCCTGTTCCACTTCTTCGACTTCCTCAACTTCTTCTGTTGAGCGCTCCACGATCACGTGGACGACTTTTTCGCTTCCGTCTCTAAGGGTTTTTACTCCCTCGCCGAGCGTGAGGCTCGCTATGTCCACGAAATCTCCCATGCCAAGACTGCTCACGTCTATCTCTATTGAATCGGGAATATTGCCCGGCAGGCATTCAAGATCAATGGTTCTCATCAGTTTTTCGAGCTTGCCCCCTGTTCTTTCTCCTTCGGACCTTCCCTGAGTGTTTACCGGAACCTTGACCTTGACGTTCTTTTCCATGTCGATGGCAAGGAAGTCAATATGGATTACCCTGTTTTTAAGGGGATCTTTCTGGACTTCCCCCAGCATCGAGAATTTCTTTGCTGGGGGCTCGGAACCGTCTATCTCGAGTTCCAAAACGGTGTTCATTCCGGCGTTGTTCGAAAGCGCCTGCTTAAGTTCGTCGGGCTGTACCACAAGCGGCATCGGGTCCTCTCCCTGCCCGTAAAGTATGGCCGGTATGTTTCCTTCCTTCCTTACTTCCCTGGCCCCGCTTTTGCCTATTCTTTTTCTGGGTTTTACCCGCAGTGAGCTCTGCACCATGTTTTTCTCCTGGAGTTGTTTAAGTGAAAAGTGCGCTTATTGATTCCCCGAGCGCAGTTCTCCTTATGGCTTCGCCTATCAGGTCGGCGATACTCAGCACGGTGATTTTCGCGCTTTGTTCCTGGTTTTCTTTCTGGGGAATGGTGTTCGTGATTATTACCTCGTCGATGTCCGAGTTGTTTATCCTGTCAAGAGCGGATCCCGAGAGCACGCCGTGGGTGCAGCAGAGCGATACGCTTCTTGCTCCTCTCTCAAGAAGCACCTTGGCGGCTTCGGTGGCGGTTCCCGCCGTGTCAACGAGATCGTCCACTATTATCGCGTGCTTGCCTTCCACGTCGCCGATTATGTTGCTTATCCGCGCGACGTTGGGCGCGGGCCTTCTCTTATAGCAGATGGCGATTTCGGAGTGTGTTCTGTTCGCGAACTCCGTTGCCCTCTCAACCCCTCCAGCGTCGGGAGAAACCACTACGGTTTCGCCGTCACGGTATTTTTCCCGAAGGTAGTTAGTTATTACCGGAGCGGCGTAGAGGTGGGTCACCGGAACGTCGAAAAACCCCTGTATCTGGCCTGCGTGAAGGTCCATGGTCACTATCTTGTTCGCTCCCGCAACGACTATCAGGTCCGCGGCGAGCTTGGCGCTTATCGGGGCGCGGGGCTGAACCTTGCGGTCCTGCCTTGCGTATCCGTAATACGGTATGACGGCGGTTATGACCCTCGCCGAGGCCCGCTTGAGCGCGTCTATGATCACGAGAAGCTCCATAATGTTCTCGTTTACCGGAGGACAAGTGGACTGTATGAGAAACACCTTTGATCCTCTTACGCTTTCCCTTATGTCGACGAAGATCTCACCGTCGCTGAAACGGTTTATCTCCATCTCTCCGGGAGAAACCTCGAGATAGTTGCACACGTCCTCGAACAGAGGGTGATTTGACGTGCCGCTGAATATTTTTGCGTCCTGCATTTCCATGGCGAACCCCAAAATATGAAATCCTGTATTATAGAGTAAAGTTTCGATAATTCAAGCGCCGGGGCTGTCGCGGATCTGGGAGGCGGACTACTTTCTGTAGGGCGAGAAATCAGGCGGCCTTCTCTCTGTAAACGCATCGGTTCCCTCGGCGGCCTCCGCGGTAGCCTTGAAAAGATCCAGGGATGCCTTGCCCATGCTTGATATTCCGAAAAGACCGTCGGTTTCTGAGTTAAAGGAGTACTTTGCAAGCTTAAGGGCTGTCGGGCTTTTTAAGAGCAGCTCCTCGCACCATGCGTTTACCTCCGAGTCAAGCTCGTCTGAGGGAACGACCCTGTTTACAAGTCCCATCTCAAGGGCTTCCGTGGCCGAGTACTGCCTGCAGAGATACCACATCTCCCTTGCTTTTCTCTCCCCAATTAGCCTCGAGAGGTAAGCCGTCCCGAAGCCCGGGTCCACGCTTCCGACTTTGGGTCCCACCTGCCCGAAAACCGAATCCTCAGAGGCGATAGTTAGATCGCACATGAACTGAAGTATGTTTCCCCCGCCTATGGCGTAGCCCCTGACCGCTGCTATGACCGGCTTCGGTATGTTTCTTATCAGATAGTGAAGGTGGGAGACGTAGTCCCCGACTCCGAGAAGGCCGTCTTTTCCTCTCTCGCCCCTTTTTTTCTCCTTGAGGTCTCCTCCGCTGCAAAAGGCCTTCCCTCCCGCGCCCCGGAGAACCACAACCCCGATCCGCCCATCTCCCCATGCGTCTGTTAGGGCCGTGATCATCTCGTGGAGCGTCACGTCCCGAAAGGCGTTGCGCGCCCGGGGGCGGTTTATGGTTATAAAGGCCACCCCGCCCGTTTTTTCGTAGATTATGTCCTTGAAATTCATCCGCTACCCTTTGTACCACTTCCCGGTGCTTTCCCCGGTAAAGATGTTAACGCACTTGGTCTCAAGGTAGTTGTCTATTCCTTCGGCGCCGAGTTCCTTTCCGATTCCGCTCTGCTTAAAGCCCCCATAGGGAGTCTCGGGGATTATCCCCCCGTAGGTGTTAACCCAGAGATAGCCGGCCTTAACGGCCTTTGCGACCCGAAGCGCCCGGTTTATGTCTTGGGTCCAGATTCCTCCGGCAAGTCCGTACTGGACGTCGTTTGCCATTGTGACGGCCTCTTCCTCTGACTTAAAGGGCATGACGCAGACCACGGGTCCGAAAACCTCCTCGCGCGCGAGGGTCGAACCCGGCGGGACGTCCTCAAGAACTGTCGGCGCAATGTAGTAGCCCTTCTCAAACCCCTCTGGGCGGTCTCCGCCCGCGATCACCTGCGCCCCTTCTGAGACGCCTTTTTCAATGTAGTTCATCACGCTCTCGTAATGTTCCTTTGAGATCATGGTCCCGAACTCGGTTTCGGGATCCTCGGGATCCCCGATCCTTATCCTCGAGATCCTGTCGAGGTAAACGGAGAGAAATTCGTCGTATATCTCCTCGTGGAGCATGAGCCTAGTCACGGCGGTGCAGTTCTCTCCCTGGTTAAAAAAACCTCCGCGAAGACACGCCTCGACGGCTCCCTCGACATTAGCGTCGGGAAAAACCATGCAGGGGGCCTTGCCGCCAAGCTCAAGCGATACCCTTTTTATCTCTCCCGCCGCCGTTCTCATCACGCTTTTTCCGACCTCGGTCGAGCCCGTAAACGCTATCTTGCCTACCCCCGGGTGCTCGGTAAGCGCCTGGCCGGCTACTGATCCCTCTCCGGGCACCACGTTGAGCACCCCGTCGGGAAGCCCGGCTTCGGAGCAGAGCTTCGCCACCTCGAAAATCCCGCACGAGGTGAGTTCCGCGGGTTTTATTACCACGGTGCATCCGGCCACGAGCGCGGGGGCTATTTTCCAGAAGGAAAGAAGAAGTGGGAAATTCCACGGGATTATGTGTGCCGCCACCCCCACGGGTTCTTTTATGGTTAGGGATATCTGGTTTTCGTTTACCTGCAGGGTTTCTCCGTTAAGGCGGGTGTGAGCACCGGAGTAGTATTCAAGCGTTCTCACGGAACCGCCTATTTCGACCGCGGCGCTCTCGCGGATAGGCTTTCCGGTTTCGCGGGTATTTACAAGGGCGATCTTGTCTCTGTTATCAGAGAGTGCCTGGGCTATCCGAAGGAGGTACTTGGCGCGCTCGGATGCCGGGATACGAGACCACTTGGGAAAAGCGCGCTCGGCGGCCCGAACCGCTGCGTCGATGTCTTCCGGTCCTCCCTGGGCGACCTCCGCCAGGGGTTTTTCCGTCGCGGGGTTTTCCCTTACGGAGTAAGCGCCGCTTTGCGGTTCCCTTTCCCCGCCGTCAATGAAGAGATCGCACCTTATTTCCGTACTGGCCATAGCTTGAGAATTATAACAGACAGTTCCTTATACGTATCCGCCCGGGAACAACTCGATATTCGCTGCCTTGTTTCGGAGTCAGTAATAAGGTGCGTTCAAATGCCGAAAAAAACAAGGGCGATCTTAACCGAGTTAAGACCGCCCTTGCTCAATCAGCTGTTACTGTCGGTTTCAGAAAAACTGCCGGTACTGTAAGAAACTTTCTATGCGCGTCTTCTCAAAAAGACAATCGAGAACAGAATGGACGCTATCAGGAACAGGTTAAGCAACGCGCCTTGAGATGTATTGCTGGCTCCGGCGATGGCGCACGCTCCGTCATCATCTTCTGGATAAGTTCCGGAACCAAAGATGTAGAGATCCTCAGGAGTGCCCTGTGGTAATTTTTCGTTTAGGTTCGCCACCTCTATGTAGCTCCTCTTAGGTGAAGTGCCAGGAACCTTTTTATCTTCGAAAAAGTTCTCAACGTCATCATCCGGATCTGAGGGGTCGTCCCAGCGGTAGTTGACGTAAGTGGAAGTTCCGCCTGCTAATTCTCTGTTAAACAGGCCCGCTATAGTCTTGTCTTCCCCTTCCAATTCATCATCCTCCAATTCAAGGTTACCACCGTTTAAGTCAAAGTTGTTTCCGTTCACAATCACTGTGGAGTTTTCTAGATCCGCACCCATTACGAAAAGATATATGTTTTCATGCTTGAAATTCCCGCTTCCGAAACAAAAAAGCCGCTCTTGAATTCTTGTGGTTATGGGGCCCTCAGCAAGTTCTGCCAGCCTAACTCGGTCCTGGAATAGGGATGGGTCTCCTTGGATCAGTTTGAGAGCTTCTTCCTCTGATATCTTTTTTACATCTTCTTGAATCGCTTCTATAGCATCTTTTACGTAAGCTTCAAGATTGGCGTCGCTCGGTTCTTTGAAAACATCCTCAGCGGTAGTTCCAAGCGAGAGACCTTCACAGTCAGGAGGAATGAAAGCGGAGTCGTTTCCCTCGTGAAGAAGCCCCACTATATTCGTTACATCTACAGTAAAGTCGCTCTTTACTTTAGCCGCGCAGGCTACCCTGTTCTCGCCTGATATCCCTGGCGAATATTGTCAGCTTTCTGATCAGTTCGGCGCGGTTTGCCTCAAGGTTATCAATTAATGGGATCCTAATCCCATTATAGTAATCCACTATATGATTAACAAAGGCCATCATGTTCGGCTCATTCCCGGGGTCTGCGGCGACCTGTTCTGCGGTTATGCGCGTATCGTCCTCGTCGTGAGTACCGGACGCGTCAATGCTGAATGAAAAAACAAGTCCTAACGCAAGAAACAGGCTCAAGAGTATTCCGTGCATTTTAAATTTCATCCTGAAAAAATTCTTCCTGCAAATAGAAATTTTTGTCATGTCGATATTCATCATGGAATAGAATCAACTATCCTTTTCCGCGTTCTATCGCATAAAAATTCAGATTGCAAGAAGAAAAATAGAGGTTCCGCCGCGATATCCGCTCCGATGTCCATGACGCGGAAAATGAAAAATCTATGTGGCAAATCCCTTGGGGTTCCCGGAAGGGTGGCGGGATTTTTACTACCGGCGGTTTCTGCCTCCAGATGTTTAATTTCTGAGGTTAACAGGGGGTTGCGCTTTGTTGTTTCCCAAGCTAGGGAAACAGCGCTTTTGTTGATTCTTTTACTTTTTTGCTCCAAAGAGGATACGGTGTTTTCTAATATCGAAAAAAAACTGGTTATCAGGGGCGGCATCAGCTAGTTTGTGAAAACCGCCCTTGATAACCAGCTATAAGTTCCGGAAAAAGCTTCCGGAAAAACCTCTGCTCCCGTCTAAACGCGTCTTCTCAGGAAAACAACCGAGAACAGAACAGATGCTATCAGAAACAGGTTAAGCAATGTGTTCTGAGACGTATGCCCGGTTCCGGCGATGGTACACCCTCCGCCAGTAACGCCTCCTTCCATCATCTCTTCCGGCATCATCTCTTCCGGCATCATCTCTTCCGGCATCATCTCTTCCGGCATCATCTCTTCCGGCATCATCTCTTCCGGCATCATCTCTTCCGGCATCATTTCCTCCGGCATCATTCCCGAGTCAGGGTAAGTTCCGGAACCGAAGATATAGAGAAAATCGGGAATCAAACTGCCAAATACAGGGTTCTGTCTTAAGAGGTGGTTTATGTTCGCAACCTCAATGTAGCTTATCTTAGGCGAACTGCCGGGAACCAATCCATCTTCAAGCCAGTTGTCGATGGTATCGTTCGGATCATCGGGATCGTCCCAGCGGTATTTAACGGTAGCGAAGTCCCCGGCTTCCGGTTCTCTACTTTCACCCTCCGTTAACGCGTTTCGAAACAGTCCCGCTATACTCTTGTCATCACCTGGAAGTTCGTTATCGTTTGCCAGAAGATTAAGGCCGTTCAGGTCGAAGTTGTTTCCGTTCAGAAGCACGGTGCCGTCCATATCCGTACCCATGATGAAGGTGTATATGTTCTTATGCCTGAGGTCCCCGCTTGCAAAGCAAGCGACTGAGTCGTAAACCCTTTCGAATATTTTTACTTGAAATTCGGCTGCCGCAGCTAGCCCATCTGGATCTTGCGGATTTGTAGCTAGCACTGCAGCCTGACCCAAGAGAGGAGCATTAACTGGCTCAGCAATTACAGCGTTCGTTGAATCTACCATTAGTTGTTGAGCAGCCCCGATAATATCTTTTACGTAATCTTCAAGCTTACTGTGATCTTCATAAACATTCCGTGCGGTAGTATCAAGCATCAAATTGCTGCAGGCATCAGGAAGACCAAAAGCAGCATCGTTGTCCGCGTGATGAAGGCCTGCTATGACCGTTATATTTCCTGAAGGGCTTTCCACTTTGGTTGCACAGGCGACTCTGTCTTGGCCATCATACCGATAATCTTCACACGGCATGGTCTCGGCAGGAAAACCATCGATTAAAGCTTGTATAGTACTCGCGAGATCTGTCCCGGCATCCGATTTAAACTCGCGACCGAACAATTTGGGATATCCCGCGTGATTCGTTACATACCCCCTTCCGTTTATGGCCATTGAGTACATAATAGGATTGTCATCAGGGTTGCTATATTTATAGGCCCCTTCTTCCCTGATCTTCCTGCCGTATATTATAAGCTCTCTGGTCAGTTCGTCACCGGTGTAGCTGGTGCGAACATCCTCGTAGTACTCCACTACATGAGAAAGAAATTCCATCACCTGCTGTTCATCTCCGGGGTCGACCTGGTCCGCGGTTCTGCTCTGACTGCCCCCGTGACTGGCGGACGCATCAATAGCGAATGAAAAAACAAGCCCTAGCGCGAAAAACAGGCTCAAGACCATTCCGTATATTCTAAATTTCATCTTACATAATCCTCCCGTAATTTTTTTTACTGCACTGACTAGTGGTGTAAAATCAGTACACTCTGCATTAAATCACAACAGAAATTCAAATTGCAAGGGAATTTATGGAGTAATCTCAGGATTATACTAAACGGTAAGTCCTAACAGATGAGAAAAATCTATGTAGCAAGTCCGCTGGGTTTTTCAGAAGCGTGCCGGGGGTTTTACTACGGGAGACTTCTGCCTCTCGTGAGAGAATCCGGTTTCGAGGTGCTCGACCCGTGGGATGCGGGCATTGATATTCCAGGTCCCGAAGCGGAAAAACAGGTATGGGATCGCTTTAACATGCTCATCGGAGAGCGTAACAGAAAGGCGATCGAATCCTCAGACGGGGTGCTTGCCGTTTTGGACGGCACTGATGTTGACAGCGGCACCGCTTCCGAAATAGGCTACGCTTTCGCCCTCGGAAAAAAGATTCTTGGCTACAGGGGGGATTTCCGTCTCACGGGAGATAACCCGGGAAGCACGGTTAACCTTCAGGTTGAATACTTCATTCGAAAAAGCGGCGGCAGGATAGTGCGCTCCGTGGAGGAGTTGGCTGACGCTCTTGCGGATGTTTTTTCTGACTGAGCGGCTCCTGAACTGCAATCGGCTTCGTTTGACAACCCCGTCCGTTTCTGTAACCTAGATTTCCCTAGACTTAAGACTCCGAGGCAAATGAAATAGACATTCTTGACGTAGTTTCCGAAAAACTTCTGGAAAAAGAAGAAGATATAACCTTCGAGGACGCCCTCGCGCTTTCGGAACTTTCCGGGGAGCGGCTTTCTGACCTTATATCGCTTGCGAGAAAGGTGACTCTCAAGTACAAGGGCGACGGGGTGTTCCTGCGCTCGATCATAAGCGCCCAGACCGGGAACTGTCCCGAGGACTGCTCCTTCTGCTCGCAGTCGGCCCATTTCGATACCGAGGTGGAGGCCCACCCGCTCGTGGCGGCGGAAAGAATACTCGGAGCCGCAAGGCAGGCGGAGAAGATGGGCGCCATGGATTTCTGCATAGTCATAAGCGCCAAGGGTCCGACGCCGAGGATATTCAAAAAGGTTCTGGAAGCCGTTGATCTTCTCTGCGCGGAAACGAACCTCAAGGTCGGCTGTTCTCTCGGGGACCTTACCAAGGAGCAGGCCTACGAACTGAGGGACCACGGAGTGTGGAGATACAACCACAACATCGAAACCTGCAGGAGCCATTTCCCCAGTATATGCACCACTCACAGCTACGATGACAGGATAAAGACCGCTCTTTTGGTAAAGGAAACGGGAATGAACCTCTGCTCAGGCGGCATACTGGGCATGGGAGAGACGATCACCCAGAGAATCGAGTTTGCCTTTGAGATAAGGGATCTTAACCCCACCTGGGTTCCGATAAATTTCCTTGACCCGAGACCCGGAACCCCGTTTGAGAACCTTGAGACCATACAGCCGCTTGAAGCCGTAAGGACCATCTCGATATACAGGCTCGTGCTTCCGGACAAGATAATAATGACGGCAGGGGGAAGGGAGGTTACGCTTCGCGACCTCCAGGCGATGGGTCTTGTGGCGGGGGCAAACGCCATGATACTCGGCAACTACCTTACCACTCCCGGGCGCTCGCCTCGAGAAGACCTCCGGATGCTTGATGACCTGCAGATGCCGGTCAGAAAGGAAATTCTAAACTAGCCTCGCCTCTGCGATTTCGTTATATTCTTCCCATTCGGGGCATCTGGCGTTCCTGACAAACCGACATGAGTGACAGATCAAAACAGATAGGGTCCTACGACAGGGAATTCGTGTGGCACCCCTTTACCCAGATGAAGGATTACGCGCGCAGGGATCCCATAGTGATCGAGCGCGCGGAGGGCTCATACCTTATAGATTCTGAGGGAAAAAGGTATATAGACGGCGTCTCATCCCTCTGGGTAAACATCCACGGCCACGCGGTGCCCGAAATCGACGGGGCCATAAAAAAGCAGCTTGAGCTTGTAAGCCACAGCACTCTCCTTGGCATAACCAACCCTCCGGCTGCTGAGCTTGCCAAGGAGCTTGTAGAGATCTGTCCCCCGGGACTTAAGAAGGTCTTTTACTCGGGCGATGGGGCAAGCGCCGTTGAGGTCGCGCTCAAGATGGCGTTTCAGTACTGGTCCCATAAGGGCAGGCCGGAGAAAAAGGCGTTTTTGTGCCTTGATAACGGTTATCACGGCGACACGCTGGGGGCCGTCTCGGTCGGGGGAATCGACATTTTCCACAAGGCTTTCTCCCCGCTTCTGTTCAAGACCTTCAGGGCTCCTTCCTATTACTGCTACAGGTGTCCGCTCGGGGAGACCTGGCCCGGATGCGGGATCGCGTGCGCGGATGAGATGGGGAAAATACTGAGGGAGAACCACGAGGAGATAGCCGCCGTCATACTTGAGCCGTGCGTTCAGGCCGCGGGAGGGATGGTGGTGGCTCCGGACGGCTATCTCGCGAAAGTAAGGGAATACTGCACCCGCTACGACGTGCTTATGATAGTTGACGAGGTGGCTACGGGCTTCGGCAGAACGGGGAAAATGTTCGCGTGCGAACACGACGGGGTGACGCCCGACATTATGGTTCTGGGAAAGGGGATGACCGGTGGATACCTTCCGCTCTCGGCGACTCTTACGACCGATGAAATCTACGAGGAGTTTTTAGGGGACTACGAGGAATTCAAGACTTTCTTTCACGGCCACAGCTACTCGGGCAATCCTCTTTCGTGCGCGGCCGCCATGGGGAATCTCGAGGCCTTTCGAAATAACGACACGCTTTCCACTCTTTCAGAAAAAACTGAGTTTCTCGAAAACGAGCTTCGGGAATTCGAGGGGCTCTCCCATGTCGGGAACGTGAGGAACAAGGGGCTTATGGTCGGGATCGAGCTTGTGAGTGACAAGAAGACGAAAACACCCTACGAGGCTGTGGAGAAAATGGGGTGGCGGGTTGCCGAAGAGGCGCTCTCGCACGAGGTTTTGATAAGGCCGCTTGGGGACGTGGTAGTGCTCATGCCTCCCGTGGGGATCGAGATGGACGATCTCGCAAAGCTTCTGCGGGCGACTTATCTCTCCATAAAAAAAGTAACGGAAGAGGGTTAGTTCGCATGGAAGCTCCCGATTCTCTTGAGTGGATTGAGGATGAATTAAGGGTGATCCGGGGGAAGAATCTTTTCAGGACGCTAACAGAAATCACCTCAGGGCAGTCTCCAGAAATACTGATCGGCGGGAAAAAGCACATACTCCTGGCTTCTAACAACTACCTGGGTCTTTCAACCCACCCGAAGGTGATGGAGGCGGCAGCCGAGGCCCTCTCGAAGTACGGAACGGGCTCGGGAGGATCAAGGCTCGTCAGCGGAAGCTCCGACCTTCACGCAGAGCTTGAGAGGAGGATAGCGGAATTCAAATCAACCGAGGCAGCGATTCTTTTCTCAAGCGGCTATCTCGCGAACGTGGGAACGATCGCCGCGCTTGTCGGGGAAGGGGACACGGTGTTCAGCGACGAGCTTAACCACGCTTCGATAATAGACGGCTGCAGGCTGTCGCGGGCCACGGTAGAGGTCTATCCCCATCTTGACACAGACAGCCTCAAGCGAATGGTTTCCCGAAGCCAAGGTAGCGGAAAGAAACTCATAGTCACGGACACGGTGTTCAGCATGGACGGAGATCTTACGAATCTCGAAGATATTTGCGATATCTCTGAGCGCCACGGCTGCATGCTCATGGTGGACGAGGCCCACGCGATGGGAGTTCTGGGGGAGAAGGGAAGCGGGGCCACCGAACATTTCGGGGTCGAGCAGAGGGTTCCCGTTGTCATGGGCACTCTCTCAAAAGCCGTCGGTTCCGTGGGCGGATACGTGGCCGGAAGCCAAGGCCTTGTCGACTTCATCCGAAACAGGGTGAGAAGCTACATTTTCGATACTTCCCTCCCGGCCGCTTCCCTGGCCGCCTCAATCGAGGCGATCGGCATCATAGATGGCGAACCGCAGAGAAGAAAGCATCTGATGGATCTTGTGGATACGTTCAAGGCGGGCCTTTGCGACATGGGGTTTAACGTGCTTCCGTCCCAGAGCGCGATCGTGCCCGTATTGACCGGGGAGCCGGAAGCCACCCTTGAGCTGGCCTCGGCGCTTCGCGAGCGGGGAATCTACACTCCGGCCGTAAGGCCCCCCTCGGTTCCCGCCGGAAAATGCAGGATAAGGGCGTCGCTTATGGCGACCCATACGGAAGATCACATATCACTGGCGCTTGAGGGGTTCAGGGCAGCGGGTTCGCTTGTGAAAAGTTCATGATCCGGTCCAGTTGGCGCCGCGCATCCTGCGAAGCGGTAGGCGCGGCGGTTCTACGGAGGAGCTAATAAGTCTGCGGCATCCCGCAGCCTTTCTCGGGAGCTGTCGGAACATTAATCTCCCCGCTTATTATGCGAGCCTTGTAATCTTCCAGTTGGTCTTTTATTTCGTCTACGAAGCCTCCCGACGTGGAGTAGCCAACTCCGCCGTTTGATAGGTTGTCGTCCACGGGGCCGCCTGAGAATTCACCGTTTTTCTGCGCTTCAATAATATTGTAGACGGCTACGTCCACTCTTTTCAGCATGGAAGTCAGTATATACTCCCGCACGGATTCGCCAGCGGTCTGGTACTGGTCGGAGTCGACACCTATTGCCCAGACCTTGGTTTCCTCGGCCTCGCTGAACTCCTCTGCCGCCTCGAAAAGCCCCGCTCCTGAACCCCCGGCCGCGTGAAAGACGACATCCGCACCCTCTTCGAACATGCGAAGCGCAACCCGCTTGCCTCCGGCAACGTCGCCAAAACCCGCCAGATTATCCCAGTCGGACAGGTATTCCGTTTCGACCGTGATATTCAGGTTTACCGTCTTTGCGCCCGCGATGAACCCCGCCTCAAACTTTTCGATGAGTTTGTCCGGAGTAGAGCATACGCCCCCTATGAAGCCGACTTTATCCGTTTCGGTCGTAAGCGCGGCCGCGGCGCCGACGAGAAAGGAACCTTCAGCCTCGTTAAAGAGCAGGCTTGCGAAATTTGCGGGCGGGTCATCTCCCTGCTGAATATCTACGCCGGCGAAATTGGTGCCGGGATCCTCAGCGGCGACCTTTTTTATCGATCTATCGAATGAAAATCCGACGGCTATCACCAGATCGTTGTCTGCGGCAAGCGACCGGATCAGTTCCTCGCGGTTCGGTTCAGTTCCGTCGGTTGTTTTCTCGCTTATCGCGGCTCCGAGTTCCTCCTGGGCTTTTTTAATTCCCTCGTAGGCGGAATCGTTAAACGATTTGTCGCCCTTGCCCTCCGCGTCATAGATTATTCCCACCGTGAGGCCGCTCTCGTCATCATTGTCACACGACAGAATCGCAAAAGACAAAAGCAGCGCCAAGGGTAGAATCAGCAGGAATGCGCTTGTATTTAAGGTTCGTTTCAAGGATTTCCTAGCCATTCTTCTTCTCCGATCGAGCTCTGAAAAAACCATTGTTCGGCAACAGCGGTTTTGCAGATTACTTGGGCAAAAAACGTGAAAAACCAAAACAAGTATATATCAGTATCGTGAAAATTATATTTAAAAGTGCGGAGAAATTCCGTGGTCGGGTATTTTGACGCTGGCCGTCTCCATGCGAAGAATCCGGTGTGCGTTTTTTGCTTCGAGGTTCGTTTGACATGGGGCGGGTATTGCTCTAGAGTTTAGCGAAACGGCGATTGGAGGATACTTCTCTTAATGGATTGGGGTATGAAAAACAGGATGGCCCGTATTATAAGGCCCGATACCGGAAGGGCGGTCATGCTCGCCCTTGACCACGGCTACTTCCTCGGCCCCACACACCGCCTCGAGGTCCCCGAGGAGACCATAACGCCTCTTCTTCCCTACGCGGACACCATAATGCTCACTAGGGGAGTGCTGAGAACCTCGGTTTCCCCCGACTCGGGAGCCAACGTGGTGCTAAGGGTCTCGGGGGGAACGAGCATCGCGGGCCCGCATCTTGAGGACGAGGGCATTACCGTAGATTTCGAGGAGGCCATAAGGCTAAACGTCGCGGGAGTCGGGCTCTCCGTCTTTGTCGGAACAGAGTTTGAAAGACAGACCCTCTTGGGGCTCTCCGAGCTTGTGAATCAGGGGGAGAAGTACGGAATTCCGGTTCTCGGGATAACGGCCGTCGGAAAGGAGCTTGAAAAAAGGGACTCAAGGTATCTTGCGCTCTGCTGCAGGATATGCGCCGAACTCGGGGCGCATATCGTTAAGACCTATTACTGCGATGATTTCGAGAAAGTGACCCGAAGCTGCCCCGTCCCCATCGTGATCGCGGGTGGTCCGAAGCTTGATACCGAGATGGATGTTTTCAACATGACTCACGAGGCGATATCCAGGGGCGCCGCGGGAGTGGACATGGGAAGGAACATTTGGCAGCGCGACAACCCGGTCGCGATTATAAGGGCAATCCGCGGGATTGTTCACGAGAACATGACCCCGAAGCAGGCCCACGAGCTTTTCACGGAACTAAAAGAAGAAAGTTTCTAACATGCTTGCCGCAGTCTACCACACAAACAGCGATGTAAGAATTGAGGAATTTCCCCGCCCCGAGCCGGGCGAGGGAGAGATACTGACCAGGATCAGGGCAAGCGGAATCTGCGGAAGCGATCTCATGGAGTGGTACAGGGTACCGAGGGCTCCCTTGGTGCTGGGTCACGAGGTTGCGGGGGAGGTGGTCGAAACGGGGCCGGGGGTTAGCCGGTTCCGGGCGGGCGACAGGGTCGTGGCCACCCACCACGTTCCCTGCGAGCAGTGCCGTTACTGCCTTACCGACAGGCACACTAACTGTCCCATGATAAGGAAATCGGGGTTTAACCCGGGCGGTTTCTCGGAATACGTGTGCGTGGCGCCGCCGAACGTTGAGCGGGGCGTTTTTCATCTTCCGGATAACGTTTCTTTTGAGGAGGGATCGTTCACAGAACCTCTTGGCTGCGTTACGAGAGCGATCCGGGCGGCGGGGCTAAAATCGGGGGAAAGCGTAACGATTCTCGGAAGTGGCACGGCGGGACTTTTGTGCCTCCAGTATGTTCTTCACCTTGGCGCCGGGCCGGTCTTTGCGACCGATTCAAACGAATTCAAGCTCAAAAAGGCTATTGAGTTCGGGGCCACTTTAGCTTTTGACTCCGGCGAGGATATCGCTTCGTCTGTAAGGGAAAACAACTCGGGATATCTCTCTGACATGGTAATAGTATGTACCGGGGCGCAGGCCGCGATAAAAAGCGCTTTCGAGCTTGTTTCTCCGTCGGGGAAAATCCTTTTTTTCGCTCCTTCCGACCCGGAATTCACCCTTGATTTCCCCTTTAACGAATACTGGTGGTCGGGAGTGCGGGTTGTGAGTTCCTATGCGGCGGCTCCTGGGGATCTTGAAGACGCCCTTTCCCTTATAGAAAAAAGGGCTGTTGACGTGGGGAAGATGATTACCCACAGGTTCTCATTGCGGGACATTCAGAGAGGCTTCACCCTTGCCGAGAATCCCGAGGAAAGCCTCAAGATCATGATAAGCCCCTGATGGTGTATCCTGCGTGCTTGCAATTATTTTAAGCCGTATATAATATGGCGAATTGCGAGGAGGCTTAACGTGTCTGTAAAAGGATCGGTTTTCAAAAACAACGGAACTCAAACCGTCACGCTTCCAGATGAGGTGCGTTTTCCAGATGACGTCAAAGAAGTCATCGTACGGGTGGTCGGTCCTGACAGGGTGCTGTCACCCGTTGACCATACCTGGGATACGTTTTTTCTATCGGAAGAGCACGTAACGGATGACTTCATGACCGAGAGAGATAGCCAGGAACAACAGGAGAGGGAACCTTTTGACTCCTGAAGTACTTGTACGAGCAATTCCAGTGGGTTTAAGGCTTACGTCTGGATGACGGGATCGAAAGCATTTAAGATCGATATCTCTATCCGTTTTCTATTTCCTTTATCCTGTCAAGGATTCTGTTTGCGAGTTCGAACTTGCTCATGAGCGGAAGTTCTTCGACTCTCTCCCTGTCCACTAGCCACGCGATGTTGGTATCTTCCCCGAAGCCCGCCTGCGGGGCGGTAACGTCGTTTGCCACTATGAGGTCTAGATTTTTTTCCTCAAGCTTCTTTCTCGAGTTATTGACGAGGTTTTCAGTTTCGACGGCGAATCCCACAAGGATCCTGTCTTTCTTATCCTCCCCGAGCGATTTCAGTATGTCCCGGGTTTTCTTAAGGGGAATAGAGAGCTGTTTTTCCGATTTCTTTATCTTCTGCTCCGATTTCTCGCAGGGCGAGTAGTCGCTTACGGCCGCCGATTTTATCACTATATGAGACCCTTCAAAGCGCTCGTGGATTCGCTCGTACATATCATCACAATCCGTTACCCGCACCACTTCCACTCCGTGGGGGTCAGGAAGAGACGAGTATCCCGAGACCAGAGTCGCCCGGGCTCCGCGAAGCCACCCCGCCCGGGCTATCGAGTAGCCCATTTTGCCGGTCGAGGGGTTGGATATGAACCTTACGGGATCTATGTGCTCCCTAGTCGCCCCGGCGCTTACCAGTATGTTCTCTCCCGCGTAGTCCTGTGGAGTGACCGCCTTCTGGACCTCAATAGCGATAACATCCGTTTCGGCAAGCCTTCCCCTGCCGGTCCACCCGCAGGCGAGATCTCCCTCGCCGGGTTCCACTATGGTGAATCCGTGGCGCCTCAGTTTTTCCATGTTCTCCTGAACTATTGAGTTTGAGTACATGTTCGAGTTCATGGCCGGACAGATGATCACGGGAACCTTAGTTGCCAGTATGACGGTTGCGAGCAGGCTGTCAGCTATGCCCGAAGCGATTTTGCCTATGAAGGACGCGCTTGCGGGCGCGACCACTACGACGTCGGCCTCATCGGCGATCTTTATGTGGCCTATTTCTGACTCGGAAGTGAGGTCAAAGAGGTTTGAGGCAACCTTGTTTCCTGAAAGGGTCTGGAGGGTTAGGGGGGTTATGAAGCGCTCGGCGTTTCTTGTCATTGCGCACCGCACCTCCGCCCCGTCTCTAACGAGAGACCTCACAAGTTCGCAGGACTTGTAGGCGGAGATACCGCCTGTTATTCCCACTACGACGTTTTTTCCACGAAGCAACTCCATGGAATAAAGTATATTGCCGCCTCGGAAATAGGCAATACGCGGGGCGAAGCGGTGGAACTAGGCTCTAAACCCTGTCGGTTACAGCGCCTTGGGAAGCTGAGGAAACAAGCCTTGAGTATTTGGCCAGCACGCCAGTTTTTTCCTTGGCCGCCGGTTTCTTCCAGGCTCTCCTCCTTCTTTCAAGTTCTCTCTTCGGCACGTTAAGGGTTATTTCTCTGCTGTCTGCGTCAATGGTGATCTCATCCCCGTTCTTTATAAGTGCAAGCGTGCCGCCGTCAATCGCCTCGGGCGTTATGTGCCCGACGACAAAGCCGTGCGTTCCGCCTGAGAAACGCCCGTCTGTGATAAGCGCCACGTCTCCTCCGAGCCCCTTGCCCATTACAGCCGCGGTGGGCGCGAGCATCTCCCTCATCCCCGGCCCACCCTTGGGCCCCTCGTACCTTACCACTATCACGTGTCCTTTTTTGACCCTGCCGTTAAGAATCGCCTTAAGACTCTGCTCTTCTGAGTTAAACACTATTGCCTTCCCGGTAAAGGAGTTGCCTTCCTTGCCCGTTATCTTAGCCACCGCCCCTTCAGGCGCGATATTTCCCTTGAGAATCACTATGTGGGCGGATTCCTTTATCGGGTCTTTCACCGGACGCACTATCTTCTGTCCCCTGGGATATCTTTTTACTCCTCGCAAGTTCTGCTTTAGGGTCTTTCCGGTCACCGTCATGCAGTCGCCGTGGAGAAATCCCTCGTCAAGCAGGATTTTGAGCAGCGGGGTGAGCCCTCCTATTTGGCAGAAATCAGACATCATGTACTGCCCGCTGGGCTTTAGGTCGGCTAGGACGGGAACTTTTTTCCCGACTCTCGTGAAGTCGTCTATGGTCAGTTTCACCCCGGTGGCGTTTGCCATCGCGAGCAGATGAAGAACCGAGTTTGTTGAGCCTCCGAGCGCGACGACTATCGTTATGGCGTTTAGGAAAGCTTTTTTCGTCATTATGTCCCTAGGCGTTATATTTTCCTTTATAAGGTTCACGACCGCTGCCCCCGCGTTTTTGCAGTCCTCAACCTTGTCTTTTGAAACGGCCGCCTGGGCAGAGCTGTTTGGAAGGCTCATTCCCAGAGCCTCTATTGCCGAAGCCATGGTGTTTGCGGTGTACATCCCTCCGCACGAACCGGCTCCGGGAATTGCGCAGGACTCGATCTCCTTTAACTCAGAATCGGTAATATCATTGTTTGAATGCGCACCCACAGCTTCAAACACCGAGACGATGTCCACGTCCTTTCCCCTGTAGTTGCCCGGAAGTATCGTTCCGCCGTAGACGAACACAGATGGCCTGTTGAGCCTTGCCATCGCCATGAGGCACCCGGGCATGTTCTTGTCGCATCCCCCTATGGCCACGATTCCGTCAAACCCTTCTCCCGCGGCCACAGTTTCAATCGAGTCGGCGATGACTTCCCTGGATACGAGGGAGTACCTCATCCCCGGAGTTCCCATGGATATTCCGTCGGACACGGTAATGGTGTTGAAGATTATGGATTTCCCCCCGGCCTTGTTCGCCCCTGCGGCTCCGTGTCTTGCAAGCTGGTCTATGTGCATGTTGCATGGCGTTACCATGCTCCAGGTTGACGCTACCCCGACTACGGGTTTTTTAAAATCCCTGTCGGTAAAGCCCACGGCCCTCAGCATGGAACGGCTGGGGGCCCTGTGCGCCCCTTCCACGTAGATTGAAGAGTATTTTCTGGGGGTTTCTTTTTTCTTAGCGGTTTTCGTTGCCAATAGAGTATTCCTCCTTGTCTTGACCGTAGTGCGTTCGGCTGGTCGGTTATCAAGGTAAATTCTAACTTAAAATCGCTTTTCGCGCGACGACGGGAAAACCAGTCTTTCAAGGATGTTTTCAATAAGAATCTTCCCAGAGCATGCGTAGCGGTACCGCGTAAAGTCCGTCCCCGAACCCGGCGCATATCTCGCCGTCGTAAAGAACCACTCCCCCAACAAATCGGTCGCCCGTGACTTCCTTTAGTCTGCGCAGACCGCGGAAATCAGCCTTGGTTACCGTGCCCGATGCCTTGACCTCTACGCCTGCTATTGCCAGCGGTCCGCGTTCAATCACGATGTCAACTTCCCCGCGGTCGCGGTCGCGGTAATGATAAAACGACATGAAATCATCATGCCAGCTTGCCTGGCGCCGCAACTCATTGAAAACGAACGTCTCAAGAAGCTGACCCAGCAAGGAGCGGTCCGCCATGAGGCTGTCGGCGTTTGCCTTGAGCAGTGCGCAGGCGAGTCCCGTATCGCCGATGTGGATTTTCGGAGTCTTTACCAGGCGGCTCTGGCGATTGCTGTGCCATGGGGGAAGGCGCTCCAGCAGAAAAGTTATCTCAAGCAGTTTTACGTAATTGCTTACTGTCAATCGGCCTAGCTGCAGTGAAGAAGCCAGGCTGGATATGTTGAACAGTCCGGCCGTCTGCGCCGCGGACAAAGCCAGCAGTCGCGGAAGTGAATCCAGCGTGGCGATTCGGGTAAAATCGCTCAGATCTTTTTGCAGCTGAGAACCGATGTAGTTGTTATACCAGTTAGTTCGCCGCCGACCGACCGGCAGTTTCAGCGCGGCGGGATACCCTCCCGCAGCAATCCGTTCGCCTAGATTTCTGCCCAACCGCTCCGTTTGCCTGATTTCGAAACCGCCTCCAAAAAGGGCGTCGAGGAATCCGTGGGGTGGTTGATCTTCAAGTTCGCATTGAGCCAGAGGATACAGCTTAATCATCTGCAGGCGACCCGCCAGCGAGTCTAAAAGCTTCGGGTTTAGCAGAACATTCGCCGAGCCCGTTAGTACAAAACGTCCGGGTACGCGTCTACGGTCTACCTGCATCTTCAAAGCGGTGAAGATTTCGGGGACTCGCTGCGCTTCATCCAGAATAACGCGCTCGGGCAGTCCGGCAACAAATCCCATCGGGTCGGTCTTGGCTGCCTCGCGTACGATATCGTCATCAAAATTCATATATTCGTATTTGGGGATTTTTTCTGTTGTCGGGTTGCGCCGCAATGCTTCTTTGACTGCGTTGTTGTTTTGTTGCAGGTACTGGGGTGCGCAGACCATCTGTGCTAGGGTGGTTTTTCCGCACTGGCGGGAACCGTGAATCAAAACGACCGGCGAATCCTCTAATGCTTCAACCAGATGTTGCGTCAAGTGCCTGGGGTAAAAAGCAGTTTTATTCATGCGCTAATTGTAACATATAGATGTCGCTGATTGCAAGGTCTAGGTGTCGCTGATTGCAAGGTCTAGGTGTCGCTGATTGTAAGGTCTAGGTGTCGCTGATTGTAAGGTCTAGGTGTCGCTGATTGTAAGGTCTAGGTGTCGCTGATTGTAAGATTTGAATCCTAAAAGTCTGTTGTTAAAGAGTCTTAGATGATATTGGGTTTAAGGTCTTAAACCGCATAATAAGTTGAATTATAGCTGGATTTTGTCCTGAAAACTGGAAATCTCGCATCCGGTTCTCAAGGTTCCCGACGATGAGAAAGCCAAGGGGTAACGTAAAAGGTCTTTCGGCGGTTCGTAAACCAGAAAAGGGCAGGGCTGCCGTGTTCAGTGATTCAGTATCTGGCTTAAAAACAGTTTTGTTCTTTCATGTTGGGGATTCAGGAAAAAGTCATCGGGATTGTTTTCTTCGATGATCTCTCCCTCGTCCATGAAGATGACGCGGTCGCCCACTGTTCTTGCGAACCCCATTTCATGGGTAACGCATATCATCGTGATTCCTTCGCTTGCAAGCTGAATCATCACGTCAAGCACTTCTAGCAGGAAAATAAGAATTAGTGATATCGGTATGTTACAATTCCAAACCGTCGAAATCGGAACGACTTTACTCACGATCAGCGAATGGGCGCTGCGTACAAAAGCCCCCCTGCTTTCCAGGAAGCGTTAAGCCCTCGTGAAAGCGCTAGAGGAGTCTTAGGCCCCAGATGCCTTTCGAATATTTCCCCGTAGTTGCCTACGGCTGAAATTGCGTTAACGGCCCACTTCTTGTCAAGACCGAGCATTTCGCCCATGCTGCCTTCGGTGCCTAGAAAACGGTTCATACCCGGATTATTTCCAGACTTCTTAGCGAGTTCCTTGACGTTTTTCTGGGTGATGCCCATCTCTTCTGCGATAACCAGCGCGTTAACCACCCACTTTCCGATATCAGCCCAACGGTCATCGCCGTGGCGCACCGCGCCGCCCAGGGGTTCTTTTGAAATGATTTCGGGAAGAATCACATGCTCTGAAGGATTTTTCAGCGCCGCTCGCGTAGAGGCTAAAGCCGATGCGTCGGTTGTGTACACGTCGCATCTTTTGCTTTCATACATGATGATGCTCTCTGCGTTGGTTCCGGTATTGAGATGCTCGTACTTCATTTTGTTGAATCTGAAGTAATCCGACAAGTTAAGTTCCGTGGTGGTGCCGACCTGAACGCACACTGAAGCCCCGGCCAGTTGTTTTGCTGACGTTACCCCAAGACTTTTGCGGATTAAAAAGCCCTGACCATCATAGTAGTTAACGGGCAGGAAGGTCAGTTTCAGGTCAGCGTCACGACTCAGCGTTTCGGTGGTGTTGCGGAACAGTATGTCGCCTTCGCCAGCATTTAGCTGGGCAAAACGCGTTCTATTCGTAGACGGTACGAAATTTACCTTGTCACCGCTTCCCAGCACGGCAGCGGCTACGGCGCGGCAGAAATCGACATCAAAGCCCTGCCAGCCGCCTTTTCCGTCTGGAGAGGCGAATCCGGCCAAGCCCGATGAGACAATACAGTTTACCTTGCCCCGCACCTTTACATCCTCAAGCGTGCCGGCCTCGGCCACGGCCGTGAATAAAAACAGTACGGCAATAATTGCCAGAAACTTCGTTACTCTCATATCTACTGTCTTCTTAAGCAGGATGAAACGTCTTGAATTTAAGGATGAAATCAGATTTCTGCCCCCTCCCTTATGTAAAACAGCCATATTTTCCATCAGTGATCCAGTATCTGGCTTAAAAACAGCTTCGTTCTTTCATGCTGCGGGTTCAGGAAAAAGTCATCGGGGTTGTTCTCCTCAATTATTTCTCCGTTGTCCATGAAGATGACGCGGTCGCCGACAGTTCTTGCGAATCCCATTTCATGGGTCACGCATATCATGGTGATCCCTTCGCTTGCCAGTTGAACCATCACATCCAGCACTTCCTTGATCATTTCGGGGTCAAGTGCCGATGTGGGTTCGTCAAACAGCAGTATCCGGGGTTTCATGCAGAGACTTCGCGCTATCGCCACGCGCTGCTGCTGGCCCCCGGAGAGCTGACCCGGGTACTTGTCCGCCTGCTCGGGGATCTTGACTCTTTCCAGATATTGCATGGCAATTGCGTTTGCCTCCGCAAGAGGCATTTTGCGGACCCATATGGGGGCAAGGGTACAGTTCTCAAGCACCGTCAGATGCGGAAACAGGTTGAAATGCTGAAAGACCATGCCCACCTCGCGCCGAATGATCTCGATGTTCTTGATGTCATGGGACAATTCTATTCCCTCAACGGTGATTTCTCCCTGCTGGTGTTCCTCCAGCCGGTTGATGCATCTGATTAATGTTGATTTTCCCGAACCCGATGGGCCGCATATAACGATTTTTTCCCCGACTTCGACATTAAGATTGATGTTTTTAAGCGCATGGAACTTGCCGTACCATTTGTGCACATCCCGCATTGTTACCGCATAGTTCCCCGCGGCCGATTTTGTTTTCTCATTCGCTGATTCAGGTTTTTGGGTCATTTGTGCCATGCTCCTTATCTTTTATGATCGGTTTCCAGTTTGTTTTCAAGGTGCTGTGAATATCTTGCCATCCCAAAACAGGAGATAAAAAAGAATATTGCCACGAACAGATAAACCTCGGTGGAGAGCCCCGTCCACCTTGTATCTGCGAGAGACGCCCTGCCTATTCCAAGCGGATCCAGAAGTCCGATAATAATTACCAGTGTCGTATCCTTGTATAGTCCGATAAAAGTATTCACTATGCCGGGTATGGAAATCTTCATCGCCTGGGGCAATACGATCAGCCTCATGGCGGACCAGTAGTTAAGCCCCATTGAATCCGCGGCTTCGAACTGTCCTTTCGGTATTGCCTGCAGACCTCCACGGATAACTTCCGCCATGTATGCCGACGCGAAAAGGGTAACCATAATCAGTACGCGCAGCAGAAGATCGAAAGTCACTCCTGGAGGGAGGAAATAATTAAGCATCGTTGAAGCTACGAACAGAAGAGTAATCAACGGTACTCCGCGGATAAACTCAATGAAGCCTATTGAAAATATCTGGATGGCGGGGAGCTTCGACTGACGACCCAGAGCCAGCAGAATCCCGATCGGTAATGAAAACCCGATGCCGGTTATCCCGATGACCAAGGTAAGCATGAAACCGCCGAACTGGTCGGTTTCGACAGGTGTAAGACCTAGTCCTCCGACCAGAAGCCATGCGGTGACGAATGGGAAGGCGACCGCGATATGAAGAGCGTATTTGCGATAAGGTGCTTTTTCAAAGAGTATCGGAAAGAGAGTGAAAATAAGCAGGACAAGTGAAAGATTCACCCGCCAGCGCTCAGCGACTGGGTAAAAACCATAGGTGAACAGGTTAAGACGTTCACCGATAACTGCCCAGCACGCACCGCCAGCCTTGGCGCTGCATTCATCTCTGCTTCCCCCGGTAAATGCCGCGTCAAGAAACAGCCAGTCCACAAGCGCGGGAACGGTTTCAATCAGGAACCAGAACGTCAGAAGCGTTAAGACTATGTTTGTGAGACTTGAGAAAAAATTTTTTCTTGTCCAGGCGTAGATTCCTATTACGTTACGAGGCGGCGGAAGATCGGGGTGTTCTCCAACTCTGTAGTTTTTTTGGTTTATAACTATTTTCTCCTAACGTTCAACCAGCCTGATTCGTTTGTTGTAGATGTTCATCGCGAAGGATATTAGCAGGGATAATGAGAGATACAGCAACAGCACGATAATCATGCATTCCATTTCCCTGCCCGTCTGGTTAAGCGTAATGCCGCCGATGGTGGCGACTATATCCATGTAGCCGATCGCGATGGCCAGAGATGAATTCTTGGCAAGGTTAAGATATTGCGAGGTAAGCGGTGGTACTATCACCCTCAGCGCCTGGGGAATCACGACCAGATTAAGCGTTCTGCCGTGGTTTATCCCAAGGGCCAGGGACGCTTCGGTCTGCCCGTAATTGACGGAGATGATGCCGGCCCTTACTATCTCGGCGATAAACGCGGCTGTATACAGGGAAAGTGCAATCCAAAGTGCGGTGAATTCAGGCCTGACCACCATACCTCCGCTAAAGTTAAATCTCGTCAGCGCGGGTATCTCAAACGTGATCGGACCACCTATCAGAAAATAGGAGATAAACGGAATTCCCAGCACGGCCCCCAGCGATATCCAGAACACCGGGTAGTGCTCTCCCGTTTTTCTCTGTATATCCGCCGCATATCTGCGGAACCATATTGTGAAAACAATTCCCGCGGCGAACAGGCCCAGAATCACCAGAAACAGAGGTTCAAAAATCGGTTTGGGAAGAAAAAAGCCGCGATTAGTCAGAAACGCGATATCGCCGAGACTTTGCGCCTCTCCGGGCACGGGAAGCGTATTAACCATGATCCCGTATACAAGGAGTATGTGGAGCAGTACGGGTACATTCCTTACGTAATCAATATAGATGTGGGCAAGCTTGCTTGCCAGCAGGTTTTTCGACAGCCGCAGAACGCCCAGCGAGAATCCAAGAACCGTTGCCAGAACTATGCCGCTTACCGCCACCAGAAGGGTATTTAGAATTCCCACCAGCATTGCGCGGAAGTGAGTGGAACGGGACGTGTATTCTATTAGATGCTGATTTATATCATAGCTTGCGGGCTCCTGCAGATAGCCGAAACTAAACCCTTTGCCTATTGCTTCAAGGTTGACAATGGCATTTCTTACTAGGTAGGTGAACAAGCCGAAGATCAGCACGACTGCGAAGATCTGAATAATAACGGATCGGGAATGCTCATCCCTCCACAATCGAGACAGAGAAGCTTTTGGATCCATCACATTCGTGCTGCGGCTTCGGATTGAATCATTATTGACGTTTACTCACGATCAGCGAACAGGCGCTGCGTACAAAATTCCCCCTGCTTTCCAGGAAGCGTTAAGCCCCCTTTCAAGCGCTAGAGGAGTCTTAGGCCCCAGATGCCTTTCGAATATTTCCCCGTAGTTGCCTACGGCTGAAATTGCGTTAACGGCCCACTTCTTGTCAAGACCGAGCATTTCGCCCATGCTGCCTTCGGTGCCTAGAAAACGGTTCATACCCGGATTATTTCCAGACTTCTTAGCGAGTTCCTTGACGTTTTTCTGGGTGATGCCCATCTCTTCTGCGATAATCAGCGCGTTAACCACCCACTTTCCGATATCAGCCCAACGGTCATCGCCGTGGCGCACCGCGCCGCCCAGGGGTTCTTTTGAAATGATTTCGGGAAGAATCGCATGCTCTGAAGGATTTTTCAGCGCCGCTCGCGTAGAGGCTAAAGCCGATGCGTCGGTTGTGTACACGTCGCATCTTTTGCTTTCATATGCGACGATGCTTTCTTCATTGGTTTCGGTATTGACAGGCTCGTACTTCATTTTGTTGGCTCTGAAGTAATCCGCCAGGTTAAGTTCCGTGGTGGTGCCGGTCTGGATGCACACTGAAGCCCCGGCCAGTTGTGTTGCTGATGTTACCCCAAGACTTTTGCGAATTAAAAAGCCCTGACCATCATAGTAGTTAACGGGCAGGAAGGTCAGTTTCAGGTCAGCGTCACGACTCAGCGTTTCAGTGGTGTTGCGGAACAGTATGTCGCCTTCGCCAGCATTTAGCTGGGTAAACCGCGTTTTATTCGTAGTCGGTACAAATTTCACCTTGTCACCGCTTCCGAGCACGGCGGCTGCCACGGCGCGGCAGAAATCAACATCGAAACCTTGCCAGTTGCCTTTTTCATCCGGTGCGGCGAATCCTGCCAAGCCCGACGAGACGATGCAGTTGACCTTTCCTCGAGCTTTCACTTCTTCAAGCGTGCCCGCCTCTGCCATGACCGTGGATAAAAACAGTACGGCAATAACTGCCAGAAATTTAATTACTCTCATACCTGAACCTCCTTGGGATAGAACGTTTTTGAACTGGTGGCGTAAGCAGCCACAAGAAACCACCTTCCTCAATTTAAAATACAATCATATTTTCAGGTGTTTTGCAATTAGGAATATATAAGTACAGAACGAGAGATTTTTGCGAACTCAGAAATGAAGACAGAAGCGGCGCAGGTAAGTTGTTCGGACACATAAAGAACCGGTTGCGCGGGGCGTCCGGGGTCTTTGACAAACGAGAGATGGGATTTCAAAAGCGGAGAAAGGAAGGAGGTTATTCGTTTTTGTCCGTTATTCTCATGAAAAGATTTTCCCCCTTCTTCACGATTGTTCCCGATTTCGTTTTTCCCCATTCTGTGTCTTCGGCACTTACTTCGAAAGATAAACCAATTTTCGCTCGGATCTCACGGGCGGTTTCCGGCAGAAACGGGTAGATGAGAAGTGAGATTGCCCTGATGCTCTCGGCAAGTGTCCAGAGTACCGTTTCGAGTCGTTCGCCCTGTTCTTCCTGCTTTGCGAGTTTCCACGGCGCCGTGTTATCAACGTACCTGTTTACAAGCGCTATGAATTCCCATATGCGGGAAAGAGCTCTGTTAAAAGCGAGTCCTTCAAGATCAGAGTGGACTTGTCTCGCCGTTTCGTGGTAGAAATCCTCTATCTCTTTTTCACTTTCCGACGGATCTGTGGGATTCGGGATTACCCCTTCAAGATATCGCTCTATCATCCCAAGCGAACGGCTCACAAGATTTCCAAGCCCGTTCACAAGTTCTCCGTTTACGCGGCTTACAAGCGATCTTCTCGAGTAGTCCCCGTCTTGTCCGAAAGGTATTTCACGAAGCAGAAAGTAGCGGAAAATCTCTGAGTTAAACTCCTCCACCACTTGGTAGGGGTCGACCACGTTTCCAAGGGATTTCGACATTTTCTCTCCCTCGACAGTCCACCACCCGTGTGCGAAAACGGTTTTCGGCAGCGGGAGCCCAGCCGACATCAAAAACGCGGGCCAGTAGACCGCGTGGAACCTGAGTATGTCTTTTCCCACAAGATGTATGTCAGCCGGCCAGAACGCCTCGAAATCCCCGGTTTCCTCTGGGAATCCCAGGGACGTCAGGTAATTCGTTAGAGCGTCAAACCAGACGTAGACAACATGTCCCTCGGCACTGGGAACCGGAATTCCCCATGAGAAATTCGTCCTGCTTACGCTCAGGTCACGAAGCCCTCCCTCGACAAAACTTATAACCTCGTTTCTTCTGTAATCAGGTTTTATGAACTCGGGGTGTTCGCTGTAGTGACGCAGAAGGGGCTCCTGGTATTTCGAGAGCCTGAAGAAATAGCTTTGTTCCTTTATTTTTTCCAGGCGAGGGCGGCTTTCTTCAGGAAGTTTCATTATCTCTTCAACCTGGGTTTCGGTTATGAAAGCCTCGTTTCTTACGTCGTACCACCCCTCGTACTCGTCAAGGTATATATCCCCGTTTTTCTCTACGAGCCTCCATATCTCGGAGACCGCCTCGTGGTGGCGCGGCTCCGTGGTTCTTATGAAGTCGGTGTTCGAGATCCCCAGAACTTTCCACAGGTCCTGGAACTTTACTACCACCCTGTCGGCGAGTTCTATGGGAGCTTCTCCGCTTGTCTGGGCGGTCTGCTCTATTTTTCTTCCATGCTCATCGGTTCCCGTTAGGAAGTAGACTTCGTATCCTGAGGCGGCCTTGTGTCTCGCGATCGTATCGGCCGCTATGGTTGTGTAGGCGTGGCCGATGTGCGGCACGTCGTTTACATAGTAGATGGGCGTTGTTACGTAGAACTGCTTTTTCATGATTTCTGTTTTCCTGATGAAAGATATCCGGGTTTCGGATTAATAAAACACAATCAAGCGGTATTTCAATTGTTCGAGGAGTAAAAAGGTTCTGGCTTGGAGCGTATCGGGGCGCCGTGGCAAGAATGACTATACCTCGGCGTTGGAAGCGCGCCGGATCTTTTTTCCTCCATCTGGAATCAGATATTGTTGATTGTGGCTTCGGCAGATTCGAGCTGTTCCATGATCCATCCGAAATCAGGGATGTCGCCGAAGATCATTCTCCCCATTTCCGCGTAGTCCCGTTCAATCACCACGCGCGGTTCCGCTTGGGGAACAAGCCTGAGCGATCCTGGAACAGCTTCTTCAAGCCGCTTCCATGCCTGCCGGAATGCTATGGTGTTGTGGGCGCGGACTTCGTCAAGAAGTGCGATGTCTGACAGGGCGGACCTGCCGGTTTCGGTCGCCGTGATCATGGCGACGTCGTAGTAATGGCGCGAAATGCGCTGCTTTTCAGTCGGCAGGCGTCCCGCGTCCCTGTAGCCGCAATGTACGCCGTGGAGGATAAGCAGCTTGTCCAGGTAGGTTCGTTCAGGAGTAATGACCGTGATGTTTTCGGCATCAAACGACCAGGCGGGCAGTTCATCGGCGATATAGGGAACTACGGCGCGGATCAGCCTAGGTTCCAGTGCCGACCTCGCTCCCGCCTCGATTTTTACCCGCGGTACCACATAGTCATCATCGCCGCGGGGATAAAGCGAGGGATATTCGACAAGGAGAGTCTGGCGATCCGGGTCGCCTGAATCCGGATATACTCGGCACCCTTCCCCTGCGACCTCGTCAACCAGTATCGTCAGGTCTCTTTTCAGATCCGTGAGAATATAGTCGCCACACGCCGCCCTGAGTTCTTCGAATAAGGCTTTTCGTTTCTTGTTTGAAAGATTCTCCGCGACGGTTGGGTCCCGCTCCCCCTCAAATCCGAGGTCCTCGCGATAGACGACTATGTCTATATCCTCCGAGAAACGATGGACGAGCCCGAACGCCTTGGACAGGGATGTTCCGCCCTTGAAAAGCAGTTTCGGATGTCCCTCGGGCAGACCGTTATAGAGTGCGTCAAGAACAAGGCAGACCCAAAAGTCTTTTTCCACATACCTGGGTAGCGTGCGGAGGCGTCTCGCCGCCTCCGTAAATACCTCTATTCTGTCTTGTTCCCCGAAATTCAGAAAGGATTTGAAGGTTCTATTCATGATTCAACTCTTTGATCGCTTGTTACCTTGTTCACAATTGACCGCATCCATGCCGGCAGATAGCGGATGTTTCTTGACAGGTCAAGTTTTACGTAGTCGGGAAGAGTGCGCTTCAGAACCGGAACCACATCGGGGTCCGTGCCAGCGTAGGGACCGAGCCATCGAAGCGCTTGAACCACGCGGGCTCCAGGTTTGCCCGCCCACCGCATGACGCTCGGAGGCGCGTGGCGGAAGCGGACCGTAAATCCGTCAATTGTGACTGTTCTTGAGGAACCATCCGTCTCATAGATGGCTTTTGCCGCTACCGCGTTGGTTAAACCAAGCAGGTTTGCGGAATCCAGACTGTCGGGCAGTATCCTGGCGTCATCACGTCTTACGACCGCTGCGATTGCGGAATACAGATCAACCGGCGCGACACGTTTTAGCAGGTTGCTGATCCTGGGTACATCGTACAGGCCGCGGCCGACCCTGCGTAGCCGACCGGCTTTGACCAGACGCGACAATGCCTGATCGACTGCCGCGCGGCTCCCCAAATCTACAAAGTCCTTCGGCGTGGATACCCATCCTGTTTTCCGCCTTGAGATTTTCTTCATTATCTTGTCCGCAATTCCAGCCACTTTATAACACTCCTTCTGTTTTTTCTGATCTTAATATTTGTCAGAAATTTATAGTATTTTTCTTACGCTGTCAATAGTGCTGAACAAATTCTCGATCACTCCGCTTTAGTCTGTCTTACTCTCAATATTTGTCAGAAATTTATAGTATTTTTCTTACATAAAAAATGGAGTCTGGCAACTTCCAAATAGTTTTGCTTCTGGGGTGTAAATTCTCAAGGCATACCGGGGCATCAATCGGAACAACTGTCAAAACGCCGGCGCGGGATGGGCTGAAGCCCGGGTTGACTGCCGCCTGACTTGGCAAGCTTCTGTGCGCTTTCCCTTTCTATCAAGGCTTTTAAAGCTTCTTGAACCAGTTTCGATTCTGAGCTAATTCCGGTGATGTGTCTCGCCCGGTCCAGTAGTTTGTCGTCTATGTTAAGCGTTATTTTCATCCTTGATGCTCCGTATCCGGTATTTGGTCATATCTTACATAAATTGATGAAAGAATTTTCTATGTTAGCAACCTCCAGGTGGATTGAGTTTGCTACCGGGACAGTCTCAGCAGAAGGTTTTCAAGAGAAACCTCGACATTCGCGTTATTCTCCGAAATCCTTGCCATTGTTTCCTCAAGAGCGGTGAATTTGCCCAGAAGTTCGGGTATGTCCCTTTTCCCTGAGTATTCGCTTAACTGCTCAAGCAGGTCGGTATTCACTATCTCTTCTTTTTTCCCGGAAGTCTTGAGAATCACGGAATCCCGAAGCCATGTTGAGAGAATGTCAAAAACCGTTTTCAGATCTTCCGGTCCCCTCCCCTTTATGTCTTTCTGTATCCTCTCCACGGAATCAAAAAGGGTAAGAGGCTTTTTACTGTCGACGGCCATTACGCAGTCTACGTATTCGGTCCTTTTGCGAAGGTAGTCCTCATCCGTATTAAGCGCCCTTGAGATACTGCCTCCCGATATCCTCGAGACAAGCTCCGGGTCATTGCCCTCCAGTTTCTCTTTTTCTAGAAAACTTTTTACCTGCACCGTTTCAAGGGGCTGGAACACAACAGACTGGCATCTCGATCTTATGGTAGGCATGAGCAGGTCCGCAAGCGTTGTTATGAGGATTATGACTGAGTTCGGCGGCGGTTCTTCAAGGGTCTTTAGAAACGCGTTCTGAGCGTTGAAGTTCATTCTCTGCGCGTCGTCGATTATGAAGACCTTGTAAGGGTTCTCATAGGGCGCCAGGTGAATCAGGCGCTCTATGTCCTGTCTTACGTGATCCACTTTTATCGTCTTCTCGCCCGGATATCCGAACACAAGAACGTCGGGGTTAAGCCCTTTTTCGGTCTTCGCGCACGAGAGGCATTCGCAGTCAAGACTCTCCGCTCCGCCCTCGGAGCAGTTTATGAGTTTCGCGAAACCGATGGCGACCAGTTTTTTCCCCACGCCCTCGGGTCCTGAGAAGAGGTATGCGTGCGAGACCCGGTTTTTCCTGACCGAGTTTCGAAGAAACTCCTTCTGGGGTTCGTGTCCTATGATTTGTGGAAATCCCATGGGTTCTTATCTTACCGGCAAGCGCGGGTGTCTTCTATTCCCGGGAGGCGGTTATTTCGCGTTTTTGGATAATATGGATTCTTCAAGGAGCAGGGCTACGTGAACCGGGGTTGCCTCCGTGAAATGGGATACCTGCTCTAGGCAGGAGATGCCCGTGACGCAGACCCTCTCCGATTCTCCGAGATCCCTTATTTTCGGGAAAAGACCGCACTCTCCCATGGCTTTTGATATCTCGTAGTGTTCTTTTTCATACCCGAAACTACCCGCCATCCCGCAGCACCCGGCGTCGCTAGGCTTTGCCTCATAGCCCAGATTCTTAAGAAGCAAGAGGGTTTTTCCGAACTCCCCAACGGATCTCTCGTGACAGTGTCCGTGAACGAGTATTCCTTCCCGTTTTTGCCTCCCTGAGTTTTCTGCCTGGAGATTTCCCACTTGTGCGCAAACGAATTCGCAGACCGAGTGGATATTCGGAAGAAGTCCATCCAAGGGCTCGTTTCCCGGAAGAAGGTCTGTGTATTCGTCCCGAAACGCGGAAAGGCAGCTTGGTTCTGAGAAAACCACGGGGATGTTTCTTCGAGCGTAACCGGAGAGAACGTTTACGTTATGAATCGCGTTTTTCCTTGCTTCCTCGACCATGCCGGTACTCAGCATCGGACGCCCGCAGCATTTTCTTTGCCTCTCCAAAAGCACTTGAAAACCGAGATTCTCAAGCACCCCCGTGACGGCTTTTCCTATCTCGGGGTAGAAAAACTCAGACCACGTGTCATGGAAATAGACCACCTGTTTTAGGTTTTCGGATTTTTCCTTTCTTTTACGAAACCACCCGCTGAAAGTGTCTTCGGCCATCGGGGGAAGGGATCTTCTTCGTGAAATTCCCGCGAGTGAGAGCAGCTTTCGGGAAAAAGAACCCTCAAGCGAGCGGTTGATAAAACCTGGAAGGGTGCTGCGTGCGGAACTTATCTCGTGCACGCGGGCAAACAGCCTGTCTCTTGGCGTAAACCCCGTTTTGTCTTTGTAGAGGGCGAGAAACTCGGTTTTCATCTTGCCAACGTCAACCCCGGAAGGACATTCGCTCCGACACGCCTTGCATCCCACGCAGAGGTCGAAAACATCGTAGAATCCTTTTTCGTAGATCATGTCCTCGTCCATGTTGCCCAGCAGAAGTTCCCGAAGAAGATTCGCGCGCGCTCTTGTGGTATCGCCCTCATCAAGGGTTGCCCTGTAGGAAGGGCACATTATTCCCTCGGCGGTTTTTCTGCAGACTCCCTGGCCGTTGCACATTGCGGCCGCGGCGGCAAGACCCCCTTCCCGGGACCAGTCAAGAAAGGTGGTGATATTTCCCACGGATTCCCTTATTCTCAGGTTTGAGGAAGAATCTGCCCCGCGGACCACTTTTCCGGGGTTGAGTATTTCCCGCGGATCAAAGATCCCCTTAAGCTCTTTCATGACGGAGTAGAGTTTTTCTCCGAAGAGCTTTTCGTTAAGATAGCTTCTCTGGAGACCGTCTCCGTGCTCACCGCTCATTACCCCGGAGTAGCGAAGAACAAGTTCAAGGGTTCGCTCGGAAAGCGCTACCATGTCGGATACTCCCTTTTGCTCCCGCAGGTCAAGAAGGGGCCTTATATGGATGCATCCCGCGCTTGCGTGGCCGTAGAAAGCGGCTTTGAGACCGAATTCGCCGAGAAGAGAAATTACGTCCCTTGTATAGTCGGCGAGATTCTCCGCGGGAACCGAGACGTCTTCTATGCACGGCACCGGTTTTTGCTTTCCCCTGTCGCTCATCAGGATGCCGAGCCCCGCTTTTCTTACGTCCCAGATTCTTTTCTGCTCATCCCCCCCGAGTACCGAAAACGCGGTTGTGCCCGGAACCGCGGACTCAACGGACTTAACGAGGCTTTTTGCCCTCTTACCGGTATGGCTTTCGTCGTCTCCCTGAAATTCGACTACCAGGATGGTCCCCGGGGTTCCCTCAATGAAGGAAACAGAGGAGGAGAACCCCTTTTTTCCCCTCGCAAGACCGATCAGCGTTCCGTCAATAAGTTCGATCGCCGAGGGGTCGTGGGAGAGAATTTCTGAGACCGAATCCATTGCCTCGGGAATTTCTGGAAACGAGATGACGCAAAGCGCGCTTGAGGAAGGTTTTTCAACTAGATTAAGTTCAAAATCTGTTGAAACCGCAAGGGTGCCTTCCGAGGATGCCAGGAGTTTTGCGGGATTGAACTCTTTGTCCAGAAAGTAGTTAAGCGAGTACCCGGAGGCTCTTCTCCAGTGCTTCGGGAAATCGTTTCTGACAAGTTCCCCGCTTTTTTTTATTAGGGTGGCGAGTTTTTCGAAAAGATTCTCCGCGATCCCGGTTCCTTCCCCACGCCTTTCGTAATTTTCCCCGGAAAGCTCAAGCGAAGACCCGTCGGCGAGCACGACGTTTGAGGAAATGACGTGGTCGCCCGCCATTCCGTAGAGTATGGAGTGGGCTCCCGTGGCGTTGTTCGCGACGGATCCTCCGACCGTGGCGACGCTTGCGCTTGAGGGATCCGGTCCGAACATGAGGCCCAGGGGCAAAAGGCTTCTGTTCAGGCTGTCAATGGAGATTCCGGGCTCTACCCTGACTTTCCTCCCTCCGGCGTCCACGTCGATCACCCTGTTCATGTACTTTGAGAGGTCGAGAATTATCCCTTTTCCTACCGCCTGCCCCGCAAGGCTTGTCCCCGCTCCCCGCACCGTGACCGGGATATTGCGGGCGGAAGCTTCCGAGATGGTGATCTCTACGTCCTGGCGGTCCCTCGGGATTACGACTGCTTCGGGAAGAACTCTGTAGTTACTCGCGTCCGTGCTGTAGATGGTCCGGTCAACGAGGCTTTTTCGTATCTCGCCACGGATTTGTCCGCGGAGCGTAATGCTCAGCTCTTCGATTCTTGATTCTTCCATGGGAACCGATGCCGGCCGGAACGTTTCGGGACAAAAGACGGCGTGTGGGAGAAAAAGTCCTCAGGCCTCACCGTTTTCAAACGTTTTGAGTATCCCGTAGGTCGTGTCCCTTTCGGCCGGGATTCTGCCTATCTCTCTGGTGAGTTTCCTGAATTCCTCGGGCGGGAAGTACTGTCCGTAACTTGCGCCGGCGAAACGGGATATCTGCTCTTCCATGAGCGTTCCCCCGAAGTCGTTTGCCCCGGCGGTGAGCGAGAACTGGGCGAACTCAGGTCCCTGTTTGACCCAGGAGACCTGTATGTTGTTTATCCAGCCCCTGAGCATCATCCGCGAAACCGCGTACATTTTCAGCTGGTCAAGGTCGGTCGGGCCCTTCCTCACCTTTCCCTTGGAGTGAATAAAAAGCCTGGTGTTCCAGGGAATGAACCGGAGAGGAACGAATTCCGTGAACCCTCCCGTTTCTTTCTGGATGTCTCTCAGGATTCCAAGGTGTATTGCCCAGTGATGGCGCTTGTCAAGATGTCCGTACATTATGGTCGAGGTGGTTCTCATCCCTTCCTTGTGGGCTTTTTTTACCACTCTTATCCACACCTCGGTCGGTATCTTTCTGGGAGCGATTACCTTTCTTACTTCCTCAACCAGAACCTCCGCCGCGGTGCCGGGGAAGGTGTTGTGACCGACATCCTTGAGTTTCCTTATGAAGTCCTCTTCTTCTATGCCGAGCGTCTTGGCGCCGTAGTAGATCTCGTAGGGAGAAAAAGCGTGGGTGTGCATCTCGGGCACGGCATTTTTAACCGTCTTTATAAGCTCGATGTAGAAATTGCCGTCTATCTCGGGGTGCATGCCTCCCTGCATACATACTTCAGTAGCGCCTATCTCCCAGGCTTCGACGGTTCTCTCAGCGACTTCGTCCATCGAGAGAAAATAAGCTCTTTCGTCCCCCTCGTCCGCCATAAAATTGCAGAAGCCGCAGTAGACATCGCATATGTTCGTGAAGTTGATGTTCCTGTTAACGACGTAGGTGACCACCTCCCCAACGTCCTCCTTTCTTATCCGGTCTGCCGCAAGCGCAAGGGCGGATATCTCGTCGGTATCCTCTATGCTGAAAAGATGAATCCCGTCCTCAACCGAGATCTCCTTTCCCAAAAGCGCGTCTTCAATTATTCTCCCCGTCGTGCCGTTTACCCGCGACATCACTCCGTCGACGCCAATGGGTCTTCTCTGCTCTATAGAGTCTATTATCTTGTTTATGTCTTCCATTTTCTTCAGTTTACGGGAACGTACCCGTTTTCATCAACGCGCTCCCTTACCTTGCCAAGAACATAGGGGTCTATCCACTGCTCGTCTATGTACTCGGGATAAACGGGAAGCCTTTCCCGAAGCCCGTAACCCAAGGCGCTTACCTCCCTCTCCATTCTCTCAACCTGCGGCCACGGGGCCTCGGGGTTCACGTAGTCTATCGTGAGAGGCGACACGCCGCCCAGATCGTTTATGCCGGCCGTGAGGTAGAAAGTGAAATTTTTGTTGTTAAGGTTAGGCGGTATCTGTATGTTCATATTCCCTCCGAACACGAGCCTTGAGATAGCGACGGTCTTGAGCATCTCGAGAAAATCGGCGGGAGGATGCTCTTCCATTCTTATTCCTTCCTTGGGGTTAAAGTTCTGAATTATTATTTCCTGCAGGTGACCGTGGCGGCGGGAGAGTTCTAGCAGGGCGTAGAGCGAGTCCACTCTTTCCTCAAACGTTTCCCCGATCCCGACCAGTATGCCGCTTGTCCAGGGAATACTGAGGTCGCCCGCGTACTCCATGGTCTCCATCCTGAGTTTCGGGACCTTGTCGGCGCAGCCGTGGTGGGCGTTTCCCCGCTTAAGCAGCCTCTCGCTTATGTTCTCGAGCATGAGGCCCATGCTTGGGTTGCTTTTTCTGAACTCAGAGAGTTCCTCCGGGGTTGAAAGCCCGAGGTTCGTGTGGGGAAAGATCCCGTGTTCAAGCCCGGTTTTTCCCATGTCGATCAGGTACTCCGCCGTCGTTTCGTAACCGATTTCCCCGAGGGCGTCCCTGTATACCTGGTATGCTAGTTCCGGTTTGTCGCCCGTAACGAAAAGAAGTTCCGTGCACCCGGCCTTAGCTCCTTTTTTCGCCATGTCAACGACCTCTTCGGGGGTCATGAACAGGTCTCCCTCTTCCGGTTCTATCTTGAACGTGCAGTATCCGCAGCGGTCCCTGCAGAGCTGGGTCAGGGGTACGAAAACGTTTTTTGAGTAGGTTACGGTTTTTCCCTTCGAGCGGTTCCTGATCGCCGCCGCGGCCAGAAGAAGAAAAGGAATTTCCTTGGGGAAAAGCTCCGTCAGGTAGAGGGCGTCTTCGCGCGTGACGCTTTCTCCCTCGATGGCCTTTGATATTATTCTCTCAAGTTTCGGGGTCGCGCGAAGCTCCGAGAATTCGCTTACGCCGAACGTGTCGAGCAGCATGGCGCTTTCGTTTGCGCCGAATGTTTTTTCCCAAGTTTCAGCTAAAAGGCTCATAATAAAGAAACCACACCCACATGCTTTCCGTGCGGAAGTAATTTTCGATACGACTGACCAACCCCATCTGTAAGTATCTTATACCGGGGGTGTTTTTGTCAAGGAATGTATGCAGGATTTATGGAGGAATTGCGGGACTCTTTGTTCGAAAATGTGCAGAATTGGTGGTACTATTTTACCTGAAATGATTCCGCTGAAGTCAGACAGACTGCAGGGTTCGTCCGCCTCGCCGCGCCGGGGGGATATCTGTGCGCGGGGGCGCGCCCGTCTTTCGTGTTTCTCCCGCATCTTCCGCGGTTCCTGCCGGGCCGCAATGGGTCTTTTTCTCCTTGCCGCCATCGTCCTAGGCGCCCAACCGGAGCCGGCACGCGCGCAGACCACCGCCACCTACACGGTAACGTTTAAAGGCAACTGGACCACTAGTAGCACAACCGTCGCGGTTCCGGGTAGTGCGCATTTCACGACGTTAATCGGCGCCGTGCACGACAGCGATGTGACTTTCTGGGCGCCGGGCGGCACGGCCACCGCCGGCGTTGAGCTTGTGGCGGAACTTGGTGACACGAGCAAGTTCAAGCCCGAAATCAACGCCGCCGCCACCGGAACCGTAAAATCCACCGTCGAGGTCGGTGTGCCTTTCTCCCCTACGGCCCAGAAAACGTTTGAAGTCGAGTTCAGCCGCACTCATCCCCTGCTTACTCTCTTGTCGATGATCGGTCCCAGCCCGGACTGGTTCGTGGGCGTCTCCGGTCTGTCTCTGCTGGATTCTTCGGATGCCTGGCGATCCTCTCACACGGTAAACCTGTTTCCCTACGACGCCGGCACCGAGAACGGGGAAAATTTTTCGCTGAGCAATCCCGCCACCAACCCCCAGGGAACCATCACCAGCATCAAGGGACAGGGCAAGTTCACCGACACGCGCATGGCGAGGCTGAGCTTTACGCTCCAGACACCTCCACCTCCGCAAAACAACGCGCCCGAGTTCTCGAGTACGAGCACTACCCGGAGCTTCACTGAGACCGTGGGAGCGGCGACGGTGCAGAGCGCGGGTGACATTGGCGGAACTGTAACAGCCATGGACGACGACAACGACACTCTTACCTACAGCCTTGAGGGAACGGACGCGGGGAGGTTCACGATAGTTCCTGGAAGCGGACAGATCCGGACCAAGGTCGGGGAGAGCTACGACCGGGAAACCAAAGGGAGCTATTCAGTGATGGTCAAGGCTGATGACAGTAACGGGGGCACGGACACGATTGAGGTTATGATAAACGTAACAAACGTGGCGGAAAAACCGCTTAAGCCCGCCGCGCCGTCAGTATCGACAGCGAGTGCCACGAGCGTTAACGTGATGTGGAACATGCCGTCCAATGGGGGCCGCCCGAAGATAATCAACTACGACCTTCAGTATAAGAAGAGTTCGGACACCGGCTGGAGCAACGGTCCGCAGAACGTTACCTCCACCAGTTCCGCAATCATGAATCTCACCAAGGACACGGAGTACCAAGTGCAGGTTCGGGCGAGCAATTCAGACGGGGGCGGTACATGGTCTGAGCCGGGAACCGGCCGGACCAGGGACAACAGGGCGCCCGAGTTCCCGGGTATGAGTACGACTCGGAACTTCGCGGAGACGGTTGGGGACGCGAGGGTGCAGAGCATGGGCAACGTGGGGGCCGCCGTGAGCGCCACGGATCAGGATAACGACACTCTTACTTACAGCCTCGAGGGAACGGACGCAGGGAAGTTCACGATAGTTTCTGGAAGCGGACAGATCCGGACCAAGATCGGGGAGAATTACGACCGGGAAACCGAAGCGAGCTATTCAGTGATGGTCATGGCGAATGACCAAAACGGGGGCACGGACACGATTGCGGTGACAATCAATGTTGACAACGCGACGGAAAAGCCGCTTAAACCTGCCCGGCCGGTCGTATCTTCGGGGAGCACCATGAGCGTTAACGTGATGTGGAACGCGCCGTCCAACACGGGCCGCCCCGCTATAACCAGCTACGACCTTCAGTACAAGAAGAGTTCGGATACCGGCTGGAGCGACGGTCCGCAGGGCGTGACCGCAACGAACACGAGCATAGGAGATCTTGAGGAGAACACGGAGTACCAGGTGCAGGTTCTGGTGACCAACTCAGACGGGGACGGTCCCTGGTCTGAGCCCGGAACCGGCCGGACCAATGTTCAGGGCAACAGGATGCCCGAGTTCATGGAGGGTCTGACCGCGACTCGGAGCTTTATGGAGACCGTTGGGGACGCGAGGGTGGGGAGCGCGGGCAACGTGGGAGCGGTTGTGACAGCCACCGACGCGGACGATGACATGCTTACCTACACTCTCGAGGGCGCTGACAAGGATGAGTTCACGCTTGATTCAAGCGGACAGATCCGGACCAAAGTCGGGAAAAGCTACGACCGGGAAACCAAGGCGAGGTATTCAGTGATGGTCATGGCGAATGACCAAAACGGGGGCACGGACACCGTTGAGGTGACGGTAAACGTAATGGACGCGGAAGAAAAACCCCTTGCGCCGGCTGCGCCGTCAGTATCGGCAGCGAGTGCCACGAGCGTTAACGTGATGTGGAACGCGCCGTCCAATACGGGCCGCCCGGCGATAACCACCTATGACCTTCAGTACCGGCAGGGTATGGCCGGAAGCTGGACAGACGGTCCGCAGAACGTTGCCTCCACCAGTTCCGAAATTACGAATCTCATGGAGAACACGGAGTACCAGGTGCAGGTTCGGGCGAACAACTCAGACGGGGACGGTACATGGTCTGAGCCTGGAACCGGCCGGACCAATGTCCGGACCAACAGAGCGCCTGTCCCGCCGTCGCCTCCTCTTCCGACGGAAGAAGAAACGGAAGAAGAAGTAGAAGAGGTGTGTGCCGTTTCCGGCGTGACTGATGAGCAGAGCCTCGAGGGATTCGTTGAGTGCGCGGCGGAGAGCATTGAGGTCTCAGACACCTTTGAGGAGACGCTTCGCCTCCTTGAGGAGTTCAGGGACGATAAGGGAACCTGGAATGACGGTTCCACGTACCTTGTTCTTCTCACCAAAAGAGGCGGGGTGTACTTTCACGCCAATGACAGGGAAGTTGAAGACATGGACTGGTCCGGGATTCTCTCCTGCGAAGGAGGAGAGTCCGTGCTGGACACACAGGATGGATGCTTCATGGAGTACGACGGTGCCAGCAGCGGTTACGCCTATCCGTTCTCCGCTTCGCATGTTCCCCTGGCGCACGGCGAGGACGAATTCGTCCTGCTGGGCGGTTTCGATGAAACTCCCGAGGGGGAACCCCTCACAGGGGGGGGGGTGATCGGCGGACCGTCAACGGAAGCCGGGGAAGTGGATACCGACGATGAATTAAGGAAATTCGTGGAGGATGCGGGGAGAGTCCTCGGGGGAGCCGTTGAGAATCCTGAAATTGACCCCGCACAGTTGCGGGGGATTCTGAGGCGTGAGGGGCCGTGGAAAGAGGGGGACGTCTACATTTACATTATGGATGAGACGGGGAGGGTGATATTCGACGGGGCGGACAGGAACAGGGAGCAGAAAGACGAATACGAAAAGCAACATGTCAAGGATCTTATAGCGGAGGCGGGCGAGGGGATTGTCGAATATACAGAGGGCGGTTTGCTCAGAAGGGGTTACGCTGTAAGGGTAGAGGTTTCTTTGGATGAGGAGGAAGCCAGCCGTGTATACGTCGTGGGTTCCGGGTACCATGTTGAGGAACAGCCGGATGTTGAAGAACCACCGGATGTAGAGGAGGATCTGAACATGGAGGAGTCGGGCAAGAGTGGCAACGGCGGTGGAGGCTGCGCTGTCGGAGGAAGTGATAGCGGCGGCGTGTTTGGTCTCTCTCTGGCAGTGTTCGGGCTGTTTCTGACGGTCTCGCTTAAAAGACACTCGGCGGAAGACAAGACGCATTGAGGCGAGACGGAAGCGTTGTCGCTGAGGACCGCTTAGGAGAAAAAGCTATGTCCCGCGATGTTTTTCCTCCTCTTAAGTGTCACCGGATCTCGAGGGTTTTTAACCCTGAACCATATTCTGAAGGGTAATGCTTGAAACCGATCTGGTAATCCTAGCTTTAACCTTCTTTGTCTTGCGGGATTTAACGGCGACCACGGGGGTTTTGTCCTGTGTCCCAGCTTTCACCATCCGAGGCTTTTTTGAACCGTGCATGTTAGCGTACTTGCCACCCGTATAGGTTTCATCCGCTTCTACCGGAGAATCCAGCTCGGCTTCACTCTGGTCTTCATGAACCTCGTGGATCCTGTAAGCCATGAACCACGCCGTCTTCTGCGTAACGTCTATGTCTCTTGCCAGCTTGTAGCCTGATACTCCTTGAGGCTCTTAGTCATCGGGAAAATGGCCGGAAGCCATTTATGAAGCGGGATATGACGGCAACACGGAAACCCACGGTGATGGTCAGCGCAGGGTAATCGGCAGCTTGCAAGTAATTCCTAATGGTTACAGCCAGTTCTAACTTAGAACTGATCAACCCCATTAACTTTTTGGAAGTCGAAAAAAAGTCTTGCCTTACCACCGATATCGGCTTATTATGGCTACCAACACCTAAGGGATCGGTTGGATTAACCTCCTATCTGTAACCTCTTTCTTTACCTCCTTCCGATCCCTTATTACTAGACACGGAGGTCTTACTTATGGAATTTTTTATTGATGATAGAATGGCTCATTACATCATAGCAAGGGTAGACAAGGATGCTTACAAGAAGGATCCTCGCTCCGCCCTCTAGGAAATAAGGATAGATTCAAACGTGCTCGATGACGAAGCCGGATCAAACATGGGGCGCAAAATAGAGAAGGTTTTCACTCAGGAAAAGGAATAGACGTAAGGGGTCGGTGGGATTCCTAACCATTCTTAACCTCTTCTTGATACTCCCTGCCGACCCTTTTTATGTGGATCAAAATTGCGTGGTTTCAAATACCGAATACAACTTTTGAGATAGATTAATAAGGGTAAGTTGCGTTTCAAACTTGAAACCACGTATAATTACGCCCCAAAAATCAATATCATTCAGTCCTGTTTTTAAAGTTTCTCGCAGGTCTTGCGTCCGGCGGGATTTAAAGACTCAAAAAGATTTGCCAAGCAAGTTTTTAAGGAATCAGTAAATCCATGACAAAACCGAAAGTTTTTCCACCCCCGCAGGCCGTTACCGAAAGAGCCTTGGTTAACAGGGATGAATATAACTGGATGTATCGTCAGTCAGTTAAGGATCCGGAGGGATTCTGGGGCGCCCACGGCGAGCGGATTGACTGGATCAGGCCCTATACGAAGGTGAAGGACGTGAGTTACGGCCCGGGGGAGATATCGATCAGGTGGTTTTACGACGGAACCCTTAACGTGTCGGCGAACTGCGTTGATCGCCACGCGGAGAGAACCCCTGACAAAATCGCGATCATATGGGAAGGAGACGACCCCGATGAAGACAGGAAGTTCACTTACGCGGAACTCAGGAGCGAAGTCTGCCGCATGGCTAACGTGCTCAAATCTCTCGGCGCCCGCAAGGGCGACAGGGTAACCATATACATGCCGATGATCCCCGAGGTCGCCTTCGCCATGCTTGCATGCGCGCGTATCGGCGCTATTCATTCGGTAGTGTTCGGAGGTTTTTCGCCGCACGCGCTTGCGGGGAGAATCTCTGACTGTGAATCAGAAATAGTCATTACGGCGGACGAGGGGCTTCGCGGCGCTCGCAGTGTGCCTCTTAAGGTAAACACGGACAAGGCGATTGAGGACCGTGCGGTGGACTCGATTGTAAAAAAAGTCCTGGTGGTGCGTCGCACGGGAGCGGACGTGCCTTGGGATGGGAACCGAGACGTCTGGTATCACGAGGCCGCCGCGGAAGTTTCCGATGACTGCGCGGTCGAGGAGATGGACGCGGAGGATCCGCTTTTCATTCTCTACACCTCGGGTTCGACCGGAAAGCCCAAGGGGGTCCTGCACACAACCGGCGGCTATCTTGTTTACGCTTCGATGACCCACCAGTACGTGTTTGATTACCACGACGGAGAGGTCTACTGGTGTACGGCCGATGTCGGCTGGGTAACCGGCCACAGCTATATCGTCTACGGACCGCTTGCAAACGGCGCTACCACGGTGATGTTCGAAGGAGTGCCGGGTTATCCGGACATCTCGCGCTTCTGGAGGGTCTGCGACAAGCACAACGTCAGTATTTTCTACACGGCCCCCACGGCCATCCGCGCGCTCATGCGCGAGGGGGACGGGCCGGTTAAAAAAACCTCGCGCGCCTCGCTTCGCGTTCTTGGCACCGTGGGAGAGCCGATCAATCCCGAAGCCTGGATGTGGTACTACGAAGTGGTCGGCGACGGCCGCTGCCCCATAGTGGATACCTGGTGGCAGACCGAGACTGGGGGAGTCTTGATAACTCCGCTTCCCGGCGTGACGGATCTTAAGCCGGGTTCGGCAACGCTGCCGTTTTTCGGGATTCGCCCGGAACTGGTTTCGGACGACGGAAATGTTTTAGAAGGCGCGGCCGAGGGAAATCTCTGCATAGCCGATTCATGGCCGGGACAGGCGCGCACCGTATATGGCGATCACGACCGTTTCATCGAAACTTATTTCACCGCCTACCTGGGCAAGTATTTTACCGGTGACGGATGCCGCCGGGACGAAGACGGTTATTACTGGATCACTGGGCGCGTCGATGACGTCATAAACGTGTCAGGTCACCGTATGGGCACGGCCGAAGTGGAAAGCGCTCTGGTATCGCACGGAAGCGTCGCCGAGGCCGCGGTGGTCGGCTATCCGCACGAGATAAAGGGCCAGGGCATCTATGCCTACGTGACACTTAACGCCGATTCCGAGCCCTCAGAAGAGCTTCGCGGCGAGCTGGTTAAGTGGGTGAGAAAGGAAATAGGGCCGATCGCCTCTCCAGATCTTATACAGTGGGCCCCCGGTCTTCCAAAAACCCGCTCGGGCAAGATCATGCGCCGTATTCTGCGCCGCATCGCCGACGACGATTATTCTGATCTCGGCGATACTTCGACGCTCGCAGACCCGTCGGTGGTTGATAATCTGATTGATAACCGGATGAACCGCTGAATCTTGCCAATGGTCCGATCCTCCGGTTTTCAGACTGGCGGCTGAACGGAAGGTAATAAAAACTTTACAAATCTGGAATCGCGTTCCGTAATTGTAAGGAATATGGTGGGACTTCCTGAGATATCTCCATCCTAAATCCATATTTAAAGCGGACTTAAAAGCGGACAAAATAAATACTGATAAAAGACTTGAAGTGAATTTAACTTCATGATATTATTCATGTTATGAATGATATAAAACCGGACAAAAAACCGGCCATCAAAGTGGCCATAGCATGCGGTGCGGAGGATCGGGGCGAGACGGTTACCCGGATGGAGCCGCTTCTGATAGGCGAAACTTCAAGACACCGCGGCGAACTGACGGACTTGGCAATCGAACTGGCGCAACGCGCCGCGGGCCTTCGCCGCGGTCTGCCGGAAGGTATAATTGAGTCCCTTTCCGATCTCGTAAGGGCGATGAACTGCTACTACAGCAATCTTATCGAGGGCCATGACACCCACCTGACGGATATTGAGAGGGCGCTGAGAGACGACTACAGCGCCGATATCAAAAAGCGCAATCTTCAGCTTGAAGCGAAAGCCCATATAGCTGTTCAGAAATGGATTGATGGAGGAGGCCTCAAGTGCGGCCCAACCGCTGTTGCCAGTCTGCTGGAGATTCACCGCCGGTTCGGGGAACTGCTTCCCCAGGAACTTCTCCGGGTGGAAAATCCGGATACTGGGGAGGTTGTCAATGTTGTTCCTGGAGAACTGCGCGGCCGTGATGTCCGCGTGGGCCGCCATGTTCCCGTCAGTCCCGGGGCGGTGCCCCGTTTTATGAAGCGGTTTGAAAGTGTCTACGGAAGCCTCGGCAAAACCAACGCTATTTTGGCTTCCGCGGCGGCTCACCACAGACTGCTCTGGATACATCCTTTTCTGGACGGAAACGGACGCGTTGCCCGTCTCATGTCCGACGCCATGTTATCGGAAGCCCTGGACGCGGTCAGGATATGGTCGGTCTCAAGAGGGCTGGCGCGGGACGAGGGGGCGTATAAGAGCCGTCTGATGGCGTGCGACACGGGGCGCCGCAATGATCTCGACGGCCGGGGTCCTCTGAGCGAGGAGGCCTTGGCGGAGTTCACGCGTTTTTTCTTGACCACCTGCATTGACCAGGTGGATTTCATGGAGGGACTCATAATGCCGGATCGCCTGCTGAACAGAATTCTGCTCTGGACTGAAGAGGAGATACGCGCCGGCGAACTCCCTCCCCAATCCAGAATCATCATGAGAGATGTTCTTTATCGCGGGGAGATTCCAAGAGGAGAAGTCGCTCGCCTTCTCGGTTCAAGCTCGCGCCACGCTCGCCGCGTCACGTCTGTTCTGCTAAAACGGGGAGTCCTGGTTTCACGGAGCACCCGCGCCCCGTTGCGACTTGCCTTTCCGGCTGAACTCGCCTCCCGCTGGCTGCCGGGACTGTTTCCGGAAAAATAAGAGAAACGAGCTTTCCATATTGGAGGGTTCGAAGGTTCATAAATCGCGGTCCTCGTCAGTTACGATTTGCGAAAAGGGCAAGACGATACGAGCGTGAATGTCCGCCTTTGTGGTGTATATTAGAGATGCGTAAAGGAAAACATGCTCACAAAAAATTGAACTTAGTGATTGCCGGTCCGATCAAATGAGACTTAACAGATTTCTTTCCGAGTGCGGAATAACATCAAGAAGAAAAGCGGATAACCTTATAAAGGCGGGACGGATAACCGTAAACGGAGAGGTCATCCGTACTCTAGGTTCCGTGGTGGACGAGGCTGCCGACACAGTGGCGCTCGACGGAAAAACCGTTCGTAAGGAGAAGAAAAGATACGTGATGCTTAACAAGCCCCCTTTTTACCTTACTTCCCTTAAGTCCATGGAAGACGGAAAGAAAACGATAACGTCCTTTCTGGGAGGCATAGAGCAGAGGGTTTATCCCGTCGGCAGGCTTGACTACGACTCCGAGGGACTTCTGATTCTCACAAACGACGGGGAACTTGCGAACAGAATACATCACCCCAGGTACAAGGTGGTAAAAACTTATCTGGCCGAGATTTCGGGAGAGATGCCGGATGACCTTGAAGCTGTGCTAAAGGGAGGAGCGGAGATCGAAGAACGCTTTACAAAGCCGGATTCGGTGAGCGTTCTTAAAGTGTCCGCAGGACGCGTGCGGGCAAGCATTTCCTTTCACGAGGGAAGAAAGCATCTTGTGAAAAAATATTTTGAGACCTTCGGCCTTCGGGTTAGCAGGCTTAAGAGAATTTCGTGCGGCAACGTGCGTCTCGGCGAGCTTGAGAAGGGAGCGTGGCGCGATCTTAACCCGGGAGAGCTGAGGAGCCTTAGGAAGATGGCGGGACTTGTCCCTGGTGGCTTGGAAGAAAAACCGCCAGGTAACTGACTAGCGGGTTTCCTTTATTCAAATCATCCGAGGTTGACTCTCCGGGCGCTTAAGGTTCGGAGAAAAGACCGACCTCAGACCGAACTTGCCCTTGAGAGTTTGGTTCATGTAACATAACTAGCAGTAAATGTTTCAGCGCCGTATTGCCAAACGGCTGCAGCGGTAGCGGCAAAAAAACGGTTTTGCGGGGGAGTATCGGGGAAATTCCTACGAGAAACCGTTTCATCAGTGAAAATTCTACATCAGGATGCTCTTAACGCGGCGAAAGGGCTTCTTTTTCACCCGCGGGGTAAAGACATGAAACAGGTTGAGGTTACGGACGCGCTTCTACAGGAAATGGTGAAAGTTATAGTGGATGAAGCGGATCCAGAGCAGGTGATACTCTTCGGTTCGCACGCCCGAGGCGAAGCGTCGGCTGACTCGGACGTGGACTTGGTGATCGTGGAATCCGATCCGTTCGATGAAAACCGGGACCGGCGTGCCGAGGCTGTGCGGCTCTGGCGGGCGCTGGCGAACTTCGCTGTCCCCAAAGACATCCTGGTTTACAGCAGCGACGAGGTTGAATATTGGCGCAATTCTATCAACAATGTTCTTGCTCGCGCGCTTCGCGAGGGGAAGGTTCTCTATGAGAGATCTTGAACAGGCTGCGGCACTTCTGGAAGCGGCCGAGCGGGATCTTTCAGCCTTGCGGGCAATGGGCAACAATCCTGATTTTGCCGATGAAATTTTCGGTTTTCATGTGCAGCAAGCGGCCGAGAAAAACTTCAAGGCCTGGCTGTGTCTTCTGGGTGATGATTACCCCGTAACTCATGATCTGGCGTGGTTGCTGGAGATGCTAAAAGACCGCGGTGTCCAGACAACGCGTTTTGAATGGCTTGTCGATTACAACCCCTACGCCGTTCAATTCCGCTATGTTGCCGACCCCGGCGTCGGACCGCTTGACAGGAATACGGCTGTAAAAGGCTTGGAAGTATTAATGGAACATGTACGAAGCATGTTCGCGGACCTGCGGGAAGCAAACGATGATCAATAGGGTTTCATGCGGCAACGCGCGTCTCGGCGAGCTTGGGAAGGGGGCGTGGCGCGGCCTTAACCCGGGAGAACTGAGGAGCCTTCGGAAGATAGCAGGGCTTTTGCCCCGCGGTGAGAAGAAAACGCTTGGAGGCGCCGTATGAGCAGATTTATCACGTTTGAGGGGATAGACGGAAGCGGCAAGTCAACCCAGGCGAGGCTGCTTGCCGACTACCTTTCGGGTAAGGGAACCAAGGTGTTTTTCACCAAGGAACCGGGCGAGGGAAAGCTGGGCGAGGCGATAAGAACCGAGATTCTCGACCGAAGGGATATAGAAATCGATCCATACGCGGAACTTTGCCTTTTCTGCGCGGACAGGGCCCAGCACGTAAGGGAACTTATACTGCCTAAACTCGAAGACGGTTACACGGTCATCTGCGACAGGTACTACGATTCGACCTTGGCTTACCAGGGTTCGGGAAGGGGGATTGATCCCGACCTGGTTTTCCGCATGACTATGGCCTCAAGCCTCCGGGTTGAACCCGACATTACGTTTTTTCTTTCGATACCGGTTGAGCAGGCGCTTTTAAGGCTTAGGGACCGCGAAAAAGAGAGAAACAAAATGGACGAGGAACCGTTTGAGTTCCACAGCCGAGTGGATGAGGGCTACAGGGAACTGATTGAAAAAGGCATCCCAAGGATCAAAGTAATAGAAGCGTCTACTTCCCCCGAGGAGGTTCACACGGAGATAAGGCGTTTTTTTGAGTGATCCCGCCGCTCAGACTGAATCTTTTGTTCTCTCGACAAGCTGTTCCACTCTCGGATACATGTAGATATGCAGGATGATTCCTATCACCGAGAAAGGAACTGCGTCTTCGGGATTTTTGCTTAGAAATGCGAGCACAAACCCGAGCAGCACCACGCTTTCGTTTATTCCCCAGGGAACCACGTGCGGGAGCAGGAGACGGTTTGAGAACTCCTCAAGCCTTTTTTTCGGTTCCTGGCCCTCCGTGGCGAGAAATTTCTTTTGAAGGGATTTTTCCGAAAGGGTAAACCTGTATATGAGAAGGGAAATTACCCCAAGGGCCGCCCCTCCAAGGAGAAAAGCGGCTTTCACGTTTTCTGCGACACCCGGAGGCTCGGGCGATCCGAAAACGAAAACCACCGCCGTGTAGGCGAACATGGCAAGCAGCAGGGCGAACCAGACTATTTTAAGGGCGCTTTGGTTTTTTGCTACGGATGGGGCGCGGTTTTTCCTGTCCATGGCTCTGGATGGGGGCGGAATTGCGTGCTCAGGATGTGATTTTGGCGAAAATCACGCTAAGGATCATGAGTGCTACCAGAATTCCCATCATGTAAAAAGGCACGCTTGTGTTGTATCCCTTTTCTATGTTAGGAACTCTCTTCTGGGACCAGATTATGGGAGGTGCTTCGTTTTCATCCGGTGCCTCAGCCTCCTGCTCTGCCGTTTCTTCTGTTTTTTGCTCCTCTGTTTCCGCCATTTTGAGGTCTCCTGGGACTGCGCGTACGGAAAAATTATCACGCAACGCACCCCGAAAATCAAGTTTTCCGACGGGTTGTGACCGTTTTTTGGGCGCTTCCTACATTCAAAATAGATCACTTGACCAAAAAAGGGGGAGGGGTAATTAAAAAAGGGGGAGGGGCAATATGGTATAGTAGGTATAAATAGGCAGTTCTAGCAAGCAACATAGGAGGAAAGAGGGGTTAAAAATGAAAGTAACAACACGCGGGGACGACAACGCTTTTTCTCAACGGAAGGCGAGTATCCTTAGATCTTGCCATGCTTTCTGTGGAATGAGATCAGCTGCGACGTCATTTTTTATTGCTGGCGTGCTTGTCCTCGTTCTGATTCTGGTCGGGTGTGGCAGTGACACCACACCTTCCGAATCTCCCGATCCCGACAATCCCGCGTACAGAGACACTGACCCCGGTGTCCCGCCTCCAACGGTCTCCGACCCCGGTGTCCCGCCGCCAACGGTCCCCGACCCCGATGTCCCGCCTCCAACGGTCTCCGACCCCGGTGTCCCGCCTCCAACGGTCTCCGACCCCGGTGTCCCGCCTCCAACGGTCTCCGACCCCGGTGTCCCGCCGCCAACGGTTCCCGACCCCGGTGTCCCGCCGCCAACGGTCTCCGACCCCGAGGATCCACCGCCAACGGTCCCCGTGATACACACAACACGACTGGATCAATCCATCACCTTTAACATACAGGATAGTGACCCTCTGAATGACCGGATTCTGAGGCAACCCCAGCAAGGAACGGTGATTTTGAATGCCGACGGCTCCGTTACCTACTCGCCCGCACCCGGGGCTGTGGGAGAAGACAGCTTCGAAATTGAAATTAACGGAATCCCACGGGAGATCACCATTAATAACAACCTCGCTTATGAAGGCCAGATTGACGGCGGGGTGGACTCCTTCGGGAACGTTGAAGTGCTGTTGACGGGGGACGGAGTATTGGAAACCGCGTCGCCGGACGCTTCCGGCAGGTTCAGGTTCTACACGTTGCCGGACGGCGACTATGTCGTCAAGGTGCGGAAAGCGGGCTACACGTCATCGCTTGCCCGAGCGTTCAGCCTGGATATCGGGCAGCATGATTCTTTGCGTGATGGGATCGACCAGTTTGTTCTGGAAGCGATCGATTCGGATACCTTTGTCTATCACTGGGAGGAAGATCAGAGTGCGGCCGGCTATGATTATGCGGCCCATGTGAACCAACCCGTGGTCGTGGAGTTTCTGGATGAGCAGGTTGAGGTGGTCGACGGAGCGTCAGCCAGCCAGCTCCATCACGACTACAACATCCTGCTGGTCGATTCGGAAAGCGGTTCATGGACACAAGAGCATGCCTACCGCCTTCTGGAAACCATGAAGTCCATCCCGCAGAAGCGGCGGGATCCCTATAAGGAACAGAGCCTTCCCGCAAGCAAGTGGCTCCTTGCTTCCGACCACCTGGAGGATGACATCCGGATTACACATCATCAGGACGAAAACTACAGGGCCGTTCTCATTTCCGAAGATGCCTTCGTCAATGCCAGCCCCCGGATCGCCAGGGTTGAAGGCAAGCGAGGCATCTACTACTCACAACGTCTGCACCACGCGCTGGTGCGCTTCGTCACGGATAACGGCAGGGATGAAGCGGCGTACGAAGGGATTTTCCAGTCGCGTTACGGCGTCACGACTCGCATACCGGATTATACCCAGCTCACCAGTTCCACCACCAGCGAGTCCGCGTCGCGCTTTCAGGAATTCCACCCCGAAGAGATCGTCCAATTGATCAATATGTTTGAGGAAATGCCCAGGGGGATGCACAAACTGCCTGAGCTGCAGTATCTGGTGCGGCGCTTGGACGGCACGCCGCACCCTAGATATCCTACTGCGCCTGCGGTGGCTTGGCCCGATTACGGCTATATCGAGTTCATGGAAAGCGGGTTCAGCGGGTTTTCCGTTGCCTACGTCCATCGCCTCATCATTCACGAAAAGGCGCATTTCCTGTGGGCCCATCAGTTCGACGGGCAACTCAAGCAGGACTGGATCGAATTAGGCGGCTGGTACCACGACTCGGAAAGTCTCAATGGTTGGTCGACGAGCAAGCAAACGGAGTTTGTCTCCGCCTACGCCCACTCAAAAGATCCAAATGAGGACATGGCCGAGTCCATCGCCTACTTCATCGTGAATCCGGACAAGCTGAAATCCCGAGCCATCGGCAAGTACGAGTTCGTCCGCGACCGCATCATGCAAGGCAACATCTACATCTCCACCATCCGAGAAGACCTGACCTTTGAGGTATATAACCTGTATCCCGACTACGTCTTTCCGGGCAAGATCCGGCGAGTGGATATTGTGGTCGAGGGGGAGGTGGAGGACGACAAAACAATCCATGTGGAAATTGAGTTACATGCCCTGGATGAGGAGTCAGAAGGAGCGAAACACGCCCTTATGCGCATTTTCAGCGAGACCGGCACCTTGGTGGACCTGTACCTCTACCCCATGGATGCGAACGGCAACCGGCTGACTCAGGGCACGGTGCTCAAAGGCAGCTTTGCTCTCAGCAAGCACGCCAAGACCGGTTACTGGCGGCCCAACCAGATCGTCATCACGGATGCGGTTGGCAACGAGCGGTTCGAAGGGGTGAATGACTTTGGGTGGAAACTCTACGTCGGCAACCTGCTTGAGGATCTCACCGCTCCCGAGTATGTGGGCAGTACGGCGTCACTGAGCAAGAGCGTGACGAGCTTGGAAGGCCGGGAGGTTCAGTTGATTCATGCGACCTGGGAGGTGGATGAGGACACGGCAATGCGGGGACGGGCACCTTGTTATGCCAGCCTGAATGATGATTTTCTGCAAACCTACAGGTATGAAGAGCATGGTTTGTATGACCCAGCCAGCAGTCTGTGTCAGGTGGACTTTATTATGCCTCACTACATGCCTAGTTCCATCTACAGGATGAATTACATCATCATGATCGACGAGGCACTGAATAGACAGGGGGTCTACTTCACCCATCCTGGGCACGGTCTGCGTCCGGAGGAAAGTATCGTGGATGAAACGCCCCAGCAAATTGAGCTGGTAACCGACAATCCGGACCTTGAACCCCCTGAGTTGGATATCAACGACATTCAGATCGATGCCGAGCCCACCTATCCGGATGCGCCAAATGGCGAAACCCTGGTGACGATCACCTTTCGTGTCAGGGACAACATATCTGGTTACAAGATCGCAAGCATGGAGCTACGCGACCCCCAAGGCATCGAGCATCAAGGCTATCACTATCATGCGGGTCGCTCCCGATTATTCCCCGAAGGCGATCCTACCGATTGGACCACTTACACCCAAACGGTGCTCCTGCCGCCGGGTTCCGCACCCGGTACTTGGGGACTGGCCGAGATGACGATTAGGGACCGTGCGGGCAACTTCCAGCGCTACGATTTCACCGAGATCATCCACTTCGATGTATATTAGGCGAGAGTTGAACCACTTGCCATCACGTCGCCATCGCGCGCCAGCGGCGGCCGCTCTTGACCGTCAGCATGGTGTGTGGCCGTGTAGAGAGTAAGTTACATGAGAATGTGGAAGTATTCAGTTTGATATGATTTGACCTGTCAATTTAATTTGCTTCCTACATTCCTCGGGCGCTTCCTTGAAAACCCGGCTCCGTATATTTATAATTAACCAAATACAGTAAAAGGTTGCGCAATGCGCGACCGAACGGAGGTTTTAGAGATGGCGGATTACGCGAACCCGGACGTTCTTGTGAGCACGGACTGGGTAGAAGAGCATATTGACGACCCCGATATAGTTATTGTGGAATCGGATGAGGACATACTGCTCTATGAAATAGGTCACATAAGAAATTCAGTAAAATTCGACTGGCAGACCGAGCTTCAGGATCAGCTTGTAAGGGATTACGTGAGCAGGGAAAACTTCGAGACGCTGCTTTCCGAAAAAGGCATTTCCAATGACCACGCGGTGGTTTTCTACGGAGACAGAAGCAACTGGTGGGCGTGCTACGCCTTCTGGACCTTCAAGGTTCTCGGACACGAAAAGTGCCTTGTAATGGACGGTGGCAGGCAAAAATGGGCTGATGAGGGAAGAGAGTTCGTAAAAGATGTTCCCGAAAGACCAAAAACGGATTACAAGGTGTCGGCGATTGATGAGTCCATAAGGGCTTTTCGGAATGAGGTGATGGAGCACATGGAGTCTTCAAGGCCGCTTGTCGATGTCCGCTCTCCGAAAGAGTACTCGGGAGAGCTTCTTCACATGGAGGCTTACCCCCAGGAAGGCGCGCTTCGCGGAGGACATATTCCGGGTGCGGTAAACGTTCCCTGGGCTACTGCTGCCAACGAAGACGGAACTTTCCGTTCGGCCGATGAGCTTGTCGAGATATATGAAAAGGGACAGGGGCTAAGCAAGGATCAGGACGTGATTGCCTACTGCAGAATAGGAGAGCGCTCTTCTCACACCTGGTTTGTTCTTACCTATCTTCTTGGATTTGAAAACGTCAGGAATTACGACGGTTCGTGGACCGAGTGGGGAAACCTTGTGAGGGCTCCCATAGAAAGATAAAAGGAGAAGCGTTTTTTATACGGATAAAAAAGGATGTGATCTTACGGGTCCGCATCCTTTTTTTTTTGAGAGCATGCGAATATGGCCAACATAGAGGAAATAGTAAGGGAATTTCAAGGGGCGGATCGTCAGGAGATGATAGAGCTCCTGATAGATTATTCGGAAGGTCTTCCTGAAATTCCCAGAAGGTTTGCCGAGCTTGCGGACAGGGACCTCAACAAGGTGCACGAGTGCGAAACCCCGGTCTTTATCTGGGTCGAGGTAGAAGACGGGAAGGCAAACATATTTGCCGACGTTCCCGAACCGTTTCCGACCGTGAGGGGGCTTGTATCGATTCTCGTAAGCGCTTTTGACGGACTCAGCCCGGAGGAGATCGAGTCTGCGCCAACGGACTTTATCTCCCGCCTCGGACTAGCCCAGCAACTGGGGATAAGAAGGGTCAGGGGTCTAAGCGCGGTTTATGCGAGGATAAAAAGCGAGGTCAGAAGGCACGGCACGGTCACATGATTGAAGAAGACAGAATGAAGATGATCATGGATCATTACGAGAATCCGAGGAATTTCGGCGCCCTGGACCGCCCCACGGTGACTCTCAGAGGCGGCAACCCCAATTGCGGCGACACCATAAATATCTATATCCGCATGGACGGCGAAAACATTATAGAAGATATAAGTTTTGACGGGGAAGGCTGCACAATAAGTCAGGCCGCAGCTTCTCTTCTTACGGACTTCGTAAAGGGAAAGACCGTCGAGCGGGTCGGGGAGCTGGATTCCGATTACCTGAAGGAACTTCTTGGCAAGGACATCATGGTAACCCGTCCGAAATGCAGCCGTCTTGCCCTTGAAACCCTTAAATCCTGGGTCAGAGGTTTTGGGAAGGGAAAAACCGCCTGATTTTGTGTATAATTCACGGTAATACTCAAGCAGACCCAAGGAGATTTAAATAATGAAAAACGGCAAACTAGACAAAACGATTCTAAGTGAGAGAATCGAGGAGGCGCTTAAGTATCCGCTTTTCGATTCCATATTCAACAGGCGCTCAAGAAGGTTCGGCCTCGGAATGGAGCTTAAAGACAGCACCCTTGAGTTCAAGTCGAATTACGCCCCCGTACCTCTGAGCGAGGTAGAGGAAGCGCTTTTGGTATGGGCCGGGACGGGGCTCACCGGGCTTTGCCTCGCCGATCTGCCGCCTGAGAACGGGATAGATCTTCTCTGCCAGTGGACGGGAAGAACCTGGCCTTCTGCGTGCAACAACCACGGAACAGAACTTTTTTTCACAAACGACGACGGACTCTACCACGTGGACGTGAAAAACATGCTCCCCAAGGAGCATGAGATTGATCTGTTTTTCAAGCTTTCCCGCGAGGAGAAAATCGCGAGGGTTCTCGAACTTTACAGGGAAAGCCTTAACAAGCTTGAGGACGGAAGGGCCGACATGCCTGACAAGATGCCCGGGCTCTTTGAGTTTAACCAGTGGAACGCCAACAAGCCCGGAACCACGCTTTTCGTTCCCGTCACCGACGTGACCGAGGAGTACCTGAATCTTCTCACCCTTTACTGCAGTCACACCTACGGATTCACGATTATCGACGATCTTACCGGAAAGCCCGCGGGCGTCGAGAAGTGGGTGGAAAAGGGCAGATTAAAGGGTGAAATCAAGCTTTCCCTATTTGATCTCGAGGTAAGGATTCTCACGGGACTTAACGTCGAACAGGCCTTTATAACCCAGAACATGGCGCTTGCCCTTCAGCCTCTGGGGCTTGCGGGATGGGCGTTTACGGGCTTTATTCCGAGGTTTGCCATGGGAGCCGCTCCGAACCTGTTCAGGGGACTTGGATTTCGATTTATCCAGCCGAAAAAGGGTACGATCGATCCTCCCACCACCGTTCCCGTAGGAAAAGACGGGGTTTTTGAAGCCTACTGTCCGCCTTACTATAAAAACATGGACGATGCGATCGATCATTTCTTAGCACATAAATGGAAAGCTTGGGAGTCTGACAAGCCTTTCCCGTACACAGAACCCGACAGGCATCTCATGAAGGCCCCCAAACCCACGGAAACCACCATGCAGATCGTAAGGGATGTAGCGAACTATATTTATGACACTTACGGCAGATTCCCCGCATTCGTGGACCCCATGTACATGAGGCTTGTGTTTCAGGCGATGCACATAGATCTGGATTTCTACGACAAGTACTACCCGAAAGGTTCTTATTCGGACAGGCATCTAAGCACTTTTCTTGAGAATCATCCGGACCAGAGAGAACGGTTCGAAAAATAATATCGGCTTGCGGAGAAGCAAACTCGGCTTGCGGTAAGGAAGGAAACCAGCCATGCGCGTAGCGATTATCGGAAATGGGGTGACCGGGGTCGCAGCCGCCCTGCGCATACGCAAGCTGCAGCCCGACTGGGAGATCGTCATGATCTCGGGGGAATCTTCCTTTCACTATTCCCGCCCGGCGCTCATGTACATATTCATGGGTCACATGAGCTACGGGGACACCAAGCCCTACGAAGACAGTGTCTGGCGGAAAAACCGCATTGATCTGTTAAGGGGCTGGGTTACCGAGATTGATGCCGCCGGAAAAAAACTCATCATGCACGAAAAAGATTCCGTTGCGTTCGATAAGCTGCTTATCGCCACGGGATCAAAGTCCAACAAGTTCGGGTGGCCCGGTCAGGACCTTAAAGGCGTCCAGGGCCTCTACAGCCTTATGGATCTCAGGCTTCTTTACGAGAATGTAAAAGGCGCCCGAAGCGCCGTTATAGTCGGGGGAGGACTCATTGGAATTGAGTTTGCCGAGATGCTTCACTCACGCAATATCCACGTTACTTTCCTGGTGAGGGAGCAGTCCTACTGGACGAATGTCCTTCCGATGGAGGAATCTCGGATGATAAACCGTGTGATCACCGAACAGGGGATTGATCTCAAGCTCACCACGGAACTTAAGGAAATAGTAGGGGACGATTCGGGAAGAGTACGGGGAGTTATGACTAATAAAGAGGAATTTATCGAAGCTCAGGTCGTCGGACTCACCGCGGGAGTAAGTCCCAACACCGCCCTTGCAAAGGCAAGCGATATAAAGACGGGGAGAGGGATACTGGTCGACTGGAGCTTCAGAACGGATATCCCGGATGTGTTTGCCGCGGGGGACTGCGCCGAGATAGTCACGGAAGGGGAGGGGAGGAACCTGATTCAGCAGGTCTGGTATACGGGCAAGAGCCAGGGAAGAGTGGCAGGAGAGGCTATAGCCGGAAAGCCAAGCGTTTATGACCCTGGAATATGGTATAACTCCGCAAAGTTTTTTGATCTCGAATACCAGACTTACGGTACCGTGAGAAACGTTCCATTTGAGGAGGAAACCAATTTTTACTGGGAACACCCTGATCATAAGCGTTCCATAAGGATTGTTACCAGTGGTGAAGTGGTTTGCGGTATAAACGTCATGGGTCTTCGCTACAGTCACAGGGTCTGCGAGAGGTGGGTAGCGGAGAAAAGGTCCCTTGATTACGTGCTTGACAATCTTGGGGAGGCCAATTTTGATCCCGAGTTCTACGAAAAATGCGAAACGGAGATAATAAAGGAGATAAGGAAACAGGCTGCCTGATGGAACAGAACACGACAGATTACGATTTCGACGAAGAAACCCTGGGTTTTGAGGAACCGGAGAAAGCTCCGGCCACGCCGCTTGGCAACGGAGAAAAGCTTTCTCTTGCCGTCTTGGGATTCGGAATATTGATGTTTGCGCTGCAGGCGCTGGGTATGCCTCCGGGCGGCACCTGGGCCGGGTTTCTCCTGGTCTTCCTTCCCGTTCTCTTCGGTACGGCGTTTTACTTCTACCTTGATTTCAAAGGCACCGTCCCGGGGATCAAGCATGATAACATCTACTTCAGGGGAATAACTTCCCGGGGAGCTCTGGGCTGGCTTATAGGCGTGGTGTTTACCGGTTTCTACATAGCGCTTTACTGGTTTCCCGAATACCTGGCGGGGGGAATAAGTATTGTAAACCCGCTTTCAATTGCCCTTTCCGGTTCTCCGGCTAACAACTGGTTTTTCTACGGTTTTCTCTACACCGTAGCAGTTTTTATTTTCGGCATAAGAATGTTCATGAAATACAGGAATAACCGCTACCAGAAGATAAGAACGGCTTCGGTTATGTTCTTCCAGCTCGGGTTCGCCTTTCTCATCCCAAACATACTTATGCTGTTTAACCAGCCCGAGTTTTATCTTAGCTACTTCTGGCCGCTTAAACCCGAATACCTGTTCCCGGGCACTTTAAGCTATTTTGTGAATCATCCCGGCGGTCTCGGGATGTTCCTTATTTTCTGGGGAGCCGTGATGACTTTTGTGGGCACTCCGCTGCTTACCTACTATTTCGGCAAGAGGTGGTACTGCTCGTGGGTGTGCGGATGCGGAGGGCTTGCGGAAACCATGGGGGACCCGTGGAGACAGCTCTCTGACAAATCGAAAAAGGCGTGGCGCTTTGAGCGCTGGATAGTACATTCCGTACTGGTGTTTATCGTCGTTACAACGGTTCTTCTCTGGATTAACTCCGCGACCTCGGGAGCGGTGTTCGGAGAAGCGTCGATGTCTCTTAAGAAGTGGTACGGGTTCTACATCGGGGCCATTTTCTCGGGGGTTATCGGCGTTGGTTTCTACCCCATGATGGGAGCCAGGGTGTGGTGCCGGTTCGGTTGCCCGATGGCGGCTGTGCTCGGGATTTTCCAGAGGTATCTCTCAAGATTCAGAATTACCACAAACGGCGACCAGTGCATGTCATGCGGGAACTGTTCCACCTACTGCGAGATGGGCATAGACGTCAGGGCTTACGCCCAGAAGGGCGAGAACATAGTGAGAGCGTCATGCGTCGGATGCGGAGTGTGCTCAGCCGTGTGTCCCAGGGGAGTGCTTAAGCTTGAAAACGGGGGGACTTTCAAGGACAGGTTCTCCGGGTCGGACAAGCCGCTTGGGGCGCTTATGGATTCGCTCAAACACGTTTAGCTTTAAGGGAAGGACAGACTAAATAAGCCTCTGGCAATCAAAATAGTCTGTGGCACAGCACATTACGAGCGTCTCTCGTTCGCTTTCTTCGTGTAGAGTGACTTAAATCGATCCGCACTCTTGATAACCAGATCTCTAGGGCTGAGTTGTTTTCCATAGTACGGAGAGAATCATAATCTGCCAAAAGTGTCGCATTCGGAGTTAATGGGAACCATTACCCGAAAAAATGCTTATAAAGAATTATCGACATCTTCCACCGGCATGTTCAAAGGCGGTGTTGCAATCGTGAACTCCACGACCCGCATGATCGCAGTCAAGCAGTCTTTCTTCAGTGCCGTTACAGGCTACATCGTCCAGCAAGAAACTGGTTGGCCCGGTGGTGGTTGTTGATGGCGACATGCTAAGAATAGGCTGCGCCCCTCTTGCGTCGAACATCTGGTCACACGCGACATCTACATCATAATTCCCCCATTCATCGTCACATATTCCCTTCCATTCCATATCCGTACTGTCATATATTTCAAATCTACCTATCTTTTCATTCGCCCCTCCCACTAACCGAAGGTGGCCGTCGAAATAATCAGTATCCTCTTCACTGGGACTGGACCCCAGAGTAACCTCTTCCCCCGGATGGCTTTGGATCTTTTCTGAATTACCGGCACTATCCATGAAGCTTGCCTTCACCTTGATCTTTTTACCGAAATCTTCACGCCCGATAACATAGGTGGAATTTGCCGCGCCGGAAATATCGGACTCGTTATTAAGATTGTTAATCAGATGATTAACCCTTACCCACTCATAGCTGAAAGTTACATCCGTCGGAATCTCGTTGTCGTCCTCTATGTCCGAGACGTCCGCAGTCAGCGTCTGCCCGACCTCGTATTCACCCGTGATTGTCATGAGGCCGGCGGCGGTAGAGTTAGCGCTGCTGTCTGGAGCGGCACACCTGACGTGAAAATACTCTTGATTGAAGCAAATGTGAACTCCACGTCCTCCATGCCTGCAGTCAAGCAGCTTTCTCTCCGAACCCGCGCATTCAAGATCGCTTAGTTCCATCCCCGGCACATTGCGTTGTACGGATGCAGGCGGTGTCCCATGGATGTAGTCATATGTCGTCGTCCCTCCCAAATAACCTAGCTGACGACATATAACCTCTGCCTCTTCAGTAGCGTACCGGCTATCTTCTATACCATCATCGCATATTCCCTTCCATTCCCCGGTACCGTCGCCATCCTCATCATCAAATATCTGAGGTCTGCCCGAGTAATCTGTTGAAACAGTGTCAAGTGAGTTTGTTTCCACCAATCGAAGATCGCCATCGCTATCGTCGGCGCTGGATAGAACTGGACCTCCCAGCAGTAAAAACCCTAGCAGCAGTACCGCCGCCATCGGGCAACCACGCAAGATGTCAAGAATCTTGGCCACCACTCCCCCGCGCACACGCAAACGCGTCGCTTCATCATTCATATTTTCAGAACGGATTACCGATTTCCCTAAGCCTGTTTCTAACATTTTAGAGCCTCCTTTAAAAACACAACCGATGGCTAGCACTGCCTAGTCACTCCTAGTTTATTCTACTTCCCCACCTTGACCGCTGTCAAGTGGAGAAAGTGTAGGAACCATAAATTCAGGCTTCTTGGTCTTGCAGACTGTGGAAGTACCGAGCGTAAAGCAGCAAAAATGTGGATAACGTCTTAAGTTTTTCGCAAATTTAAAAGGGAAGGAAGACGGCATTCCTTTATAAATCCGGCTAGATAAACAGTGCTCCCCAATTTATTTAACGGGAGGAAACACCGCCATCAGCAATTATACGACGAAGAGCCCCAAAAAGGTAATTCAGATAAACGAGAAGGAGCCTAGGCTTCACTTAAGCTCCCTTGTGACGGATGCTGAACAATCCTATGGAGGAAATTATCCATGAGATCAGGAGGCGGCCCCGGGTGGTTGAAGCTTTCCCCGATGGACAGAAAGGAGATAATTGAGGTAAGACAGCAAGATCAGATCAGATTTTTCAGGTTCGGAGACTCATGAGTCTTTGAACCTGAAACTGAAGAAACGCCAAAAACCCAGATTTGCGAAAAATTCCGAGCGCTGGCCTTTGCTGAGAACAGTTTCAGTGATGTCATTTCTCAGTTCTTAGGAGAACCGAAGCGATTTCCCTGAACATTCAGATACGGAGAAATCCAACGGATTTCATGCTTTCTTTGCTTCCGCGGTCAATTCTCTCGACCACCTCGCCGCTCTTTATGTCAAAAACGAAACAGGATATTCCGGAAAGTATCTCTAGGTTAAACTCCAGGAAATTGTTTACGTACATCTTGGAGTCTTCAATCGTTTCCTTGGGATCGGCTTTATCCGGGTTTCTTACGAGAATGAAATACGCGCACAGAAAATCCGGAAGGTCAGCGTTATGGGCGAATACAGCTTTTGAATCGTATTTCAGGATTACATTCTGGTTGAAATAGCGCTGGTATCCGGCGATTAGCGGCTGGTTCAGATGAGAGAGGGCGTAAACGATCGCGCAGGCGATTTTGTCCTGGTTCTCAATCATGAAATCAAGCGATTCCTTGTTGAACCCCTCGAGTGTTATTTCCGGTTTTTCCTTGTTTCGTGGTTCTCGCATTTCTTCCTCCTTCAGCAGTTCCCGCTTCCCGGTCTGTTTTTAAGTGCCGGTGTAATATACCACAAAGATCCCGCGTTTGGCGTGTTTTCTATGAAGCGTACGCCGTCGCCCTGCTTTCCCTTATGACCATGATTTTTATCTGTCCCGGATAAACGACCTCTTCTTCTATCTTCTTGGCTATTTCATGCGAGAGAATTGCTCCCTCCTCATCGCTTACCTGATCGCTTTCCACTATCACCCTTACCTCTCTTCCGGCCTGAATCGCATAGCATCTTTCAACGCCCGGAAAAGAACTCGCGACGCCTTCTATGCTCTCGATTCTTTTTACGTAGTTTTCATACGTTTCCCTCCTCGCTCCGGGGCGGGCAGCGGAAATAGCGTCGGCTGCCTGAACGAGAAGCGGCAGAACTCCCTGGGGCTGCGGGTCATGGGTTTTTTCAAGCGCGTCGATGATCTCAGGGGGCTCGCCGTATTTTTTGACGATATTAGTCCCTATGTCCACGTGGGAACCTTCAACTTCGTGATCAATCGCTTTTCCTATATCGTGGAGCAGGCCGGCCCTTTTCGCGAGCTTTTCGTCGTAGCCGATTTCAGAGGCAAGCATTCCGCAGATAAATCCCACTTCAATCGAGTGGTTGAGTATGTTCTGCGAGTAGCTTGTTCTGTATTTAAGCATCCCGAGCTTGCTTATCAGGTCCGGATGCATGCCGCTTATGCCGAGGTCAAAAAGCGCTTTTTCCCCTTCTTTCTGTATTTCCTTTTCTACTTCCTTTTCAACCTCGGTTACCACTTCCTCAATCCTTGCGGGATGAATTCTCCCGTCAGCTATCAGCCGCTCAAGCGAAATTTTCGCCACTTCCCGCCTTATGGGATTAAAGCACGAAATCACGACCGTCTCGGGCGTGTCGTCGATAATGATGTCCACCCCGGTGCGAAGCTCTATGGAGCGGATGTTCCGTCCTTCTCGCCCGATAATCCTTCCTTTTACGTCGTCGCTTGGAAGATTGACTACCGACACCGTTTTCTCGCTTGTGTATCTGCCGGAATATCTCTGAATGGCAAGAGATATGATATCCTTTGCCTTCCGCTCGGCGGCGGAATTGCACTCTTCCTCTATATACTTGAGTTTTTAGCCGCTTCGTGTCTCGCCTCATTTTCTACCAGGCTTACGAGTTCCGCTTTTGCCGCTTCGCGGGTAAGGCCTGATATCTCCTCTATTTTTCCCTTTATATCTTCAATGTTCTCATCAAGAGTCCTCTGCTTTTTTTCGGCGGCCAGATTCTTGCTTTCGAGTTCCGCCTGCATTTCTTCAAGCGCCGCCTCTTTTTTATCAATCTCCTCGTATTTCATGCTGAGGCCATCTTCCCTAGCTTTGAGTTTCTTCTCGGTGGCAGAGAATTCCCTGCGTTTCTCACTCGACGTTCTCTGCATCTGGGAATTTTTGTCCTTGACGAGTTTCTTCGCCCTGTTCTCCGCCCTGTTTCTTACCTCTTCTGCTTTCTTCTCGGCCTCTTCGATTATAATCCGGGCCTGGTCCCGGCTTTTACGGACCCTGTTTTTTTCCATAACCATCCTGTAGATGAAATGGGCGGCGAATCCAAGCCCGAAGAGCAGTAAAAACCATAATGTTGATTGTACTTGCATTTCAGTCTCCTTCTTTTCCCAGACAGTCGATTGCTCCGTCTTCGGTGATTATGCGACCCGTCTTCACGTCGGTTTCTTGCGAAGGGATGCTTTTTAGCACTTGGAACCGGTAAGCCAGTCCGAAGCGGACCTGCCTGGGTATATCTTTTAAAAACCTGTCATAAAAACCTTCTCCGTACCCTATTCTGTTTCCGGAAAAGTCAAAAGCCACTCCCGGCACGAGCACGAGGTCAAGTTCATCGCTTCGGGCACGCTCGGTGTCCGCCGGGGGCTCGGGGATGGCGAAAGCACCGGGGGTAAGTTCCTCAATATTCCTTGTTCTTAGAAAAACAAGGTTAGAACCTAGGGTTTTTGGAAAAAAAACTTTTTTTTCAAGATCGATGCATTTTTTGAATATTCCACGGGTATCGACTTCGCCGTTTACGGGGAAATAAAGAGCGACGCTCGATGCATTGGCAAAAGCCTTTTCTGAAAGAAGAACCTTGAGGATCAGGCCGGATTTTTCCTGGAGGAGAGATTGAGGAAGGTTTTTTCTTTTCTCGAGAAGGTCTCTTCTCAGCTTTTCCTTTTTCTCAAGGATTAAATCCCCTGAGCTGGCTCCCAGGGAACTGTCTACGGATGTGGGGCCGGAGTGGGTCTCAGAAGTTGTTTCCTCTTGATTTGAAAGGATCTTCGGGGCTTTCTTCAAGAAGGAGGGGTTCTTTCTGGCTTCCGGGTGATTCGAGCAGTCCGACCAGTTCTTCTGTTTTTCTTTTCGCGGTTCTCTTGAATTCATCAAATTCCCTCTGTAATGCGAAGAAATCATCGACTATCTCAAGAGAAGCCAGAAAAACGGGAGGGGAGACGGTTATCAATACATCGTCTCCAGCTGCTTTGGTGATTTTTTGTTCAAGATAATTTACAATATGCATTAGGTAATCTTTTTCGGCGTCCGTGACTACGGAATATTCCTTGCCGAAGAAAACTACTTTTATCCTGTCTTTCATACCGACTCTTCGCCAAGATGCTGTTCGATTGTCCGTATCATGGTGTCGACGCGTGTTCTAAGACGCTCTTTTTCGGCTTCAAGCGAGGCAACATTTCCTCTGAGCATCTTAATTTCTTCCAGCAATCTGTTGTGTTCTTCAGTCGTTTTGGCGTTTTCGTCTACAAACTCTCTGATTTTTCTCTCAAGAATCTCTAATGATTCCATAATAGGCGTAAATTGTATCACTATGATGAAATTATTACAAGAATCACGCTCGAAGAGGCGCTTTCGGTGATAGAGGGGGGTTTGGCCCACTCCGGGTTTGAAGTTACGGGGTTTCGCACTGAAAATGATCAGATTTACGTCGCCTACGAACCACTGTTTGCTAGCTCCACTTTCGTCAAGCCGGAGGTGAGGGTGGAATTCGGTGCGGGCCCGCCGGACCCGCACCTGGCGCTTAAGTATTCAGACGCCCGGGCTCCGCTACCATCTGAGGTCGCCCCGGAGCGCCACCGCGTGACTGGAGGGGAGGTCGGGGTTCTCGGTGCGGTCACCCTCAAGGCTGAGGTTAAAGGAGTCGCCGAGCCTAAGGCGCCATCCCGCCCTGTATCTCCTGTCCCCAGACATGGAGAACCCTCCGTAAGGAGTGATGACTCCTGAGCCCCCAAACGCCCCCATCGCGTAACCCGCCTCGGCGTCCAGTCGTCCCGGGGCCTGATCGCCTCCTGCAAGCCCCCGCGTATCCCCCATTGCCCAAAGACCCTCAACCCCGCTTGCAGTGGTTCCAACGGATGAACCGAGCTTTGCCGAGAATCCCCTCTCCGCTCCCCCTGGAGCGAACTGCAGGGAACCCCCGGCTCCCCATTCTGAGTAGCCGCTTCGCTCATGAGCCATGAGCCTTCGCGCTGTAATCTCCACCGTGAGTCCTCTTGAGGGGTTTATGTAGCGCATCGCGCCTCCCATTTCAAAACCCATGCCCCTCTCCGCGTCCCCTCCGTCTCGTCTCACTCCAAGCTCAACAGACGGGATGAGGGAACTTCCCGAAGCAAATGCAAAGGGTCGGGAACCCTCAAGTACAAGGCGAAGCCTGCTTACGTCGGCTTCTGTCTCCGTCATCCGGGAGGTTCCCTCTGAAGAGGTTCTCACTAAAAGCGCGTCTGTGCGGGCTGAGATATCAAATCCCCCGGCTGCAACCAGGGCGCCCCGGGCCCCGAGGGCCGCCATCTTCATTTCAATATCGGTTTTCTCTCCTCCTCCTTCGTAGGTAAGGGTGAGTTCACCCTTACCGTAGCCGAGAAGGGTCCAGGCGCTTAAGCGATCGTTTAAGGAGAAGCGAAGGTATGGGTGAGCGCTTGTTATGGAGCTTTTAAGGTCTCCTTTTATATCACCTGAGTTGTAAGAGCCGTCTCCCGTGCTTCTCGCAAGGGCAAGGCCCAAAAGCACACGGTCCCACGCGCGGTCAACTCCCAGGGTTGCCGTGGTTACGTCTCCGTCAATTGAGAGGTCGGAATCTCGTCCCGAGAAACTCGTCCGTGCCGCTCCTCCCCACGCCGTCCATCCGGGCCCGGGGTTTTGGGTTGCGTTCTGGGCTAGGGAAACTTCAAAGGAAGAGCTGAGCAGGAACTCCCGCATCCTGAGGCTATTGAAGTTCTCGGGGCGGCGGTCCTCGGGAACCAGTTCATCCCATGGGGATATTTCCGTTATCTCCGTGGCGGGAGGCTCTTTCAGTTCCGCGCCTCCAAGGGTTACTCCGCGTGAGGGCTCTTGGGCGGAGGACATCCTCCCTCTTACGGCTTCCACAGCGTGGTTTGCCACTGTGCGCCCGAAGCGGGCAAGCCACGCCTTGACGCTCCGCGCCTCCTGGTGGTCGGTCGTCGTGACCATGAACGCCTGCGTCGCCGTCAGCCCGCCGGGGTCCTGTGCCGTCACCGTCACCGTCGCCGTACCCGGACGCGTCGCGGTCAGCGTCAGCGTCGCGCCGGTGAGGTGCAACGCCACTGCCTGATCCGACACGACGGCCGTGTAGTCGAGCGCGTCGCCGTCCCGGTCTGCGAAGAACGGGATCAGATCGAGCGCCACCGGCTCGTCTCCGATATCCAGGGTCCGATCGGGGATGACGCCCGCTGCAAGCGGCGGGTCGTTCACCGGCCGCACCGTCACGTCCACCGCCGCCCGGGCCGTCAGTCCCGATCCGTCGCCCACGACGTAGGTGAAGCTGTCGGTGCCGTGAAAGTCAGGCTCCGGCGTGTACACCACCGCTCCTGTGTCGGTCACCGCCGTGCCGTGCGTCGGCGCCGATACCTCCACCAGCGCCAGCGCGTCCCCGTCGGGGTCGCTGTCGTTGCTGAGCACGTCGATGGTAACCGGCGTGTCCTCGGGCGTGTCCGCCGCGTCGTCACCCGCCAGCGGCGGGTCGTCCACCGGCAGCACCGTCACGTCCACCGCCGCCCGGGCCGTCAGTCCCGATCCGTCGCCCACGACGTAGGTGAAGCGGTCGGTGCCGTGAAAGTCAGGCTCCGGCGTGTACACCACCGCGCCTGTGTCCGACACCACCGCCGTGCCGTGGGTCGGCGCCGATACCTCCACCACCACCAGCGTGTTCCTGTCGGGGTCGCTGTCGTTGCCGAGCACGTCGATGGTCACCGGCGTGTCTTCGGGCGTGTCCGCCGCGTCGTCGACCGCCCGCGGCGGGTTGTTCACCGGCGGCGGCGGGGTCGTCCTGATGCGCCCCGACGGCGACCAGGGACCGGTGCCATCACTATTGGTGGCGCGCACCTGCACCTGGTAGGCGGTGGGGGCGGCGGTCAGGCCCGCGATCGTGGCGCTGGTGCCGCCCACGCCTTGGGGGCCGGGGGTAAAGTCCCCGCTTGTGCCTTCCCGGTACTGCAGGTCGTAGCTAGAGATGTCCGGCCGGCCGGTGTTCGAGGGCGCGCTCCAGCTCACCGTCAGGCTGTCGGGCGTGCCGGGGGTCGCCGTGACTCTGGGCGTCGCGGGCGCCAGCGGCCGCTCGTTGACGTCGTTAGTGAGATCAATCGTCACCGTGACCGTGTCGGTGCCGCCGTTGCCGTCGTCGGCCTTCACGATCACCGTGTAGCTCGGCGTGGTCTCGTAGTCGTAGGTGACGCCGGGCCTCGTGCGGATCTGGCCGCTGGTCGAGACGATCGAGAACGACGACGCGTCCATGCCGCCCTCCAGGGTGTAGGTCAGCTGGTCGTTGTTGCCGTCGGTGGCGGTGACGGGGGCGCCGACATCGGTGTTGGCGGGGCTGTTCTCGGCGACGCTACGCGTGGCGGTCGAGGAGGAGAACGTCGGCGCGGAGTTGCCGGCGGTGTTGGTCTGCCCCGATCCAGACGGCGACCAGGGGCTGTTGCCATCACTATTGGTGGCCCGCACTTGCACCTGGTAGAGGGTGTTCGCGGTTAGGCCCGTGATCGTCGCGCTGGTGCCGGTCTCGTTCTGGGGGCCGTCGATGAAGGTCCCGCTGGTGCCTTCCCGGTACTGCAGGTCGTAGGTGTCGATGGCGGGACCGGTGTTCGTCGGCGCCGTCCAGGTCACCGACAGGCTGGTGGTGCTGCCGGCGACCGAGGACACCGAGGGGGCCGCCGGCTGGCCCGGCGGGGTGGGGACGTAGGCGTTGGTCACGGTGGTCGCGGCGCGGGCGAGGTTGCCGTTGCCAGCGGCGTCGTCGACGGCGTCGGCGGCGAGCGCCACGGTGAGGTTCGTGGCCGAAGCGGTCAGGGCCGTCGTCAGGGTGATTTCGACCTTGGTTCCAACCACGCTCGCCGCGCTCGTCGCCGCGGTGACGCTGTTGGCCTGGATGGTGATGTCGCTATGACTGACCGCTCCGATGTCCTCGCTGAACACCAGCAACACCGATGCGCCGTTGGCTGACGTCGTCGGCGCATCGGTGCCGGTGGTGACGAGCGTCGGGCGGATGCCGTCGACCTTGTGCCCGGCGTCAATGGCGACCGCGGTGTGGTCGAGGGCGGCGCTGATGGTCGTGCTGCCGGTGGCCGTGATGGTGCCGCTGGTTAGCGTGTTCGCCGCGATCCCGACGCCGTTCGGCGCCGTGTCGCCCACGCCCACCGTGTAGCTGCACGCCATCGTGGTCGTGTTCATGCCGGTCGCGCAGGTGGCCCCTTTCGCTGTGCCGTCAAAGTCCAGCTCCAGCTCCGGGGTGCCGGTGATGTCGACCGCCGCGTCGAAGGTCACCGTCGCCGTGACGGTGTCGCTGATCGCGTAGGTGTTGTCAGTGCCGGGGGTGGAGGTCAGCGCGACCGACGAGACCTCCGGGCCGTCGGCCGTCAGCGCCAGGCAGACCGCGTAGCCATCGGCCCAGGTGGGGACGTTGCTGTACCAGGAATAGGCGTTCTGGGCGGAGCCGTACAAAGCATCCGCCAACTGGTACGTCTGAGTCCCGACGTGAAACACGAGATCGTCCGCGGCGGTCCCGAGTTGCTCAGTGTCTCCGAGGTTGATCTGAAGTTGGACCGAGTCGACGAATAATGAATCGATTGTGTAGTCGGTGCCACCGAAACTGATCGTTGTGTCATCGAGACTCCCCCCGAAGCTGCTGTAACCGACCGCCAACGCATTCAGCCTTCCCACGGTCAGGTTTCCCGTCCAGACCTGGTTCGTCATCGAGGCGGCGCTGCACGCGACGGGCACGGCGACGCGAAGCACCCTGACGATGTAGGTCTCCGTGGTCGTTGTGTCGGGCGCGGTCACCTTCACCTTGACGGTGTTGGTGCCGACATCGAGGTTGACCTGGAGGCCGGCGGTCATTGTGTCGGCGTCCGTCAGCGTGGCGTCCGAATCGTCGAGATACTCGACCGTCGCCGTCGTCTCGCTTGTCATCACGGTGATCGTGCTCTGGGTCACCGCATTCGCGACCACAGCAAGGTACTCCTCTGGTGTGGTCGTGGCCGTGCCGAACGCCGGGCTAAGCGTCGCGCCGCTCACCGACAGGGCGCTCAGCGTCGCGTCGGTGGCGTCGCCGACCGTGTTCGCATAGCCAGAGACGATGATGCGAAGCGCCTCGTTGGCCCCGGACTTAAGCATCCAGGTACTGCCGCTCTGCCAGTAGAACTTGTTTTTGATGCTCCAGTCCGCGAGGCCGAGCGACGTATCTTCTCCGCTGGAGGTGGTGGTGTTGAGCTCCACGCTCGCGGTGCCGCGCTGCGTGACGACCACCACGTAGTTGGTGTTCGCCGAGAGGGCGAGGCCGGTGTGCGTGAACGTCGCGATGACCCCGGTCGTGAAGGTCGCCGGCGCCGTCAGGGCCGTGCAGTCGCCGGCGGTGGTGGATGGAAACTCGTTCGTGGTGCCATCCTCCTCGCAGACCTCGACGTCGAAGGGGTCGTTCTGGGCGTCCTCGGAGTTGACGCGCACGCTGGTGAGCGTGTAGCCGTTCGTGTTGGCACCCGTGTGGAACAGCTGCGCATGTTTGTTGCCACTGGTGCTGGCGTTGTCATCGGGCCCTTGCGCGGAGTTGCTCACGAGAATGCGCACCGTCTGCGCCTCCGCCGCGGCCGCCCCGAGGAGCACCAGGCCCAAGACGAGGACGGCGGTGCGGCCTGGACGGGCGTGCCGCAGGGCGGCACAGCCAAGAAGGAGCACGGCAAGGGCACGCAGTCCGCGCGCGAGGGACGAAAGCGGTTGGGTGGCTTGGGGTCGGGCGGCCGGGCTTCTTTTGCCCGAAGACCGCGCCCCGGCGGGGACGACGGAAGGCAGCTTGGCCGGGGAGGCCGAATTCAGGCGATAATCTCGGCTCCGTGTATTACAAAAATGGGGGGGGGGTAGCGCAAAGGATAGTTCTGGAATCCTCCGCGGAATCCATGGCTCTTCCCGGAATATCGCAGCCGGATGATACGGTGAAATCAAGCATTGTTCGAAAACCTCCGTAGGGAATCAGCTTCTTTGGGAGTATAACATACACCGACCGGTTATACCAAGTCATTTTACGCCGCAAGGATTTTTTGGTTCCGATTTCCGCAGCGATAGCGGGACCGGCACGGCATCGGCCCGCATTCCGGCAATCTGACGGTCATGCTGCCTGATTCAGACAGAATACGGCATCGATTCCCGCGGAACCGGCAATCCTCACCGACCAGCGGACGCAGCAACCCCTTCAGGGTTGCCTGCAGCTAAAATTGTTTTGCTTGATTCAAGCTTCAAAGAGAAGTACTGGGTAAAAAGTTTTTCGCCCCCTGCGAAAACCCTTGCTCTATATGCGTATACTCAACAGCGTAAATGCCTCTCGAAGCGTCTATACACGGAGTCGCAAAGACGATTTTTTTTACATTTTGAGAACTTTTTGTCTATAATTCCCTGCCATGCAAGCAAGTCCCGTCGAAGATAAGAAGCTGTTTGAAAAACTCGAAGAGCTTGAGCGGAAGTTCATTGAGCTTGAGAAGGCGCTCAGCGACCCGGATATCTCCGCCCAGCGGAGAATCAAGTGTTCAAAGGAGCGGGCGGAACTTGAGGACGTGGTCTCCGTTTACAGACGACTTAAGGAAGTTGTGGAGACAGCCGAGGAGAACCGCAAGCTGCTTGATGACAGGGAACTTGCGTCTCTTGCCCGCGAGGAGCTCGATGAGCTTTCGGAGGAGAAAAACGGACTTGAAGAGAGGCTCAGGGAACTTCTTCTTCCCAAAGATCCGAATCTTGGGAAAAACGTTTTCCTCGAGATAAGGGCCGGAGCCGGAGGGGAGGAGGCGGCGCTTTTCGCGGCTGACCTTCTCAGGATGTACTCAAGGTACTGTGAGGATCGCCGCTGGAAGGTCGACACCATAACCATGAATGAAACCGGGATCGGAGGAATAAAGGAACTTGTGGTAAAAATTGAAGGAAGAGATGTTTACGGAAAGCTCAGGTATGAAAGCGGGGTTCACAGGGTCCAGCGAATACCCTCGACGGAGGCCGGCGGGAGAATACATACATCCACGGCAACCGTCGCCGTGCTGCCGGAGGCCGACGAGGTTGACGTGGAAGTGGACGAGAAGGAACTCAAGGTGGATACTTTCAGGTCTTCGGGGCCGGGGGGTCAGCACGTCAACAAAACGGATTCCGCGATAAGGATAACCCACCTTTCCACGGGAATAGTCGTTCAGTGCCAAGATGACCGCTCGCAGCAGAAAAACAGGGTTCACGCCATGGGTATGCTCCGCGCGAAACTTTACGAAATGGAGGAGCGCAAGCGCGCAAGCGAAATTTCGCGCACCAGGAAAACCCAGGTCGGAAGCGGGGACAGAAGCGAAAAGATAAGAACCTACAACTTTCCCCAGGGAAGAATAACCGACCACAGAATAGGGCTCACTCTCCATAAGCTTGATGCGGTGCTGGGAGGAGATCTTGATCCTCTGCTGGAGCCGCTCGCAGCTCATTTTCAGGCGGAAAGTCTTAAGAATCTCTCGGAGGGCTGACGGCTCTTCCTGACTTGTATTTGCCGGTCCGCGCAATACAATATACCTTCAATGAAGGTTATCTATATTATTTCCGCCCTTTACCTGCTTTCCTCCCTTCTCTACGGAACGTACCTTTGGTCGCAGAAAAGAAAAATCTCCCGGGCGGGAGTTTATTTCGCCGTTGCGGGAGTGCTCGTTCATACCGCCTTGCTCGTTGTTTTCCTCGTGCGCGGGGATATACTGGCCGGAAGCACTTCAAGGCCTCTTTTTATTTTTTCGTGGTTAATAGCGCTTGTCTTCCTCGTCTCGCAGCTAAGGTTCAGGACCCCGGTGCTCGGCGCGTTCGTGCTCCCTGTGGCCTTTCTTGGAACCCTGCCCTACGTGATCATTCCTGACGGGATGATCACCCAGGATCCTACGCTTAGCAACCCCTGGGTACTCGCGCATATACTGTCCATTTTCCTTGGGGAGGCGTTTTTCGCGATATCGTTTCTCGCGGGCGCGATCTACATATTTCAGGAAAACCAGCTAAAGTCTAAAAGAATCGGAAGCCATCTGAAAAAACTCCCTTCCCTGATAACCCTTGACAGGATAAACCACCTTAGTCTTCTGCTCGGGTTTCCCCTTCTGACCGTGAGTCTCATAATCGGTTTCATACTGGCAAGGGAGATATGGAGTGAGGGGTGGATATGGGGAGCCAAGGAGACGTGGTCGACGGTTACGTGGCTTCTTTACGCTTTTTTGATAAACGGACGCCTTTCGCTTGGGTGGAGAGGCAGAAGGGCCGCGGTCGGAGCGGTGATCGGATTCTGCATTGTGGTGGTGACGTTTGTGGTGGGATATGTCTTCCCGGGGCAGCACAGATTTGAGTGAGGTTACCGGCTGTTTTGCGTAATTCAGGTATACAAAAATCCGGAAATGACGTTATAATATATCTCCTAAATCGCAACAACAACACTGTCTTATGGAGGAAACAATGGCTGTAGCTAGAGTAACGGAAGTGATAGGATCATCCGATAAGTCATGGGATGACGCTGTGCAGGAGGCTCTTGACAGGGCGAACAAGACGATAAGGGGCCTTACCGGAATCGAAGTGACTAAAATGAACGCCCGCATAGAGGACGGGGAGATTACCGAATACCGCTCCCACGTCAGAATCACTTTTATTCTGGAAGATTAGTATTTTTTCCCGGAACATTTTCCCAGAACTGAAAACGACGTGATGAACAGTTTTGTAAAATCACATGGATTGGGAAATGATTATATTGTCTTAGACAGCGCCGACATAGATTTTGAGCTCGGCAAAAACGCAATAGAACTCATATGCCATAGGAACTACGGCGTAGGTTCAGACGGGATACTGCTCCTGGTACCCCCTGGCAGCGGGGATTTCGGGCTCAGGATTCTCAATCCCGACGGGAGTGAAGCGGAGAAAAGCGGAAACGGGCTCAGAATTTTCGCCAAGTATCTTTACGAGAAAGGGCATGCTTCTGGCAAGACTTTCTCCATAGATACTCCCGGCGGTCTTGTTACGGCCGAAGTCGAGGAAAAAGACGGAAAGGTACACCACGTCACGGTCGAGATGGGCAGGGCGACTTTCAGGGCGGATGAAATACCGGTAGATATTGAAAAAGAAGAAGTGGTGGCGCAGCGCCTCACGCTCGGGGGAGGGGAATTTGATTTTACGGCCGTTTCAGTGGGTAATCCGCACTGCGTTATTTTCTTTGATGAACTTAGAGAAGATCTCATAAGGGAACTTGGACCCGAGATAGAGAACCACCCTGTTTTTCCGAACAGAACAAATGTTCAGTTCGCTCAGGTGATTTCGCGCGACAGCGTCCGTATTCTCATCTGGGAGAGAGGGGCCGGTTATACTCTTGCCTCTGGGAGCAGTTCCTGCGCGGTTGCGGCCGCGTGCGTAAAATCTGGTCTTACGGGTCGCCAGCTTCGGGTTATGATGCCCGGCGGGCGTCTTGACATAAACGTCGGGGATGACTGGTCAATCACGATGCGCGGTGAAGTGGAAGAGGTTTTTTCCGGAATCTTAAGCGACGACCTGCTTTACAAGCTAAGAAATCCCTCCGCGATAAACTTTTAGAGCGCTCCGTTTTCTTGATGAAAAAACTGCTTTTAACGGCGGACTTTGTGGTTCCGGTAAGTTCAGAACCGATTCGCAACGGAGCAGTCGTCGTGGATGGTGGGCGTATCGTTGACATCGGAACATCGGGAGAAATCGAGGCTGCCTACCCCGACTTTCAGAAAATAAGAAAACCGAACTCTATAATACTCCCCGGGTTCGTAAACGCCCACACACATCTTGAGCTCAGCTGGACGAAGGGAAAGATCAGGGGTTTTGAAGATTTTACCGGATGGCTTGAGCGGTTAATCACCCTTAAGGCCGACGGGATTGATCAAGGCCTCATGGAAGATTCAATGAAGACGGGGCTTCGCGATGTCATAGAAAGCGGAGTTACAACCGTTGGGGAAATATCCTCTTTGGATTTCGGGGGAAGGGAGATCCTCAAAAATTCGGGGATGAGGATTATTGCGTTTCTCGAACTTTTTGACCGGGTTTCACCAAGGCTTCCCTCGCTTGAATTTCAAAGCGAAGACCTCTATGAGGAAAGACCCTTTCCGCACGCGCCTTATTCCTGCGGCCCGGAACTTCTGGATGCGGTTTTCGCCTGCGCGCGCGAAAACGCGGTTGCGGCAGGAATCCACCTGGGCGAGAGCCCTGATGAAGTCGATTTTCTGCGAAACCTGCCCAACAAATTTGAACGGAAAATCTTTCCGCTTATAGGGAAAAAACCCTTCGAGAGGCCAGGGGCCGAGACACCGACGCGCTACATAGACGGATTTCTGCGTGGAGGAGACGTAAGACTCTCCGCCGTTCATATGGTCCAGGTGGTGGCCGGAGACATGGAGATAGTCCGAAGCGCCGATATCGGCATTATTCTTTGTCCCAGGAGCAATGTTTTTCTTAAAGTGGGGAAACCGAACCTCCGGCAGATGCTTGATTATGAAAGGGTAGGGCTCGGGACCGACGGGCTTTCGAGCAACTCGGATCTTGATTTCTTTCGGGAAATAAGATTCCTCCGTGACATTATGGCCGAGCAGGGAATACGGCAAAGCGCCCGTCTGGCAGTTTGTTTCGCGACTCTCGGTGGGGCAAAGGCTCTTTTTATCGAAGAGAAGACAGGAAGTCTTGAGATAGGAAAAAGTGCCGACATCATATGCGTTGACTGCGAAGGGGAAATTGCTCCCGATCCCTATTCTTGCATAGTGTCTTCGGGGCCGGAGAATCTTCGGTTCTCAATGGTAGGGGGGAATTTCATCTACCGCAAAGACTCCTGTGCCTCTTGTGAGCATTAGTTCTCTACTGTATCCCCGATGACCGAATCGAAGCCCCAAAAGCTTTTTGTCTATGGAACCCTGCGAAAGGGCGGGACGAGAAGCGGGCACCTTGAGCGATGCAGGCTGCTTGGGATGATGAAAGTTCCCGGCGCTCTTTACCGTACGCCTCTTGGTTATCCGGCAGCCGTGTTTGACGAGACTTCCTCTCTTACTGTCCAGGGAGAGCTCTATGATCTTCCCCCGGATTCCGAAGTTTTTATCAGGAGCGTGGACCGCCTGGAGGGCGTGGATGAAAAGCTTTTTTCAAGATCGGTCATCCGCTGTGAACAAGAATCTTTTTATTCCTATGAACCGGGCCCGGATCTCAGAAGGCGGGTCAGCGATACGGACATAATAAAAAGCGGCAACTGGTTCTCCGGTCCCGCCCTCTGCGGCGAGGACCCTTTTTCTTTTGCCGTTGCTTTTGAGAACATCCAGAAACAGTACTACAGAATGAAACCCGACGGTCACGCGGAAGAGAACATCTTTCTTGAAGGCACGGTCCCGGTTCTTGTGACCTGTCCGCACTCAACCGCCCATACGAGAATGGGGAAACTGAAACGCCATGAATTCTACACCGCCGCCCTCGGCGCCGTGGCGCATCTGGTTCTCGGCTGCCACTGTCTTTACGCGAACAGGGAACAGGAAACAGACCCTAATTACTATGATGACTGCGGTTTTAAGACCGCGCTTGGAAAAATTCTATCCGAGACGAAAATAGATCTCGTCGTGGATATACACGGTACCGGAAACGAGAGGCCCGAGGATCTGTTTCCGGGGGTGGGGACGGAGAGGGAATTCCTTCTTTCGGCCCCGGATGTTCTTGATAAGTTTTATCTGACCGCGGAGGAACATGGAATTGCTGCCGGAAGCGCAGGTATTTTTCCCGCGGCAAGGCAGATGACCGTGGCGAAGTTTGCCGCGAACCGGTTTTCGGTTCCTGCGATCCAGATCGAGATAAGCGACAGGCTCAGGATGCCGTGGCGGCGGGAAAAAGAATTTCGCCGCCTCTTAGGGTTTCTTCTGGGGTTTGTCGAAAAAGTAATTTCAGAGAAAGTGGGCTAGGGCGGATAACGCGCTGTGTTTCTGCAGGCCGAAAAAATCAGCCGCAGAGAATATCAAGCCTTGGACTCTCGGCTATGATTCCCTTTCTGCGAGCTTTCTCAAAAAGATGCTCAAGCGCCCCGGTTCCGCTTTCTCCAAGATCTCTTGTCCATTCATTTACGTACATTAAAACGAACTTCTCCCCGGTATCTTCGCTCATCCCCCTTCCAAAGCGCATCGCGTAATCAAGAGCTTCTTTTTTGTTTGAAAGGGCATATTCTATGCTTTCTCTGTGTACCCGAAGAACTTCAGTGTCAAGCCCCCGGGGTATGTCTCTTCTAAGGACGTTTAGCCCAAGCGGCATCGGAAGGTCGGTTTCCTCTGCCCACATCACTCCGAGGTCGAGCAGAAGCTCAAGCTCCATCTCTTCGTAGGTAAGCTGCCCCTCATGTATAAGAAGGCCCGCGTCCACTTCTCCGGTGAGCACTTTGTCCATGATCTCGTCAAAAGGTGCTTCCACAGGAATGAAATCATCCGCGTAGAGACGGAGAAGAAGATACGCGGTCGTGAGTTTTCCGGGTACCGCGACGGTTCTTCCCCTGAGGTCGGAAATTTTCTCCCTGGCGACCACTATGGGTCCGTAGCCTTTCCCCATGCTGGCTCCGCAGGATAGAATCCGGTAGCGGTCCTGCACGCTCAGGTATCCGTGGGCGGAGATTGCCGTGGTTTCAAGTTCCGCTTTCATGGCTCTTTTGTTAAGGGATTGTATGTCTTCGATCACGTGCTCAAAGTCGATTTCCTCGGAAACCACCTTTCCGCTCGCTATGGCGTAGAACATGAACGCGTCGTCCGCGTCGGGACTGTGGCCCAGTTTCATGATCCGTTTCTCCATCTTCGTCTCCTTCTGGGTTTTGTTTACGACGGGTCCGCGTAGAAGTGGATTTCGTTTTTCTTCTCTATTTCGTTTAGCTCAAAAAGAAGGTCGCGATATTTTATCAGTCCTTCAATCTTGGGGCCGTCAAGGTCGTATTTTATTCTTTCTTCGAGGTAAGTCAGGCACTGCTCTTTGGTAAGCCCCAGTTTTTCAGATTCGATATCCACTATTTCCGAAATGAGCTTCACTCCTTCTTCTCTGATCAAAGGAAAACATTTGCAGCTCTCGCCGGCGCTATCATCTCCCTTTTTGATCGCCATTACGGCGTATACGAAAGGAAGGGCTGTTTCCTTCGTCCAGAGTTCCCCTAGGTCATACGTGAAAGCATATCTGTCGGCAAAGAGATGGCGGGCCTGGAGGCCAGCGTTGCCGATAAGCATCCCGCCGTCAACTCCCTCAAGGAAACCGTTTCCGGGTTCTCTTTTTACGTATTCGGGCTTAAGACCCAAAAAAAGCTCAAGAACGATTCTGAGCAGGGCCGTCGAGCTCCTGGACCTGCTGTCAACCGATACGCTTTTAATTTCCGTTATTTCTTTGCGCGCCTTAAGTATCACGCTGTCAACTTTCCCGAAAGAGGATATGGAAATATCGGGCAGAATGGAGTAGCTGTCGGTTCTTAGAAATTCGATTGAAGGAATGGGTGCGACATCCACGACTCCTTCCGACAGATTCTCGGAAAGGAGGGAAGGGTCAAAATACATTATATTGAAGCTGTGCTCCACGACCCCTTTTTCCAGAGGGTAAATGAGCGGGCGCATGTTAAGGAAAGGCGCTGCCCCGAGATTTATCAATGACCGGTCCCCCTTTTTTTGTTCATAGGTATGCGTCCCGTATTCCCTGACCTTTTGTCCATCTGCTCGGAAGAAATGTCTTCTGGTAAAGCGAGAGCGCGTAAAGATCGGACATTCCCGCTATAAAGTCGCATACGGCTCTTTGCAGCGTCTCATCCTCGCGTGCGGGCATTTTGCAGAAGCTCTCGCGGAAGATCTTCTCGTTCTCGCAGAAATACAAGTAGAGTTCCTTTACGACTTTTTTGGATTTGTTGTGAAGCGAGAGCAGCCGCTCGCTTACGTAGACATTCTCGTAGAGATATCCTCTGAGGCCCAGAAGCGCTTCGAACACCCCCCCGCTCATCAAAATTTTCATCTCGCCTCTTGCGATGGTCTGCTCCACGATGTCAACTACCATCGTGTTTATTCTTTGTGAGGCCGTTTCTCCGAGAACCGAGACATATTCTGCGGGAACATCGCCGGGCGATATGATACCCGAGCGGACCGCGTCATCAAGATCGTGATTTGTGTAAGCGACAAGGTCCGAGATTTTCGTTACCTGACCTTCCATGGTAAGCGGCCTGTTCTCCTCGGTTTCTATTCCCTCTTTGCCCCATCCCTTGGAATGTTTTGCTATTCCCTCCCTGACTTCATGCGTAAGGTTAAGTCCCGCTCCGTCGCGCTCAAGTACTTCCACAATCCTTACGCTTTGGAGAACATGTTTGAACCCGCCGGGAAAAACCTCGTCCAGCCCTTCTTCGCCGGAGTGACCGAAAGGAGTGTGACCGAGGTCATGACCGAGCGCTATTGCTTCGGTCAGGTCTTCATTGAGCATAAGGGCTTTCGATATGGTTCTTGCTATCTGCGAGACTTCTATTACGTGCGTGAGTCTCGTGCGGTAGTGATCGTTGGTTGGAGAAATGAATACCTGGGTTTTGTGCTTGAGTCTCCTGAAGGCCTTGGAATGGATTATCCTGTCCCGGTCCCTCTGAAAGCATGTCCTTATGTCGCATTCACGCTCGGGGTTTACTCTTCCCTCGGATTCGCAGCTCAGAGTCGCCCCCGGACTAAGCAGTTTTTTTTCGTTTTCCTCGGTCTGTTCTCGTATCAGCAAGATGTTTCGAACCTCTTTTACGGCAGTCTTACCAGCACTCCCATCTCTGACAGGAATTCCTTTGCCTCGTTTATTGAGTACTTGCCGTAATGAAAAATCGAGGCGCACAAAACGGCGTCCGCCCGTCCCGCTTCCACGGCTTCAAGCAGATGTTCAAGCCGCCCCGCGCCTCCCGAAGCTATGACGGGAATACCAACGATTCCGGAGATAGCTCTTGTGAGTTCAAGGTCGTACCCGTCCTCGGTACCGTCCCTGTCCATGCTCGTAAGAAGAATTTCGCCCGCTCCGAAATCCTCCATCTTGGCGGCCCAGCCGACTGCGTCTATTCCCGTCGGATTGCGTCCGCCGTGGGTGAAAACCTCCCAGCCTCCGTCGTTTCTTCTCCTCGCGTCTATCGCGACCACTATGCACTGGCTTCCGAACCTCTGAGAAGCCCTCCTTACGAAATCGGGGTCCGCTATGGCCGCCGTGTTGATCGTAATCTTGTCCGCCCCCGCCAGCAGAAGTTCCCTTACGTCCTCCACGGTTCTCAGTCCCCCTCCGACGGTCAGGGGAACGAAGACCTCGCTCGCGGTCCGCTCGACAACGTCTATCATCGTCTTTCTCTTTTCGTGTGAGGCGGTGATATCAAGGAACGTTATCTCGTCGGCACCCTCTTCGCTGTACTTCTTCGCCACTTCAACCGGGTCTCCCGCGTCCCTGAGATTAACGAAACGCACCCCCTTTACCACTCTTCCGTCCTTTACGTCAAGACACGGTATTATCCTTTTTGAAACCATGCTATTGAAACCTTCGTATGCTGTCTTCAAGATCTATGGAGCCCGAGTAAAGCGATTTCCCTAGTATCGCTCCCACCAGGTCGCCATTCCCGATGGACTGTATCTCGCTCAGGTCGGCAAGCGAGGCGATACCTCCCGAAACGATTACCGGGAGCGGGCACAGGGAAAGAAAGCTTTTTACTGAATCCGCGTCTATTCCCTCCATCGTGCCGTCCCTGTCAACGTTTGTGTGGATAACAAGCGACACGCCGATATCGCGGAATTCAAGCATCGACCCGGCAATGCTTGTGTCTATTGTTTCTTTCCATCCCCGAAGAGCTATCTTTCCTCCCTTGGTATCAACTCCGACGGCTATTTTCCCGGGAAATCTCCCGCATACATCCCTGAGAAACCCCCTGTCGGTGAAAGCCGAAGTGCCTATTATCACCCTCTTTACGCCAATTTCGAGGTACTTCTCCACGGCGGCGATATTTCTTATCCCGCCTCCGACCTGGATGTTTGAGGAAACGGACCACACTATTTCCCTTACCGCTTCGAAATTTCTGGGGTCTCCCCTGAAGGCTCCGTCAAGATCCACGACGTGGATCCACTCGGCTCCGCACCGCTCCCACCTCTTGGCGGTGTCCGGGGGGCTGTTTGAAAATACGGTCTCCGTTCCCTCCTCTCCCTTGAGAAGTCGCACGCAGTTTCCGTTTTTTAAGTCTACGGCGGGGATTATGAGCAATTCAGAACCTCATTTAACTAAAAGCCACGGGAAATAATACACAAATCGAGAGGTTATTATAAGAATATTTCGAAAAAATACCGATTTAGATCCACTCTTCTACTTAGCCTGGAGAATCACGCAGTATTTCCTCCCTGATTTCCCTAAGCGTGAATCTGCGTGATTTAAGTTCATTTATTAATTTTATTCTTTCGACCATCTCCTGTGTGTAGAGTTGGTACCCGGCGTCGGTAACTTCGGCGACTTCAAGCAAACCTTCCTTGGTCCAGTGGCGTATGGCGGAATTTCTTTGGTTGACCAGTTTTGCCAGTTCGCCGATTTTAAGCAGAGGACCCTTGTTATCACCTGTATCCGTTCTGCCTTCAGCTGCCTTGAGATATATATCAAGTGAACGGTCAACTGCCCGCGCGATAATTTTCATGTAAGCGTCTTTAGAGCCGCCCAGCTGCGCTTTTTCAAGCGAGTCGATATAAGCCAACCGGTCACGTTTGCGTATTATTGCTGCCGGATAACCCGACATGAGCAGGATCATGTTCATTAGGAGTCGTGCCGCGCGGCCGTTACCATCGGTAAACGGGTGGATGGTAACCAGGCGGTAATGAGCTTCCGCAGCCAATTCTACCGGGTGCAGGTCGATTGCCAGCTTGAGCCATTTCGCTAACCCGTTCATCAGGTCCGGCACTTTGCGCGGATTTGGCGGCACCACCATCGAACCGGAGATTCGCACCGGCGTCACGCGATAACGACCGGCATTTAGATCATCAATGCCTTTCATAATAAGATAGTGGATATGCAGGATGTCCTCTTCGGTCAGCGAACGCGTCCCGCGTTTGGCTTGTTCTTTCACCCAGTCCAGGGCACGGACGTGGTTTACGGCTTCCATGTGCTCCAGAAGTGATTTCCCCCCGATGGTGAGACCTTTTTCGACCACCAGCGCGGTTTCACGGCGACCTAGCGTATTTCCTTCAATTGCGTTACTCGTGTAGGTCAACTCAACCCGAAACCATCCATCCAGATTGCTTAGGAGTGCGTCAGGCAGCGGTCCATACTCATCCAGCAACCTTTTTTTTGCGGTCAGGTTTTCGTATTTCATGAGACGAACTATAAACCATAACGTTATGGTTTACAAGTTAGATTGAAATCGAGTAACTTCTGCGCTGTTGACGGGCAGGCTGAGACGGATTGAGGAGCGATATAACAGTCAATTGGGTGAACAGCCCCAGGCGACATACGGTCTCCCACAGTTAGATGGTGACGGTTGGCGCGCTTTTCTCGCGAAATTCAGGCGTGATTTCTTTCCCGGAATAACGAATCGGACCGCTATGATCTGTTCTTTCGGTATAAACCGGGCCACCAGTCCGGATAGTCTTTGTTTATATCCTCGGTGAAACGTCTCTCCATGTCCCGCTCCCAGTTCACCGAACTCAGCACCTCGTACGTGCGCGGACTGCTGCTAAAAATGGGTTCCTTTAAAAAATTTCCGTTATCCTGAGAAACTCCTGCTAGGATCTTTCCGTATTTTTAAAGCCCCTGCCGTGCTTGGCCGCTAATCCTGTCTTTTCTGTGTTTTCCAACGGAACGCCTTTTGGACGAGATTGCCAAAAACAGGGCGGATACGACCAAGAACAAGTTGAATACAGTGCTTTCAGGCGCACCCTCCGCTCCCGCCGCGACAATCGCGCACCCTCCACCGCCATCCTCAACCTCTGATTCCAAGTAAATCCCTGAACCAAACACATAAACAGGTGCGTCAGGATCTTCCTTGAGAAGCGGGTTAAGTGTAACGGCTTTTGCGTAGGCAAGCTTGGGCGAAGTGCCGCCAGCACCGCCGCCGGGGGGATCGTCATTCGAATCCGCCGGATCGTCCCAGTTGTAATTGACAAAGCCTCCAACAAACCCTCCGTGTTCGTCCCGCGTCTTCGCCGCCGCGATGATCCTCTGAATGGTGTCAACTAAAGTCGGGTCTTGGCTTTGTAGCAAGTTTGTCTGCTCAATCTTTCTGTTGGCACCGTTAAATATAACGTTGCCCCTCCCATCCATTATATAGATGTAGGTGGAACCATCTCTCCAGGGCCCGCCTTCAGTCCTGAAAAGTTCCCGTAATTGTATGACGTCAATCTCGGGTCGGCTCAAGGCTTTGAGAAAGAAATGAATTGCCTCTTCTACAAACAGCTTCAGCAGTCCCCGATCTTCTTTCTCTTTCACATTTTTAGCCGAATTGGTAGGGTTTATCGAAAAACCAATACGGCCGAGTTTTATCTTGCCCTGACTAATGCTAATGGGAGTAGGGTCAACTCCATCCTCCAGGTTGAAACCACCGACCAGAACAAATCTTTGCCGCCCGGGCGCGGTTGGATTGGTAAGCGGGATGGATGATAGACCGGCGAATGAAAGCGCGTAACTCACCCTGGGGCTTTGATCGTCTTGCCCATAATACATAACGGAGTCTCCATCCTCCTCGTCTGCGGCCAGAAAATACTCCCCGACGGGGTTTAGCTTGCCATCTACAAGTCTAGACCAGTCTTGGTCTTCCAGTTCTCTGTTGGGGTGAACATAGACGCCGCCACCGGGGGGAAGGAATAGGAATGAACAACCAATATCTAGGGCTTCATCCGGTGTACAGGTGGCGGGACCTGTGAGAAGAATGAGGTATGTGTCTTTATGCTTCCAATATCCTTCCTTCCTGAAATCGTTAAAGATTTCGGTTGCTTGTTCAAGAGTGCTGGTAATCCCCAAGTGGTATGCCGCGTCTTTCACGAACTTCTCCAACAGCTCCATTCGCTCTATATTGTCAGCTGCCTCTGCCACGTCCTTCGCCATCGTGCCTTCATGGGCAACGGCTGTGCGAACACTGGAGAATACACCGGCCAGCGCAAGCGCACAGCAGAAAAGAATCAACGACTTTACAGTTTTTATTATAATATCCTCCTTTGCCACAAGGCAGATCTTTGTCTATCACGCCCTACACCAGCGTGTTCATTAGCATTGCAATCGAGCATTCCGGATTTCCGTAGGCTTGTTTCTAACATTTCGAAAAACTCTCTAAAAAAAAGGCTGCCTGCCCATATTAGCACTATCCGGTTGCTTCTAATCTTCAATTTAACTGTACTTCCTAGTCCTATCTGCTGTCAAGGAGAATAAGTGGCATTTGCGATGTAGCGATTTTGATTTCTGGTTTCCGGTACGCTTTATGAAGTTTTGATTTAGAGGAAAATTTAAGAATCGAGTTTAATAAAAATTCACGGGTCGTTCGACCGAATGACCCGTGTTTCTATTTAAACCTTAATTTCGCTGAAAAAAAACTGAAGGAATGGTGCTGGAAGTTCGTGCCCAAGAGCACCAGTACTGGATCAGACAACCATCACGGCAGACCCAATCATAACACTATGGAGGTATTGCTTTATCATGAACAATGATAAGACACTATTTTCTGCAGGTGTTGACTGGGGGCGAGGGTCCCACCAAGTCTGCGTTATCGATCAGGAAGGTTCCGTCATTGGAGAAGAATCCTTCAAGCACACCGGAAATGCCGTATTGCCAAGTTGAATCCGGACTTTTCCATACGATAAGTCCTTGCCCGGGAACAGGGTATACCGAGTTGGGTACCCCTAGTTCGAACATCTGACTTTAGCATACTCCGGTCTCCATGAGCTACAATCGTGCACCCCACGGGTTCCATGCTCACAATCAAGCAGTTCATCTTCACCCCCATCGCATACCACCTCGTCAAGCAAGAAAGTTCTGGGTGCACTAATTCCTGATGAGTGTAGGGTTGGAGACGGGGTGTTTCCCGAGAAGCCTAACTGACTACACACGACCCCTGCCTCTTCTGACCCCCATCCGCTGTTAGCACATACCGACTCCCATCCTGTACCATCGCCATCGTCGGTTTTGCCATCGAATATTTCAACTCTGCCTTCAAGCTCATTAACTCCTGCCGCCAGTCGAATCCGGCCGTCGTAGTTCGCAGCATCAGCAGCACTAACAGGGCCCGTTACCCGGCTTCGTACCTCTTCTTTATTTCCGGTGGGGGTAGCTTCATCGGTGAAACTCAGTTCAAGCTTGATACTTTTACCGAAATCCGCATCTGCAAGAACATAAGTGGAACTTGTCCCCCCGGAAATCTCAGTCTCGTTATCATCAGTATTAAGTCGGGTATTAACCCTGACCCACTGATAACTGAAGGTTGACGTCGCCGGAAGACCGTCGTCGTCCTCTATGTCCGAGACGTCGGCGGTCAGAGTCTGCCCCACCTCCAGAGTGCCCGTGATTCCCAGCAGACCTTTGGCGGTGGAACTGGCACCTGACTCACAAGCAACTGTGAATATCTCTCCATTGTAGCAATTATGCTTATCACGTCCTCCGTGCTCACAATCAAACACTCTTTTTTCCGAACCCGTGCACAGCAGATTGTCTATTACCATGTCGGGAAAATTCGCTGACACGCCTGAATCATAGGAAACGTCGTGAGTTATCTCTCCTCCCGAACACCCTAGCTGGCGGCATATTACGGCTGCTTCTTCTTTAGACACATCATGTGAAAGTAAGCCATCATCACATATCCCCCTCCACGTGCCGTTCCCGTCATTATCCGGCTCATTGAATATCTCCGTCCTGCCCTCTCCTGAGCAAGCTGCTGTTCCTGTCACAACCGTGCCCGTCGCATCTAGTCTCCTTAATCGAAGGTCGCCGTCGGACTGCGCATTTACCTCCGCAGAACCTCCCAGCAGCAAAAACAGCAGTGACGCTACCAAGAGGGGTTTGCTCAAGAAATCCAAGGCTTTTATGATCCCCGTCCCGTGCGAGCAAACCACGCTGTTACTGTTAAAAAGCCTTCCAGGTTTCGTTAAGTATTTTTCCATCATCCTCAGAACCTCCTTCTGAACTTTTCTGTGTCCTAGGTCTAACCGCTTGGTCTAGATATAACCATTCCACCCTATATTGTATATGTAAATTTAGCCCCGTCAATTTTTTCTTGGCGGCTTGATATTCAGGTGTTCTCTGTCGGTCCCCGTTCCACTAAAAATCTTCACGCATGCCACGTTAGGGCTTAGTTCCAGGCCGCACTCCGGATCTTTGCATGGGGTGTTCATCTCGACACTCCTTTGACACACATCTCCCCGGGAGACACTTAAAGATGGCGGACCAACCGAGGCATTCGTTGATCAAATGGACAGTAACTTTAACTCAAATCAATTTTGCGCTGAGTAAAAGCCCTTAGGAAGGTAGAGGATTATAATCAGTTGAGAACCACGGGAAATAGCGGGGAATTGTGTACACAGCCAGTCACCCTCGTAGCGCGTAATTCCTGAGATGTCTCAACCTTAATTCGGGAAGGTCACTTGTCTTCAAGATGTGCTTGCCCCTGACAATTGAGCATTCGGGTCGTGGAATGAGTGATTGCTTTTGTACCGAACATTCGGTTATATTGTACCGAACATTCGGTTACAAGGTGTAACTGGACAAGGGCTTATCGTATATGAAGGAGAATGTGTCATGAAAAATTTAAAGTCATCGTTTTTTTTCCGGTTTTGCTGTGTGCTTGTGCTGGCAAGCGTTTTTTTCGGTACGCGTCCCGCCGTTGCCCATGAAGGTACGACGGACGCCGCGACGGCGGAGGACGTGGCGAAGGCGACCGCCGATATGAAGCGGGATGTTCTGAGCGAATTCGTGGAACACGCGGCAGAGCACTTCGAGGGTGCCCAAAGCTTCGAACAGGCGGCCCAGCTCTTTGATGGGTTTCGGAACGAGAGAAGTTGGAATTATGAAGGTGTATACATCGTCCTTCTTACTGCTCGTGGCGGCGTGTACGTCCACCCCAACAGGGAGCTTGAGGATCAGGACTGGTCTGCCCTTCCGGATGAGGAGGGAAAAAACGTCGGGAAGCAGTTTCTGGCCGCAGGCGAGGATGGAGACTTCGTTATGTATTATGGGCAAGACGATCAAAGCCCCAGAGTGAGTTACGTGCGACCGGTTGTCAATCCGTCTGTTCCGCTTAGCAACCCGAGCGCACCTGACCGGCAGAAATTTATTCTGCTCGGCGGCTTCGATCAGGAGCACGGATTTCCGGATCCTCCCTACGATCCCGAGCAGGGTATAAAACTTCACGGTCAAGATTTCCCTGCACTTCCTGGAGTACAGGCTAAAGATGTGACGGAAGAAGGCGATCCGGAACGGAGAGAAGAGGAGCTGAGACAGTTTGTACGCGATGCGATTCACTTCTTTCTGACAGCCTTGGATGGAGGTGAAGTTGACGTCATACAGTTGCGCAGACTCTTCAGGCTGGACGACGGGCCCTGGAGGCATCGCTCCACCTATATATATATCATGGATGAAAGGGGCAACGTGATATTTAACGGGGCCAACAGAGGTATTGAGCAGACAAACTTGTGGGATTTTACTCCTCCTGACAGTGACGATACATTTATTCAGAGGATCATAGCCGCGGCGGAGATGCCCGGCGGAGGCTTTATCAATTACAACTGGAACGATCCGGAGGATCCGAATGATGATCCTCCCGGTGGCGGTGCTGGCGGTACTTCGCCCAAGCTTGGTTTTGCCGAAGCCGTTTCACTTGACAGGCACGATCATTTGTCTCCCGTCTACGTGTTTGGTTCAGGGATTTATTTGGGGTCGCAGGATGATGATATGGAACTGCAGGGTGACGATGATGACGGAGCGTGTGCGATTGCGGGAGCGGGGAATACGCTTGAAAGCACCGCATTCAATTTCTTCCTGCTTGTATCCGCCCTGTTTTTGGCAGTTTCGTTTAAAAGACATTTAACTGGAAGACGGAAGGAGCAACGCCAAAATCTGTAGAGTCGAAGAGAAGCGGACCCTTGAGAGGAGAGTGCGCCAATAAGGGCCGAGCACGGCGCGGACAGAGAAGTCGTATTCCGTCAGGGAAGAGAAGCGGGCCGGAAGGAATCTCGGACTTCATCGACGCTAATGCGCTTTGGGTTACGATTACCGCAAGGCTTTCGGTCACAAGTTCTAACACTTCACAGGATTCCCCAGTCGGGTTTTACTTACGTGGCGTGCTCAGAAGTGGCTGTGCGGGTGCTACATAAAGATGGCGGCTTCGGGCAAGAGCGCCAAGGGTGATAACGGTGGCCATCGCCAGGGAGCTTGTGCGGGTTTCATCCGGGACATAATCCGCCGCGAGATGGGCACAATAAAGGGGTCGACGGCGTAGGGAGAAGAACGCAAACAGAATAATCGTGTCAGGACGAGGCGCGAGAGCGGAGAATCTCTGTTCTCAGTCTACGGGCACCTCGTTGACCCGTGCTATTGAGTCAAAGGTCAGTTCTGCGACTTAAGTGGACCCAAGCGACACCCGATCCGGTACCTTTATCAAAAGCCTGAATCAAGCGAAAAAATTAAAAATCAAGTTTAATTTTTTCACGGGTATCGACTGGGGACGAGAATCCCACCGGATCTGCCATTGGAGAAAAATCCTTCAAGCACACCGGAAGTGCCGTATTGCTAAGTCAAATCCGGACCTTTCTATACGATAAGGTTCTTGCCCGGGAACAGGGCATACCGAGTTGAGTCCCCTTAGCTCCCTCCAGGCGAACATGTGACTTTAGCATAGTCCGGGTTCCATGAGCTGCAATCGTGCTCTCCACGGGTTCCATGGTCACAATCAAGCAGTTCATCTTCATCCCCATCGCAGTCCACGGAGTCAAGCAAGAAAGTCCTGGGTGGACTAATGCTTGATAAGCTTATGCCTTCTGCAGACGAGGTATTCCCCGATGCGCCTAACTGACGACACACGACCCCCGCCTCTTCCGATCCCCATCCGCTGTTAGCACATACTGACTCCCATCCCGTACCATCGCCATCGTCGGTTTTGCCATCGAATATTTCAACTACGCCTCTAAGCTCATTATCTCCCGCCGCCAGTCGAATAGAACCGTCGTACTCCGCGGCATCAGCAGCACTGACAGTAACGGGGCCCATTACCCGACTTCGTACATCTTCTTCATTTCCGTCGTCATCGGCGAAACTCAGTTCAAGCTTGATACTTTTACCGAAATCCGCATTCTGAAGAACATAGGTGGAATTTACCGCATCGGAAATATCGGACTCGTTATCAGGAGTATCAAGCCGGGTATTAACCCTGACCCACTGGTAACTGAAGGTTGACTCCGCCGGAAGACCGTCTTTATCATCTATGTCCGAGACGTCAGCGGTCAGAGTCTGCCCCACCTCCGAAGTGCCCGTGATTTTCAGCAGACCGGAGGCGGTGGAGTTGTCACCTGGAGGATCACAAGAGACTGTGAATATCTCTTTCTTGAAGCAATTATGATTTCCACGGCCTGCATGCTCACAATCAAGCACACTGTTTTCCGAACCCGTGCATACCAGATTGTCTATTAACATGTCGGGGAAATTCGCTATCACGCCTGAACCATAGAAAACGTCGTGAGTTATACTTCCTCCCGAACATCCCAGCCGGCGACATATTACGGCTGCCTCTTCTTTAGACACATCGTTTGAAGTTAAGCCATCATCACATATCCCCCTCCAATTGCCGGTCCCGTCATCGTCCGGATCATTGAATATCTCCGGCCTGCCCGAATCTGAGCAAATCGAGTCGCCTGTCAAAACCGTGCCGTCCGCATCTAGTTCCGTTAACCTGAGGTCGCCGTCTTTGTTGGAGTTTATAGGAGATGAAGGACCGGTTATACGAACTACGGCATTTTCGTGATGGGTAGTCCAACCGGCGTTCGTTCCGTCCCACGCATAAATACCCTCGACAAACCTATCCCGATCGCGGAGATTAAAAGTCTGATGCTCGGTATAACCAGAATCAGTATCATTCTGAGTCCCCGTATGCACATCATATCTGTCTAAGGGTTCCCCCTCCGGCGGAAAATCCGGCTTTATCCAAATTTTAAAACTGCCGGCGTTCACTCCACCCGAACTAATAATTGCAATTTCGTAAGTATTATTTCCAAACTCAAAGAACCTGTCATCATTTGACGAGAAGGCCCCATTGGGAGCAGCACTAGTGCCATAGTGAGTTGTGGTCTCGGCTCCCTGACCTTGATCCACCTGAAATTCCAGCCGAGCAAGTTCCGTGTCCCCCGCCCATAAATCGCCGACGCTCAATAATGAGAATGCTAAGAAAACGGCCAGAATACCCGCGCTGCGGAGCACGGAAGGAACTTGCCGCCTCCGGGAAGCGGTTTCCCCGTTCCTCTTATTCCGAGATACTTGAAGATTTATACCCTGAAAGCAATTTACATTCCCTGCACTTGGTTTACTCATCGTATTGTCCTCCTGCGTGCAATAAGGTATTAACAGTCGGCCCTAGAAAGAACCGTTCGGTATAGTACCTCGATATCCCTACATCGTCAAGCAGGTGTCCCGGTGCCGAAGACTGCACTCCGCGCGGGCCCACCGAACCCGCACCTGGCGCTATGGTATGCGCGACGGGAAAAACCTAGCCGTCGTTGCTTCCGCTTAAGACATCGGGGAAGTGTCCCGACGCCCGGGCCCTGCTGCCATAGGATTCCCCGGTCGGGGTTTACTTGCGTGGCGGTGATGACTGGAAGAAAACGCCGGTCGGCATTCCCGGGGAATGTGGTACCCACAGCTTTTCGAACTTTCATAAAGGCGAAGACGAAGACGTGACTTGAAGTTGGGGGAACTTGTGCTCTCACTATGCGATGTGGAGAGAGTGCGGGGTTGAATCCATGTTGCTTCCCGCTATATTGATCAGATAATGAACCACTGGCTTGTTAAATCCGAACCGTTTAAATATTCATGGGAGGAATTTCTCCGCGACGGCTGGACATACTGGGACGGAGTGAGAAACTACCAGGCGAGAAACAACCTCAAGGGCATGAAAGAGGGCGACCTGGTTCTTTTCTATCACAGCAACAAGGGTCTTGAAGTAGTAGGCATATCCGAGGTTATAAGGGAATATTACCAGGATCCTACGACGGAAGACGAAAGGTGGGTCGTGGTGGACCTGAAACCTGTGGAAACACTGGAGAATCCGGTATCTCTTAAGCGGATCAAGGGCGACGAAAGACTCAAGGACATCGCGCTTGTGAGGCAAAGCAGACTGTCGGTCATGCGGATTGAAAAGAAGCATTTCGACACAATCGTCGACCTTGGAAGGGAAAACGCCTGACTTCCACAAGGATGCGTAGAACCCGTCTGCTTCCTCATACAGTCGCGGAGGAAATTCATTTCTGTGAAACGCCGAAATGAGGACTCAACCGGCCGGCAAGTTTAATTGTTAATAGCACGCCATCTGTCCGGAAGTATAGCACGCCTTTTGTCCGGTTTTGCAGTAGAGCGATTGTCTTGATTTATCTTCTCCATAAAGGAGGAGATAGCCATGGACCAGACAAGGTTTCTACAGAGAGTCAGGATGAACCAGTTCGAGCGAGTATACCAGAGATGGAAGGAGAAGAAGCTGACACAAACAGAGGCGGCCGGGCAGCTCGGGATCACGGAGAGGACATTTCGTCGTTACACAGTCCGATACAGGGACGAAGGTATGCAAGGGCTTTTAGACCGCCGTCTGGGAGCAGTTTCGCACAATCGGGCATCACGGCAGGAGACCTCGGAGGTGGTAGCGCTCTACAAGGGGGTTTACCCGGACCGTAACGTGGCTCACTTCTACGAAGCGTACACCGAGCACCACGGAGGCCGTCGCTGCTACAACTGGGTTAAGAGGTGTCTTTACTCGGCAGGGGTGGCGAGAAGGCCCCGGGGCGGGGGAGTGCACCGTGAGCGCAGGGAGCGCAAGGAGCAGTCTGGGATGATGATACACCAGGACGCAAGCACTCACAGGTGGGTTCCCCAGGAGGTGTGGGATCTGGTGGTTACGATGGATGATGCCACAGGGGAGATATACAGCGCTTTTTTCGTTTGGGAGGAAGGGACATGGAGCAGCATGAGGGGTGTAAGGGATGTGTTGGAGAGAGAGGGTATATTCACAAGTTTTTACAGTGACAGGGGACCTCACTACTGGAGTACTCCCAAGATGGGAGGCCGCGTGGATAAAGACAATCCCACGCAGTTCGGAAGAGCGATGGCGGAACTGGGGGTGGTGATGATACCGGGATACTCCCCTGAGGCTCGGGGGCGCAGCGAGAGGATGTTCGGTACTTTGCAGGGGAGGCTGCCCGCGGAGCTGTGTGAGCGTGGTATAGTGGAGATGGAAGAGGCGAACAGGTTTCTCGCGGAGAGTTTCATTGAGGATTTCAACAGGCGTTTCATGGTGGCTCCCGCAGAGGAGGGAGAAGCGTTTGTGCCGCTGTTAGATGCCAAGCTCGACGACATACTGTGTTTGAAGTACCCCAGGGTAGTGGGCAATGACAACTGCGTTAGGTACAAGGGTATGAGTCTGCAGATCCCGGCGGTTGAGGATCGTCACCACTTCGTGAGGGCCAGGGTAATGGTGCACGAGCATGGGGACGGGAGCATGTCCGTATACCATGGGAAGCGTAAATTGGGTAAATATGACAAGGAAGGCAGATTGAAAAACAAAGGAGGAGTAAGCAGGCCGAAGGTTAACGTGGGCAAGCACCGCAGTTTCACATCAGCCTCTTCGGGCTACGCCCTGCGAGGCTGAAGTGAAGAAAGCAAAAGCGGACAACCCGCGTGCTATAAAACCGGTCAGTTCGTTTGCTATTAACATTTAATTTTTCCATATCAGGTACTTACAGTTATGTTTACCTAGATAACTGGCTTATCATTTTAATATCCTATGAACACTCAACTTATCATCAACTCGCTTTTTAACGAAACGAGAATAGCTGTTTTGGAGAAAAGCAGACTGAGCGAGCTTTTCATCGAAAGAAAATCCAGTTCTTCCATGGTGGGGAACATCTACAAGGGGAAAGTCGAAAAGATAATCCCCGGAATGCAGGCGGCGTTTGTAGGTATAGGAGACGGCAGGTCTGGGTTTCTTTCCGCAGAGGATGTGTATGAGGAATCGCTGAGCGAGCTTTTTCTTGAAGAGGAAGAGACCACAAAGGCCTCAAGAAAAAACCACCAGCCGATACAGGACGTGCTGCGTCAAGGTCAGGAAGTGATGGTTCAGGTCACAAAGGAACCCACCGGAAACAAGGGGCCAAAGCTGACCTCTCACGTCGGGATACCGGGCAAGTATCTTGTTCTGCTTCCTGGGTCAGATTCTATAAACGTGTCCCGGAAAATAAAGGATAGAAAACGCAGGAAGAAATTCTCCGAAATCATGCAGGATAAGCCCGACGACATGGGTTTTATAGTAAGAACGGCGTGTGTGGGTGCGGAGGAGAAAGATATCAAGACCGAAATGAGGGTGCTTGTAAGAAAGTGGAGAAGAATAAAGAAAAAATATGAAGATTCGAAAACCCCGGGCGTCATACACGAAGAAGCCGATACCTGTATCAGGGTTGTCAGGGACTTGATGGGAAACGGTCTTAAGAAAATTGTTGTAGATTCCCCCAAAGCATACGACCAGATCAGCAAGTATTTTTCCGACAAGATTGAGAAGGATGACTTCAAAGTCGATATGTACGATAAAAACGAACCCATATTCGACAGGTACGGAATTGAGAACCAGATCGAGAAAATGTACAGAAAAAAGGTGTGGATGAAGTCCGGAGGTTCCCTGATCATAGATGAGGCCGAGGGGCTTACCGTTATAGACGTGAACTCGGGGAAACTCGTCGGAGAGGAATTTCACAAAGAAACAATAATGAAAACAAATGAAGAAGCCGCCGTCGAAGCCGCGAGGCAGATAAAGCTTCGCAACCTAGTCGGAATCATAGTCATCGATTTCATAGACATGCAGGCCATTAAATCCAGAAGGAGGATAGAGTCGCTTTTTGCCGCTGAGATGAAAAAGGACAAGGCGAGGACTACGATCCAGAAAATATCATCTTTCAGCGTACTCCAGCTCACTAGGCGCAGAGTCAGGGAAAGCATACTTTCCGACCTGACCGAAACCTGCGATATTTGCGAGGGAAGCGGAAGAGTGAAATCGATATATACCACCTGTTATGAAATACTGAGGGACGTTGATCAATGGACAAAGGAAAGTGGCGAAGGACCGCTTGTCGTGCACGCCAACAAGAAGGTGATAGAGAAGCTCAGGGAGATAGAAGGAAGATCCATAAGAAAAATTCAGAGAGAGATGGGGATCAAAATAAAGTTCAAATCGACCGATGATCTTCTCGAAAAATTCACCATTTCCAGGGAAAAAAGTTCCGGTTAGCCAAAGGGGGCATTTTCATTGAGTAAAGACGGATTTCTTTATCATGTGGCGATTGCCGTAAACGATATCAAGAAGGCTGAAGAGATGTACTCGAAATTGATCGGGCTTCGGGTTATACACAGAGAGGACGTGGTTAACCAGGGAGTCAAAACGTCAATGCTTCGCTCCGAATCGGGGGAGGGTACCGCGGTAGAGCTTATCGAACCTCTGGATGAGAATTCCCCGATTTCGGAATTTCTGAAGAAAAAGGGGGAGGGCGTTCATCACATCTGCTTTCTCGTGGATGATATAGAATCTTCCCTTCAAGCACTCAAAGAAGAAGGGGTCAGGCTTATTGATGAACATCCTAGGCCTGGGTCTTACAACTCAAAAGTCGCTTTCATACACCCCAAGTCAATGAACGGAGTGCTGGTGGAACTTGCGGAGATGAAAAAGGACTGAGAAGGAGAGGGCTTTTGATTAGGTGCCGTTCTGTTTCTCTTCCTTATCGCCTGAATCGTCGTCTTTTAGGGATTTTCTGAACCCGCTTATTCCCTTGCCCAGCGAAGACCCAAGATCTCCGAGCCTGCTCGGACCGAAGATTATGAGCAGGATTGCCAGTATCAGGATTAATTCCCATATGCCGAATTGCCCGAACATGTTGCAGAAATGATACCTTAATCTATTAGTATCTCAAACATTTTTAAAGTGATGTTGGGAGAACAAGGAGATCTTCGGATGCCCTTTATCCCTCGGGGCTCGGGCTTTTGGTCTGTTGCGGATTAAATTTTTGAGAAATCGGCGATCATGAAAAACAGATCTTTTATTTCATTGAGCAAAGCCAGGCGGTTGTCTCTGATCTTCTGGTCTTTGTCCATGACCATCACCGCGTCAAAGAACTGATCTATGGGGTTTGCAAGTGTTTTTATGGACTCAAGGGAACTCAGGTAATCGCCTTGCCCGGGAGCTTTTTCGGAATCGGCCAGTCTTTTTAGAACCGCGGTCTGTGTCTTGGTAAAAGCTCTATGGAGATCCTTTTCCGCCTTTTGCTTGAACAGTTTTTTATCAAGTGGCGAAGACGGCCTGGTTTTCGCTATGTTGAAAACCCTTTTAAAGCCCGTCGCCAGCGTATCAAAATCCTTGCGCCTCGCGAATTTTCCAAGTGCATTTATTCTATGGTAGGCGTCAAGGGGGTTGTCAAAACCGGCCGAGATAACGGATTCGACGATATTTCTCTCATAGCCCGACTCCGTCATTAAGTTGCGGAACCTCTCGGAGAAAAATGCCAGAATGTTTTCTTTAAGTTTCTCCTCGGACAGTTTCCCCCTGCGAGTCTTTTGCGCGTCCGTGGAGTCAAGGACAAGCTTGATATTGCGCTCAAGGATTGCGGAAAGGGAAACATCAAACTTTTTCTCTATGGCGATCCTTATTATCCCGAGGGTCTGTCTTCTCAGTGCATAGGGATCAGAAGACCCTGTAGGTACGAGATCCGCGATGAAACAGGAGCAGATGTTATCCGTTTTGTCCACGATGCTTAAAAGCGCTCCGGTTCTCGTTCGTGGGAGTTCACCGGTTCTCGTAAGCGGCATGTATTGCTCTTCGATCGCGTTTGCGACGGCTTTTTTCTCCCCGGAGGCAAGCGAGTAATACTTGCCCATCACACCTTGGAGTTCGGCGAATTCAAAGACCATCTGGGTTGCGAGATCAGACTTTGAAAGTTGGGCGGCTCTCTCAAGGGCGGGATTGGCGAACATGTCGGCTGCAAGCGCCCTCATCCGCTCGACTTTTCCCCTGTAGCTTCCTATATCCGATAGAAACACCATGCTCTCAAGCTCTTCTGTATAGTCGCCTAGGTTCTTTTTCGTGTCTTCAGAGAAAAAGAATTCGGCGTCGTTAAGTCTTGCCCTTATTACGCGTTCGTTCCCCCTTACAACCACCTTTTTATCTTTAACCGGGGTTCCGCAGACAAAGATGAAACTGGAAAGCAGTTTTCCGGTCTTCTCCGAATAAACGGGGAAATATTTCTGGTGGTTCTTCATTACGCTTATAAGCACTTCCTCGGGCAAACTCAGGTATTTTTTCTCGAACTCTCCCACAAGAACCGTTGGATGCTCCACCAGATTTACTACGGTTTCAAGCAACTCGGGATCCTCTTTTACCACTCCGCCTATCTTTTTCGCCGCCGTCTCGGTATCCCTTTCTATTACTTCCTTTCTTTTCCCGGGATCCGGTACTACGTTGTTTTTTTCAAGGGTTTTCAGATAATTTTCCCAGGATGCCACTCGAAACGACTTTGGAGAAGTGAACCTGTGACCGAAGCTTTGATCTGAGCTTTTGATGTTTTCAACACTGAATCTGACGGGTTTGCCGTCATAGACCGCCGCTATCCATCTTATGGGTCTTGCGAAGGTTAATTTTCCGCTGCCCCATCTCATTGATTTCCGGAAGGGGACCGAAGAGATGACTCCCGGAAGAATTTCTTTTAGGACAGATGAAGTTTTTCTTCCTTTTACGGTTCTCCTTACGCAGAGGAACTCTCCGTTATCCCTTTTTGCGATAACAAGTTCCTCGACATCAACTTTCTGGGATCTCGCGAAACCCAACGCGGCCTTGGTGGGTTCTCCGCTCTCGTCAAACGCTATCCGCTTGGGCGGTCCGAAGTTCTCGGTCGTTCGGTCCTTCTGCTTTCTCTCAAGTCCGCTTACCCTTACAGAAAGCCTTCTCGGGGTGTAGAGGATTTCCATTTCCCCTAACTCAATACCCTTGTCGCAAAGTTCTCCGCTCAGGATACTGCCCAGATCCTCCCGGGCTTTTTCAAGGAAAAGAGCAGGTATTTCCTCCGTTCCGATCTCGAGTATCAGTTCTTTTTCCATGGGTTGCTTTTCAGAAGAGGAAATCCCAGATTTTCTCTTGTCTGCAGATACGAACTTGCGCACAGGTTCGCAAGTGCCCTTACCCTAGCTATGTATGACGCCCGCTCCGCTACCCCTATTGCCCCTCTTGCATCAAGGAGGTTGAAGGTGTGCGAACTTTTAAGACAGTATTCGTAAGCTGGGAGAGAAAGCTGCTTTTCGATAAGGGATCTGCATTCCCGCTCGTACATGTTGAACAGTTCGCTAAGCATCGCGGGGTCGGATTCCTCGAAGTTGTATTTTGAGAACTGGACTTCGCTCTGGTGATGAATCTCTCCGTACGTTATTCCCTTTGTCCACTCAAGATCGTAAACGCTTTCGACTTCCTGCAGGTACATCGCTATTCTTTCGGTTCCGTAGGTGATCTCGGCGGATATCGGGTCAAGATCTATTCCGCCCGCCTGCTGGAAGTAGGTGAACTGCGTTATTTCCATGCCGTCAAGCCACACCTCCCAGCCAAGTCCCCACGCTCCGAGAGTCGGGGATTCCCAGTCGTCTTCAACGAACCTTATGTCGTGCTCAAGCGGGTTTATTCCGAAGGACTTGAGACTGTCGAGGAAAAGCTCCTGAATGTCGTCGGGAGAAGGCTTTATTATCACCTGGAACTGGTAGTAGTGCTGAAGCCTGTTGGGGTTATCGCCGTATCTTCCGTCCGTCGGTCTCCTTGAAGGTTCGACGTACGCCACGTGCCAGGGTTCCGGGCCGAGACACCGCAGGAAAGTGGCCGGATGAAAAGTTCCGGCGCCTTTTTCTATGTCGTAAGGCTGGACTACAAGGCATCCCTTGGATGACCAGTAATCCTGGAGGGCTAGAATCAGTTCCTGGTAAGTCATGACCGGCAAAATATTACCATTAAAACAGAAGAATCAAATACGCCGGCCCGTTTGTAAGGACTTTACCCGCAGGTGCTTTCGATGATCTGTAGGAATGGTTGCTATGAGGTTGTTTGTTGACCGGTTGGTTTCTGCCGGTACGGCTCCTCGAATGGGGGTAGATTGAGCCGGTAGCGTGTGTGGCGTCGCTGTCCGGTTCTGTGAAGCGCGCCCATGGCGACTAGATTGGCGAGATCGCGCGTTGCCGTTGAAGCCGGCGCCCCAGTTGTTCTTTGATAATTATGCGCGCTGAGTCCGCCCTTGAAACCATCTGGTTCAGCGTCAAAGAGTCGCAGAAGCATTTTCTCCTGACGTGGGTTCAACAAGCCACGGAGCCGATCAAATAACTGTGTCTGCTGAATTGACCGGATCAGACGGCGTTCGCTCCAAATCTGGGCGTCCAGCACAGTCCCCGCAAACCATGTCAGCCAGTCAGTGATATCAAGTGGCCTGCAGCTGTTATCCAGAATGTCATAGTAGTCCTTGCGCCGTCGGGCGATGGTATGGGAAAGCGCAATCAGACTCGGTTCGCCGAGCGACTGAGCGAGAGCTTTTTCAGCTAGGGCGCGGGCTATACGGCCATTTCCGTCCTCGAAGGGATGAATACGCACAAAGTACAAATGTGCAATTCCCGCCCAGGTCAAAGAGGACAGCCTGTCCCCGATGGACGCGGTCTCACCATACCATGCTATGAAACGTTCCATCTCCTCTGTCATCCGCTCCGAAGGCGGTGCTTCATAGTGAACCTTGGGTTTATAATCGGGCCCGGAAACAACCTGCATAGCTTCAGGATGTCGACGATATCCGCCGACAACCTCTAGGTGTCCACGGTTGTGCATAAGCATCCGGTGCCAGTCCCACAGCGTTTTGTGGTCCAGCGGGCGGTCAAACTCGAGGTAGAGCGCTACCATCATCTCAGCCACTCCTTCTTCCTCCGGTGAAGCTGTCTTCCGGCTGGCGGTTAACCCAAACCGTCGGCGGATGGAAGATTGCACTGACTCCCGGTCGAGAATTTCACCTTCAATTGCTGAGGTCTCAACAGCTTCGCCGCTCAGCCACTTGACCCGCAGTTCGGACTGATTTTCATAGGTGAGCTGGCGCCAAGCACCGATCCTGCGGCCCGACTCGTGCAGGAAACGTTCCTCGAGAGGTATCAGAACAGACCGGTCCCATGTGAAGTTTGGCCAGTCAGAATGTTGCCATACCCACTTCATGAGCGATAAAAACACCTCCTATAGCCCATATTTTTACCTATTTTCGGGCTATAGACAAGTGCTACGGTTCTGGCGACAAAGAATGCTTTCTCAATGCCAAGCTCATCCGCTTTTTTTTGAGCCTGTCAATCAGCACTGCAATGGTAAGCAGTTACGCGGACACATGGTGAAGAAGATCGTACGCACGTATGCTCTCAATGGCTCTTTGAGCAATGATTTGACGCTTTTTTTCCTTTCCCATCCTCCCTTCCACCTTGGGAAAAAGTCCGAAGTTTATGTTCATCGGCTGAAACCCGCTTTTTCCGGGAGCCGAGATGTACTCAAGCAGGGAGCCTATGGACGTTTCCCTCGGAACGGGTGCAGGCGCAAGTCCGAGCGCTTTTCTCGAGGCATTTATTCCGCAGACGATTCCAGTTGCCGCGGACTCGACGTATCCTTCAACTCCCGTTATCTGTCCGGCGAAGAAAACGCTTGGACGGGATTTTAGGGAAAGATTTTTCTCAAGCAGCCTCGGGGAATCTATGTACGTGTTTCTGTGTACGCTTCCGTATCTTAAAAATTCCGCCCCCTCAAGCCCCGGAACCTTTCTGAAAACGGCTCTTTGCTGCGGGTATCTGAGCTTTGTCTGAAAACCCACCATGTTATACATTGTCTCCTCACTGTTCTCCGTTCTTAGCTGCAGGACAGCAAAGGGGGTCTTGCCAGTTTTCGGATTAACAAGGCCGACGGGTTTCAGGGGGCCGAACCGGAGCGTATCCTTTCCTCTCTCGCACATGACCTCAACCGGCATACAGCTTTGAAAATAAATCGCTTTCTCAAACTCTCTGGTTTCCACTTTTTCTCCGTGAATCAGATTGTCCACGAGCTCGTAGTACTGATTCTCCGAGAGCGGACAGTTGAGATAATCCCCCTCCTCCGAGTCCCCGCGTTCGTATCTCGATCCCCTGAAGATCTTGGAGCGGTCGATTGTATCCGCATCGATTATCGGCGAGATAGCGTCGTAGAAGTAAAGATATTCGGATTCCGTAAGCGAGGAGATCTCAGCGCAGAGCGCATCCGAGGTGAGCGGGCCGGTGGCTACGATCACGATGCCATCTTCGGGTATTCTCGTTACCTCCTCTCTTCTTAAGTCTATAAGTTCGTTACCTTGGATTTTTCGCGTTATGTAATCCGAGAATATCTCCCTGTCTACCGCAAGGGCTTTTCCGGCCGGAACCTTTGACGCTTCGGCCGCCTCAATGACAAGTGAGCCAAGAGATTTCATTTCCTCTTTCAGTATTCCCGAGGCGTTCTCCATGGATGCCGATTTCAGGGAGTTGCTGCACACAAGCTCAGCGAGACCCGAGGTTCTGTGCGCGGCGGTTTTCTTGCGGGGCCTCATTTCGTAGAGGGTTGTCCTTATTCCGAACTTCGTTATCTGGTTCGCGGCTTCGACTCCTGCGAGTCCCGCGCCGATTATGGTTATCGATGGCTGTTTTCCGTTCATAAGAAGAATCCCGAAATGGTCTGTTTCTGGTCTAGATGCCGGCTATCTAGTCTAGAGCAGTTTTCTGGTTTTGAGAAATCATATTATCATTGTGAAGTGACGGGGAATCAAAAACATGGTTGCTTGGGACCTTGGTTTCTGACCACAGAATTTGGGTTGCTAGTGTAAAAACAAATTGTTTTCTTTGGGTATTATATTCCCACTCTTTGATTAAGTGCAGAACTATGAGCTACGGAGCAGTTGTATTTGATCTTGACGGAACCCTGATTGACTCTCTTGAGGATCTTGCTGATGCCGTGAATCAGGCACTCAGCATAAACGGGTTTCCACCGCGCGCGACCGGGTGTTTCAAGTACTTTATAGGAAAAGGCCCCAAGACCATGGTGGCCAGGGCTCTTCCCGAGGATAAAAAAGACGATGAAGACATCGTTGAAAAGTGCCTTGACGATTTCAACAGCATCTACAGCTGTGCCTTCAATGTGAAAACCAGGCTTTATGACGGCATACCGGATCTTCTGGATGAACTTTCCGAAAGAGGTGTAAAGAAGGCGATTCTTACCAACAAGCCGCATGTGTTTACCGAAAAATACGTGGAGAATCTGCTTGCAGACTGGAATTTCGAGATAGTCATAGGCCAGAGGGATGAACTTCCGAGAAAACCCGATCCCTCCGGAGCGCTTCGGATATCAAAGGAGCTCGGGATTGAGTCATCGCGGATGGTTTACCTGGGAGACTCCGGGGTGGACATGCTTACAGCAGTCGGGGCAGGCATGCTTCCGGTAGGAGTCCTCTGGGGGTTTCGAACGGGCGACGAACTTCGCGAAAATGGAGCTGAGCACCTTATAGAAACTCCGATGGAGTTGCTTTCGATTGTTGACTTGTAGTTTCCGTGCATGATGGATATGGATTTTGAACAGGTAAAACTGGGGATTCTCGGAGGCGGGCAGCTGGGGAAAATGCTTTGTCTCGTTGCAAGCAACTGGAACCTCAGCACCTATGTGCTTGACCCTTCCTCAGATTGTCCGGCGGCATCTGTGTGCACCGGGTTTTCCCATGGTAATTTCAGGAATTACGAGGATGTTTACGCGTTTGGCAAAAACGTTGACATTCTGACCATAGAGATTGAGCATGTGAACCTGCAGGCGCTTTTCCGCCTGCAGGAAGAAGGAGTCGTTATAAGGCCCGAGCCCCACGCGCTTGAACTTATACAGGACAAGGCCAGGCAGAAGAGGTTCTACACTTCAAAGGGGCTCCCCACTGCGGACTTTTCGGTTTTTCCGGGAAAAGAGGCGATAGTTGCAGCCATCGAGTCCGGGGAAATAAGAATTCCTTTCGTTCAGAAACTTTCAAAGACGGGTTATGACGGAAGGGGAGTGTACGTCGTAAGGGGAAAAGAGCAGCTCAGCGATCTTTTGGAGGGGGAATCCGTCGTCGAGGATCTTGTTGACGTGGAAAAGGAGATTTCCGTTATAGTGTCACATAATTCCGCCGGAGAAACGAAATGCTTTCCTCCGGTTGAGATGGTGTTTAACAGCCACGCCAACATAGTTGAATTCCTGATAAGTCCCTGTGAGCTTGACGATGCGCTATCTGTTCGTGCGTGCGAGCTTGCCGAGCGTACGATAAAATCTTTTGACATGTGTGGAATCCTTGCGGTTGAGATGTTTCTTTCCAAAAAAGGCGACATTCTCATAAACGAATCCGCTCCGAGACCGCATAACAGTGGACATCACACGATTGACGCCGCACGAACCTCGCAGTACGAACAGTGTCTGAGATCGATTCTGGATCTTTCTCCAGGCGATACTGAAATAAAAACTCCTTCCGTTATGATTAACATTCTCGGGCAGCCGGGTTTCGAGGGTCAGGTAAGATACGAAGGGCTTCGCGGATGCATGGGGGTTGAGGGAGCCAAGTTTCACATATACGGTAAAACCCAGACTAAGCCATACAGGAAGATGGGACATGTAACTGTGCTTGACGACGATATTGCAAGCGCGCTTGAAAAGGCAAAGTTCATAATGAATAATCTGAGGGCGATAGCATGAAACCTGTTCTAGTAAGCGTTATCATGGGTTCTGACTCGGACCTTGCGGTCATGGGGGAAGCGGTCGAGGTTCTGGAACGATTCGGCATAGGGCATGAAGTTACTATAGTCTCTGCGCACAGAACTCCGGAGCGTCTTGTCGATTTTTCGAAAAAAGCTCACAAAAGAGGAATCAAAGTCATAATAGCCGGAGCGGGAGGCGCCGCGCATCTTCCGGGAATGGTAGCTTCCGTTTCTCCTCTCCCGGTCATAGGGGTTCCAATAAAATCCTCAAATTCGATTGACGGATGGGATTCCGTACTTTCCATCCTGCAGATGCCCTCAGGTGTTCCGGTTGCTACAGTCGCTTTAGGCGGGGCTAAAAACGCCGGCATCCTCGCCGTTGAGATTCTTTCGGTTGCCGACCCCGAGCTTTCACGCGCGGTGGCTGAGTACAAGAAGAAGCTTTCTTCTGAGGTAAAGAAAAAGGCCGTGCGGCTCGAAAAGCTGGGCGCCTCGGTCTATCTTGAGCGAATGAAGGCAGAGGAAGAGACTTCCTGAAGTTCCACTTACTGTATTGTCTTGTTACCCGGCTCGTAGCCCCGTACGGGAATTGGCGAGGCGTGATGAAAGATCATAAGCCATCTGTCGCCTTGCTTCTCGAATATGTTGGTTGACTGCGAGAGATTGAACATGACCGGGTCTCTTTTTATGTATACCATCTCCTGCAGGCAGGTCACCCAGGCGATGTTGTCGCTTATGTCCACGGTCACGTTTGAAATGCTGATGTCGACTTGATCCTCGGGGTCAAAGACGCTCTCCCAGCTCTGCCTGATGGCTTGCCAGTTGCGAAGAGCGGTCCATCCCGGATGAACGCAGCCGGACCTCGAGTCCTTTATCCAGATCTCTCCCATAAGCTCGAGATTCCTGGTTCCCAAGGCCTCGTAAAAAAGGTTGTTGATCCTGAGTATTTCCTCGTTGTCCTTTTTCATAGTCTAATCCTGAATAATTTTACCGGAAAAGATCGAGAATTCTGCCGAACTGCGAGAATATGTCTCCACGCATCCTCAGAATGTCGTTATACAGGGCTGCCGCCATGATGAAAATAAGAAAGGAAAATCCGATTCGCTGGGTTATCTCAAGGGTCTTTACGCTAAGCGGCTTTCTCTTTATTTTTTCAATGCCCAGATAGAGCAGATGTCCTCCGTCAAGCATAGGTATGGGGAGAAGGTTGATTAACGCGAGATTTATGCTTATAAGCGAGGTGAACTGAAGGAGATTCGATATGCCGCTTTGAGCGACATCCCCCGACACTTTGGCTATCAGAAGAGGCCCCGCTACCGTTTTGCCGGCAGTGGCAAGCGCTATTTTCCCGGTTACGAGCTTGAATAGAAACCCGAAGAAAAGAATGGTGATTTCAACCGTCATGCGTGCCGCTTCGGCTATTCCCCTGCGAATCGATTCGAAAAAGCCGTATTTTTTAAGCACGCTGTCCGTACGGGGAGTAATGCCGATTATATAGCGCTCAATGCCTTGTTCCATTTCCGCTGCCAGGAGAAAATTCATCTCATCTCCACCGCGCTCAATCGTAAAATCAAGCCTTTTGCCCCCGCTTTCGGCTATTATGTCAGACATATGGTTCCAGTCCGTAACCTCTACGCCATCTATTGCCTTTATCTTGTCTCCCGGACGTATGCCTGCCTCCCAGGCGGGGCGGCCCTCGGATACCTGCTCTATGGTCGCGGCTATGGGCCTTGCAAATCCGGTCTCTACCCTGCCGTCGGAACCGGCTTCTGCGAAAAGAGCGAGAGTCCTGGTCTCGCTTCCGGTTCTCACCCTGAATTCAAGCAGCGAATCGGGGTTTGAGTGAACGCCAATGTTTACGTCTCTCCAGCTCTTGACCTCTTTTCCGTTTATGCTGAGTATCCTGTCACCCGCGGCGAATCCCGAGAGATGGGCGGGGGAATCTTTTTTTACGTAAGTTATGTCCGGAGGATCTTCCAGATAACCGGAGACGCTTATGCCGAACATGAACACGAGAGGCATGAAGAAGAAGGGGATTATGAAATTCATAGCCGGCCCCGCTATGACCACCAGGAACCTGTCGGTAATGGACTTGGCGGAGAATCCTCTCTGGTAGTCCTTTTCGTAATAGGCTTCTATATCGTGGAGGGCCGAGTGGTTGATGAGGAAAGAGTAGATCTTCCCACCTCTTTCCACTTCAAGTTCTTTTTGCTGATTCGAGTCTGATCTTAGGACGTAGAGAAGCTTCTCCCAGCTTGGGTACTTCTCAAGACTGAATCCCTTTATCCCGATAATTCTGTCTCCTGAGGCAAGTGGCGATTCTGTGTCCGCGACGCTTTCGACAATTATGTTTCCCTCTTTTCCCTCGCCGTACATCTTCACGTATCCGCCGATGGGAAGGGCTGAAATGAGATATTCCGTTTCGCCTCTTACGAAAGAAACAAGTTTCGGGCCGAAACCCAGAGAGAATTGCTCGACCCTGATATTGCTTCTTTTCGCGAGCAGAAAATGCCCCAGTTCGTGAAAGAAGACTAGAATTCCTATTACGAAGATAAAAGCTAGGATTGTGATCATCGCTAAGACAGAAAGCTCTCCATTACCGAACCGGCAGTTCTCCTCGACCACCTGTCCGCCTCTAATATATTGTCAAGACAACCCGAGTCAAGTTTGTCGTGACGCTCAAGTGCTTCTCTGACAATCGGGATTATGTCGGTAAATCTTATCCTCTCGTCAAGAAACGCGTTTACGGCCACTTCGTTTGCCGCATTCAGCACGGTCGGGTAAGTGCCGCCCATCCTGAGACATTCAATTGCAATTGCGGGAGCCTCGAATTTATCTGTATCAAGTTTTTCAAACGTAATGTCCGACAGGTCGTCCGGCGAGGCGGCAGTGTGTCCGAGATCAAGCCTCTCGGGATAGGAAAGCGCACGGGCTATCGGTATTTTCATGTCCGAGGCGGAAAGATGAGTTATGAACGAGCCATCAATATATTCAAGGATTGAATGAACGATGCTCTGGGGATGTACCCAGATCGATATTTTTTCGGTGGGTATGTCAAAAAACCACCTTGCCTCTATAATTTCAAATCCCTTGTTCATTAGCGTCGCCGAATCTATGGTTATCTTGGTTCCCATTTTCCATGTGGGATGGCAAAGCGCGGCGGCGACCGTGACTTTTTCCAGATCTTCTTTCGGTGTTTTGCGAAACGGTCCGCCAGACGCCGTTATAATAACCCGTTTGAGGAATTTACGGTCTTTTTCCCGGAGCGTCTGGAAAACGGCGCTGTGTTCACTGTCCACGGGAAGCAGAGTAACGCCCTGATTTTCTGCCTCGGAAATAAGAAGTCCTCCAGCGACCACCAGAGATTCTTTGTTGGCTATTGCCACATCTCTTCCGGCCTGTATTGCGCAGAGGGTGGGCAGAAGACCCGGAAAACCTACCATGGAAGATATCACCAGATCGCAGTCCCCTTCTGTCGCAACCGCGATATTCCCCTCGTCTCCGTAATGTATCTTGGTTTTCGGAGCGGCTATTCTCTTTAGTCGCTCCGAGTCTTCTTTTCGGGTGACCGATACGACATTCGGAGCGAATTCCTTTACCTGCTCTGCCAGAAGATCAATGTTTTTCCCCGCGCAAAGACCCGTAACCTCGAACTTTTCGGGAAATCTTCGTATTATCTCAAGCGTCTGCGACCCGATCGAACCGGTTGATCCGAGTATGGAGATTTTTTTCAATCTAGCGCCCTTTCTCCCGTATCTGCTCTCCTGTCAGTCCGAACCTTCTTTCCCTGGTGCGGTAATTGGCGATGGCTTTTAGCAGGTGTCTTTTTCTGAAATTCGGCCAGAGAGTTTTCGTAACGTATATTTCGGCATAAGCCAGTTGCCACAGCAGAAAATTGGAAAGTCTCATCTCTCCCCCGGTCCTTATGAGCAGATCCGGTTCCGGCAGTTGGGATGTATATAGATATTTCTGGAAATCCTCCTCGGTTACCGTTTTTTCCCCTCTCTCCGCGATTATGTTGTTCACGGCGTTGATTATTTCCTCCCTGCCCCCGTAGCTGAGCGCCAGGGTTATCGTCAGGGAATTGCATTTCTCCGTCATTTTCATCACGCGCCCGAGAAGTTCACGTATGTCCGGTGGGAGGTTGGAGAGGTTCCCGATCGCGTTTAGCCTCGTGTTTTGCGCAAGAAGTTTTTCGCCTTCATTTGACAGGTAGTGTCTTAAAAGATCCATCAGCGCGAGGACTTCTTTCCCCGGTCTTTTCCAGTTCTGGGCGGAAAACGCGTAGAGGGTTACGTACTCTATTCCAATTTCCCTCGCGGCCCGGACCACCGATCTTGTCGATTTCATTCCTTCTCTGTGACCGCTAAGCCTGTCAAGATTCTTCCGCCGTGCCCATCTTCCGTTGCCATCCATTATTATGACGACGTGTCGGGGAATAGGCCCCGGCGAGGGAATGTCAAGATCTTTCTGCATTACGAGACACTGTTTGTGAGCTTCGCCGACGGCCGTCGCTTCAATTCGCTGCCCCGTAGATATACGAAACGGGATATGCGATCAAAACGACCGTAATAATTACCGCCATGGCCACGAGCAGGGCGACCGGGTATACGAGAAGCGCCCCAAGGTAGAAAAGAGCTCTTTTCAGCGGGAGCCATTCCCGGGATACTTCGGGAAGGTCGGAAACACAGCTTTTGACAAATCCTGATATTATTCCAGTAAAAAGTGTAGACATATGAGTGAACCGATCTGCCGTAAACCTATCTTATTTCCCTTTTTTCATCAAGGGCAAAAGCCGCTCTTTATCCGCTTTGTCCAAAAAATTTCCTTTCAGGTAAACTACCGAAAACGTAAACCGCGATGAGAAGATTCCGCTTTTTTTTCATAGTATGCGCATTAGTTCCGGCTTTCCTTTTTTCAGGACCCCTTTTAGCAAAAGAAGACACATACAGAGGTCTTTCCGACTTCGCAAAGGCCCTGAACCTCATAGAGAGAAACTATGTGGAAGAGGTTTCCTCCGAGCAGCTGACCCGAAGCGCTATAAAAGGCATGTTTGATTCCCTTGATCCCTATTCGGTTTATCTCTCATCTGAAAGCCTGAGGAACCTTGAGATAGGAACGATGGGGGAGTTTGAGGGCATAGGAGTCGAGATTACGGTGCGAGACGGGCTTTTGACCGTTATATCCCCGATTGAGGGAGGTCCGGCGCAGGAAGCCGGAGTGAAATCTGGAGACATAATCGTCTCCATAGACGGAGAGAGTACCGGGAAAACCAACATAGTTGACGCTTTGGACCGCATAAGGGGGAGAGAGGGGACTAAAGTGGACATCGTTGTCAGAAGAGACGGGACCGAGGAAGACCATAAATTCACCATCACAAGACGGATAGTGAAACTCAGAAGCGTTGAGTCCAGGCTGGTTGAAAAAGACATAGGATATATAAAGCTGTCACAGTTCCACAGGCACTCTGCGGACGAGTTCCTCAGTTCTTACAGGGGGCTTGAAAAAGAAAACGGCGCGAAGCTCGGAGGACTTGTGCTTGACCTCAGGAACAACCCCGGAGGATTGCTTGAACAGGCGCTTGCGCTTTGTGACATGTTCATTGATAAAGGACTTATCCTGAACGTGAAGGGGAGGTCCGAGCAGACCTCGAAGGAATATTTCGCCAGAAAGGGTATGGAGATACCGACCAATCACGTTGCCGTAATCGTAAACCGGGGAAGTGCGAGTGCTTCCGAAGTTCTCGCCGGGGCCCTCAAAGACAGCGGCAGGGCGAAGATAGTCGGTACTAGGACATTCGGCAAGGGTTCTGTTCAGTCCGTAATAGAACTCTCCGGGGAAACAGGAGTGAAGATAACCACGGCAAGACTTTTCACTCCCAACGGGATTCTCATAGATGACAAGGGCATAGAACCTGATATTTTTGTTGAAGGTGGCGAGAAGGATGCCCCTTCCGACCCGCAGCTTGCAAGAGCCTTGGAAACGGTAAAACGCATGTGAGGAGATAAGGGGCCTTGAGTCAGAAGAGACGAACGAGAAAAAAACCGTCTGCCGGAAGAACCGGCGGCAAAAAAAACACGGCGAAACTTTCCCACGCGGTCTTGGTTCTGCTTTTCTTTTTCGCCTTTTCGATCTTCGGCCTCCGGTATGTCGAGAAATTCCTTGACGAATGGTCACCCCGTGAGGTTACGCCTACTGTCGCTGACAAGATTGCGGAGAAAAAGCCCAAGCGTCCCGGAGTTGTTCTTATAATAGATGATCTGGGCGGCGACAGAGAATCGATTGACACGCTCCTCAAGATCAGGCAGCCGATCAACTTAGCTGTGCTTCCGCATCTTCCCCATTCCCGGTATGCTGCACGCGCCGCTTACCGCGGAGGGATGGACGTGATACTCCACCTTCCCATGGAACCCAAGGATGCTTCCGGTTACACGGCCGATGACGCTGGAGAAGGAGTCTTGCTGCTCGGCTTCTCGATAGACCAGATAAGGAAGGAACTCAGAAGAAACATCATGGCGGTTCCCAATGTCGCCGGAGTCAACAACCATATGGGTTCCAAGTTCATGGAGAATGAAGAACCGGTAAGAACGGTGATGCAGGAACTGAAGTCCAGGGATCTTTATTTTGTTGACAGCCTTACGACCCCGGACTCCCGTGGATACAGCGTGGCGAAACAACTTGGAGTAAAGACACTTAAAAGGGATGTCTTTATTGACCAAAAAGAGCGGGGCAAGGAATATACCATAAGGCAGCTTGATAAACTGGTAAGGATCGCCGAGAAAAAAGGCATAGCAGTAGGTATAGGTCATCCTTATCCGCCGACAATAGAGGCTCTTGCGGAGTACATGCCCAAGATTGAAGAAAAAGTGGAATTCATGAAAATATCCGCGGCCGCTTTGAACTGAGACGGTTGCTGAGGAAAAACCAGAAAGAGGATAGTCATGGGACTTGTAGATGAGATAAGAAACAGAAGAGATTCATGGAGCCGGAGGCTTGAGGAGCAGAGGGCTTCCCAGGAGCCGTACGACTATGAATTCGAGAAGCGAAATTCCCGCAGAATCGAAGAAGAAATAAAAAAGAACCGGGAGATGGTCGGAAAATTCCCATCCGCGGAAAAACTATCAGAATAATCGGCGAGAAGGAGGGGTTTAAAGGTGATTTGACAACGCTTTTTATATCCTTTAGGATTTTCTTCCCCGTGAGGATGGAGGTTTAATTTTTTGCCAGGAATAACAGTAGGTAGCAGCGAAAGTATTGACAGCGCTTTAAAAAGGTTTAAAAAACAGGTTGAGAAGGGTGGGGTTCTTTCTGAAGTAAGGAAGAGAGAATACTACGAAAAACCGAGCGAAAAGAAAAAAAAGAAGCTGTTTGCTGCCAAAAAGCGCAGTTCAAGCAGCAGAAAAAGAAGATAGACCGTTTTAATTTGCGTGGTTTTCACCTGAAGTTCTTTCTAAAGATCCCACCGAACTAAGTCGCTTTGAATGAAGAATCCTTCTTTCACATCAGCGATAGCGGATATAAAGGCAAGGCTCAGTATAGCAGATGTCATACAGGGCTTTGTTTCCCTTAAAAAATCTGGAAAAAACCATATCGGGCTTTGCCCGTTCCACGACGACAACAACCCTTCCATGCACGTAAATGATGAGAAGGGCTTTTTCCATTGCTTCAGTTGCGGAGCCGGAGGGGATGTCTTCGGCTTCCTGATGAGGTACAGCAATATAGGTTTCCACGAGGCCTTAAAAGAACTTGCGCGGAAAGCCGGAGTCAGGCTTCCCGCCCCGCGTCCGCGCACGGAAAGCGCAAAGAAAAAAGAGATCGCCGCGGCGAGATTTTTTGAGATAAATTCCCTCGTCTGTTCGTTTTACAGCAAGAACCTTCTCCATTCTGGAAGGGACTCCGCGCAGGCCAGAGAGTATCTTAAATCGAGGGGGATCACTTCGGAGATAAACGAGGAATTCAAACTCGGCTTCGCTCCCGACAGCTGGGACGCCGTCGTAAAATTTGCTTCCGGAGATAATATCAGTATCAAGGAGCTTGAAAAGCTTGGACTTGTCGTTGCGAGGGAGAGAGGAAGCGGGCACTATGACCGGTTTCGAAACAGGATCGTTTTTCCCATAACCGATATAACGGGGCGAATTTGCGGTTTCGGCGGCAGAACCCTGACGGAAGACGAACCGAAACAGCCGAAATACATGAATTCCCCCGAATCCCCGGTTTTTGACAAAAAAAACGTTCTTTACGGACTTTACCACTCGAAAAATGAAATTGGAAGAAAACGTAAAGCCGTTCTGGTTGAGGGCTACATGGATTTCATAAAGCTCTACGCAAATGGAACGCGCAACGTGGTTGCCACATTGGGAACGGCCTTTACGAATGAGCACGCCAGGCTTCTTCGACGTTTCTGCGAAGAGGTAGTGATTGCCTACGACGGCGATGCAGCGGGGATACGTTCTGCCGTCCGGGCCGGAGAAATTCTTCTTGAACAGGGGATTTCTTCAAGTATCTGCCGCATTCCCGACGGACTTGATCCCGATGATTACCTGGAAGCGTATGGTCCGGAAAGTCTCGGCGAACTGATTGCGGACGCCGTTGATGTCTCCGATTTCATTATTGACGACACTTTCGCAAGATACAGGGAAAAGAAAATGTCTTCCGGAGAGTCGATGAGATTTCTCGCGGACATGGTTTCGAAAATAAAAGACCCGGTTCGAAGGGCCGAAGCTGTTTCCAAGGCAACCGGGATTTTCGGGATAAGGGAATCTGAGTTTCTTTCTATGATAAAAACTTCGGATTCTGGTAAAAACCGCGGATCACTTGCGCCGGTCTCCTTGATCCCGAAAAAAAGCGTTCATGAGAGAGAAATTGTAAGGATACTGCTTAAATTCCCCCACCTGCTTAGCGCTGAGAAAATCGAAAATGTCGGAGAGGATTTTGAAAATAATGATTTAAAGGTTATTCTCAAGCATGTGGGTGAAGGGGAGTTTACCGAGGTTTCCTCCCTGATGAGTTCTTTTGAAAAAATCGAGATGCAGCAGTTGCTGGGCGAGTTAATTTTTTCTTCGGATGATTTGATAGACGAGACGACTTCGGAGAAAATACTAAGTGGCTGCGTGAGAGAGCTTGAACTGAGAAACATAGCTTTTAAGCGTAACGAGGTAATGGATAGAATCCGCAAGCAGCGCGGTTCTTCGGATAAAAGCCTTGAAAGAGAGCTTGTTGAACAATACAGGAATCTGGTGAGAATAGAAAAAACCATAAAAGGAACTGTCAGTTGAACCCAAACGACGAAACTAACGGGTTAGGGGGCGAAATCAGCGGGCAGGACGAAGGGGAATTCTCTGAATCCGTACAGGCACAGGGTTTTCAAAATGCCCCGGCTGATTCTCAGGCCGAAGACAGTCTCAAGAACGTAAAGAGTCAAGATGCCGACCAAGACCCTATAAGATCGTACATTCTCGCTATTGCACAGCACTCCCTCCTTTCCAAGGAGGAAGAGGTTGAGATAGCAAGACAGATTGAAAAAGGTAAAAAAATAATTGCGAGAATGATAATTGACAACCCTTTCATGATGAAAAAGGTTCTCAAACTCGAAGAAGAGATCAAAGATGGGAGACTTGGCGCGGGTGATGTCTCCTACCAGGGCGAGGACATCGAATCCTCCACTGATGGCGAAGCATATCGCAATTCTATAAAGAATTTTCTTCCGATCAGACAGCTTTTTGCCGAGAACCAGGAACTGAGAAAGAAGCTCGGTACTCTGACACTTCCAGATGACGATAAAGCGAAGATCTCAAGGAAAATCAGGAAAAACAACGAAAGGACTGTAGAACTTCTTGACGAAATTGATTTTTCCTCGGCACAGGCCAACAGGATATACAGTCTGGCCGTCGAGTATGTGGACAGAGTCGAGAGTGGGGTCTGTGACGACTGTATGATGGATGGTTCAGATGACGCTATTGGCAATGGTTCGGAATCTGAATATTCCGAGGAGAAACTCGCTTCGCTTAAAAGGGTGCTTGGGAGGTTTGAAAAAGCAAAGAAAGCTACTAAGAAAGCCAGAAAAAAACTTATCGAATGCAACCTTAGACTTGTCGTCAGTATAGCGAGAAAATACATTAACAGAGGACTGCCGTTTCTTGACCTGGTTCAGGAAGGCAATATGGGGTTGATGAAAGCGGTTGAAAAGTTTGAACATGGAATGGGATACAAGTTTTCAACCTGTGCCACATGGTGGATAAAGCAGGCCATTACGCGTGCGATAGCCGATCAGGGAAGTCTTATAAGAGTTCCTGTTCACATGACCGAGAACATAAACAGGCTAAACAAGATCTCAAGATCCCTCATGCAGAAATTGGGTAGAGAACCCAAACCAGAGGAGATAGCCGAAGCAATGGATATACCCCTTGAGAAGGTATTGAAAATCATGAAGGTGTCACGCGACCCGATTTCGCTTGAATCTCCGATTGGTGAGGACGATTGCAGGCTGATGGATATTATCTCGGACCCGACTTCCTCTTCTCCGCTTGACATGCTCGAAACCAAGGAATTGAACCGGATCATGCGCAACGCACTCTGCACCAATCTCAGTAACGGAGAGGAAGGAGTTGTCAAAATGCGTTTCGGTATAGATGAAGACAAGGAATATACCCTTGAAGAAATAGGAAAAAAATTAAATGTTACCCGCGAGAGGATAAGACAGATCGAGGTAAAGGCTATTAAGAAGCTAAAAAGGTTCGGAAGAGCTCTTCCAATAAGGGGTTTTAACTCTGACTGATATTCCCGCTTGACATTATTTTTTCCGATGATACTTTTCTGCGTCTAGGGTGGCTATGCTAAAGGGGAAGCACCCGGTCCCATCCCGAACCCGGAAGTTAAGTCCTTACAGGCCGATGATACTGCTCCTTTCAGGAGTGGGAAAGTAGGTAGCTGCCCTTTTTTTCTTTCCTTGTTTTCTCTAGTTCCCGGTGCCTGCGATGCCAAAGACCAATGTTGCCGTGTTTGTTTCCGGAAGCGGAACCAATCTTCAGGCGGTGATAGATTCTGGTATAGAATCCGCAAACATAGCCGTGGTTGTCTGCGATACCCCAGGGGTCTTGGCTATTGAGAGGGCTAGGAAACACCGTATTCCCGTAGAACTCGTAAGCAGCAGAGATTTTGAATCAAGGGAAGAGTTTGAGAGGCAGATAGTCACGAAAATCCACAGGTATGACATAGAACTTGTCGTACTTGCCGGATTCATGAGAATACTCACTCCTTATTTCATAGGCTGCTTCAAGGACCGTATCATCAATATTCATCCTTCCCTGCTTCCTTCTTTTCCTGGAACGAATTCAGTAATACAGGCACTTGACTACGGCGTGAAACAGACGGGCTGTACTGTCCACTTCGTTAGAGAGGAAGTTGACGCGGGTCCGATTATTCTCCAGGCGGTTGTCCCGGTTGACGAGGAAGATACAGAGGAGACTCTGCTTGAGAAAGTCCATGTCCAGGAACACAGGATACTGCCCGAAGCCATAAGGCTTTTCTGCGAGGGAAAACTGACTCTCAGCGGAAGAAAAGTTCTGATTTCCTCCTGAAACCGAGAAATTCTAAACGGTTCTTCCAACGGCTTCGGCAACGGGAGCAGCTCTTTGCATCAGGTTTTTGAATGTTTTCGGTTTAAGCGACTGGGCTCCGTCGCTCACCGCAATCTCGGGGTTATTATGAACCTCGACTATTACTCCGTCCGCTCCGGCGGCTATTGAAGCTAAAGTTACCGGGATTACATACTGCCAGTAGCCGGTTCCATGACTAGGGTCGGCGAAAACTGGAAGGTGGGTTTTTTCCTTGAGTACTGGGATCGCGTTCAGGTCGAAAGTGTTTCTGGTCGCGGTCTCAAAAGTTCTTATCCCCCGTTCGCAGAGCATTACATTGCTGTTGCCCTCCGACAGTATATATTCGGCACACATCAGGAATTCGCTTATAGTCGTTGACATTCCGCGTTTTAGTAAGACGGCCTTGTTTGACTTGCCGACATGTCTTAAAAGCGAGTAGTTTTGGGAATTTCTGGCTCCGATCTGAAGCACGTCCGCGTATTCCTCGACCATCTCAAGATCGTCCGGGCTCATTATTTCGGTTACTATGGGCAGCCCTGTCATCTCTTTTGCCTTGACAAGAAGCTCCAGTCCCTCTTTTCCAAGACCCTGAAAAGAATAGGGGGAAGTCCTGGGCTTAAAAGCGCCCCCTCTGAGCATTGAGGCTCCCGAATCTTTTATGGAGGCCGCGATTGTCATTATCTGTTCTTCGTTTTCAACCGAGCACGGCCCTGCGATTATGGGGATTCTTTTATCCCCTACGGTAATGCCGCCTACATTGAAAATAGAGGTCTCATCATTTACTTCCCTGCTCGTGAGCTTGTAGGGCTGAAGCACGGGAACAACCTTGTCAACTCCCTGGAGCTGCTTGAGAATATCAAGATCATGCGGCTTTCCTCTCTCGTCTCCGACCACTCCGATAACGGTCCTGAGAATTCCTTCGATCGGATGCGGCGAATAGCCAAGTTCCTTTATGATGGACTTGACCTTGTCGATCTCCTCTCTGGTCGAATTGGGCTTCATTACTACTATCATTTCAAAAAACCTCCATATATTGTGCGAAACGGACACAACTTAATACATAGAAGATTCTCAATGTCAATTCTATTATCCCCTAATGTCCGTATAGTTGGCGTATTCAACTTGTTCGAGAGGGAAGATTAAGAAAAACGGCGCTGAATATCTTCTGCGAGTCCTGCCTGAAATGTTTTTCAAACTTCGTCTCTGTTTCTGCTTTTTGGGTCTCAATGAAACCTGGTGGCGGGTATGCCGAGCGGAACAAACCGCTTCTTTCGAATTCTGACACTATCTGCTCAATATAACTCAGCTGATCGGTCTTTATTACCGTTCTCCCGCTTCCTGTAAGCACTTTTGCGAGGCAGCCTATAAATTCCCGGTTAAATATTCTGTGTTTTGAGTGTTTTTTCTTCGGCCAGGGGTCGGGGAAATTTACCAGGACAAGATCGAACATCCTTTCTCTGAAGACCTGTCTGAGTGCGATTTCAGCTTCGATATGGACGAATTTTAAGTTTTCCAGAGAGAGTTTTTCCGCCGCCCGCACGGCTTTGCGGAATCTTCCTCTCTTGATCTCAAGACCCAGGTAGTTTCTGCTTCCGTCGCACCGCGCTGCGTTTATCAGAAACTCCCCTTCTCCAAAGCCGATTTCAAGCACCAAGGGATTTTTGTTGCAGAAGATGTCTTCTTTGGCGATCGGAAACGAAAACAGGGAGATATCCACTGCGAAATCGGTTAACTTCATTTTCCGGATCAGGATTTAAAAGCGGAAGTTATGGTTTGTTCTTCGATCTTTATTCCGTAACTTCCCCCATCTTCTTTCATCTTCCCTATGCGCTCGGGAAGTGACATCTCTATCTTGCCTTTTCGGGCTTTCTTGTCGATTTTCATGATGTCGATTATCTTCCCGACGCTTACCCCCCGCGGGGGTTCAGTGGGAAGCCCCGCCCTTCTCAAAAGACGAGTGAGCCTTTCCTGCTCTTGCTCGCTCCACCCCGTTTTGCCCAGAGCGATTTCCCCCTCAATTACCATTCCTGCAGAAATTGCTTCTCCGTGGGAGATTGTATAGTCGGAGAGCTGCTCGATTGCATGGCCGACCGTGTGTCCGAAGTTAAGGATTTTCCGCAGGTTCTGTTCCTTCTCATCCTCCTCGACTACTTCTGCCTTGATCCCGCAGCTTGCCCCTATCACCTCAAGCAGCGCTGCGTCGTCGAACCTGTAGATTTTTTCGATGCTCTCCTCTAGGTACTGGAAAAGATCCGAGCTTTTTATTACACCGTATTTGATTATCTCGGCGAGTCCTTCCGCGACCTGCTTTGGTCCGAGGGTTTTAAGGGTGCCTGTGTCTACGTATACGCGCCATGGTTGGTAAAACGCCCCGATGAGGTTCTTCCCGTGAGGGGTATCTACTGCGGTTTTTCCTCCCACCGAACTGTCCACGCAGGCAACCAGGCTTGTAGGTACCTGAACGCAGGGAACTCCTCTCATATAGGTGGCGGCCACGAATCCTGCGATGTCTCCCACGACCCCTCCGCCGAGTGCTATGACTGAAGAGTCCCTGCCAAATCCCGATTCAAGCATCCTGTCTTCTATGAAGGATTTGATTTCTCTGGTCTTGCTTTGTTCTCCCGCCGCAAAGGCGATCATCCTGACTTCTGAGAGTGCTTCCTCAAGATCGCCTAGAAGCTTCGCTCCGTAAAGTTCCGCCACGTTTGAATCAGTTACCAGGGCGTGGGAGTGAGCTATGGAGGCTTCGGCCAGATCGTCGGCAATCCGGCCCAGAAGACCTTGGCCGATCAGGATTTCGTAGGAATTATTTTTACTTGAACCGATTTTGACTTCTATCTTTTTCAATTGTTACCCCGGCATTTTCAGTAGGGACCAGACTGGGTGTGGGGAAAGTGCTTCAGCCCCCTTGAGTCCCATGAGCTCTACAAGAAAAAGGTATCCCGCAACGCTTCCTCCCAGCTCTTCCACTAGGTGCCCGGTACTGCGTGCTGTTCCTCCCGTGGCAAGAAGGTCATCAACGATTACTGCCTTGCTTCTGCTGTCTATCGCGTCTTTGTGGATTTCCAGAACGTCTTTTCCATATTCAAGGTCATATGAAACGCTTGCGGTGGTGCTTGGCAGCTTGCCCGGTTTTCTCACCAAGATCAGTTCTTTCCCAAGTTTATAGGATAAGGCGGAAGCGAATATGAAACCTCGGCTCTCGGGTGCGACGAAAGAGGTTATCTCTTCGCAGGCAAGCATTTCCGCCATCATGTCCACGGATTTTTGAAAAGCTTCGGCGTTTTTAACAAGTGTGGTTATATCGTAGAAGACTATTCCTTTGCTTGGAAAATCAGGAACGCGTCTTATGTGGTTTTCTATCTCTTCCAGTGCCATTTCTTTTTCTGCTTGGGTGCCCGGAGAGGTTCTCATCCGGCTTTTTCCCCGCGGGAGGATAGCTCAAAGGCTGTCCTGACTGCTTCTTCCGGGGTTTCGCATTTGATAATTCTCTTAGAGACATCCCAAGTGTCAAGCCCGATGACGGGAATTCCCGACTTGAGCGCGAACGATATTTCCGACAGAGTGCCGAAGCTGCCTCCAACGGCGATTATCGAATGGCTTGACTTCGCCACTATTACATTTCTTGCTTCCCCCATTCCTGTAACTATGGGTATGTCGACGAACCTGTTGGCTGAGCGGGCCTCCGGACCAGGAAGAATCCCGATTGTTGTGCCCCCGGCTGATTTTGCTCCCCGGCACGCGGCTTCCATAACTCCTCCCATTCCGCCGCAAAGCAGAAAACATTTTTTTCTGGCAATCAGAACTCCGACCTCTTCTGAGGCCCTTTTTTCTTCCTCACTTGCATTCCCCGCTCCGATTACTCCTATGATCGTTTCCATCCAAGCCTCACCGTATTGTGTTTAACAAGCTGGTATAAAACAGTTAGAATCACAGGTTCCAAAGTATACCACGGGTTTAAGCGATTTATATCAAGGGAAGACTTATGTATTGTGCGAGAGTTTGGCTGACACTTGTTTTTTCACTTTGTTTTTTCCTCCCTTTTTCTGTTGAGGGGAGCCAGGTGAATCTTAGGATTCCCCACGGTTTTGAATTCGGGATTTCAAGAAAGGACGCTCTTAATCTGATTGAGCCTTCCAAAGTCAAGGTTGTTTCTGATCGCAAATACTCAAATGACATCCGAAAAGTTGTCTTGGGCGGTTCGGTAGCCGGGGTTACTCTCGATCCTTCGCCGGACCATGAAACTCGGCTTGGATTTTATAAAGACAAGCTTATGTCAAGTTCCATTTTATTCATTTTTGAGGACGAAAGCCGTTTTGCCTCCGCAAAAAACGAACTTATTGGCAACCTCGCGGATGCTCTCGGCGACACTTTCAAGCGGGAGAAGATGTTTTCTTACGAGGTGCTGTCATGGGATCTTTTGGACACGGTCGTACTTGCTAACCTGAACTCTCAAAAAAGAACGATAGAGATTGAATACGTTCATAAACCTATTCTGGAGAAAAAGACGGCGAAGGACCTGCGCCGCAAACGCAGGGAAGACCCGGGAGACCCTGCCAAGCAGATGTTTATTGATAGCAACTTCTCAGCGCAGAAAAGGCGCTAACCTGTAAAAAAATTCATACTTCAGGTTTTTGCGGACTACCACGAACTGTTAAAACCTGCTTAAGTGTGTTTGCAAGTGGATTCGGACTGGCGCGGTACGAAAAAACAAAGAGGTTCTTCTTGTTTTTTCTCTTTGTAATCTACGAGGGTCTTCCGTAAAGATTCAGCAGCGTTCCTATGTGGAAAGCCAAGGCCACGTATATGCCGCAGAGAAAAAGCTTCTGATAGCCGGCGAGGTACTTGTTTACCAGGAATATAAGTGAGAGAAGAAGTAGAAACCACCCCACGGTTTCTAAAACGAGATGCACGAGCCTCTGTACCGGTACTTGAGGACTCCCGCTGGCTCTTGATCTGAAAACCTCCGGCAACTGCATAAAAACGAGGGAGAAAAAAGTTCCCAATATATATGTTCCGGCGAAAAATCCGAGGAGAACAAACAACATAAGCAGTAAAAGTTCCATGGCTTAATGACCTCGGAGAAAATAATATCATATTACCGCGTTATGTATAAGTGGTCTTGTCCTTTCCCCCCATGTCTGCGGATTGCTGCCTTTTTGACGGTGTGGCTTCGGCAATTTTGCAATAGTTTCTGAGTTCGAGATTGCGGTGAGTGTGATTTTGTGCGCAAATCTAGTTATTATTATTTTTGCCCAGCTAAAGTATCTGCGTTTGTTTCTGACCCGCCGGGATTTTTTTCAGGGTCGCCCCTGTTAGTATTAATGGAGAGGGACACTTCTATATCTTCTTGTTCTAACCGCGAATACGATAGGAACTTTCCGTACAAATTCCTTCTTATGCATCGCTCCGTCAATTTTTTCCTTTCAGGACTTTTCTTTTTCCTGGCGGCTTTTTCCCCGACTTTGGTGCTTAACGCCGAAGAGGTGGAGAGAGACGAAACGGTTTTTATCTCCGGGATCAAGATAAAGGGGCTTAAGGATATAAAAACCGAGAAGATAAAGGACTCCATGATTACCCCTTTTCCTTCGAGAAAACCTTGGAAAGAGCGCCCGGAATTCAACGAGCAGTTCCTTGAGGACGATATAAAGAGGATAGAACAGGTTCTTAGGGAATACGGTTATTACGGTTCCACCGTAACCCATACCCTGGATTTTCGGGATGGGAACCGAAAGGTGGATATAGAAATAACAGTTGACCAGGGAGACCCCGTAACAGTGAAAACCCTGAGCATAGAAGTTCTTGGGAACCATCTGTACGATTACGTCTCCGATGTCGCCGAAGTGATCCTTTTGGAAGACGGGGAACACTTCTCGCAGATAAACTACCAGAAATCAAAAGTTCTTATCACGGAGATGTTTTCCGACAGGGGTTATCCTCTGGCGGATGTTAGATCTGAAGCGATTGTAAACCTGAGGAACAGAGAGGTTAACGTTGAATTCACCATTGATCCAGGTCAGGAGTATTATTTCGCCGACGTGATATTCAGGGGAAATTCCAACATTGCCACCAGACTTCTCGAGCGGGAGATAGAGCATGAAAAAGGAGATTTGTTCTCTCTCACAAGAACTCAGAAATCACGGGCGAATATTTTCGAAACAGGACTTTTTAATTCCGTTATAGTGGATAATGACTATGACGAACAGAAACTTGAGGTTCAGACGACATACAGCGTTACCGAGAGGAAACTCGGAACGATAAGGTTTGGTGTCGGATACGCTACGGAGGACAATTTAAGGGCACAACTGTCCTGGAGCCAGAGGAATTTTCTCGACGGCGGAAGGACTCTACGGGTCACTTCCAGCTATTCATCCCTGACGCGGGGTCTAATGGCTGAAGTTGATCACCCCCACTTAATCGGTAGAAATTCCAGTCTCGCTTTTCTGCTTGACGCGAGAAGAGATGATCTTCCGGGCTACGATGGAGAGACTTTCGATTTTAACAGTACCGTGTCCAAGGAATTTTTGGACTATCTTACGGTTTTCAGTTCCCTAAACGTCGTATACTCGGATATAGATTCTCAGGTGGTCAGAACGCCGATCGAAAGCGCCCGCGACAGGGTCTTCATAACGTTTATCGATCTTGGGGTTGAATATGACCTGACCGACAGCCTTCTAAATCCTACCAGGGGAATGCGGCTGTTTTTATTTCTGGAAAAGCCAATTCAGATCATCAGTTCCGACCGTACGGATTATCTCAAGTTCCTGGCCGAGTTGAGATACTACAAAAATATTTCCGGCATCGTTCTGGGGAAAAGGGTGACAATTGGAAACATAAGCACGATTGGGAAGACCGACCCGCTTGACGTGCCGATCTTCAAGAGGTTTTTCGCTGGAGGCAGCGCGAGCATGAGGGGTTATTCATTTCAGCACCTGAGCCCGCTTAACTCAGAGCGGGACCCTCTGGGGGGCAATTCCATGATCGTGGGCAACGCCGAAGCCCGCTTCGGGCTTTTTAATAAACTTGGGGCGGTAGTCTTTTTCGATTACGGAAATGTTTATTCGAAGAGCTTCGGTTTCAGTATTTCCAGCCTGAAGTACGCTGCCGGCGCGGGATTGAGGTACCATACGATCATTGGACCGATCAGAGCGGATTTCGGCTACCTTCTTAACCCGGAAGATGAGGAGAAAAACGACAGGTTCAAGATTTTTATAAGCATAGGGCAGGCCTTTTAGTAACCGCGGGAGTCTTGGAAAAGTTTCCTCACCCCCCTTGCCGCCTGAGTTATCCTGTTCTCGTTCTCAACAAGCGCGAGCCTTACGAAACCTTCTCCGTAGTTTCCAAAGCCCACTCCTGGGGATACGGCAACTTTTGATTTCTCTATAAGCAGTTTCGAGAATTCAAGTGATCCCATTTCCGCAAACTCTTCCGGTATCTGTGCCCATACGAACATCGTCGCTTTCGGTTTTGGAATTTCCCATCCGGCCCTTGCGAATGACTCGATCAGTTTATCTCTTCTGGACCTGTAGGTTTCCCTTATACGATCTACATGTTTCTGGGGTCCGTTGAGAGCCGTGATCGCAGATATCTGTATCGGCTGAAATATTCCGTAGTCAAGATAGCTTTTTATCCTTTTGAGCGCGGAGACGATTTCCGGATTTCCCACCATGAAGCCAACCCGCCAGCCGGGCATGTTGTAGCTTTTGGAAAGGGAATAGAATTCCACCGCAACATCTCTGGCTCCTTTTACCTGCATTATGCTCGGAGCCTTGTATCCATCGTAACACAGCTCCGCGTAAACCAGATCATGTACAACTGTAAGACCGGTTTCCCGCGCCAGATCACAGACTTTTTCGAAGAAATCAAGATCCATGACTTTCGTGGTCGGATTGTTGGGGAAGGAGAGAATAAGAACCTTGGGCTTCGGCCACACTTCCTTTATTGCCTTCTCTATTGACAGTATCAGGTCTTCCTTTTCCCCCATGGGACAACTGTGAGTGTCTCCTCTTGCTATTATTACGGAGTAGCTGTGTATTGGATAGGTTGGATCGGGAACTATCGCTATATCTCCCGGGGAGAGTATTGAAAGCATTAAATGGGATATGCCTTCCTTTGAACCTATTGTCACGACGGCTTCGGAATCCGGATCAAGGTCAACGTCGTACTTTCTTCTGTACCAGTCGGTTATGGCCAGACGAAGTTTGGGCAGTCCGGCGGAAGTGGAGTACCTATGGTTTCTGGGCTCCTTTACCGCCTCGCAGAGTTTCTCCACTATGTGGTCCGGCGTGGCCTGATCAGGGTTTCCCATGCCAAGGTCGATTATATCTTCACCCCTGGCGCGCGCCTGGTGTTTAAGTTCGTTGACTACGCCAAGTATATAAGGGGGAAGTCGGTTTATCAGGGAAAAATTATGATCCGGGAGGTTCATTTTGTCTGCCTATTTTTTACTGGCACTATTCTATTCTAACCGCTTATAATCTCAAGGCTGCAGGTTGCGGAACTGGTATTTCCAGCATCTCGGTGTCCGTGTGTAAATCCTTTTATGGTAAAATAGAGTTTTATGTTCTGGATCAGATTTGCTATCTTGGCAGTGCTTTTTCCGGCCAGCTGTTTTCCCTTTCCAGGTTCGCCGAACCTGGAAAGCCGGGATTTCTCTCGACCTCGATCAACGGATACCGTGCAGTACGGCAAGGCTTCTTGGTACGGAGACAAGGAACATGGGAACAGGTCGGCAAGCGGCGAGATATTCAACAGATATGCCTATACCGCCGCACACAAGGAACTTCCTTTCGGTACCGTCGTACGTGTTACCAATCTTGAGAACCGCAAGCAAGTGGAGGTCAGGATAAATGACAGGGGTCCTCACGTAAAGGGCAGAGTGATAGATCTTTCCTATGCCGCCGCGAAATCCATCGGACTTGTTAGAAGCGGTGTTGCGAAGGTGAAAATAGAGGTGCTGTCAACGCCGTCGGAAAGGTCAGAAAGCCTCTTTGTCTCCCTTTACACGGTTCAGGCAGGTTCTTTTCGCAACAGGGCAAAGGCCTATGACCTCAAAAAAGAACTTTCACGGGTCACTGACGAGGAGGTGAGAGTGGAATCTTTAGCCTTTGAGGGGAATACTTATTACAGGGTTAGAGTGGGAAGATTCAAGAAAAGAAAAGATGCCGAAAGACTTCGTGTGATTTTGAGGATGCGTGGATACGCAGCCAATATATATGTTGAATGATTTCGGGGAACTTCGGAAAAACAAGGGAAAGTCTTAGCGATGAAAAAGCTTAGAACAACAGATTTTCGCAAGATGAAAGAGCGGGGCGAGAAAATCGCCATGATAACGGCGTACGATGCCACCATTGCCGCAATAGTGGACGCGGCGGGAGTGGACATGGTTTTGGTAGGGGATTCTCTTGGCAACGTGGTTCAGGGTCTCGAAGATACGCTTTCCGTTACGCTGGATGAAATGATTTATCACACTAAAATCGTCTCAAGGGGCGTAGCACATGCCCATTTGTGTTCGGACATGCCTTTTCTTTCGTACCAGAAATCTCTGGAAGACGCCATAGGGAATGCCGGAAGGCTTTTAAAGGAAGGGCGGGCGGAGTCGGTCAAGCTTGAGGTGAACGAGATGTACGTCGACACGGTGTATCGCATACAAAAAGCCGGAATTCCCGTTGTCGCTCATATAGGACTTTGTCCCCAGTCGGTTCACGTAATGGGCGGTTACAAAGTACAGGGAGGTTCGACGGAGGAGCGCAAAGCGCTTTTGAATCTCTCCAAGTCCTGTGAGCAGGCCGGCGCTTTCATGGTGGTTATCGAGAGCGTTTTATCGGGAGTGGCAAAAGAGATTACGGAGGGTCTTGCGATACCAACTGTCGGAATAGGTTCCGGGGCGGATTGCGACGGACAGGTGGTTGTTGTAAACGACATGATCGGCCTTACGCCGGAGCCGCTTCCCAAGTTCGTCAAGAAATACGCGCAGGTCGCAGACGCAATCTCCGATTCAACGAAAAAATATGTGGAAGACGTGAAGAAGGGAACTTTCCCCTCGCGGGAGCATTCTTATGGATAGCGTACAAACGCCTTCCGTGCTCAACCGCCCTTCCGACATGAAGAAGGTTTCCGACGCCTGCAGAAAAGCGGGCAAGAAACTCGGCTTTGTTCCCACTATGGGAGCCCTGCATCAGGGGCATATCAGCCTCGTTGAGGAATCGGTGAGAAGGGCGGACGTGACGGCCGTAAGCGTTTTTGTTAATCCCACACAGTTCGGACCCGGTGAGGATTTTGATCATTATGAAAGGGACTACGACGGCGATATTAAGAAACTTGAGCGCTGTGGCGTCGACTATCTGTTTTATCCGGATATGAGCGATATTTATCCCGACGGTTTCCAGACCACGGTTTCAGTGGGAACTCTCGGGAATTGCCTCTGCGGTCCTTTCAGGCTGGGACACTTTGACGGGGTGGCAACGGTCGTGCTTAAGCTGTTTAACATTGTCCGCCCGGATTTTGCGGTATTCGGAAGAAAAGACTACCAGCAGCTTAAGATTGTCCAGAAAATGGTGCGGGATTTCGATGTGGACATTGAGATAGTGGAAATGCCGATAATGCGGGAACCGGACGGACTTGCAATGAGTTCAAGAAACGCTTACCTAAGCGAAGGTCAGAGAATCAGGGCGGCTGCGGTGAACAAAGCCCTGCGCGAGGTCGGCAAAAAATTCAGAAGCGGTTGCGATAATTGCCAAATTCTGCTTGCCGAGGCAGATCGGGTATTGCGCATGGCGCAAATTAATGATATTGATTATATTGAGGTAAGAGACCCGGAAACCCTTGAGCTTCGGCACAGGGCTGTGGAGGGTGATCTGGTGGCGTTGGCCGTGAGGCTGGGCGATACCAGACTTATCGATAATATCATGATTTAAGAGGTTGGTAATGCAAAGAATACTTCTGAAATCCAAGATACACAGAGTAACGGTTACCGAAGCCGAACTGGATTACGAAGGGAGCCTTACGCTTGATAGAAATCTCATGGACGCGGCAGACCTGTTTCCCTATGAAGAGATTCACATTTTCAATCTGACCAACGGTCACCGTTTTTCAACTTACGTGATTGAAGGCGCTAGGGGTTCAAACACAGTTTGCGTAAACGGTGCGGCTGCGCATCTTGCGAGAAAAGGCGATTGCCTAATAATAGCGGATTTTGCAATCTATGATGAGGAACAGAGCAGAACACACAGACCCAAGCTTATATATGTGGATGAGATGAACAATATAAGTAGCATAAAATCTGGAATTAACGCTCTTAAACTCGCGACCAAAGGGTAACTTGCCCGTGCTTCTGGCAAAACCCGCGTAAGACTCACGGATTAAAGGCGTGTTTGACATAGCTAGTCCCCGTAGTTACATTAGACCCGGAGGATTTCTTGAAAGTAAAGCATTATGCTTCGTGTTTTTTCCTGAAGCTGTGACCCGCACTTCACAATTCTACGGGCGTATGGCTGTTTATTTAAGAAACCTGATTTATGAAAGCTATAATACTTGCAGCGGGCAGGGGAACTAGGCTATACCCCTACACTCATGACAAGCCCAAATGTCTTCTTGATATTGGGAACATATCCATACTCGAACATCAGATAAACCTTATAAGGGACTGCGGCATAAACGAAGTCGTAATCGTCGTGGGTTTTGGTTTTGAGAGAGTAGAGGATTTTTTAAGAAGCTACGACGGCTTGGGAATGAGAATCAACACCCTTTACAATCCCTTCTACCAGTCTACCAACAGTCTTGTGTCTCTTTGGATAGCCCGAAGTGAATTTGATGAAGACCTGGTGGTTATGAACGGAGACGATGTTTACGAGATAGGCGTTTTGGACAAGGCGCTTTCTGTAAGGGATGAGAAGATCTGTCTTCCTATAAAAAAGAGGCCCCGCTACGAGAGGGAAGACATGAAAGTTATTGTTGACGACAGCAGGATCACGAAGATAAGCAAAGATATCTCAAACGACGAAACCTCCGCCGAATCGGTTGGTATAAGGGTTTTCAGGGATACCGGGGTAGAGCTTCTTAAAAGAGCGGTAGAGGAAGAGATGAGAAACCCCGGGGCCGAGGGGAAATGGTACATTTCCTCAATACACAGACTTATAAGCAAAGGGTATAAAATCAAGCCCCTTGATATAGGCGAGCTTTACTGGATGGATGTTGACTGTCCACTGGATCTTTTCAGGGCAAGAAAACAGGCCGACAGATTCTTGAAAAAGGAATACCGTGCTCCAAATCTTCTGAGAGTTGTCGACTCCTCCGAATAATCTGCCATGAAAAACGCTATTGTACTTTGTTCTGGCACGGGAACAAATGGTGAGGATCTGTCCAGATTCTCAAGCAAATCGATAGCACAAGTACCGCAGCTTAAAAGAATTATAATAAATTGCCAGCGTACCGGAATTGAGCAATTCCATATAATTACCGATAACGCGGGTTTTCTGAAAAACCTTCTTATAGATGATCTGAGGATTACATCGGACATAAACTGGGTCTTGCCCGGAGGATTGGTGTCGATAGATTCGGGCAGAGTACTTATTTTAGAATCTTCCCTTGTCGTTACAAACTCCAGTTCTCTTGAAAAATTCGTTCGTGATTCAGCGGATTGCCGCGAAGAGGAGGTTTCCGTCCTTGTTCACCAAGACGCTGATCCTGTTGTTGGCATGGACAGGGAAACCGGTTACGTAACCAGATATTTCGGTGGAGGAAGCAGCGTTCTAGGTGCTTTTTCCGTAAATTCCACAGAAGTCGCCGCGGTTCTTTCGGCTACCGGCCTTGATACTTGGCTTGGTGAAGAAGCCACACGACACCGTATAAGAACTTTCAGTGCCGACAGTGGATATTGGTGCCGTCTTTCGGATACTGCGGAATCTGAAAAAGAAGCGGAAAGAATCATTTTTTCTCACGTAGGTAAAACGGCTACCGGATGGATAGCCAGAAATATAAACGGCAGGATGTCTCTTCCTCTGAGCAAGCTTCTGGTAAAAACATCTCTTACACCTAACGCGGTAAGTGTTCTGATTAATCTGATCGGAGTGCTCTGCGGGCCGTTTTATGCTCTTGGTCATCCGGTACTCGGAGCTCTTTTTATGCAGGCAGCAACCGTTTTGGACAGGTGTGACGGGGAAGTTGCGAGAATAAAGCTTATGGAGACGAAAAAGGGACAGTGGGTTGATACAATAAGTGACCAGTTCACCGTGCTTTCTTTCCTGATCGGAGTTCCTGTTGGGTATTATCTTCAAACAGGAAGCACCATTGCGGTTGTGCTCGGAAGCTATAACATCATCATTTTCATCCTGTTTCTAATATGGTCGTTTTACTTCCTGATAAAGTATACGAATTCCGGTAGCTTGGTTGCCTACTTTGAAGTTGACAAACATATTGATCCCGAGGAACTTTCCGTCCTGAGAAAACTGCTTGCGCGCCTTCGTCCCTTGGGGAGAAGGAATTATTATTCAGCCGGATTAGTTTTCATAGCTATAATCGGAGGAAATTCCCTCGTTCTTTTCGCTACGTCTTTTGCTCTGACTTTCTTTTTGATACATCAGCTTGAAGATGCTATAAGGATTTTTCGTCTTGGAAAACCCGAAGAGGTTCTTCATGAAGAAACGGAGCGGAGCTAAACCGGCAAAAATACCTGATCAGTTACCGAAAAAGCCGGGAAAACATCTTCTGCGCTGATCCTGTGGCAGTTATCGGGAATTCCTGTGGAATTTTATCAGACAGAAAGAGAGAAGACTCAGAACACTTCCCCACGAGATGAACATAAATAGCGCGGCAGCAAAATCCATTATCTTTCCCTCCTGCCGGCAATATAAACCATAACTGATAGAAAAACAAACAATCCCAGAATATAGAACCTTGCGAACCATATATTCCAGCTGGCCGCTCCGATTACCGAAGGCAGACTGCTATACCCCCACCACGATATGAGGATCAGGAGGAAAAATGGTGTTATGTATTTCAGAATGTAGTAAAAAACACGGGGTGCTTTTATAAATCCTCCGGCGTTTATCTCATTCCAGGCCTTCTCGGATCCGAATACCCACATGAACATTACTATTTCAATGAATCCGAATACGACGAGCATTATGGTGCCGGCCCAGAAATCCCATTCGTCAAGGACCTGGCTTACCAGTATCACGGGCAGCACGCTTACGATTATTATTAGCATGGTGTATACGACCGCCCTTTGTCTTGAGATGCTGAATTCGTCCTGAAGGAAAGTTACTACGGGATATGCTATTGCTACGGATGAGGTCATGCCGGCGAAGAACAGGAGAAAAAACCACAAAAAACCGAAAACCCTACCTGCTTCAATGCCTCCCAGATTTCCCGAAATGCTGCTGAACACGGCGGGGAGACTTACGAATCCCAGGCTGAAAGCACCTGATTGCGCTATGGCGACCACGCTTGCGGTTCCGAAAAACGCTACCGCCGCCGGAATGGCTATCGAACCCCCGAGAACTATTTCCACCGTTTCGTTAATAGTCGCCGAGGTCAGGCCGCTTAACGTTACGTCATCATCAATTTTTATGTAAGATGCGTACGCCACTATTGCTCCGAAAGCGAGGCTCAACGTGAAAAAAATCTGCCCCGCTGCCGCTATCCATACTTCAGGGTTTTTAAGGGCTTCAAAGTCTGGATTCCAGAGAAAGTTAAGACCGTCGACTGCTGTTCCGTAATCGGTTTTAAGTGTCAGAGTCTTTACTACGAGTACCATTGCCAGAACAAACAGCACGGGAAGGGCGTACTTGACGAATATCTCTATACCTCCCGATATTCCTCTCAGCATGACGTAGAAGTTTGCCGCAATCGTGATTACAAAGGCGGTAATAGCCATTTTGGAAGGGGTGAGAAACACCCCGTCTCCCGTGCCGAGATAATCGGAAAGAAAACTGCTGTAAGGCTTTACATACTCCGCAGCATTTGAAACCGACGCCGGATCAAGACTGGGATTGCTTCCAAAGAGAAAGTGTAGAGCGTATCCCAAGGTCCAGGATTCAATGTAAATATAGTAAGTTGTTACGACAAGCGGTATCCAGAGCCCTATAACGCCAAGAATCCTGGAAACAGGGCTTTTCCAGAAAAGATTGAATATCGCGGGGGTTGTTCCGTGTCCGCGGGACCCTCCGTACCTTCCCATTCCCCATTCCATCCACATGATTGGAATTCCTATCACGATAAAGGCTATAAAATAGGGGATCATAAAAGCGCCGCCGCCGTTTTCCGCGGCCTGCGTGGGGAATCTAAGGAAGTTGCCAAGGCCTATGGCGTTGCCCGCCATAGCTAATATAAGACCTGTCTTGGTTGCCCAAGCGTCCCTGTTGTGAGAACCGTTTTTCATCTTGGAAGGATCAGGATCAAGAAAAAAATTATATTATCACTTAGCCGGGAGATATGGCAAGGATAAAAAGCTTTAAGTGTTGGGAATAACTAGTATTGACAAAAAAAATAATGATTTTATCTTAATTCACCCTTAGAGAATCTGAATTTAACTACCAGAGGAGTTGGCGTGCCCAAAGTAAACAAGAAAAAATCCGAAAAAACCCCTTTAAAAAAAAGCTCTTCTACGGAGACTGGTGCAAAGGCCAAATCGAGGAAAGCGAATCCCAGGAAATATACCAAGAAGTTTCTTGCTCAGATGACTGCAATGCTCAAGGAAATGAGGGGGGAGCTGCTTGAAGACGTAACCAGATCAATAAAAGAGGAATCGGACCATCTGCGTTTCAACGTCGGGGATTTTTACGACCACGCGTCCGAGGACAGGCAGAGAGAACTTGCCCTTACGCTTTCAAACAGGGAGCGCAGCAAACTGCATCAGATAGATGACGCTCTAAAGAGGATTGAAAACGGGGAATATGGCTTCTGCGAAGTTACCGGGGAAAAAATAGGGGAAGAGAGACTCATTGCAATGCCCTTTACCAAACTGAGCGTTGAAGCTCAGGAAGAAATAGAAAGGGGAGATTACTGATCTTTCTTCTTAAGCCTACCGAGAGATTTCGTGTAGGGCTTTTTGAATAGACCGACTTCAGTTATCAGGCATTCGATATTGGCGGCCGGGGTAATGTCAAACGCGGGATTGATCGCGTTTACTTCAGCACTTATCCGGTTGCCGTCTATGTGCGTTACCTCTTCGGGATCCCTTTGCTCAATTATAATATCATCTCCACTTAAACATTCGTTATCTATGGTTGAAGTGGGAGCGGCTACGTAAAAGGGAATATCGTGATGCTTGGCCAGTATGGACAGGGAATAGGTTCCTATCTTGTTGGCCGTATCTCCATTTGAAGCTATTCTGTCGGCCCCGACTATGACCGAATCCACAACCCCCTTGCTCATCAGATGTCCGGCCATGCTGTCTGTTATCAAACGAACCGGAATACCGTCCCGCTCAAGCTCCCAGGTAGTTAGCCTCGCTCCCTGGAGAACTGGTCTTGTCTCTGATGATATTACGCTTATGTTTTTGCCTTGGCGAAAGGCCGATCTTATTACCCCTAGAGCAGTTCCATAACCTGCGGTGGCGAGTCCTCCGGCGTTGCAGTGCGTGAGGACAACAGAGTTGTCTCTTATTAGTCCCGAACCGTTTTCTCCGATCTTCAAGCATGTTCTGAGGTCTTCTTCCTCTATATTAATTGCTTCGTCTATGAGTAGTTTTTTGATTTCCTCCACTTTCTGGCCTTTGTACTCGGAAATCAATCTGTTCATTCTGCTGATAGCCCAAAACAGATTTACGGCCGTCGGTCGCGTCAGGGCCAGATGCTTTGATGTGGTCTTCATGCGCTCTGCGAATTTTTCATAGGAGCAGTCGTTGCTGATACCTAGGGCCCCGAGAGCCATTCCCATAGCAGCCGCTATTCCTATTGCCGGAGCCCCCCTGATAACCAGCTTCCTGATGCATTCGGCAACCTCTTCAAACGTTGCGCATTCAATGTAGACTTCTTCGCTGGGAAGCTTTCTCTGGTCAATCATTAAAACCCTGTTGTTTTTCCACTCTATAGTTTTAAAGGAGTTCATTCCATCGGTTTCCTCATTTTTTCAACCTGAAGAGCAGGCCGGCCCATTCGCCCTCGACTTTTCCCCTAACCATATCATAACCCGAGTTCCTGTATATATCGGCTACCTCCTGTTTCTCGTTTGCCTGTATTCCGGACACTATAAGGTGTCCTAGAGGGAGAAGCCTCTTTTTTAAACTGTTTTTCATCGATATAAGAGTATCTTTGGATGTGTTGGAAACGACCACGTCAAATTTTTTCCGTGTGCAGTCCACAGAACCACACCAGACTTTTACCTTATCGGAAATCCTGTTTCTCTCGGAATTTGAGATGGTTTCCACCGTGGCCTTGAAATCTATATCCGCGCAAAACGAAATGTCCGCTCCCAGTTTAATTGAGCAGATGGCTAGAATACCGCTTCCGCATCCAACATCAAGAACGGAACACCCGGGGGATTTTTCGATAATTTCGTCCAGATAACTTACGCATATTCTTGTTGTCTCATGATGTCCGGTGCCAAAAGCGTTTCCCGGATTTATTTCAACTACCTCGGTTCCTTGCTCCGCCTGGTATTGTTTTTCCCAAGGAGGCTTGATAACTATTCGGCGACTTGCCCTTACAGGTTTCAGATAAGATTTCCATCCTTCCCAGTCTGCTTGATCAATGTATCGAGTGGTGAACCGCACTGTCTCGGCGGTTTCGTCAAACAGCGTCGAGAACTCTTTTACGGTTGTTATGATCCCCGCAATATCTGTTTTTTCCTTAAAATACGCATGAATTAACAGTCCTCCGTATTCTCTTTGCTCCTCGCTTACGGCTCCGGCTTCAAGACCCAGAAGCAGATCCGAGACAGGTACCGCCATTTCCTCCGGCAACTCGATCGTTAGTCTCTTCATTCTCGACATGGCAGATAACTAATTATATTCGCCGTGCTTCGTCAAATTTACAAAAAAAGCAAGGGTATATATAATATTTTCTATGAAAGCAGAAACCAGGGAAACGGTAAGAACCATCCTGATTCAGAAGATGTCCGACATTCTGGGCATTGCCTATGACACTGTCGATAGGATGAGCAAGGGATCCAATTCTTTCCCGGATCCCCTTGACAGGGCGCTGTCCGAGTCAAACAGGGTTCTTGAGCTGCGGGAAAGGGACAGGGAAAGAAAGCTGCTTCGGAAAATACGCGATGCGCTTGCAAGGCTTGAGGACGATTCTTATGGGATCTGTGAGGTCTGTGAAGAGGAGATCTCTGAGCAGAGACTGATTGCAAGACCGGAGACTACTTTTTGCATAGATTGCAAGGAAGAGCAGGAAGATATTGAAAAGAAGTTCGGCTAGCTCTTAATTGTCAAGAATCATAGTTCCGCTGAGCAAATTAAGCATAGACTCCTTGGTTATTTTCCACTGCCCTAATACTTTCGACAAATTAATAACCTCTTTGGCTTTATAAGTCATTGAATAGCCATCTATCTTTACGTCAATGGAAGAGAGCATCATTACCCTTGCAGCTGTTCCGTTTATATATATGTATCTTTCGGATTCACCGAACGATACCGTGTCAATGATGGATACGTGATCCCTGAATCTGCTCACCAGTGTCTGCTTGTCCGTTACTTCCTCCCCCGAGGCTATCCTATAATCTTCGTGTATGCACTCCGAATATATTCCGGGGTCTTTTAGTTCAAAGGCACTGGTCCTCTTGTCCAGAAGGAGATTTATCTTCTCCTCATCAGAAGACGCACAGGAGACGAGAAAGATAACCGCAACCAGATATGCTAGCAGCTTGTATGTCGTTACCATGTCTGTTTTGTCGTTTAAGCGGGATCGCGTTGCCTTATCACGTTACACGCTCCGGATCAAAAGCACAGCCGTCCAGTGAATCTACCGTGTCGTTAAATTTACGTGCCGGATTGGCTGCCTGCAGCCCCGCGAAAGGTTTTTCCAGCTGCTAGGATGACTGCTCGGATAATTTCTCCTGGGTCTCTAGGAGAAGCTTCCTGGCTTTCTCCGCGTATTCAGTGTCGGAGTAATTTTCCAGGACGTTTTTATACCTTTGCGCCGCAGCTTCGTAGTTTTTTTTCTTCTGGTAGAACTTCCCTAGGTAGATTTCTCTTTCCGCGAGTACTTTCCTGGATTCCTCAATTTTCTCCTGCGTTTGCTCAACATACGGAGAGTCGGGGTAGGTTTTCTTGAGCAAGGTAAACCACTTTATCGCCTTAAGCAGCTTCGAGTGATTTCTGTCCTTCCCCGATTTCATTTTATAGTAGGAGAATCCGAGGCGATACATTGCGTAATCAAGTTCTTCGTGGCCCGGATGGTTCGCTATGAAATTTTCGTATTCCTCGGCAGCTTGAAGGTATTCCTTCTTTTTGAAATAGACATCACCGCTTCTGATTTCGGCGAGCGCAGCGTACTTTGTATAGGGATAGCGGATCTGTATTTCTTTGAGTATGTCGAATACTTTGTCGTAATTTGTTCCGCCGAATATCCAAGGGAAACCGCCTTCCTTGTTAAGTTCTTCAAGAATTTCGTCGTTCAGTTGTTCCGCTGTTCCTTCATAAATCACCTGCTTTCCCCCACAGGAAACAGCAAGAAGCAAAGCAACGATGACTAGTAATTTTGCCGGGTTTTTCATGACTCAATATTGTTTGGGAAATTGTCTCTGTGTCAACATATTCTCAAGTAAGCATTTTTGGGAGCGCTTATTACGTTCTATGAGAACAAAAAAGCTCTTTCAGTTTTCAAATAAAAACTCTCTGCAGGTCAGGTAATTTTCTGCCCCGGTTCCAAGGCAAGCACGGTCAGCGAATCAATATCCCTGGTCAGCGTTTTCAGTTCATCCGGGGTTCCCACCAGAAGCGGAAAAGTTGCGTAGTGCATAGGAACGACCCATTTCACGTTAAGCAACCTGCATGCGTATGATGCCTCGAGCGGAGACATAGTGAAAAGATCTCCGATAGGAAGCATTGCCAACTCTGGTTTGTATATTTCTGATATAAGTTTCATGTCACCGAAAATGTTTGTATCTCCGGCGTGGTATATTGTGTAGTCATTTTCAAACTTTATTATGTAGCCTGCCGGTTCTCCGCCATAGACAACCGTTCCGTCTTCCTCCTTCATACTGCTGCTGTGCTGAGCGTGGGTCATTGTGAACCTTATCCCGTCTATGGTCACGTTGCCTCCCTTGTTGCACTGCACGCAATTTTGAACTCCTTTTGAGTCCAGCCAGTCGCAGATTTCCCAGTTTGCCACCACCATGGGATTGTATTTCTTGGAAAGAGGAATCACGTCGCCTATGTGGTCAAAATGTCCGTGCGTGATTGCTATAATGTCAATATGACCGACTTCACGGAGTTGCTCCGGACACGATGGATTTTCTTCAATCCACGGGTCGATCATCACCGTTTTGCCGCCGGACGATCTTACCGAGAAAGCGGAATGTCCGAAGTAGGTTATTTCTATTCCGTTATTCAGTATTTCCATTCCGTGCTCCCTTTGTTTATGCTCTTTCAGGTTCGTAGATTTCGTTATTAAACCCGAAAAGAGCCTTTTGTGCAAAGTCGCAGGCTGTTTGAAAATATTGGCTGTGAGTGTAAATTAGACACTCGATTCTGGTTTCTTCAAGTTCTTGTGGAGTATATGTTTTAAATGCTGAATCCCAAGTTAATTGAGCAAAATATTGATCTTGTGGGTGAAAGACTCGCTACCCGCGGGTATGAAACCGATCTCTCTGAGTTTGTCGTACTGAATTCCCGGAGAAAAGATATCATAATAAGGGTTGAGACTCTTGAACACCAGAGAAATGAGGGTTCAAGGAAAGTAGGAACTCTTAAGAGGTCTGGAGATGAAAAGGAGCTTTCAAGGCTTCTGCCGGAACTAAGGGCTCTCTCGGAAGAGATAAAGGATCTTAACGAGAAGAAAGCGGAGGTGGAGGCGCTTCTCAGGGAATTCCTCCTAGGTGTCCCCAACATGCCTGATTCCTCGGTCCCCGAGGGGTCTGACGACACGGGCAACGTTGAGATAAGAAAGTGGGGAGAACCGAGAGATTTTGAATTTGAGGTAAAAGACCACGTATTGCTGGGTGCGGAGCTTGACATACTGGATCTTCCCAGGGCAACGAAGATTGCGGGCGCGCGATTCGCGCTTTACAAAAACGCGGGCGCGCGGCTTGAGAGAGCACTTATAAACTTCATGCTTGATGTTCATACCAAGCAGCACGGGTACACAGAGGTTCTCACTCCATTTGTAGCCAACACCGAGAGTCTTACGGGAACGGGAAATCTTCCCAAATTTGAAGAGGACCTTTTTAAACTGAGCGATACGGATTATTACATGGTTCCCACTGCCGAGGTTCCGGTTACCAATATTCACCGCGACGAGATAATTCCCGCGGAGATGCTTCCGGTTAAATACGTGGCCCACACTCCGTGCTTCAGAAAGGAGGCAGGCTCTTACGGTAAAGACGTACACGGAATAATAAGGCAGCACCAGTTCAACAAGGTAGAACTTGTACGTTTCTCCGACCCGGAGAACTCGTATGAAGAACTTGAGATGCTGACCGCTGATGCCGCGAGGATTCTCGAGCTTCTGGGTATTCCCCACAGGGTTGTTGTTCTTTGCACCGGGGACATGGGGTTTTCTTCCGCCAAGACTTATGATATTGAAGTATGGGTACCGAGCGAAGGCAGATACAGGGAGATATCATCCTGCAGCAATTTCGAGGCCTTTCAGGCAAGGCGGGCCAACATAAGATACAGAGAATCAAAGGGGTCCAAGCCTGCCTATCTCCACACCCTTAATGGTTCGGGAGTAGCTGTGGGCAGAGCTTTTCTGGCAATTCTTGAGAATTTCCAGACCGAAGAAGGGACCGTGGAAATTCCCGAGATGCTGGTTCCCTACATGGATGGTATCGAGGTTATAAGCCGGTAATCCGCGCGATTCTCAGATTTCCAGTATTTCCTTTTCTTTCTTTTCAAGCAGGACGTTTAGCCTGCCTATCCTCTCATCTGTCAGTTCCTGTATTTCGGAGAGGGCTTTTTTTGTTTCGTCCTCGGGAAGGTTCTCTTTTTTCCCGGCTTTTTTTATAAGATTGTTCGCATCTTTTCTTGTCTGCCTTATTGATACTCTGTGCTCTTCGGCAATCTTGCCCGTGTGCCTGACCAGCTCCTTTCTTCTCTGCTCCGTCAGGGGAGGTATAAGAAGTCTGATCGCGTTTCCGTCAACTGACGGGGTTATTCCGAGTTCAGACTGCGCGATTGCCTTCTGGATCCCCTCAACAGCGCTCGGGTCCCACGCCTGTATGAGTATGGTTGAACTATCGGGAACCGATACGTTGGCGAGTTGGTTAATTGGGGTCTGGGCGCCGAAATAAGAAACTCTCATCGTATCGACAAGACCTGTTGACGCCCTTCCGGTTCTTATCCTGGAAAGCTCCTGCTCGAAAACGCTTACTGTCTTGTCCATCCGGTCTTCGGCGTCAATACAAAGTTCCTCAACGGACAGTTCTTCGCTCATTGTTCCCTACCGCTCCTTACAATAGTGCCTACTTTCTCTCCGCGTATAACTCTCTCTATGCTGCCTTTTTCAAAAAGATCGAACACCACTATGGGAATATTTTCTTCCATGCAAAGGGAAATTGAAGTTGCATCCATGATTTTCAACCCCTTTTTGAGAATTTCCATGTACGTGAGTTCGCTGAACTTAGAGGCATCTTTGTTTTTAACCGGATCCTTGTCATAAATGCCGTCAACTTTGGTTGCCTTCATTATGATATCTGCTCCCATCTGCAGTGCTCTTAGAGTTGCAGCCGTGTCGGTCGTAAAGAACGGATTGCCGGTACCTGAGGCAAATATGACTATTCTTCCCTTTTCAAGATGACGTATAGCCTTTCTTTTGATAAAGGGTTCGGCAACCTGTTTTATTTCAAGGGCAGTCTGTATCCGTGTTGGAAGTCCTTTTCTTTCGAGAAAATCCTGCAGGGCAAGCGCGTTTATCACAGTCGCGAGCATACCCATATAGTCGGCCGTGGAGCGGTCCATACCCTTTGAAGAACTGGAAACGCCCCTGAAGATATTTCCTCCGCCTATAACTATGGCCGTTTCCACTCTGAGGGAGTAGAGAGTTCTTATCTCTTCGGAGACGTATTCAATTACGTCGGAATTGATGCCAAACTGGCCGGAACCCTGAAGAGCTTCTCCGCTGAGTTTCAGCAGGACTCTTTTATATTTCGGGATGATTTTCTCAGAGGATCCCATTGTGCAGTCTTTTCATTCGCCCAGCTGGTATCTTACGAACCTTTTTACAACTATGTTTTCGCCGATTTTTGCTATCAGATTGTTTACAAGGTCAACAACTTTTATTTTGGGATCTCTTATGTAGGGTTGTTCAAGAAGGCATATTTGCTCAAAAAACTTGTTTATTCTCCCCGCAACCATTTTTTCCGCTATATTCTCGGGTTTTCCCGATTCCACAGCTTCCGCCTTGAGAATCCGCTTTTCATCTTCTATTTCACCTTCTGAGACTTCTTCCCTTCTTACGTAGATCGGATTGTTTGCGGCTATCTGCATCGCGACTTCCCTGCAGAGATTCTGAAATTCATCGTTTCTGGCCACAAAATCCGTTTCGCAGTTAACCTCGAGCATTACGCCGATTTTGCCGCCGGCGTGAACGTATGAAGATATAATTCCCTGGTCAGTTTTTCTGGTGGTTTTCTTAGACGCTTTCGCAACGCCTTTTATCCTCAGGACCTCGGACGCTTTTTCAAGATCCCCTTCGGTGTCCACGAGTGCATTTTTGCAGTCAAGAAACGGAGCGCCTGTCTGTTCTCTCAACTCCTTTACCATTATTGCTTTGATTTCAGCCATTTTTAATCCTCTTTTTTATCTTCCGTATTTTGTGAAGCTTTTTTCTGCATTTGGGCGTTTTCACTTTGCGAAGATTCCGAGATCGCTACCGAAACGAAATCTCCCGTATCATCACCAGACTCAGCTTCCTTGAAAACAAATACTTTCCTTTCTACCACTACGCCCGCAAGGCTGTCTTCTTTTACCTGTTCAACCTCTCCGCTCACCAGTTTTTCCTGATATATGTGGGTTCCTTCGATGCAGGCGTCAGCTATTTTTGAAGTGAACAGCTTTATCGCCCTTATGGCGTCATCATTGCTCGGAATCGGATAATCCGCGTTTGCGGGGTCGCAGTTCGTATCCACGATCGCTATGACAGGTATTGAAAGGTTTCTAGCTTCCTTTATCGCTATATGTTCTTTTTTGGTGTCTACGACGAAAATAGCGTCTGGAATCTGCTTCATGTTTACTATTCCACCCAGAAGCCCCTCAAGCTTCATTATCTCTCTTCTGAGTTTTTTCGCTTCTTTTTTCGGAAGCATTTCCATCTGTCCATCTTCTTCAAGCCTTCTCAGTTCCAGTAGATAATCAACCCTCGAACGTATCGTGCTGAAATTGGTAAGGGTTCCGCCCAGCCAACGCGTGTTTATATAATGCATGCCGCATCGGGTTGATTCTTCCTCGATTATTCCCCGGGCCTGTTTCTTGGTTCCTACCAGTAAAACGGTTCCTCCGTCCGCCACTGTGTTTTTCACGTAATTAAACGCTCTGCTAAAGAGGGTGACGGTTTGCTGAAGGTCGATTATATGAATGCCATTTCTTGCTCCAAAGATGAAAGATTTCATCTTCGGATTCCAGTGGCTTTTCTGGTGTCCGAAATGTACCCCTGCTTCAAGCAGGCTTTTCATGCTGAGTTTTTCGGTAACTGCGGCTTCTTCTGTCATTAAGTATCCTCCAAATTCCTTTTACAAAACTGGTTTTAATACCAGAAAAACAATCATTAATCAAGTTGTTGGGTATCATAATGTCTCGCAATCCTGATGCAGGGGCGGGAAAAAGATAAGATGAAATACCTTGTGATAGCAAATCCCAAAGCAGGTACAAAAGCACTTGGCGAAACACTTGAGCAGGTTCGTCACGCTTTTGAAGCAAGAAAAATTATCCACGAGGTAAGATTTACGCAGTTCTCCGGGCATGCTGCGAAGATTGCTGCGGAAGGACTTTGTGAAGGATTTACCCACATGATTTCTCTTGGAGGAGATGGTACTTCAAGCGAAATCGTAAGTTCTATTCACGGTACAGAAACTGTTTTTGGAATCATCCCGGGTGGCAGCGGAAACGATTTTTCGAAGGCTGCCGGTATTCCGATTGATACGCATGCGGCCGTAGATAATATTTTTTCTGGCCGCTTGAGGAAAGCCGACGTGGCTTTTGTTGACGAAAAATGCTTTATAAACGGTTTCGGGGTCGGGATGGACGGGGCCGTGGCGCGCGCTTTCGGGGAGCTGGGACTCAGGCGTTTTGGTTCTTTCGGTTACATTGTTGGAGCGGTAATCGAGGCGTTTCGATTCCAGGGGTTTTTCTCCGAAATGGATGGCGAAGTTGGAGCGGCGGCCGCGGCGGGCAGGAAACTGCTTCTTTTCGGGGCTTCAAACGGCCCTTTTCAGGGTGGAAAGTTCAATCTGGCCCCCCGGGCCGACATATTCGACGGATATCTTGATATTCATATAATAAGTGACATGAATCCACTGGGAAGGCTTTTCAAGATACAAAAGGTGCTTGAGGGTCGTCACGAGGGACTTCGGGAAGTCAGTATTGTTAGGACAAAAAAACTGTGGTTTGAAACCTTTACCGATCTTCCGGCGCACATGGACGGAGAGACACTCCTTCTTCAAGCCGGAAAACACTCTATACGGATTGGAGAGAAAGGCGTAAATATTATAGTTCCCGCATAGTCTACGCGCCCAGGAACTGCTTCCGCGGCGTGGCAGGGTAGCATTGATGAGAAAAATAAGAAGCATTCTGGCGATAATACTTTCGTCTTTTTTTACAGCGTTCTGGGGTTCTGTAGGGGTTTTCGTATCGCTTTTCGCCAAGAGGTATCTTATAAAGTGCTCCGTGCGGCCCTGGGGGAAAACGGTTCTTTGGTCCTGCGGGGTGCGGCTTGACGTAAAAGGAACAGAGAATTTTCCCGACGGTCCCTTCATAGTGATGTTCAACCACCAGAGTTCTCTTGACATACCCGCTTTTTCCGCGGTGCTGCCTTTTGAGTGGAAGGCCGTCATGAAGCAGGAAGTCGCCTCGATTCCTTTTATCGGCTGGGTGTGCTCACTAAGCGGACAATATTTTGTTGCGAGGGACGGGTCGGTTGGAGATACGAACAAAGTTCGGGAAATCGTAAGGAGAATAAGGAAAGGACCCTCGGTGATTATAGCTCCCGAAGGCACAAGAAGCGAGGACGGAACACTCCTTCCTTTTAAACAAGGTGGTTTCTTCATGGCGTCTCTTTCGAGGGTGCCAGTTGTGCCGGTGGTCATATGGGGAGGCAAGGATATAAGAAAGAAGGGTTCCTACGAACTCAATACCGACAGAGATATTGTATTTAGCATTCTTCCGCCCGTAGATACCGCAAGCTTTCCAAAGGGGAAAGAGGGTGGCAAGAAGCTCGAAGGTGTTGTTCGGGAAAAGATGCTTTGCGAAATTGAAAAAATCCGTTGCAAGCGTTAGACTCTAGGTAGCTCGGGCTTGGTTGGAGCTTTCGTTTACTCTGTTTTGTTTCCCCCTTTGCCTGTATTCTGATACAGATTGTGTGAGGTTGTCTTTTTTATGAATAATCATCAGGGAATTGCGGACTTGGGTCTGCAAACCATAGCGGCGCTTACGGGAATGCCGAAGATAAAGAATCTGGTGAATCCCAAGAATCCGGCGGAGATGTCCGAGCGGGTCACCGTAACTTTCAAGCCGATTCCGAAGAACTACCCGGAGACCGAGATAAGTGCATACAGGGAGAGGCTCAGGAACTCGCTTCTGAGTAACGGGGTCAACGTGATTTCCTGGGAAGACGCCACAAACAGGGATGTGTCTTACGGAATGTTCTCGAAGCTCATGGGACTTAAGTCCGTGAGAAGGAAGGTAAACGCCGTAATAGATGTTAGGAAGAAACTGTCTCCGATCAGATGGTTTCTGAGCAAGGTAGCGGAGAATATCTACAGGCTTGTCAGAAAAGACAGCCTTTCGGTCAGCGGCATACTCAAAATAAGCGGCTGGGCAGACGATTTCACCGTGGGCTATCTTCAGGATCCTTATAACACTCAGGTCATCACGATAATGTCCCTTGACCCTGAGTTTGAGAACGAGGATACGACCTATGATGAAAAAATTTCCATAGGGCTTAAAAACCTGATAAACAACATGTCGGAGATCGTTATAGGGGTTTCACACAGTAAGTTCGGGATAACAAACATGAATTTATCCGATTCCATATATACCCATGATCAGCTTGATAATTTCGTGCTCTATTCGCTTATTCCGAAGATATATGCCCCGATAAAACCACCTGTTCTAACCCGTTTTTCCATAAGCGAATATGACCCGCAGGAATTTGAATGCGCCAAGAAGCTGTCTGCTTTGGGTGCGGACCTCAAAAGCACCGATCTTTTTCCCGCGGGGTCAAAGTTTTCAGATGCGATAAAGCGCCGGTCGCACAGGGACGTGGCGAACAAGATACTTGACGGAAGAACCGGTGTTTCATACGGATTCATAGCGCTTGCCGAGCCTCCCAGGTACGACGGGGACAAGTACATCGACGAGAACATGTGGAATAATTCCCTGCGGGAGATTCCGAATTACAACCCTGATGAGGTAAGGGCGGCCTCAAACGATAGATGGTATGTTAAAACCCTTATCAGTGAGAAAACCGTATACCAGCAGGTTCCGGACATATGGATTGTCACTTCAAGGTCAGGATGCGATAAAACAAACCTTAATCCGGATTCGGATATAGTCAGAATCGGCCTTGTAAAGGGAAAACTCCATCTTGAGATACCAAAAGGAGTCGACTTGGGAAGAAAAGATATAAGGCCGTCTTTTGACACTTACGTAATACTCTCTCAGGCACTTTCCTCCGCCCTTTATGCTCCTTGTTTGATTGAGAAGGAGATGTCCATTCTGCATTTCCACGGCTACCCTGACCCATGCTGGTTCGGCGTGAGCGAACACCACGCCGGAGCCCAGAATCCTTCTCTTCCATGCGGTACCGTGGAAGCTGCGCTTCTAAACTATTCTGCGGTTTATGAAACCGCAAGCAAAAACGGCAGCGACATAAAGCTTCTGTGCCTCGTTGAATCAGACCATGGGGTCAACGTTCTCGGGCCTGACAGAGAGTATCTCGTGCAGAGACTTCTTGCCGGTTCAAGCGAGGGTCATATACTGCTTGGCGGAAAATATCTTCCCATGCTTAAGCGGCAAAGCGTTACTTCACAATAGCCGTCAGCGGAAATGGATAGAATAAATCCCGAACAAAATTCAATAGGCTGGATAGGAACGGGAATCATGGGAGCTCCCATGTGCGGACACCTGATTCATGCCGGGTACCGTGTTTTTGTTTTTAACAGAACAAAAGAAAAAGCCGGAGAACTCTTGAGTGAAGGGGCCAACTGGTGCGACTCTCCCGTTGAGGTTGCCCGCCAAGCTGATGTTATCTTTACGATTGTCGGTTACCCGGATGACGTAAGAGAAGTATATTTCGGTCGCGAAGGACTTCTTATTGAGCCCGCATCCGGTCGTGTCTTCGTCGACATGACTACAACCGAGCCGACTCTTGCAAGGAAAATATACGAAAAGGCGCTTGGTTTCGGCTGCGCCTCTTTAGACGCGCCGGTCTCCGGGGGAGACGTGGGTGCCGCGAAAGGAGAGCTTTCAATAATGGTCGGAGGGGATGAGGAAGTTTTTGATTCGGTAAAACCGCTTCTTGGGCTTTTTGGAAAGAACATCGTGTATCAGGGAAAAGCAGGTTCCGGTCAGCACGCGAAGATGTGTAACCAGATCACGGTAGCAGGAGTAATGATAGGAATCTGCGAGAACTTGATGTATTGTCAGAGGGCAGGGTTAAATCCCCGCACCATGCTTCGCTCCGTAGGAAGCGGCGCGGCTTCGAGCTGGCTTCTGAACAATCTCGGCCCCAGAATCATGGAGAGAGATTATGACCCGGGCTTTTTCGTTGAACACTTCATAAAGGATATGGAGATCGCCCTTGGTGAATCACGGCGGATGGGGATTGATCTTCCCGGACTTGCTCTTGTTAAATCCCTTTATGAAAGGGCAAGCGCCCTCGGGCACGGAAAGCTTGGAACGCAGGCGCTTTTACTTGCGCTTGAGGATCTTTGCGGAGATGAAAACCGGAACTGAAGGAGGTTTCAAATGAGTTCTGATAGCTTCAAGGCAATGGTTGTAAGCAGGACCGAAGACGGGAAATTCACAAGAGAAATCACAACCAGACAAATCGACAGTCTGCCCGACGGGGAAGTGCTCTTAAGCGTAAAGTATTCATCCCTGAATTATAAGGATGCGCTTTCTGCCATAGGAAACAGGGGGGTCACGAAAAATTACCCTCATACGCCGGGCGTTGATGCCGCCGGTATCGTTGAACATTCAAAAAGCGGGGAGTTTGAACCCGGAGATAAGGTAATAGTGCATGGTTACGACCTGGGAATGGATACTTCCGGGGGGTTCGGACAATGCGTGAGGGTTCCGGCTGGCTGGGTAGTTAACCTGCCCGGGGGACTTGATCTGAAAGAGTCAATGATGTACGGAACTGCGGGCTTTACCGCGGCGCAGTCCGTTTTAAGAATTGTGGAAGGCGGAGTAAGGCCGGAAGACGGAAAGATTCTCGTAACGGGGGCAACGGGTGGAGTCGGCAGTATGGCCGTCGCTATATTGGGAAAAGCCGGCTACAGTGTGACGGCTTCCACGGGAAAAACCGGGCAAGAACAGTTTCTGGCGGACTTGGGAGCGGAGGAAGTTATCGGGAGAGAGAATCTAACCGACCCTTCAGGCAGACTGTTGCTTAAGGGACAGTGGGCCGGGGTGGTCGATACCGTGGGAGGAGAGATGCTTGCCACCGCTATTAAGTCCACGAGGCAAAGAGGAATTGTCACGACGTGCGGCAATGTTGCTTCTCATGAACTCAACACGAATGTCTATCCGTTTATATTGAGGGGGATTACGCTTGCGGGTATAGATTCGGCAAGCTGCCCGATGGAAAGAAGACGACTTGTGTGGGAAAAGATATCCGGCGAGTGGAAGCTTGATATTCTTGAACAGATGTGCAGAACAGTCTCACTTGAAGATGTTAACCCAGAAATAGATACCATGCTGAAGGGCGGTCAGGTCGGGAGAGTAGTAGTTGATCTTTGGGATTAGAGATTCTGAGACCCCCGGTTAAGTCCATCATAGTGCGTCGCTCAGAATACCATCCCAGCATCTGAAGATCTGCCTGCTTGAATGTCTGTTTTTATAATATAATTCCGGGTCAACGAGGGCGGTTCTCTGTCCACTAAATAAAGATTTCCCTATAAATCTCTGAATGGGTCAGTGGGATAACCCTTTGGTTTTCCTCCTGCGGCCATTTTTCTCTATACTTTCCGACATCTTCCCCAAATGACGATTCTCAAAAAAACATGTACTTTAAACAGGTGCATATTTTAGTGATTAAGGCTTTGAGGATGACAATGAAGAACGGGACATTTTTTTTGTTTTTCATAGCCATGGCCATATCATGGAACTTGGCTTCTGCGGAAGAGCATTTTTCCGAATCTCCTCCCGGTGCCAAGGCGTATGTTATTTCCCCAAAAGACGGGGAGGTCGTCGGTAAGACTTTCATCGTGAGATTCGGGCTGGTGAACATGGGAGTTGCTCCGGCCGGGGTCAAGCTTCCAAATACCGGGCATCATCACCTGTTAATCGATCTTGAGGATCTGCCAGACATGGAAAAACCTCTTGCTTTCAGCGAGAACGTAAGGCATTTCGGAGGCGGACAGACGGAAACGGAAATAACCCTTGCTCCCGGGAAGCATACCCTGCGTTTACTGCTGGGGAATTATTTGCACATACCTCATAAACCTCCCGTGCTTTCTGAGAAAATAACCGTTACAGTGAAAGATCAGTGAAGTGCGTCTGTTTTATCTGTATAATCTGACTCTTGCCGGAGGGCTGGCAGAACGGCTATTGCACCGGTCTTGAAAACCGGCGTCCGAAAGGACTTGGGGGTTCGAATCCCTCGCCCTCCGCGGCAATCTGTGGAAAACAGGCTTCTTTATCTTGGAAGACAAAGAACACATGTAGCAAAACGCGTTTTAATATCCAGATGGTTGCTGAATAACAGTATGGTTGGAAAGCTCTTTGTAGTCTCTACCCCGATAGGAAATCTTGAAGACATAACCTTGCGGGCTGTGAGCGTTCTTAAAGATTGCGACGTTATAGCGTGCGAGGATACGAGAACCACAAAAAAACTTCTTGTCCGGTACGGAATCGAAACCAACCTCACAAGCTATCACGAACACAACGAGGTTGAAAAGTCGCAGAAGCTGCTTGAAGAACTCAAGGAGGGGAAGGATGTAGCGCTTGTTTCCGACGCCGGAACTCCTTCAGTTTCCGACCCAGGGTGGAGGCTTGTAAATCTCTCGATTGAAAACAATATAGAAGTAGTTCCCGTACCCGGTCCTTCGGCCACTCTGTCCGCGCTTGTCGTTTCAGGACTTCCCACGGACAGTTTTCTTTTTCTCGGATTTTTTCCGAAGATAATCGGCAAGAAGAAAGAGCTTCTAAAGGACGTAAAACGCTACCCTTATACTCTGGTTTTTTACGAGTCCGCCAAGAGACTTTCACGTACATTGAGTCTTATGCTGGAAATTCTCGGCGATAGGAATATCTGCGTTGCAAGGGAAATGACAAAACTTTATGAAGAAGTGCTCAGGGGATCATTGTCCAAGGTGATTTCTGTTCTTTCAAAAAGAGAAATTCTGAAGGGGGAGGTAACGGTAGTTGTGGAAGGGAGCAGGGACGGGCACAACGGGGCGTCTGCTGATGCGGTTCAGAGGACGCTCCGGCTTCTCAGGGAAAAGGGATTTTCGCTGAGTGAAGCCGTTTCCCTTGTAAGCAGAGCCTTCGGAGTTTCTAAAAACGGAATATACAGAGTGGCTCTTGAAATCTGGAACGGCGATGGGTCGGTTCCGTGAAAAAAGGAAAAGAATTTTGTCTCCGGTTTGCTCTACTGCTGGCTGTTTTATCAACTGTCGCCGCGAAGGGCCGTCATAACCGCACCTGCGTCAACGATATGGGTGTTTTCTGCGGTGCCGGACACAGTGTCTGCACAAGGAACAAACAAAACCCTTACCACTTTGCTTCCTGTCGCGCTTGGAAGAATATCCGTACTGCCGCGCTGCGGGTTAGCCGCGCGCTTTCCCCATTTGACCTCGCCCACCAGTGTCCTGACTCCGTCAACTGAACGAGCGACAACATCAAATTCGGGATCATTGCCGTGCCAGTAGCGCTGAGCGGGCTCCCAGGGGCCAAGGTCAGCCAGCGGACCGCCATTGAGGTGAAGAAAGGGCACGGCCATTCTGCACAGTTCTTCCCACGCGGCTGATTCAAGCCCCGCCCTGTACCTGTGCCAGTAACCAAGACGCGTTTCGGGCGGAGCCTCCGCAAGAGCGGCGCGGTGGGGCGCAACGACGCGAAACCACAGGCGAAAAAACGGGTCGGCGATTCTGTACAGACTTCGCTTGCCGGAACGGGTGTCGCTTCCGAACGGAACCTCACGAAGTACAAGGTTCATTTCCGCAAGTGTCGATAATGGTCGTGGGAGACTTGACGCGGGGCGGCCTAGGCGGGCGCCGATTTCGCTTACCCTGTGCGCGCCCGAGCCGATAACGTCAAGAAGCGGCCGTAGGGCAACCGCAGACGGCGTTTCCTCAAGCAACAGCCGGTCAGGCTCGTTGTGCAGAGGTCCCGAGGGATCAAGAACCAGCGAGTCAACGGCGGAATCAAAATCCGTACCGAACGATTCGGCAAGTTCCCAATATCTTGGCATACCGCCCCAGAGCGCATAGAGGGAAACAAGTTCCCTAGGAGCGGATACGGCGAATACGTCGCTGAGATGTCCGGGTCTGAGGGGACGAATGGCGAAGGATTCTGCCGCACGCCCGTAAAGCGGCGCGTCCGCATCAAGGATTGCACTGCGCATTATCCGCAGGACGGATCCGCTGACTACTACGCAGGGTCGATGCCCGGGACCGTCAAGCCAGTTCTGAAGAACGCTCGCCACAGTGGGGTCAGCCGCAACCAAGTACGGCAGTCCGTCCAGAATAAAGGGGCCCGGCCATTTTGTGCGTGCTGCTTCGGCTGCGAGACGTGCGAAAAACGCCTGCCAGTCCGGATACTCGACATCAGCAAATCCTGGGAACCGCTTTGCCACCGCAGCCGCCAAGTAGCGCCTCTGCACGGCGGGAGCCGACTGGTCTGCGACGGTGTAGAGACCCTCGTTACGTCTGGACCACTCGATAAGCAGACGCGACTTCCCCACCCGACGTCGGCCCCAGATAACGGCAAATCCGCCCGGACGACACAGCGCATTATCGAGTCTGCGCATTTCTTTAAGTCGATCAATAAAATCCATGTATTTATTATGCATAAAAACATTATGTTTATCAACATAATAAATTCCGAAAAACTACTTCCGATCCAAAAGCAGTGAAGAAGATTAACGAACTGCTCTCTGATGTATCCGACAAGTTAAAGCTGAATATACAGAAAGGTTTTTGAAGTCCGGGGAGGCTGATTGATCAGGAACGCTGTTTGGACTGTTCGTCGGCCTTTTTCCCGCCGACTTTTACGTTCTTTTCCATTTTCGCTTTTTTACCGGCGGCTTCGGCCTGAACGCTTGCCTTGCAAGAATCGCATATGGTATCAGGGGAAGGCTTGCCGCACATCATACACTTCTTGTCTTTACTCACGGTTGTTTCTCCTTGTTAAAGACTATACTGTCATTATAACACATCTGCAGTGAAAATGAGCAGACGGATTATGACCACCCGCAGGGTAGGCACTGCTTTTCATGGTATCCAGAGCATTCATTCATGAGTTGCCCTGCTGTCCCGTGAAAAGAAGCTTCATGTTTCGATAATAACATGCTTTTGCGCCGGGGGGTGTCCCGGGTTGCAATTATCCAAGTGGCGCTACTTCTTTTTCGTACCATTTGGTGCTTTGCTCGTAAGCGTACGCGACATTGAGCACCGTCTGCTCGTCAAACGGCTTTCCTATTATCTGAAGTCCTATAGGAAGCTTTTCTGGGCTGAATCCGCAGGGGACTGATATTCCCGGCAGACCTGCTATGTTGCAGGGAATGGTAAGTATGTCGGAGAGGTACATTTTAAGGGGGTCGTCCGTTTTTTCACCTATTCTGAAAGCGGTTTCAGGAGAAGTAGCGCCTGCTATAACGTCAATTTTTTCCCACGCGCTGTCAAAATCCCTTATTATAAGGGTTCTTACCTTCTGGGCTTTCAGGTAATAAGCGTCATAATAGCCTGTGGAGAGGGCGTAGGTTCCAAGCATTATTCTTCTTTTCACTTCGTCTCCGAATCCTTCCGAGCGACTTCTGAAAAACAGGTCCCTGAGGGTTTCCGGATCTTCGCAACGGTATGTGTATCTTACCCCATCGTATCTGGCGAGATTAGAGCTCGCTTCCGAAGGGGCTATTATATAGTAGGTTGAAACCGCGTACCGGGAGTGAGGAAGCGAAATCTCCACAATTTCTGCTCCTAGGGTCTCAAGTTCGGCGATAGCTTTGCGGACGGATTTCTCCACCTCGGGGTCCATCCCCGAAACGAAGTATTCCTTCGGTATGCCTACCCGGAGCCCTTTTATATCCGTACTGAGCGCGCTTGCGTAATCAGCGGTCGGAAAGTTTACGGACGTTGAGTCCATCGGGTCATGGCCCGCTATGGAAGAGAGGATTATGGCAGCGTCCTCCACGGTTTTCGCAAGCGGTCCCGCCTGATCGAGGGAAGAAGCGAATGCGATCATGCCGTAGCGGCTTACCCTTCCGTAGGTGGGTTTCATTCCCACTACTCCGCATAGGGAACCGGGCTGTCTTATGGAACCTCCGGTGTCTGTTCCGACTGACGCGACGCACAGGTTCGCCGCCGTTGCGGCGGCGCTTCCCCCACTTGATCCTCCAGGAACCCTGTCGGTGTCCCAGGGGTTCTTTACCGGCCCGAAGTAAGATGTTTCATTTGAAGATCCCATGGCGAATTCGTCCATGTTGTTTTTTCCGAGTACTACGGAACCGCTTGCCATGAGTTTCTCGGCCACGGTGGAATTATAGGGGGCGACAAAATCGCGCAGCATTTTCGACCCGCAGGTGGTCCGCGAGTCCTTTGTTACGAAAATATCCTTAAGCGCTATTGGGACTCCATGGAGAGCACCCAGGTAGTTTCCTTCGGATATCTGTTTTTCCGCCTTTCTGGCGGCATCTAAAGCCGCTTCTTCCCAGACGGTTATGTATGAGTTTATTCTTCCATCCTCGGCGGATATGCGCTCAAGAAAAAGTTCTGTAAGCTCCACGGGGGAAGCTTCTCTTTTTTCTATCAGTGCGGCTGCTTCTTTTATGGTTCTTGGAATGGACATAGGGCTAGCTCTGATCCTCTATGACTTTTGGAACCGTGAAAAAACCGTCTTCTTGGCTGGATGCGTTGCGGAGGGCTTCTTCTGTCGTTATTACCTGATTAACCTCGTCTTTTCGAAAGGGGATTGAGAGTTCAAGTACGTGCGATGTGGGTTCTACGTTTTCCGTATCAAGTTCGGCAAGCTCATCTATATGGACGAGGATGTCTCCGAGCTGGCGGGTGAATTTCGAAAGCATCTCGTCGTCGAACTCGAGTCTTGCAAGTTCGGCTGTGTCGAGCACATCCTTTTTTGATATTTTCATGTTTAGAGTCCTGAGTGGAATCTTTTCCCCGAAAAATTTTTAACGGTTCTCCGGGGACTCACAGATAATGCTTTCCGCGAAATCAACTATCTGCGATTCAAGCTTCACTCCACTGAAAAAGTTTATTTCCTGAACGCATGTCGGGCTCGTGGTGTTGACTTCGGTCAGATACCCTCCGACTATGTCAATTCCAACTAGGTAAAGCCGGTCCTCTATGAGTTTGCGTCGAAGGCCATCGCATATCTCCAGATCCCTTTCCGTAAGCGTGGTTTTCTCTGGATGTCCTCCAGAGTGGAAATTGCTTCTGAACTCCCCCTTTGCGGCGACCCTCATTACTGCCCCTATGGGCTGGCCGTTTAAAATTATAACTCTTTTGTCCCCTTCCGAGACTTCTTTTATGAATTTCTGGGCCATCACGTAGGTCTGCCCGAAATCTGTTATGCTCTCGAGTATCACGTTGAGATTGGGGTCGTCGGCCTTTACGAGGAATATCCCCTCTCCACCGTAACCGTCAAGCGGTTTTACCACCATTTCATTGCCGGTATGAGAGAGAAAATCCTTTAGCTTTTCGATGTCTTTTGAAACCAGAGTGGGAGGCATGTAATCGGCGAAATTAAGGCTGTACATCTTCTCGTTAGATTCCCTTATCCCGGCCGGATGGTTAATCACGTGCGTTGCGGATTCGTCAACCCTGCTGAGTATGTAGGTTGAGTAGATGTAGTCCATGTTGAAAGGGGGATCTTTTCTCATCCATACAACGTCGAAGTCGTCAAGCGGAGAAGTTTCCGTGGAACCCTTGGAGTAGTAATCGCTTTTTCTCTCAAGGTGAAGCGCCGTTGAATCCGCCCATGCCCTCGAGTCTTTTACGAAAAGATCCTCAAGTTCGCAGTAGCGAATATCGTGTCCTCTCGCCTGGCATTCAAGCATTATTACGAAGGTAGTATCCTTGTTTATGTTTATGGATTCGATCGGGTCCATTACGAAAAGCATTTTCGACATGGTGATACTCTATACAAAATAGCGTTTACGGACAACATCCCGGTGGGGATTTTACCGTGCAAAGAAAACACGGTTCAGGCGGTCTCGGGAAATTCCGTTATCCGAAAAACGACAGCAGTTCCGCGGAGGTCTCCCGGGGTTTTTCTTCCGAGAGAAAATGGCCGCAGTCAAGCGGTTTTCCAGAAACGCTCCGTGCTTTTTTTCTCCATACCTCAAGCACATCGTAGGTTCTGTGAATGAACCCTCTTTTTCCCCAAAGAGCAAGAAGTGGACACGTTATCTTAGCGTCCATATCCTCTTCGTCGTGAACAATATCTATTGAGGCCGCGGCCCTGTAGTCTTCACAGCTCGCATGAATTGAGAGGGGGTCGCTGAAACAGCGCACGTACTCTTTTACTGCTTCAGGATGAAACTTTGCTCCGGGAGCGCTCCAGCGTCTGAGTTTTTCCAGAAGATAGTACTCCGGATCCGCCCCTATCATTTTTTCTGGAAGTTCCTCGGGCTGGATAAGAAAAAACCAGTGATAGTAACCCGTGGCGAAATGCCGGTCCGCGGTCTTGAACATGTGGTGGGTAGGTGCTATATCCATGACGCAGGCCTTACGGACTTTTTCGGGGTGATCAAGGCACATGCGGTGAAGTACCCTGGCTCCCCTGTCGTGTCCCGCTACGTAGAATTCACGAAACCCTAAGGCTTCCATCACGGAGACCATGTCCGAGGCCATGGCTCTTTTTGAATAATTTGAATGATCTTTTTTCCCTGCAGGTTTAGAGCTGTCTCCATAACCCCGAAGATCCGGGCACACGACTAGGAAATTCGAGGCGAGTGTATGTGCTACCGCGTGCCACATGACATGCGTTTGCGGGTAGCCGTGGAGAAGAAGGACGGGTTTTCCTTCTCCTCCCCAAACGGTGTTTATCTTGACTTCGGGAGTCCGTATTTTTTGCTTTTTGAAGTTTTTGCCGAACATGTTTTCGTATATTCTATTCTAACCAGACGTAGCTGCTTTCCTAAAAGCCACAGGAGTGAGACCATGATTGAGTACAAGGGGTATGTTGCAGTGGTTGAATTTGACGATTCCGTAGGGCGTCTTCACGGAAGAGTTATTAACAGCGGCAGTTATTCAATTGTCTCTTTTGAAGCGATTGATGCTAAGGAAATTCAGAAAGAATTCCGTGGTTCGATTGACGAGTATATTGCCTCATGCGAAGAAGACGGGTCGGAACCCATAAAGCCTTTCTGGATTCCAACTTAAAGTGGTATAAACAACAGAGAATTGTTCTTCAAACTCCAAAAATGTCTAACGCAGAACAAATAGTCGAGATGATTGCCAGTGATTTCTATTGCGATCGACTTGATCTGTCCGAGAGAGGTATAGCATCATACGATCCATGGTCGGAAATGCCGGAGGTGAAATTTGTTAAGGAAATGCGTGATTCCGGTGAGTCCGACCGTACCGTGCGCCTGTTTCTGACTTTCGTTTCGGCAATGGACCGCGCGCGCGACGCAAATAGTTTGTGGCGGGACGCGGCGAAGCTTTTTAGATCGCATCCAAAGCTTTTCGATCCTGCTGAGGTAACAAGAATTCCCCGAGACAAGCTTAAGTCATTACTGTCTGAAAGCAGAGTAAGCCAGCGCTACGAACCGGACTCGAAAGCTTGGCATGTAATTGCTACCAGTTTAGCTTCGGAGGATAGTCCGATACTCCGCGTAATAGACCGTGGCCTTGGAGATGCGGAGGAATTACTTAAGGCGCTGAAAAGCAGGGACGACATGGGTCGGTCTAAATTCCCATTTCTTCGCGGTCCGAAGATAGGACCGATGTGGGTTCGGATCATGGCGGACCCGGGTGGAGCTGAGATAGAGAGCATAGAAAAGGTTCCGGTAGCGGTCGATGTTCAGGTTCGCCGCGCGACGGAGAATCTGGGAATCGCACCCACGCGAGGGCTTAAGCTTAGAGAGGCAAAACCGATAATCCAAGATGCCTGCCACAATGCGGTTGCCAAGACCGATATAGGGGGACCAGACCGGATTGCAGGAACAAGCGCGGCGCTTGATCCAGTGCTGTGGTTCTACGGCAAGTATGGTTGCAGTTATTGTGAGAAGTCGGGCGAGCGAGTGCCTATAGGTAGTGCTTGTAAGTACTGCCAGCTTTAGTGGGGTGTTCTGTTTCCATGCACAATTATGGGTGACTTGATAAAAGACCTTGAAATACTCTATTCTGTAAAACCTCCTCCTGTGAGAGAAGCTTTTCGTATTCAAAATGAACTTTCGCAAAGGGTTGTACGAACCTCTGCCTCGAAGACTATTCGCACGATTGCTGGCGCCGATATCGCTATCTGCGTTAAGGAAAAGAAGCTTGTCTGCGGAATAATTCTTTTTTCATACCCTGAACTGGAGGAGATCGAGAGGGTATGGACCGTATCGGATGAGGTGTTTCCCTATATTCCGGGGCTTCTGGGTTTTAGGGAAGCGCCCTGCGTCATAAGGACCTTTGGCGAGCTTCGCGAGCGCTGTGACATGATCATGATAGACGGACACGGACTCGCTCATCCAAGAGGCTTCGGACTTGCCTGTCATGTTGGGGTTCTGCTAGATATTCCGGCAATAGGCGTTGCGAAAAAATGCCTTTATGGAACTTTCAGTGAACCGGGCCTTAATAAGGGTAAAAGAACGTTAATAAGGGGAAAGGAAGGCGAAGTCGTTGGTGCCGCTTTAAGAACCAGAGACGGTGTTAAACCGGTTTTCGTGTCTATCGGGAACAGAATCGATCTCGATACCTCAGTTATGATTGCCCTTGAGTGTTCCCGAGGTCTCAGGATTCCCGAACCTACAAGGCTTGCCGACAAGTATGTAGGTTTGCTCAAAAAAGATGTGTGTGGATAAATTGCACCACATACTTCTAAATGGGAGTATCCGGTCGGTTAAACTCATATTGCTATAGCGAGGAAGATAATATGCAGGAACAGAAGATAAAGACCCCTTCGGATATATATGATCATCTGTACGAGTCGCTCAACGCAAAAATGAAAGAGGAAAGATTTGGTGGGCTTGAGGAGGAAGCGGAGCTTACGTTGCGGATAATAGAATTTCTCGAGAGACATTTGGAAAGAGAAGAAATAGGATAATACGCAAGGAATGAAACCCAGATGAGCGGTTCTGTGGATCAGCATATTGTGAGTTTCAATAGGTTTTTTGAAACTTGGAGTATCGAGCTTCCAAAGGAGGCTGTCAAAAATCGACAACGGGGCAAGATCGTCAAGAGCGGGTGGACTGTCTGGTATCTGTTTGGAACGGACGAAGCTGGCGACTATCTTGATTATTACGCATCTCATCGCATGACAAACGACAGGCATGTCCGTTTGTATGCCAATGGTAGTTCCACGGGCCTGAATTCGTATTGCAGCATTCGGAGAGTTTCAGACGACCCGGAAGAGGACAGGCGTCTTGAGAATGAATTCTGGGAACGTAATGAGCGCGTCTCGCGGGAACTTGAAGCTAAAGGTTTCGGGTTGGAAGGCGATGAACACCCGTCGACTATAATCAACTGCGTTTTGATTTCGTCTCGAGAATCTCATCAGAGAGTGACGAAAGGATCGGATTCAGAAGATTAAATATAGAGACTCTACTGCATCTTCGAATACCGAGTATCTGTCGTTTCCTGAACGAATACGCACCCTGAATGTTTACGCTGAGAAATCTTTCATCATCTCGATAAAGTCTCCGAAAAGATAGGAGGAATCATGCGGCCCGGGCGAGGCTTCGGGGTGATACTGAACGCAGGAGAGGGGATGTTCCTTGTGCTTCAGCCCTTCAACCGTCTGGTCGTTCAGGTTTACGTGGGAGATAGCGATGTTGCTTTTGAGCGAATCGGGATCCACGGCGAAGCCGTGATTCTGGGAAGTTATCTCCACCTTTCCGGTTTCAAGGTTTTTAACAGGCTGGTTTCCTCCGCGATGCCCGAATTTGAGTTTGAAGGTCTTTCCTCCGAGTGCGAGACTCAGGATCTGGTGTCCCAGGCAGATTCCGAAGATGGGTTTTTTTCCGATAAGTTTTCTTACGTTTTTAGAGGCGTATTTGACCGCGGCCGGGTCTCCGGGTCCGTTTGAGAGAAAAATCCCGTCGGGATCGAAAGCCAGTATCTCCTCGGGGTCCGTTTTCGACGGAAAAACCGTCGTGTCACATCCAAGATCGTAAAGTTCCCTGAGGATGTTCCTCTTTATCCCGAAATCATAGACGGCGACTTTGAATCTTTTAGAAGGTTCGGGTTCGATTTCCCTGCCGTAGCGCCACTTTCCCGTTCCTTCCTCCCATAGGTAAGGCTGCGCGCAGCTTACTTCCGTTACTAGGTCGCGCCCGACTATTCCCGGCGAGGAGCCAATTTTTTCAGCCAGAACTTCCGGGTTAGTCTCAGCCGTTGAGATAATCCCCTTGATCGCTCCTCCGATTCGTATGATTCTTGTAAGTTCCCTTGTGTCGATTCCCTGTATGCCGGGTATTCCATGTCTTGAGAGGAAACTGCCGAGGCTCTCCCTTGATCTCCAGTTGCTTGGATAATCCCAGTATTCCTTCACGACAAAACCGCTTAGATGGGGTTTTTCTGATTCGAAATCTTCGGGATTGATCCCGTAGTTACCTATCTCGGGGTAGGTCATTACGATAATCTGGCCGTTGTAAGAAGGATCCGTGAGTATTTCCTGGTAACCCGTTAAAGATGTGTTAAAGACGACTTCTCCGGTCACCTCTCCTTGGGCTCCGAAGCTTACGCCTTCAAATACTTTGCCGCCTTCAAGTGCTAAATATGCTTTTTTCATTATTCAGGGTGTTAAAATATATACGCCTGTGGCAATGTCAAATTCCGTGTTCTCGATCAGATTAACGCGGCGGTTTTCGGAGTGCTATCGGAGGGAAACCGGTTTATTCCAATGGAATAGCAAATTAGCTGTGAAGGATGCAAAATAGATTCGTCGGTAAAAACTTACAACAATATAATTCAGTACCTTTCTATAAGTTTTTATTTAGCACAGTTGGATGGGCACTCAAAGAAATTGGAAAAAAGGGATCACGTGTCATTGTTCGGTTCGGAGTCATGAAAAAGGTTTACATAGTCCCAATACATGAATCTGCGGTTGCGTACCCGACCCGTGATCTCGCGCAGAATACCGTTTTCGACCATATGCGCAACTAGATTGTTAGCTGCGGTATAGGTCGTCCCCGTTAAGTTTCGGACATCATTTACCGAAACGATAGGCTTTTTATATAGATATTCCAGCAAGCGATGGCCGTTTCGGGCGGAGTTTCCCAGGTTTTCGTTAATAGCCGTCCGATGTTCTTCCCGGAGCGACAGAATGCTACGGGCAGTCTCGGCAGCTTCGCCGCTCACTTCAGTTACGCCACGGAGGAAAAACCCTAGCCAGCCTTCCCAGTCACCCCGTTCGCGTACGGCCTGCAAGTGACCATAGTAGGATTCCCTGTGCCGTTTGAAATAGTGAGACAAGTATAGTACAGGTTTTTGCAAAATCCGGCGTTCAGTAAGCAGAAAAGAGATGAGAAGGCGCCCGACACGGCCGTTTCCATCAAGAAATGGATGGATCGTTTCAAATTGGGAATGAACAATCCCAACCGTGATCAACAGCGGCAGTTCAGCGTTATGGAAAAACAGTTCCAGTTCTGCGAGTTTCTGTGGAACCTCATGATGCGGTGGCGGAACGAAAACAGCTTCATTCAACGTACAGCCGGGAGGGCCAATCCAATTCTGCCTGGTTCGCAATTCTCCCGGTGAAAGGTTGGAACCGCGGACGCCTCGTAGGAGTTTTTCGTGAATTTTACGGATCACGCGGATTGAGACCGGAAGTTTCTCAAGCAGTCTTAGACCCAGATTCATGGCACTAACATAGTTAACCACTTCATTAACGTCATCAGGCTGATCCGGCGCGAATATCTTCGCTTCTGCGGCGAGCACGTCATGCAAAGAACTTTGGGTTCCTTCAATCTGGCTTGACAGTACCGCCTCCTTGCGGACGTACATGAAAACGAAAAGGTCCGGATTAGGCAGTGTCTGGATGGATCCGTCCAGACGTCCCAACGCTACGTTAGCCTCGGAGAGCAACGCTTGCAGTTCTCCAGTAATCCGGACGGGAGGGTTGGGTGGCAGGGGTGTTGGGATAAATGCCTTGTAACCACTCGGCTGCCAGACGTATTGTCCTGCCCGGGTTGAAGTGTTAGACTGGGTATCGGAAAGTCTCATCTTTTTTTACTGATTTTTTTATATTGATGGTTCTATCAATGAATATTAAAGATTGGATTTAATATAATCATCTTACGCGATCTTATTAAAGATTGGATTTAATATAATCATCCTACGCGATCTTATTAAAGATTAGGTTTAATATAATCATCCTACGCGATCTTGTCAAAGCCGATAACGCTTTAAAATAAGGAGAAGTGCATGGCTGAGACTGACTTGTTTTCAAATTTCTGGTTCTGGGCATGGATGATATTCATTACAGGCTTGCACGTTGCTCTTGCTGAACGGTTTAAGCGTAGCAAATGGAAATGGGGGATTTTGGGATTTTTTCTCGGAATTGTCTCGTTTATTTGGCTTATGGTACTCGGTGAGAATAAGGAGAAGTCTGTGTAGTTATGTATATAAGTCCCATTCCAATTAATAAATTCTGTTGTATTATTTGTTGTTTGAAAAATCCATTACGGCGGGAGTCTAGCCGTGGACCGAAGCGTGAAAAATACCGATATGAACTGGGATCTAACTTCCTATTTTCCCGAATTTCAGGGACCTGAGTATAAAGAATTCAAAGTAACCCTCTCCGGCGGCATAAAAAGTCTCGATGAGAAGGCCTCGGTTTCTGAACCTCTTTGCGGAGAAAACCTTGCGTTCTGGAAGGATGTTTTTCTGGAAACGGAGAAACTTATAAGCGGATATTCCCATATACGTTCTTACGTGGGATGCCTCTCTGCTTCGGATTCTAACCGGGAGGATTACCTGCGCGAGGAAGCGGCGATTTCCCTTCTCGGCTCGGATCTCGAGAAACTTGAAGTTCAGCTGCAAAGAGCGCTTCGGGATGCTGACGAAGATTTGCTTTCCGAGTTTGTTTCTTTTCCGGATATTGAGTCGGCTTCTTACTACGTAAGGCGCGTTTGGCGAAATTCCCGGTTCACCATGTCCGCTCCGAAGGAAATTCTGGCTTCAGAACTGGGAGTTGACGGGATAAGAGCCTGGGGGAGGATCTACGATACCGTCTCTTCCAAGATGACGTTTGAGATGGTTTATCCCGACGGCACGAAAAAGCAGCTTCCCATGTCCCAGAGAAGGTCGCTTATGGAAAGTCCTCAGAGGGAGATAAGGAAAGCCGCTTTTTCCGGCGGCAACGCAGCCTGGGAGGACTTTGAAGACATAGCCGCGGGGGCCATAAACGCCATATCTGGAACCAGGCATACGCTTTACAGGCATAGAGAGATTGATCATTTTCTCGATGTCGCGCTTTTTGACGCCGCGATATCGAGACAGACTCTGGATTCAATGATGGAAGCTATACGGGAAACAGTCGAGCTTCCAAGAAGCATCCTGAGACTTAAGGCCGAGACACTGGGGCTTGATGGAGTGTCCTGGTATGATCTGGGGGCTCCTATGAATCTGGGGAAAACTGGTAGGGTCGACTGGAGCGGGGCGAAATCCATGGTTTCTGATTCTTTTTCCGCAGCTTATCCGCGCCTCGGCGGGTTTTTTGAGCATGTATGCCGAAGTGAATGGATAGACTGGGAAGTAAGGGATGGAAAAAGACCCGGAGGTTTCTGCACGGGCTCTCTTCTTACCGGAGAGTCAAGGATATTCATGACCTATAACGGTGGAGTGGGCGACATACTTACCCTTGCCCACGAGGCGGGCCATGCTTTCCATTCTCACGTGATGAGAGACCTGCGTTCCTATGCTCAGTTTTATCCTATGACGCTTGCCGAAACCGCTTCGACTTTCGGGGAAATGCTGCTTGCCGATGGACTGCTGCGCGACCCTTCAACAAGCGTTGAAGACAAGGTGCTTGTAAGGGACGCAGAAGTAAATCACGGGGCCATATATCTTCTGGACATCCCCGTAAGGTATGAGTTTGAAAAAAAGCTCTACGAGCGGCGCGCCCGAGGAGAACTGACCGTGAGCGATCTAAAGGAACTTATGACTGAGAGCCAGAAGGAGGTTTTCGGAGACGTGCTCTTGGAATACGATCCGTTTTTCTGGGCGTCAAAGCTTCATTTTTACATAACCGGTGTCAGTTTCTATAATTTCCCCTATACCTTCGGCTACCTGCTGAGCAGGGCGCTTTTCGAGAAGTTCGAACAGCACGGGGAAGAGTTTATTCCCGTTTACGAAGAATTTCTCACGCTCACTGGTTCAGACGACGCAGAGGGGGCCGTGAAAAGATCCATCGGGGACGATATAACGAGTAAAGATTTCTGGAAAGAGGCGATTCTTACCCTCTCACGGCCGCTTGAGGAACTCAAAGAGCTCCTGCCTTCGGTTGCTACAGAAAATTCCCGATGACCCTCTCCACGGGGGACAGAGACTTAACCAGTATGTCAATCACTATCCCGAGCATTATGAGAAGCATGTAGATGATAGAGGCTGAGAAAGCCTTTCCGTAACCACGGTTGCCGAAGACGCTCTTTACTACCAAGTAATTAAAATATATTCCGCATATTGCCGCGAAAGCCGCGAAATAGACGGTGTTTGTTCCCGTAAGCCAAAGTATGAAAGTCAGGGGTATCAGGGAAAGGGAATAGATAAGTATCAGCATGTTCGTGTACTTTGTGCCCAGTGCGACCGGAAGGACGTTTATCCCGGCTTTTTCATAGTCCTTTCTGTATTTCTGGGCGAGCACCCAGAAGTGGGGAGGCTGCCAGAGCATCATGAATACGAATATGATTATTGCGTCGAGTTGGGGAACGGGTTTTATGGCCGTGTAACCTATGAGTACCGGAAGAGCGCCCGGTATTCCCCCGAGAATGGTGCCAAAAGGAGAAGTTCTTTTGAGAAACAGGGTGTAAATAAGCGTATAGCTAAGAATCGCGAGGAGAATGAGCGCCGCGGTTACGTAATTGAAGTAGGAAAACGAGACAACAAGGGCCACAACCATCATCAGTATCGAGATTACCCACGCGTTTCGATCTCCGAGAGTTCTCAGGGCTTCCACCCTTTTGTTGAGGCGAGTCATTTGTTTGTCGATTTTCTTGTCGAGCAGATTATTCAGAATTGCTGCTCCTCCGGCGCTTAGAAGAAGGGAGATGACGCAAAGAAAAACCGCCTGTCCGGAGGGAAGGGCGCGGTTGGCTACCACCATCCCCGTAAGGCCTGTAAATGCCACGCTTATGATTATTCCGGGCTTGGAGAGAATAATGGCGGAGACCGCCATGGTTCCTACAGACTTTTTCTCTGCTTTCCGCATGGCTATAACGCCCCTCTGGCGACACTGTTTTTACTTATATACCCGAACCAAGTGAGAAGGCAGAGGGAAAGTATCAGAAGACCGATTGAGAGATGAAGGGCGGTGACGTAAAAGGTAAGTTTTGAGGTTATAACCAGAATTCCAAGTCCGATCTGTAAAAAAAGGAGGGTAACCGCCCAGGACATGTTATTCCGGGCTTCTTTTAGTCCTTCGGATTTTCTGGAGAGAAACAGTACGCAGATAAATACCGCCGTGAGCAGATAGGCAAGCGTCCTGTGCGTAAAATGGGCCAGCACCTTCCCCGAAAGTTCAGGCGGGATCCAGTAGCCTAGGCAGGTGGGGAAATCAGGGCACGCGAGCCCGGCTTCCAGATGCCTTACGTAAGCTCCCAGAGAGGCTTGGATAAATACAAGCAGAAAAAGCGCGAAAAAAAGCCCGGCTGGTCCCGAAAAACAGAAATCAGGCTTCATCCTGACGCCGTCAAAGTACACCATGTAAAGGGTAATCGAAAAGATCATGATAGCGTTTGTGAAATGAATCGTCGTGAGGTTCACGGGAAGCTTGGCCAGAACTACTATCCCCCCGAGCACTATCTGAAATAAAAGAAGCGCTACTACCAGCAGTGGAAGTATTCTGTAATTTTTTTTGTACGCGCGAAATCTTCTGTAACATAAGATGAAAAGCACTATGGACGTTATGCCGCCTATTACGCGATGGGAGAACTCGACGTAGATGTCCCATCTGAAGGGTGGGATTACCTGGCCGTGACAAAGCGGCCAGTCGGGACAGGCGAGTCCGGCCTTGAGTCCCGATACAGCGTTTCCCCATATGAGAAGTATGAACAGAAGCGCTAGAGCGGTTTTTGCAAGCATGCCTGTTTTTATATGACTACTTTATTACCGGCACCCTTGTGAAGGTTTCCATTAGGGTGAAACCGATAAGAAGGGAAAGCAGAAACAGCGGGTAAAGAGCGTATATCCACGTCAGCTTGTCTTCAAATTTAAGATGCATGAAATAGAGGGCGACGATTGATGCCTTTATCGACGCTATCACCATGGCGATGACTATATTGAAATCGCCGAAATCAAATCCTGCGGTATACACCGTGATTCCCGTAAAAGCGAACAGTGCAAGACATACCGCGGCGTATACCCGCAGACCCGTGTGATGTTCCTCAGTGTGGTTGTGTGCGCTCATTTTCTCTCTCCGTTTACCCGATTAAATACAGTAGTGGAAACAGGTATATCCAGATCAGGTCAACCAGATGCCAGTAAAGCCCTCCCACCTCAACCGGTGTATACCTTCTTCCTTCTGCAAACCTTCCCTGCCTGGCCATTATTATCAGGGCCAGAATTATACCCATTCCGACAAACACGTGGAGCATGTGAAGTCCGGTCATCATGAAGTAAAGGGCGAAGAATATGTTCGTCTCGGGGAATATATGATGATGGAATTTGGCGCTGTACTCAAAATACTTGTTTACCGCGAAAGCCGCTCCGCATATAAAGGTTACAGAGAGGAGTATTATCAGCCATTTCCTGTTTCTTTTCTGCGATGCCGACACCGCCAGAGCCATTGTGAAACTGCTGAATATGAGCACTATGGTGTTTATAGCACCCAGAGTAACGTCGAGTTTCTTGTGCGAGTCGTAAAAAAGATCCGGGTACTTGGCCCTGAAGAGCGCGTACGCCGCGAAAAGTCCCCCGAAAAGAAGAATTTCCGTTCCGAGGAAAAGCCACATCCCGAATTTCGCCGCGTTGTGCGTTACGGCATCCCCGAGCCCGTGTCCGTGCGCGTGGCTTTCGGCGTGTTCTGCTGTACTACTCATTTTTTACGTTAGCCTCCGATCTATTTTTTTCCGTAAGCGTAAGTCCAGTCAGTTACAGTCGGTATTTCGTCAAAGTTCTCGGTGGGCGGCGGGGAAGGAACTTGCCACTCAAGAGACAGGGAACCGTAGGGGTTTGACGATTCGGGTTGCCCTTTTTTCATAAGCGGTAAAAGCAGGTTCACGGTCATTATTAAAATCCCGAGCCCGAGTATCCACGATCCGTAGGTTGAAAGCGCATGATAGGATACGTACTCGACGGGGTAGGTAGCGTATCTTCTGGGCATTCCTTGGAAGCCCATGAAAAACTGCGGGAAAAACGCTACGTTGAATCCTACAAAAACGAGGAACCATGAGGCTTTAGCAATCAGTTCATTGAATACCTTCCCGAACCATTTCTGATACCAGAAGTGAAGGGCACCGAAAAATCCCATCACCGTCCCTCCTATCATAACGTAATGCATGTGAGCAACTATGAAGTACGTGTCGTGCAGGTGTACGTCAACCGCCAAAGCTCCCAGATAAACCCCGGTCAGTCCCCCAACCGTGAAAAGGACTATGAATGACATCGCGTAGAGCATTGCCGAGTGAAACTCTATTGATCCCTTGTACAGGGTGGCGGTCCAGTTAAACACCTTTATGGCCGTTGGAATGGCTACAAGCATCGTCAGAAAGGAGAATATCGCCGCCGCCGTTTCCGATATGCCGCTTACGAACATGTGATGCAGCCAGACGAAAAAGCTTATTATGGCTATCGCGAAGCTTGAATACGCGATTGCCTTGTATCCGAAAATCGGCTTTCTGGCGAAAACGGGAATTATCTCCGAGATGATTCCGAAGGCCGGAATAACCATTATGTACACGGCGGGATGGGAGTAAAACCAGAAGAAATTCTGAAAAAGTATAGGATCTCCTCCTTTGGCCGGATCGAAAAAGCCTATGTCAAAGGCCCTCTCCGCTATCAGCAGAAGAAGCGTGATTCCCACAACCGGTGTCGCGAGCAGCTGCAGTATAGCGGTCGCGTAGGACGCCCATATGAAAAGCGGGAGCCTGGACCAGGTCATTCCTGGCGCCCGGAGCTTGTGTATGGTCACTATGAAGTTCATTCCGGTGAGAATCGACGAGAACCCGAGCACGAAAACCCCCAGAGTTATGAGTATTACCTTGGTACCTGTCTGGATGCTGTAGGGAGTGTAGAATGTCCAGCCCGTATCGGCCGGCTGCAAAAGCGCGGAAAGCAGTATTGCCGTTCCGACAAGATATATCCAGAAACTCAGCAGGTTGATTCTGGGAAAAGCCACGTCCCTGGCCCCTATCATAAGCGGTATCAGAAAATTGCCGAAGCTCGCCGCGATTCCCGGAACGATGAAAAAGAAAACCATAAGGGAACCATGGAGCGTGAACGCTACGTTGTACTCCGTCGGGGTTCTGAAAAAGTCAAGCTCGGGAGTCATAAGCTCGTATCTCATCCCCAGAGCCGCTAGGCCGGCGATCATGAAGAAAAATGAGATCGTAACGAGGTAAAGGATCCCGATGCGTTTGTGATCCGTTGTCAAAATCCACGACTTTAAACCTTTTTGAGCTAAAAACGATATATGCTGGGTTTGCGTCATGACTCCGTTTGCCATCTTTTTCTCCTTTGATTCTCCTACTTCAACGTTTTTATATACTCGATAAGAGCGGTTACTTCATCCTCAGGCAGTATACCCTTGAAAGAGGGCATGCTGGGCGGATAGCCCTTTACCATTTTCGCCTGAGGTTCGTAAATTGATTCCCTGAGATAGTTCTCGTCCACAAGAACCGAGGAACCATCTTCAAGGCTCTCCGTTTTGCCGTAAAGATTTTTGAAAGTAGGTCCTATAACCTCTTTGCCGTCTATGCTGTGACAGGCAAGACAACCTCTCTGGGAATACAGATCTTTTCCTCTCTCCGCAGGAGATATGCTGATTGCCGCCACGGCGGCTCCGTCTTCAAACTCGTCTCCTTTTTCCCACCTTGCGAATGATTCTGGACTCAGGACGTTTACTCTCGCAAGCATTTTCGAGTGCCCGGAACCGCAGTATTCAGCACACAGAAGGTCAAAGGTTCCGACCTTGATCGGAGTGAACCAAAGCTGTGTGTAGCTGCCCGGAAGAATATCCTGCTTTACCCGGAACTGCGGAACGAAGAAGCTGTGAATAACGTCTTCTGACCTCATTATGAGTCTTACGGGTTTGTTCTGCTGCACGAACAGTTCATTCAGTGATTTTTTCCCGGTGAAATACTCAAATTGCCAAAGCCACTGCTTCGCCACAACATTAACTTCGATCGCTTCTGCGGGCGGATTGCGAAGTTCCTTGAAGGCTATCCATCCCCATACGAAGATAACCATAAGAAGTATGGTAGGGATTATAGTCCAGATGGTTTCAATGAGCCGGTTGTGGGTTATGTAGGCGGTTTCCTGGTCCTCGCTTTTTCTCCTGTACTTGATTGCAAAGCCAACGAGTACCCCGGAAATCAGGACAAAGAAAAATACTGATATGATTGTTACGAACAGGGTTATGTTATCAACGCTTGCGGCGAGATTAGAAGCCGATTCCGGTATCCAACTGGACATTTATGGTTTACAACCTCCGCAAATGATTAAAAGATTTTCCTTTCTCTTTTCCACATGAAGCAGAGAAACGCTACGAGAACCGTGAGGGTTACCATTCCTCCCGCCTTGACGACATTAAGGGCAGCTAGCGCGTATCTCTTTCCGACTGGGTCAAACTGATAACAAAACATAAGCACTTTATTAAGCAGCTCCGAGGAACCTATTTTCCCCTCCGAAGCCTCTATCAGCGATAGCTTGAAATTACGGGGGTCGTGCTGAACTCCGTAGAGGTATCTCGAAATTTCCCCCTCCGGCGTGAGTATTACTATTCCTGAAGCATGAGCGAACTCCTCACCGTCTTTCTTGAATCGGAATCCCACCGAATCAGTAAGCCTCAGTATGTTTTCCGCCGTTCCTGTGAGAAAGTTCCAGTCCCTGGCTTCCTTTCCCCCGCCTGAAAGCGCTTTTTTGTATCTTGCGGCCTTCGCGCCGATGACATCGAGGGCTTCCTCGGGGTCAAAACTCACGGTAACTACGGTGTAGTCCCTGCCCGGCCTGAAGGAATCCAGCTGGTTTATAACTTCCAGAACTCCGTCCGTCGCAAGAAGGCAGAGTCTTGGGCATGTGAAGTAGGCAAGACTCAGAACCACTGGTTTTTTCTGTCCGAAAAAAGAGGAGATACTCACGGCCTTTCCGTTTTCTCCGCGAAATTCCGTGTCAAGATCGATGGCGGACGCAAGTTTTTCGTCAAAACCGATTTCTTCTACATCCTTTACGTTCGAAAGTGCGTGAGCGTCTGATATAGAAAGAACCGGAAGAGTGCTTGAGATAACCATAACACTGAGAAAAAAGAAAAACCTCCGCATGAAAGGAGCCGTTTTCTGGCTGTTTTTTAAATGAAAAATGTTCTAAGGCCTAAGAGAAGAGAGTTTTACCCTTTCCCTGTCCGAAATCGGCGTAGATTGTATCCGATGTTAATTCTCTGTCAAGAATTCGTTTGCTTTGCACTTATTTGGACTCTCGAACTCTATTTATTTTCTTCTCAGGCAAAGAACGATGCCGATTCCTATGAAGGCCGTCAGGGTTGAGGAACCGCCGTAACTGATGAAGAAAAGAGGAGTGCCGATGATCGGCATAAGCCCCGTAACCATAGCGATGTTTATCGCGGCGTGCCAGAAGAACATCGCCGCGATCCCAAAGCATGCGATCATCGCAAAGCGATCTTCTAGGGATGTTGCAATGCTGAGAATAAAAAGAATTATCGAGAAATACAGAAGAAGGATGAACACCGAACCGCGAAATCCCCACTCTTCGGCAATTACAGAAAATGCGAAATCCGTATGGTGTGCGGGAAGAAAATTCAAGTTGGACTGTGAACCGAGAGAAAAACCTTTTCCATAACCCATGCCGGAACCTATCGCAATCTGGGACTGAATCGAGTTGTAGCTTACCCCAAAAGGGTCGGAGGAAGTGTCAATAAAGGAATATATCCTTTCCTTCTGGTAATCCTTGATCAGAAAATGCCAGATCGGCACAACGGATATCAATGCTACGATTATTATTTTCAGCAGAGTATTCCTGCTGATTCCCAGAAACAGAATAATGCTTGAACCTATAAGAAGTATGGTCATCGCAGTTCCCATATCGGGCTGAGCAATGACTGCCGCTGTAGGGATAAACAGAAAAGCTATAGGTTTAAGAAGATCCACTGAACTGTAATCTTCCTTTGCGGCCACCTCACTTGCGTAGTAATTAGCAAGCGCCATTACTATCCCGATTTTAATAAACTCAGAGGGCTGAATGGATGCGGGACCTATCTGAAACCAGCTTCTGGATCCCGATACCGTTTTTCCGAACACGAAAATCAACGCTAACAGCACAAGGAAAAGCAGGTAGAAGGTGAACGAGTGTCTTTTCAGCGTCAGAGGTTTTAGGCGACTTATAACTGCCATCGTTACCAGTCCCCCCATGACCCATATGAGTTGTTTTTTAAATGCACCTAGGCCGGTTAATTGAGAGATGCTGTAGAGATTGATGAGTCCTGCCATGCACAACAAAGTAGTCAGCAGCAATATCCAGGAGGATTTACTCAGATTTGGCAACTCGAGTCTCATTTCGTTCCTTCTTAAGTCTGAAATAGGTTTCAATGATTTTTTTTGCTATCGGAGCTGCTGCCACGCTTCCACTGCCCCCGTTTTCAACAAGAACGGTTACGGATATCTCCGCTGAATCCGACGGCGCGTAAGAGGTGAACCAGGCGTGGTCCTTGAACCGTTTTTTAGTTGACTCAACTTGCGCCGAGACAACCTGTGCTGTTCCGGTTTTGCCCGATATGGGTGTGATTTTTGATCTTGCGTAAATCCCGGTACCCCTGTGTGCATTTACGGCATCATGGAGCGCTTTTTTCAGAAAAGATACTGACTTCCTGTCAAGATTCTGAACCACTCCGGTTATCCGTGGCGGTGCTTTTTCGTCTGCTTTTACTATCTTCGGTCTGACTATACTGCCTCCGTTCGCTATTGCGGCGGTCATAACGTTTATCTGAAGAGGAGTTGCGGTCACGTATCCCTGACCTATTGCCAACATTGCGGTTTCACCGGTGTACCAAGGTTCTTTCAAGTGTTTTCTTTTCCATGCCTTGGACGGACTCACTCCCCGTTTCTCGGGCAGGGCTATTCCGGTTCTTTCCCCCAATCCGAACTTTTTCAGGTACGGGTAAAGCCCGTCGACTCCGAGTTTCAAGGAGAGCTTGTAAAAGTATACGTCACACGATTCGACAATAGCTCTGTGGAGGTTAATATGGCCGTGACCTTCTTTACGCCAGCAGTTAAAACGTTTTCCGTTTATTGAATAATAACCCGGGCAGTATACGGATGACTTCGGATCAGCTGTTTTTTCCTCTAACAATGCAAAAGCCGTGATTATCTTGAGTACTGATCCAGGCGGATAGGTTCCCTGGGTTGAGCGGTTAAGAAGGGAAAAAGAGTCTTTTTTCTTTCTTCTTTTCGATTTTCCCGGTAAAAATCCTTCTGATATATGCTCGGGGCGATAAGACGGACGGCTTACCATTGCTAGGATTTCTCCGTTTCTTACGTCCATTGCGATTACGGCCCCTTTCTCACCACCCAAAGCGTCGTTGGCGACCTTCTGCAATTCCGCGTCGATAGTGAGATGGAGGTCTTTTCCTTGGACCATTTCTTTATTCTTGCGCATCGGTGATAATGCGGAGAAAGAGTCGGAGATCACCTTTCCGTGTGCATCTACCATGATGTATTTAAGACCGTTTATCCCTCTGAGTTCGTTGTCGAAAACCTTTTCCACACCCATTTTCCCGATTTCATGTCCCGCCTTGATCCGACGGCGGGCTTTTATTTCTTCCGCATTGGCGATTCCTGTGTATCCCAGAAGTACGGTGGCAGCTTCTCCATGTGGATAGAACCTCTTGTGTCCCAATTCCAGAAATATGCCTTTTAACGCTTCTTTGTTCTTTTCAACCAGAAGGAGTTCTTCCCTGCTTATTTCCTTGGCGATTGTAACGGGGTAGAAACTCTCCAGGCCCGCTATTGTGCGAAGTTTTTTCAGAAGTTCTTCCTCTGGGATGTTTATTATCTCAGCGAGCTTTTCCGCGAGTTTCTCGACATCGGTTATTTCTTTCGGAAATACTCGTATGTTAAAAGACGGTTTGTTATAGAGGATTTTCTCGCCGTTTCTGTCAAAAACGCGTCCTCTGGGTGCGGGAAGTTCAAGTACCCTCAAGATGTTTCTTTCCGAAAAACCTCTGTATTCCTCACCCTTGTATATCTGGAGGTAAAACAGCCTTGCCGAGAAGATAGCAAAAACCAGGATAGGCAAAGAAAAAGCTATTATGAGTCTATGTTTTAGTAATTCCATCCACTTTTCTCAGAAGGATTATCGTTGGAACACCAATGACTGTGTTAATGATAGCCTGATAGAGTGCTAGCTCAAAACTGAGAAATGCCGCTTGTCCACTGTCCTGCCTCAACAGAAGCAGCACCATTAGCAGCAAGTGCATAAACAAGGTTCCTATAAAAAATGCCAGAGACAGGAAGAGGGGGTGGTTGCGGTCATAATTAAGGTTGTGCATGCTCACTCGCAGCGCTAGGAACACGGCGAATCTGGTAACCGTATGAAGTCCCCAAGCTCCGGCCGAAAAAACGTCCATTAAAAACCCGTTCAGCATGGCAAGTGTGAACAGATAAGGTATTTCGGTTCTGACTGCCAAGCAGATTATTAGGATCAGGTTCAGATCAGGGGTGAATTTGCCCAGAGAAGAGGTGGGGATGACTGATGTCTGGATAATAATGAAGAGAAAAGAGCAAAACAGGTAGAAAAAAAAAGAGAAGTTTATTCTCATTTTATTTCAACTGGATCCAGCCGGCGGAGTGCTAATTAAGATGTATGAGCACCTCTTCAACCCTGCTCACATCGGTTTCCGGTTTTATTATGGCTCTTTGGAGTCCTCTGTCCGGCTCAACTCTTATTACGGTTCCTATAACAATATTTTTCGGGAAAACATTGTCTTTTCCGGATGATATGATCTTGTCTCCTGCTGTAATATCGTCTTCTTGCTCAATGTACTTCATAACATAATGGTTTCCTGCTCCGGTTACTATGCCCCGCGCGCGACTCCTTTGTACAATCGCGTCAGCTACGCTTGAGGGGTTTGTCATCAGCATTACCATAGAGGTTTTTTCAGTTACCGAGTGTACGGTTCCGATAGCCCTGATGTTATTAAGCACCGGAAACCCCTTCTTTATTCCGGAAGACAATCCTTTGTCTATTATAAGGAAGCCAGGGCCTACAACTGAAGGGCTGCTCCCTATAACTTTCGCTCCCACCACTTCTCCCTCAAAAGATTTTTTATAGTTAAGAAGGCTCCTTAGCCTTTCATTCTCAAGCCTTATTTCCGTTAGCATCAGCTCCTGAGCTTCCATTTCCTGTAGTTGCGCCTTGAGACGGGAGTTTTCAATGCTTGTATCCACAAGATCAATATAATGATCCCAATAGTGCCTCGTGCCATCCTTGAGATAGTTTGCGAAGGCACCGGAACCATGGTTAATGCTAAGCATTAGCTTTGTGGTGTAGTTGGTTTCTCTCTTTGTCAGATCAAAAGCGACGGGTAGCAGATGAATTAACGCAATTATGAGGACAAAGGACAGAAACAGTTGGTTCTTACTGAAAAATTTCCTCATTAAGCTCCCTTCCGGCGGGAAATGCTTAGCCTTAATTCTCACAGCGGGGAAAATCACCGACCATACTGTAATTAAGGTTCCACTCTATAATTACAGCCGCCGCAAGAACTTACGAAACACAAAAACTTATCGGATTGCCATTGTAACACAAAACGACTCAAGTTTCAAGTAAAGGCGAATTACCAAGGCAAATTCAGCAACCAGAACGCCCTTAAACTTTATCTGGTGCACCCGGTTCCTATATCTTTTATAGGGCGACGGAGTTGAGAATGTCTATATCTTCAAGAGCTTTCCCAGAACCCATAACGACGCAGTCAAGGGGCTGCTCAGCTCTCCTTATCTTGATGCCGGTTTTTTGCTCTATACGGTTGCGCAGCCCTTTGAGAAGCGAACCGCCTCCGGCGAGCGTTATTCCCGATTCAAAGACATCCGCGGACAACTCCGGCGGGGTTCTTTCCAGAGTCTGCAGTATTGCCTCAACTATTTGGTTTACAGTATCTTCTACCGCCTCTTCAATCTCTTCCATATCAATGGAAAGCATTGAAGGAACTCCAGAAATGTTGTTTCTTCCAGTTACCTTCATTTGTACCTTTCTGTTGGGGTTTATATCCGGGTATGAGGAGAATTTCTTCTTAAGTTCTTCGGCTGTTCTAAATCCGATGATTATGTTGTGATTTCTTTTCAGCCACTGCTGTATGGCGTCATCCATCTTGTCTCCGCCAATTTTGATTGATCTGCTTACAACTATCCCGGACAATGCGATAACGGCTATTCCAGTAGTGCCGCCTCCTATGTCAACCACCATGTTTCCCGAGGGTCTGTCCACGTCTATCCCGGACCCTATGGCGGCGCACATTGTTTCCTCAATAAGATAGACTTTCCTTGCTCCCGCCGCCTCGGCCGATTCTCTTACAGCTCTTTTTTCTACTTCGGTAATCTCAAGGGGAACCGATATTACTACTCTTGGGCGCACGAAGCTTCTTTTGTTGCCGTTGGATTTTCTTATGAAGTACTCAATCATTCTCTGGGCCGCGTCGAAATCCGCTATAACCCCGTCACGTAGTGGCCTTATGGCTCTGATTGATCCCGGAGTTCTTCCGACCATCTCCCTGGCCTGCTTGCCCACCGCAATGAGTCTCGGTCTTTGTCCCGGAATATCCTGTACCGCTACCACAGAAGGTTCGTTAGACACTATGCCCTTGCCTTTGAGGTATACAAGGGTGTTTGCAGTTCCGAGGTCAATTGCCAGATCGTTTGAAAAATGTTCCAGAAACTTGTCGAATATCATTTTTTATAATTACCTCTTTTTTTCAGTTAAAACGGGGCCAAACCCGAAATACTTGCCGTACGCATCTATAAAACAGACAAGGTGATAATCAAATATTATTTAACCTTTAAAACATATCATTTTTTTTTAGCTATTCAAAGTGTTTATAAAGGGTTTTTCCATTATCTTTACCGTGTTTAGAGTTTTATCATCGCATTGTTCTCCGTCAACGGTTAGTTCTCCCTGGAAATCGCGGAATTCCCTTCTTATATAGCCGATGGCGATATTTTTTCCGAGGGTTGGAGAGTATGCAGAGGAGGTTATTCTCCCCACTTTTTTTTCGTTAACCCAAAGTATGTCTCCGGGTGATGCGCAGCCGTCTTTGTGTGCCGCGAAATACGCCAGATGCCAGTTAACTCTTCCTCTCCATTTTATCCTTGCTATTACTTCCTGCCCCACATAACATCCTTTTTCGAAATCAAGGGCGTCCCAGATGCCGGCTTCAATGGGTATGGTGGAGATATCCATGTCTTTTCCGTAAACGGGAATTCCGGCTTCGATCCGTAGAGTTTCAAGAGCCTCCTGTCCCGAGAGTCCCGGAGCCGGCGAGCTTTCCAAAAGGAGGTTCCAGATTTCCCCGGCGCTGCGGTTTTCAAAAAGAACGTCAAAACCGGTTTCTCCTGTTCTGTTAAGTTTCATTACAGTTGCCTCACCGAAAGTCCGGTGATCATATTCGTTCATCTGTTCGACGTTAATGCCGAGGCGTTTGCTGATTAATTCCCCGCAACCGGGACCACACGCGTGCAAAACGCAGTAATCTCCGGTAACGTCGAGCACTTCAGCCTTGTAAGAAAGCTTGAATCTGCGAAGAAGCTGTGCTATGTCACCGCCCATGCCAGGTTCTGTGTCCATGTAGACTGAGTCTTCGTTCTTAAAGACTCTCATGTCTGAAATCATTTTTCCTTTCGGGGTGAGTATTGCCGCGTAGACACCTGTTCCCGGGTTTTTTTCCTTTACGTCGTTTGTAAGCATTCCCTGCAGGAATTTTATGTGGTCCGCTCCTTGAAGCATAAGCTTTCCCCTGCTTGAAATATCTATAATGCCTACCGATTCTCTTACGGTTTTTGCTTCTCCTTGAGGGTCACCGTAGTTTTTTGGAAGGAAAAATCCCCCCGTCTCGCCGAATACGGCTCCCCGGGCCGCGTGTCTATCGTAAAGCGGAGTTTTCTTTGCGGATTCCATTGGTGTCTGCGCCTGTACGGACGGGGTTTTGCCCGCCACCTTCGTTTATCTTAATCTCTTGAAAAACCACTGCCTGAATGTAGTATAAAGTCCCTATTCTAAAAAGAAATTGCAGGAGCACGCAGTGAAAGAACTAAAAGGGAGTTACAAGGTGGTCATAATGGGTTCCGGCCCGGCGGGGCTCACCGCGGCGCTTTACGCGGCGCGGGCGAATCTCGAGCCGCTTGTGTTTGAAGGTCCGGAAGCCGGCGGGCAGCTCACCACCACCACTGATGTTGAGAACTTCCCCGGGTTTCCAAGTGGGATTATGGGTCCTGATCTTATGGATCTTATGAGGGAGCAGTCGGAACGTTTCGGGGCGCAGTGCGTGCAAAAGGCCGTGATCTCGGTTGATTTTTCGAAAAGGCCGTTTCGCATATCAACGGAAGATGAGCAGATACTGGCCTCCACGTTCATTGTTTCTTCAGGTGCCACGGCAAGGATGCTTGGTCTGCCCTCCGAGCGCGAACTTCTGGGTTACGGGGTTTCCACATGCGCCACATGTGACGGGTTTTTCTTCAGGGACAAGGAACTTGTGGTTGTGGGAGGAGGTGACAGCGCCATGGAGGAATCCATCTTTCTTACCAAGTTCGCCACCCGAGTCACGGTGATTCACAGGCGCGATAAGCTCAGGGCATCGGTGATAATGCAGCAGCGGGCCGCGGAGAACGAAAAAATAGATTTTATCTGGAACGGCGTTGTAGAGGATGTGCTGGGTTCAAGAGAGAGCGGAGTAACGGGAGTTCGGATAAAGGATGCCGTAACTGGGGAGAGTTACGTGAAAGAATGTCAGGGTATGTTCGTAGCGATCGGGCATACTCCTAACAGCGGAATTTTCAGGGGACAGCTTGAAATGGACGATAACGACTACCTTATTACAAAAAACGGCACCTCTGAAACAAGCATTGCCGGCGTTTTTGCGGCAGGGGACATACAGGACACAAGGTACAAGCAGGCCATAACGGCGGCGGGAAGCGGGTGCATGGCGGCTATGGATGCGGAGAGATTCATAGAAGAACATGGACTTTAACCGCTCTGTGTCTTGATCTTGGACAAAAAGTTTTTATTCGGTTATACAGATTGCCTGCTTTTTTGGGTTTTTTGTGGGCGGTTAGCTCAGCGGGAGAGCACCTGCCTTACAAGCAGGGGGTCACAGGTTCGAATCCTGTACCGCCCACCATTTGATTTAAACGGGGCCGTAGTTCAGCCTGGTTAGAACGCTGGCCTGTCAAGCCAGAGGTCGCGGGTTCGAATCCCGTCGGTCCCGCCACCCCGGTTAAAGAATTAAAGAGAGTTCTGCATTCCATCCGCCGGATACCTTTTACTGTTCGCAGAATATAATTGCGAAGCTATGAGTCTTAGAAACTGAGGGAGTTCTCAGCTTTTTTATGTATAGTTTTCATATTAGGGTCAACTGCCGGAGAGATGGCACGCGGTCGAGCTTTCATTCTTTCGTGTCTGCGGGAAATTTGTATCTTGGATATTCAAAAACAGATTGAACGGTTCAAAAAGGGTTATCCATTCCGCAGGCTTATTCGCCCCGCGACAGTCGGTGACGGTATAAGAACACTGGGAGAGGGTGAATCCCGGGTGCTTCAGGGGGAATACGATAATTTTCTTTCCAAAACAAGCGTGTGCAAATTCGTTCCGGCATCGGGGGCGGCCTCGAGAATGTTTCGGGAACTTAACATGCTTCGGGAAGTTTTTTCCTCGGAAGAAGCGGTTCTGGATCTCGAAGAGGAGAAGATACTTGAGAAATTCCTCTCAAACTTAACAAGATTCCCTTTTGCTGGTCTGCTTGAGGAGAGATTCGAGGAAGAGCTTGAGAAGGTTGTCTCTTCAGGGAATTTTGGACTCATTCTCGACGCTCTTTTGGGAAGCGACGGTCTGGGTTACGGAGATATTCCGAAAGGGCTTGTACTTTTTCACAGCTACGGCGGGGAGCCGAAGACGGCTTTTTGCGAACATTTTAAAGAAGCCCTCGGATATATAAGTTCGCACGGGACAGTCTCAATGCATTTTACGATTCCACCTGCCTTCGCCGAGCAGTTCGCTCTGGAGGAAAGGATGACAGCCCCTCTTTTTTCTTCCGAGGGAATCTCATTTGACGTAACCTACTCGGTTCAGGATCCCGAAACGGATACAATCGCGGTCAGAATGGACAATACTCCCGTTTTGGACGCCGATGGATCTCTGCTCAGAAGACCCGCGGGGCACGGAGCACTGCTAAAAAATCTGAATGAACTCTGCTATGACTGTATTTTTATAAAAAACATAGATAACGTGGCGAAAGAGGAACTTCTTCCCGATACGGTTAAGTGGAAAAAGACCCTCGGGGGGCTTCTCCTTTCTATCCAGAAAAGAGTTTTCCGCTATACAGAAGCCCTTTCTTCCTGCCGGACCTCGAAATCCCTGGAGAGTGAGATAATTTCTTTTTGCCGGGAAGAGCTTTTCATAGACTTCTCCCAAGAACTTTCAGGGTTGTCTGAAGTCGGTAGGAGGGAATTTCTATTTCAGGCGCTTGACAGGCCCATCAGGGTATGCGGTGTCGTAAAAAACGAGGGGGAGCCGGGCGGTGGTCCGTTCTGGGTGGAAAGAGAAAAAGGAGAATCGCTTCAGATAGTCGAGAGTGCTGAGTTTAACCAGGGCTTTTCTTCCCAGCGACGTATCTGGGAGAGTTCAACTCATTTTAATCCTGTGGATATTGTCTGCGGAGTGAAGAATTTTAAGGGAGAGAAATTTAATCTGCCCGACTTTGTTGATCCTGAATCCGGAATTATCACCGAAAAAATCTCTGGTACTACGAAGATAAAAGCACTGGAGCTTCCCGGACTCTGGAACGGTTCTATGTCCGGCTGGATAACCGTTTTCGTGGAAGTTCCTTCCACCACATTTAATCCCGTGAAAACCGTCTGGGATCTTCTGAAGGAGCCCCATCAGGTAAAGTAACGTTCGGAAGCTGTTCTGCGAAACTTGGTTCTCAAAATGCCTGAAAAAAATCTTTACTGTCTTATTCTTGCCGGGGGACGGGGAACCAGGCTCTGGCCTCTCTCAAGAGAATCTCTGCCCAAGCAGTTCCTCAGGATAAGCGGAGATGACTCGCTTCTGCTCGGAACGCTTAAACGCGCTGCCCATCTTGTCGCCGAAGAAAACATCTTGGTTGTACTTGAAGAAAGACAGCGCCCACTGATTGAGCAAGGTCTTCGGTCCACAGATTTTTCGGGAAAGATAAAAATTATGACCGAGCCCGTGGGCAGAAACACCGCCCCCGCAATTCTGCTTGGGACTCTCGGAATTGCTTCTGAGAACGAAGACGCGGTGATAATAGTTTTCCCCTCGGATCACGTTGTCGGCGACGACGAGAATTTCCGTGACCATGTGCGAAGAGCGGTTTCGCTTGCCGAAGACGATTACATAGTGTCTTTTGGAATTGCCCCCTCTGCACCTGAGACCGGATACGGCTACATTGAGGGTGGGGAACCTATTCGCGATGGCGGGCTTAAAATAAAAAGATTTGTCGAAAAACCCAATGCCGAGATTGCAAGTGAATACCTGCTTTCGGGAAACTTTTTCTGGAACAGTGGGATGTTCGTTTTTCGGGCTCGGACTATGATCGATGAATATGCGGCTCTTTGCCCCGATGTGTACGTGCCAATGCGCGAAATTCCCTACCGGGAGATCGCCGGAGATGTTTACGCGGGGCTTCCTTCTGTCCCCGTTGATCGCGCGGTAATGGAGAGGACCTCGCGCGGAGCGGTAATACCGTCTTCTTTTTCATGGAGTGACATAGGGTCATGGCGGCTTTTTTACGAGTTTTTCCCGAAAGATTCCACTGGTAACGTGCTTAAAGGAGATGTAATCCTGAGGGACACGGAGAATTCTCTTGTAAGAAGCGGCTCTAGGTTGGTCTGCGTAAACGGTCTTCGCAACATTGCGGTGATTGAAACTCAGGACGTCGTTTTTGTCTCCGACCTTGACCGCTCGGGTGAAGCGGGCACGTTTGCGGAGGAACTGAAAGGGGAAGGCAGAAAGGAGGCAAGTTGCCCGACATTAGTTCACTATTCTTGGGGCAGCAGAGAGGAAATTGAGAAAGGGGAGTCTTCAAAAGTAACGAAAACGACTCTTTCTCCCGGTAAATCCATAAGAACGGAAAACACTTCTTCTCAGAATCTGCGACTTCTGCTGCTTCAGGGAAAAGCCCTGATTATCAGTGAGGAGGGCAACGATGAACTTGGCCCGGGGCAAACAGTTTTTCTTGAAGACGGGGCGAACTGCACTGTTGAAAACAGAGCAGACGATGTCCTAATCATTCTTGAGGTTTCTTCCGTTAAGGGTTAAAAACAGCAGGAAAAGAGGACTTTTGACTCTGTTTTCCGTTGAGTTATCATTTTTTTACCGAGCGGGGAGAGGTGGCCGAGTGGTCGAAGGCGCTCGATTGCTAATCGAGTAAGGGGTGAAAGTCCCTTCGTGGGTTCGAATCCCACTCTCTCCGCCATTTGCTGTTCGCATTATCAAACCATTGATGATGCGATTTGCCAGTAATAATTAATTGCTATATATACTCCCGCAATCTTTACTTGACAGTAAATCCTGTTTTGTTAGAGTTAAGAACAAATTTAGACAAGTCTAAAATAATTTTTTGGCTATTTTAATTTTAGGCGGTCTTCATGGAGACAGGGAGGAACAAAGATGCTTTCGCAGTTATGTATGTCCTGTGCAGCAGTTTTGTTGGCGGGAGTCTTGTCACAGCCGTTAAGAGCGGAAGAACCGCACTCGCCTAAAACTCATAAACACACAGAGTGCGTCTACAACATCGGTTCCGTACTTACCCTATCAGATGCTATTCAAAACGCTCTGGAGTATTCACCACGCCTTAAGTCGGCTGCTGCCGATGTGGAAGCTGCAAAGGGTGCAGAAAACCAGGCGGGGTACCTGCCGAATCCGGAAATTGGATTTGAGGCAGCAAATGTTGTCGGCAGTGGTGACTTCGGTGGAGTGGATTCGGCTGAATTTACCTACAGCTTAACGCAGACTGTTGAGATTGGCGGTAAGCGTTCAGCACGCAGGAGTGCCGCAAAAGCAGCCCGTGGGGCGGCCGGTACGGCATTAATGGCTGAACGGTTAAACATTAAGCGCGACGTTCGTATAGCATATTGCGATACGTCGGCAAAGGACGAGGCGGTCAGACTTGCGGTTGAACAGGAGCAGTTAGCCAAGGATGTTCTGGATACCGTATCCAAACAGGTGCAGGCGGCGGCAGAACCGGAGATTCAACTGAGCAAGGCGGAAGTGGCTTATGCCACGAGTGTTATCGCGCGTGAGCGGAAAGAACATGAACTGAAAATAGCCAAGGAGAAGCTCGCAAAAATATTGGGAGCTTCCGCATTGGAAAGTTCACTTGATCACGTTCACTTCTTTGAGCTCAGAGCCCCCGATTCCATAGAAAATTACCGCGCGAACCTCGCTCGTATTCCCGATATGCTAAGGTTTTCCCATATAAGAATGGAAAAGGAATCTTTGCTGGATCTTGAACGCGCAAGGGCTATTCCGGACCTGGACTTCAGCCTTGGCGTAAGGGATTTTAAAGGAAGCGGCGATCAGGCGTTTGTTTTTTCCGTCTCGCTTCCCATCCCGGTTTTTAATCAAAACAGGGGGAATGTCGCCAGGGTCCGTGCGGAAGTTACGCGGACAGCGAGCGATGCTCGGCAAGCCAAATTGATTCTGGAGCAACAACTTACGGAGAGCTGGGAGCAATGGAGCACTTATTACTCAGAGGCGCAAAGATTGAGAGCTGAACTGCTGCCTTCTGCGGAGAAAGCGTTTGAACTGGCGCGGGTCGGATTTGCCAAAGGCAGGTTCTCCTATCATGAAGTACTTGACGCGCAACGCACCTTGTTTGATGCCAGGTCTCAATATTACGATTCATTAAGGCGCTATCACATTGCTTGTGCCAATGTGGAGCGGTTAGCGACTGTAGTGGGAAAAGAGCAAAAAAGAAGATAATGCGTGCCTTAGCGCTGTTGTTATTGGGTGCTGGCAGTTACGTCAGCGTAAGGAATGTAAAAACCGTTCACACGGCAATTGCGTAGGCAACTTCGTTCTTTACATTCTCTATTTTTACCTTTATTTCCGTCCCGGTATTGACCGTGCCTTCGGTCAGTTTTACGTGTATGTAGTTCTCCGTGGTGCAGTTCGACTTGCTCTCGACAATGGCGTCAAGGGTTTTACCGATGAACTTCCTGTAGAAGTTTTCTTTTTTTGCTTTTCCAAGATCGCGAAGCGCCGCTGCCCTTTCCTTTTTTACCTGCGGGAGAATCTGGTCTTTCATGTTCGCGGCAGGGGTCATTTTCCTTATTGAGTAAGGAAACACGTGGAAGTAGGTGAGTTCCGATGCCGCCGCGACGTCGCGGGAATTTTCAAACTGTTCCTGCGTTTCCCCGGGAAATCCGACCATTATGTCCGTACCGATTGAAGCCTCCGGCAATACGTTGCGTATGGTGTCTGTGCACTCAAGGAACTGCTCGGGGCTGTACCTTCTTCTCATTCTTCTCAGGACATCTCTATCTCCGCTTTGAAGCGCTACATGGAAACTCGGACAGACGATTTCGGAGTTTGAGACGAAACTGATCAGTTCCTTTTTGGTGTCTGCGGGGTCAAGCGAGCTTAGTCTTATCCTGCGCACCGCCCCGGACTCCTCAATCTTTCCAAGCAGACTGACAAGGTCAGAACCTGTATCTCTTCCGTAGCTTGCCAGATGAACCCCGGTGAGAACAACTTCCTTGTAACCTGCGTGCGCGAGAGTTTTCAGCCTCGAGATCACTTCATCCGCCTCCAGACTTCGGGACCGCCCGCGCGCTCTCGGAATCACGCAGAACGTGCAAGCGTAATTGCACCCGTCCTGCACCTTGAGAAACGCCCTTGTCCTGTCGGGAAAGAACCTGATGTCGGGGGTATCGAATTTCCTTTTCTTTTCCTTGAAGATATCGGATATGAGAACCTTCGGTTCACTCTGGACCTCGCCCCGGCGGATGACTCCGAGAAGGGATGAGAACTTGTGGGAGTTTCCGATTACGTAGTCGACTTCCTCTAGGGCCGAGAGTTGCTCGGGGGAAACCTGGGCGTAGCAGCCCGTGACTATTACCACACCGTGGGGATTTGATCTTTTTGCCCTGTATACGTAGTTTCTCGCTTCCGAATCTGCCTTGTGGGTAACGGTGCAGGTATCTATTAAGTACACATCAGCCGGTTCGTCGAATCTTTCGTTCTTTGTGAACTCGGAGGATGGCAGGTGGTTAAGCAAAGCAGCCGTGTCATACTGGTTAACCTTGCACCCCAAGGTTACAACGGAGATCCTTTTCATTGCATGCGGGCCTCTTTTATCCAGCCGCCGCCCACCACGGCTTCGTCTTTGTAGAAGACGATTGCTTGGCCGGGTGTTACGGCTTTCTGCGGTTCCGAGAAATTCACTATTGCCTTACCATCGTCGGTAACTGTCACTTTGGAAGGGACTGCGCCGTGGCGGTACCTTATTTTCGAGCGCACCTCGATTTCTCCGTCTGGAAGCTGGCTAACCCACGATAGGTCTCCCGCCGTAAGGGCGTTGCTGTAAAGATCCTTCTCCTCTCCGACCCTGACCTCGTTTCGCTCGGCGTCGATATCGACAACGTACATCGGCTTTCCATTCGCAAAACCGAGTCCGCGTCTCTGCCCGATGGTAAAAGACGCGATTCCTCTGTGCTTTGCGACAGGGTTCCCCTCCATGTCCACTATGTCACCCTCTCTTTTTCCTCTCTCTAGGTATGGCTCAAGAAATTCCCTGTAGCCGTTTCCCGTGATGAAGCAGACGCCCATGCTTTCCGCCTTCGCGGCAACCCGAAGTCCCATATCTTCGGCAATCTTTCTTACTTCGGTTTTCGTTTTGTCTCCCAGAGGAAAAATAAGTTTTTCAAGCTCCCGCTGACCGAGAGTGAAGAGAAAGTACGACTGGTCTTTGGCAGGATCGACGGCCCGCTCAAGGGAGTACTTGCCGGTCTCGGCGCTGCGGGATATTCTCGCGTAGTGTCCTGTGGCGAGAAAATCCGCGTCAAGTTCAAGCGCGCGCTTCAAAAGGAAATCAAACTTCATGAACTGGTTGCATAGCACGCAGGGTATTGGCGTCTCCCCGGAGTCGTACTTGCTTACGAAATCGGAAACCACAAGCTCCCTGAACGAATCCATGTAATTTACCACGTAGTGAGGTATGCCTATTTCGTATGCTACCCTTCTTGCGTCGCACACCTCGTCGGCGGAGCAGCACCCCCCCTCGCTCTCTCCGTAATCCCAAAGCTGCATGGTCACTCCTATAACTTCATGTCCCTGGGACTTAAGAAGAGCGGCCGTGGTGGCGCTGTCAACCCCTCCGCTCATGGCTACTACTATTCTCTTTTTCATCACGCAAGGATTCTACCCTAGAAAAAAAAGCGGACAAACGGAAAAGGGCGCGGAGCATTCGGGCGGGACTTCGAATTATGTTAGATATGTTAGAATTGATACAATGAACGAGGTTTCATGTTGCCACACTCCGCCGCCCGGCGAACCGCTTCGAGTCAGCCGAAACCTGAAAATTTCTCTTGTATTGCTCCTGTGTCTGGTTGCTGTTTCCTTCCTGCCGTCGCTTGAAGCTCTTAACATCTCGCTTCTAGGTTATCTGAAGCTGCTTGCCATCCCGCTCATTCTGGGTTTTCTGCTGGGCGGGGCTATAGATTACTTCGTTCCCCAGGGGTTCATATACAGATACCTTGGCAGGACGGGAAAGCCGTCACTTTTCTATGCGCTTGCGGGCGGTTTTCTAATGGCTTCCTGTTCGCATGGAATACTTGCAATAGCGATTCAGATCTACAGAAAAGGTGCCAGCATTCCAGCGGTGATAACGTTTCTTCTTGCTTCTCCCTGGGCAAATTTCCCTGTAACCATTCTTCTTATCAGCTTTTTCGGGTGGAAGGGTATTCTGTTCATAGTCACGGCCGGGTTTATCGCGATTGTTACGGGCTTTATCTTCGAGATACTTGAACGAGGCGGTTACGTGGAGAAAAACGATGTCGCAGGCTTGGAGGAAGGATACGAGTGGGAAAGAGCAAAGAATTTCTCTCTTAGAGAAAGTGTCCCAGGGGTTCTCCGGGGAAGTCTTAATCTTTCTAACATGGTTCTCTGGTGGCTTATAGTCGGTCTTATTATGGCGGTTCTGATAGACGTATATGTGCCAGGGGAATTTTTTATGCAGTATCTTGGTCCGGATGCCGGGGGCCTTTTACTCACCCTTGCCGGAGCTACCGTGATTGAGGTCTGCAGCGAAGGAAGTTCGCTTGTGGCTTTTGAGATTTACGATAAGGTGGGGTCATTTGGAAATCCTTTCGTTTTTCTTATGGCGGGGGTTGTGACCGACTATACGGAGATCGGACTTCTCTGGACAAACATAGGCAGAAAAACGGCCTTACTCCTTCCCGTAGTGACTGTTCCGCAGGTGCTTTTCTTCGGGTTTCTTTACAACGCCTTTCTTTGAACCTTCTGGAGGGATCAGATGCAAAGATGTCCCTGGTGCGAGAAAACCGATATTGAAAAGGCTTACCATGACAGTGAGTGGGGAGTCCCCGTTTTTTCTGATGAAAAGCAGTTTGAGTTCCTGGTTCTGGAATCTGCCCAGGCGGGGCTCAGCTGGCTCACGGTTCTTCGTAAAAGGGAGAACTACAGGCGTCTTTACGACGGATTCGATCCGGAAAAAGTTGCCGGTTACGAAGAGAAAAAGATACAGCAACTTATGTCGGACAGCGGAATAATACGCAACCGAAAAAAGATAGAGGCTTCAATAAACAACGCTGCGCGGTTCCTGAAGATAAGGGATGAGTTCGGAAGTTTTTCCGATTACCTGTGGAGATTTACGGGGGGTGCCCCCGTTACGAACAGTTGGGAGAGACTTTCAGAAATACCCGCTTTTACGGAGCTTTCGGTGACGGTGAGTCGTGATCTTAAAAAAAGGGGATTTCGTTTCATGGGTCCCACCATAGTCTACTCGCATCTTCAGGCGACCGGTGTGGTGAACGATCATCTGGTCTCGTGTTTTCGCTACGGTGAGATCTTGGGTTTAAGCAAGGGAGTCAAATAGCCGCATCAGGTAATTTCCGCTTTTCCTGCTGAACTGCACTATTCTTTCGATATCTTCTTGGCTCAAAGTTTCTTCAACTTTTTTCACCGTTCTCTTTATCGCCAAGGAATGTACAGGGTCTTCTTTTGCGTGGACTTCTATGAACGCCGAGGGGTCGGGAGCCGACTTTATTTCAGGAAAAAGAAGCCCCGATACGTTTTCGAACAGATAGGAATGTCCGAGTATCGCGAGAGGAAATTGCTCGGCGGCGTTCTGGAGGAACTCGTCATATTCGCTTGCGACTTCAACGCAGAATGGATTGATTTCTTTTTCCCCCAGATCCTTTAGATCTCTGAGAGCCAACTCTGCGTGTCCGAGTTCTCCCTGGGCGCAGGAATGGAATCTCTTGCTCAGGTAAGGGTCTGAGTCCCTCGTGTTTAAGCTTGCCATGTTGACCGCTTTTTGGCTGAGAAACTCGATGATGTAGAAGGTAAGCAGGAATCTTGCGTAGGTTTTCCGTGTGAGGTTCCCGGAAACAAGGTCTTTTATTTCTTCCTTGTTTTTTACCCTGCGAAGATAGGTTTTGACTTCAATGTCAAGAAGCGATTCAAGTTTTTCCATCGTGTTTTTCCCGCAAGAAAATTCAGGGTGACTATTATAATATAGAAATCCGTATTGTTAATTGTTCCCGCCGTTTTTTAGGTTGACTGCGCCATTTGGCTCAGGAACCATTAGGGAGCACATTTTTCCCGCGCCCGTAGCCCAACTGGACAGAGCGCTTGACTACGGATCAAGAGGTTGGGGGTTCGAATCCCTCCGGGCGCGCCATAAGAACCTGTTCTGATACATCCTGATTTTCAGATAACCGCGATTATACTCTCCCATGTTCACAGGTATGCCGGGGAATATGCTCCTGCGAGGATTCATGCTCTTTTCTTAGTTGCTATCCTCGCCGCTCGTATAATCAGGACCGCCGCGGTGTATGATAGGATGATGATCGGTCCGGCGGGCATATCGAACGCTACGGCGAATGCAATACCCGATAGTACCGCCGCAACTCCGCAGAGCCATGCCGTAACGTGTGGCTGTTTGACGCCTACCGCGGCCAAAGCCGGAAGTATGAGGCTTGCAAACACTACATAAACGCCGACTAGCTGTACCGATGAGGTAATAGCGAGAGCGAATAACAAGTAAAATCCTATATTGCTTCGTACCGTCGGTCTTGAAAACCACACGAGCAGTATCAGTGAGTAAATGGGAGCGTGTTTCAGCACATCTGTCCATGTCACAAACAGCATCTGTCCTGAAAGCAGATGCTTTACCTCTTCTCCGCCGTGTGGATGATCGGCAAGCAGTAAAAGCGCAAGCGATGCGGCAAGCACGAATGCGCACCCTATGATCGCCTCCTGCCGCTCCGGCATTGCCTTCTCCACTTTACGGAAAAACAGCCCTGCCGCGATCGCGCAGACAAGCGCTATGAACTGAACGAGCCAAGGGGACGGATCATGGATAAACATGTTGCCGACCACAAGCCCAAGTCCCGCGATCTGTGCCACCGCGAGATCAATAAAGATGATGCCGCGGCGGAGCACCTCAATGCCCAGGGGAGCATGCGTGAGCGCAATCATGAGGCCGGCTACCAGCGCCGGTCCGACGATTTCAATAATTTCATTGCTGATCATCATAAGCCCCCTTCAATAAAGCTATGGTGCGATCAAACAGTGCGAACAGATCACCGCTTTGCTCATCACCGCCAACCGTGTAAGGAAGTACGATTGCCTTCGTCCCGGTTTTCTCCGATAACCATTCACTGGCGTCATCCGGATCGGAAGGGGCGCGAATAATCACGTCCGCCGGGCTGGGTTTTAACTGTCGCAGCAGGTTTTTCAGATGAGAAGTTGTCGGCGGAATACCGGGCTTTGGCTCAAGTGTTCCCACTTGTTTCATTCCAAGCCAGTCAAGCAGATAAGTAAACGATTTGTGATGAACCACGACCGGTTTTCCTTTTAGCATGCGGGCCTCGGATTCCCACCGAGAGATAGCCTTGCGCAGGCGCGACGAAAAATCCCGGTAACTATCGTGATAAAAAGAGGCGTTTTCTGCGTCAATTACGGCAAGCCGGTCCGCAAGTGATTTGCCTACCAGAATTATATTATGTGGATTGAGATGCACGTGAGGATCTCCTTCCGGATGCACGTCTCCCATGCTGCGGTCAACTACTCCTGGGATTTCCAGCATCGTAACCACTTCCGCTGCCATGAGGTAGCCGACAGAACCGGGTTGCAGGCCGGAACTTGCTTTCTGAAGCAGAATCGGAAGCCAGCCTATTTCAAGGCTCGCACCTGAGCAGAGCAACAAATCGGCTTTGCGCGCCTTGGATATCAGGCTGGGACGTGCCCGTATGTAGTGGGGGTCCTGCACGGCCGAAGTAGCCGAGAACGCTTCCACTTTGCCGCCGCCGATTTCTTCGGCCAGCGCCGCCCATTCCGGTTCGCAGGCAAATACGTTTATCCTCGCGAAAGAAGATGCCGGGGCTAATAAGAACAGCCCCGGCAACAGGAGATAAAGGAAGGTTAGAAGGCGTTCCATATTCCGGTTCCTTTTAATATTTATGCGCCGCGTGAGCGCCGATACCCATTATATACTGAAGCAGAATCTGGTTGTCGCGTAGATCTTCTCCCAGTTTTTCGTGGTTGTACTGAAGGCGCAGCCGCGAAAACTCGCTGTTTGACCAGTCGCCCATGATCGCCACCGCGTAGGGGTCGTGTTCTATTCCGGAATCCTCGGGCGAGTAGAGCTGGGAATAACGGGCTCCGATTCTCCATCTTGGTGAGAACTTGAAAACACCCTGAGCATACCAGCCGTGACTTCCACCGTCGAGGCTTTCTTCGTGAACTTCGTCTCCTTCCATAAGGGAATAGACGCCTTCTTCATCACGCCAGAAGTACTCTCCCTGGAGAAGCAGTTCTTTCTGGCGGGCGTTGCCGGTCGGCGCCCACACGTAGCGGAAATCAACTGCGTAGAGCCTCGTGTCGCCCGTGAACATGCCGGCGGTGAAAAACTCCTCGAGGTTTTCTTCATGTTCTTCTTCGTGATCATCGCCGTTATCGGCAGCACGCTCGCCGTTTTCTTCATGTCCGTGCTCATCACCATTTTCTTCGTGTCCATGCCCGCCGCCGCGACCACTCGCCTCTCCGTCAAGCACGTACCCCCCGATTCTCCAGGATGAATTCCGGCCTATGTCACCGCCTACCCGTAAAAAGGCGCTGAAGGAGTTTATGTCGCTTCCCCCGGCCCCTGCGAACGGGAAATCATTTCCCCTGAAGATTCCTCCCCCTGCCTCAACATAGAGTTCAGTCGGAAACACGTATGAAATCTGCGCTCCGGTATCATTAAAGGCCTTGTCAAGAAACACCCTGTAAGGCAGCGGACGATCGGCAAAATCGTCAGCGTGGGAGTGATGCTCGTTCAGGTATCCCAGGGTCCAGAACGCGCGGCCCACCCTTATGGTTGCTCCCGTTGGAAGCCCGAGGCCGGGAAGGGTCTCTATATATGCTTCCTCAAGTTCTATCTCGACCCCGTCTCCGTGATCTGCAAGGGCCGTGGTTATGTGACCGTAGAATTTATCGTCGACGCTTGTCGAAAAATTCAGCTCGGTTTCTCCAAGAGAAATTCCTTCTGCTCCCCGTTCTCCCTCATGTCCCAGGGCAAACCCGGGAATTTCGTCCTCATCGGAAGAGAAGGCGGTGTAGCGTCCGTTCAGGACAGCACCAATTGAAGGATTGAGATTCCTATTGTAGATGGCCCTGCTGGGGAAGCTTTTATCTTTGCTTTTCGAGTAGGTTGATTTGGCCTTAGAGTCCTTGGCCTCCATTTCGGCAAGTTTTTCTTCCATCTTTAAAATCCGGTTCTCATATTCCGATTTCATGTCCTGTATTTCCTTCCTGAGAGCTTCTACCTCTTGGTCGGAAGCGGCAAAAGCGGATATATGAGAAAACAGCGAAGCGGCAAAAAACGCGGTTATAACCGCAAAACGCAATATATTCATTTTTTCCTCCTTGTTTGAAAAGAAAATCCTGTTCCCCGCGTGTGCCGGGAATAAAAAAAAGGTTCCTTTAGTGCTTAGGAGGAGAGGGGAGGTCCGCGGGTGATTCCTGCGTTGTAGGTGTCGCAAACGATTATAACATCAGCGGGTGCTTGCGGTACGTACTGCGCGTGGCGGAGAAAATAGGTTCCGCTCATGGCATCGGGACTTGTGAAGTCCTGATGCTTAACGCTTAGGCATATCTCGCAGCCCGCTTCCTCATGTCTGTCTTTCCCGGAACTGTGCTCGGCCACATGGACAAGGGAGAGCATCTGCGCTCCCAGAAAAGTTATTGTCAGCAATAAGGTGAGTGTTCTGCTCATCTGCGTAATTAAATGAGAAATATTCTCATTTAGTATAGCATACGGGAAAGTACCGTGTCAACATGTAAATGAGGATATGAGACCCTCGGTTTCCCCGGTTGGCGTGGCGGAGTTTGTTTTTCTGCCGGAATCCATGAGCGGTCCGGGATGATGTCCCCGGATTCCGTTTATCCTGTTGAGTATATTTGCTGTTTGAGTAACATTACCGCCACGCATCGACTCTCGGAGGTTAAAGTGAGTTCAAGACCCATTCTAGTTACGGGGGACAGGCCGACAGGAAAGCTTCATCTGGGTCACCTGGTGGGTTCGCTTCGAAACCGCGTCAGGTTTCAAAGCGAATACGACTGCTTTTTTCTGGTCGCCAACCTCCATATGCTGACCACTCATTACGACAGGGCCGTTGAGGTTGAGGAAAACACAATCGAGATGGTGTGTGACTGGCTTTCGGTGGGAATGGATCCGGGATCCTCTGTCTTCTACGTTCAGTCCCAAGTTCCGCAGATAACGGAACTCTCGACCATACTCTCGATGCTTTGCCCCGTGCCGAGGCTTCAGAGAATACCCACTTTGAAAGAGAAAATTCAGGATATGGGAGTGGGGGACAACTATTCGGCCGGGCTTCTTGGATACCCCGTTCTCATGGCGGCTGACATACTGATGTTCCGGGCTACTAAGGTTCCCGTGGGCGAAGACCAGCTCAGTCACGTGGAGCTTACAAGGGAGCTTGCCAGAAGGTTTAATTTTATCTACGGCGATTACTTCGGTGAACCTGAACCGCTTGTGAGCGAAACATCACGCCTCGTTGGCACTGACGGGAACAGAAAGATGAGTAAGAGTCTTAATAACTGCATATACCTTTGCGACAGCGAAAAGGAAGTTGAGAGCAAAGTAAGGAGCATGTATACCGACCCGAAGAGAATAAGGGCTGATATACCGGGCACTGTGGAAGGCAACCCGGTTTTTATCTATCACGATCTTTTCAACGACGATTCCGGGGAGGTCGAGGATCTCAAGGACCGCTACAGGACCGGAAACGTCGGGGATGTCGAGGTAAAGAAAAAACTCGCCCGAGCCATAAATCTTCTCCTTGAACCCATCAGGGAAAAAAGAGCGCAGTATGAAAAAAAGACGGACGAGGTAAGGGACATACTCCGCGAGGGAACCCTTAAGGCAAAACGTATAGCCGAAGAGAACATGGAGGAGATAAAGGAGAAAGTGGGTCTTTTCCGTACGTAGAAACCTGCGTGTTTGTTGACAGAAACGCCCTGTATTCTATATTCTGCTTATAAGGAATTGTTCGTATTATGACATTTTTCGCGACGGAAGAGGATATAAAAGATGAACTCCATTGAAGAAATTATTGATGACGTAAAACAGGGTAAGCTCGTAATACTGGTTGATGACGAAGACAGGGAGAACGAGGGAGATTTTGTAATACCGGCCGAGAACGCCACGGCGGAAATGATTAATTTCATGGCCACTCACGGCCGCGGCCTCATCTGTCTCTCCCTTACCCGAGAAGACGCTGACCGCCTGGGGCTTCAGCCTATAAAGCCCGAGTACAACGATGCTCCGGAACACACGGCTTTCACCGTTCCCATAGACGCGAAAAAAGGGGTTACTACCGGCATATCGACTCACGACAGGGCCTCGACGATAAGACAGGCGATATCCGAAGATTCGAGACCGGAGGATTTCGTGCGTCCCGGACACATTTTTCCGCTGATAGCGAAAAAAGGCGGGGTGCTTGTCCGCGCCGGTCATACGGAAGGTTCGGTTGACATATCGCGCCTCGCAGGTTTTCGCCCCGCGTCGGTTATCTGCGAGATAATGAAGGATGACGGCGACATGGCGCGTCTTGAGGACCTGGTGGCTTTTTCGGAAAAGCACGGCATAAAGATCGCCACCATTGCCGATCTCATAAGGTACAGGATAGGAAAGGAAAGTTTCGTGCGCAGGGTTGCCGAAGCGGAAGTGCCTACCGAGTACGGGGTTTTCCGAACCATCGCTTTTAAAAACGAAATAGACGGCCTTCAGCACATGGCTTTTGTCAAGGGAAAACCCAGTTCCGAGGAGGACACGCTTGTAAGGGTGCACTCAGACTGCGCTATAAGCGATGTTTTCGGTTCGCTTTACTGCCACAGCAGGGCGAAGCTTACCCAGTCCCTTAAGATGATAGAGGCAAACGGCTCCGGGATCCTTGTCTACATAAACCAAGAGTCAGGTAATGGGGGGTTCGCGAAAAAGATAACACGCTATTCAAACGGGAAGAGCAGGGAGGCGCCCTCGCTGGTCCCGGAAAGACAGGAACCCAAAGCGGAACTCAGGCATTACGGAGTTGGGGCGCAGATACTTCGGGATCTGGGAGTGCGCGACATAAGGCTTCTCACTAATAACCCGATAAAGGTAAAGGGGCTTGAGGGATTCGGGCTCAGGATAGTCGGGAGCGTTCCCATAGACATTTCGGATTACAGGGAAAAGGAAATTGCCATGGGAAAAAGTGCGAATTACGGTAATATTCTGTCAATATCAAAATAATAGGGGAGCAGATGCCTGAAACAATAGAAGGAAAACTGAGCGCAGGGAAATTCCGCTTCGCCATCGTGTCAAGCAGGGTCAACAGTTTTGTTACGAACCCGATGACGGAGGGAGCGGTCGACACCCTCGTTCGCCACGGCGCGAGCGACAGGTCGATAGACGTAATAAAGGTGCCGGGCTCCTTCGAGGTGCCTTTGGCTGTGAAAAAGGCGGCGCTGTCCGGAAAATACGATGCCGTTGTGGCGATCGGAGCCATAATAAGGGGACAGACTTCCCATTTTGATTTTCTCGCTTCGCAGGTGACAAAGGATCTCTCCGCAGTGGCTCTTGAGACCGGAGTGCCCGTTTGCAACGGCATAATAACCACGGAAACGACCGACCAGGCTATTGAAAGGGCCGGAGTCAAGGCAGGAAACAGGGGAAGCGAAGCCGCGCTCGGTGCGCTTGAGATGGTCAATCTCATAAAAGCGCTTTCCTAGGTTCTCCGATGGGGAAGAGAAGGTTATCCAGAAAAACCGCCCTTCAGTTTCTCTATCAGGCTGACTCGGTGTCCGGGAACGGTTACCCACAACCATCCGCCCTGCGTTCCGATTTTAAATCATTCTGTTCCTTTCATCACAAAACGGCTGACGGCGAAATGCTCGAATTCGCACTTCTGCTCTGCCGGGGCGTCTTGGAAAATGTCGACGCTATAGACGGCATTATAAACAGGTGTTCTGAGCACTGGAAGGTATCGAGAATGTCCATGATAGACAGGAACATTATGCGCCTCTCGGTTTACGAAATGGTTTTCTTGAGCGATATACCTGTGCCCGTTACTATAAACGAGGCGATCGAAGTGGCCAAGGAGTTCGGGTCTGAAACCTCCGCCGCGTTTATAAACGGTGTTCTCGATAAGATTGGAAGAGATATGGAAGAAGGCGGGTTAAGCGATGATGATTGAAGTGATTTCGAAACTTGTGGAAGGCGGGGATCTTTCGGAAAAAGAGGTGACCGCGGTGCTTGACCTTATGATGGAAGGGGAACTTCCTGAGAGCCAGATGGCCGCCTTTCTTACGGCGCTTCGCGTAAAGGGGGAAACCGTTTCCGAGATAACAGGTGTCGCTAAGGCTCTTTTACAAAAGGCCGAAAAAATAGACTGCGACCGGGAAACCGCTGTGGACCTCTGCGGAACCGGCGGAGATGGGAGCGGAACGTTTAACATATCCACCACTGCGGCCTTCATAGTTTCCGGCGCCGGAGTCACGGTCGCAAAACACGGCAACAGGTCGGTTTCTAGCCCGGTCGGAAGTGCTGACGTGCTTGAAGCGCTGGGAGTGAAAATAGGTATTTCTCCCGCCTTGGCGCAGAGATGCCTCTTGGAAGCGGGCATAGCTTTTCTTTTCGCTCCGGTCTATCACCCCGCCATGAGAAACGTTGCCAAGTGCAGAAAAGATCTCGGAATAAGAACCGTTTTCAATCTCATAGGTCCAGTGGTAAATCCCGCGGGCGTGAGAAACCAGGTTATGGGAGTGTACTCTTCTGACCTTCTCGTGCCAGTAGCCGAGGTGCTTAAGAACCTGGGCTCGCGAAACGTCATGGTGGTTCACGGCGAGGGTTGCATGGACGAAATAACGGTCACGGGAACCACAAAGGTGGCGGAACTTCGCGACGGCGAGATCCGTGAGTACGATCTGCGTCCCGAAGATTTCGCCGCAAAAACCCGTTCCCACGAAGAACTGAGAGGCGGTAGGGACGCGGCCGAAAATGCCGAGATAACTCTTTCCGTGCTGAGGGGAGGGGAAAACGGCGCGAAAACGGACGCGAGTCTCCTAAACGCGATGGCGGCCATATATGTTTCGGGCAAATCGGAGAGCCTCGCAGAAGCCCTTGCGATGGCCAAGAATTCACTCTCAAGCGGGGCCGCGCTTGGAAAGCTCGAGATGCTGATCGAAATTACTAACCGGAACCAGCCGAATGATCCTTGACGATATAGTTGCGCACAAAAGAAAGGAACTAAAAGAGGCGAAGAAAAAGCTTCCTCTAAAAGAACTTGTGTCAGTTGCCGCAGAAAGCCCCCCGGCCATTGATTTTGTGGCCCTTCACGCAAAGACTCCGGGAGTGAAAATAATATCGGAAATAAAAAAGGCCTCTCCTTCCAAGGGGGTAATAAGGGATGATTTCGATCATCTCTCTATTGCCCGGGAGTATGAGGACTCCGGGGCCTTTGCGCTTTCAGTCCTTACGGACCGCAAATTTTTCGGGGGCGATATTTCCTATCTCTCCGATATAAGGGCTCACTCAGCGCTTCCGATTCTGAGAAAGGATTTCACCATAGACCCCTACCAGGTCTATGAGGCAAGGTGCCACGGGGCTGACCTTGTGCTTCTCATAGTCGCCGTTTTGGACCGCGGGCAGATAGAGGAGTATCTTTCTCTAGCGCGTTCCCTCGGGATGAACTGTATCGTTGAGGTTCACGGCGAGAGAGAACTTGAGACCGCTGTTTTGGCGGGAAGCGAAATAATCGGAATAAACAACAGGGACCTTAGGACATTCGACGTTTCGCTTGACGTGTCGAAGAGACTTTCCGGCATGGTGCCGGAAGGAAAAATCATAATAAGCGAAAGCGGCATATCGTCGGTTGAGAACATGGCCGGACTTCTGTCCTGCGGTATAGATACTTTTCTTATAGGAGAGACATTTATGAAGGCGGAAAGCCCGGGGGAAGCCCTTCGCGGTTTTCTTTGCTGATGGAGTTTTTCTTGAGCATGTGGAGAGAAGGAAGAAAAAAACCTTGGCTTGCAGTTTTGCTGTCCCTTTTTTTTCCGGGACTGGGACAGCTTTACAACGGGCAGTTTGTTAAGGCCGTATCCATATTCGCCCTCATAATGGTTGTGAACATCCTTTCGCGCGCGCCGCTTGAGGTTTTCCTGGAGTTTGCGGACACGGCGGCACTTGAAAATGTTCCCCGTGCTACACTTACTTTGGTTGCGGGGTATTCTTTGGCGACGCTTCTTATCGCGGGGATTTCTATTTACGACGCGAACGTAACGGCCAAGAAGATAAATCTTGATATTGAAGAAAACCAGCTTTAAGGAGGAAAAAACCAGATGGAAAGAGATGACGCGGTAAAAATGAAAGGCAATCCGCTTACGCTTATCGGCACTGAACTTAAAAAAGGCGACTCGGCTCCTGATTTCAGGTGCGTAGAAACTCTGGGAAGCGAGATAGACCTCGGGAGCTTAGGCGACGACGTGAAGGTTTTTAACGTCGTGGTCTCGGTAGACACTCCTGTCTGCGATGTTCAGATAAGGAGGTTCAACGAGGAAGCCGCAGGGCTTTCTGACTCGGTCCAGATAATAACGATGAGCATGGATCTTCCGTTCGCGCAGAGCCGCTACTGCGCGGCCGCCGGAGTAGAGAGGGTAAGGACGGCGTCTGATTACCAGTACGCTTCTTTCGGCGAGGCCTACGGGGTGCTTATAAAGGAAAACAGGCTTCTTGCCCGCTCGATTTTCGTTGTGGATCGCGATAACATGCTCGCGCACGTTGAGTACGTAAGCGACATAGTAAATGAACCGGATTACGAAGCGGCGCTGGCAGCGGTAAGATCAATAGCATAGGGGAGGCTGACCATGCAGTTTATTGGATTGGCGATTGCGTTTGTAGTAGCCTTCTGGGTTTACTCGGACGCGAAAAACAGGGGCAAGACTACCGGGAAGGCGTTTTTGTGGTTCCTCGGCGTGTTTTTCGTCCTTATACTGTTTTTGCCGCTTTGGCTTATCACAAGGCCAAAGGTAAAGCTTTGTCCTCACTGTGGTGAATACTACGAATACGGGGCGGCGGATATCCCCTGTCCCAGATGCGATGTTGAGTTATAGGCCGGGGAATGATATTTTTAAAGTGAGGTGTCTGTTTCGATGAGTGAAGCGACTCAAAAATCTGGAGTTACCGAGGATGACGTAATGGAGGTGCTCGGCGACATATACGATCCCGAGATACCGATAGATATAGTCAACCTGGGCCTCGTTTACGGGGTTGCCATAGAAGGTTCCCGGGTGGATATCGATATGACCATGACATCTCCCGGATGTCCCGCGGCAACTCAGATAGTTGCCGAAGCCAAATACCTTGTCGAGGAGATTGAGGGAGTCTCTGAAGTGAACGTTGAGATTGTGTGGGATCCCCCCTGGGATCCGGGAAAAATGAGCGAAGCGGCAAAGGAAAGCCTTGGGATGTTCTGATTCCCTATTCTGCTCTGCCATAACCAAGGAGATTAGAAATGGGAGAAAATCTTGAGATAGGGAGCCAGGCTCCTGATTTTGAAACCGAAACCTACGGAGCGGAGAAGGTAAGACTGAGCGACTTCTATTCGAAAGGGACTGTAGCGCTTTATTTCTATCCTAGGGACAACACTCCGGGCTGTACGAAGGAGGCCTGCTCGCTTCGCGACGCGGAGGAGGAACTTATGTCCCTTGGAGTGCAGGTCTTGGGAGTAAGCACAGACGGAGTAAAGTCCCATGAGAACTTCAGAGACAAGCTTTCGCTCAATTTTCCGCTGCTAAGCGACAGAAGCAAGGATATAGTGAATCTCTACGGGGCAAAGAGCAGATTCGGTTCCGCCCGCAGGATAACGTTCCTTATAGAAAAAGGCGGCAGGATAGCCCATATCTGGAACAAGGTGAAAACCTCGTCTCACGCCGAAGAGGTAGCCGAGAAAGTAAAAGAACTGAGTTTGTAGTTTCCCTGCCGCGATTTCTGATGAAAGACCTTCCCAAAGCTGTTTTTATTACCGGCACCGATACGGGAGTGGGTAAAACCGTGGTCACCGCGGCGCTTGCGGCTCTCCTCTGGGAAAAGGGTCTTCTGACCGGGGTAATAAAGCCGTTTCAGACGGGAACGGAACTTGACGGCCTAGGCGACGCTGAATTCATCTACGGATTTTTAGGAAGGGACTGCCTTTTGTCCGAGGTTTCTCCCTGTCGCCTGCGCGCGCCTCTTTCTCCTTACCGCGCCGCCTCGATCGAAGGGGTGAAGATACCCCTGGGGGATATCATAGAACATACGCGGGATTACATATCCCGAAACGACGTAACACTGATCGAAGGCGCCGGAGGGCTCTGCGTACCCATTACGGAGAGTTACATGATGGTCGATCTCGCTGTTGATCTGGGGGCCCCGGTGGTTGTCGTCGCGCGTCCCGGGCTCGGCACCCTGAACCATACAGCTCTTTCGCTTGAGTACGCAAGGCAAAAAGGTGCACGGGTACTCGGGGTCGTGATAAACGGTTTTCCGGAGTCAGAGGACATCGCTTCTGCGACTAATCCGGCTGTTCTGAGAGATGTTTTCTCGGTGAACATACTTGGGGTTCTGCCCCATTTTCCTGGGCTTGACGTCGAAGGAGGTTCATTTTCGGGACTCAAGAGGGCGGGGGAGCACTGGTTTTCTCCACTTTTTGGAGGAAATTTCTCAACGGAGACTTTTTTAAAGGAGCTTTCGGAAAAAACGGGGTTATGATTTACCCTTAATGAACCAATTCCCGCAGACTTTTTTTTCCTTAGGTTTTGCGGTTTTTCCATTGCGGTCTTCTAGTCTTGACAGATTGGAAGAACATGCTAATAATACTAGCCAATCAAATTTACTTCCTGATTGAATAACCCGTTTTTCAGCAAGTTTGAGATGAACAGAGAGAGACAGAGATTTCTGCCTATTGCTGTAGCCGTTTTGCTTGTAACGGCGGGTTTCTATCTGTACGCGGAGAAAGCCGAGAGCAGAGATAAAGGACCAGCACAGCCCGTTCTTTTCAGCCATAAGATACACGCAGGGGACAACCAGATACAATGTCAGACCTGCCACAGCTACACGGAAGTTTCCCCCCATCCAGGCATTCCCTCAGTGAAAAAATGCATGGGATGCCATTCCTACGTTGCGGGAAGGGATGTTGAATACACCACGCAGGGAGGACAGACGATCAACATAAGGGAAGAAATAAACAAGGTGAAGGGCTACTGGCGCAGGCAGGAACCGATACCGTGGGTAAAGGTTACCGGAATGTACGGCACGACCTCCGCGGGAATGCCGGAGTTTGTGCGCTTTAACCATAAAAGGCACATAAAGCGGGGATTTGAGTGCAGTACCTGTCACGGGGAAGTGGAGAAAATGGACGTGGTGCACAAGGCAAAAGACCTGACGATGGGATTCTGCATATCGTGCCATGAAGAAAATGCGGATAACGAAGAACACAAAACCGAACTGAAGGATTGTCTGACCTGCCATTACTAGGCCGGAGGGGATAAATGTCTCGGAAAGAAAAAAAAGGAAAAGAGGGTATGAAAAGAAGGGATTTTCTGAAGGTGCTCGGGGTGGCGGGCGGTACGGCCGCTGTTGCCGGAAGCTGTTCGGAACCCGTGGAGCAGATAATTCCTTACGTCATTCCCCCTGAAAACGTTATTCCCGGAGTGCCGAAGTTCTACGCGACAACCTGCAGAGAGTGTTCCTCGGGTTGCGGTCTTGTGGTGAAAACCCGCGAAGGTCGTGCTATCAAGGTTGAAGGCAACCCTGAAAGCTCGATAAACATGGGTAAGACCTGTGCTGTTGGCCAAGCTTCTCTTCAGGGTCTTTACAATCCCGACAGAGTCCGCTCCCCACTTAGACGCAACACTGAAACGCAGAGACTTGAATCCATAGGCTGGCAGCGAAGCGAAGAAACACTCGCGGAAAAATTAAATTCTCTCGGCTCGGGGAAGATCGTCTATCTGAGCAACAACATATCGGGAACTTACTCAAAGTTCGTGGCAGAATTCCTCAGACCCTTCGGAGGAAAACATTACGTTTACGAGACTTTTTCCCACGAACCAATCAGAAAAGCAAATTCCATTGTTTTCGGAAGGGACGAAATACCTTCCTACAGGATAGACAAAGCGGACTATCTTCTCTCCTTCGGGGCGGATTATCTCGAGACCTGGCTTTCCCCTGTTTCAAACACCGTAGGATATTCAAAGCTAAGGGACATAGATCACGGAAAAACCGGTAAGATCGTGCATATAGAACCGCGCTCCGGAATGACAGCTTCAAACGCCGATACGTGGATCGCGGCAAAGCCGGGTGCTGAGCAGTATCTTGCTCTTGGGATCGCTAACGTGATGATCTCAAAGGGTCTTAACAAGGTTGCCCCGGGGCCGATAGCGGGAATGGTTTCCGGCTACACGCCCGAAAAAGTCGCAGCGCTCACAGACGTATCCGCGGACACGATAAAGAAAATCGCCCGTGACTTCACGGCTTCAGACAGCCTCGCGATAGGGGGCGGAGCCGCCAACACGGGATCAAACGCTACCGAGACCCTCGTTGCCGTAAACATACTGAACTACCTTGCCGGAAATATCGGCAAAACGGTTGATTTTTCCGATCCGCTTTCAATTTCGGACGCAAACACCTTCGGCGACATAAAGAGGCTTGTGGAAGAGATGAGGTCGGGCAAGGTGGAAATTCTCATTGTTCATAACGTGAACCCCGTCTTCACGCTTCCCGGGGAACTGAAAGTTGCCGAGGCGGTTGAAAAAGTGCCGTTTGTCGTGAGCCTCTCCGCGTTTCTTGACGAGACTTCCGAGAAAGCGCATCTCATACTTCCCGAAAGCACTTCTTTTGAAAGCTGGGGTGACTACAGCCCGAAAAAAAGCGTAACGGGCGTAACTCAGCCCGTCATGAGGCCGGTTTTCAATACTAAATCCGCGGGCGATACGCTGATATCTGTTTCAAAGAATGTCGAGGCGCTTAAAAACACGTTTGCCGAGAAAAAATACTACGACTACCTAAGAAGCGCTTGGAAAAAGAGGGCCGCAAGAATATCCCCCGGAACAAGCTTTGAGAAGTTCTGGGAGAACCTTGTCGTAAAAGGTTCCGTAACGACCACTCCCGCGCTCGCCACGGTCGCTCTTTCATCCGGGATCAGTTCCGTTTCTTTCAGCGACCCGCAGTTCCGCGGAGAAGGAGATTTCCACCTGATCGCTTACCCGTCCTACAGATTTTTGGATGGAAGAGGAGCCAACAAGCCGTGGCTCCAGGAGCTTCCCGACGCTCTTACCACTTCGGTGTGGGATTCGTGGCTTGAGATAAATCCCGCGGTCGCGGCGAAAATGGGTCTTGAGGACGGTTCTTACGTGAAGGTTGATATTCCCGGGGGAAGTTTTGAGGTGCAGGTTTTCGTTTATGAGGGAATAAGGCCCGATACGGTCGCTATTCCACTGGGACAGGGACACACTTCCTACGGAAGGTACGCGAAGGGAAGGGGAGTGAATCCTTTTGCTCTGCTGCCAGCGGCAACCGACGCGCTTTCAGGGGGACTTTCACTGCTTTCAACCAAAGCGAACGTTTCATCCGCAAGGAAAAGAGATCTGCTTGTAAGGACCCAGTACACGAAAACTCAGGGAGACAGACACGTTACCCAGACCATCGCTCTTGGCGAGCTCGGTCACAACGGCGCCCATTCGGCCAAGCACTCCGAGCACCCTGATTTCTATCCGGAAAAAAAGTACTCGAAATACAGATGGGGGATGGCCATAGACCTTAACAAATGTACGGGGTGCGGAGCCTGCGTGACCGCGTGTTACGCCGAGAACAATATCCCCTTTGTAGGAAAGAAAGAGGTTTCAAAACGCCGCGAGATGAACTGGATTCGCATAGAGAGGTTTTTTGAGAAAAACAGCGACGGAAGTCTTGACGTGAGATTTCTGCCTATGCTCTGCCAGCAGTGCGGAAACGCCCCCTGCGAACCCGTGTGTCCGGTTTTCGCGACTTACCACAATCACGAGGGCCTAAACGGCATGATATACAACCGCTGCGTGGGCACTAGGTACTGTGCTAACAACTGCACCTACAAGGTAAGAAGGTTCAACTGGTTTACCTACAAGTTCCCTGAGCCGCTTAACTGGCAGCTTAATCCCGACGTGACCGTAAGATCAAAAGGGATCATGGAGAAATGCACCTTCTGCGTCCAGAGGATAAATCACGGAAAGGACCTTGCCAAGGATGAAGGAAGGCTTCTCCGAGACAGAGAGGTTCTAACGGCCTGCGAGCAGGCGTGTCCGAGCAACGCCATAGTGTTCGGCAACCTGCTTGACGACAAAAGCAGGGCATCGGTGCTGTCGGAGGGTGAAAGGGGTTACAAGGTCCTAGAAGAAATAAACACCAAGCCTGCGATTACCTATCTTAAGAAAGTCAAACAGGAAAGAGTGTAATGAGCCAGACGCAGCAGGCGCCTTTAACGTACGCGAGAGTAACGGAAGACATAGTCAGGATGGTCGACAAGCCCTCTATGAAGTGGTGGGCGCTTTTTATTCCCACGGTAATGCTAGTTGGGCTCGGCGCCACATGCTTTTTCTATCAGGTAGCGACGGGACTTGGGGTTGCAGGCTACCGTCACCCGGTTTTCTGGGGAGTCTACATAACCGATTTTGTTTTCTGGGTCGGAATAGCGCACTCGGGAACTCTTATCTCGGCCATACTTTATCTGTTCCGCGCGAGGTTCAGGATGTCCATATACAGAATTGCGGAGGCCATGACGGTTTTCGCGGTTCTAACCGCGGGACTTTTTCCCATAATCCACCTAGGAAGACCATGGAATTTCCTGTGGCTGATACCCTATCCCAATTCAAGGGAGCTGTGGGTAAACTTCAAATCCCCGCTTGTGTGGGACGTGTTCGCGGTAGGCACTTATCTTACGGTAAGCTCGGTGTTTTTCCTGGTCGGAATGATTCCCGATATCGCGGCGATAAGGGATAAGGTGAAGGAAACTCCGAGAAAAATCATATACTCGATTCTTTCCTTCGGATGGAAGGGCTCAAACAGGGAGTGGCTTCACTACACGAGGGCATATCTCTATTTCGCGGCCCTCGCCACGCCTCTTGTTCTCTCGGTTCACAGCGTCGTGTCCTGGGATTTTGCCATGGGTAACGTTCCAGGATGGCACACCACCATATTTCCCCCGTACTTCGTTGCGGGAGCCATTTTTTCAGGACTCGCGATGGTCATTACGCTTACCATACCGATAAGGAAGATTTTCCATCTCGAGGATTACATAACGCTCGATAACTACGATGGGATGGCGAAGCTCATAATTCTGACTTCCTGCATAGTCGGCTACGCGTACATGGCGGAGTTTTTCATGGCGTGGTACAGCGGAAGTCCGTATGAGTGGGGACAGTTCGTGTACAGGGCGACGGGCGAGTACGCACTTTTCTACTGGACGATGGTGATATGCAACTGCGTCGTTCCGATATCGCTTTGGTGGGAGAAGGTTAGAAAGAACATAAAAGCCCTTTTCGTCATTTCCATACTGATAAACATAGGAATGTGGTTTGAGCGTTTCAATATCATCGTCATATCGCTTTCTAGGGATTTTGAACCCGGCGCATGGGGCGTATACAAGATATCGCTTGTCGAGGCCGGTATAACGATCGGAAGTTTCGCGTGGTTCTTCATGTTCTTCTTACTGTTCGTAAAAACTCTTCCGGCGGTTTCCATAGCGGAGATGAAGGAATTACTTCCGGTGCCGAAAAAGGGAGGTTAGCAAGAGATGGATCAGGGCGTAGTCGGAATTTATTCATATCAGGATTCGGTTCTTGAAGCCGTGGGGAAACTCAAGGAGGCGGGTTACCGCAACATGAGGGTGTTTTCCCCGTTCCCAAGCCATGAGATTGAGGAAGCCATTGATCTGCCGGAGAGCCCGGTGCGGTTTTTTACCCTCTTCGGAGGCCTGCTGGGGGCGACCTGCGGAATCGGTTTCACGGTTCTGACTTCAAGCTCCTGGCCCATAGCCGTGAGCGCCAAGCCGATAGTTTCGATACTTCCCTATATGATTATTGTTTTTGAGCTTACGGTGCTTTTCGGCGCTCTTTCAACCTTTTTAGGTCTGATAATAAATTCCCTTATAAGAAAAAGAACTCCGATAAGGCTATATGACGAGCGTTTCTCCGATGACAAGTTCGGCATCGCAGTTGTATGCGAGAAGGAAAAAATAGGGGCCGTCGAAGCGATATTAAATTCTACTGGAGCTGAAGAGATCAAGTTTGATGAAGCATAGAAAGTTTTTCCGGATAGTCTCGGGGGGAACCAGGGTTTTCAATTTCCCTGGGGGATTGAAAGTGTGTGCGGCTGTCGCTTTTGCGGTAGCGCTCTCTGTTTCTTCCGCCCACTCGCTTCCATGGTCGTGGGACATGTGGTCTCAGGACTCGATCCAGCCCTACGAAGAGCCTGTGGCTTTCCCGCGCAACTCGATTTCCACCGACGGAAAAAAAACAAGACTGGAAGACAGAAATAACGTCGAACTGATAAAAAAAGGACCGGTTCCGCGAAGCAATGAGTCGGTCGCAAGGGGAAAGAAGGTTTTCAAAGAGCAATGCGCCGTGTGTCACGGTCCCGGCGGAATGGGAGACGGAATCATAATAAAGAAAGGACTCGGTTTTTACCCCGTCAACCTTACCACCTCAGCCGTAAAGCAGAGGAGCGATGGTTACATCTACGCCTACATACGTTACGGAGGCAAGGTGATGATGCCTTCTTACAGCGAGAACATATCTGAGCAGGATGCGTGGCACGTGGTCAATTTCGTGAGAAAACTTCAGAACCCGGGTTCTGTCAAGGAGAATCAATAGAAAATGAATCAGTCCGTAAACCAGGAGATACTCGCGAAGAGAAACCAGATACCCCGCTGGGTATTCATGGTTTTCATCGCTCTTGCGGTTGTGGGCGCTGGGGCTTTCGTAATTAACGCCAGGGGGGAGAACGCCGAAGAGGTCTGGCAGCTTTTCCTGGTGAATTTTCTTTTCTGGACCGGAGTAGCCCAGGGCGGGCTTGTGTTCTCCTGCATACTGAGGATAACCAATGCAAGGTGGGGAAGGGGACTTCTTCGCATAAGCGAAGGTTTTGCAAGCTTCACGATTGTCTCCTTCGTGCTTTTGCTGGTTCTTTTTCTCGGAAAGGAATTTATCCTTCCTTACGCACTTCATCACTACCACAGCCCCAAGGATATATGGCTTAACATAAATTTCGTAATGGCGAGAAACGTAGTGGGTTTCGCAATTCTTCTCGTCCTGAATTATTTCTACCTTAAGACATCCATTGAGCAGGATCTTAAGGGCAAGGAAAACATCGTCAGGTTAAAGAAACTGGCCCCCGCGGTAGTTTTGGTCTACGCTATTGTCTTTTCCCTTTTTGCCTGGGACTTTATGATGTCGCTTGATCCTCACTGGTTCAGCACGCTTTTCGGACCCTACTATTTCATTGGAAGCCTTATAGCCGCCATAGGGGCGACAATAATACTTTCGGTTCCCATCAAACGTCATCTGGGACTCGACAGCTACCTCTCGCTCCATCATTACTGGGACATGGGGAAGATACTTCAGGGCTTTTCTCTTTTCTGGGTTTATCTCATGTTCTCCCAACTTCTTACGATCTGGTACGCGAACATGCCGGAAGAGACCGGGTTTGTGATAAAAAGGGTAGTGGACGAGCCTTTCCGCTCGCTTGCCTGGGCTGTCCTAACTTGCTGCTTCATATTTCCTTTTGTCTCCCTGCTGCCCCGTTCTCACAAGATAATTACCCCGATAGCCGTCTTTATCGCTACGGTTTCTTTCTCGGGTCTTTGGATGGATAAGTTCCTGCTGGTTATTCCGTCGCTTACCGACGAGCTGGTGTTCGGTATCAATCACTTTCTGATCACCTTGGGTTTTCTCGCGGGATTCGTGGCGACATTTCTTCTGTTTATAAACAGGTTCCCGGTAATACCTTTCGGTGACCCTTACTTTGACGGCAAATCGAAAGGTGGAGGACATTAAGATGAAGCTTACTCCTGAGCAGCTCGACAAACTAACTTTGCTTTTCGCCGTGAACGTTGCTATCGGTGTCGCGGCTTTTATAGGAATAGTGGCGACCGTTGCGCTTTTCGGCACCAAGATAGCTCCTTTGATGGGCAAACTTCCCTGGTAATACCTTCCTCTGCTTTCCGTTGCGCATGAGCAAGGCGCGACAGAGCATGTCTTGAGACTCTTTAATCGAAACCGGATATAATTTCCGCGCGGGTTTTCTCCGTTCTTTCATAAAAACATCTGTTAAGGAGTTCTCCATGTCCAAAGACGCTGAAATAAGACTGAAAGTGATTCTTGGGGATGACAATGTTCCCGAAGAGATTCTCTGGGATGCTTCGCAATCCCAGGAACCGGGAGAAAAACGCTGTGAGGCGGTTTTTCTCTCCATGTGGGATGCCGAGAAGAAAGAATCTCTGGTAATAGATCTTTGGACCAAGAAAATGGAAGTAGGAGAGATGAGCTATCATTTTTACTATACGATGATGAAGATGGCCGATACTTATGAAAGGGCTACCTCGCAGGGGCAGGTATCGCGCAGAATGAGAGAATTTGCAGGCGAGTTCGCCGAAATGGCTCGGGAGTCTTTTGAAGGACAGGAAAACTCCTGACCCAAGTGTTTTTATTCCGAAGACACTTGTTTCACACCTAAGCGACGGTTCTATCAGTCTGGTAGAACCTGGATTATCAGCATCCTTGATGCCTTGCGGCCCGGGAAACGCCGGTTCGGCCTGACGTTTCCCGAATCCGCTGACCCGAAAGAGATCAATAAAATACTCTCACGGCGATGAAGGCGAAGAAAAAGCCTACGCACCATAAAAGTACGGATAACCAGTATATCCAGACGCTTGTCTTTCGTAATTTGGCACACGCCATCGCTTGCGCCGGATCAATCGGGCACGAGGCGTTTCTTGACCGCCAGAGCGTAGCCCCCGCGATTAGAACCATCGCACCTGAGATTCCAAACGTCCAGATTTTGTATTTTGACAACGCTACCAGCCAAGGAGCGCTTCCCACGAGTCCCGCAAGAGCCGCACCGGCCCCGAGCGTCACTAGTAACGCGGGTAGGGCGCAACAAACCAGCGTTCCCGCGGACGTAAGCAGACTGAGCGCGGGAAGAATGCCTTCCTTCACTCCGTAGTCGGAATTGGGGTTATCCATGTTCGCACCCCCTATCTATGGCGGCCACGTTGTATCCAGAGTCCGTGATAAGCTTCGTGAGCGTCGTATCGTCAATGGTCAGCCCCGGTTTCGTAGCGACTGCTACCAAGCCTTTGCCGAGATCAACCTTGATACCCGCAACGTCGTCGCGTTTGAGGAAGATTTTTTCCAGGGAACGCGCGCAGAAATCACAGACAAGCCCGTTGACCTTGATATTGATAGTGTCTTCACAGGGTGCGTTCTCTATATTGCCGGCAGTGGCGGAGGGTTCCACCACTTCACCTTCATGGTTATGTCCGTGTTCTTCATGTGCCGCCTGGCTCTGGAACGTGAAGAAAAGGGTCATAAACGCAAGTGCAATAGTTAATATTTTCATGATTTTCTCCTTAAAATCTTATTATTAAGTTAAACAAAATCTCACCTTTGTCGCTGATTCCGACCTCGCCGAGATACTCGTTCTTAAAGATCCGCACAAGAGGCGTAAACGAGATGTTATCTCTCTCGCCCGTGATATGGTCAACCTGCAGCATGAGCCACGAGTGAACATCATCGTAGTTCCCCAGGTAGGGGGCGATTCCCACTCGCGCTTTCTGCCTTAAGAACTTGTCTATATCTCTTGCGTAGTAAGCGCGGGTCTCATAACTCGTAAAATACCGTCGACTTTCCCAATCAAAGGCGATATCGGTAAAGGCGGCGGGCTGGGTCTCGCCGTCGGGTAATCCTAGATCACCGTAGGCCATGCCTAAACCGCCTTTAAGATAAAGATTTGCCTGCGAAGCCGGCGCGTTGTGGCGCTTCACCAGATAGTTAAGCTGCACGCCGTGGAACTGCCAACCTTCGGCACGCCAGTATTCGGTCCTGTATCCCACTGAATACCTGGCCGTTGGCGAATAGTGAACGTGAAGAGAATGTGCGCTCTTCTCGTTTTTCTGCATGACCGTCCAGCCGCCCGGATATGAAACCGGACGGGACAGGGACTGGGAAGCGTATCCCATAAAGACCACGCAGCATAAAGCGAAAACTGCTGATTTCATGTTTCCTCCTGGATATCGATTATAGCCTGGCGACGCCTAAGCGAAGCCGTTTATAGCGCGCGAGGGCGCAGTTTGCTCAGGAGAGGTGTTTTGGAGGTTGAAAGGGGGTTTCGATCTGGCGGGATGGCGAGAGCTGATCGGCAGGAATTCCAAGAGCTACTCTTTCGTAATGATCTTTTGATTGCTGAACCGATAAGACGTTTATCTGGACGCAATGCTGACAATCACAACCATCGCATTGGTCAGAACTTTGATCTTCTGAATCTTTTGTTTCATGGCAAGGCATGTCCATGTCGCCGCTCATCTGCATCTCGGCGGGAGCCTTATCCATTTTCATCGGACATGTGGAGAAGGCGTTTGCCATACCGCCAGCGAACAATACAATGCACGTCACAAATAGCGTTACCGTCTTCATAAAATCCATACCCTAATTACAATCTATTGAATGTCAGTTCAAGTTTCAAGGGCCCAAGTTTGAAGAAGCATATTCCATCCGGCTACTTGCGAAGCAATCAAGAGCTAACATCACCGGTTTTTATCTGAATTCGGGTATTACCTCTTTTGCGAAAAGCTCTATTGTTTTCGGATTCATTACGTCGGAGAAGAAAATCGTGTATTTAGATATTCCTTTCTCCATGTCCGCGCTGATCTTTTTTACGCAGTCTTCGGGAGTTCCCACGATTCCGAGTTTTTCTATGTTTCCAAAAAATCCGTAGCGTCTCTGGGCCTTTTCGAGTTTTTCAGGGAGATCTTGTCTGTCTTCAACCAGAACACAGACGGTCTGCTGGGATATCGTTATATCTTCTACGCTTCTCCCGACTTCCTCGCAGTGCCCCCGGAGTATTGAATATTTGCGGTCAAAGTCAATTGCGCTTGAAGCGGGGCAGTTCCATTCATCGGCAAATTCCGCCACTGCCCTTAGGAGAAGCTTTTCTCCGGAACCCCCGATGCATACGGGGATGTGAGGACGCTGAACGGGCTTGGGGTTGCACGGCGCGTTCTCCACCTTGTAATATCTGCCGGCGAAAGTGGCGGTTTCATCCGTCCACATCAGTTTAAGTATCTGGGCCGCTTCTTTCAGCATCTCTATTCTTTCTCTCGTTTTTGGGAAGTCATATCCATAGGCGCGGAATTCCTCTTCAAACCACCCGGCCCCTATTGCGAATTCCACTCGTCCGTTACTTATTACGTCAAGCGTTGAAGCCATCTTGGCAAGCAGTGGAGGGTGTCTGAACAAATTACAGAGCACCATCGTTCCGAGCTTTACATTCTCCGTTACGGTCGAGAGGGCGGACATGAGCGTCCAGGGCTCGTAAATGTCGATTCCTATTATCCCTTGACCTAGAACATGATCGTAGAACCATACGGAATCATATCCGAGTGAATCGCATAGCTGCGCCGTGTTTTTTATCTCTTCAAAATCTATTTTCTGCTGTCTTAGCATTACTCCGAATTCGGGGTTGCCCATTGGTTTATCTCCGTATTTGGTGTTCGTACGAGCTTGTAAAACGCACGGGTAAATTATCCCTTCAGTCAGTGGCACTGTAAACACAGCAATTGCGCTTTACTTCTTTAGAGCAGGAAATAAAAATTCGCAAGATGTTCACTGTTCTGCTTCTTTATGCTATCATTACGGGCGATAGGGAAACAGAAAGCCGACGGCTACCGCGGAGCTTTCTACCGCCTGTTTTAAAATAAGGAAAATCCGTTTCTTCTTAAATTTACAATCCTGAGGTTTCCAATGAAAAACGCAGCTGTTCTCGCTCTATGCCTTATTTTCGTTTTGATTGCTTTTCCCGGAGAGGGACACTCTCGTTCCGATCCCGAGCATAACAAAAATACGTCCGCTGATTCGAGCGGTAAAAAAGAAAGGAGAAAACCAATGGTTCTGATTACAACTTCGCAAGGCGATATAAAACTTGAACTTTATGAAGAAGAAGCACCGATTACGGTAGCGAATTTTCTTTCCTATGTGGAAGAGGGCTTTTTTGACGGCACCATATTTCACAGGGTGATAAATAATTTCATGATACAGGGCGGGGGTTTCAGTGCGGACATGAAACAGAAGCCGACTAAAGCCCCGATAAAAAACGAGGCTGACAACGGGCTTAAAAATGACCGTGGCACCATAGCAATGGCCCGGACCGCCGTTGTGGACTCCGCGACATCGCAGTTTTTTATAAATCACAGTGACAACACTTTTCTTAACCATGGTGCGCGTGATTTTGGTTATGCGGTGTTCGGAAAAGTGGTTGAGGGAATTGAGGTTGTTGACAAAATCGCCGCCGTTAAGACCAGACCGGGGGATGTCCCCGTTGAAACGGTTTCTATTTTGTCCATAAAGACCGTCAATTAACGGACGGTCTCTTTTTTCGTGTCGGAAAAAATTACTTACAAAAGCGCCGGTGTTGACGTAGAGGAAGGCGAGAGGTTCGTGCGGCTGATAAAACCTCTTGTCGAGTCAACCTACGGTACAAGGAAAGTAAGCCCGCTCGGGGGTTTTGCGGGTGCTTTTCCGCTTGACACAAGAGCTTTTCGCAACCCCATGCTCGTATCCGCAACAGACGGCGTCGGCACGAAGCTCAAAACAGCTTTTTCGGCACGTAAATTTGATACGATAGGCATAGACCTAGTTGCAATGAGCGTTAACGACGTGATTACGTGCGGCGCGGAACCACTGTTTTTTCTTGACTACCTAGCTACCTCCAAACTGCACTCCGAGCAGGCGGCGGAGGTGGTGAAAGGCATCTGCGAGGGATGTATCCAAGCGGGGTGTGTGCTTATGGGAGGTGAGACGGCGGAAATGCCGGGATTTTACGCTCAGGGTGAGTTCGATCTGGCGGGTTTTTGCGTCGGAGTGGTGGAAAAAGATCTCTATATTGACGGCGCTGGGGTAGGGCCCGGCGACGCGGTCATCGGATTTGCTTCAAGCGGTCTTCATTCAAACGGTTATTCGCTTGCAAGAAAAGTGCTTTTTGATATCGGAGGCTACTCAATGGATTCAAAACCCGAAAGCCTCTCAAAAACGCTTGGAGAGGAGCTTCTTGAGCCTACAGTCATATACTCAAAGGTCGTCCCCGGGCTTTGCGGGAAATTCGATATAAAAGCTCTTGCCCATGTAACGGGCGGCGGGATTCCGGGAAACCTCTCAAGAGTTATTCCTGACGGACTTTTCGCCGCGATTCAAAGCCAGAGTTGGCCTGTTTCTCCCGTTTTTGATCTGATAATGAAGACCGGAAACATAAACCGAGACGAGATGTACTCGACATTTAACTGCGGGGTGGGAATGATAGCTGTGCTGCCGCGGGAGCAGGCCGAAGAAGCGATTTCCTTCGCACAGGATCTCTCCGAGAGGGCTTACCTTATCGGCGAGATAAGAGAACTGGACACCACGGGCGGCAAGGTCCGTATTCTCTGAGAGTCGCGGGTTCAGTTGTAGTATCTTCTTACCCAGGTTGGAAGCTTGTAATCGAAAGTGGCGGGTATTTTGAGTTTTTCTTCCTCCCAGCTCTCAGGAAAGGGGTTATAAGGGGAAGCCGTTCTTATTGTCCGTAGCACTTCCCTGTCCAGGTTCTCAAACCCCGAAGACTGAATTATCCTGACGTTTTCAAGATATCCGTCTTTTGTTAGCGTGAAAACGATTTGGATGTTTCCCTGTTCCCTATTTACCTGCGATTCCTTGGGATACTTCCAGACTTGGTAAATTCTCTCTTTTAGCTTCGTGAAATAGGAAATGTATTTGTATTCCGTCGTGTTGAGATCAACTGTAATTTCCTTTTCAACGTTTTTGGTCCCCAGAAGCTGCTCTTCGGTATTGTAGTCGAAGGGAACATCCGTTATTTTGGGGTTGATAATCTTCGAAGCGGAAGCGCCGGGGCTGTTTCTCGACAGTTCGTTGGGGCTGGTCTTTCTTTTCCGGGGCTTGTTTTCTTCTCCCTTGGGTATAATGGCGACCCGGTCTTTTTCAGGGGAGAACCTTTCCGTGCTCTTTTCGTGTTCTCCGGGGTCAACGGCTCCCGCAGGTTTTCTTTGCGGCGTGTTTTTCTTTGTCGTCCGGGGGATGGATCTTGAGAGTTTTGTCGTGTCGTCTCTTGTGGTCTCTTTTTTAGCCCTGTGAGATTTATCAGCGAGTCTTGACGGTTTGTCAGGGGGTTCCGTTTCTTCGGTAACAGGTATTTCAATAAGTTCTATGTATGTTTTCTTAAGCGAGGACTTAAGACTTTCGGGGTCGGGAAGTATCTCTGCGAAAAGAAGCTGAATCAGTATCAGGTTCAGTACGGCTGAGATAAGAAGAAAAACCGGAAAAGGGACCTTTCTGTTCCTGTTCATCGGGGTTACCAGTGTGTCGTCGCGCGCGAGGCGTGGCCTGTTTATGTTTTCAGTATATTCTGTATAAGAACTCTGGCAAAGTCAGCCGTTTTCAGGTCGCCTTGCAGATCCCGGGTCTTGTCACCGCTTGAAAGGGCCATATTGTAAGCCGTTTTTATTTTGTCGGCAGCTTTTCTCATCTCCTCTCTCCCCTCCGACTCGGCCAGATGTCTTAGCATCATTACCCCTGACATTATAAGAGCAAGCGGATTCGCTATTTCGAGTCCCGCTATATCGGGGGCCGATCCGTGCACAGCTTCAAAGACCGAGTATTCATCACTTATGTTGGCTCCGGGAACCACGCCCAGTCCCCCGACAAGGCCGGCGCAGAGGTCGCTCATCACGTCGCCGTAAAGGTTTTCAAGCAGCAGGATGTCAAACTGGGTCGGATCCTGAACCAGTCTCATGCACCCCGCGTCTATGATATATTCTTCATACTCGATATCCGGGTACTGTTCGCTTACTTCCCTTGCCTTTCTGATAAAAAGACCATCTGTAATCTTCATTATGTTGGCCTTATGAAACACCGTTATTTTTTTTCTGTTTCTTCTTTTCGCGTACTCAAAACCCCATCTGGCGATTCTATGGCATGATCTTTCGGTCGCGACTTTCATGCTCATCACGACCCCGGGAGAGACCGTGTTCTCAACGCCGCTGTATAGACCTTCCGTGTTCTCGCGCACAATGACTATGTTCACGTCAGAGAATCTGGTTCTCACGCCTTCAATGCTTCGTACCGGCCTTACGGCTGCGTACAGGTCAAGTTTTTTTCTAAGTTCCACGTTTACCGATGAAAACCCTTCTCCTATGGGTGTCATGCAGGGCCCCTTAAGTGCGACTTTATGTTCCCTTATGGCGTCCAAAGTAGCTTCAGGCAGCACTTCCCGGTATTTTTCAATAGCCGATACGCCGGCCTTTCTTATGATCCATTCGATCTTGGCTCCGGAAGCCGCGATGACGTCCTTTGTCGCTTCGGTAATTTCCGGACCGATACCGTCTCCTGGAATTAAAACGATTTTTCTAGCACTCATAATCGGTATGCGTGATACGGTTTGAAAACAGGTTCTGATGAAACATATATGCTCTTATGAGGCAAATTACGTACCAAATTACCTTCTATGTCTGTATGTCCGCAAGACTTCTGCCGAGACAGAGTCTAGGCATTTCAGCCCAGTTTTTTTAGAAGTAATACCCCAACCAAAAGCAGTATCAAAAATATAACCGTAAATAAGTTGAAGTATTTATCGATAAGCAATTTTACCCTCGTTCCGAAAACCGACAGGAGACACGCAATTATCGCAAATCTGGCTGTCCTCCCCACTGCACAGGCGGCAATGAATGTCGGAAAATCGACTTTGAAGACTCCCGCTGTTACTGTAAAGGCTTTAAAAGGTATGGGAGTGAAGGCTCCGGCCAGGACGGCTTCAAATGCGTTTTCAAGATATTTGTCGCTTACCGTGGCGAACGCTTCCGCAGTTATTATGTGAGAGAGAAAGAAACTGCCGACAAGCTCCCACACCCAGTATCCTATCAGATACCCCGCTGCCGCTCCCAGCACGGAAAAAACGGAACAGTAAAGAGCGAAACGGTATGATTTTCGAGGGTTTCCGAGGCAAAGCGCCATCAGAAGCGGATCAGGGGGTATGGGGAAAAAAGACGCTTCTGTAAAGGAAACAAGGGAAAGTGCCCAGGGACCATGCTTTTTGTCCGCCCAGCCTAAAACCCAGTCATAGAGCTTTTTAAGCATGGTTTTCCAGTTTGTCTCTTAGCTCTTCAAGATATCCATAATCAGTCATATCAAGCTTTATGGGAGTTATGGATACGTAGCCTTCAAGAACGGACACTATGTCAGAGTTTTCAATTCTCAGGGAATCAAGTTCGTTTCCGCCTATCCAGTAATACTTTTTCCCTCTGGGGTCTGTATTCTCCACTATGGGGGCCTCATAAACCCTTTTGCCCTGACGAGTAACCCGTATTCCTTTTACTTCTTCAAGCGGGAGGTTAGGTACGTTAACGTTGAGAAGGGTGTTTTCAGGAAGACCGGTTTTAAGAACGAATTCCGCGGCCACTCTTGAGTAATGGGCCGCGGTTGAGAACAGAAAGTCTTTTTTTGCCGCAAGCGACACTGCTATGGCGGGAATTTTCATAAGTGTTGCCTCTATCGCGGCGCTTACGGTTCCCGAATACGTTATGTCATCTCCCAGATTGGCGGCCATGTTTATTCCGGACACTACAAGGTCGGGTTTTCTGTCACCCAGAATTCCGTTTACGGCGAGATTAATGCAGTCCGTGGGAGTTCCGTCCACGGAGAATGTTCTCTCTGAAATTTCTTCAATTCTAAGAGGCCTCATTAGGTTAAGCGAGTGACTCGAAGCACTTTGGTCGCGGTCAGGAGCCACTGTGTAGACTTCTCCAAGATGGGAGAGGGCGTCTCTAAGGGTTTTTAAGCCTTCTGAGTTCACCCCGTCGTCGTTTGAGAGCAGTATTTTGGCCTTCATGTCTGGGAATGGTCGGGGTGACCGGATTCGAACCGGTGACCCCCGGCTCCCGAAGCCGGTGCGCTACCAAGCTGCGCTACACCCCGAATAAAAAGTTCCGGCTAGATTTTAACCCATCAGGGATTTCACGCAACAGAAACGATGAAATGAAAAATAGGGAAAAGCATATTGCATGAACACGGCTTGTGTGGAGAACCCTCGTTCTGGCAACAGAAGAGATATCTGAAGAGTTGGTCTCCATTAGGAGTATTTTCTTCAATGTTTTCAAACAAATATAGTCCTAGAGTAAAGTGCTGAGGCAAGATTAATCGGTCAAAACATATCAGCAATTACGAATTCACTGTTTTCTTATGCTTTCCAGATGTTTTCTTATGCTTTCACCGCGCTTTGAATGGTCGGAAGGAAACTTGCCGGAGTTATCTTTTGCTTCCGGATCTGCTCCGGCTTCAAGCAGTATATAAACTATCTGGATGTGTTCACTGTTTCCGGCTGCTACATGTAGAGGTGTTCTACCACTGCTGTCTTTTGCATTCGGGTCCCCTCCGGCACTAACAAGCATCTTGATAATTTTTCTCAAATTTGACTTCGCCTTATTTTTTCCTATATCCAAGAAAGCCGAAGCAATTCCAAAAGTGAGAAGATTCTCGAAGAAATTTAATCTTTGTGATCTTATATTCTTTCCGGCTGCGAGGTGAAGTGGTGTTCTGCCAGTGCCGTCTTTCGCGTTCGGGTCAGCGCCTGCATCAAGGAGCGTTTGGATTACTGTGGAGTGCTTGTTGTACACGGCCGCTAAGTGAAGCGGTGTTCTGCCTTGTCTGTCTCTTGCCTCCAGATTTGCGCCTGCTTGAAGTAGTGTCTTGGCAGCAGTTGGTTTGAGTGTCAGGTGAAGCGGTGTTCTGCCTTGTCTATCTCTTGCCTCCAGGTTTGCGCCCGTGTCGAGTAGTATCATGGCAACAGCCGGTTTTGCAGTCAAATGCAACGGTGTTCTGTCCTTGTTGTCTTTTGTGTCCGGGTCTACGCCTGCTTGAAGTAGCATCTTGGCAACAGTCGGTTCAGGTGTTAGGTGAAGAGGTGTTCTACCATCGTCGTCTCTTGCCTCAAGGTTTGCGCCCGCATCAAGGAGCATCTTAGCCGTAGTTAAATCGTTTACTAGGTGAAGCGGTGTTCTGCCCCTGTCGTCTTTTGCGTTCGGATCTGCTCCTGCTTGAAGTAACATTTTGGCAACAGTCGGTTCGGATGTCAGATGAAGAGGTGTTCTGTCCTTGTCGTCTTTTGTGTTCGGGTCTGCTCCTGCGTCAAGAAGCATTTTTATCACGACCGGTTCTTTTCTGAATTCGGCTGCAATCGTGAGGGGTCTCCGACCAGAAGTTGTTTTCGCATTCGGCTTGGCTCCTGCGTCAAGAAGTGTCTGGATGACTGCGGGATTTTTGTTATTCTTGATTGCCAGATGCAGGGGTTTTGTGAGCCAGCCGCGCATTGGGGCGGCTCCGGCGTCTATAAGTGCCTGAATTATGGCAGGGTTTTCGCTTTGCTCCGCCGCGATATCAAGCGGACGATTGCTCCATTCGTTTGGCTCTCTTGGGTTGGCTCCTGCGTCAATCAGCACCTGAGTCACGGCGGGGTTTTTGTTGAGAGCCGCTCTGTGCAAAGGAGTATCTCCTCTCGTATTTTCTGTGTTCGGGTTAGCTCCAGCCTCAAGAAGTGTCTGGATTACGGTCGGATCTTTGTCGTAAGCCGCCTTGAGCAATTCTGTGTCAATTGCACGCGGTTCTCGACTTAAGTGTTTCTGTGCTGCACAACTCAAAAAAACCGGGACTAGCATTGTTAATGCTATAGCAATGGTAATTCTAGAGAGCTGCTTACCTTTATAGGGCATGATTCCAAGGAGTTTGTTTGGGGATTCCTCACACGGACTTATCTGGTCGGGGTGACCGGACTTGAACCGGTGACCCCCGGTCCCCCAGACCGGTGCGCTACCAACTGCGCCACACCCCGTAGTGAAAAGAAACCGGGCCAGAAACAAGAGGAACACAAAATGACCCGTTCAGAGGTCCTCTTTCAGGGATTTTAACTCATTTAGAATTTCACGCAACAACACTTTGTCTGTATAGAGAGGGGATATATCACCGCTTCCGCTTTTTTCATCCTTAAGTCTTTTCTGCACTCCGGCTATGGTGAACTTCTGGTCGTGAAGCAGGTGCTTTATCTTGTGGAAGAGGTGAATTGTGTCTTTATCGTAAAGTCTCTGGGACTTTCTCCTGATAGGTCTTACCTCTTTGAACTCGGTTTCCCAGTACCTAAGGACATAGGGTTTTACTCCTATGATCTCGCTTACTTCTCCTATCTTGAAATAAAGCTTGTCAGGCAAAGACAGATCTGAAAGCATCCCAGACATGTTTATATTATCATTTCAAGAGCAAGAAAAAGTCAAGATATAATTATGTCAATCAGTTATAAGACACCTTTAAAGGACTTTCTATGTATGGGGCAGGGTCCCAGATTTCGCAGGGCACTTAGATGTTCTTTTGTGGGGTATCCCTTGTGACGGGAAAAGCCGTATCCGGGATACTCCCTTTCAATCTCGGTCATGATACGATCTCTTGTGACTTTTGCGACAATTGAAGCGGCCGCTATGGACGCACACTTCGAGTCGCCCTTGACTATCGCCTTCTGTTCAATCGGGAGGGAGGTCTTCGAATTACCGTCTATGAGGACGCGGTCCGGTCTTTTTCGCAGGGCCAAGACGGCTTTTTCCATTGCCAGAAGCGACGCCTGCAGAATATTTATGCGGTCAATCTCCGCAGCCCCGGTTATCCCCACCGAGTACGCAAGGGCTTTTTCCCGGATCTGTTCGAAAAGCTCGTTACGCTTTTTCTCGGAAAGCGTCTTTGAATCCCTGAGTCCGTGAATAGGCCGGTTCTCATCAAGTATGACGGCACCTGCAACAACCGGCCCCGCAAGACATCCTCTTCCGGCTTCATCAACGCCGGCCACAATTCTCCCGGATTCTAGAGATTCATCCTCCATATTTAGAAGAAAGTCCGGCTCAGGCAATTTCCGTCTTATGTAAGCCCGTAGTTTTTTAGTTCTCTTTTCAGTTTTTCGAGATTTTCTCCCGAAAGCTCATAAAGCGGGGCTCTTATCTCTGGGCTGATTTTTCCCATAACGGCCAAAGCAGCCTTTACGGGTATCGGGTTTGATTCCACAAAGAGAACCCTGCTTAGCGGAAAAAGGCGGTAGTGAAGCTCTTTAGCCCTCTCAAATTCCCCTTTGGCAAAAGAATTGTACATTTCCGATACGTCCGCGGGGGCTATATTGGCCGTTACGCTTATAAACCCCTTGGCCCCGACTGTTAAAAGAGGGTAGTTAACCGCGTCGTCTCCCGAGAGGAGAATCAGGTCCTCTCCGCAGAGAGAAATAATTCTGCTTGCCTGCTCGAGTGAACCCGAGGCTTCCTTGATGCCGATTATGCTCTCGCAGTCGCAAAAAAGTCTCTCCACGGTCTCCGGTTCTGTGTTTACGACCGTGCGCCCGGGCACGTTGTAAAGTATCAGGGGAAGAGATGTTTTGTCGGCGATGGCACGGAAATGCCTATAGATGCCTTCCTGGGTGGGCTTGTTGTAGTAAGGCGTTACCAACAAGGCTGCGTCTGCACCGACATCTTCTGCGAATTTCGTGAGTCGTAAGGCTTCCTCGGTGCTGTTTGATCCCGTGCCTGCGACCACGGGAATCCTTCCTCTCACTGTTTCCACGGTGAATTTTATTACTTCTTGATGCTCAGCGTGAGAGAGGGTAGGGGATTCTCCGGTGGTTCCGACCGGAACTATGCCGTGGGTTCCGCTGTCTATGTGGAATTCTATTAATTCTTCGAGCTTTCCGTAGTCAACAGCGCCGTCTGTAAACGGCGTTACTGTCGCTACTATTGAACCGTGTATCAATTTTTTCTCCGTCCAAAAAAGCTATACCTTAACTTTTTTCCCGCAGGAAGAACAAAAGACGCTTGTTGCGGGAATTTTTACTCCGCAGTGCATGCAGAAAAAAGTCTCTCCACCTGGTGCGGAAAGTTCAAGGGTTTGCGCCATTACCTCTTCAAATTTCCCGGTGAGCTGCTCAAACTCTTTTCTGTATTGGGGATGAAACCTTATCACGTCTTCTGAGTCAACTGTTTTTATTTCAAGCTTGAGCCCTTTAGTTCTGGTGGAACCGAACTTGTGGTGCGTTATGGTATCAAGCTCTATGTCTCGAAGGACATTCGCTTTGGAACTGTTTTTAAGTATCAGAACTCTTTTTTTCGTAAGCATCAGGATGCCCCTGAAAAAAGTGTTTCTGTCTATCCACGCCCTCGGTTTGTACGTGCTGCTAAGAGTCGGAACTGTGAACAGCACGGGGCCGTCTTCCCCGATCAGTTCCTTTAAGTCCTCTGGGTCAATCCTCGACGGCGCAAGGAAAAAATCCGAAAGCTTTTTCCAGATACCTCTCTCAGACATGGTTTCGAACCAGAAGCTCCGCTATCTGCACGGCATTAAGCGCCGCGCCCTTTCTTAACTGGTCTCCGCTCACCCAGAGAGAAAGACCATTTTCGACAGTGTAATCCTCCCTGAGTCTTCCAACGAAACAGTCGTCTTTTCCGGAACTTTCAACCGGCATCGGGTAGTCGAGATTCTCCGGGTCGTCAACTAGCGAGACTCCAGGGAAATTTCTTATAGCCTCCCTGGCTTCCTCCACGGTCACTTTTCTCTCCGTCTCAAGGTTAAGTGAAACTGAGTGGGACCGGAAAACCGGAACCCTTACGGTTGTCGCCGTTAGGAGTATCGAATCATCTCCCAGTATTTTACGCGTTTCATTGTGAAGCTTCATTTCTTCTTTCGTGTAGCCGGTTTCTGTAAAAGAGTCTATGTGGGGGATTACGTTAAAGGCTATCTGGTGGGGGAACGTGTTTGTGTCCTGTGCGGGTTCTTCGTTCTCCGACCAGTTTCGCACCTGGCTTTCAAGTTCGGCTATTCCCCCGGCTCCAGCACCCGAGACCGCCTGAAAACTCGTAGCGACCACTCTTTTTATTCTTGATACGTCATAAATGGGCTTAAGGGCCATGAGAATTACCGCAGTTGTGCAGTTGGGGTTTGCCACTATTCCTTTTTTCGTGTGAAAAGTGGCCGCCTGGGCGTTTATCTCAGGTATTACTAGCGGGATTTCAGGGTCCATGCGAAACGCCGAACTGTTGTCGATAACCACCGCTCCGCTTGCAACGGCACAGTCCGCGTATTCTCTGCTTCTTTCAGAGCCCGCAGAGAATAGCGCTATGTCTATGCCGTCAAATGAGTCCTCACCCAGCACCGAAACGGTTACGTCTTTTCCACCGAAACTGTATTTTCTCCCGCGGGAGCGCTCAGAAGCAAGAAGGCGAAGTTCTCCTACGGGGAAATTCCTTTCCGCAAGTATCTGCATCATCTCCTGTCCCACGGCGCCCGTGGCGCCGGCTATCGCCACGTTGTATTCTTCTTTCTTTGTCATTTCTCGATTATTTCGCCCGGTTGCGATATCTGGATTCGATTCCGCTTACCTTTTCTATGTTTTCCCTCTCAGAGGGGTCCGGTTTGCTCTGGAACCATGCGTCAAGGATTTCCTTTGCTACGTCGGGGGATACCAGACGCAGGCTCAAGGCAAGTATGTTCGCATCATTCCACATGCGCGCGCCTGCGGCTGTCTTTGAGTCTGTACACAAAGCCGCCCTTATTCCCGGAACCTTGTTTGCGGCAATGCTTACCCCGGTTCCCGTTGAGCAGAACAGAATCCCCTGGTCGCACTCTTTCTCAGAAACCTTCTCAGCCACCTGTTCTGCGACTTCCGCCCATTCAACATTCTCGTCCGCAAGGGGTCCGAAGAGTTCAACTTCCATGTCTCTTTTCCGAAGCTCCTGTATTACCTCGTCTGTGAGGGCGTTTTTTTCATCACTTCCAACGGCGATCTTCATTCTTACGGGTCTCCTTCTTCAGAATTGTGCGTTCTTCCCAACCCGTTTAAAAAGCAAACTTAAGCTTTAACAGGGGTTGGGATTCTAAAGGTCCCGAATCGAAAAACATACCGATTCATTTTTATATAAGTCTATACCATAATATGGCGGCAACATCACGGGGTAAAGCAATCTTCTACGGCTGTTACCCTAAGAAGCGGTTTTGCCCATCTGACCCAGTTCACTGGTGATAATGATTCGCCTGAATCTTTGAGAAAAGTGATATTGTTGGATGTTTGTATGTGTTTAATAGGGGTGAATCACCCTACTGAGAATTTTTTCTCAAATAGGGTAATTCCAAGGTAGCAAGGAACCGAATCACTTGATAACGGCAGGCAGATTTTCGATAACGTTTCCACGTTCTGCACATCCGGATTCCGCTCAAGGTTGTGAGAATCTATTGTCCTTGACAGAGAATACCTAATATTTATAATGATACGCTTAACAAGGAGCAAGCTTTTTGGCTGCTTTTTCCTTATAAGATTTGCATCTCTATTAAATCAGTCCAGCATGGAGGTAGTATCAGGTGAAGATAGTGGTTTTTATAACACAGACGCAGGACACTGAAGCAAGAATAAAGGTCAGTTCCTCAGGTGATTCCATAGACACAGAAGGCATGAAGTGGATCATGAATCCCTACGATGAGTTCGCCGTTGAGGAGGCTATCAAGACCAAGGAAGCATACGGGGGTGAAGTTATTCTAATCACCGCGGGTCCGTCCCGCGCTTCCCAGGTATTGCTTCAGGGGCTTGCCATGGGCGCCGATTCGGCAGTGCACATTTCAGACGAAGCTATTGGGGAGACCGTTGATTCCCTTGTCGTCTCGAAGCTAGTTGCGTCGGAACTTGCAAAAATTGAAGGTCTGGACTTGGTTTTCACCGGGATGAAGATTATTGACGAAGAATCCGTACAGGTGGGCATACAGATAGCTGAAGAACTGGGAATTGCGCATCTCGCGCTTGTAAGCAAGGTGATTGACGTAAAGCCTGATGAGAAGAAGCTTGTGTGCCAGAAAGAGATTGACGGCGGGAGTGTTTCTGTCGAGGTTTCTCTGCCGGCGCTTATTACATGTCCCGACGCCATGAACGAACCCCGCTACGCGTCCGTTCCAAACATAATGAAAGCGAAGAGAAAACCGATGAAGAAAGTTTCACTTGATGACGTGGATTTTGGTTCTCTCGGCATCACTAAGGATGCCGTGGGCAAATCCGGGGCAAAGATAAAAACGGTCAGTCTTGAGGTTCCCGAAGTGGAAAGAAAACTGAGAATCATAAAGGGAAGTGACGAGACCACGGTCAAGGGAGATGAGATTGCCGAGTCCGCAAAAGAGCTTGTTAAGCTTCTAAGGGATGACGCGAAAGTCATATGATCCGCGGGATATCCGGCGTTTCATCAGAAAGTATCGCTAGGAGGCTTGAATTAGATGAGTAGTGAAATCTGGGTTGTTGCTGATGTTAAGGCTGACGGAGAGATAAGAAAGGTAACGTTTGAAGTCCTTTCCGAGGCCAGAAGAAAACTTGGAGGTCCGGTCTGCGCGGTGTTGCTCGGAAATGGCGTATCGGACAAGGCTTCTGATCTCGCAGGCTACGGAGCGGAGAAAATCTACGTAGTTGACAATCCCAATCTCAAGGATTTTAATCCCGATGGTTACGTAAAGTCCCTTTGCGAACTGATAAAGAAACACTCTCCTGCGGTTGTGCTCTCCGGCAATACGGCTTTTGCGGAAGACTACATGCCCAGGGTTGCTTCGGGCGTGGGTTCGGGTCTTGCCATGGACTGCGTTGATATAGGTATGACCGATGACGGAAGACTGAGCATAAAAAGGTATTCCCATTCAAGCAGGGCGATATCCACCCAGGAGTTCAGTGGTGACGGAAGCGCGATGATCGCCACCGTAAGGCCCAATTCCTTTAAGGAAGAGGAAGCCGCCGGCGCGGGGCAGGTTGTGAACGAAGATGCTGGAGTTACGGATGCCGACATAAGGATCAAAGTGCTTGAGATGAAAACCAAGGAATCTGATCGCCCGGAGCTTACCGAAGCAGAAAGGGTGGTTTCCGGCGGCAGGGGTCTTGGGAGCGAAGAGAACTTCAATTACATATACGATCTTGCGGACTTGCTGGGTGCAGCCGCAGGGGCGACAAGAGCCGCGGTCGACGCAGGATACTGTCCCTACGATATGCAGGTCGGCCAGACTGGAAAAGCGGTTTCTCCCATGCTTTACGTCGCGGTTGCCATATCCGGGTCGGTACAGCATTTCTCCGGCATGGGTTCGTCAAAAGTAATAGTTTCCATAAACAAGGATTCGGAAGCCCCGATTTTCGCGAAGTCGGATTATGGAATCTGCGGGGATCTTTTCCAGGTTCTTCCCCCGCTTACAGAGGAACTCAAAAAAGCCTTAGCTGAGTAGTCGTACTCGTTACACTATATCGACGACTTCAGCTTTTTCCATCGGTCTGCCGAGGAACCTGGACGCGATTGATGTAAAGGTTTCCGAATCATCCGTAAGGTAAAACGACATCTCACGCGCTTTGCCGTCTTCTCTCAGCAGCCCTTGGGTACTGAGTATGTTTTCGGTCTGCTTTGCGGTCTCTTCCGCTGAGTCAACAAGTCTTATCCCTTCGCCCATAACCCCGGCAATCGTGTTTTTAAGAATGGGATAGTGTGTGCAGCCGAGTATCAGTACGTCTATTTCTGATTGCCTCAGATCTCCAAGATATTTTTCGGCTATCAGGGCTGCGATCTCGTCATTTTCCCACCCTTCTTCTGCAAGCGGAACGAAAAGCGGGCAGGGTTTTGAGTATATCTCAATCGGAAAAGAGCAGATCTCCCGCAGTTTTTTCTCATAGGAGCCGCTTTTTATAGTCGCCTGGGTTCCTATAACCCCTATTTTTCCGCTGACGGTGAGTTCCGACGCTCTTTTCGCTCCAGGTTCCACGACTCCGACAACGGGAATTTCCAGGTTTTCTTTCAGCATCTCTATTGCGTACGCGGATGCGGTGTTACACGCTACGACCAGAAGCTTTATGTTTTTTGACAGAAGAAAATTCGTGGTGCTTTCAACGTATTTCCTTACGGTTCTCCCGGATTTCGTTCCATAAGGGACCCTGGCGGTGTCACCGAGATATACGATGTTTTCTTCACAAAGAAGATTCATTATCTCCTTTGAGACTGTAAGTCCTCCTATGCCCGAATCAAAAATCCCTATTGCCTGGTTTTTTCTTTCTTCCTTCATTTTGCTGCTATGCCCGCATGCTTGCTCCAAAGATGGAAAAAGACAGATTCTGAGTCCGTCGGAGAGAGCAATTAGACCTTGTTCTCTGGTCTGGAACTTACTTTCTTGTATTCGTTCAGGTAGTCATCGGCGAAGCGCCTGGTTTTTTCCACCCTCGCTTTTCTTCTTTCTTTTCTTCTCTCCGCTTCTTTCCATAGACGGATTTCGGAGGGAGTTTCAGGGGTGAATTCGGGAACCGAGACGGGGTTTCCGGCTTTGTCGACTTTCACGTAAGTGAGAAACGCCGTGCACGCGTGGGATGATTCTCCGGTCTCGGTATCATACGAATCGACCTTGATCGCAAGCTCAAGCGACTTGGTTCCCACATAGGTGATACCCGCCTTGAATTCAATCAGGTTTCCGACATTGAGCGGGGAATAGAAAAAAAGATCGTCAAGTGATCCCGTAACCAAAACCCCCTTGGCAAACCTTTTCGCCAGAATAGCCGCGCTCTCGTCAATATACTTCATGAGCTTTCCAACGGACATGAAATTTCCGTAGAAGGCGTCTTCTGGGAGTACCATCTTGGTGGTATTGAAAATAAGCCTCGTGTTTTCCGTCTCATCCGCTACGTTGAAGACATTCTTTTTCCTTTTTCTTATTTCCGGAAGTCTTTGTACTTTCCTTTCCTTCGCCCAGGCTATGAGTTCTCGTTCAACCGTGCTGGATACGTTGAGCTTTGCTTTCATTTTTCTCGGTTCTACGTTTTTGTCTACGGCGACAAAGGCCATGTAGGAGAGGGTTATAAGCTTCTTTTCTTCAGTTTCGCCGTCTTCTGAGTGTACTCGTACCGCGACTTCAATGGATGAGTTTCCGACATGCTCAACCCAGCTTTCGAGAATCACTATCTCTCCGAGTTTTACAGGGTTCAGAAAATCTATGCTGTCCGTGGCTCCCAGAACCGCAGGCCCGTTTGCGAACTTAAAAGACGTGATGCTGCCCGTAAGCATAATCCAGTCCATGAGTATTCCGCCGTGCAGGGTCCCGTGGTTGTTCGAGTGTTCGGGAAGAACGTACTGAACCATTTTGTTGGCAGTTTCACGTATGGAGATCATGGGTTCCTTAGCCGCGCGCCATCGCGGTTTATGCTCCGAGAGAAATTCAGTCTGTTTTGGCCCGAAGAACTATCTGTTTCCCTTTAAGGGAGAAAATAGCCTTGCCGCCGCCGGAGAGTTCTCCGAAGAGAATTTCCTTTGAAAGCTTTTCCGCTATCTCGGAGTTTATTACTCTTTGAACGGGTCTTGCGCCCAACTGGGGGTCGTAGCCCTTTCGGGCGAGAAAAAGTCTCACTTCGGGCGTAAGACTGATCGTTACTTTTTTCGGGACGAGCCTTTGCTGAAGCTCTCCGATCATCTTGTCCACTATTCTCTCTACTATTTCTATATCAAGAGGGTTAAATCTGATGATTTCATTCAGTCTGTTTCTAAATTCCGGGGAGAAATACCTGTCTATGGCTTCTCCGCTTTTGTCCTCAAACTCTTTTTTAGCGAACCCGACATTTCTGTTCATGCTTTCCCTTGAGCCGGTGTTTGTTGTCAGAATCACAATTACCTGACGAAAATCCACCTTCCTTCCGTTTGAATCCGTAAGCGTCGCGTGGTCCATTACCTGAAGCAGGATGTTGTATATGTCTTCGTGCGCCTTTTCGATTTCATCTAGCAGAAGGACGCAGTGGGGAGATTTGTATATGGCCTCGGTAAGCTGCCCCCCCTGGTCGTAGCCCACGTATCCCGGCGGTGAGCCTATGAGACGGGAGACAGTGTGTTTTTCCATGTACTCACTCATGTCGAAACGTATGAATTCGACTCCTAGGGTCTCCGCGAGTTTTTTCGCAAGTTCCGTTTTACCGACTCCTGTCGGGCCCGAGAACATGAAAGAACCCACGGGTTTTTCCGGTTCGCTTATTCCGGCGCGCGACATCTGTATGGCATTTACGAGCTTGTCTATGGCTTGATCCTGGGCGTAGATGAATTTTTTTAGATTGTCCCCGAGGTCATGGAGAAGGTTGCGGTCTTCGACTTTTACCGACTTCGTGGGTATTTTCGCGACCTTCGCTATCAGTTTTTCCATGTCGGACACTTTTACCTGTCTTGTCATTTCGGGATCAGGATTTCGAAGTTTCACCGCAGCTCCGGCCTCGTCCATGATATCAATTGCCTTGTCCGGAAGCTTTCTGTCCATTATGTACCTGTCGGAGAGCTCTATGCAGGCTCTTATCGCTCCCTGGGAGTATTTCACGTTGTGGTACTCTTCGTAATGCCGCTTCAGTCCGAAAAGAATCTTTCTGCAGTCCTCAACCGACGGTTCATCCACGCTTATTCTCTGGAATCTTCTTGAAAGCGCGTGATCTTTCTCGAAGATAATCCTGTATTCCTTAAGCGTGGTCGTTCCTATGCATTTTATGTCTCCTCCGGCAAGAGCGGGCTTGAGCATGTTTGACGCGTCAAGGCTTCCGCCGGAAACTGCTCCGGCGCCTATAACCGTGTGGATTTCGTCTATAAAAAGCACGTTGTTCGGATCCTTCTTGGTTTCGTCTATGACGGTGTTCAGTCTTTCCTCAAAGTCCCCCCTGTATTTTGTTCCGGCCGTAAGAGTTCCTATGTTGAGAAGGTGTATCTTGAGATCTTTCATAACTTCGGGAACTTCTCCGGAAACGACCCGAAGAGCCACTCCCTCCACAATCGCCGTCTTTCCAACTCCGGCGTCTCCAACGAGCACGGGATTATTTTTCTTTCTCTTGCCGAGAATGTGGATTATCCTCTGAACCTCTTTTTCTCTTCCTATGAGCGGGTCGATGTTTCCGTTGCGGGCTTTTTCGATCAGATCCGTGCAGTAAAGCTCAAGGGGATTCTTAGTCTCTGTTTTTTTCGCTTCCTTTGGCTGCTGCTCCTTAGTTGTTGAGGTCTTTTCCTGTTGTTCATCAGTTTTCTCGCTGTTTCCGTGGGATATCTGCTTTATAACGGTGAGACGGCTGAGTCCCTGGCGATTCAGAAAATACACGGCGTGCGATTCGGGAACCCTGAATATGGCAACCAGTATGTTGGCTCCGGTTATTTCTTCTTTTTCCGCGCTTTCGGCGTGCATGGACGCTACTCTGAAGATGTACTTGCTCCCTTCTGAGTAAGTCGGTTCGGGAAGATGGGGAGAATCGACGGAGGATATGTTTTTACTGAGATGTTCCTCTATGTCGTTTACGAGAAGTTCAATGTCAACGTCGCATTCTATAAGTACTTCCGCCGCGACTTTGTCTCTTGTGAGTTCAAGGAGTATGTGTTCCGGGGTGATAAACTCGTGCTTGCGGTTTTTTGTCTGCTGGTACGCGCGGTAAAGAGTTTTTTCGAGTTCTTCTGAAGCCACCATGTCAGCTGTCCGCCTTTTGAACTTCAAGTATGCATTTAAGCGGATGTTCGTATTTTTCCGCCAGGTTTTTAACCTGTTTTACCTTCGTGGTAGCTATGTCGTAGGTATAGGTGTCGATGATGCTTTTTCCCTTCGTGTGAGCCTCAAGCATTATTTGTCTGCTGTCGTTTTCGTTCTTGAAAAACACCTTCATCAGAACCCAAACTACAAAATCCCTTGGCGTATAGTCGTCGTTTAGCAGGACTATGAGGTACATATCCGGCCTTTTTACGCGGATATCCTCCCTTACGACCTGCTTGGGATCTTTTGTATGAGTCGGGTTCTCGTGCTCAGACATGGTGAATATTTTATACGATTTTTTCTGATTTGCCACCGCGGGCCCGCTTAAGCGGGGAGTGCTTGTTGTACTCTGAAATAAGCGAGCGCATGTAGGGTCTTTCTCCCCGAAGGAAGTTGTCTATTGAGCTTTGCGCCCCGGAATTGAAAAAGAAGTGCGAACTGTAAACCGGTACCGCTTCAAAACCGCGAAGGAACTTATGTTCACCCTGCGCTCCGGCTTCAAAAACATTTATTCCGTTGTTTATGGCAAACTCTATCGGCTTGTAGTAACAGCACTCAAAGTGAAGATACGGTACCTCGACGGTACATCCCCAGTACCTTCCGTAAAGCTTGTCGCCTTTTCTGAAATTGATGGTGCCGCCGACCGGGAGCCCGCCCATCTGCGCGATCACCAGTACGGTTTTTTCCCTGTACGTCTCAAACATCAGGTCAAAAAACTCCCTGTTAAGATAAGCGCTTCCCCATTTTCTTGAGCTGGTGCTTACGTAGAATTCCCAGATGGAGTCAATGTGCTCGCGGCGTATCTGTTCTTTTTCGAAGACCGAGACTTCTATGCCTAGATCATAGAGACGGCGTTTTTCTTTCTTTATCTGCTTTCTTCTCCCCGAGCGAAGGTCCCCGAGAAAATCATCGAAACAGAGATAGTCTGAGTTATGCCAGTGGTACTGGTGAGTGAGTCTTGAGAGAAAGCCGCAATCAGAAAGCAGTTCCTGCTCCTTGGCGGTTACGAACAGAAAATGTATTGAAGAGAGGCTCTTAAGAGAACATATCTCAACCAGTTTCTCTACAAGCACCCGCCCGCAGGTCTCGTAATCGTAATCTTTGCGCACGATTATTCTCGGGCCGGTCGCCGGGGTGAACGGCACTCCTACAACCGCCTTTGGATAGTAGCTTAACCCTGCGTCTTGGTAAGCCCGGGCCCACTCCCAGTCGAATATATACTCGCCGTAGGAATCGGTCTTAAGATAAAACGTAATCGCACCGATGAGACATCCCCCTTCGCGCAGCAGGAGGTGGCGCGGTTCCCATCCGGTGCCCGGACCAACGCATCCGGATTTTTCAAGGGCGAAGAGAAAATCAAACTCGAAAAAGGGGTTGTTATCCGGCTGGATGGAGTCGTATTCCTTCTTCTCGACTTCAGTTATCGAGTGGCATATCTCGAATGCGGCTGATTTTTCGGAAATTTTTTTTTGTGCTTCCATTGGCGAATGAGTGAAACCTCGGGTTGGTTAGGTTTTCAATTAAAAGTACATAATTAATTCCATACTCAATAACTGTTTGGCAAGACCGTTCAGATGATTCTATTGTTTGACTTTAAAAATATGGACTATATAATAGACCACATATAGGAGAATATAATGAAGAAAATAGCCATTAATGAAGCGAAAGCAAAATTATCTGCCTTGGTAAAGGCAGCCTTGGATGGCGAACAAGTGGTTTTGACAAAACATGGTAGGCCCGTGGCCGAAATAAAACCTCTTACTAACACAAAGAAACCCGCTGAGAAGCTATCTGCTATGAAAAAAATACTGATAGAAGCCAGAAGCGAGCGTCTAAGCGGCGTTTCTGCTGCAGAAGCCGATAATTTTCTGTACGATGATAACGGATTGCCTTCATGATAGTTGTTGACACGTCCGCGATCATGGCTTTTTTGCTTGAAGAAGATCTATCGCCTGCCATCAAGGTTTGTCTTGCTGAAAATGAACTCTGTATGTCTGCGGGTACATACTCGGAGCTTTTAATTGTTTCATCTGCGCGAGGCCTCTTGGATAAAGTCAATAAGCTGATATCCGAAATAGAAATTGAAATCGTTATGTTAGATGGTGCGGGGGCCCGTTCGGTGCAAAAAGCATTTACAGACTGGGGCAAGGGAAGACATCCTGCGTCGTTGAATTTTGGAGACTGCTTTGCATATGCGCTGGCAAAGGAAAAAAGTATACCTCTTCTCTTCGTGGGAAATGATTTCTCAAAGACCGATGTGAATTCAGCCTTAGAATTGAGAATTATGTAGCGTAAGATTCTCAAGCCAATTAGTTCCGGAGGACATTCTGACCTCTCTTTTTTGTTGAAATGATCAGTCTTTCCTGCATATCTCATTCCTTTGCCGGCAAGGAACTTTTCACAAACCTTGAGTGGAGCGTAAAAAAGGGAAGAAAATACGGTCTTGTGGGTCCAAACGGCTCGGGCAAGACTACTCTGCTTGAGGTAGTAACGGGACTCATGGAACCGGAAAAAGGACAGGCTTCCGTTCCCTCCGCGCTGACCGTGGGCTATCTGCCGCAGATAATGGATCTGGGAACGGGTGATCTTACGGTGCTCTCGGCGGCCCGCGCAGGCAGTCCGGACGAAGGCGAGGATGGTTTCGAAAAGCCCGTCCATGAAGCCGAGAAAATCCTGTTCGGACTGGGTTTTACGGGTGAGCAACTCTCCCAGAAGGTTTCTTCTCTCTCGGGCGGCTGGAAAATGCGGGTCGAGCTTGCGAGAATACTTCTTCTGGAACCTCAGGTGCTTCTTCTCGATGAGCCGACCAACCATCTTGACATAAAAAGCATAGAGTGGCTTGAAGGGTACCTTGGAAGCTACCGCGGAACCGTGGTTCTGGTATCCCATGACAAATATCTGCTTGACCGCATGGTTGACACGATAGCGGAGCTTGAAGGCGGGGCGATAAGGGAGTTTCGGGGCGATTATTCCTCTTACTTTGAGAGAAAAGAGCAGATCGCGGCGGTCGCCGAGGCAACCGCTAAGAACCGGGAGAAAAAACTCCGCGCGCAGCGCCGTTTCATAGAGCGGTTCAGGTACAAGGCTTCAAAGGCAAGACAGGTGCAGAGCAGGATAAAAATGCTTGAGAAAATGGAGCCCGAAGCACTGTCGCCGGAAACCCGCAAAACCCTTGAGTTTGATTTTCCCGCCCCGGAGCGCGCAGGGCGCGTGGTTTACGAAATAAGCGATTTTTCAAAGGAGTACGAAACACCCGCCGGCGCAAGAAACGTCGTTTTTCAAAACTGTCCAGCGCTTCGTGTGGAGAGGGGAGACAGGATAGCCGTTACCGGGAGAAACGGTGAAGGAAAAACCACTCTCTGCAAGATGATTGCCGGTGTTGAAAACTTCTCCGGTAAAAGTCGCTTGGGACATAACATAACCTTGGGCTACTACGCACAGAACCAGGACGAGATGCTTAATCCGAAAAACAGTGTTTACGAAGAATTCATCGGAGCTTATCCTCTTTTCTCCCAGACCGAGGCGAGAACGCTCCTGGGTTCCTTTCTCTTCGGTGCTTCTGATATAACCAAAAAAGTCTCGGTTCTCTCGGGCGGCGAGAAAAGCCGCCTGTCCCTTCTCAAGATTCTGGTTTCCCGTTCTAATTTCCTGGTTCTCGACGAGCCTACAAACCACCTTGATATGGCGTCGAGGGAAGTGCTTCGCCGCGCTCTCGGGGAGTATCCCGGCACTTTTTTGCTTATAAGCCACGACAGGTATTTCATTGACAGTCTCGTAAGCAGAATATGGTACGTGGATGGGGGAGGGGTTGAGACGTTTATCGGCAACTATTCGGAATTTCTCGAGAAAAAGGCCCGCGACTCGGGGGGCAAGCAGGTTCTCACTGAAACGCGCGACAACAGACCTACGGAGAAAACCGCGAAAACCATAAAGGCGGAGCGGCGCAACCGGCTTTACAGGGAACTTCGGGAAAAGGGCATAGAGAATATGGAGAACTGGACGCTTCTTTCAAAAAAACAGATGGAGAATGCTCTTTCGGATCTTGAGAGCAAGATCTGTGAGCGCGAAACTGAGAAAGACGAGATGGAAAAACTTCTCGCGAACCCCGAAGTTCTCGCTCGAAGCGCTGACTGGGAAGAGAAAACAAGGCAGTTTAGAGAACTTGAGGCCAAGCTTTCCGCTCTTTACGGCAGGTGGGATGAAGTGAGCGAGCACATGCGGAAGAATTTCAGTTGAGAGCAATGCTGTTTCCGCCCCATGGTTTTTTCTTTATAATGATGGAACCCGCGATTTTCTGATTTCAGGAAACTTATATGAACGCAGCCGTAATAGCGATAGTCGTAATCGTTCTTTACCTGGTTGGGTACAGGTATTACTCAAAATTCATTTCCGAAAAAATTTACGGGATAAGCGACGGGGAGCCCACTCCGGCCCACCAGTTGCGAGACGGCATAGACTACGTGCCCGCCGGCAAGCACGTTCTTTTCGGACATCATTTTGCGTCCATAGCTGGAGCCGCCCCGATAATAGGGCCGGCCATCGCTGTGTTCTGGGGATGGGTCCCGGCGATTATCTGGGTTGTGTTCGGAACAATCTTCATCGGGGCCGTTCATGATTTCGGAGCTCTGGTTATCTCCGCTAGAAACAGGGGAAGATCCGTCGGAGATCTGGCCGGCATATTCATAAGCCCGCGGGGAAGAACCCTTTTTCTCCTTATAGTCTGCTTTCTGGTCTTTTTTGTAATAGCCGTTTTCGCCTACGCCATATCGGTTCTTTTCGTCAGCTTTCCCGCAAGCGTGCTTCCCGTAAACTTCCAGATACTGGTGGCCCTTGTAATCGGTTTTCTTTTCTACAGAAAAAAGGTTTCCATCCTCTGGCCTTCTGTAATCGCGCTTGTGCTTCTTTACTTTATGATCTGGGCGGGAACCAAGGTGCCCCTGACTATTCCCGAGGTTATGGGAAGCCAGGTGGTGACATGGGTAATAATTCTTATGATCTACTCCTTCGTGGCCTCGGTTCTTCCCGTTTGGGTGCTTCTTCAGCCGAGAGACTACATAAACGGCATCCATCTTTTCGTGGGTCTCGCGATACTGATAGCCGGGATAATGGTTGCGCATCCCGAGATGCAGGCCCCCGCCTTTAACTTCGCCGCCGACGGACTTCCAGTGCTTCCCTTCCTTTTCATAACGGTAGCGTGCGGAGCGGTAAGCGGATTTCACGGTCTTGTCGCAAGCGGAACCACGTCAAAGCAGCTTGACAGGATGTCGCATTCAAGATTTGTAGGTTACGGGGGGATGCTGGGGGAGGGCACGCTTGCCATGATAGCCACCCTCGCGGTCGGGGCCGGAATAGAGCGCAGCGAATGGCTCACACACTATGATTCATGGGAATCGGCATCAAGCGGGGGCATAGCGAATTTCGTTATGGGAACTTCAAGCTTTCTTACTTCCATCCATATCCCCGAGGTGCTCGGAACCACTCTTATAAGTGTGATAGTCATAAGTTTTGCGGCAACTTCCCTTGATACCGGGGCCAGGATACAGAGGATCGTTATAGGCGAGCTTGGAGAGGCCTACGGTATTGGGGCTCTTAAAAACAGGTATATCGGGGCGTTTCTCGCCATCGTGCCGCCGCTTGCGCTTGCGCTTTTCGCACAGGTTCCGGGCAAGGGACCTGGCTCAGGCGGATTTCTGCTCTGGCCTCTTTTCGGGGCCACCAACCAGCTGATAGCCGGGATTACGCTACTTCTGATAACTCTTTATCTGAAAAGATCGAAAAAACCGTTTATCTATACGCTTGTGCCAATGGTTTTTCTGGTGGCTATGACGACGGCCTCAATATTTTTCAATTTGAAGTATTTTCTCGACAACACGCTTCTTTTCAGTCTCTCCGCGATAATGCTCGTTCTTGCCGTCTGGCTCATTCTGGAGGCTGTGGTCGTGTCAAGAACCTCGGGCAGTGGCTGAGACTCTGCGCTACATCTCCTTTCTGTCTCTAAGCGCCTTGCCGAGAGTGAGTTCGTCTATGAACTCTATGTTGCCACCGACGGGTATTCCGTAAGCTATTCTGGAGGTTCTGATTCCTATGGGCTTTATTGTTCTTGAGAGATAAACCGCGGTTGCCTCGCCTTCGACGTTCGTGCCGGTCGCAATTATTATTTCCTTTATGTCCTCCCGGCCCGCTCTTGTTACAAGCTCTTTTATACGGAGGTCTTCTGGACCCACGCCTTCAAGAGGAGAGATCACTCCGTGGAGGACATGGTATTTTCCCCGAAACTCCCCGCTTCTTTCTATCGCAAGCAGGTCGAGCGGCTCTTCAACGACGCAGAGAATGTGCCGGTCTCTTGATGGGTCCGCGCAGATCGCGCACGGGTCTTTCTCCGTGAAGTTAAAGCAGGTGTTGCAGGTGCTGACGTCGGATTTGGTTCTGATTATTGCATCTGAGAGGCTTTGTGCGTAGCCCTCAGATGAGCGGAATATGTGAAAGGCAAGGCGCGTAGCGTTTTTCTCGCCGATTCCCGGAAGCTTTGAAAGTTCTTCTATGAGTCTTGAAATCGGCTCGGGAAGGCCGGTTCTTTGCATCTCAGATAAGCCCTGGTGGAAGTCCCATGCCGGAGGTAATACGCGAGACTTCGTCTTTCATCAGTTCCTGTCCCTTGTGAAGAGCCTCGTTTACGGCGGCGGTTACCAGGTCCTGGAGCATCTCGATGTCGGTTTCGCTTATTATTTCGGGCTCTATGACTATTGACGATATCTCTCCCTTGGCCTTTGCCGTAACCGTGACCATTCCGCCCCCGGAAGAAGCTTCCACGATCTTTTCCCCGGCCTCGTTCTGGAGTCGCTCCATCTGCTCCTTCATCTTTCCCATTTGCTTCATGAGATTTTTCATGTTTCCGCCTAATTTCATTTTTTCACTCCTAACTTAGATTCTTTCTTTTTATCACGCTGGCGTCAAACTGCCGGATGGCGTAGTTCACTATCTCGTCTTCTCCGGGGTTCGACTTTTTCGTAGCGCCGGCGACCCCGTTAACTCCCCCTTCGTTTACGGTATCGATATCAAGTCTTATTTTCTCAACGGCCAGCATTTCCCTCAGGATGTCTCTGAGCTTTTTAGATTTCTTAAGTTCTTTTTCATAATTGATGCCGTTTTTAAGGAATTTTACGCTTACCCGATTCCCACTTACTTCAAGGAGATGGGCCTGGGCGAGTTTCCTCGCCAGAAATCTGTCTTTGCCGTTTACAAAGTCAACGACCTCCTGCTTTCCGGGACCGCTGCCCGCCGTTTTCGCCTCAGCGGGAGGTTCTGAAGTCTCCTTCTTCCGTTTCCCGCCTCCGCCTCCGTCTTTTTGTTTGATCTGGTCTCTGTCTTTTTCCGCGGGTTTGTCTTCCCGTTTTTCCGGTGCGCGCGCTGCGGCTTTTTTCTGGCCTCCAGTAGAACCCGGGGTCTTTTCCCCGCCGGATTTTTGCGGCGACAGTTTTTCAAGCCTTTTCAGCATATCGTCTATTTTCTCGACTTTTCCGACCGTGCTCATCTTGACAAGCGCGAGCTCAAGCACGACCTCAGGGTAAAAGGAACTCCGTATTTTCTCTCCCCCGTCAATCATTATGTTGAAAAGAAGCTCCACGGTTTCCGTGGATTCGTCTTTCACCAGAGAAGCGAGTTCGTCTTTTTCGTCCGGGGAAAGATCCGAAACGAAGTCCTTGCCGCAGATCTTCAGGTAGAGGAGATTTCTGAACATGTAGATGATGTCCTGGGCCATTCTCCTGGGGCTTATTCCCTTTGATGCGGCGTTTCGCACAAGCTCCACGCATTTTGCCGGCTCTTTTGTGAAAACGGCTTTCAGGATGCTTTTAAGCGACTCGTTATCCGGTATGCCGAGGAGGCTTATCACGTCCTTGTGGGTTATTTTGTCTTCAAAAGACACAGTCAGCTGGTCAAGCAGGCTCAGGGAATCTCTCATGCTTCCCTCAGATTCCCTTGCGATCAGGTAAAGGGTTTCCGTGTCAATTTTTATCTTCTCCGCTTTTGTTATTTTCTCGAGCGACTGCTTTATTTTCTCGACGGGTATTTTCTTGAAATCGTATCTCTGGCAGCGAGACATAATGGTCGGGGGAACCTTGTGCGCTTCGGTGGTCGCGAGTATGAAAATCGCGTGCTCAGGGGGTTCTTCCATTATTTTCAGAAGGGCGTTAAATGCCGACTGGGAGAGCATGTGCACTTCGTCGATTATGTAAACTTTTCTTCTTGCCGAAGCCGGCGCGTATTTTACGCTTTCTATGATCTCGCGAACATCAGCTACGCCGGTGTGCGAGGCGGCGTCGATTTCCTGTACGTCAAGCGATTTTCCTTCTGATATCCCCGCGCAGCTTGAGCACTGGTCAGTTGAGCAGGGGTATTTTCCCCCGTCTTTTCTCTCGCAGTTTATAGCCTTAGCGACTATTCTCGCCGTGGATGTCTTTCCCGTTCCTCTGGGGCCGGCGAACAGAAGCGCATGGGCTGTTTTTCCGGATTCGATGGAGTTTCTGAGCGTGACGGCGGGGAATTCCTGACCGACAAGGTCTTCGAAAGTCTGGGGGCGCCACTTTCGGGCAAGTACTCTATAAGCCATGATATCAAAACCAGCGACCAGGTGTCCGTAACGCACGGGGGTTATTGCTACCGTTGCTCCCTTCCGGGCCTGGCGGGATTCACAAGCCCCAGTCGTACGGGCCCGGCCACTGGATTTATTCTCCAAACAGATGAACCGTTGCGGCCCAGTAGCTAATCACTCTACACAAAAACGAGGTCTTTTAGAAATGCGCAATAGTGAATCTTGTTCTATATCGGCGGGCAGCGGCGTTTCAAGACAGATACTCATAGGTCCCGAGGAGGGTCCGAATTTTGCGATGAGAAAGCTTGTCATCGAACCCGGGGGCGGTATCCCCGCTCATACAAGCGGCGCTGAGCATGAGCAGTACGTGCTCGGCGGCAGGGCCAAGGTTGGAATCGGGGATCAGGTTTATGAAGTAGAAGAGGGCGACGTGGTCTTTATTCCCTCCGGAGAACCGCACTGGTACGAGGCTCATGGAGAGGAGCCTTTCGAACTTCTGTCCGTTGTGCCGAACAACGACAACAAGATGGTTTTCATAAAATAGCCGCACCGGAAAACAGCCAGCAGTATTGCAACATCTGTTGTTATAGTCTTGGGATCTGTGGTTTGAGTTCTGCCCGTCTCAGACGGTCTTCCAGATAATCCTGGGTTCTTAGCTATCGGGCTTCAGACTGATTTCCGATTCAACCAGCATTTTTTCGGGGCGTTTGCATTGGAGTGCGCAGGCGGCGTAACTCTCGGCGAAGTCCTATCCAGACGCTGAAGAGTATCACTACGAATAGAATGGACAACGGGAGGCTCGCCACGATGACTGCAGCCTGAAACGACCCCAGCCCGCCTGCGAGCAGCAGCACGGCGGGGATCAGTCCCCCCATAACGCACCAGAACTCGCGTTGGCGCACAGGCGCGTTCAGCTTGCCCCCGGCCGTTATGGAGTCAACGGCCAGGGAACCGGCATCCAGCGAGACGACAAGAAAGGAAAACAGCAAGACGATACTGACTAAGCAGAGCGCCTGTGCCTGTGGAAATGTCTCCAGCAGTTTGAACAGAGCGAGTTCATAGTGCCCCGCAGCAACCGTTTCAGTCACCCCAGTGTAACCTTCGGCGAGGAACTGGTGAACTGCTGTGCCTCCGAAAGCGTTCATCCACAGCACACAGACAAGAGTTGGGAGTATAAGCGCGAAAAACAGGAATTCGCGTACGGTTCTGCCTCTTGAAATGCGGGCGATGAACATTCCGACAAACGGTGCGTAGCAGAACCACCAGGCCCAGTAAAATATGGTCCAGTTGTGCAGAAAATCCGTATCTTCGCGGCCTGTCCAGCCGCTGAAGGATATTATGCTGACGATATAAGTAGCGAATGAGACTAGGCAGTGGCGGAGTATGTCAGCTGTCGGCCCGGCCACAGCGAGGAACAGCATCAGCGACACCGCAAGGGTTAAGTTGACCCGACTCAGGCGGCCGATTCCGGAATTGATCCCGGTAAGCAGGGCTATCATCGCCGTTGCCACCACCAGTGCGATCAGCACCACCTTGGACAGTCCGGTCGGCGGAAATGAGAACAGGTAATCAAGTCCGCCGGTTATCTGCTCAGCTCCCAGGCCGATTGAGACCGCCAGGGCGAACAGGGTGCAGAATACCACCAGCATTTCGATCAGATGACCGGTCCAGCCCCACACGCGGTTGCCGAAGACGGGATAGAACACCGAGCGGATGGAAAACGGCATGCCCATATTGTAGGAGAACAGGGCCATGGACAGACCTATGATGGCGAATAACGCCCATCCGTGGAGTCCCCAGTGAAAAATAGCTCCCGCCATGCCTATGGCAAAAGCTGTTTCAGTGTCGGAAGGGTCAGCGCCGAGCGGCGGATTCTGGAAATGAAATACTGGCTCCACGACGCCGAAAAACAGGAATCCGACGCTTACAGACGCCGCGAAGATCATGGCGAACCAGCTTGTGTACGAGTAATCAGGCTTTGCGTCCCTGCCTCCCAGGCGTACTTTGGCGAGCGGGGAGACCATCAGCAGTAGGCAGAAAAGCAATATGATGTTGGCGGCGGTCATGAACCACCAGTAGAACCGGGTGACGACCCAGTGGTGGGCGTTTACGAGGACCTCGGCCGTTTGCTCCTGAAACATTGTCCCCGCGAGAACGAATATAATGATCACGGCCGCGGAAATCAGGAATACCCGGGCGTGAAAGTCAAACCCGAATATCTTGACATTATCCCACCCGCGCCAGTAGGAGCGCTTCTTGTAAATCTTTGATCCCTGCGTCGGTTTTTTATCTTTTTTCATTTAACGCAAACCGACGTTAAGCTACCACATCTATGTTGAAAAGTCCGTACGTCTCCGGATCAGCGGGGCTCGCTCTTGATCCCCTTCCATATGCTGACCGTCATGAGGATGAGCAGGATCGAAAACGGAAGTCCGGTTATGATTGATGCCGCCTGCAATGATTTGAGACCTCCGCCAAGAAGCAGGGCGATGGCGACTGCGCCTTCCAGGCTGCACCAGAACACGCGCTGGACCGCGGGAGGTTCAAGCTTCCCGCCGGCCGACGTGATGTCGATGACAAGCGAACCGGAATCCGATGACGTAACGAAGAAGATTACAAGAAGAACAACGCTCGCGAATGAAACCAGATGTGCCATCGGCAGCACCTCAAGCATTTTGAACAGCGCGAGTTCCGGTTTCCACTCCGTGATTATCTGGGACACGCCCGTGTAGCCGTCAAAGAGCAGCTGATGGATGGCCGTGCCGCCGAAAACACTCATCCACAGCAGAGAGCACAGCGCTGGCAGGAAAAGGACGCAGATAATAAATTCACGGACGGTCCGCCCCCTTGAGATACGGGCGATGAACATTCCGACAAACGGCGTCCATGAAATCCACCAGGCCCAGTAAAAAGTTGTCCAGCCATGCAGAAAATCCGTATCCTCTCTGCCTACCCAGTTGCTCAGAGGTATGACCTTGGCGAAATAGTCCGTAAGTCCCGCGAAGAAGCTGTGAAATATATACTGCGTCGGTCCCGCTATGAGAACAAACAGCAGCAGAAGCAGGGCAAGAGCGATGTTGAACTGGCTCAGGCGTTTGATACCCACGTCCAGTCCGCTCAGCACCGAAACAGTGGCAAGGGAAGTAGTCACGATTATAAACACCATCTGGGCCAGTTCGGTTGCCGGAATTTCGAACAGGTAGTTGAGACCGGCTACGGCCTGTTTCGCGCCGAGGCCGAGCGAGGTGGCGAGGCCGAACAATGTGGCGAATATGGCGAGCGTATCTATAAGATGTCCGCTCCAGCCCCATACGCGTTCGCCGAGAAGGGGGTAGAATACAGAGCGGATCGTGAGAGGCAGTCCCCTGTTATAGCAGAAAAACGCGAGGCCGAGGCCCGCGGTCGCGTAAAATGCCCACGCGGACAGTCCCCAGTGGAAGGTTGACGCGGATATGCTGATGGCTTGAAGCGCCTTGGTATCTGAGGGATCGATTCCCAGGGGGGGATTCTGGAAATAATAGACCGGTTCCAGCACGCCGTAGAACAGCAGGCCGATGGCGACTCCTGCCGTAAAGACCATGGAGAACCAGGTGATTCTGGAGTATCGGGGAACCGCATCCGGACCGCCGAGGCGCACTTTGCCGAGTGGAGATAAAATCAGATAGAAGCAGAACAGCGCGCATATATTGCAGGCGATCATGAAAAGCCAGTCAAACTGGGTGGTAATCCATACGCGAAGAGTCCCCAGCACTTCCGTTGCTCTCTCTTGGAAAATCAGCGCCCCGATTACGAAAGCGAGCGTGACGATCCCCGAGGTCACAAATACCGGGGCGTTTATATCAAGACCGAATATCTGAATATTGTCCTGCCCGGCGGGGCGGCCGTGACTGTCTTCCATTTATGGTTCCTCCCGTCTTTAGCCTTTTATTCGTAAAGGTTGAAATAATAGCCCACGTTGATGTTAAACCGCTTGTGCCACCTGTTGTTTCCGCTGGCGCCGAAGTCGTTGAGTTCATAGATGTTGCCATCGTTGTCTCCTTCGCCGCCGACGAAGAAGTTGCCGTCTGAGATCGCAAAGTCCGTGTAAATATACAGTTTGGCCCAGTACCAAAGAGCGCCGAAGACCCACAGGGAGCTGTTGTTGAAATCGCCTCTGTCCTTAAGGATGGAACTCCACTCGATGTAGGGCGTGACGCTGTCAAGCCACGAGATGTTCGAGGTATTTATGCCGTTGTATCGAAGGGAAACGGCTGGCACCCACGCTTCAGATGCCACGGGCCAGGCCCAGTTAAATGCTCCCATCGGGATAAGGTCGCCGGTTCCCCAGGGAGTATCGTCCGTGATGTCGTACCTGTAGTAAGACACTTGGGAAAAAAGCGTGAAATCCCGAAGCGGGGTCACCGCGTGGGCGGAGACGGCGAGGTGGTCGGCGCCGGAGTCATCCACGTTCGTTCCCTCAAGCTTGCCGTACTGAAAGGACATTCCCATATCTCCGATGCTTTCGGTCGCGTAGATAAGGCGCAGGTTGAACTGGTGCTTTTCCTCAAAGCCGTTTTCCCCGAAGTCGGTAACAACCCCTTCTGACGTGGCTCCTTTGTTCCACTTCACGGGATCATAACTGTATCGGGCGCTGTCGGGGCTGCTTCCGTCCCAGTGTCCTTCGTCCTCAAGATAGTAGGCCAAGTCAACCGTCAGGTCGCCGAAGGGTTTCGTCCACCTGACCCCAAGGTCCATGTCGTCGGCAAGTCCGACATAGTAATGCTGGTCGAAGAACCAGCTGCTGGAGACGCCGTAGGGTCCCGGTCCGAAAGGAACGCGGACGATGCCCGCCTTTAGGGTGCCGAAACCGTCCGACCTGTATCCAAGCCACGCCGTGTGCATCATGCTGTAGTCCTCGTAATACCGGTATTCGGCTCTGCCGATAATGTTGCCGAAGTCGAGATCGGCGTTAAGGCGTAAGAGTTCAAAGCCTGAGTCCCCGATGTTCTCGCCCCTGCGCCCGGAGTAATCGCCGTAGGCGTGGTTCACGCGCATGGCGCCGCCGATTCTGATCGGACTTTTTTTCGGTTCCGCCGGTTCGTAGGAAGCGGCCTGCGGTTCCGACTCCGCAAGCTTTTCACGGGCCTTCTCCAACTCCCCCTCCAGATATTCTATATGTTGCCTTAAAGCTTCGTTCTCATCGGCTGCCTCGTCGGCAAAGGCCAGCGGAGAAGCGAAGAGCAGAATTACAATGCCTAAGATCAGATTGTACATATATCGTCCCGGCACCCGTGTTGCTTTCGTCATTCTAAGACCTCCTGCTTATGCTTATTTTTCCATAATATTAGAAATGGACAGCTATAGCAACCGATTTTCAACAAATTGATTCAGACTGTGAAGTTGTTCTGGAGCATCTTATTATTTTTATTTGGCTGGGAACCGAAATTCATAGAACCGATAGACGCAACGACGGGTGATGTGGTCAAGTTATTCTTTGTCAAAACCCCGAGCCTAAGAAACCCATCGAGAAAGACAAGAAAGACCAATCCCCACCCCGCAAGGTTGACTGGCATTGTATGTAATTCCCCTAAATATTTATAGAATAATTCATCTTTTCTGTGTTACACTGCTAGCATGTGCGTAAAAAAGGTTAAGGACGTGGAAAGCACGGTTATCGGAGCAGGGCAGGGCACTTCAAGGCAGGTTCTCATCAGTCCGGAGCAAGGTCCGAACTTCGCGATGAGAAAATTTGTTATGCAGCCCGGAGGCGATATCCCCGCTCATACCAACGCCGTTGAGCATGAGCAGTACGTGCTTGGCGGCAGGGCGCAGATTGGAATCGGAGACGAAGTGTATAGCGTCGAGAAAGATGACGTAGTCTTTATTCCTGCCGGGGTGCCGCACTGGTATGAGGTTCAGGGCGACGAGCCTTTTGAATTTTTGTGTCTTGTGCCGAATCTTGAAGACAAGATAGAGCTTCTGAAATAATTGTGCTTGGAACCAACTAAATCTGGCGGAGAGAGTGGGATTCGAACCCACGAGGGAGCGTAAACCCCCTACACGCTTTCCAGGCGTGCACCTTCGGCCACTCGGTCATCTCTCCCCATATTTGTTGTTCTAGCTACACTCCGCGGATTATTCTTTCGGGAGTTTTATAAACAATTTCCTGCAGTTTGTGAAAAACCCTCTCTAGTTTAACAAGAGAATCGGAGACTGTGAAGTTATTGCGAGAGGAGTTATTAAAAAAGAACGAATCGTCAAGAACACAGATATCTTTTGATGGAAGAAATTAAAAACGACATCCCTGAGCTGGCGTCATAATGTCAAATCAACAGGCTTTTGCTCCTTGTTCTAGGCCATTTGCGGACTGTAGGACCTATACACCCGACGCAATACCTCTTGAGTTCCAGTGTTCCGCCAAAAATACGATGCTCCAGAATAACTTCACAGTCTGATATGACGTATCATTAACACGTGTTTGACAAGAAACACGTGAGAATTTACCTTAACACGTGTGACTGGTTTTCTGAACAACAGGGACAAAATAATTCACACCGCTACCCAGCTTTTCCACTCTTTTGGTTTTTCTGGGACTTCCGTCGATATGCTTATAAAAACAGCCGGAGTTTCCAAGAGCAATTTCTACTACTATTTCGAAAGTAAAGAAGAGTTGGGATTGGAGGTACTGGGAAAACTTGCTGATTATCAACTGCAGATGTTGTCACAAATTTTTGTGGAATCTGATCTGACTCCTCCTGAGCGCTTTTACGACTTTTACAAGAGGCAACTTTCTTATCAGGGTGAACTTCTTTCTTCGAAGCCTAGCAATCCAGGTTCTTTTTTCGGAAATCTGGCCTTGGAGCAGAGTTTCATAAATGAGAAATTCCGCGTTGCTCTGGATAAGTATTTCCTAGAATGCGAAGCCCTTGTTGAGGTGTGTTTAAGAGAAGGTATAGAAAAGGGGTTTTTTCACGAACAACTTGATCCGAAGGAAACCGCTGGATTATTGGTTTCTCAGTTTGAAGGAACTCTACTTATGGTGAAGACCAAAAAGTCCATCGCTCCGATAAAAGAAAATTACGAGCAAGTGAAGAGAATGACGCTCAAAGAAGAGTGGTGGGACAGGTTCCCCCCATAGGATGAGATTCTGTATCACGTAGATACAGGTTAACTTGACACCCTGAGAACTGCTCCAAGTGCCCTCTTGGGGCACGAAAAACCGCTGTATATCCGTTCCGTGGCATCATCCAGTACCCTTTATCAAAGCTTGAATTAAGCGAAAATGTCTCAAAAATGCCGAATTAAAGGACATTTTGATCTGTTCCAAGAAGTCTTTAGCTATCGGATAGGAATTTGAAATGTTAAATAGCACTGCCAAATAATAACTTCACAGACTCAATCGGGTTTATTAAAATATCAAAATGCCAAAAAAATGGAAGCTTCAAGAAAGCACCGAACTTAACAACTACAGAATTTTTTCGACGAAAAAGAAAAACAGTGTATCGCCCAAAGACGGCGCCGTCCACGACTTCTACGTAATAGACGCCCCAGACTGGGTTAACATTATTGGCGTTACTCACGCCGGTGAAATTGTTTTGATAAAACAGTTTCGCCACGGCACCGGGGAGATCACTCTTGAGATTCCGGGTGGAATGGTCGACCCGGGAGAAAGCCCTGTTCAGTGCGCGCGCAGGGAACTGCTTGAAGAAACGGGATTTACTTCTTCCCGATGGGAGCAGATAGGATGCGTTCGGCCGAATCCGGCCATCATGTCAAACTCCTGTTTTACCTTCCTGGCCTCTGACTGCGAGCGGACCTCAGAGCCCTCCTTTGACGCTACTGAAGACATAGAAACCCTGCTTGTCGCTCCCCACGAAATAAAACGATACATAAGGGAAGGGACCATAGACCACTGCATAGTGATAGCGGCGTTCGGGTTTTACTTTCTTGGGGAGTCATCCTGTTGATTTCTCCGGGTTTAGCGAGAATAATAGTCCCCTATCTTAGAGGGCGGGTGGCGGAATAGGTAGACGCGACGGCCTCAAAAGCCGTTGGGCTTCGGCCCGTGAGGGTTCGATTCCCTCTCCGCCCAAAGAAAAAAGCGTCGGCTTTTTTCCCCCTTTCGGTAACCCCCGGATCCTCAGTACCTGGCCATATCCGAGTCGTTCTTAACAGCCCACTCGTCTATGCCGCCTTTGAGACTCTTCACCTTGCTGAAACCCTGCTCGACAAGGAAAGTCGCGGCCTTCATGCTTCTCCCCCCGTGGTGGCAGTGAACGACTATGTCGTCTCGGGGATCAAGTTCGTCCGTCCTGTCCTTGAGTTCGCCCAGAGGAATAAGCCTTGAACCCTCAATGCTGCATATCTCGTACTCACGGGGCTCCCTTACGTCGATTAGAATGATATCGGCCTTGTTTTTCTTAATAAGGCTGAACTCCTCAACGGTTATCTCTTCAACCAAGGGTTTCTCCTCTTCGGCTTCCTCGCCTCTTCCGATGCCGCAGAACTCCTCATAGTCTATGAGTTCGGTTACGGTGGCATTCTCGCCGCAGACGGGGCACTCCGGATCTTTTCTAAGCTTAAGTATCCTGGGTTCCATGTTGAGAAGGTCGATAAAAAGAAGTCTTCCTATAAGCGGCGTTCCCTCGCCGATTATAAGCTTTACGACCTCGGATGCCTGCATGGTTCCCACAACTCCCGGCAGTATTCCCAGCACTCCTCCTTCGGCGCAGCTCGGCACGAGTCCCGGTGGAGGGGGTTCCGGATAGAGACACCTGTAGCAGGGGCCTCTTTTCGCGTCAAACACGCTTACCTGGCCCTCGAACCTGAAGATGCTTCCGTAAACGTTCGGAATTCCTAGGAAAACACAGGCGTCGTTTGTAAGATACCTAGTGGCGAAATTGTCCGTTCCGTCAACAACCACATCGTAGTCCCCCATGATTTCCATAGCGTTACCTGAATTCAGCATTTCGTTATAGGTAACGATATTGGTATCGGAGTTAAGCTCCAAAAGACGGTCTCTTGCGGATTCCACCTTGGGCTTGCCTACGGTTTTTTCGCTGTGGATCACCTGTCTTTGCAGGTTGCTGAAATCCACCACGTCAAAGTCCAGTATTCCCAAGGTGCCGACCCCCGCGGCTGCGAGGTAAAGAGCAAGCGGAGACCCAAGCCCTCCGGCGCCGATACACAGGACCCTCGAGTTCTTGAGTTTCTTCTGTCCCTCAATGCCGACTTCGGGCATTATAAGGTGCCTGCTGTACCTCGTTATCTCCTGGTTGCTCAAGTCCATCATCAGTACCTTCCTTGCGAATCTGGAATTGTAAAATATCCAAACAGTAAACTAGTACATGATTTGCATATTTTCAAACCGCGAACGCAATTGTCCCTTCAGCTGAGAAACAGAGATTTTCCCCGGGAACCCGAAACAAACGGATTCAGAGTTTCCTAGGAAGTCTTCATAACGTTGGTTGCGGTGGGACCTTTCTTACCTTGGATAATCTCAAAGCTTACTTCGTCACCTTCATTGAGGCTCTTGTAGCCGTCACCCTCAATAGCGGTGTAATGAACAAAAACATCATCCTGTACATCATTGGAAGTGATAAATCCGTAGCCCTTAGAGCTATTAAACCATTTTACAGTTCCCTGCATAGTAATATTTACCTCTAAAAAATTAAGATTTGCGGGATTATTCCACAGCGAAGTTGTTTTGTCAAACAAAAATTTTATCCGCCCCCAAAATAAAATTCCTGGTGCAGTGAAAAAGAGTAGTGGTTCTCGAAGTTTTTCGCAGTATAATTAGGGAATCTCAAATCCGCGGAAAGCGGGCTCTTACGCAGGTACAAGGTCAATGGAATATAGGAAGAGAAAAGCAATCTACATTTTCTGCATAGTGGTATTTCTGCTCGGAGGGGGTCTTTTTCTTTATAATGTCGTGAGGAGTTTCAGTGGGTTAGGCGCCACGCTTAGCGAATATACTTTCCCGGGAAGCCATTCCCTCGGGCTTGAAGAAGAGGGGCTTTATTCGATCTACCACCAGTACGAAAGTGTTTCCGAAGGGAAAAAAACAAGCAGTGAATCCGCTGAGGACGGCTCGATAGTTGTTCATCTGAGAAAAGTTTCGGGCGAGGAAAATGTTGAACTCAAGGTTCCGGATTCACAAAAAAGATATAGTTACATGGGGAAAAAGGGAGTGAAGATTTTTGAGTTCGAAAACCCAGAACCCGCAAGTTACGTAATCGAGTCTTTTTCCGCCGCCTCTTCACAGGGCGCCTCCTACACCCTGGTAATTGAGCACGGATTCGAGATGACCAGGCTTAAGGGAATACTCGTCTCCCAGGCGTTTTTGCTTGTCCCGACCCTTTTCGCGATAATACTTTTCATGCGCACCTACATAAGGAGCTGACCGCAGCGGATGTTCAAAGACGTAAAATCCCGGGTTCTCGCTTTCGATATAGAATGGGTTCCCGACCCTGAGTCGGGAAAGGCCGCGTACGGACTTCCAGAGGATATGTCCGACCGTGAAGTGATCGAGTCCATGTGGAAGGAGGGCGGGGCGAGCGAGGAAGAGCCCATGCCGTTTCTTAAGACGGTTCTCTCCAGGATAGTGTCAATCTCGATGGTCTTCCGGGAATCTGATAGAGACGGGGCCACGGCAAGACTCAAGCTTCACTCCATTCCGTCAATTCCGACTTCCGGCGAGGACTGCTCCGAGAGGAGAATCATAGAAGACTTTTTCAAGATTCTCGATAAGCACCGCCCGCAGCTTGTCGGGTACAACACCTCGGGGGCCGACATTCCGATTCTGGCGCAGAGAATGATCAGGCACGGACTCAGGGGCGGGTTTTTTACGGAAAGGCCTAACAGGCCCTGGGAAGGTGCTGATTTCTTTGCTAGGGGAAGCGACTGGAACGTCGATTTGATGCGCTGTGTAAGCACGTGGGGGAAGGGCACGCCTTCTCTTCACGAGATATCGGTTGTGAGCGGAATTCCGGGGAAAATGGATGGCGTTGACGGGAAGCAGGTCGCTCCGATGTGGCTTGAAGGCAAACTTGACAAGATAGTCGCCTATAACGAGTGCGACGCGCTTACAACCTATCTTCTTTGGCTCAGGATGGCCCACTCGATCGGACACTTCGATTCAGACCAGTACGCAGCGGAGCAGCGGCTGCTTCGCGACATGATAAAAAAAGAGTCAGAAGATCCCCAAAGGAACCATCTCATTGCTTACCTCTCAAAGTGGGAGAGCCTAAGCGGGGTAGCGGAGGATGAGTGAGCGGCCCGACAGTTACGGAATCGCCGTCCTTTCCTTCTACAAGTTCGTGGATCTTGACGGCCTCCCCGAAATAAAAGCCTCCCTGCTTTCGCTTTGCGGGAAAAACGGCGTGAACGGCACTTTCATTCTCGCCCCTGAGGGAATAAACGCCACGGTGGCCGGTCCGCGGGGAGGCATAGACCGGCTTGTTGCGTATCTTGAGAGCGATCCCAGGCTCTCGGGGGCGCACTACAAGCTCAGTTATAACGAGAGAAGCCCCTTTCACCGCCTCAAGGTTAAATTCAGAAAGGAACTGGTCCCGATGAGTGTGGGCGACGTAGAGCCGCAACGGCTCTCAGGGCGACGCGTCCCGCCCGAGCGGTGGAACGAGCTTATAAGCCGTCCCGACGTTCTCCTTATAGACGCGAGAAACGATTACGAGAACCGTGTCGGGACCTTCAGGGGCGCCGTGAATCCCGAGACCGACCATTTCAGGGAGTTCCCCGAGTATGCGAGGGAAAACCTCGACCCCGCGGAGCACAAGGAGATAGCGATGTTCTGCACGGGTGGAATAAGGTGCGAGAAAGCGACCTCGTATCTTCTCGAGCGGGGATTTCAGCGCGTGTATCAGCTGGAAGGAGGGGTGCTTTCCTACCTTGAGAGGGTCCCCCGCGAGCAGAGCCTCTGGGAAGGGGAGTGCTTTGTATTTGACGACCGCACCTCGGTCGGCCACGATCTTTCCAAGGGAACCTGGAGCACGTGCAGGAACTGCAGGGAACCCGTATCTGCGAAGGAGAGGCAGTCCGAGGAGTTCCGGGAGGGGGTATCTTGTCCCCGCTGCCACGCGGGACTTACTCCCGAGAGAATTTCATCGCTTGAGGAAAGACGGAAGCAGATGAGACTTGCCCGGGAAAGAAACCAGAAACACCTCGGGGCCGTGATAAAAAGGGGGAATGCGAGACTGGCGCAGGGATGATCTCAGCCGCCAAGCTCGTCTTTTAATATCTTGTAGTCTATGCTGTCGACAAGGACTTTCCAGCTTATTTCCACTATATCCTGACTTAAACGGTCTAAGATTTTTTACTTTACTTAAATACAGTAAGGTAATACAATTAGGACGGAGGGGTCCTGGCTAAAATTAGACATCGGTAATTTTTCACTTTTTTTCACTAATGAACGATGATAAAAAGGAGCTATAGGCTGCTAACTATTTATGAATAAGTTTCTTCTCGTATTTGCTTTCTTTCTTTTTAGTGTTCCATATTGCATCTCGGCCACTATTGAAGCTGTATACGAAGATGAAGAGGGAAAAGGATTCAATGACGAAACCCCCTATCTTGTCGATAGCCCGCAGACTCTTGGAGAAGCGAGAAAGAACGCTTTTGAGCATGCCGCCTCCCTGCTAGGGAGCAGGTTGGCGACCGATAATACTATCAGGGTAGGCGCAAGTTTTTTCTCGCCTGCTGAAGCAACGGAAGAATATCCCTGCCCGGAGAACAGTTCGGACCCGCTTGCTAGGGCGCGGCCGAAAGGGCTGGTTTATTTCTCTAGCAGGTTTGAGGAGGGAAATCCTTCAGGATTTGGAGTGGGATACACTATGCCGCTTGCGGAAGCTATTTCAGGGCAGGAACTTAACGGGCAGGAAACCGACATGTCCGTAAAATTCAACAATTGCAAGTCATTTTATTACGGAATTTCAGAAGGCCCTGGCACTAAGGATTTTGTTTCTGTAGCACTGCATGAAATTATACATGGACTGGGGTTTATTTCCTATATTAATGACGACGGTTCTTCTCATGTGACGACAGTTGAGATAGCGGAGGAAGGGTCTGGGTCTTTTTTTCTGTGGGAAGATGGATATACCCTAGGAGACACAATTTCATTAAGAGGGGTCTCAATTTACGATGCTCAGATGTACTCGGAAAGGGATAGTGAACTTCTTATAAATCTTTCCGCCAGCAAAAGAAGGGAGGCCTTTGCTTCTTATAAAGGGCTTTCGTGGGTAGGAACTGATGGGGGTAGGAACAGTTGTAGTTACGGGCAGCGTATGGTTGAACTGCAGACTAATGCCCACGGTAAAACTCAAGACGGCAAACCTCTACTCGCTGCCGTAAGACGTTCCGAAACCACTTTCCGTGCCAGTAGAGTCCACCTTGAGCATGCTCAGGATGTTATGACGAGAAATGTTTCAGGCAAACGAGAAATGGATCTTAGCTTGGGTATGTTGAAGGATATTGGATGGGAGATTGATTATGTCGGTTTTCCGCCGTCTTGTGTACCGACAGGAATTACAGTTTCTCAAACTTCTGATATTGAAATAACAGAAGGTGGATCGGCGGAGTTTAGAGTTGAGCTTGACTCAGAGCCGATGGGTGAAGTGAGTATTCCATTGCGGAGCAGTGACTCCAGTGAAGTAGTTATCACGCCTGATACACTCAGGTTTACTACCATGGACTGGAATATTACCAAGACTGTAACCCTAACTTCTCCTGTAGACAGTGAAATCGAACCTGACACGGCTTACGAAGTTACATTTGGTGAAATAACAAGCGACGACAGGTTTTATCAGGGTTTTGATCCTGACGAAATTGTTTCTGCTTCCGTAATCGGAGATATAGACGTTTCGTTTGAGGAGTCTGCGTACTCTGTGGCTGAAAGCGACGGAAGTATCGATCTGAAGGTGGAACTCAGCCCAGCACAAAATGAAAAGCTTGTTTTTTACTATTCTATAAGGGCACTCAGTGCGAATGAAGCAGACTATGTTGATCAATCTGGGCAAGTTAGTTTTTTTCCAGGTGAAACCGAGAGCACGATCACAATAGACTTAGTTAACAACAATCTGGAAGAATCTGATGAAACTTTTGAAGTTGTCCTGCGGAGTCAAGCGGATATTGGAATGATTGACTCCGCGGAGGTGACAATAACGGATCTAGACGATCAAGGTAAGCCGCTGATAGCTTCTTTGGAAGTTTTGGGCTGCACAGAAAACCAATTGTCGATCTGCTCTTCAGGTGACACTATAGACCCAACACAATCTCTAGATGTTAAAGTCAAGTTCAACGAACCACCGGGAAGAAATATTACTATGCGGCTTGTGCGTACAGATATTTCATATTCCCTGACTTCGAGAATTTTTCATCCATGGTTTAGCATAATGAATTACGATTTTCCATTCACTGCTACCGAACATACTATCAGTTATGTTCCTCTCCTTCCGGCCGGGCTAAGTCTGCCGGAAGGGTATAACATCGACTCTTATCAATTGAGTTTTGATCTTGGTGATAATCGGTTTGGAATAAGTCTTCCCGAGGGAGTAACTCTCGGCAATGCTTCAGAGCTTGTTCTTACCGTGGATGAAATTGACCCTATAACAGTTTCATTTGAGTTCTCAGATTATGAACTTGAGGAAGGGGGAATAGTGGATATAAAAGTCATTCTTGACCGGGCGCCGGGAACTGGAATTTTTTTTCCGATTGTATTTACACCGAAAGATGGTACAAGCGATCTTGACTATTCCCACTCTTTGAGAGGTTACAGTATATTTAACGTTTTTGACTCGAGCCTTAATAGGCGCTATGAAGGTGTTAAATTTTCCGCCAATGAGACCGAAAAAACCTTTAGGGTTAGAGGGAATGTGGACAGTGTAGAGGACGAGGGTGAAATCTTAGAGATAGATTTTGGGGAATATCTGTCCGGTAGGGGAGTAATTGCCGGCGATCCGGCAAAAACTACTATAAATATAATTGATAATAATGGCACGATATCACCTCCTCCTGCCACCACACCTCCTCCTGTTGCCACCACACCTCCTCCTGTTGCCACCACACCTCCTCCTGTTGCCACCACACCTCCTCCTGTTGCCACCACACCTCCTCCTGTTGCCACCACTCCTCCTCCTGCCACCACACCTCCTCCTGCTGCCACCACACCTCCTCCTGTTGCCACCACACCTCCTCCTGTTGCCACCACACCTCCTCCTGTTGCCACCACACCTCCTCCTGTTGCCACCACACCTCCTCCTCCTGCCACCACACCTCCTCCTGTTGCCACCACACCTCCTCCTGTTGCCACCACACCTCCTCCTGTTGCCATCACAGGTGGAACAGTAGATACCAAACCGCTTGGGCCTGTTGCCACCACACCTCCTCCTGTTGCCACCACACCTCCTCCTGTTGCCACCACACCTCCTCCTGTTGCCACCACACCTCTTGCCCCTCCAGATATAGAAACTGGAAGTGGTGGTGGATGCTCAATTGCCTTAGGTAATATCGCATATTCGCCAGAAAACACTGTCTTTAACAACTTTTTTGTTCTTATTTTGCCCTTGGTTTTTATGATCTTACGAGAAAAACCCTGATTGTACTATATAGGCTGGGATATCATTTACAGAAGATATAGTACGCTCCGTTACATCTACCTCTAAGGGTTATTATATTTGAGAGAGTTTCATCAGCTGAGGAAAAACAGAAGCAGATGAGACTTGCCCGGGAGAGAAACCGAAAACACCTCGGGGCCGTGATAAAAAGGGGGAACGCGAGACTGGCGCAGGGATGATCTCAGTCGCCAAGCTCGTCTTTTAGGATCTTGTAGTCTATGCTGTCGACAAGGGCTTTCCAGCTTGCTTCCACTATGTTGTCTGAAACCCCCACAGTGCTCCACGTTTTCTCCCCGTCTCCCGATTCGACAAGCACCCTCACCACGGAATCTGTGCCGCCCGACCTCGACACGACCCTTACTCTGTAATCTAGCAGCCGCAGGGTTTTAAGCCCGGGGAAAAATTTCTCAAGCGATTTCCGAAGCGCCCTGTCTATCGCGCTTACGGGACCTGTTCCCCTTGCCACCGTGTATTCCGTGACGCCGTTTACCTGCACCTCCGCGGTTGCTTCTGAGAGAGGCTCTTCGTCTCCCTCTCTCTTTTCGACCAGGGTCCGGGTGTTTTTCAGATAGAAGCGTTTTTTGTAGGTTCCGAGGGTTTTTCTCACCAGCAGTTCAAAGGACGCGTCAGCTCCCTCGAATTCGTAGCCCTGGTTCTCGAGGACCTTGAGCTCGTTCAGTATTTCGAGGATTCTTTCGTCCTTGGGGTCTATATCCACTCCAAGTTCCTGGGCCTTGTAGGCTATGTTTGCCCGGCCGGAGAGGTCCGAGATCAGTACCCGCCTTCTGTTGCCGACGCTCTGGGGCTCTACGTGCTCGTAGGTATCGGAATTCTTCATGACGGCGCTTACGTGAATCCCCCCTTTGTGCGCGAAGGCGCTCTCGCCGACAAACGCCTGCTTTTTAAGAGGGGGAAGGTTGGTGAGTTCGTGAATGAAGTGGGACACGGAATAGAGTTTTTTCAGGTTTCGTTTGGAAAGGGACTTCATCCCGAGCTTTAAGGCGATATTGGGTATTATGGCGCAGAGATTGGCGTTTCCGCACCGCTCCCCGTAGCCGTTCATGGTCCCCTGGACCTGGGATGCTCCCTCCCTTACCGCGTAAAGAGTGTTCGCGACCCCGACTTCACTGTCGTTATGGGTGTGTATTCCGAGGCTCGGGTTATCGAACATGCCGTTAACTTCCCTTATGGCTCCCTCGACGTCCCACGGCATGGAGCCGCCGTTTGTGTCGCATAAAACGACCGTGTCAACTCCCGCTTCGTAGGCGGTCTTGAGAACTTTTGCGGAATACTCGGAGTTTCTCCTCCAGCCGTCAAAAAAATGTTCGGCGTCAAAAAACACCTTGTCCACATGGCGCTTTAGGTACTCAATCGAGTCGTGCACAAGCTCGAGGTTCTCCCCAAGCTCTATCTTCAGGGCTTCGGTCACCTGAAAGTCCCAGCTTTTCCCGACGATCGTGACAACCGGGGTTTCGGCCTCTAAAAGCGCCTGGATGCTTGCATCTTCCTCGCAGCTTTTCCTGGCGCGTCTTGTGCTTCCGAAAGCAGCCACGCTAGCGTTTTTAAGTCCAAGTTTCTTCGCTTCTTCGAAGTACCCCTTGTCCCTTTCGTTAGAACCCGGCCATCCGCCCTCTATGTAATGCACCCCGAGGTCGTCCAGCTTTCGGGTTATCCGGATCTTGTCGTGTATGGAAAACGATATGTTTTCTCCCTGGGTTCCGTCACGCAGGGTCACGTCGTATATTTCAACGGTTTTTGAGCTACTCATCGGTTTTTCCAAGATTAAAAGCGTCGTGAAGAGTTCTCACGGCGGTTTCCGTGTCTTTTTCCTCAAGCACGCAGGAGATCTTTATTTCCGAAGTGCTTATCATCATAATGTTAATTCCCTCGTTTGCAAGCGTCCGGAACATGCGGGACGCCACTCCCGAATGAGTCTTCATCCCCACGCCCACTAAAGAGACTTTGGAGATAAGGTTATCGGAGATCACCTGCTTTGCCCCGAGTTCCCGGGCAATCTTTTCCGAGAGTTTTATTGACTTCTTGAAATCCGACTTGGGAACGGTGAACGTGAGGTCGGTAAACCCCTCCATGCTGACGTTCTGAACGATCATGTCGACAACTATGTTTTTGTCCGCAAGCGACGAGAAAAGCATCGCCGCTATGCCGGGCTGGTCGGGCACCTGCGTCACGGTGATTTTCGCCTGGTCCCTGTCGTAGGTGACTCCCGATACAACAACATCTTCCATGGATTCCATAACTTTTTCCTCGTCCAGGACCCATGTCCCCTCGTCCCCGGGCCTTGGAGTTGACTTAACATGTATAGGCACTTTAAATTTTTTTGCAAATTCAACCGCGCGGGCCTGCAGCACCTTGGAACCCAAAGACGCCATCTCAAGCATCTCGTCGTAGGAAATCCGGCTGAGTCTCCTGGCGTCGGGACAGACCCCGGGGTCCGTGGTGTAGACCCCGTCGACGTCATCTTTGTAAAGTTCGCACGCATCGGCGCCCATTACCGCCGCAAGCGCCACCGCGGTCAGGTCGGAGCCTCCCCGCCCGAGCGTGGTAAGATTCCCGTCCTCGTCAACTCCCTGGAATCCCGCTATGACGACCGCCTTTTTTTCTCCGAGAGCAAGCCGGATATTCCGGTCGTCGATCGATTTTATCTTCGCCTTCGAGTAAATGTTGTCTGTAGTGATCCTTATCTGGTGTCCCTGGAACGATATCGCGTCCTCGCCGAGCGATTTTATCGTCATCGCGAGAAGACCGGAAGAGACCTGCTCCCCACTTGAGGTTATCACGTCAAACTCCCTTTCGTCAGGAGGGTCCATGACCTCTTTTGCGAGGCCGACAAGCCTGTCGGTTTCACCCGCCATCGCGGAAACCACCGCTATCACGTCATTTTTCTTTCTTTTCGTTTCTACGACGTGCTTGGCCACGCGCCTTATCTTCTCGATGCTCGCAACGCTTGTTCCGCCGTATTTCTGAATGACAAGAGCCATTTTCCCTCACCCGTTACCTTTATTGTTCTTGATTCATCATCCGCCTGGGGCGGAGATTGGATATCAATTATAACAGCGTTTGCAGGTAATACATCCCGGACCCTGTCCGCCCATTCCACGACCGAAACGCCGTCTCCGTAAAAAAATTCCTCGTAGCCCGTATCCTCAAACTCAGGGCCGCCCGAGAGCCTGTAGGCATCAAAATGAAAAAGAGGCACCCTGCCTTCATAGCAGTTCATTATGACGAAAGTGGGACTGTTGGGTTCCTCCTTTATTCCCAGACCGCGGGCAAGACCCTTGGCAAAGACCGTTTTTCCCGCGCCCAGATCCCCCGTAAGACCCACTATTGAGCCACGGGGAATGAGTTTTCCCATTATCTCGCCGCAAAGCATTGTCTGTTCAGGCTTGCTGACTTCTAGGAGGAATTCGGGTTCCATTTGGACTATCTTACCGTAGAGAAGTGCTTTTCTTCCGTGGACGAAATGACGGAATTTCTTGAAGCCGGGATTTTACGCGATATTTCAGACGCAGTAAAACCCGCCGTACCTGTTTCTTCAAGAAGAAGGTCCGCAGCGTGACCGTGGAGAAAAACGCCGAGAAGACAGGACTGAAGACAGTCGTATCCCTGGGCGGCAAGCCCGCCGATTATTCCCGTAAGCACGTCTCCGGTTCCGGCCGTGGCCATAGCGGAATTTCCAGTCGGGTTTATAAACACCTCTCCGCCGGGGGTAGTGACGACTGTCCGGGCGCCTTTTAGAACTACGTAGCAGCCGTATTTCTCGGAAAACCGTGTTGAGGTTCCGATACGGTCATCCTGCACCTGCTTTGTTCTAACGCCGCAGAGCCTTGCCATTTCGCCGGGATGCGGAGTTATTACCGCGGGAACTTTTGTTTTTTTGAGAATATCCGGGGTCTTTGAAATTATGTTAAGCGCGTCGGCGTCAAGAGTTACCGGCACTTCACATTGCGTTATTACCTTTTCAAGAAACTTCTCGGCGCTTTTGGAGGTCGATATTCCCGGGCCGACGGCAAGCGCCGTTTTTTTCCCGTCAAGCTCTCTTAGCACTTCTTCATGCGCGTCCGGGTGGAAGGTTCCGTCCTTTGAGTCCTTGAGTGAAACGGACATTACCTCCGTAGTTTTCTCTTCCACGGCGGGGGATATGCTGTTTGGAACTCCCAGGGTGACGAGCCCGCTTCCGGCCCGAAGCGCCGCCTCGGCGCAGAGAACCGCGGCCCCGCTTTTCCCCGGAGAACCCGCGAGCACAAGAAGATGTCCGTAGGTTCCCTTGTGGGAATCGGCGGCTCTTTTCTTTATGAGTCTCCGGCATTTTTGAAACGTGAGAAGTTCGAGGGGGAGGTCTTCCTCAAGCAGCCTGGGGATTGTTATGTCCGCCACGCAAAGCTTTCCCGCGTAATCCACTCCAGGGTAAATGCACATCCCAAGCTTCGCGGGAGTGAATGTGACGGTGACGTCTGCCATTACGGCAATTCCAAGAGGTCGTCCCGTGTCGGCATCAAGTCCCGAGGGTATGTCCACGCAGACGCGCCGGGCGCTCTGGCGATTTATGAATTTTATTAGCTTTTCGTAAAACCCTCCCACATCCCTGTCAAGCCCGGTGCCGAAAATGGCGTCGACTATCACGTCCACATCCTTTATTCTGGGGAGCTTTCCACCCAGTTCCCTTACATCAGCCCCGATTTCGAGAAGTGAGTCGAGATTTGTTTTTGCGTCTCCCCCGTAGCGCTCTTTTCTCTCGGCGATGTGGATGCTCACGCCCTTTCCCGAGGAAATCAGATGGCGAGCGATTACGAAGCCGTCCCCGGCGTTATTTCCGGCGCCGCAGATAACCGCTATTCTCTTAGCCGAGGGATACTCGCCGAGGATGACCGACGCCACGGCTCTTCCGGCGTTTTCCATCAGCACAACGCCCGGCACGCCGAATTCCTCAATCGTCCTTCGATCTATTTCCCTTGAGATCCGCTTGGTTGAGAGCTTCATGATTTTCTTAGGAGGGCGACAGGATTTGCTATTTGCCCATCCCGCCCGCTCCCGTGGGTCTTGTATCTCCTAACTCTTCTATATGTCCATGGATAAATTCCTCGGCGTGATCGAAGCAGAAATAGTAGGAAAGAAGGGTGCTGCCGCCTCGGCTAACGGTGATCAGCTGGTAGTGGCGGCTGCAGATATCCATCCCGCACTTTATGCACTGCTTGATCTGGTTCCTTTCTCCCGCAAGTTCGCATCGCTCTCCTCCAGGACTTATGTGATCGCACTGGTAGATGTCAACCTCTATAGTTTTTACCGACAAATGTTTTTACCTCCCCTGAGTTTCTACGTTAATTATACAGTTTTGCGTCGGGGTTTGGTAAATCACGCGGATGATTTATAATAGACGGAAAAGATACAGTCCAATGATACATCCAAGACAGGCCTTAACCGGCACATTAAAATATTTTTACATCAAGGCCACTGGGAGGCCGAAGCTCCTTAATCTTGAGATAACCAAGCTTTGCAACGCCCGCTGCGATTTCTGCGATTACTGGCAGACAAGACACGAAGAGCGTCTCTCCGACTACACGCCCGTCATAAAGAAAATAAATCCTCTCGTCACGGTCATTACCGGCGGGGAGCCCATGATCAGAAAGGATCTTCCCGATATCGTAAGGCAGATAAAGGGATGCTCGATATTCATTTTTACTTCCATGGTTACGAAGGGAGATTTTCTTAACGAGGAGAAAACCGAAGAGCTTTTCGACGCGGGGATGGACCAGATTGCCGTTTCCCTGGATTTTCCGGGGGAAAAACATGATACCTACAGAGGCATTCCCGGTCTCTGGAAGAAACTCTCAGAAACCCTTCCCGAACTAGCGGAGCGGTTTCCGGATAAAAGCCTTGTGCTAAATACCATAATAATGGAAGACAACCTCGAGGAGGTTGTCGACATAGCGAAAAAGGCAAGAGAGTGGGGCATAGCAATATCTTTTAGCTCCTACTCGGTTATGAAAACCAACAACGAAGACCACTTCGTTAAGAAGGAAGCCCTGTCAAAGGTAAGTGACCTAGTCGAGGAGTTGATCTCGCTTCGAAGGGAGTGGAAGGGAACGATACTCTCGACAGAGTACTACCTTAGGGAAATCCCGGGCTATTTTGAAAGGGGAAGCGTCCCCGACTGCCTGGCGGGCATAAGCCACATACACGTTACCCCGAGCGGTCACTTAAAACGCTGCTCAGAGATGCCCGTCGCTGCCCATTACACCGAGTACGAGCCGAATCTTTACGGCAAGACCAAGTGCACTTCCTGCTGGTACAGCTGCAGGGGGGAGACCCAGAGCCCGGCGAACGTTAAAAGGGCCATGGAATACATGGGGATCTATATCTAGTCTGTTTTAGCGGGGGGAATGGGTGCACTTCTGAGTTTTCTGACTCCGGCTAACGGACCACTTTCCGGAAGAATCGAAAAATTTAACAAGTATCGATATTTCTTAATGGAGCTTGGCAAAGCTATTTCTCAACCATTCATTAATAAATAGTATGCGAGGAAGCTTTGCTAGAACAAGTTCAAAGAGAAGCATGGACCGCCCTCGACAGAACTTGAATGATGATCAGGACCCCTGTTCGTTTCCCAATTGAGAGTCCTGTTAGAGAAGATTGCAAGGAACAGGACGGAGATAAACAGGAACAGATTGAATGTAGTGCTTCCAGGTGTATTCCCGGCACCTGCGATTGCACATCCTCCTGTACCTTCTCCGCCATTCGGTAGCTCTGATTGCTCATCAGTCGTCATCGGAGTTGGTGTTGGTGTTGGTGTTGGAGTTGTCGTTGGTGTTGGAGTTGTCGTTGGTGTTGGTGTTGGTGTTGTCGTTGGTGTTGGTGTTGGAGTTGTCGTTGGTGTTGGTGTTGGAGTTGTCGTTGGAGTTGTCGTTGGTGTTGTCGTTGGTGTTGTCGTTGGTGTTGGTGTTGTCGTTGGAGTTGTCGTTGGTGTTGGTGTTGTCGTTGGTGTTGTCGTTGGTGTTGTCGTTGGTGTTGTCGTTGGTGTTGGTGACAAAGCGGTGCTAAAAACCCAAGGGCGGGCCTGCTTGATCGCAAGGATATCGTCGCTCGTGATCTTAAACTCGATCTCCATGGCAAACGGCTCATCAGGGCCTGGGTTGTACAGCCCCTTGAAGCGGTCGTGGATCACGGTGAGGTGGCGATACAACTGGTCCATTTGCGCTTCGCTCATAAGGAGTTGCCCCGGCGGCACCTGATTGGAGATGGCGAGAATGTCGGGGCCGCGCTCATCCAGCACAAGCTCCTCCGGCACCGAGTGCACCTCGGGATTGGTCACCAGATCCTCACCGAGTTGCGTGTTAACGTAGTAGCGCCCGCTCAAGAAGCCGTAGGTGGGGTCAAAGCTGACAGCGACGCCGTTGGCGAGTTCGTCGGAGTAGTTGGGATGCACCAGCACTCCCATCGCTGCTGCTAGGTGATCGATCCGGTGAAACTCCCGTTCTGTGAAGGCCCGGAAGGTCCATAGACTCGCCCATACCTGCTTGAGCGACTTGTCGATGCCGTCCTCCTCGGTCTCCTCGGGATGCTGGGTCTTGGAATCGTACAGGCCCGCGCCGTTGAACCCCGGCAGATCCTCGTTGTTGGTGCTCGACCGGTACCGCAGCGACTGCCCTTCGGGATACGTCGTGTGCATCGCGGTCAGCGTGTCGATGATCCACTGCGGGGTCTCCGCGTCCTTGATGTCGTCGCGTAGATCGTCGAGCCTGTCATCCTGGACCTCAAAGTCCGTCTGGAAGTCCTCGTCAGCCAGCATGTTCTCGATGCGGGTATAGAAATCGTGGGTCTTCATGAACTCGTCGTAGAAATAAAACGGCACCGCAAACCCGTCGGGGATGGTTCCCTCGGGAAACCCCAGTTTCCCCAACTCGGCCACGTTGGCCGCCTTGACACCGAACGACTTCCAGTCATCGAAGCCAATCTCGCTGAGAGGTGTGATCTCGGTGACCGAGAGGTCGCGTTCCGGGGTCTGGGCGGTGGCAGGCCTGGAGGACGCGTAGTGTGCCTCCACTTCCTCTGGGGTGGTTGCCCGTAGCTCCCAGCCGTCCTCCGTCACCTCGTAGCGGACGAGGCTGCCGATGAGAGCGGCGATGTCGCCATCGTCAAGGGCGTTGCGGATGAAGGCGTTGGGAATACCGTCCTGAATGGCGCGCAGGTTGACATGCGAGAGTGGCGTTTGAGGCACGGTGGAGATGATACCGGCCACGCGGGGCAGCTCGTTGGGCAGCGCCTCATACAGCACGATGTCGCGGGGGTGGGGCCGGTCGTTCGAAGCCAGGACCTGTAGCCGCCCGTACCCTTCCGCCGGGTTCAAGGCGAGGAAACTTGTATCGGAATAGATGTCCGACTCGAACACGAGGCCGACGCGGGGGGAGTCCCTGAACAACTCTAGATTGTCCTGGAAGTACAATAGCTCACCTGTGCGAATGTAGAACGCCAAGTTGCCATCAAGGAATGGGATACTGGCGGCAAGCAGTGCATGCTGTAGCTCAACCCGCTCGAAGGCAGCACCGAAGCGCTTCGTATCAAAGTAGTACACTCCCTGTCTGCCGTCCGCCGTAAGGAGTTCCGGACCGAATTGGAGCCAACCCTGAAGCATCGTGGCCGAATCCCATTCGAGGCCGATTGCGCTCAAGAAAGAGGCATGCAGAGAGTGTTTCGCGGTGTTGATGAAGTAGACACCCGGCCGATCGGTATCCGTATTGACCAAAAAGAACTTCAACAGATTGGTGGTCCGGAACGCTTCGAACGTGCCTTCGTCTGGAATGACAACGGCGCCGTCGCTGGAATCGATGCTAGGGGCCGGGTTCACCGGATTCATGCCCACCGGATCTCCCAACTCAGTGATGTCGTCGATGCAATCGCCGTCCACGTCGGCGGGGTCGGCGACGAGGTATTTTTCCACCCGGTAGCGCTCCAGGGGCAACGCCTCCACATTCTCGGCCAGCGTTGTCGAGCCCTCTTCGCCCAACTTCACCAGGACAGGCAGGTTCCCCTCCGTGCCGTCCACATCGTGCTTCACATAGAGCACGAAGTAGTCGTCGGTCGTGGAGGTGACCACGATGGGCACCGCCGCCACCTCCACTTCCACCGGCGTCGGACTATAGCCGCCTCCTTGACACGGCTCAGGGTCGCCGCCCTGTGCAAAGGCGTTTCCGCCGGTCAGAAGGAGGAGGGCTGCGAAGACGAAGACAGTGCACTTGTGCCCTTTGAGGGGTTTGGGAGGTTTCTGGGAAGTAGCGAATATGGACATCATCGCAGCCTGTAATGCGGCGAGGAGGATGGTCTTTCCTACGATAGGCAGGTGCGGGGAAATGTACCAAGACAGTGAGTTAAAAGGTACGGAGGGTTTTTCTTTAACAACTTTTTTTCCTTTTTTAACTGTATTCCAGCCAACGCGAGGTAACCACTTAGGCAGTTCGAAATGAAAGGGATGCATAGACCGATTGGGTTTTTAGATTAATTATACCTAAAATCATCTTTTTCCCCAACAATCTTCAGACTCCTCCACAACTTCCTAGGTGAATTCCCCCTTTACCTAATAATTGCTGTTCACTGGTTCCCCGCCCCGGCGGGGTTTTCGCTAAAGTAGCGGTGCTTTGATGACGCGCGGCAATTCCGGGTACAATATTAATTTGATAGAACCGGTTGGTGGTATGTTTTAGGAATCAATGCGGATGAGGTAGTAATAGGTTTGCGAGCTATCGAAGAGAAAACCAATAGGATTTGCGGTTGTCTCCGGATTCATTTCCCGTCTTCCACCACCGTGCGACCGGACCTTCTTTTGGGCCTGCTGTTTTTTTTGTCGGCTATCATCTCCCAAGTTCCTTACTGCCTTGCTATTACCTTTGAAGTCACGTACGAAGATGCGCAGGGAAGCGGGTTTTACGATGAAACCGAGTTGACCGAAGAACAAAAGGCGTTGCTCAGTGAAGCCGGTAACGGGGCGCAGACCTTGGGAGAGGCTAGGAGAAACGCCTTTGAATACGCTGCCGGTTTGCTTGCGGATAAGCTTGGGGGCGACACTACCGTAAACGTGGAGGCGTCATTTGTTCGAAGGTCTAGCTTCCTTGGCCTGATGGATTACAGAAAGCTGGTTAAGCTTCCGGGGGGATCGGACCTGTCCTACCCCATGTCGCTTGCCGAAGCGATTTCTGGGGAAGAGCTTAACGGGGATGAGCCCGAAGCCGGATTTAAGTTTTCCAAAAACTATGATTTTTATTATGGTTTTGAACTGGAAACCCCTCAGGATCCCTACGATTTTGTTGAAGTTGTTATGCATGAAATTATTCACGCGCTGGGACATCGTTCTTCCATGAATGCATTCGGCTACTTCTTAACAACTGTCGAAGGTACAGAAGAAATACAGGTTTTCGACGCGCAACTGTACTCGGAGCAGCACGGGGAACTCCTCGTGAATCTTCCTAGGGCTAAAAGAGTGGAAGTCGCCACTTCGGGTACCGGTCTTTTGTGGGAAGGTACGACTGGGGGAGGAACCCTTGCAGTTACGGACAGCGCATGGCTGAACTGCAACCAAGTGCTGTGGTAGCCACGGACGGCAAACCTCGACTTTGGGCTCCGGCTCCCTTATGAAAACCAACAACGAAGACCACTTCGTTAAAAAGGAAGCCCTGTCAAAAGTAAGCGACCTGATCGAGGAACTGATTGCGCTTCGGAGGAAGTGGAAGGGAACGATACTCTCGACCGAGTATTACCTTAGGGAAATTCCGGGTTATTTCGAGAGGGGAAGCGTCCCCGACTGCCTGGCGGGCATAAGCCACATACACGTTACCCCGAGCGGTCACTTAAAACGCTGCTCTGAGATGCCCGTCGCTGCCCATTACACCGAGTATGAACCTAATCTTTACGGCAAAACCAAGTGCACTTCCAGTACCATCCCTTCAGTTTTTTCTCAGAGAAATTAAGTTTAGATAGAAACACGGGTCATTCGGTCGAGAGCTGCCTCGAACTTCCCTGCTGGCACAGCTGCAGGGGGGAAACCCAGAGCCCGGCGAACGTTAAAAGGGCCATGGAATACATGGGAATCTATATCTAGTCTGTCCTAGCGGGGGAATGGGTGCACTTCTGAGTTCTGCAACTCAAGTTAACAGACTACTTTGCAGAGGGTAACCCCAAGTAACGCGGGACCCGACGCTTATATGCCAAATATTTTTCACCGTATTGTTTTGCGAGCCACCGTTCTTCCGGAAAGGGAGCGCTTAGGTAACAAAAAATAGCCAGTACAAGCAGCACGATTGCCTTTGATGAGGCTACCAATACGCCCAGAAAAATAAAGGCGATCGAATAAAAAACGTATTGTGGATTCCTGCTGTATTTATACAAACCCGTTTCAATAAATCCGGCGGCTTCTCCGTGTGAGTTACGCCACCCGAGCTGCAGGAACGCGATGGTGCCGAGCACCGCTGCAATGACAAATATGGGCAGTGCTACATAAAAGCGTAACCAGTGCGGGATATCTAAAGACGACCATTCAAAATATAAAATCAATCCGATACAAAGAACCAAAACTCTGATCGCTCCCCACAAGGATCGATATTGCCACGAGTCGCGTTTTGGCGGAGGCCAGAATTGGAAGTTTTCTTTTACTTGGCCAAGTGCCAGCATTGTCAAAAGGAAAGCGTTTGCTAAAAGGCCAATGATAAATAGCAGCGTGCCCATATTAATTAGCATAACGAAGCTGTAAAAAAACATTAGTGTTACGAAATTGAAGTGGTATGCAATAAAGATTCACTAGGACAGACTCAAAGAGGAGTGTCGGTTGTCCTCGGCAGAACTTGAATCACGATGATCAGGTTCTCTGCGCTTTCCAGTCAGTGCCGTCAGGGCGGTCTTCAAGCACGATGCCTTTGGAGTTTAGGTAGTCCCTGATCTCATCGGCCTTTTTCCAGTTTTTCTCCTTTCTGGCTGAGGTTCTCTCGTCAATGAGTTTCTCTATCTCCAAGGGGTCTATGTCGGAGAGGTTGGCGGTGGACCTTCTTTTTTCCATGTACTCGGCAGGCTCCTCGGATAGCACTCCGAGCACTCCGCATATCTCCTTTATCTTCTCAAGCGCAAGGGTTGCGCTTTGAGTCTTTCCCACGGAATCAAGCGACCTGTTGATTGAACGTATCAGGTCAAAAAGATTTCCCACAACGTCAGCGGTGTTGAAATTATCGCTCATCGAGGAGTGAAAATCCTCCTCGAATTTCCTGATCGAACCCTCAAGCTCAGGGTCGGAGCCTTTCGCTTCCCGCGCCTCGGCCGCTCTTAGCAGGGTGAGATATATTCTCTCAAGCGACGCCTCGCTGTCATACATGCTTTTCTCCGAGAAATCGGCGGGATTCTGATAGTGGTGGGAGAGGAAGAAAAGCCTTATGGCCTCAGGGGACCATCTCTTCGTTGCCTCAGAGAGCGTAAAGAAGTTCCCCAAGGATTTTGACATCTTCTCCTTGTTTATCCTTATCAGGCCGTTATGGAGCCAGTATTTTGCAAACGGTTCGCCGGATGCGGCCTCTGACTGCGCTATTTCGTTTTCGTGATGCGGGAAAATAAGATCCTTTCCCCCTCCGTGTATCTCAAAATTTGTTCCCAGGTATTCCATGCTCATAACGGAGCATTCTATGTGCCAGCCGGGTCTTCCGTCTCCCCATGGGCTCTTCCAGGACGGCTCGCCGGGTTTTGACTCCTTCCAGAGCGCGAAATCAAGAGGGTCTTCCTTCTCTTCGTTTACGTCTATCCTGACTCCCTCGAGCATGTGATCAAGAGAGCGCCCGGAGAGCTTTCCGTAGTCGGGGAATTTTCTTACGGAGAAAAAGACGTTGTTGCCCGAGCGGTAGGCAAAGCCTTTCTCCATTATCTTCTCTATAAGCGCTGTTATCTGCTCTAGATGTTCAGTTACCCGGGGCTCTGCGTCGGGAGTCTCAACCCCTATTGAAGCCATGTCGTCTCTGTATTCCTTTATGTATTTCTCGGAGATCTCATCGCAGCTTACCCCTTCTTGGTTTGAGCGGTTTATTATCTTGTCGTCTATGTCGGTGAAGTTTCTCGCGAACAGCACGTCGTAGCCGGCGTATCTGAGAAATCTCTGTATCACGTCAAAAGAGACCGCGGAGCGGGCGTGTCCCAGATGTGCGGAGTCATATACCGTGGGGCCGCAGACATACATCCGGACCTTGTTTCCTTCAAAGGCGATAAGATCTTCTTTTTTCTGCGAGAGAGAATTATAGATTTTTATTCCGGGTAGTTCTTTTTTCATGTTTTCAAGGGAGACCACTGTGGGACTTCCTTAATCCCTCGGTATTTTTTGAAAGGAGAATTCTACGTATTTGTTTTCTAAATTCAAGGTTAATCCACATGGACTGCACCTGATTGCCCCTCGGTTTCTTGCTTAGAGTGCAGAAGAAACCTAGCACTATGCTCAGCAAAAATTATGATGAATTGGAAAAGATCCAAGCAACAATGCCAAACAGAAAAAGAGGATGCACGCCGCATTGACACATTCAATAGTTGTAGCTATAATGAAGCCACAAGCTTAGGAGGTTTGATATGAGTAATGATACTGTTGTACGGGCTAGAATTAATAGCGATATCAAAATGGAAGCTATGGAGGCACTTGAGGCTATGGGTTTGACAATTTCCGACGCGATTCGTTTGTTGTTGTTGCGAGTTGCGGAAGAGAAGCAGTTGCCATTTGTTGTCAAAGTGCCTAATGCTGCCACGGCCAAAGCCATGGAAGAATTGGAGGATGGCGGAGGTATGCGCTATAGCAGTGTCGAGGAAGCGTTTAAGGATCTCGGCATCTGATATGCTTACTCTTGTTTTCTCCACGCAGTTCACCGGTATCTCTTGCAGGTGACAATACTGGCTTATTGAAGCTGATTAAAAATTGCTCACATTCTATTGACCGCGGCAAATAGACAGAAGTCGTCGCTCTATTGTCTTCGGCGCAGAGCAATCCAGAGTTTTTTCTCAGGGCATCTGGAGAAGCTACAAGGTTTTTTTCTTAAAGTGCAAAAAATCCCTTGCCAAAGTAAAACCGTCCGTTAGTATGATGGTTCACTTCAATTTTTTTACTTGGAATTTGTTTTATCTTTCGGTTTTTTCATATTGACAATTACGTGTGGGTAAGTAAGCTATTTTACCCATTTTGAAAACTGATCTTTGAAAATTTAATAGCAGATGATAGCGGGCGAACTAGAGCAGTATCCGTAAATTCTTTAAATTCTTACGAAGAGTTTGATCCTGGCTCAGAGCGAACGCTGGCGGCACGCTTAACACATGCAAGTCGAGCGAGAAAGTGACTTCGGTTGCGAGTAAAGCGGCGAACGGGTGAGTACAACGTGGATAATCTACCCTAAGGTCCGGGACAACCCCGAGAAATCGGAGCTAATACCGGATAAGACCACGGTATCTAAGGATACAGGGGTAAAAGATTTATCGCCTTTGGATGAGTCCACGTCCCATCAGGTAGTTGGTAAGGTAAAAGCTTACCAAGCCTAAGACGGGTAGCCGGCCTTAGCGGGTGAACGGCCACATGGGGACTGAGACACGGCCCTGACTCCTACGGGAGGCAGCAGTGGGGAATATTGGGCAATGGGCGAAAGCCTGACCCAGCGATGTCGCGTGAGGGATGAAGGCCTTCGGGTCGTAAACCTCTGTCAGGAGGGACGATGGGACTTATGTCTTGACGGTACCTCCAGAGGAAGCCCCGGCTAACTCCGTGCCAGCAGCCGCGGTAATACGGAGGGGGCAAGCGTTGCTCGGAATTACTGGGCGTAAAGGGTCCGCAGGCTGTCAGGCAAGTTGGTTGTGAAAGCTCAAGGCTTAACCTTGGAATTGCATCCAAAACTGCCTGACTAGAGTACAAGAGAGGTTGGCAGAATTCCCGGTGTAGCGGTGAAATGCATAGATATCGGGAGGAATACCAGAGGCGAAGGCGGCCAACTGGCTTGTAACTGACGCTCAGGGACGAAAGCGTGGGTAGCAAACCGGATTAGATACCCGGGTAGTCCACGCCCTAAACGATGGATGCTAGGTAGGGGGAATTCAATTCTCCTTGCCGTAGTTAACGCATTAAGCATCCCGCCTGGGGAGTACGGTCGCAAGGCTGAAACTCAAAGGAATTGGCGGGGGCCCGCACAAGCGGTGGAGCACGTGGTTTAATTCGATGCTAAGCGAAAAACCTTACCAAGACTTGACATGTTAACTCAAGTCTATACGAAAGTATTAGGTGGTTCCGAGCTTGCTCGGAACAGTTATCACAGGTGCTGCATGGCTGTCGTCAGCTCGTGCCGTGAGGTGTCCGGTTAAGTCCGGTAACGAGCGCAACCCCTATCTTTAGTTGCCATCACTTTGGGTGGGCACTCTGAAGAGACTGCCAGCGACAAGCCGGAGGAAGGTGGGGACGACGTCAAGTCATCATGGCCCTTATGTCTTGGGCTACACACGTGCTACAATGGTTGGTACAATGGGCTGCGAACTCGCGAGAGAGAGCCAATCCCATCAAAGCCAATCTCAGTTCAGATTGCAGGCTGCAACTCGCCTGCATGAAGTTGGAATCGCTAGTAATCGTGGATCAGCATTGCCACGGTGAATACGTTCCCGGGCCTTGCACACACCGCCCGTCACACCACGAAAGTCGGTTCTGCCCGAAGTAGCTGTGCTAACCTTCGGGAGGCAAGTTCCTAAGGTAGGGCTGGTAATTGGGGTGAAGTCGTAACAAGGTAGCCGTAGGGGAACCTGCGGCTGGATCACCTCCTTTTTCACGGAGATATCTGTCTCTTTTTCGCTCGTCGTCTGCTTTTTATAAAAAAGTATTTGCTGCGCTTTAAAGCAACGGGGCCTATAGCTCAGCTGGTTAGAGCGCACCCCTGATAAGGGTGAGGTCGTTGGTTCGAATCCAACTAGGCCCACCACTAGGGGGTGTAGCTCAGTTGGGAGAGCGCCTGCTTTGCAAGCAGGAGGTCGACGGTTCGAGCCCGTTCACCTCCATGGAAAAAGAATTTTTGAATGCTTTTTTGATCTTTGACAACTGAATATAACGCTGAGAAACAGAATTGATCGTGTTGTTAGTATTATCGAGGATTTTCATGCCTCGCAGATAAGATATGTAGAGCAGAAGGTGGATGCCTTGGCAACGGACGGCGATGAAGGACGTAATAAGTTGCGATAAGCCTCGGGGAGTCGCTTAATAGGCTTTGATCCGGGGATTTCCGAATGGGAAAACCTGACCAAGCAAACCTTGGTCATACCATTGTGAATATATAGCGATGGTAAGCTAACGGGGGGAAGTGAAACATCTCAGTACCCCCAGGAAAAGAAATCAACCGAGATTCCCCTAGTAGCGGCGAGCGAACGGGGAAGAGCCCAAACCGAAGGGATTTTCTCTTCGGGGTTGTGGGACCTCAGTATGGGACTTTGAGAAGTAGCAGAATAGTCTGGAAAGTCTTGCCGCAGAAGGTGATAGCCCTGTACGCGAAACTTCAAGAAGCCCTAGAGGGATCCCGAGTACTCCGGCACACGTGGAATGTTGGAGGAATCTGGGTGGACCACCATCCAAGGCTAAATACGTGCCGTTGACCGATAGTGAACCAGTACCGTGAGGGAAAGGTGAAAAGAACCCCTATAAGGGGAGTGAAATAGAATCTGAAACCATCTGCTTGTAACCAGTGGAAGGGCTATGTCCATTTATGGAAATGCCTAACCGCGTGCCTTTTGCCTAATGAGCCTGCGAGTTATCTTCAGTGGCCTGATTAAGCCGAATAGGTGTAGTCGTAGCGAAAGCGAGTCTGAATAGGGCGCCAGTCACTGGGGATAGACCCGAAGCGAGTCGATCTATCCATGGCCAGGGTGAAGCAGAGAGAAAACCTTTGTGGAGGCCCGAACCGGTCAGGGGTGAAAACCTGTCGGATGAGCTGTGGATCGGAGTGAAAGGCTAATCAAGATTCGTGATAGCTGGTTCTCCCCGAAATATATTTAGGTATAGCCTTATGTGATGACTAACGGAGGTAGAGCACTGATTGGACTAGGGGGTCGAAAGATCTACCAAACCCAGCCAAACTCCGAATGCCGTTAGGTTAACATAGGAGTCAGTCGGTGGGAGATAAGTCCCATCGGCGAAAGGGAAACAGCCCAGACCGCCGGCTAAGGCCCCTAAATGCGAACTAAGTGGTAAAGGATGTGAATTGGCATAGACAGCCAGTAGGTAGGCTCAGAAGCAGCCACCCTTTAAAGAGTGCGTAACAGCTCACTGGTCGATGCGGATTTGCGCCGAAAATGAAACGGGGCTAAGTTCGTTGCCGAAGCCGCGGGTTGCGTATTTATACGCAGCGGTAGGGGAGCGTTCCCAACGGGTCGAAGGGTTACCGTAAGGAAGCCTGGACTGTTGGGAAGTGAGAATGCAGGCATGAGTAGCGATAAAGGTGGTGAGAATCCACCTCGCCGTAAACCCAAGGTTTCCTGGGCAAGGCTCGTCCTCCCAGGGTAAGTCGGGACCTAAGGCGAGGCCGAAAGGCGTAGTCGATGGAAAACGGGTTAATATTCCCGTACCAGTCGGTCTGAGTGATGGAGTGACGGAGAAGGATAGATCATCCGGGTGATGGATATCCCGGTTCAAGCTTGTAGGAGGAAAAGACAAGTAAAACCTCTTTTCAATACTCTGAGAAGTGAGTACGAGAGGCGTTAGCCTCGTAAAGTGATTGAGTCCATGCTTCCAAGAAAAGCTTCTAAACGTTGACGACCGAGTGCCCGTACCGAAACGGACACACGTGGGTGAGTTGAAAATACTAAGGCGCGTGAGAGAACTCTGGCTAAGGAACTCGGCAAATTAACCCCGTAACTTCGGAATAAGGGGTGCCCATGTGTACGTGAAAGCCCTTGCGGCTGGAGCGGAAATGGGTCGCAGTTAATTGGTGGTAACGACTGTTTACTAAAAACACAGGGCTCTGCAAACACGCAAGTGGACGTATAGGGCCTGACTCCTGCCCAGTGCCGGACGGTTAAGGGGATGGGTTATCTTCGGAGAAGCTCAGAACCGAAGCCCCGGTAAACGGCGGCCGTAACTATAACGGTCCTAAGGTAGCGAAATTCCTTGTCGGGTAAGTTCCGACCTGCATGAAAGGAGTAACGATTGCCACACTGTCTCGGCCAGAGACTCAGCGAAATTGTGGTTCCGGTGAAGACGCCGGATACCCGCTACGGGACGGAAAGACCCCGTGCACCTTTACTATAACTTAGCATTGAGTTTTGGTGCTGCATGCGCAGGATAGGTGGGAGCCTATGAAACTTTGCTTTAGGGCAGAGTGGAGGCAATGGTGAAATACCACCCTTGTAGTTCTGGAATTCTAACTTAGGTCCGTTATCCGGATCAAGGACAATGTTAGGCGGGTAGTTTGACTGGGGCGGTCACCTCCTAAAAGGTAACGGAGGTGTGCAAAGGTTCCCTCAGCTTGATTGGAAACCAAGCGTAGAGTGCAAAGGCATAAGGGAGCTTGACTGTGAGACTGACAGGTCGAGCAGATGCGAAAGCAGGTCTTAGTGACCCGGTGGTTCTGTGTGGAAAGGCCATCGATCAACGGATAAAAGGTACGCCGGGGATAACAGACTTATCTCCCCCAAGAGTTCACATCGACGGGGAGGTTTGGTACCTCGATGTCGGCTCATCGCATCCTGGGGCTGGAGAAGGTCCCAAGGGTTGGGCTGTTCGCCCATTAAAGCGGTACGCGAGCTGGGTTTAGAACGTCGTGAGACAGTTCGGTCCCTATCTGTAGCGGGCGAAGGAGATTTGAGAGGATCTGCTCATAGTACGAGAGGACCTGAGTGGACGAGCCTCTAGTGTACCAGTTGTCGTGCCAACGGCAGTGCTGGGTAGCTATGCTCGGAAAGGATAACCGCTGAAAGCATCTAAGCGGGAAACCTACCTCGAGATTAGATCTCCCGAACGTAAGTTCCTTAAGGTCCCTTGAAGATTACAAGGTTGATAGGCTCAGGGTGTAAGTTCCGTGAGGAATTAAGCTGATGAGTACTAACCGACCGTGAGACTTACTGCGAGGCTTGAAAATTCTCGATACCAACACGCAATTTCTCAGCGTTATATTCAGTTGCCAAAGGTTTTTTCCTATATGAAAACAGTTGGTCAGAAACAGTTTTTTGTTGTGAAACTAAGACCAGTTTTACACTATTCGGTATGCTTTAACCGATTCCGGTATAGTGTTTGTATACAGAGGGTAGCCTTTCATTTGGTATTACTTCCCGTGGTTTCAGGGGATACGAAGCGAACGCATGGACGGCGGCGCGGGTCCGGAACACGGTCTTGGCATTTGCTTGCGATAACAAAACAGTTGTCACGAGTGATAGACTCCAGCCTCCAATCTCGCATTCTTCTTCCTGCCTCGATTGACCAAGTCCGCGAGATTGTCTGCGGTGCTGAACGACTACACATGCGTACATAAATTCAGCCCGGCAACGCTGCATCCAACCAACAAATCCGGGCTAAACATCCATGAATGCTTTTGCCGTATTGACAGATGTTGTCATTGCGCTTCCCAAGGATTTCTGACCCTGATATCCAGCCCGGCAAAATCCTCCGTATTTCGCGTTACAACCGAGAGATCGTGCACTCTGGCTGTTCCTGCGATCAGTGCGTCGCCCAAATGTAGTACACGACCGGATCTTCGGGCTTGAGACCGAAGTCGTGCGGCCCACTCCGCTTCTTTTCTATCCACCGGCAAAATGCGGTCTTGGTGCTCCGCGATAAACTCAGACAGCACAACCTGTAAACTGTAACGACGACTTCCATCAGGAAGAAGTTGCAGACCAAACTCCAGTTCGTGCATAACAATCGTAGAAAGCCAAAGGTTCTCGTGTTCAGACAGAAACTCGATTACTCTCGGATCCGGCGACTCTTTAGTCAGTTCAGATATAACGTTGGTGTCAAGAAGGTAGCCATTCATTTGGTATCATCCCCAATGAATGGGATTTCACGTTCGGGCTCGTGACGTTCCGGGATTTCGATGTCTATTCCCCGCGGCATATTTTCAATTAGCCATTGACCCATGGGCTTTCTAGGCGGTTTCTTGTTCTGCCACAACTTAGCGGGTAGCAGAATAAAAGATCTCCGTACTCCGATACACTGAGGACCCTCCGTCTCGGCAAGCATCAGTATTTCGGAAAGCTTTGCCTTGGCCTCGGCGACGGTCCAAACACGCTGGGTTTTAGGAATGTTCATAGTAATAACTCCTCCAGATAATATATACTAGTCTAGTCTAGTATATATACTGGGTTTTTATTATCAACCCCGATCATTTATAATAATAAACCTGTCATGAATATTTCCGACCTGCTTACCCACTTGGGAGCGATGGCGATTACTGCCCTCGCGTTGTTCTACTACCTGACCAGAGAAAGGGGCCAACGCGAGTCAGTTGAAACCGAGCTGTCCTTTGTCAGAACCGAACTTGAGGAGTCAAAGAGCAAGAGTGCCCTGCTTGAAGAGGAACTTAAAAAATCGGTTGAGGCTGCAGGTGCTCTTAACGCCGAGAAAGCCTCCCTTGAATCCAGCATAAAAGAAAAAGCAACTGCTCTCGCGGATCGTGATTCCAGGATTTCCGAGTTCGAAAGGCAGATCGGGAAACTGAACTCCCAGGTTACTGAAAAGGAAAGTCTCCTTTCGCGGCTTGAAACCACCATAGAACAGGAAAGAAGGAGTTTCGAGGAAAAACTGGCTATCCTCGATGAAGCGAAAAAAAGGCTTGGAGACGAGTTCGAGAACCTTGGAAACAGAATTTTCGAGGATACGACGAAAAAATTTACCGACAAGAACAAGGCGGACATGGAGAATCTCCTAAACCCCCTTCGCGAGCAGATAAAGGATTTCGAAAGAAAAGTCACCGATACCCACGAGAAGGCAACCACCGACAGAGCCTCCCTCAAAGTTCACATAGAGAATCTTAAGAACCTTGGCGAGCAGATGAGTCGCGAAGCCCTTAATCTCACTACCGCGCTTAAGGGAGAGTCGCAGACCCAGGGCGCTTGGGGGGAAATAGTGCTCGAAAAGGCGCTTGAGATGTCGGGCCTCTCTGAGGGCAGGGAATATCACTCCCAGCCGAGCTACAAGGGGGATAACGGCAATACACTAAGACCTGACGTGATCGTTCATCTGCCTGAGGGAAAAGACGTTATAATCGACTCCAAGGTTTCCCTTACCGCTTATGAAAGATACGTGTCCTGCGAGAATGAGCAGGAGAGGAAAGATTATCTTGGGCAGCATATCCTCTCGTTTCGAAACCACATAAAGGAACTTAGCGCCAAGGGATATGAGGATATTCCCGAAATCACGAGCCTTAACTACGTTTTGATGTTCGTTCCGCTTGAGTCAGCTTTCATGCTGGCCATAGAAAAGGAGAGGGATCTTTACGCGGAGGCTTTCGAGAAAAACGTGATAATCGTCTGTCCTTCGACCCTCCTCGCGACGCTCAGAACCATACACAGCATCTGGCAGTTTGAATACCAGAACGCAAACGCCAGGGAAATAGCCGAAAGTGCCGGGAGAATGTACGACAAATTCGTGACTTTCGTTGATCACCTCAAGGATGTAGGCAAGCGCATAGAGCAGTCCGACCGCGCTTATCAGAGCGCAATGAACAGTCTCTGTGAAGGGAGGGGCAACCTTGTGAAAAGATCTTTAGATCTCAAGGAGTTGGGAATAAAAACCTCGAAAGAACTTCCCCCGGACCTCTCGGAGAAATCTCAGCTCTCTTCGTATGCCGTTTCTTCCGACAAACAGACAGACGACGGGTCGTCGTGACCTGTCGTATTTAGAAAAAAGAGGGGAAATCGTGTACGATTCCACTTCTTAAATTCGATATCCAGAGAGGTAGAAAGATTGTTTAACAATTCTCTTAAGGGCAATTGGGCGGTTGTGCTCGGTTCTTCAAGCGGCTTCGGAGAGGCCTGCAGTCTTGAGCTTGCTCGCCGGGGAATGAATATTTTCGGCGTACACCTTGACCGTCGGGGTACCATGGCGAAGGTGGCGGGCATAATGGAGGAAATAAAAAGCACGGGAAGCGAGGTCAGATTCTACAACGTAAATGTCGCCGACCCGGAGAAAAGACAGGAAGTTATCGGGGATATAAAAGAAGTAATACAACAAGATGGTTCCCAGGTAAAGGTGATGATACATTCCGTCGCGTTCGGGACGCTCAAGAACTATGTCTCGGATGAACGCAGAGACGTTCTTAACAGTAAAAACATTGACATGACCCTGGATGTAATGGCTCACAGCATCGTTTACTGGGCTCAGGATCTTGTTATGGAGGGAATGATGGGTGAGGGCGGGAGAATATTCGCCATGACAAGCTCAGGGAGTCACAGGGTCTGGCCCACGTACGGCGCGGTATCGGCCGCTAAGGCGGCCATAGAGGCCCACATACGGCAGCTTGCCGCTGAACTCGCACCCCGTGGAATTACCGCGAACTCGATAATGGCTGGGGTAACTGACACTCCCGCGCTTAGAAAAATACCGGGAAACGAGAAACTCATTGACCACGCTCTCGGGGCAAACCCTTCGGGAAGATTGACGACCCCGGAAGACGTGGCAAGAGCCATTGCGCTTCTCTCTCTTGACGAAGCCGCCTGGATAACGGGTAACGTGATAGGAGTTGACGGCGGTGAAGACCTTGTTTAATAGGTCCGCTTAGTATAAAATTAGAAATTATGTTAAGTTACGGTAGAAGCAGGGATGTGGATTTAGGAATTTTTCTGCTCAGAGTAGGTTTTGGCTTCTCGATGCTTATTTTCCACGGCTACGGGAAGCTGACCGGAGGACCCGAGAAGTGGGCTAAAATCGGGGAATCGTTACAGATCTTCGGTATTGATTTTTACCCGGTTTTCTGGGGTTTTATGGCGGTTTTTGCCGAGTTTTTCTGCTCGGCTTTCATAATCGCGGGGGTTTTCTTTATGCCCGCGACTTTTTTTCTGTCCGTTAACATGATCGTGGCGGTTCTCTTTCACCTGTATCTTCCGGAGGAGTCACCAGCAGCTGGATGGCAAGGTGCTTCAAACGCGATCGAATATCTTTTCGTTTATATAGTATTGATGATTTCCGGCCCTGGAAGGTACAAGATAAACCTGGGCTGACGGTTCTTGCCGTAAGCGTTTCGTTGTCTCTGTGCGAGGAAAATCGGTAAGGATTCGCTCTGGGTAGCAGAAGCGTTAGCGACACGTTAATCGATGTCGTCCGGAGCCCTCTTGAGATTCCTTTCTATTACCCGAAGGAAATTCATTCCCATTATTTTTTCTACAACACCGGTCGGATATCCTTTGCCGAGAAGATACTCGGAGAGTGAGGGAAGTTCGGATATGTGCCTCATCTCCTCGGGGAAATCCTTTACTGGTGCTCCGTCCATATCGGTTCCCACTCCCACGTGATCCTCGCCGCAGACGCTCAGGATGTGATCTATATGAGCGTATATGTCTTCGAGGGTGGCGCAACCCGGTCCTTGTCTTAGGAATCTTCCGTAGAAAACAACCCCCGTTACCCCGCCTCTATCGGAGATGGCGCGAAGCTGCTCGTCACGCAGATTTCTGGGGTGATCCACAAGGGCTCTTGAATTTGAGTGTGTCGCAACGGGTATAAGTTCCGTGAGTTCTATGCTTTCCCAGAAGCACCTTTCGTTTAGGTGGGAAAGATCAAGCGTGATGCCGAGGGAGTTCATTTGGCCGAGAAGCTCCTTTCCCTGCGCGGAGAGCCCCTCGTCGCTTTCAGGCCCGGACGCGTAAATATTTTGGTTGTTCCAGGAAGGACCGAGCGCCCGCACGCCTCTTTTGTGGTATTCGAGAAGATGTTTTGGGTTCGAGACGGGGTCCGCTCCTTCCATGAGCGTGAAAAACCCGATTTTATCGCCCTCACGCAGTCTGTCTATGTCCCGTCTGTCTTTTATCTGAAAGACGCTTTCTGAGTGTTCCCGGTATATCTCATCGTATACGTCAAGCTGGGCCATGGCTTCTGTTACTGAACCCTCGGGTTTATGCTTGGGGTGAATGAAGACGGTATTGAAAACGACCCTCGCTCCGCTCTGCCTGAGTCCGGGCAGGGTTATCATGCAGGGACTCTCGGGACTCTCGAAATCTCTTTTGTAGTGACGCATGTGAAAGGCTATGTCCTGGTGAGCGTCAACGGTAAAAAAAGTCGCCGGGGTAGGGGTTCCCCATCCTCCTCCTCCCGGAGTCTCGATTCTAACCGCTTCTCCGGCTTTTACCGGAATGGAGCATTTCGCGAGCAGTTTTTTCTCTTTTGCTCCCGATAAAAGGGTGTTTTCCCCGCTCTTTCCGTCTTCTCCGCCCCCAACTCCCCAGGGCCGTTTTTCCCTTCTCTCGGTTATAAGGGAAACATGGGAGTCCTCCAGGAACCGGTACTGCCTTATGATTCCATCGCCGCCCGGGAACCTGCCCGCTCCTCCTGACCCCTTTTTTATGGAGTATGATTCCACCATTACGGGAAGTTCCCTTTCGATTGCCTCAACGGGGGTGTTGAGCGTGTTTGTCATATGCGTCTGCACGGCGTTTGCTCCATCTGCACCTGACCGTCCTCCCATTCCGCCGGCGATGGTTTCGTAGTAGGCGTAGGAGGAGCCGGGAGGGGTGTTCTCCGGTGAACCGAACGCCAGGTTGCTCATTGTTCCCGCGCTTGCCGCCTGTATTGTTTCGGGAATTGCCGAAGCGAGCGCTCCGAACACCGCGTCCACTATCCTCTGGGACGTTTCGACATTTCCGCCGACAACCGCGCTTGGGTATCGGGCGTTTAGAATCGAGTCCTCATCGACTTTTATTTCAATAGGTCTAAGCGTTCCCGAGTTAAGAGGCGTGTCTTCGCCCGAGAGACACTGAAAACAGTACAAAACGGCGGAGGTCGTTACGCTCAGGGGAGCGTTAAGACATCCTTTAACCTTTTTTGAGCTTCCCCTGAAATCCACCGTGGCGGCATCTCCCCTTATTTCTATTTTTACCTTTATGGGTATGTTCCTTGTTCCCGCTCCGTCGTCTTCAAGGTAGTCGGTAAAGACGTAGTCGCCGTCCGGTATTTTCTCTATGGCGTTTTTCATGAGCCTCTCTCCGTAGTCAAGAAGACCCGAAGCGGCTTGGTTTATTCTCACAAGAGAATGCTTTTCCAGAAGCTCCCGCATTCTCTTATCCCCTGTATCAAGCGAGGCTATCTGCGCCCGCAGATCCCCCTCTCTTTCCTCATGATCCCTGGTTGAGCGGATTATCTCCTCAAGCAGGGTTTCCCGCAGCACGCCCCCTTCCCGTATCCTTGTCGGCGGTATTATGATCCCCTCTTCGTGGATTGTCGTTGAAAGCGGCATGGATCCCGGCGTACTGCCTCCTATGTCCGCGTGGTGAGCGCGAGAGGCGAGCAGAAACTCCGGTTTCCCGTCCACGAACACGGGCGCGACGCATGTTACATCAGGGAGGTGCGTTCCGCCGCGGAAAGGGTCGTTAAGAATGAAGACATCTCCCGGGGAGAGATTTTCCGTCGCTACAGATCTTGCGGCAAACGACATTGACCCCAAGTGTATGGGGATATGGGCCGCCTGCGCGATCATTTCCCCGTCTGAGTTGAATATGGCGCAGGAAAGATCCCTTCTTTCCTTTATGTTCGGAGAGAATCCGGCTCTTATGAGAACCGAACCCATTTCCTCGGCTATTGTTCCGAGAAGGTTGTTGAAGATCTCGAGTTCGAAAAGTTTGAGTTCCATACGGGCAAAATAATAACCAATTTTAAGGATTGCCTGTGGGACATGATAGGAATTAAAATGCTGAGTGGTTGAGATTCCCGGGTGCTTTAAGTCAGGGGGTGTTACGAGATTGCGCTACGAAGCGCCTCTCCCATCTCCGCCGGGCTTTTGCAGGTAGTAACTCCGGCTTGCTCAAGTGCCCGGAACTTGTCTTCGGCGCTCCCCGAACTCCCGGATATGATGGCCCCCGCGTGACCCATTCTTTTCCCTTTGGGCGCCGTGGCTCCGGCGATAAAGGCGGCTATGGGCTTTGTGAAGCTCCGGCTTATGTACTCTGCCGCTTCTTCTTCATCCGACCCTCCGATTTCCCCTATCATTACCACCGCGTCTGTGTCCGGGTCGTTCTCAAAGAGTGAAAGCGCGTCAATAAACGTGGTTCCGATAACGGGATCGCCCCCTATGCCTAAGCAGGTCGATTGTCCTATGCCGAGATTCGTAAGCTGCCACACGGCCTCGTAGGTCAGGGTTCCGCTTCTTGAGATTATTCCCACTCTTCCGGGTTTATGAATGTACCCAGGCATTATTCCCACCTTGGCCTCTCCGGGAGTTATTACGCCCGGACAGTTGGGACCCACGAGCCTTGCATCAGAGCCCCTCATGTACTCCTTTACCCTTACCACGTCAAGGGTGGGTACCCCCTCGGTTATGCAGATGACGAGCTCTACGCCTGAATCAAGGGCTTCGAGCATTGAATCCATAGCGAACGCCGCCGGAACGAACACCAAAGATACGTTGGCTCCGGTTTCCCGCACAGCTTCAGTCATGGTGTCGAAAACCGGGAATCCTTCGACGCTGCTCCCGCCTTTTCCGGGCGTGACGCCGCCCACGACGTTAGTTCCATACTCACGGCACTGGGTTGCGTGAAACAGCCCCGCGCTTCCCGTTATTCCCTGAACGAGAACTTTTGAGTCTTTATTGACAAGAATGCTTATTTTTCCGGTTCCCCCTGATGAATTTCATCGTTTTTTCGGACAAGGCCGTATCTCCAAATGAGGGCGTACTATAACATGCCTGGTCCGTTTTTTCAAAATTCTCTGCCCAAGGTCTGCAAAGACAGAAAAGGATTCTTGCGGCCATGGAATGTCTTTTGGGGTAGGGGCATCTCAGCCGTTCCCGCAACATTCTCGCCTGGCTCGGGGCGGTGACCTGTAAGCGGTTTTCCATTAAGTACTTAACGGTCCTTCTAGGGCTTACCGTTTCGTATCATATTGAAATCACTCATAAATTGTTATAATGCATGTTCATGGGCAAGCCACCGCCTAGAACAGGCAAAATGATACAGATATATAAAATCAGCTTTCCTGACGGGTCAGCTTACGTTGGGCAGACAAAACGATCGATTTCCCACCGACTCGCACAACATCGGTGGTCGAATCCGTGCAATTCGATTTTGTACCGCAAGCTTCTGATAATGAAGCCAACTATAGAAGTTCTCTCGCGTCACCGCAAGCAAGAGATTGCTGACCGGGAAGAGAAAAAATGGATCATGCGGCTTGAAAAACCAATAAACAGGTATGTTGAGGGGAAGCAAATCAACGTGAACCCTGAAGCGCTGTTGCTAAGTAACAATAGGTGGTCGAAAAAAAGAAACCGGAGAGAAAGACGCAAGTATCCTCGTAAGGTTAGCGGTCATCACGTTTGTTCTTGGTGTTGGCGAAAACTGCCCGTGTCAGAGTTCTATACCGACCGTTGCAGGTCGGTCGGTCTTTCAAGCCGGTGCAAGGAATGTGCTGGAATCGAGAACAACGCCCGCCGAGAGACGATAAAAAAAAAGGAGATATTTCCGCCACTTATCTGAGAACGAAGCTTGCGCGTCAAGCACTCCGGAAAACGAAAATTCGGCCGGTAGTCAGTGTTTATGAGAAGTAAGAAACAAAACGATTTCTAACTGTCGTTGGCTAGCATTGTCGCCTTGAGCTGAGAAAATAAATGGGACAAGCCGGACAGACACGTGAGATCGGCAGTGGTGTCAGTGTCGAGGTGACAAGGAATTCGGACGGCAGCTATGAAGTCACCATAAGTGGTGGGAAAGTGGCGGAATTTCCAAGGTGGTGTAATCAGATTCATGGGAGTCCGAACCGATATGATACCGGCTGCCTGCTGAATGAGTGGTTTTCACCTCCGCAAAATAAAGAATAACGGTGTGAATTCAGCGGGACTCTATTCTATATTCTGAATCTGCTCCCGTATCTTTTCCAGCTCAAGACGTATGTTTATGGTAAGATGCGAGATTCCCGCGTCCTTGCATTTTGCCGATATTGTTCCCGCTTCCCTGTTCATTTCCTGCACCAGAAAATCAAGCTCTTTCCCCACGGGCCCCTTTTTCCTGGCGGTTTTCCTGAACTTGGAGATATGGGCCTCAAGCCTTACGATTTCTTCGTCAATTTCGCTTTTTTCCGTCACTATGGCCGCGGCTTCCTGAGAGATAAGAGGGTCGCTTTTGTGCCTTGAGGAAAAGATTTTCTCGATCTTCTCCTTTGTTTTTTTCTCGGATTTCTTTATAAATTCCTTTCTTCTTTTCTTCACGCTATCAACAGTTTTTTTTATGCTTTCGAGGCGCCCTAGTATCGCTTTTTCAAGTTTCCGTCCCTCGATTTCCCGGCTCCCGTTGAATTTTTCCAGGGCTTTTACGACCGCTTCCTTGATCCTGGTTTCCGTCTCCCTTGAGACCTCGGGTCCGACGTGGCTTTCAAAGGAGTTCTCCATCATGAGCAGGTGCTCGATTCCTATCTCCGTTTTAAGCCCCAGGGCGGAATTGATTCTTTTAAGGGAGCTGTGATTCTCCCGAAGCACCTTTTCGGACAGACGCTGTCTTTCTCTCCGATTTGTCTGCACGGAAAGCCTCAGCCTGAGCTTTCCTCTCTGAGTTGAGCTTTTCAGTTTCTCCTCAATGGTGTTTTCCATCTGGAGAAACGATTCGGGAACGCTGGCCTTTACATCAAGGAACCTGTGGTTCTCCGACCGTATATCCACCAAGATCTTTCCGACCTCAGTGTTTACGGATGATTCCGCGAAACCAGTCATGCTTTTCATAATGTGTTTCTGTCCTTAATTCTGTATCCGTTTTCCTTTTTTTTTCTAGAGCAGAATACCCGCAACGGGTTCTAATTCATAACCGCCGCCTGGCGGAGAAAAAAAACCGTTGTATATTCTCCTAACTGTCGATAGCAAATTAAAATGTCCGGTTTCTTAACAAATTGGTTGTCCGGTTTTGCTTTCTTCACATCAGCCTCGAAGGGCGTAGCCCGAAGAGGCTGATGTGAAACTGCGGTGCCCGCCCATCCGGGCCTTCGCTTTGCTTACTTCTCCCTCTGTTTTCAATCTACCCTCACTGTCATAACTGCCCACCCTGCGCTTGCCGTGGTATATTGCCATGCTCCCGTCAGAATACTCATGTACCATCACCCTTGCTCTCACGAAGTGATAACGATCCTCAACCGGGGGAATCTGCAAACGTAGCCCCCTGTAGCTCACGCAGTTGTCGTTACCCACAACTCTGGGGTTCTTCAAACACAGTATGTTCTCAAGACTTACTCCGAGCAGCGGCACAAACGCGCTTCCCTCCTCCCTGACTTCCACCGAGAACTTCTCGTTAAAAGCATCAATGAACTTATCCGCTAAAAACTCGTTTGCTTCCTCCATCTCCCTGATCCCCGCTTCCCTCAACTCCTGGGGCAGCCTTCCCTGCAAAGTACCGAACATCCTCTCGCTGCGCCCCCGCGCCTGAGGAGAATACGCAGCTATCATCACCACCCCCAACTCCGCCATGGCACGGCCAAACTGCGTCGGATTATCCTTGTCCACACGACCCCCGGCCACAGGTGTCTTCCAGTAGTGGGACCCCCTATCGCTGTAGAAGCTCGAGAAGATACCCTTGCTCTCCAACACCTCTCGCACTCCTCTCATGCTGCTCTGTGTCCCCTCCTGAGCGACAAAGAAGGCACTGTATATCTCCCCGGTGGCGTCATCCATCGTAACCACCAGATCCCACACCTTCCCAGGAACCCATCTGTGCCTGCTTGCGTCCTGATGTATCATCATTCCGGCCCTGGGTTTGCGTTCCCTCAGTTGACGGTGCGGCCCCCTGCGCCGAGACGGTGCGACAAGCCCCGCGCGGTGAAGACAGTCCTTAACCCAGTTGTAGGAACGCTTGCCACCGTGGCGCTGTGTGTACGCCTCGTAGAAATGAACCACGTTACGTCCCGTGTAGCGATCCCGGTAAAGACACTCCACAGCCTCTACTTCCTCGGCAGAGGCCCTCCTGGGGGAACTGCGTTCTATACGTTTGTCCAAGAGACCTTCTGTGCCGTCCTTCTCATAGCGAAGGACGTAACGACGAAACGTCCTCTCGCTCATGTTAAGTATCTGCGCCGCGTCTCCCTGCCTCAGCTCTTTGCTCTTCCACCTTCGGTACATCTGCTCAAATTGCATCGTCCGTATCTCCTGCAGTAGCTTTGTCCGGTTCATAGATCCCTCCTACAAGGAAAAATCTAAAACCGGACAACCTATTTGTTAAGAAACCGGACAAGTAGTTTATTACTAACATGTATATTCTCCTAACTTGCCTGTACTACTTTTCTCATTTAACTTTCTAGGTTATTCAAAGGATCTTCAGTTTCCGCTACGTTATCCATGAGAAAAACTTACCTTTTCGTTCTGCCGCTGCTGTTTCTTCTTCTTTCCTGCGCTATTCCGGTGCGAGGATCAGGAGAAAGGAGGCCGCACCCGAAGGTTTCCGCTACCAGCGTTGTCAACTCTTTTCTTGAGGCGCTTAAGGAACAGGACTTTGAATCCGCTTACGATAAAATCCATATATTCAGTTCAGACCGCGAAGGTTACATAAGCAGGCTTAAGTTTCTTTACGAGAGCTACGACCTCAGGATAGTTGACTACAAGGTCTTGGCAACCCAGCTCTTTAGGGATACCGCCATAGTGGTTGCGGAAGTGGAGGTTGACTACAGCAATCCGGGCGAGGGCGAGCGTCTGAGAGCTAAATACAGAAACCGCTACGATCTCTCCATCCCCAAAAAAGAGTGGAAGATAGTAAAGGACGAATGCATTGAGAACTGCAGTTACGGACCTGAGAGTGAAAGCGGAGAGGGAGGAGGCTAGGGTGATAAAAGTTGCGGTAGTCGGGGTGTGCGGGCGCATGGGAATGAGCGTAGCCTCGCTTGCGGGCGCAGATGAGGATATTGAGCTCGTGGGCGCTACGGAGGTGCCGGGACACGTTTCGATCGGTCGCGACCTGGGGGATTTCATCGAGGGCGCAGGGCCGGGAGTAAGCGTGAGTGACAGCATTGAGGTAGCCGCGCGGGCTGCGGACGTGATAATTGACTTCACAGTTCCCGAGGCGACCCTTGCCCACGCTGAATATTCGGTTCGCAACGAAAAGTCGATGGTTATTGGAACGACGGGCTTTACGTCTGAGCAAAGGGAAAAACTGCTGCGGCTGCTTGATCGGATACCCTGCGTTTTTTCTCCCAACATGAGCGTGGGTGTCAATGTTCTTTTCGAGATATCAAGACAGGTGGCGTCTCATCTGGGAGAGAGCTACGACGCCGAGATTTTCGAGACTCATCACAGAGGAAAAGCCGATTCTCCGAGCGGAACGGCCATCGCGCTTGCCGAAGCGGTCGCCGGGGGCCTGGGGTCAGAACTTAAGGACGTGGCGAGGTATGTAAGACACGGGCGCATAGGGGCGAGAAAAAAAGGGGAAATAGGTGTTCAGACGCTTCGGGGAGGAGACGTGGTCGGAGATCACACAGTCATGTTCCTTGGCGACGGAGAAAGGGTGGAGCTTACCCACAAGGCGACCAGCAGGGATAATTTCTCCTCGGGCGCGCTTCGCGCGGCGAAATGGATTCCGGGAAGACCCCCGGGAGTCTACGCGATGCGGGACGTGCTTGGATTCTGATCCCGCAGCATTTATCCATATGTACAGGTTCAGAGTTATCGAAAAGGAAAAGGGCGGTTCCGCCAGGCTGGGGGAAATCCGCACTTCCCGCGAAACGGTTGCGACTCCGGCCTTCATGCCTGTAGCGACCCAGGGGGCGGGCAAGGCCATCTCGCCCCTTGATCTGCGTCGCCTAGGTTTTCAGATCCTTATCGCAAACGCCTACCATCTCTACTTAAGGCCCGGCACGGACATAATAAGTTCCCTCGGCGGACTTCGCGAATACATGTCGTGGGACGGTGCGATTGTTACCGACAGCGGCGGTTTCCAGGTTCTAAGCCTCGCGAAAAGCAGAAAGATCACGGACGATGGAGTCTCTTTCCGCTCTCACATAGACGGAAGCGAACATTTTTTCTCGCCCCAGACCTCAATAGCCGTTCAGGAAGACTTGGGTTCAGACGTGATGATGTGTTTTGATGAATGTCCGGCCCATGATTCTCCATACGAGTACATGGAGAAGTCGGTCTCTCTCACGACGCGCTGGGCCAGGCTTTGCAAGGAGGCGAGACGGGAGAGCTCCGGGGCCCTTTTCGGTATTGTGCAGGGAGGGGCGTACGAGGATCTTCGGACGCGCTCGGCGGGGGAACTTGTGGATATAGGTTTTGACGGTTACTCGATAGGAGGGCTCGGAGTCGGTGAGTCGGGCGAGGAGACTTTTGAGATTACGGATCTTTGTACGGGGCTTCTTCCGGAGGATAGGCTTAGATACCTTATGGGTATCGGAACCCCAAGCGACATAGTGAGGGGGGTGGCGCTCGGAGTTGATCTTTTCGACTGCGTCATCCCGACCCGCAACGCCCGGAACGGAACTCTCTTTACAAGCCGGGGAAAAGTGGTTATAAAAAACTCCCGTTACGCGTACGACCGCTCCGCGCTTGATGAGAATTGCGGCTGTTACACGTGCGGAAATTTCTCAAAGTCGTACCTGAGGCATATATTCATGGCCGGGGAGATTCTCTCTCTTCAGCTTTTGACCCTTCATAACCTCTATTATTACTCCGAACTGATGAGAAAAATAAGAGAATCGATAAAAACCGGCACCTTCAAGCAATTCCGCTCGGAGCTAAGCGATGCGGAGGAGGAATAGAAATTGAAAAAACTTGCTTTTATATCCACTGCGGCCCTTTTTGTTTCATCGTGCATGCCTCCCGGGGCCGGCCAGGGAGGAGGAACGACGTTTTCAGCCATACTTCCGTTCGTTCTCATATTCGGCCTTTTTTACTTCCTTATCATAAGACCCCAGCAGAAGCAGGGCCGTGAGCGGAAAAAGATGCTCGCCGAGGTAAAAAGAGGCGACAGCATTGTTACCACCGGGGGCATATACGGGAGGGTGATAAACGTTGATGGTGATGACCTCACGGTTGAGATAGCGAAAGGCATTAACATAAAAATGGCCCGCTCCGGGGTCTCGGAGAAGACTGATTCTGCGACAGCTGACGGCAAATCCAAAGGGGGCGGCTGATTAATGAAAGGCGTGTCCCGTCTGTGGATTACCGTTATCGCTCTTTGTTCTTTTCTCTCCGTAATACTTCTTACGCCGACCTTTATGGGTGACAATCTTCCCTCGTGGTGGGGAAAGGCGTTCTCAAGCAAGGGGATAAGTCTCGGGCTTGATCTTGAGGGCGGAATATTCCTTCTTCTGGGAGTTGAGACGGAAAAGGGCGTTAACCAGGAAATGCTTATCGTGGAGGAAGCCCTTGTCTCGAAGTTCGCGGAAAACAGGATTCTGGTGAAAAGCTCGTCCGTTTCTGACGGAACCCTCACGCTGGGTCTTTTCCCCGGCGCGGATATCGACAGGGCGCTTGAGATTGCGCGCGACGATTTTGAACAGGTGGCGAATATAGGTTCCGACGGCTTTCTGGTCACACTCTCGATAAAACCTTCTTACGTGGCCGAGCTTGAGCAAAACTCAATAGAACGGGTCCGCCACATAATAGAGAACCGCGTTAAGGATTTCGGTCTGGTTGAGCCAAGCATACAGAAGTCCGGTGACGACAGGATTCTGGTGCAGGTGCCGGGCGCTTCCAAAAAAGACAGACAGAGAATAGTAAACCTGATCAAAAAGACGGCTGTTTTGGAGTTCAAGATCGTAAAAGCCGTCGGGGCGTCGCGGGAAAACCTCCTTGCGGCGACTGAAGCGGAAACCGAGAAGCAGGTTGCGGAGAAGGGGATGGCCATCCACGCTGGAGATACCGGAAACGAAAACGAAAAGTTCTTTCTCACCGAGCGCCTTGCGAGCGTGACCGGGGAATATATCTCCGATGCGCGGATAACGTTTGATAATTACGGAAATCCCGCGGTCGGATTCACCTTCAGGGGAGAAGGCGCGAGCAAGTTCGGGAAACTGACCGAGGAAAACGTCGGAGCGCGCCTGGCAATAGTTCTTGACGGCATTATAAAGTCCGCTCCCACTATCCAGGACAAGATAACCTACCAGGGCACCATAACCGGGACTTTCACCCCCGAGGAGGCAAAAGACCTCGCGCTTATACTGAGATCCGGCTCTCTTCCCGTTCCCGTAAGGGTGGAGCAGGAGAGAACCGTGGGTCCTTCCCTCGGCCAGGAGTCCATAGAAAAGGGGAGGTTCTCCATGATCGTTGGCGGGATACTCGTTTTGGTGTTCATGGTCTTTTTCTATAGGATCCAGGGCGTCATAGCGAACGTCGCCCTTGTGCTTAACATACTTTTCATAATGGGTTTTCTCTCCGCTTTCGGGGTGACGCTTACGCTTCCGGGTATAGCCGGGCTTGTTCTTACCCTCGGCATGGCGGTTGACGGAAACATCATCATATTCGAGAGGATAAAAGAGGAACTTGTCGCGGGGAAAACCGCCGTTCACTCGATTGAAACGGGATACGCCAGGTCTCTCTGGACCATCCTTGACGCTAACGTGACGACGCTTCTTACGGCGCTTATACTTTTCTGGCTCGGCACAGGCCCGATAAAGGGTTTCGCGGCCACGCTTTCAATCGGAATAGTGTCGACCGTTTTCAGCAATCTCGTGGTGGTGAGAGTTTTTACGAATATGCTCTACAGGGACAAAAAACTGACCGAAGTAAGTATCTGAGGGTGAGAGAGTGCGATTTATAGGAAACCTGAATTATGATTTTGTAGAGAAGATGGGGGGCGCGATGCGTATTTCCATCGCGCTTGTGGTTATCTCCCTCGCGTCTCTTCTGTATCACCAGGGACCTAACTGGGGAGTTGAGTTCACGGGCGGAACGGAAATACACATAAAGCTCGCGAAGAGCCTGGAGACCAACGTGCTCAAAGAGGGGCTTGAAAATAGCGGCTTTCCCTCCGAATCGGTTCAGCGCTTCGGTCTTCCGAGCGATAACGAGCACCTGATACAGTTTGCTCCGGAACTTGCGACTTTTGACCAGATAGAGGATTTTCAGAAAAGCCTTGAAGACCTTTTCGCGGAGTCAGAAGATTTCAAGGGAGCCTCCATTCAGAGAATAGACTACATAGGTCCCAGGGTAGGGAAGGAACTCATAACCAAGGCCATTCTCTCCATACTGCTTGCGTGCGTCGGCATACTGGCTTATCTGGTCGTAAGGTTTGAATTCGGTTTTGCCGTGGGAGCGGTTATCGCGCTTCTTCACGACACCCTTATAACCGTGGGGGCCATATCGATTGCGGACAAGGAATTCACTCTTGCGATCGTTGCCGCGCTTCTGACCGTGATAGGTTATTCGGTTAACGACACCATCGTCATATTTGACAGGATAAGGGAAAATATGGGCAATTTTCCTGAAAAGGGCTTCAGGGAGCTTGTTAACGAAGGAATCAGCCAGACGCTCTCGCGTACGTTGCTCACTGCGATAACGGTGTTCATAGTGCTTGTCCCGCTGTTTTTCCTCGGTGGTTCGGTAATACACGATTTCGCGTTTACCCTTATGATAGGGGTCGTCGTGGGAACCTATTCTTCAATTTTCGTGGCAAGTGCCTTCGTGGTCTACTGGAGAAAAAGAAAGGCGACCGCATAGAACCTGCTTTGGCGGATGCTCGATCGCAAGTGAGTTCTCCGCTTTGATAATCGGTCTCATAACGGTTAGATATTTTCCCGTTTTGCTTCTAAAAACGTACAATCCGGGCATATGATGGAAGAAACGCTGCAGCAAATCAGAAGCCGTATAGATTCTGACCTTGACGCCGTCTCGACGGAGGTTGATCTTGTCAAGGTAAAGGCAAGCTACGTAGGGAAGAAAGGATCTCTTACGCAGCTTCTAAAATCCATGAAAGACCTTCCCGTGGAGGAGCGCCGTCAGGCGGGCATTCTCATAAACGGAACCAAGAAGGAAATCGAGGAACTGATCGAGAAAAAATCCGACGAGATAAAGCGCAAGATCATGAACGAAAAGCTTCTTGAGGAAGCAACCGACTTCACTCTCCCCGGCCGCGGAATGCCTGTAGGGGCCAAGCATCCCATAACTCAGATGATGGAGCATATCGTCTATGACTTCGAGAGGATGGGATTCGAAGTCGTCGAGGGTCCCGAGGTTGAGCTTGATTACTACAATTTCGAGGCGCTCAACATACCGAAAAACCACCCTGCAAGGGATATGCAGGACACTTTTTACATCACCGACGACATGGTGTTGAGAACCCACACTTCCCCGGTGCAGATACGGATCATGCAGATCCAGCAGCCTCCGGTGAAGATAATAGCTCCGGGAAAGGTTTACCGATGCGACAGCGACGTTTCCCACACCCCGATGTTCCACCAGATAGAGGGTCTTCTGGTTGACAAAGGCATAACTTTCGGAAACCTAAAGTCCGTCATCATCCAGTTCGTCAGACTGACTTTCGGGGAGGATACGAACGTCAGGTTCCGCCCGAGCTTTTTTCCGTTCACCGAGCCCAGCGCCGAAGTGGACATAGAATGTCAGATATGTTCCGGCAACGGATGCAGGGTATGCAAGAATACCGGCTGGCTTGAAATAATGGGATGCGGAATGGTCGATCCCGCGGTTTTCTCAAGCGTTAACTACAATACGGATATCTATTCGGGTTTTGCCTTCGGCATGGGGGTTGAGAGAATCGCCATGCTCAAGTACGGGATAAACGACATAAGGCTTTTCTTTGAGAACGACATAAGGTTTTTGAGGCAGTTCGTATAATTTTTTGAGGGGCTGCCGCCGGACGGGGACACTGTTTTTTATGGTTCGCTTCATTTTACTATATAAAAACCACCAAATTAGACAACATTTCCAAGTCTTAAAAATATCTTTTGTATGAGGACAATACGAATCAAACATTAAACAAGATTCGAGAAAAAAGAAAGGAGAACACCGATGGGAATCAAACCTGATCACTGGATAAGGAAAATGGCGCTTGAGCACAAGATGATAGACCCTTTCGTCGAGGGGCAGGTAACCAAGGGTGTGATATCATACGGCCTTTCCTCTTACGGCTACGATATAAGGGTAAGCGATGAGTTCAAGGTGTTCACCAACCTGCACAGCGCTGTTGTGGACCCGAAGAATTTCGACACCAAGTCTTTTGTGGAGATAAGGGATGATTACTGCATAATTCCGCCGAACTCTTTCGCGCTCGCAAAAACAGTTGAGTATTTCAGGATACCCAGAAGCACCGTTACCTTGTGCGTCGGTAAATCCACTTACGCGAGGTGCGGAATAATCGTGAACGTAACCCCTTTTGAACCCGAGTGGGAGGGATACGTGACGCTTGAGATCTCAAACACAACCCCCATTCCCGCGAAGATATATTCAAACGAGGGAATTGCCCAGGTGCTCTTTTTCGAAGGGGATGAGGAATGCGATATTTCATACGCGGACAAGAAGGGAAAATACCAGAAACAGACCGGCATCACGCATCCGAAGATTTCTTAGGCGTAGACGGGCAGTTGGGGTTTTGTACTGATTTTAAAAGACTAAGCGAAGAGGTCCGTGATCTGTTTGCGTAACTCGCTAATCACTGATTTTGAGGCAGGCAAATTTGGTACCAGATGTTCAAGCGATTGGTCCCAATTGTTTTCAACGAGGGCAAGCATATCACCATCAAAGAAATCTTCGGGGCCGGTGAATACGACATTTCGCTCCGTGCACTTGTTCCGCAGAAAAGAAATGAATTCAGTAAAGTCCATATCATCCCTGTATGTGCTCAATATACGCCATAGGTCGTAGTAATCACGCCCGCGTGTACGGTTCCATCCACGCCTCTTGAGCATAGCTACGTTCTGCAGGATCGCTCTCAGTTTTTCGGCCACGATTTCTTCAAGAGAATACGTTTTGATTTCCGCTTCGAGGGACTCGCCGTATTGATGGATGATTTCTCGCGTTTTCACGGGCTTGAGAATTTTCTCATCCACGGTGATTTCTACCATAATGCTGCTCAGCGGGGAATTGTGCCAAGGAAGACGAGCCCGTATTCTGAAAGCTTCTTGGTTCCCCGGATGCGGGCGACTTTCAACATAGCGCTCACAGATTATATCCGCTGCGGAGCCATATCTTTCCATGAGGCGCATCGCGATGCTGCACGCTTCTTGTACCGCATGCTCCATATCGCTGCCTGTTGGAACTCCATTGAGTCCCGTAAAGTCCAGATCCTCGGAAAAGCGATAGTCGCCGAAGTAACATTTTCTGAGAGCTGTTCCCCCTTTGAAGACAAGCGTATCGAGCAGTAGGGGCATTTGGCTTAAGCCGACCAGAATCCAAGACTGTAAATAATCACGTTCGATAACATACCAGGGGATGTCGGTAGATTGATATATTTCCTGAATGCGGGAGCGAAGCGGTTTCACCATAAGCCGACTTTTCCTGGAAGGTTCTCTTGTATCATCCAACGACTGTTGCACGATCCCTTTCTCGGCCCCGTGGGGTCGAGCTTGCGGTAGCCTCTAATAGGCAATTCCAAAAGTTCCCCGAATTCAGAAGAATCGTAGCCCCAGTATTCCAGAACCCATCCTAGCCGCTTTGCCGCCGCGACATTTAGCCGTAGAGCATACTTTACTATTCGCTTAATGTTCAGCTTGTCTCCTATAACATTAAAGGCGTGAAGGGCTTCGGCGAAGCCGCCGCAGTACTGAGGACGGCAAAGACCATCCAGAAGCGTACGTTCGGGATCCGTTATTGATACCAGAGTGTTAGCGATCCAGAGGTTCTCCGTACCGAAGAAATGTTCCGGTCTGATCTGAATGAAGCGGTACGAAGCATTTCCAGTCGGATACCCTCTGTTAAACTTTCTCTTGCCCTTAACCCCTCGTACGCGCGGGAAGGAACTTTCCGTGGTAGTAAGGACAAATACAGTTCTCGGAACCTGCTCCGTCATGCCATGGTGATTCATGGCTGACCAGTGAGAAACGGCGGCGGGGTTGGCCAGATTCATTGAAATCTCAAACTCGTGCATTGGGATGCCTCCAGAAATTGTGGGAGACAGTGCGTACAACCCCCTGCGAATGGGGACTATCCAGTCATTTCGCCGGAGATGGTAAAGAGCCTCGCAAAGATAGGAATCCCTGATACCCGCGCGTGGTGCCAGTTCCCGCGCCCGGTCTATGGAAAATATTCTGTTTCCCTCGGAAGCCAGAAGACGGATCAGTTCAATTCCGACCATGGATCTCTTTAGATTCTTTTCAGTATTAATTTGATTCTCTCCAATCTTTACTTAATATACTCTATCATAGATTTTAATACTAATATATGGCAAATATTGGAGAATATCAAATTTTCACTATATTAAATCTATTTTCCGAACTCAAACGAATGAGCCCTTACCATAAATTCTTATAAGGTAGTAGTTTCCCAAGGACTCTCACTTCAAAAGCAGATTCTCTGTGTTTATTCATATAGGGGGGGGAGTATAATAAACACTCTATATATTGTACATTCCTTTAAAGATTACCATATATGTTGACATCAGCGGGTGATTTATGTATTTTGAACCTATGGTGGTTGTCTTTCTACGACATAGTACAAATTTTTAAAGGGAGGTGATAAAAATGGCTAGGAAAAACAGTCAAAAAGTAACTAGCAGAAAAGCAGCATCGGCTGCATCTAAGGTTCTCAGGAATCCCAAGTCTAGCAGGGCCGCTAAGTCTGCTGCAGGATCAGCACTAGCTCAAAAACCCAACCGGCGCAAGAAGTAGAACAATCCAGTTCTGAGGTAGGATATCGCGATCTGGTAGGATTACTAGCGGAACAGGCATTATTGAAAAGTAGTTCCTTTTCATAAGGGGAGCAAGGGTTTTATGCTCCCCATTGATCTGCAGTTAATTGTAACACTGATGGCGACTTTTTCCATTTGTTGGGGTTAGCTAGTAACCTTTTCCGTTATAATAACGTGTAGATAACAAAAGAAAGGAACGACCTCATGAAAATTCCTTGGCCAGGAAATCAATGCATCTTTTGTCTCCGGGAAGGGCCGCTGTCCGAAGAGCACCTGATCCCCAAATCTCTTGGTGGTATTCTTACGAGCGAGTTAGTTTGTAGTTCCTGTAATTCGCAGTTTGGTCATGCTGTGGAAGTAACTGCAAAATCTGATCCCTCGGTTTTTTTTGCCGCCAAAAATCTTTCCCAGGCAATTCCCAAACTGTCGAAGCGGCTGGTTGAGGGCAGGTCTCATATTGGCTACGGCGACCTCGGTCCTTTATCTGGATATATCAGAAATAACGAGTTTTGTATAAAATCTCAAACTCTTAATGATGGGTCAATAATTCAACCCCAAGACAATGCTCGAAAGACCATAGCCAAGATTCTTCAAAAGTCTGAATACGGAAAGAAACTGATACGGAGAGCTCTTGCGAAACATGATGAGGCGGAGGAAGGTAAAAGAGTCAAACTTGCCCTAGGCCTTGAGATCGTAAAGAGGTCGATTCAGGAAATTGAGCCTGATATGAGTAAATGGCGGTTGATGGACAAGTTAGTACCGGCAAAGATAGCTTTTGAGTTTCTGGCCGCACATGTGGGTACGGCTATATGTAACGATGTTCCGCAGTTGCGCGAAGTGCGCCAAGTTTTGCTGACATTCAAACTCGAAACGGATGTTGTACAAGTCGAACGCTTATCTTCAAACGAGCACCTACCTTTTCATGGAATCTGTTTTGAAGGAAATGACCCCCATGCCAAGGTGCAGATCAGGCTGTTTGGCTGGTTAGCGTTTCGGGTGAGCTTTCTCCATCTGTCTATAGGCGGACCTCGTTTTGTATACACACACAAACTGAACACCGACAAGGAGTTTATAGGAACAATTAGTAAAGCAAGAGATGCCGCGTAGTGCCAAAATAATCGGTTCAGCCATGACCAAGGAAAGATACAGTACGTCATTTAAAACAGGTAACGGTTTGTTCAGTCGCGAATCGGTAAACTTAGCCTTGCTGTATATAGAACTTGGCGACTGGATTATCGTTCGAGAGAAGGTCGTACGTGAAAACCTTCTGCAGTTTAGGACCCAGAACACCTTAAAACGCTTCTGCTCTGAGGTTATATCCCGTCTGAAGACTTTGAGTTTCGATGAACTCAGATTGCTGGTTGAAACCAATCCCCGGGAGCAGCGTTACCTTTTATGGATTGCGCTCTGTCGTCGTTACTCTTTTATTGCGGACTTTGCCGTTGAAGTCCTAAGAGAGCGATACATCTCTTTGAAGCTCAATTTGAGTTACGAAGATTTCGATTCTTTTTTCAACAGGAAATCCGAATGGCATCCTGAGCTCGACCAAATCCGTCCGGCAACCAGAACCAGAGCACGGCAGGTTCTGTTCAGAATACTCCGTGAAGCGGATCTTCTGACTGCGGACAATCAGATTAACGCCGCGATGCTGAGCCCAAGACTTCTGGAGGCAATACCTCGTGTCAACCGCAGGGATCTTTTGTTCTTCCCTGCCTTTGAGTCGGATTTAAGGCAGGTGGCGCAGTGAAAGCCGATATAACGAAAATGCCTCTATCGGATAGATTTCAGCACCTCTACGCAGTAATATCGGGGAAGAGGTTTCTAGAAAAGCAAGGTCTTGGCAACGAGGTGCCCTTCTTCCTTTGTCCTTTTAAGCCGGAAGAATACGTTTCGATGGAGCAGCTTCGGCGTCAGTTGGTTAACCAACTGGAAAATAACGGTGTTTCCGTATTGGAAATCAACCTTTACGACCTTTCAGTAGAAATCTTGAAAGATCGGGATGTTTGGAACCGGATACTTGATATAGAAGAGTCGGTTTCCAAGGAGCAGTTCAAAGAGCTGCTGCAGGGCGTGCTTGATCCCGAGAAACATCTTATCCCGGCAATCGCCGTCAAGCTGAAGAACAAGGATTTCGATGTTCTTTTTCTGTCGGGAGTTGGCGAGGCGTTCCCTTACATCCGGTCGCACAACGTGCTGAACAACCTGCAGAGCACAGCTAAGAAAAAGCCGACAGTAATGTTTTTTCCCGGATCTTACACGTATTCGCCGGAATCAGGAGCGTCGCTTAATCTGTTCGGACGACTTCATGATGACAAATATTACAGGGCGTTTAATATCTTTCACTGTGAACCGTAACTGAGTGTAAAAATGACGACTCTCAAAAACATTTTCGATAAACCAGTTGACCGTTCGATAGAAGGAGTCATCAAGGCCGATGACGAACAGAACCTTCAACTTGAATTAGAAGAATACGTACTCACCAACGAAGTTGCGAAACGCTTAGAATCGTTTCTGGATGCCTACAACAACTATGAAGGAGTAAATGGAGTCTGGGTATCCGGTTTCTTCGGATCAGGTAAATCTCATTTGCTGAAAATACTGGCCTTGCTTCTTGAAAACCGCCGCATTGAGGACATAAATGCTCTTGATCTTTTTCTGGATAAGTGTGGTGATGAGGAGTTCCTTCGCGCTGATCTCAAGCGAGCCGCCGGTATTCCTTCAAAGAGCATACTGTTTAATATTGATCAGAAAGCGGATGTTATAAGCAAAACGCAGACTGATGCATTGCTGGCCGTGTTCGTCAAGGTCTTTGACGAAATGCGAGGCTACTACGACAAGCAGGGACACATCGCTCAATTTGAACGAGACCTTGATAGCAGGGGGCTTTATGAGCGGTTCAAGACATCCTACGAAGCCGTCTCGGGACGAGCTTGGAAAGAAGGTCGGGAACAGTCTTTGCTTGAATCCGAAAACATTGCTAGAGCCTATGCCAAGGCAACCGGGAGCGATAAAACTTCGTCTACCGGAATACTGGATAAGTATCGTAGCGAATACAGTGTCTCCATTGAAGATTTTGCCGAACAGGTGCGAGCATATATTGAAGGACAGGGCCCCGATTTCCGTCTTAACTTTTTTGTTGATGAAGTTGGTCAGTACATTGCCGAAAACGTCAAGCTGATGACCAACCTGCAAACCATTGCCGAGAGTCTGGCCACCAAGTGCCGCGGTCGAGCGTGGATGGTCGTTACTGCTCAGGAAGACATGGAAACAGTCTTAGGTGAGAAGGGGAAACAGCAGGGCAACGATTTTTCCAAGATTCAGGATCGGTTCGCAAACCGCATGAAACTGACAAGCGCCGATGTGGCCGAGGTCATTCAGAAACGCCTGCTCATGAAAAATGATGAAGGCCTTTGCCTGCTTTCGGATATCTATGACGTGCAGGAGAACAACTTAAAGACCCTTTTTGATTTCGCGGATGGTTCAAAGAGCTACCGCAATTTCCGGGACCGGGATCACTTCATTAACAGTTACCCATTTGTTCCCTACCAGTTTGATTTGTTCCAGTCCGCAATTCAGAACCTCTCTCAGCACGACGCCTTTGAAGGAAAACACAGTTCCGTTGGCGAGCGTTCCATGCTAGGCGTATTCCGCCAAGTGGCTATCCAGATCGGTAACCACGAGACTGGCAGACTGGCTACTTTTGACTTGATGTTTGAGGGTATCAGGACAGCCCTTAAATCTGACATACAGCGGGCCGTTATTCAGGCCGAAAAGCAACTCGACAATTCTTTAGCTGTTCAACTTTTGAAGACACTTTTTCTGGTCAAGTATGTAAAGGATTTCAAGCCTACTGCAAGGAACCTTAGCGTGTTGGTTCTTGAAGGCTTTAGCCAGGATATTCCCGCGCTGCGTGAGAAAGTTCAAGAAGCACTTAACCTTCTGGAGAACCAGACCTACGTACAGCGCAACGGCGAATTCTATGAATATCTGACCGATCAGGAAAAAGATGTTGAGAAGGAAATCAAAGCTACGGAGGTGGAAAACGCCGATGTGCTTGCTGAACTGGAAAAGATAGTTTTCACCGATGTGATCAAAACCTCGAAAATTCGCTACAACTACTCTTCTTCAGGAAAGCAGGGGCAAAATTATCCCTATTCAAGAAAAATCGACGATCGATTGTATGGGCGGGAACACGAACTTGCAATCAATATTATCAGCCCCTTTAATGAACATGCAAATGCGGAAAACGAACCGGGGTTGCGTGCAAGTTCGACTTACAACTCGGACGAACTGTTCGTGGTAATGCCACCTGACGAACAGATGATGCGCGACATTTTGATGTACAAAAAAACTGAGAAATACGTTCGCCAGAATATTTCCATTACTCAGCAGGACGAGGTTAAGCGTATTCTGACCGACAAGGGACTGCGGAACGAAGAGCGTCGTGCTAGGTTGGGGCAGCGAGTGCGGAATATCTTTGAAAAAGCAAAGTTGTTTGTAGCCGGCAGAGAGGTAGAAGTTAGTTCAGAAGATCCGCAGAACCGTATTATTGAAGGTTTTGGTGAACTTGTCTCACGCACCTACGCTAATCTGGGAATGCTAGGCGACACTACCTACACGGAAAACGATATTGCCAACTATCTGAAGCAATCTGAACCAAGGCTGATTGACGACGATGTTTTATCGCTTTCAGAATCTGAGCAGGAGGTGCTCTCTTTTGTTCAGGGAAACAGAAATAATGGTGTTCGCACGATTTTGAAGAGTCTTGTGGAAAGGTTTGAGCGCAAACCCTATGGCTGGCCTTATGCCGCGGTTCTCTGTACTCTTGCCAGCCTTTGCGGCTGGGGCAGACTCGAGGTTTGGTCCGACGGCAACCTGCTTGAAGAAGAAAAACTGATAGGGTCCCTGCGCAATTCTCATGGCCACAGCAATATTGTGCTTGAACCGCAAGTTGAATTCACTGCGTCTCAGGTTCGTGCTCTCAAGGAATTTTACGGGGATTTCTTTAATGGGCCCCCGAAAGCCAGTGAAGCGAAAGCTCTAGGCAAGGAGACGGGCGTTGCTCTTAAGGAACTTGTGGCCAGTCTTGTTCCATTGGAAAAGGATATTGCTGAATACCCGTTTCGGAATGTGCTCGCCCCCGTGCTTCAAGAACTAAAGGATATCAGCGATAAATCCTATGCCTGGTACGTGACCGAACTCGTTAATAACAAAGACAACATTTTTCACATGAAAGAAAATATTATTGATCCGGTAAACAGATTTATGAACGGGCAGCAGAAAAAAATCTTTGATGACGCGCAAAAATTCATGCGAGATCAGGAACATAACCTCGCCTATGTTGAAGGTGAAGAACATGGCCAGATTTTGAGTACCTTGAGGGATCCAGAGTCCTTCAAAGGCAAGAGCATGCAGTTGTTGAAAACACAAGTTGAAACGTTGCGAAAGAAAGTCACGAAGCAGGTTGACGCGGAAGTTGCGAAGGCCAGAGAAACTGTTACCGCACTGAAGAGCCGTTTGTGCGGCATGGATGAATTTGCCTCATTAAGAGACGAACAACAGAGACAACTCAGCAAAGCATTTGAAGATGTTCTAGTTATTATTGGACTGAAGGAACAGATTGCTGTGATCCGAGATGTCGAGCGGTGTTTTGAAGAGTCGGACTATAACAACCTGCTCTCGCAAATGACTGCTTGGACACAGCCCTCTACCAAAACAGGTAATGCGGAAAAAATTGAATGTGTTCCTCTCCGTAACTTGTGGATTTCTTTTGAGAAGGCATGGCTTGAAGATGAAACTGATGTGGACCGTTATCTGGAATCCCTGCGCAGGGCATTGCTTGGGGAAATCAACAGAGGAAAGAGGATTCAGACATGATCGCGAGTCTTGAACTGAGAAATTTTACTGCATTCAGCCACTTGGACATTGATTTTTCTCCGAAGATCAACGTTATCATCGGTGAGAACAACACTGGCAAAACGCAGTTGCTCAAGGCCGCCTACGGCATTTACGTTGTAGGTCCACTGTTGGGAAATGAACCCGACTATCATGTTGAAGAACTGGAATCTGACCTGACAACCAGATTCCTGCGTTTATTCCTGCCGCTTGATAGCAGACTCGGAAGAATGCATCATCATGGTGCAGGAGATGATGCCTTTTTGGATATGAAGTTTGCGCAAGGTCAGAAAATTACCACTACATTCTCCAAAAGATCCAAGTGGCTTAAGATCCGGTGGAAAGGTTCTTACGAAAGTTATGAATACGCGGCAGTTTTTATCCCTACCAAAGAGGTTCTCTCTTTCACGAAGGGTTTTAACAGCCTGTATGAAAAATACGGGCTTTCCTTCGATCAGACCTACCAAGATATCTGCCTGCTTCTTGAACTACCGGAATTGCGCCCGGAAGCACTGCATGAAAAATCAAAATGGGCAATGGAGGAAATCGAAAAGATCTGTGACGGTCGCTTTATTTTCTCTGGTGGCGGTAAGGTTACCTTTAAAACCAAAAAAGTTGAATATTCTGCTAACTCCATAGCCGAGGGTTTCCGTAAAGTGGGCATGCTCTCCCGTCTGCTTGAAACTGGAGCTATTAAACCGGGGATTGGTGGTCCTTTGTTCTGGGATGAACCCGAGGCAAACCTAAACCCCAAGATGATGAAGTTGCTGGTGCAGATTTTGCTGGAGCTGTCACGCAACGGGCAGCAGATAATTCTGGCGACCCATGATTACGTACTGCTCAAGTGGTTTGACCTTCTCAGCGACAAAGGCAAGGATGATCATGTCAGGTTTCATAGTCTCTATAGAGATACTGATACCGGTGAGATCAAAGTTGCCTCGACTGACGACTACCTTGAGATTGCACCGAACGCGATTGATGAAGCGTTCGGTGCTCTGATAGACAAGGAAATCGAGAAAGATATGGGAAATCTCGGAAAATGAAAGTGGTTAAGACCGATGGATTTGAGTTCCGTTTTACGGACGCTGTCAATGCGTTTGTCTTTGATGAAAGGGATAAAGCTAAACCAACGTTTCATGGGGCACCAATGAAGGCAGTTGATATAGTCGTCGAGTTTGAAGATGCTTATGTGTATGTTGAACTTAAAGACTACGACGATCCTTCGATATACGATGTGCTAAGTGCCAGCAACGGTGACGAGATATCTGACCGCCAGGAAAAATTCAAATGGCTCAGAGACTACCTGAAGTATAAGTTCCGGGATTCATATCTCTACCGCCATGCCGAAGATAAGGTTGAAAAACCAGTCCATTATCTTTGTCTTATCACCTTTGACAATGCGCTTAATGGCAGAATGCAAAAATCTCTGAAGAGGGAACTTCCGGTCGGCAAAACCTCACGCCGATGGATTCGGGTTCTGGCAACAAGTTGCAAAGTTGTTAATCTTCATAAATGGAACGAGAATTTTCCGAAGTGGCCTGTCAAGCGCTTAGACTAAGCTGCTTTTGATGGAGGAACATCAACATAATGGAAACAGGCAAGCTCAAAAGATTTGCCCAGTTTGCCCGCCGCGGTCTGATTGAGCAGGTTTCCGCCAAACTCGTGTCTGTGCTGAATGAAAACAGTGTCGCCCGACGAGAAAACCCAAAGGCAACCAGAGAGCTTGATGAGGCGATCGTCAGGGACGGCGATGAACAACTAATAAAACATGTGGCCTACACGTGGTTTAATCGCTTCTGCGCCCTGCGTTTTATGGATGTAAACCGCTACACGCGTATCGGAGTTGTATCGCCTGCCGAAGGACAGTTCCAGCCGGAAATCTTGGCCGAAGCCAAGATGGGCCATATTGATGAAGAAATGTTCGGAGAAGGATTGCGAGGACGGATATTTGCCCTGTTGAAGAGCAAAGCCGCTAGTCGCGACCCCCAGGGTAAAGCATACAGGTTGCTTGTGGTAGGTGCCTGCAATTACTGGCATCGGGCAATGCCGTTTCTCTTTGAGCAAATAAACGATTACACAGAACTGCTGATTCCTGACGACCTGCTCTCGGGTAATTCCATTCTGGCATACACCCGCGAGGCGATGACGCCCGATACCTGCAAGAATGTTGAGGTAATCGGCTGGCTCTATCAATTCTACATTTCTGAGGAAAAGGATGAAGTTTTTGCTGGACTTAAGAAAAACAAGAAAATCACACCCGAAAATATCCCGGCTGCAACCCAGCTTTTTACCCCGAACTGGATTGTACGCTACTTGGTAGAAAACTCCCTCGGTCGCCTGTGGATGCTGAACCACCCCGGTTCACGACTAGCTGAGCACATGGACTATTATATTAACCCTCAACAGCCTTTGCATGTTGCCAAAGAAGATGAAGAGTCAGATTTCCCACGCATTAACAAGCCTGAAGAAATCAAGATCTGTGATCCTGCCTGTGGCTCAGGTCACATGCTGGTCTGTGCTTTTGATCTTCTGCACCTTATCTATGAAGAGGAAGGCTACGAACCCACTGAAATTCCAGAGAGAATTCTCACCTACAACCTCTACGGAATTGAGATTGACAAACGCGCCGGGGAACTGGCTGCCTTTGCCCTGACAATGAAGGCCTGTAAAAAACAGCGAGGGCTTTTAAGAAAGTCTGTACAACCGAATATCTGCGTGCTTGAAAATGTCCGATTTGATGAAGGTGAGTTGGAAGAATATATGAATTTCTTAGGACATGATTTGTTTCCCTTACCGTTACGAACCACCCTACGCCAATTTGAAGAGACCAACAACTTCGGTTCTCTGATCCGTCCAAATGTTACTGATGTGCTTGGAGTGCTGGGAACACTTAAGTCAAAATCGAAGGGCATCCCTAAGGATTTATTCCGAAACTTAAGCCCAACTCACGATAAGGTTCTACAAACTCTACGACAAGTCAGCTATCTGGACCCGAAATACCACATTGTGATCGCTAACCCGCCGTATATGGGTAGTAAGAGCATGAACTTAAGGCTTAAAACATGGTTAAAGGAGAATTATCCGAACGGCAAAAATGATTTCTTTGCGGCGTTTGTTGAACGCAACATTGACCTTGCAATGTCGCATGCAACAGTTGCAATGATCACGATGCAGAACTGGATGTTTCTCTCGTCCTATGAACTGCTACGAATAAAAATTCTTGAACAGAACACAGTTGTTTCCATGGCACACCTTGGAGCACGGGCTTTTGATAATATCGGTGGCGAAGTAGTTTCTACTACTGCGTTTGTTCTTGAAAATGCCAGTTGCCCCGAGTATAAAGGCGCTTACCTAAGATTGGTAGAAGGTAAGTCGGAGAAGGAGAAAAAAATCGCGATGCGACAAACAATTCGGGATCCCAATAGCGGATTGTTTTTCAGAGCGGAATCAGGCGACTTCCTTGATATTGTCGGAAAGCCGATCGCTTATTGGATTTCCGACAATTTACGTACGCTTTTTAAGAATGAAAGGACAATAGCATGTTTTTCTGACTCGAAACAGGGGTTGCATACAGGTAATAATGCACGATTTCTCAGGTTTTGGTATGAAGTTGATTTCAGTAAAATCAGTACTGGTTTAAGCAGGGAAAATATCCGTGAAGTCAGTAACGCAAAGTGGATTCCATATCAAAAGGGCGGACCATTCCGCAGATGGTACGGCAATAATGAGCTGGTTATAAACTGGGAAAACAACGGTGAGGAAATACGAAAATTCGGTACTGAGGATGGAGGAAGACCACGTTCGCGAGTACAAAATACAGGTTTTTTCTTCAGACCGGGGATAACTTGGTCTGATATTGCTACTAAGTACGCGGGAAGGTTCTTCGGGTCAGGTTTTATTTTTGACACTTCAGGCCCCGTCCTTTTTCCTAAGGAAACGACCTCAATCCAGAAACTGAATTCATATGCAAACAGCAAAGTTTTTCAGAAAGTCCTTGATGTTTCCTTATCCGGGATGAGCTACAGCAATGGCGTAATTGCCGACATGCCTTGCGTGGTCTCCGCGCCGACGACATCTTGTTCAGAAGAGATATCAAAAAACGCTGTTCAGATTAGCAAGAATGACTGGGATTCCTACGAGGCTTCATGGGATTTCACTAGCCTTCCGCTTCTACAACCGGATTACCAACGGTCTTCACTGAAAGCCACCTACGAAATGCTTCGTAACCGCTGGAAAGAGACGACACTTGAGATGCAGCAACTTGAGGAAGAGAACAACCGTATTTTTATAAAAGCCTGCGGCCTCCAAGATGAGTTGACGCACGAAGTGCCGCTGAGTGAAATCACCCTGACCTGCAACCCGCATTATCGCTACGGCGGTGACAAGAACGAAGATGAATTAGAGGCGATGCTACTGGCTGATACCGTACGGGAGTTCATTTCCTATGCCGTCGGATGCATGTTCGGTCGCTACGCCTTGGAAAAACCGGGATTCGTCTTAGTTGGACAAGGCGAAACGATTGAGGATTACCTGAAGCAGGTTCCAAATCCTTGTTTCCCGGCAGATGACTACAACGTCATTCCGATTCTGGACGGCGACTGGTTTACCGATGATATCGTTGGGCGTTTCCGTGAGTTCCTGCGCGTTGCATTCGGTGAAGAGAACTACGAAGAGAACCTAAGATTTGTAGAAACCGCCTTAGGCAAGAACGGCAATCCAAAGGATATGCGCAATTATTTCCTTAAGGATTTTTATAGCGACCATGTAAAGCGCTATAAAAAGCGTCCCATATACTGGCTGTTTCCGAGCCGAAATAGCAGCTTCAATGCGCTTGTCTACATGCACCGCTACCGTGCTGATACGGCAAGCGTGGTTCTGAACAATTACCTGCGCGAGTTTCGTACCAAGCTTGTGTCTCACAAGAACCAGATGGAAGCGGTGAGCATAAGCATTTCTGCCTCTCAAAGTGAGAAAACCAAGGCTTTAAAAGAAGTCGAGAAGGTAAAGAAAATAATTGCGGAAATCGAAGAATATGAACGCGAGGTGCTTTACCCGCTTGCTACTCAACAAATGGAAATTGATCTTGACGACGGTGTAAAGATTAATTACCCAAAATTGGGTTTGGCCTTGAAAAATATTCCCGGTCTAAGCGACAAGACTTGGTAACTGACGAAAAGTATTCTTAGGCGGGGAGAAGAAACCCATGAAGAAATCTATCGAACTGTTTATGTGGGGTTATCAACCACATTTTCGGTGGAGTTTTGAGTATAGCATGAACGAAGTGATGAAAAAGCTAGGTGTTCCGGGGGCAGGAGCTGAGTGTCTCTTGGTCGGAGCGAAAATTCCCGGTCGTCAGAATCCAAGCGGCGTGTGTGTTGAACCGGAGGACGGTAAGTGGCCTATTGGTCTTTTTGATGGACTACTTGATCTGATCGAGTCTGAGATCGACAAGCATCCTTTGCGGAAGAGGTATTACGACCACGAACCGAGCATGAGGGACAAGCCCGAGAATATTCGTCGAGACTCCGTTCGTAGAGCTGTTCAGAAAAAGCTGGATGCATCATACGACTCAGATCATGGTGTACGTTCATTTACTGGTAGTCCTGTTCCAATAAACGACCACTATGTTGTCCCGGTACTGCAGCTTCCAAGTGGGCTGTTCGAGCGGTTCCGTCCACTTCGAGAACCTGTCTCCGATGGTCGCTTCATGGGTCACGCAAGCCTTATCCACGCTGCCGTCTCTCAGGTGCTGAGCGAGGCTCGCGATGAATTGCTCCGACCAGACCCCGGGCGTTACATTGGCGGTCGGTCGCGTTCTCCAGAGGAGATTATTCGTCAAGCCGCAAAATCATTCATGTACACGCTTGGAGTGGCCATCGGAGATAGAAACTATGGAGGAATTTCCGACCTTTTCGAACGGTTCAATTTGATCTCGTCGTTGATGTACGAGGGAGAGAAGGGAACGGGCCAATTGCTAATAGCAAATCCTGACGACAAATCTGTCGATATGCTTCTCAGGCTTGTTGAACCCATATCCTTCCGTGAACCTCGCTGGTCTCGCAAGGTGCTGCAGATGGCATCCTCTGATATTGCTCTAGTTGCCGACTGCGAGAAGATCTTTGGTTTGGGCAATGTCGTTGCAGGCATCGATCCGTGGGAAAGTCAGAACATCTTCGAAATCAAATTCTTGGATCATCACCATTGGTGCCTTTCGTGCGGCGATGAGATAATGCTGGTCAGCAGGTATGGTGCTCCATCGCTTCCTCAGGAGGAATTTCCCCGCGACCGTCTTCTCGATACCTATCACCGACTCTTCCCCGAAGTTGGGGAGGAAGATGGTGCTCGTTTTTTTGAGCTTTTCAAGGTAGCAGTCAATCAGCGCCATGGAAACATGTTAATCGTGGCAAAGGACGCTGAGTCCGAAGCCGGTCGTCTTCGTGGCCAAGGTACCAAGATTGAGCCCAAGGAACTGTCTCCAGATCTTTATCGCCAAGTCAGTGCCATCGACGGTACAGTCATAATCGACCCCTACGGCATCTGTTACGCTATCGGTGCTATCCTTGATGGTCAGGCCCAGCCGGAATGCACCCCATCACGTGGCTCACGTTACAACTCTGCCATTCGATACGTGCGCTCCGTAAAAAACCCTCGACTTGCGGTTGTCGTCTCAGACGACCGGACGGTGGATATAATCCCGGAACTTCGCCCACGAATCAAGCGTTCAGTTATTGACAAGGCCATTGCTGAACTTGAGGCTGCGAACCGGGACAACTATTATCCGGCGATCAGCTGGTTGGAAAGTCATCGCTTCTACCTCAGACAAGGACAGTGTGATAGGATAAACGCGGTTCTTAAGAGGATTCGGAGCGAACCTATTGAGGTTGGGGAAACCCAGATACCGTGGAACGATTTCTCTCAACATCCTGACCTCGATGAAAGTTACTTCAAAAGTGAAGACCCAGAACCCGCCTCTTATTAGTGCTATTGAGACAGTGTTGACGGGTAATATTATATTCCACCCTTTCATCTCAGTTATATTCTTGTTTTACTCAGCATGGCTGTTACATCAACTTTAGGGTACTGAGAAAACGGGTACGAGAAAACATGAATGATAGCATTGCGCAAGCTTTGAACAAGCTCTTCAATAGGCATCGTATTGTTTTCTGGTACGATGACAAGCAAGAGTTACGTGACGAATTTGAAGCGCTTTCACTTCCCGGTGTCGAGAAACTCGAACTCAGCAACAATGAATACGGTATTAAGTATCGTCTGTTGCGCGAAGAACCGGAGCAGAAGTTTCTGCTCTACTGCGGGGGGTCACGACCTGCCGACTTGGAAAACTGGCTGCTTGACGTACAGCTGGCTCATAAAGAATTCAGGACTGACCAAGAGTCTATCTGGCTTTCGGAACTCGGACTTGGACTGGAACTTATCGATCTAGTTCGGTCCCATGCGGAATTCTGTAAGTCTACCAAGCGCAGGGAGGCGCTAAAGAAGATTCTGAAACCCGACGATACGGGTACGCTTGTCCGACTGAAAATGCTGGCGGTGTGTGCGGGCAGCGAACCGCACATGGATTCCGTGCTGGAAAGTCTGCTGCAGGAACTTGCCTACGGTCAGGATGACAAGATCAGACTGATCAGTCGTTTTAAGCTGAATGGATTTCTGTGGAAGCAACTGGACGGATACTTCGACTACAAGTCCGATGAACCGGGCATAGAAGATTTTGCGATCGAACTGTTTAAATCCTGTTATGCTATGGGCACAGATGGTCCGGTACGACTGAACGGCGATGCGCTTGTGTTTTTCAGGCGCTGGAAGGAGAGCCGTCAGCATGGAGGGGCTTTTGAGGCTCTTTCCGACAAGTGTGCCGAAGTTCTTAACATTGAATGGGACTTGTCCAAGCGGGATTTTCGCGAACTGATCGAAGTTGATTACTTTCAACTAATTGACCGGAAGGTTATAAGAGACTTAGTCCAAGCCGTGGCGTTGCACACGGTATCAAGGGACGATGTGGATCTCTGGATTCGCAAGCGGCGCGAGGGACACTGGTATCAGAAATACCGTCACCTCTACGACGCGATCAGTTACGCCGCACAGTTCAAGTATGCTCTTGAAAAGATAGATTTCTCCATGGACAGCCTAACGGATGGAGTAAAGCGTTACCGCGGTTTATGGTATAAGCTTGATCAGTTTTACCGCAAATATATTTACAACGTAACAATGTCAGGCCAAGCGTCTTTGATGGACAGGTTGACTGATCAGATTGAAAACCTATATTCCAACAATTACCTGCTGAGAATAAATGACCACTTCCAGTCTTTCGTTGATGGAGCACGCGAATGGAAAGCTCAGAGTATTCCATTGCAGAAAGATTTTTTTCGGCACTGGGTGCGGCCGTTTCTGTTCAAAAAGAACAAAGTCTGCATTATTATTTCGGATGCAATGCGCTACGAGGTCGGCGAAGAACTTCTAAGCCTCATTCGCAAAGAAGACCGCTATGAAGGGAAGATTGAACTTGCACTTTCCATGCTGCCGAGCTACACGCAGATGGGCATGGCCGCCCTTCTTCCCAACAGGGAGCTTGAGCTTACCGACAATCAGACTGGCACGGTGAAGGTGGATGGATATGTATCCCAAGGCATCGCCAACCGCGTAAAGATTCTTAATCAAGAACTGCCTGGTCGAGCTACGGCGCGTAAAGCAGATGAGTTGATGGCCATGAAGAACGATGATTGCCGGGCGCTTGTGCGCGACCACGATGTTGTCTACGTATACCACAACCGTATTGACGCTATGGGCGACAAAAGGGAATCTGAAGAGCGGGTTTTCGAGGCGGTGGAGCAAACGCTTCGGGAACTTGTTCAACTGATCAAAAAACTGACCGGGGCCAACGCAAACAACCTCCTTGTGACCTCAGACCACGGCTTTATCTATCAGAACCGGGCTATTGAAGAGAGCGACTTCTCAGGGACTGATGTGGAAGGTGAAGAGATATTGCTTCGGGACCGCCGTTTCGTCCTCGGCAAGGGACTAACCGAAACCTCAGGACTGCGCAGATTTACCTCGCCGGAGCTTGGGCTCTCCGGTGAAGTGGAAGTACAGATCCCTAAATCGATTAACCGCTTGCGTCTAAAAGGTTCAGGAAGCCGCTTTGTGCACGGTGGAGCATCTTTACAGGAAGTTGTAATTCCGGTAGTTAAAATCAACAAGAAACGGCAAAGCGACGTCACGAGCGTTGAGGTGAATATCCTGAGCGGAGCAAGTTCGGTGATTACCTCCGGGCAGTTGGGGGTAATGTTATATCAAGTTGCTCCGGTAACCGACAAGGTTCGGCCGAGAACGCTTCGTGCGGGCATATATACGGAGGCCGGCGAGCTGATTTCCGACAGCCATGACATAACCTTTGATCTGGCCTCGGACAACCCGAGAGACAGGGAGCGTCAGTTGCGCTTCGTACTCACCAGCAAATCCGATGAAGCCAACGATCAGGAAGTAGTCCTGAAGCTTGAAGAGAAACATATAGGAACTTCACATTACAAGGAGTACAAATCGCATCGGTATCTGATGAGGCGATCGTTTACAAACGACTTCGACTTTTAAAGGGCAAATGATACATGAACGAACTTGACCGGAAAATCAACAAACATTTCCCTGGACTCGTAGTCCGCAAGGATCTGGTTAAAACGGTAAAGGGCAACGCCATAGTTCCTACTTATGTCCTTGAATACCTGCTGGGACAGTACTGTGCTACAAGCGATGAGGCGACTATCCGAACCGGCATCGAGACGGTCAGAGAAATCCTGCGCAAGCACTATGTGCATCGCAATGAAGCGGGTCTCGTCCGCTCCAACATCAGGGAAAAGGGCCGCTACAAGGTCATTGACAAGATAAGCGTTGCGCTTAACGAAAAAACCGATGCCTACGAAGCGGGGTTTTCCAATCTTGGAATAAAAAAGGTGCTGGTCGATTCCTCCACTGTCAAAAACCACCCGAAACTTCTTGTAAGCGGCGTGTGGTGTATAGCCGATATCGAATACGAGTTCATTGATGAAAAAAACGCCAGTCCCTGGATTCTGTCGTCGCTTAAACCAATACAGCTTTCTAACTTCGACTTTGATAGTTACGTCAAGGCCCGCTGTGAGTTCAGTACCGATGAGTGGATTGACCTGCTCATTCAGAGCATTGGCTTTAACCCAGAGATGTTCGGCAAGCGTAACAAGCTGACCCAACTGGTTCGCCTGATCCCGTTTTGCGAACGCAACTATAACCTGATTGAACTCGGCCCGAAGGGAACCGGAAAATCTCACATCTACTCGGAGTTTTCCCCTCACGGCATCTTGATATCAGGCGGCGAAGTGACCGTTCCCAAACTTTTCGTGAACAATGCCTCCGGAAAAATAGGCCTCGTAGGTTACTGGGACTGCGTTGCATTTGACGAATTCGCCGGAAAGCAGAAACAGATAAGCAAATCCCTCGTGGATATCCTCAAGAACTACATGGCCAACAAAACCTTCTCCAGAGGGGTTGAAACTCTGGGTGCCGCGGCGTCCATGGTTTTTGTCGGCAACACCCGGCACACAATACCCTACATGCTTAAGCATTCAGACCTTTTCTGCGACTTGCCGGACAAGTTCTACGATTCGGCGTTTCTTGACCGCATCCACTTCTACATCCCCGGCTGGGAGGTCAGTATTATCCGCGGGGAAATGTTTTCCGACGGTTACGGTTTCGTTGTGGACTACCTTGCTGAGATTCTGCGGTCTCTTCGGAATCACGACTATTCAGATCGTTACACGGAACACTTTTCGCTTTCCTCAGACATATCGACCCGGGATCGCGATGGCATTAACAAGACTTTTTCGGGCCTGATGAAGATTTTGTTTCCCGGCGGCAGCGCATCAAAAGAAGAAATTGAAAAACTGCTCAGGTTCTCTATAGAGGGACGAAAACGCGTCAAGGATCAACTGATGCGGATTGATTCTACTTACGGCGACGTCAGCTTCACTTATCTGAATTCCTCAGAAGAAGTCAGGATGGTTGCCACTCTCGAAGAAAAAGAGTACCCCGATTACTACAATAAGACTGCTGGTCAAAGCGAAAATGGAACGAGCAAAGTGGGTGACTCTAAAGATCCCCAGCCGGTTTCATCTGATGCTGAGGCGACGGTCACAGAACCTACACCGAAAGAAAGACATCTGTTTTTTGAGGAGAACCAGAAGGGCATCTCTTTTGATGTACTGTTGGGTCCCTATTTACTCGGGGCGACAAAGATCACAATTACGGACCCATACATCCGTATGTTCTATCAGGTTCGTAACTTCATGGAGTTTCTTGAGACAGTAGTGAAACACAAAGCTCAGGATAAAGAGGTATTTGTTCATCTAGTGACATCGCAAGACGAACTCAAAGTGGAGCAACAAGAAGAATGGTTTGAGAAGATTCAAGAATCCTCAATGTCTGTGGGAATTGACTTCACTTGGGAGTTTGATAAAACCGGTACAATTCATGCGCGCCATATTGTCACTGACAATGGCTGGAAGATTTTGCTTGATCGGGGTCTGGATATTTTTGGGCGTTATGAAATGAACAACGCTTTTACCTTTGAAAATCATCTCCAAAAGTTTCGCCGGTGTAAGGCTTTTGAAGTTACGTTCATAAGATCATATCTGCCAGAGGACAGGTAGTGGTTCAACAAGAAAATCTTGAGGTGCTTTTTTCGAAAAATCTGACTCAGAGGTTCTCTGCTAGAAATCTTTTTACACTTTGCATCATAATTTGAACATCTTCTTTTTTGTATTCTTCAAATCTTCCATGAGCAGCACTATCCCTAATTTTTTTCCACATCTGGATTTGTTGTTGTGTTAAGCGATTATAAGTTTCTGAATCAGATAATTTAGTGTTAAGTGAGCTAATATCGTCTCCGTTTTTAACCGGTATGTTTTTCTTCGTAGCAATCTTTCTAAGCCCGTTTTCAAGAATAGCTCCAATCAACGAGGCAGCAGGATCTTGGTACCCATTTTTCAGCAGATGTTCGGCCATATACACAAAATCAGTAAATACTTCGGCAGTCACTAAATCTTTAATTTGATCAATATAACCAGATTCTATTTCTTCTTTTAATGCTTTCAAGATTCCAATGCCGGGGTCAACACTGCTCTTGTATTCATGTCTTACTTCTTGAAGAAAATTTTTATGGTAGACACTATCCTCACCGGTAATTTTTATAATTAGACTTTCCGCACCAGTCTTCCATTCAAAAAAAGCACCTTTGTCAATTCTCGGAAAATCAATAACGTTAGGGGGTGGGTGTTTCACCGTAGTTTTCACCCATTCAGCCTTTTCTATAAACCAATTAATTCTTTCAACTGATCTTTCTTTAGTCGATGTGTTCATAATTCAGTTATTTTCTCCTTTCTGAATATTTTGGTAGTTTTTGATTTTTTCCAGTTTGTTTGTTTAATCGTATCTTATTCAATACATCGTGAGAAGGCTTCATATTCTTGTGGATGTAACCCCCGCCCGGCAAACTGTTGCTCCAGACGGAAGCACTCGGAACGGTTTAGGGAGGCAACGACTTAGGAGCCTGAACGGCTATGCCTTTTATACAGCAGGTGGTGTGTTGACCACGGGAGGCTGATTAGCCCTAATACATCTCAGGAAATTCTGATTTTTACGCAAACTGCCCGATATTACGGACTTTTTTCTTTTTCTCAGGTACTATAATAAACATACTATCTCTACCGGGAGGTACTTGTTCTGAGCGAGTCTCAAAAATCCGAAACAATGGGTGAATTGCAGCAGGATAACGACTCCGGCGATGATTACACCGCCGAGCAGATAAAGGTTCTTCCAGGCCTTGAAGCCGTAAGAAAACGCCCGGATATGTACATAGGGGATACCAATTCCCGGGGATTTCACCATCTTGTTTTCGAAGTTCTCGATAACAGCGTGGACGAATCCCTGGCGGGCTTCTGCGAAAATATTTTCGTTACCGTACATGTGGATGAGAGCATTACGGTTGAAGACGACGGAAGGGGGATTCCGGTTGACATCCATGAAGAGACGGGGAAACCCGCAGTTGAAGTCGTGATGACCATGCTTCACGCCGGAGGGAAGTTCGACAGCAAGGTCTACAGGGTTTCAGGAGGACTCCACGGCGTAGGCGTCACCGTAGTAAACGCGCTTTCAGAAAGCCTCTCAATAGAGATCAAGAGGGAAGGAGAGGTCTGGTATCAGGAATATGAAAAGGGAGAGGCGACAAAAGACCTTAAGAACACCGGGAAAACGAGAAAAAGCGGAACCAAGATTCATTTCAGGCCCGATTCCGGGATATTCGAGGTTGACGAGTTCAATTACGACATACTTGCCCACCGGATAAGGGAGCTTGCCTTTCTCAACAAAGGCCTTCGGATTACCCTTAACGACGAGAGGACGGAGAGATCCCAGGAGTTTTTCTACGAAGGAGGGATCATTGCTTTCGTTGAAGAGCTTAATAAGAACAGAAAAGCACTTCACCCCGAGGTGATCTATGTTGCGGGAGAGAGGGACTCAACCGCGGTTGAGGTCGCTTTGCAGTATAACGACACTTACAGGGAAACCATATTCTGCTACGCGAACAACATAAACAACATAGAGGGCGGAACCCATCTATCGGGCTTTCGCACTTCTCTTACGAGAACCATAAACAAGTACGCCGAGGAGAAGAATCTTCTTAAAAACCTGAAGATGGCCCTCAGCGGGGAAGACGTGAGAGAGGGCTTAGTGGCGGTTGTTAGCGTAAAGCTCCAGGATCCGAAATTTGAAGGCCAGACCAAAACGAAACTCGGAAACACTTCCGTAAGGGGTATCGTCGAATCTTTGCTAAACGAGAAGCTTCGGGTGTTCTTTGAAGAAAACCCGCCTGTGGCCAGACGCATCGTGGAGAAAACGATAGAAGCCGCGAGGGCGAGAAACGCCGCTAGAAAAGCAAAGGAGCTTACAAGGAGAAAGAGCGCTCTTGAATCCGGGACGCTTCCCGGGAAACTGGCCGACTGCCAGGAACGCGATCCCGAGAAAAGTGAGCTCTACATAGTTGAGGGAGAATCGGCGGGAGGGTCTGCAAAACAGGCAAGAGACAGGCACAACCAGGCCATCTTGCCTCTTAAGGGAAAAATCCTGAACGTTGAGAAGGCGAGGTTTGACAAGATACTCGGCAACGAGGAGATCCGCGCCACTATCACCGTTCTGGGCACAGGAATAGGGGAAGGTGAGGGCGAGTTCGATATATCGAAGATACGCTACCACAAGATAATACTGATGACCGACGCGGATGTTGACGGATCGCACATAAGAACCCTTCTTCTAACGCTGTTTTTCCGCCATTTCGGTGCAGTAATAGAAAGGGGGTATCTGTACATTGCTCAGCCTCCTCTTTATCTAGCGAGGAAGGGAAGAAAGGAGACCTACCTCAAGGACGACCATGAATACGAGGAGTTTCTCGTCAAGCTGGGCGTCGAAGGCCTTGAAGTTGCCTCCGCGGGTACAAACGGCTACGTAAAACAGATCAGGGGAACCAAGCTTTTCGATCTTGTGCAGAAAGCCATCAGGTACGGAAAACTTCTTGACCGCATGAGCAGGTGGGGGAAAAACAGGGGGATAGTCGACGGTTTCGCCAGGAGAACCGATTTCGGTAAAACAGACCTCAAGCTTGGTAATGAAGCCTCTTTAGATACTCATCTTGTCGGAATAAGGGAATGGCTTGGGGAGAATTATCCCGAGATAGTTGATCTTGACTGGAAGCTTGGGGAGGACACAGAACATAATTCAAACAGCATTGAATATGATTTCAGGGAAAACGGAAGGGTAAGCTCCTCCTTTGTTGATTTTAATTTTCTCGCTTCTCCTGATTTCAGAGAACTCAGGAAACTTGCGGAATCGCTTAGACCGCTTTGGGATTCTGCCTACCATATAGTTGATAATGGCGAAGAAAAAGAGATCGGAAGCCTTGAGAAATTCGTTGAATCCATTTTGGAGAGAGGGAAAAAAGGTCAGTTCATACAGAGGTATAAAGGTCTCGGAGAGATGAATCCCGAGCAACTGTGGTCAACGACGATGAATCCCGAGAATAGGGTACTGAAACAGGTACAGGTTGACGATGCTGTTGAAGCTGATGCAATATTCTCAAAACTCATGGGTGATGAGGTTGAACCCAGGAAAGAGTTTATTGAATTAAATGCTCTCAGGGTAAGCAATCTGGATGTCTGATAATTTAAACTGCCCCTTGGCAAATTAATTTCCACGTATCCCAATAAAGTGTAACAAGAGGCTTCATTATAAGGCTCTCTAATCCGATAGAAAAACAAGGTTTTTTCTGGTTGCCTAATGTTCCTGAGAACAGACTGCCTGGTGTCCTACGCATTTCTGAGTCCGGGAAAACAGAGCTTGATGTATTCTGTGAAGCTAACCCTAAGCGTTTTCCCTTGTTCCCAGAATTTGATCCGTTCCCTACGGATTCCCGCAATATTCCAGTAACCGGACCGGTGAAAAGAACTCGAAATCGTATTCTAGGGATTTGCGATGGGAAGTATGTTACTCTTGACGAATGCGTTTATGGAAAATATACCTCACGTTTCCATGGAGTATCGACCAGAACCATCCATACACATCTTGCGATTTTCGGAGCCCACTACGAAGAAGGAGAGGAAGTTAGTTTCTCAAGGGTTGTGTTTTCTGCCGAAGGACTTGACGAATGGTTTTCAATCTCGGGATTTCAGGAAGAAAATTTTCAGGCTGAGGGAATTTCCGTAAAATATATAGCCCCTGAAGTGATCGCAATCAATCTCTCGGAAGATATTGAGCTAAAGTTAATCCTTTCCTCAAATTACAGATCTACTGCAACCGAGAAAACCATAACTCAGAAGGCACACATATCTTTAGCATCGAAGACTTTGCATTCTCTCGACTATTTTTTGGGTCTTGTTCGGAAACTTCGTCTTTTTCTATGTCTTGCAATTGATGAGACAGTCTCTATAGATTCTTTTACTGGATTTAGTTCCGAGTTAAAGCTTGAGGATGACTCCGAGATTCCTATCAAAGTGTATCAGGAAAGTTCTTTGGACTCAGAGAAGATACCGAGTATAGGAGAGATGCTCTTTAAATATTCTGATGTGGAGGACAAGCTTGAAGAGATACTCAAGCAATGGATCAAGTACTATGATACTGCTTATTTAGCATTCAATCTTTATTTTGCTTGTAGGTCAGGAGGTTACAGGTACCTTGAACCGAAGTTCCTAGCACTTGTACAGGCAATGGAGATACTACACACGAGAACCAATTCCAAAAAAGAAGAGCAATTAGCAAAACTAATTAAGAATATGATTGAGCCGTTCAAGAATCTCTGCGGTGACCGGTATACAAGGAGGGGGTTCATCGACAAAGTTGTAGACACTAGGCACTATTTGATCCATGCTGATAAAGACAAACCCAAAAGGGCTCGTGGAACAGATGATTTGTTCAAACTGTCCATGAAATGTGAAGCCTTATTACAGTTGGAATTTCTGAGGTTAATTGGACTTGACTTTGAATCTGTTGCGAAACAGAGTGAATTTCTTCGCAATAAGCTAGACCCATGAGAAACTCAGATAGACCATCCAACAACTTGATGTGCACAGAATAAATGAGTCTTCAAATTGATTGTACCTATAACTATTGATCGATTTGCAGTTAAAGGTTTTAACGGTAGATTTTTACGGAGATTTTTGATCATACAAAGACTAAGTTACCCCAAGTAACTACAGAAGGGTGTATTTCAACCATAATAACTAATTCGACTATAAAGTTTTGATCCTTCTCCACTTCACTATGGGTGATAGTAGGGTCAAGTAGGGTATCTGCTTTTACAGCAAAGTTACCTATCTGATCATCGTCTTCTAAGAGACAATAAAATGGGCACTCGTCATCTTTAGGAGTTGAATATTCACTTGGTAATTCCTTTTCGTTTTTCGGACGACGCAGACAATCAATAAGTGTTTTTATCCTGTTATCGATATCACCTGCGGATATAACACCACTTGAAGGTGGGTCGTTCCGCAAAAATAAAATATCTAATGAACATGATAGCTTTAATTTTCTTCTGACTAACGGAACAAATTGATATCCAAATTCATTGTACGGTTCAAGATATATTTCGTGAGAATCGGAATGACGACGGGGTATAGTATACGCCTGTAATCCTTCTTCAATTTTCCAAAGTTGTTTTAGTTGTCTGTGGAATACCCTTCTTATAGAGTGTTTATGGAATGAGAGGCCACCAGCTCTTCTCGATTTGTTTCCAGATGGGTATAGGTGCCCTTTATAGGTAAGATAAAATTTCATAATTGATTCATATTCATTGAGTTTTTGTTTATCTTTCCTCTCAGTAACCGCAAAGAACTTTCTAGGCGATATTATTAAGACCTTAAAATCTCTAAAGAATTCCAAGAATGATAAGAAAACTTATGATAAGAAGGTTTGCTACTGCTAGAGGGAAAAGCTTCTTCCAGCCAAGGCCCATGACCTGATCATATCTGAACCTTGGCAAAGTCCATCTTACCCAGATGAACAAAAAGAGTAAAAAAAGGACTTTGCCGATAAACACAGTCGGCGGCAGATACCAATGTGTATTGATATCAATGCCGAACCACCCACCGAACGGTAAGGGATACCAACCACCCAAAAACAAACAAGTTATCATGCAAGAAGCAACTATCATGTGAGTATATTCAGCCATGAAGAACATTGCAAATTTCATGCTGCTGTATTCGGTGTGATAACCGGCGACTATCTCGGGTTCGGCTTCCGGCATATCAAATGGAAGCCGTTTGGTCTCGGCAAACGCCGAAACGATGAAAACCACAAAACCTATAAACGAAGGGATTATAAACCACATCTTTTCCTGCGCTTCGATTATGTCCCCGAGACGAAGCGAACCCGTTATGGCTATTACCCCCAGTATGGACAGGCCGAGCGCGAGTTCGTAGCTTATCATCTGCGCCGCCGCCCGAAGACCTCCTAGAAGGGAGTATTTGCTGTTAGAACCCCACCCGGCAAGCACCACTCCGTATACGCTGAGCGAACTTATCCCCAGCACATATAAAAGGCCGATGTTTAAGTCAGCTATCTGGAACCTTATGAATACCGGATCCTGAAGAAATCCGAACAGGTCGGTATAGAAACCCTTTCCTATGGGAATTACCGCGAGGGCGGCAAGGGCCGTGACAAGCGCAAACGCCGGGGCCATGATATACATGATCTTGTTCGCATTCTTCGGAATTATGTCTTCTTTGAAAATGAATTTGATGCCGTCGGCAAGTGGCTGGAGAAGTCCAGAGGGCCCAACCCTGTTCGGTCCGTAACGGTCCTGTATGAAGGCGCTTAGCCTTCTTTCCGCGTAGGTAAGATAAGCGACCGCGGTCAGAACGACGAAAAAAACAACTGCTATCTTTACAACTGCTATTGTTATCAGAAGCGGCGTCATTTACCCATGCCGTGTTCCAGAACTTTTCCGACGGCACCTAGTCTGTCGTAGCTCATTCCCACGTATCCTGGAATCTTGAGGCTTATGTCATCCATCACGTCCGACGCGGAGCTGTAGTTAAACAGAGGTTTGTCGAGTTTTTCCCCGATCATGCAGAGTATTTCCCATCCGGGTTTTGCCTTTCCGGGAGGAGCGATGGCCTTTCTTATTTTCTGAACCCGCCCGGAATCGTTTGTGAAAGTTCCGTCTTTTTCATAAGGGCTCGCTGCTGGAAGTATTATGTGAGCATACCTTGCGGTTTCGCTGAGTCTGTAGTCGATAACGGCGAGAAAGCCAATTTTCTCAAGCGCACGGGAAAGCGCGTGCTTCTCGTGGTCTGAGACCATCTCGAACAGATCCGCTTCGATGACGACCAGGGTATCGATCCTTCCGGCAAGCAGCGAATCGATCGTCGTTTTCACATCCTCTCCGTTTGCCTGTATCATGAAATTCCTCGCTCCCGCGCTGTTTGGATACGGATCGTTGCTTACGAGGTCGAACTTTTTCTCTATTTTCTCGGTTCCCGTGGCGCAGATTGCCGGGAAGTCTCCAAGGAGGGATGAAAGTTTCACCGCAAGGAACATTTCCTCGTTTGTAAGCGTCGGCGACCCCGCAATCGCGCAGGAACCCGTACCGCCCGACATTATTCCCAAGAGCCTGGCGCAAAGACTGTTAACCGCATCTTCCCAGGAGGCTATCTCGTAGTCCTTATCGTTTTTCATTATGGGGTCCTTAAGCCTGGTTGACTCCTGGACCTCCTTGTAATCGAATCTTCCCCTGTCGCATATCCAGTGTCCGTTCACTTCCTGATTTATTCTCGGGCGGATGCGGGAGACCTTTCCCTGCCTCGGGTCAACTCCCACGGTAATGTTGCACCCGGTGCTGCAGAGCGAACATACGGAGTCCGTAAATTCCATGTACCAGACCCTCTCTTCGTGAAGCGTGTCTTTGGGGAGCAGGGCCCCGACCGGGCATATGTCAATCACGTTCCCCGCAAGTTCGTTATCAAGCTTTTTCCCCGGGAAAACGGAGATTTTCTTGCGAAAACCCCTCCCGGTGGTTCCCAGCTCATGGGTTTTCGTCACTTCGTCTGTAAAACGCACGCATCGCGTGCACATGATGCATCTGTTGGCATCGTACATTATGCGGTCGCTGAGGTAGCTTTTCTGCCTTACCTTCTTGTTCTCGGGACCCCCGACCCTGCTGTAGCCGGGACCGTGACCGAAAGCGATCATCTGGAGAGGGCATTCCCCACCCTTGTCGCATATGGGACAGTCAAGCGGATGGTTTATGAGGGTGAATTCAACGGCCGCCTTTCTGGCTTCAAGGGCTTTTTCGGTGTTTGTCTTAACAACAAGGCCGTCCCTTACGATTGCATTGCACGCGGGAAGCACCTTGGGAACGCCTTCCACTTCCACAAGGCATTGTCTGCACTGGGCGACTACGCTTAGCGAGGGGTGATAGCAGAAATGGGGAATATCTATCCCGGCCACCGCCGCTGCCTGGATGACGTTCAGTCCGTCGTCCACATCAAGTTCAATTCCGTTGATCGTTATCTTCGGCATAGAGAGGGCTCAAGGGAAAAACGATTAGCGTAAATACTATCAGAGAAAGTGCTTTTGACAAGTCAGGCGTTTGAGCATTTTTCTGTTCTTTTCCGATATATCTATTGATACCGCTATACGCACTGATTTCTAGGTAAAATAACTGGTTATTACTGCAATATGCAGAAAATAATCAAGAGATAGCGGAAACACTACATTAGCAGCCTTCAGCATGGTTTCCGTGTCCGGAAGGAGACAGGTTAATTCATTAGGTCTTTGAAGAGTTACTGTTTGATGTAGTCTTTATAATTACTGGAGCAAGCAATGGAGCAGACTCAAAACTCATATACGAACTCAACCGGTACCATCCGTAACGGCTCCGACATGAAGATATTAATTGTTGGCGGAGGTCTTGCGGGACTCACGCTATGCGCGCTTCTTGAGCAGAGAGGCTTTTCCCCAACCCTTGTTGAAAGGGCCTCCAAATTCGGGAATATCGGTTACGTGGTGATAATATGGCCGTCGGGAAGCAGAATACTTAAGGGGCTTGGCGTTTACGAGCAGCTTGAAGAAGCCAGTCTCATTTTCACTGATTACCATATCTGTGACCACAAAGGCAATACCGTAAACAAGTACCGGATTGACCCCGTAATGGAGAAGTACGGTCCGGTAATGGGCATATACAGGCCCGATCTGGTAAGGATACTGAGAGGAAAGATAAGCGAAAACTCAATGAAAATGAACGCCAGCTTCGTTTCCTTAACTGATACTGGCGATGGAGTCACGGTAGATTTCACTGACGGAAGCAGCGAGACCTACGATCTGGTTGTCGGATGTGACGGCCTACGGTCGCCGCTTCGCCAGCAGGTCTTCGGAGATATTCCGCTTCGCTACAGCGGCATATCCGGATGGGCTTTCTGGTCCGACCCAAAGCTTTGCGACGCCCAGGGAATTACGGAGTATCTGGGAAAGGGGAAATTCGCTAAAATGTGGCCGACACACGGACGTCTGGCTGTTTTTCTAAGCATAAGAACGGAAGTCGGCGTCCGGGATGATGTCAAGAACAGAGTAGAAACTATCCGCCGGCATTTTGCCGGGTTCGGGGGGCCTGTACCCGAAATAATGCGCAGTCTCGACGGTTATGATCCCAGAACTATTCATTACGGTGAGTACAACGACTTTCACACAAGCAGCTGGTCACGCGGAAGAGTAGTGCTTCTCGGAGACTCGGCCCACGCCATAATGCCCATTGCCGGCGCAAGTCTGTCCATGGGTATGGAATCGGCCTCTGTTTTAACCGAAGAACTTTGCAGAACTGATTCCAAATTCTATGCTCACGCACTGAGACAGTATGAGTCCAGAAGAAAAGACAGGGTGAGGAGGATTCAGAACCATTCAAGACTTATCGGAAAATTCATGCTAACAGACAGCGCGCCGCTCTCACTGATGCGTAATTATATTATGAAAGCATCTCCAAACAACTGGATTTTCAAGTACTGGGACTCCATTCTGAGCGAGACCATATGATTGCTTTTTTCTGACTTCGCCGTTTTTTGTTTCCCTGATTTAATCCCATCTACGGTTTCAGGTCCTTTACGGCCGGCATTACTTCGGTTGCCAGCAGTTTCATTGATTTATGGAACTGCCTGTTATCTCTGCCCCAGTCCTGATCGTGGAGCAAAAGTGTGCCGAAGCTGGACCGGTTCGTGAAGATGTACGATTGTGACCCCGGTCCCGAAAGCGATCTGATCAGTCTCACCCGATGCCCGGGCTATAAAGAGCTCCGGAGAAGGAATATTTTCCCAAGGCAATGTCATATGCTCGCCGACCCAGGCTTCGCTGAAGCCTAACCTGTCAGCCATTCGAATCGCTTTCAGATCTTGGTCAAATGACTCTGATAGAGTTCTCCCGGGGGGATGGATTGGCATTACGAACAATCCGACTTTCATTGGTTTTTCCTATTCGTTTTTCTCGGGCGTCTCAGGCTTGCTTGTCTCGTCGGTATCGTCTTCAAATTCTATGTTCTTCTTCAGATCATCCTTGGCTCTCTGGAGCTCCCTTATTCCCCTGCCAAGAGTTCTTGCGACTTTGGGAAGTTCCTTGGGCCCTAGAACCACAAGAGCGATAAAAAGTATTATAAGTAATTCAGCTGTGCCAAGTCCGAACATGGTTTTTTCCCGGTGTCTAATATAACCAAAACCGGCGGATTAAGTAGCAGCCTTGCTCTTTTTTTTAACCGGCTTCCTTATAAGGAGCGTTACGAAGGCCGTTATGAAAGACGCCGCCGTAGCCACGATAAGGGAATTCTGGTAGCTCTGGGTCATGTCGAAGAGAAGTCCCGAAACAAGGGGACCGCTGATTGCGGCTAGGGAGAATGCCGTGCCGAAAATACCGAATATGCTTCCAAGCGACTTAAGGCCGTAGAATCTTCCAAGTATCGTCGGAAACATCGGGACCCATCCGCTGTAGAAAACGCCGAATAGAAAGCCGAACAGGTAAAGCGACCACACGTCAACGACCGAGAGAATCAGGATTATGGAAGTTGCCTGAAAGAAATAGCAGACAAACAGTATACGCACGTCGCTCAGGAAGTTGGTCACAACTCCCGAGAAGAAAATCCGCCCGATAATACTTCCAACCCCTATGAAGGCGGGCGCCCCGGCCGCGACGAGAGGGGATATTCCCGCTTCTACGGAGAAGTTAAAAAGATGTACGATAATAATGAGAAAAGTGTTAAACCCGAGGAAAAAAGCAACGTACATAAGCCAGAAGCTAGAGTCGGAGAACGCTTCCTTCGCACCCCAGTCAGAAGCTCCCGTATCTTTTGCCGTATCCTCCGAGCTCTCTCCGTACGCCCTGAGTCCCATGTCCTCGGGACGGCTTTTCACCAGAAACGCGGAACAAAGTATTGTGGTAAAAAGTACCGAGATGTAAACAAGCGCCTGTTCGTAACCGAAAGATTCTATAAGCCACGTGGTAAGCGGGTTTATCACCAGTCCGCTTACCGGAACCCCCGCAGTGGCGATCCCTATGGCGAGCGCTCTTTTCTTAACGAACCACCTGCTGATTATGGTGACGGGCAGTATGTAGAGAAACCCGTCTCCTATCCCCACCATCACGCTGTAGGTAAGGTAAAGCTCCCAGGTGTTTTCGGCATAAGCGGAGAGAAAAAAACCGAGTGCCGCTATGAGTCCTCCGAAAAAGGTGAGAGCCCTCGCGTCGTGGGTGTCTATGAGTCTCCCCGCGAACACGAACGAAAAGGCCATGCACACGCACCTCAGGGAAAAAAATGATGATCCGACGGTATTGGAGAGATCGAAAGCTTCGTTCAGGTAGGGAAGAAATATCCCGAACGAGTAGAGAACCATCCCGTCAAGCGTTATGAGCAGGTGCCCCGCTATTACTATGATCCATCCGTAAAAGAATTTGTTTCTAAACATAGGTTTTTAAGTGGAAACAGGATTTCGCCGCCGCGGGCTAATCAGAGAAGTTTCCGAAAATCAGCGTGCCCCCGAAAGTCGGCGAGCTTTTTGAGGGGAACCGCTTTTTCCTCTCCGGTCCTCATGTTGCGAAGCGAAAAGATTTCTTTCCGAAGCTCATCCTCTCCGATAATGACGGAATATGCTGCCCCGGTCCTGTTCGCTTTTCTCATCTGGCTTTTCAGGCTTTTGTTCTCGTATTCAGTCTCGACCCGCATGCCCTTTTTTCTCAGATCGTCGGCTATCTTAGCCGCTTCGCCTCTTGCTTCATCCCCGATATGGATAACGCATACGAGCTGTTTTTTCCCCGGGGAATTCCGCCGCGTCTTAGTTTTCTCAAGCAGAAGCAGTATCCTCTCAACCCCCATCGCGAAACCCACGGCGGGCGTTTCCGGTCCTCCCATCCTCTCCACCAGAAGGTCGTATCTTCCCCCGGCCGCCACGGCGTTCTGTGAACCGAGTCTGTCCGTCGTTATCTCAAAGACCGTGTCGGTGTAGTAGTCAAGTCCTCTCACTATCCTGGGGTTAAGTCTGTATGGTATGGATTTTTCCCCGAGAGAGGATGTAAGTGTGTCCAGATGCCGACTGCTTTGCTCGGAGAGATAATCACGGATCGAGAAGGGAATCTCTGAAGTTACCTCGCGACATGTCCGGGTTTTGCAGTCAAGTATGCGAAGAGGGTTAGTGCCGAGTCTGTTTCTGCAGTTCTCGCAAAGAGAGTCTTTCTTCGGGGAGAGAAAGTCTAAGAGGGCTTTTTTATACTGTTCGCGCTCCGCGGGCTTGCCTATTGAGTTAAGTTCAAGCTCCACGTGGTCTGAAAGCCCGAGTTCCGTGATTGCTAGCCAGAGCATCGCGATTATCTCTGAGTCCGCAAGCGGGTCCCGGGAACCGAAAAGCTCTGCTCCTATCTGGTTAAAGCTTCTCTGTCTTCCTTCCTGGGGTTTCTCGTGCCTGAACATCTCTCCCGAGTAGTAAAGCTTCGTCACGGGCGATTTTCTGTAAAGGGAATGTTCGATAAAGGCCCTTACCACTCCCGCCGTCCCCTCGGGCCTCATCGAGACCCACTCTCCGCCCTTGGTCTCGAACGTGTACATCTCTTTCTGGACGATGTCTGTGGTGTCGCCTAGACCCGTTGAGTAGACCCCGGAGGGTTCCAGAATCGGAATGATTATTTCGGAAAAACCGAAGCGTTCGAACACCTCTTTGGTCTTGCTCTCGACAAGCCGCAGTTTTTCCGTTTCGGGGTGAAATATGTCCTTGAATCCGTGAAGACGGGCCGCTTTCATGGTACGTTTCCCCGGGTGAACAGCTATCCCCGCGGGCTGGTTAAGGTTATACGCTCTTCAATCAAAAATAAAGTTCCTGATACCGAAGAGCGCTCTTCTGGAAGTACGTAGGAGGGAAGGTCGGTGAAATACCGCTGATAGGCTTGAAACCTCCGGAAACTGGCGTTTTCGTCCGACCTCTTGAAGCTGTCTTCCCAAGCCCGCGACGAACGATACGGGCTTATCGCTGAGGAAGTTAATTCGTATTCACGTCTACTTCTTCGCCTTGGAAATTAAGATACGTTCTTTGTGGTACACCTTCAGCGTCGTATGTGTCAACCGCGTAGAGTCCATCCTCTATGTCTCCATTTTTATCAAGATCGATCGGGCCCGAAAGTCCTTCGTAGTCAATATCAACTTCATCGGTAAGCGCCATGGCGCAGGCAGCGTAACTGTGGCACTCTGTTCCTTCTCTCGTGACCTTTTGGATTTCGGAAACATAAACGGAGGGATCATTGCTTCCGGCGCTTAAAGCCGCAAGGCTGAGTATGACCACCGCATCGTAGGCGTGCGCAGCAAAGTCACCAAAGTTGAACTGTTCTTTAAATTCTTCAAGCCTTTTGCCCGGAGGCGGAGTTGAAATTACCTGCTTGAATCCTTTAATGTCACCGTTTTCCTCATCCACATGCGGGAAAAGGGAGCTCTTAAACCCGAGCCCGTCCCCGACGTAATATCCGGTTTCTTCGGGAATCTCTGGAGACTCAAGCAGGTCTCTGATTATTCCCCCTCCCTCTGTATCAAAAACAAGTAGGACTATAGACTTTACGTCTGGGATTCTTCGCACTGCTGCCTCAACCTCTGAAACCACCTCTGAAATCACAGGGGCAGTTGAAGAATAACTAACGACCTCAGCAAGCCTGCCGTCAGACATTATTTCTTCTTGGACATCCATCGCAAGGCCTTCTCCCCATGGGTCATCACGATTCACTATAACCGTGTTGCCCTGAGACTGTTTCGCCAGTATTGGCGCCTGAAAGAGGTCAGAGGGGGCTACTCTGAAGAAAAAATGCTGATTTCCACTGTCCACGATCTTTTCGTTTTCCTCGGTAATGCCCGCATTAGTGGCCGAGGGCGAAATACTGACTATTTGATTGTAGCTTAGAAAAGGAAGAACCTCCAGAGAGTCTGAAGAGTATGAAGGTGCCACCAAGCCGCGGACACCCATGTCAATGAGCCGCGCCGCGCTTGCAATCGCTTCGCCCACTCCCTGTCCCGCTTTAAAAGAGTTTCCACTTATAATCTCTATATTTCCCCCTGCCTTGTTAATGTCGCTTTTCGCAAGATCCACGGCCTCTATAAGAGGACCGTTAAACGTTTCGCCTTCAGGCAGGAGTGTTCCTATACAGAAAGTTTCCGCACAATCCACTTTTGCCTCATCCTCTTCGTCTTCCAGACACCCCGAAGAGAATATTCCCAAAAAAAGCAACAGCAGGACAGAACCCAAAATGCTTAGTTTTTTCATGACCAGATACCTCCAATGGAATCGAAAAACACAAGTTCGGTAATATTCCAGCGCTTGCGGAAATCCACAACCTGTTCTTTCGGTACTGAAATATGTATCGCCATCACCGAATCCCCGATCTGTTGATATACTCTCTCAATTATACCACAAAACAGAGCTAAGCGGTTCAGTTTTTTACGATGATTTATATAGTCGGTAAAAAAGTTTCTTGTTGTTTAATGCTCTGGGAAAGGAGGGGCTATTCGTTTATCAGCTTTTCTTCAAACTCGTCTATCGGGATTGCGGCCAGGGTTTCTATATGGACAGTTCCCCTTGAACCGAGTTCTATTACGATTTTCGTGATTGTTTCGTTGTCGGGGGCTTCCACTATGTTCACAAAGTCGTAAGGACCGAGTGCCGCGTACTGAGCTTCAACCTTGGCGCCCATCTCTTCGAGTTCCCTGTTAACCTCGTTTATCCTGTCGGGCCTCATTTTTATGGTTCTTCTGCCCTCATCCGTGAGATTGCTAAGCAGTATGTATTTGCCCATTTTTTGTGTGTGCGCCCGGAGTGTTCTAGTCCAGGGTCTTGTTCAGTACCTTTTCTATCTCGCTTTTTGGGACGGCGCCGACTATCTGCTCGGCGACCTCGCCGTTTTTAAAAACTATCAGGGTGGGAATGCTTCTGATGCGGAATTTCATGGTCGTCTGGGGGTTCTCATCCACATTCACCTTCCCCACCTTAACGGTACCTTCGTAGTCTTTGGAGATTTCCTCAATGACGGGAGAAAGAGCCCTGCAGGGACCGCACCAGGGGGCCCAGAAGTCGACCAGAACTGGGACTTCGCTTTCCATTACTTCCTTGTCGAACGCGGAATCTTCTACTTCAACTATGTTTGCAGATGCCATTTTAATCTCCTTGGAGGATTTTATGCCTATATCCTAATAACGATTTATAATAACACAAGAAGGAGATTGAAGATATTTCTTGTCTGTAAGTAATAGCTGTTTAGTTATGTATAATTCAGGAGATTTAAAAACGTGCCCGTGCCGTCCCGCGCCTTTAAATACTATGCAAGCGGGTTCTTTGCAGTTGTTCTGAGCGAGATGTTCCGGCAAGGGAGGGAAACGCCGTGGCTATGCGAACAAGAGTCTTTCTGCTTTTTTTGTCTTTTTGTCTTTTCCCGGGGATTTCTTTTTCCCAGCCCCCAGACGCCCCAGTGGTGGTCTCCCCGGTCGTTGAGAGGGAAGTGAAGAAACCCCTGAAGCTTGTCGGCGCGACTTTTCCCGCGAGAAAATCCGTCATATCAAGCGAGGTTGAGGGGATCGTCGAGAAAATAAACGCCGAGGAAGGGGAGTACGTAGAGAAAGGGGGGACGCTTGCCGAGATAAAAAACGATAAGATCCGTCTTGCCCTGGAGCAGCTTAAAAACGAAAGAAAAGAAGCTTTAGCGAAGGCCGAGCTTTCTGAAAAAGATCTTGCGAGGATGAAGGAGCTCTACGACAAAGGCATTATCTCGGACGGAGAGTTTGACAGGGCAAAGACGCAGAGAGAATCAGACCAGGGCGGGCTGCTGAGTCTTGAGAGCCGGATTGAAATTGCCGAATATAACCTTGCGGCCTCTAAAATTACCGCTCCCTATAACGGTTACGTGACAAAGCACCACGCAGAAGCGGGACAGTGGCTAGATATCGGGGGCGGGGTGGTTTCCTTCGTGGACATAGACACCATAGAGGTGAAGGCTGGGATTCCCGAGAGGTACATAGAAGACATAAGCGAGGGCATGGAAGTCAAGGTCATATTGCCCTCCCACAATCGGCTGACCGTTGCGGGAAAGATTTTTTCAATTGTCCCTGACGCGGATCCGAGAGCCGTGTCTTTTCCGGTAAAGGTGGTGCTTGAGAACCCGGATCATACGATAAAATCCTCGGCTTCGGCAGTGATCGTGGCAAGAGTCGGCGAGAGCGAGAAAATAAAGCTCGTGCCGAAAGATTCCATAGTTAGTTCTCCTCAGGGCACTATGGTCTTTGCGGTGAGGGAAGGCCTTGCGCATCCGGTGCCCGTGGAGCGGAAGGGCTGGTATGAGGGCTTCGCGCATGTCGATGGGGAAATAAGAGTCGGCGAGAGCGTGGTTGTGAGAGGAAACGAGAGACTTATCCCAATGCAGAAAGTCAGAATCACCGGCACCATAGAGCAATGAAGCTTGTCGAGACCTCTATAAAAAACCCCGTAACCATAGCCGTCGGCGTGATATTCATCGTCATTTTCGGTGCCATTTCGTTTTTCAGGATCCCCGTTCAGCTTACCCCTGATGTCCAGACGCTCAGAGTTACGGTAAGCACCTTCTGGAGGGGGGCAAGCCCCTTTGAAGTTGAAAGCGAGATAGTAAACGAACAGGAAGACGAGCTTAAGGGAATAACGGGTCTCAGAAGGCTTGACAGCGAAAGCTCCGAGAATTCGTCCCAGGTAATCCTTGAGTTTGAAACCGGCACGGATCTTGACTCAAAAGTGGTCAAAGTCTCGAACAGGCTTGACCAGGTAAAGGAATATCCTGACGAGGTTGAAAGGCCCGTAATAACTACGGTCGATCCCAGAGCAAACGCTTTGGGGTGGTTTATCCTGAAGCCCCTTGCCGACAACCCCACGGATATAAACTTCTATTACGATTTCGCCGACGAAGTGATCCGCACCAGGCTTGAGAGGGTTCCCGGCGTGGGAGCTTCAAACGTGTTCGGCGGAAGAGAGCGGCGCATAGAGGTTCTTTTCGACCCCGCGGCGCTTGCCAAGAGAAATATCACCATAGCCGCACTTGCCACCTCCATCGACAGGGAGAATGAGAATTTCAGCGCCGGCTCCTTTGATGAGGGTAAAAGGCAGTATCTCGTTAGGACCGTCGGAGAGTACAGAACTACGCGGGACATAGAGAACATAGTTGTAAGTACCGTGCAAAGCGGCCTTCCTGTTTACCTGAGGGATATTGCCACTGTCCGCCTCGGATATGAGGATCCTGACTACACCGTAAGGCAGAACGGAGAGCCCGCCATCGCCGTTAACGTGCTTCGCGAGAGCGGGGCGAACTCAATAGAGGTGAAGGAGGCTGTTTTTGCGGCCATGGAGGAGCTCAACGCGGGCGTCCTTAAGGATAACGGACTTAATCTCTACAACGTTTATGAAGAGACCGGATATATAAAAAACGCGATAAAGCTCGTAAGGGGGAATCTGCTTATAGGCGCCGTGCTCGCGATAATGGTTCTGCTTCTTTTCCTTAGAAGCGCCAGCAGCACGATGATCGTGGGAATCGCGATACCGTCAAGCGTAATAGGGACGTTCATAGTTTTCGAGGCTCTCGGGCGGACGATAAACGTGGTGAGTCTTGCGGGAATGAGCTTTGCCGTCGGTATGGTCATAGACAACTCCATCGTGGTTCTTGAAAACATTTACCGCCATATCCAGATGGGAAAGCCGAGGGCCCAGGCGGCCTATGACGGCACAACCGAGGTCTGGGGTGCGGTGCTTGCGAGCACCCTTACCACTGCAGCTGTGTTTATTCCCATCATATTCATCGAGGAACAGACGGGGCAGCTGTTTCGGGACATAGCCATCGCTATCAGCGTTTCCGTCATACTGAGTCTTCTGGTCTCAATAACCGTCATACCGTCCGCGTCTTCAAAGTACCTGTCCGCAAAGGGCGCTGAAGGTCTTGAGCGTCTTGGCCCGATGTCGCGGCTTCTCGGTTTTGCGGGAAGGGTATCCGGGTTTATAAACAGTTTTACCGAGCGGATAATGACAAGCGTTAAGAAAAGAGCGGTTTTGGTGGGTTCCTTCACCGTTTTATCCATACTGCTTATAATCGCCGTTTTCCCGAAGACCGAGTATCTGCCCACGGGCAACAGAAACCTGCTTTTCGGGATACTTATCCCACCTCCCGGATACAACTTCGAGGAGTATAACTCCATAGGAAAGCAGATCGAGGCGGACCTTGCGCCCTACATGAACGAGGGGGCCGCGACTGAGAGGGACCTTCCCCGGATAAAGAATTTCTTCTACGTCGCAAGAGGGAAGCAGATTTTCATGGGTGCCGTCGCCGAGAACAGAAAAGAACTCAGGGAACTTTCTCCGGTGCTTCGCGAGACCGTAGCGAAGATTCCCGGGACGTTCGGCGTGATAATTCAGCCGAGCATTTTTAACAGCAACATAGGCGAGGGGAGGTCAATAGACGTTCACGTTACGGGAGATGATCTTGATGAGATACTGAGGACCGCAAGGAGCGTGTTTTTCATGTCCATGGAGAGTATTCCCGGGGCGCAGGTAAGGCCGATTCCGAGCCTTGATCTAGGAAATCCCGAGCTTAGGATCGTTACTATCCGGGAAAGGGCTTCCCAGTTCGGGATCACCAACAGCGAACTCGGATTTACCGTGAGGTCCCTTATAGACGGCGTCGAGGCAAGCGAGTTCAACCTCGAGGGGCAGGAGGTCGACATAGTCTTGCGGGCCCAGCAGGATTTCTCCGAGAGAACCCAGGATATAGAGAACATAATGATCACCTCTCCCAGTGGAAATGTGGTTACCGTGGGAGCGGTTGCCGAGGTGAGTCTTGAGAACGGTCCGGAACAGATAAATCACTACGAAAGACAGAGGGTGATAACGATACAGATAACTCCTCCCGAGGAAGTTACGCTTGAGGAGGCGATTGAGACCATTAACGCCGACATAATCTCTGCGCTTGAGGAAAGCGGCGATGTGGGCGAGCGGACCGGTTTTATTCTTGCCGGAACCGCCGACAAGCTCGCCACGGCAAAAGACGCGCTTCAGTGGAATTTTCTCCTCGCGGTCGTGATATCGTTTCTGCTCATGGCGGCTCTTTTTGAGAGTTTTCTCCATCCGCTGGTTATTCTTGTCACGGTTCCGTTTGCTTCCCTAGGAGGTTTCCTCGGGCTTTTCATCCTCAACCTGTTTACCCACCAGCCCCTTGATATACTCACGATGCTGGGCTTTGTGATCCTCATAGGAATAGTCATTAACAACGCCATACTCATAGTTCACCAGACGCTTAACAACATCCGCGCGGGCATGGAGCACCAGGCGGCCATACGTGAGTCGGTAAGGGTGAGGATACGGCCGATTTTCATGAGCACACTAACAAGCGTGTTTGGCATGCTTCCCCTTGTGCTTGCCCCGGGAGAAGGCTCTGAGCTTTACAAGGGCCTTGGGAGCGTGGTGGTCGGCGGACTTGTTCTCTCGACGGTTTTCACCCTGTTTCTAATCCCTTCCGTTTTCAGTCTCATGCTTGAGTTTCGAAAAAGACCCTCTGTCTTATGAAACCGGTTTTGTTTGTGGCATAATAAACCGTTTAACCAAGATTTTGGAACTTTGGAGGAAATATTAAATGGCTAAGAGTAAATACAGAGTGGAATCGGATTCCATGGGAAAGATGAAAGTTCCTTCGGATGCTTATTACGGGGCGCAGACGGCAAGGGCGGTTGAGAATTTTCCCGTGAGCGGACGCACGCTTCCAAGAGAATTCATAAGGGCGATGGGTCTTGTGAAACTTGCGGCGGCGGAGACAAACGCGGAGCTCGGATTCTTGAAGAAAAATACCGCGCGGGCCATAGCGAGAGCCGCAAAAGAGGTTGTCGAGGGAAAACTTGACGATCATTTCGTTGTTGATGTCTTTCAGACGGGCTCGGGCACTTCGACCAACATGAACACAAACGAAGTAATAGCCAACCGAGCGGCTGAAATACTCAAGGGGAAAACCTCCGTGCACCCGAACGACCACGTGAACATGGGTCAGTCAAGCAATGACGTCATCCCGACCTCCATGCATGTTTCTTCTCTTGAAGCGATCGAAAAGGATCTTATACCGTCGCTTGAGTATCTGCGCGACGCGCTTTCTGGAAAGGCAAAGCAGTTTGACCACATAGTTAAGATAGGACGCACCCACCTGATGGACGCCACCCCTATACGCCTTGGCCAGGAGTTCAGCGGATACGCTAGCATGATCGACCACGGAATCTCGAGGTTAAAAGGGGTAAGAAACGACCTCTCGGAACTTGCAATAGGCGGAACCGCGGTCGGCACGGGAATAAACACCCATAAGAGTTTCGGAAAGAAGGTGGCGGCGAGGATAAGCGGGGCTACCGGAGTGAAGTTCAGGGAGGCGCGAAATCACTTCGAGGCCCAGGCCTCAAAGGACGCCGTCGTTCAGACAAGCGGAGCGCTTAAGACGGTTTCGGTCAGCCTCATGAAGATAGCAAACGATATACGATGGCTTGGAAGCGGTCCGCGCTGCGGCTTCGGGGAGATTCTTCTGCCTGCGATACAGCCGGGCTCGTCCATTATGCCCGGGAAGGTTAATCCCGTGGTCGGGGAGTCGGTTACCCAGGTTGCGGCCCAGGTAATCGGAAACGACGCGGCGATAACGATAGGGGGCCAGGCGGGGAATTTTGAGCTTAACGTGATGATGCCCATGATGGCGGACAATCTTCTTCAGTCGATAAGGCTTCTCTCAAGGGTCTGCACCGTGTTTGTCGATAAGTGCATTTCGGGAATAGAGGCAGACGAGGAGCGTTGCGGGGAGACCATCGAGCAGAGTCTTGCCATGTGCACGAGTCTCGCGCCGATTATAGGTTATGACAACGCGGCCGCGATTGCCAAGGAAGCCTATGCTTCGGGAAGCACCGTTAGGGAAATCGCAAGGGAAAAAGGAGTGCTCTCCGATGAGGAACTTGACAGGGTTCTTGATCCGTTGTCGATGACAAAGCCGGTTTCATAGAATTTTCATCTGAAAGCTCGTGCTCGTTAAGTGATGGTTTCTTTGGATTGAGCGAATGAGAAGTTTTCTTTTAGTTTTTCTGCTTTTTTTGGCGTTTCCGCTTTTTTCTTACGGAAAGGAAGAAGTTTACAAAACCTATACCGATATCGGAGAACTTGAACCGCCGACCGCAACCATCTCGCAGGTTCTTTCCTCACGGGATGAGTTTGACAGAAAGATATTCACCCTTGAGGGGCAGGTGGGTGAACTTCGGCTCATGAGGATGGCAAACGGGAGGAAGTTCACCATGTTTTGGCTCTTCGAGGATGATCCGGAAAAAAGAATAAACATTTATGCCAGAGGACTTGTGGAAGGTATTGAGAACGGGAGCAGAATAAGAATCTGGGGCCGCTACAGCAAGCATAAAAGGCATTTTCTTTCCAAGCGCAAGAACATCATGAAGGCGAAGAAGATCCAGATTGAGGGTCTACCAGAATCAGGACAACTTGGAACTGAAGAGAAAAATCCCTCTTAGCGAGTGGTTGTCCGGGAATATCTCAGTTGATATTTCGGGTGAAGTTCCGTATGTTTGTAATTACAAAACAGTGAGGCTGCTATGGAAGACAAATTGACTGGAAAAACCGTCTCGTTGAGCGAATTCAGCGATCCTGAAAAAGTGACCAAAAAAGCTGGCGACGAATCTCTGACTATTTTGGATAGTGATGAGCCTAGGGACTCTTCGGCCACCACTTCCGCCGTGGATGAACCCCGCTTTAAGCTTGCTGATCCCGACGAAGTTGATGCGGCTATTGCAAAGCGCAAAGACAAGATACAGCCGATCTTGGATTACCTCAAAGATAAATAAGCATGAAATATTTATCACCCGAGAAGGTGATTGTCATGCATGAGCAGGTTGTTGGACCTGACGAACTGCAAGGCATGGCCCTGAACAAGTCCATTGAGTCCGTTTTGGCACGTGTCAACAACCGCGTTGCCTACGACATGATTGAGGATGTGTTTGAGCTTGCAGCCTCTTACGCGTGCTGCATCGCAGTTGGCCATGCGTTTAATGATGGTAACAAGAGAACCGCATTTAAGGCTATGGATACTTGCTTGACTATGAACGGTATAGAGTTGGATTTTGACACTGTGGAAGCGGGTGACATGATGATTAAAGCTGCCCAAGGCATTATTGATGAAAAAGAACTGGCGGAGTGGCTGAGAATCTTGGCTCAATAAAAATTTGTGAATTCAGGGTGCTTGAAATGACTGCAAATATTGAAAAGGGAAAAGTCGGCACGCTGTTTGAAGACTTCCTTAAAGAACAAGGAACCTACGAGGAAACGACCGAGTGGGCGACGAGGCGCGTTCAGGTTTTCCAGATTGTTCAATTGATGAAAGAATATTTAAAACTTAATCAATCTTCTCACAGTTCAGATATAATTTATCCGACAGGTTCTGCTGCTTGAGGGTTTTCAGCCGTAAAAGCGACCTTTCTTAAGATTCCGGCGTTTCTCTGCTAGATGAAAGTCATTTATCACCCCAAAGAATCCACTTTCAAACATCTTTTCAAAAAACACGGGCTTAACCCGAGCGATGAGACGTCCCTTTTTCTTCTTCCCGGTGTCTCGGTTGTGCAGGAAATAGAAGATCATTACTGCACCGAAGGGGTATGGGGAAAGAACCTGCTCACGTTCAATGAGCTGTCGGATTTTATAAACGAAGCATCCCCGAACCTAAAAAAGAAAAGGATATCTAGAACTCAGGTTCTATCCGTAACCAGAAAAGCAGCGGAGTCGATCTCGGAGAAACTTGAAGTTTTCGGAGAATTCTCGCAGAACCGGGATTTCCTAAATGCCGTCGCTTCCATTATTTCAAAACTGAAGCAAAGCGAAATCTCCGCGAGGGAATTTGCCGGGTCTGCTAAAAGAATTGGGGCGCGGGGCTTTCGGAAAAAACTCTCGGATATAGGGCTTGTTTATAAAAAATATGAAGCTCTTATCGCGGAGAGAGGTTTTCTTGATGACGCGGACTCTGTCCGTGTCGTGTCAGAAGAACTGGACGGGGAAGGGTTTGCCCGGTTTTTTCCGTCAGCAAAAAGACTCGTAATTTTCGGTTTCTCCGATTTTACCCTTTGCGAACTTGACGTGATAAAGAGTTTTTCCTCGAAGATTCCCGAGACTTTCTTTTTCCTAAACGATTTTGGTGATCTGGGTGAGTGCAGAAACTGCTTTTTGGGCAGGCTTAGCGAAGCTTCCATAGTCTATGAAGAGGATTTTACAATGACAGAGGAAGTCCCGGCCGCTGAAATGCAAAGGGAATTCAGGGAGTTTCGCGACGCTCACGACGAAATTGAGTACGTATCAAGGACGATTAAAAAGCTCATTGTGGACGAAGGGAAGAAAGCCTCTGATTTTAAGGTTCTTGTGAGGTCAGCGCAGAAACGCGGCCGCTCCATAGCCAATATATTCGAGAAAAACGGAGTTGCGGTTGACCTTAGAAATTGCGGGACCCTGGCGGGGAGCGTATATGGACGCCTTGCGGGTGATATTCTCCGCCTAAAGTCAGGCAATTTTCACAGAAACGACCTGATCAGTCTCCTCTATAACCCGATTTTTGTTCTTTACCTGCGGGAGTCTGACAGTTCGCGACGCTGCGTGAATCTTTTAAAGGAGATTTCTTCTGCAGACAAAAAATACAGAACCGTAAGCGGTATCTCGGGCTGGAAGAGGATATTAGAACACGTAGTGGGGCAGGACGGTGAGCTGTCTTCGGTTGCCCGTGATATAGGCTTGGCGCTTGATTCGGTGTCATCAAAGTTCGGCAGGAGAAGTTTTGCCGCTATGACTTCTGATCTCAGAAAGGTTTTTTCAGAACTCAGGGTTTCTGAGAGTTCGGCACTGCTTATAGAAAGAAATAAAACCACCAGGGAGTGTTTCGATGAGTTCTTTTCTTTTCTAAGGGAGCTTTCCTTTTCTTACGGTGAATTCAATTTTCGGGTTTCAGACCCCGGAGAGTATCTCTTTCTCCTGGATGAGTTTATGGGGGAGAGGACAGTTCCTTATAAAACTCCCTGTGATACCGATTCAGAAAAGGTGGGCGTTATTGATTTCTCTGCGGCTCGTGGCATAAACCCCAAGTTTCTTTTCCTTATAGGTCTTTTGGATACTTCCTTTCCCTCTCTTCCCGCGGCGGATCCCGTGCTCAAGCCCAGGGAAAAGGCGCAAATAAACCGGGCGCTTAAAAAAAGGGTGTTTGACGAAGAAGGTCTTCATTACGAGAAGGAAAAACACCTTTTCTCTATCCTGAGCGCTACGGCTTCTGAGAAGGTATTTCTATCCTGCTTCCGCTACGATCAGAGATCAAAGGAGGTAACCCGCTCCGATTTCCTTGAGGAGCCGGGGAGTTCTCCCGCAACGCGGCGCCCTGAGAGCCCCTCGGAACCGGGAGAGGTCTTTTCAAGGGAAGATGCCCTGTTTCACTGCTTCTCATCCTCGGGGACAGGGGATGGCGACCCGAAGATCATTAAGATTTTAAGGCAGCAGTACGGTTCTGATATCGTCGGTTATCTCTCCGGCGGGATTTCCGCGGAGAGAAAAAGATTAGAGCTTGAAGGGGGTTATACGGATTTTGAAGGGGTTCTTCGCAATTCTCCACCGCACTCAGACGCCTTCTCCCCCACGGAGCTTGAAACTTACGGGACATGTCCCTTCATGTATTTCTCGCAGAGAATACTGAAGCTGGGCATGGTCGGGGACCCCGAGGAACAAAGGGCCTCGCAGCTTGACCTGGGCTCACTCGCTCACGACATCCTGAAAGAGTTTATGGAAACCGTTTTCGCCGAAGGCGCCGGTTGGCCGCAAGCGAGTCATGTTATCGACGTTTACCGGGAACTCAGGAGGAAGTATGAAACGAAGCCCGGGGTTTTCTCCCATCTCTCAAGGAACGTGGCGGAGATGGAGAAAAAAAGGTTTTTTGAGTGCGTTTTGCCGAATTTCATCTCAGATGAGATGCAAAGAATCGCAAAAGATGAATTTATTCCCCGGTTTTTTGAAAAGGAAGTGAAGTTTCGTATCGGAAATGCCGAAATCAGGGGAAAGATAGACAGGGTTGATGTCCACAGAGACGATGAGAAAAAAGCGGGGGTTATTGACTACAAAATCGGAAGCCTAAGCAGCAAAAAATATTTTGATTTTGAAAATCTGCAACTTCCTCTTTACCTAAAAGCACTTCTTGAGGAAGGGGTTGTTCCCTCAAGGGGCTCTTATCTTTCAATCGGCAGGCCCGGGGATAGCGTTTCCTCCAGAAATCCTTTTCTTGAGGAAACAGTTTCGCTTGCGGAGTACTACGTAGAGAACATAAAAAAAGGGTTTTTTCCTCCCTACGTGGGGAAAAAAGAGGAAAATCAGGGAGAACATTACCTGCACATGTCCAAGGATCGTCCCTGCTCCTACTGTGATTACGCAGATCTTTGCAGGGTAAAAGACGGCGTTGTCAGGAAAACAGGGCATTCACAAGGATAGTCATGAAGAGAATTTCTGAGTTCTTAGATCTTAACGAGGAGCAGTCCCGGATACTTCACCCGGAGAGGAAATTAGCTGTCAGGGCCGGAGCCGGATCGGGGAAGACAAGGGCGATAATAGCCAGATATCTCCGTATTCTCGAGGCTGGTGAAGCGGAGATCCCCCAGATAGTGACCGTCACCTTTACGGAGAACGCCGCGGCCGAGCTCAAGTCGAGAATAAGAACGGAGATCTCGAAATACATCAACACCTACGGACACAAGGGGAACATAGTCGAGGGGTGGCGCAGGAAGTTCTTTTCCGCCCCCATAGGAACGATCCACAGCTTCTGTGCCGGGATACTGAGGGAAAACATCTTTGATTCAAAACTTCCGTTGAACTTCTCAGTAATTGAAGGTTCCGAGAAAGACGCTTTTTACGAACAGAATATCGGCAAGTTTCTCCTGACGAGGATCGAGGACGGCGATCCCGGGGTTGGGAGGCTCCTGGAGATGGAATCTTATGATTACGCACAGATCGTAAAGATCATAGCGATGATACTAAAAGAGGCGGCAAGACTGCACCTAGTTCCTCCTTTTGCCTATTACGGAGAGAACTTCTATATCAAAAAGCCCGATTCAAAAGCGCTTGAATACATGAATGAGAGGCTTCACGTGATGATTGAGAAGCATGTCTCCATTCTTTCTTCCCGTTCCGAAAAGAAAAAACAGACTCTGCGCGACCTCAGCGAAAAAATAGACATGACTCTGGGCATTGACCGCAATGCCCGCTATCTCAAGGCCGTTTATGAACAGGTAAAGGGGGAGATGAGGAAGTCTGAGGTTGAGCAGTCAAGGCTCGCGCTTCTTGATACGCTCTTTTCGGTAATGGGATATTACGACTCGGAGATCAACTCTATTTACCTTGATTTATCAGACGATGCGTACAGTTTTTTAATGCAGGCAAAAATTTCCGAGGAGAAAATAGAGTATGAGGACATGATACGTCTCACTATTGAACTTCTCGAGAAAAATCCTGAAATACGAGCCTATTACAGAAATTTCCTAAAGTTTATTATAGTCGATGAATTCCAGGATACCGACTCCCTTCAGCTTCGGTTAATGAAACTTCTTACAGACGGCGACTCCGGCGGCAGTCTTATTGTGGTCGGTGACGTTAACCAGTCCGTTTACGGTTTCAGGGGGGCTCAGCCCGAGATGTTCGGGGACATGCTTCAGGACGAGGATTTCACGAAGATATCCTTTGCGACCAATTACCGCTCCCGCTGTAGTCTCATAGAGTTTTTCAATATTTTCTTCGCCGGCACTTTCCCCGAAGGATATTACGAGAAGATGACGGTTCCTCTTCCCCAACCCGACCCCGATATTTCGGTGGAAATCATTGCGTGCGAAGGTGCAAAAGCCAAGGAGTCGATCGAACAGGAAGCTCGTGCAGTGGCATTGAAGATAAAAGAGATACAGAAGGAGGCTTCAGGGGAGATTGCCCTTCTGTTCAGAAGGGCTACGAACGTGTCTGTCTACGAAAAGGCGCTTACGCGGGAGGGAATACGGTTTCAGTCCCGCATAGGGCGCGATTTCTACGACCTTCCGGAAGTAAGGGACGTTATGTCCATGCTGAGATACTTTCTTGACCCGCAGGACGCCCTGGCGCGGGCGTCGGTGCTTAGATCTCCTTACTTCGGGGCATCGGATGACGAGCTTTTCTCCCATTTCCGCGGTAATGGGGAAGAAAACGGCTCAAGAGTCGGGGAATACCTTCGTTTTCTCGATGAAAAAAGAAAGGAATACCTTGACGGAGATACTTTCAGGACGGTCGATTTCGCTTTGAACGGGCTTGGTTATTCCTCAGCGGTCCTCGCGCTTCCAGACGGCAAGGCCAGATGTCTCAATCTCAAAAAAATTCTCCTGATGGCAGAAGGTCTCGTTTCACACAAGGGGTACGGACTTTGCCAGGTGGTGGAGCACTTTGACTCTATGCGCCGAAGTTACGAAGAAGAGCAGGTATTTGAGGAAACAAGCGACGGCAGGGTGGTGAAGCTAATGACGGTTCACGGGGCAAAAGGGCTTGAGTTTCATACCGTCTTTCTCTGCAACACTAACTACCGGAGGGTAACGCCGTCTGAAAGGGTGATGGCGGATATAGGGAAAGGTTTCATAATCAGATACCCGGCTTCCTCTTCTGATAACTGGGAGGAACTTAAATCCCGCGTTGAGAGAAAAGAAGCCGAGGAAGAGAGAAGGGCTCTTTATGTGGCCATGACCCGCGCCGAGAAAAGACTTTTCATATGTTTAAGCGGGCGGCGTTTGGCCGAAGAAGAGCGGATACAGGTGGAAAAAGGCAGCTTCGCTGAACTTATTGATTCAAAACTCTCCCTGTCTTCCCGATGTCTTGAAGCACCCGAGGGATTTATCGACGATAACCGGAGAATTCTTTTTCCAGGGCTCTGCGAAGGCGAGGTTTCAAAAGAATCCGACCCGGTTTCGGATACTCCTTCTTTCAAAAGAGAAGTTTCTCTGGAGCTTAAATACATGGCCCCCCTTTACAGTGAGAAAGATAAGCCACAACGGGAAGAGGTTTTCCCGCTTCCCGACCTGTTTTCTCCGACTGACCGCTTAAAAGATCCGGAAAGGGCGGGAAGCATAATGCACAGGTTCCTTGAGGTCTGGGATTTCAGTGAGGAAACGGTCGAAAAAGAGATTGAATTCGTTCTGGGGGAATTCCTTGTTTCAAACCCGAATATGAAAGACCTGCTGCGGGAGCTTTCCTCAAATTTTCTTTCCTCCGAGCTTTTTCCCTTTATCCATACGGCTCGAGAAGTCAGAAGGGAGCTTAAATTCGTTTTTGATCCCGACTCTGGTGGCCCGAGGAGGGGAAGGATAGACCTTCTTACTGAAGAGGGCGGAGGAATGCGTCTTTTCGATTACAAGTACAGAAAATCGATTAATGACGACGCCCGCAAGACTTACGAAGAGCAGATGGACGGTTACTGTGAAGCCATAGGCTCAAGATTCGAAAAGCCCTTGCTTTCCCGCCACATAGTTCTTATCCCGCAGGTGGAGCTTGTCTCCGTATAAAGATTCCATGGAAAAAACGGTTGTGATCATCCCGGCGCTGAATGAAGAGCGTTCCATAGGACGCGTGATTGGGGATATCCCCCAAGACCTTGTAACGGAGATAGTGGTTGTGAACAACGGCTCGACCGACTCCACCGCACGCGTTGCCTCAAGCAGCGGAGCCACGGTTATAGAGGAGGAGAGAAGGGGGTACGGACAGGCATGTCTTGCGGGGATAGATTACATTAAGAATTCTTCATATATGCCTGATATCATAGTATTTCTGGATGCAGACTATTCTGACTATCCACAGGAAATAAAAGAGCTCATCTCCCCCATAACCGAGGGCGGATACGATCTCGTCATAGGGTCAAGAACCATCGGTGAGAGACAGAAAGGGGCGCTTTTGCCCCAGGCCCTTGTGGGCAATTATGTGGCGACCAGGCTTATAAAACTGTTTTACCGCGTGGATTTCACTGACCTCGGTCCTTTCAGGGCCATAAGATACGACAAGCTCCTTTCTCTTGACATGAGAGACAAAACGTTCGGATGGACAGTTGAGATGCAGGTAAAGGCCGCGAAGAACGGACTTCGCTGCGCCGAGGTTCCGGTAAGTTACAGAAAGAGAATAGGCACCTCGAAAATAACCGGAACGGTTGCGGGAAGCGTCATGGCCGGGGTGAAAATCATCTGGATGATCTTCAGGCAGCTCTTTTCGTAGAGTTTGTGGCGCGTCCCCGGCAGGATTCGAACCTGCGGCCTCAGGATTAGGAATCCTACGCTCTATCCAACTGAGCTACGGGGACACAGAAGGGAAAATGAGTCTACCCGCTTCGATTCCCGCTTCAAGGGGAGGTAAAACTGAACTCTATCTCGAAAACCTCGGACCAGCGTTTTCCGGTTATAAAGAAAGTGTCGGAAGAAGATTTCCAGGCGATTCCGTTTAGAACTCCCGCCCTGTCCTGAAGGCTGAGTCTTTTTCTTAATTCCCCGAGTGTTATCCGTCTCTCCACCTTGCCGCTTTCGGAGTTTACGACCACTATATCGTCCGAGCGCCATATATTGCAGTAGATCTTTCCGTTTACGTATTCAAGTTCGTTAAGCATCCTGACCGGGGATCCTCGCTCCTTTACGCTTAGTATTTTTGTTACCTCGAAGCTCCCGGGGGAGAGAAAATACAGTTTTTCCGATCCGTCGCTCATTATAAGTTGCGTTCCGTCATCAGTAAGCCCCCAGCCTTCGGTGGAATAGACAAATGACCCCTTGCGCTGCAGGGTTTCCTTGTCGTATATGAAACCTTGCCGGGATCTCCAGGTGAGCTGGTATATACTGTCAGCGATTATAGTAAGACCTTCACCGAAGAATTCCTGGGAAAGGTTTACCCTATTGAGCACCTTTCCCGTGGCCGGGTTAGTCCTTCTCACAGATGACTTTCCGTAAAGCCCGGTACTTTCATAAAGGAACCCGTCTCTATGGAGAAATCCCTGAGTAAAAGCTTCAGGGTCATGCGGGAAGGAGTTTAGCACCTTGAAGGTGGTCCGGTTGGGAGAATTTTCCTTGTTTTCCGTTGTGGAACATGCGGAAAAGATAAGGAGAAAGAAACAGATAAAACCTGCTATGCCCAGAAGGGGATTTGTTCTTTTATGATGCCGCTTCCGCATGGGGCTTATTTTAAGCCATAAACGCCTCTTTTCGAAACCCGGTGATTTCCCTTGACAGTCGATTCGTTTTTGCTACAATTAAAAAGAAATTTAGACAAGACTAAAATATTTTTTTTGGCTGTTTTAAATTTAGGCGGTTTTTGGAAAGATAAAGAGGAAATAAAGATGCTCTCGCAGTCAATAGAGGATTACCTGAAAGCCATTTACGAGGTTGAGACTTCCGAAGAAAAGGTTTCGACCAGCGCGCTTTCGGAAAAACTGGGCGTGTCTCCGGCTTCGGTGACGAGCATGGTGAAAAAGCTTTCGGAGAGAAAGCTTATAACCCACAAGCGCTACCAGGGGGTGAAACTTACTTCTGCGGGCAGGAAAATAGCTCTTGAAATAATCAGACATCACCGGCTTGTTGAGCTTTACCTCAAGGAAGCGCTCGGCGTTCCTTGGGACAAGGTGCACCAGGAAGCTGAGAAATGGGAACACGTGCTTTCAGAAGATCTTGAAGACAGGATTGACAAGTTTCTGGGTTATCCGGTTACCGACCCGCACGGTTCTCCGATTCCGCGACGAGACGGCACCATGATCGTGAGGCAGTGCAGCGCTCTTGTGGAAGTGGAGCCGAACACTTTGGTAAAGGTGGTCGAGGTGAGCGATCATGACCCGGAACTGCTTCGTTATCTGGGCGCTATAGGTCTCTACCCGGAAACCGAGATGACGGTTGTTTCAAGGCAACCGTTTAAGGGTCCCATAATCGTCCAGATGACCGGGAAGGAACATCCCATAGGACGAAACGCGGCCAAGTACATACTGGTTGAGAAAGCGAAGAACTGAGAGAGGAAGAAATGGGAATCATAACGGATATGCGATTTTTTCTGCTGTCTGCACTGCTGATCTTCTGCGCGGCCTGCACTGAGAGCGGCGGGAGTATAAAAAGAGAAGGCGCGATAAAAGTGGTTACTACCACCGCGATGATCGGGGATCTGGTTGAGAACATTGCCGGGGAGAACGTGGAGACCCTCTCCCTTATGGGAACTGGGGTTGACCCGCATCTCTACAAGGCGAGTGCCGGGGACGTGGGAAAGCTTGCAGGCGCCGACATGATTTTTTATAACGGCCTTCACCTTGAGGGCAAGATTACGGATGTCCTCGGGCAGATGAGAAAAAGCGGGATATTCACCGTGGGCGTCGCGGAGGGAATTGACAAGTCTCTGCTTTTTTCTCTTGCGGAGTATGAGGGATATTACGACCCGCATATCTGGTTTGACGTTACTCTCTGGAAAAAGGCTGCTAAGGTGGTAATGGAGGCGTTTTCGCTCTATGACCCGCAAAACGCCCGTATCTACAGGCGTAACACAGAATCCTATCTAAAAGAGCTTGACCTGCTGCAGGCTTACATACAGAAGAGAATCGCCACGCTTCAACCTGAAAGAAGGGTGCTTATAACGGCCCATGACGCGTTTAATTATTTCGGAAGAGGTTACGGGTTTGAAGTGATGGGCCTTCAGGGAATAAGTACCGATTCTGAAGCCAGCGTAGCGGACATAAGGAACCTCTCAAAGACAATAACCGAGCGAAAGATTCCGGCTGTCTTCGTTGAAACTTCCATTTCTCCCAGATACATGCGCGCTCTTCAGGCCTCTGTAAAGGCCAGAGGTTTTGATGTTGAGATAGGAGGCAGTCTTTACTCGGATTCGATGGGCAGCCAGGGAACGGAAGAGGGTACTTACATAGGGATGTTCAAAAGCAACGTGGACACTGTAGTGGAATCCCTTAACCGTAACCTCCAGGTCGCCGATTCCGCAGTCGCCGGAGATGGGTAATGAACAGCGGAGAGCCAAACCGGGTCGCCCCGGCAATCCGTGTGACGGATCTAACCGTCGCTTACGGCGACAAGACCGTTCTTTGGGATATAGATATTGAGATTCCAAAGGGCGCTATGGTTGCCGTTGTGGGGCCAAACGGCGCCGGCAAGACAACGCTCATAAAATCCATACAGGGGCTTGTTCCCCGCGTCGCGGGAGTTATCTCCATCCACGGCAGACCTTACGAAAAACAGAGAAAGGAAGTGAGTTACGTTCCCCAGAGAGGTTCTGTGGACTGGGATTTTCCAACCTCCGTCGTGGATACGGTGAAAATGGGAAGTTACGGGGATCTCGGCTGGATAAGGCGTCCCGGAAGAAAAGAACACGAAAAGGCGCTGAGTGCTCTTGAGAAGGTCGACATGCTTCAGTTTGCCCAGAGGCAGATAAGCCAGCTCTCAGGGGGACAGCAGCAGAGGGTCTTTCTCGCGAGAGCTCTTGTTCAGAGCGCCTCGGTTTATCTGCTTGATGAGCCCTTTCAGGGAGTTGACGCCACTACGGAAAAAGCAATAGTCAGGATACTGAAAGAACTTGTCACCGGGGGAAAGACCGTGCTTGCGGTTCATCACGATCTTAACACCGTTTCCGAATACTACGAGCGGATCGCTATTCTAAACGTTGGGCTTGTGGCTTCGGGAAAAGTGGATGAGGTTTTCAATTCTGAGAATCTCATGGGGGCTTACGGGGGCAAGGCATCCTTTTTCCCTGAGAGAAAATCGGCCAGAAGGGCAGTCTGATGCTGGAATTTGCGGTTGAGCTTTTCTCTGACTATACCGCAAGGACCATTCTTTTGGGAGCGGCTTCCCTGGGGATTGTAAGCGGCGTGGTCGGTTCGTACGCGGTGCTAAGAAAACAAAGCCTCGTGGGCGACGTCATGTCACACGCGGCGCTTCCCGGAATAGTGCTTGCTTTCCTCATAGTGGGGGTCAAGGAGCAGCTGCCGATTTTTATCGGGGCCGCGCTCTCCGCTGTCCTGGCAGTTTTTCTGATTAACCTCATTAAGGACAACTCAAGAATAAAAACTGACAGCGCGATGGGGATGGCGCTTTCGGTTTTTTTCGGGCTGGGTCTCGTTCTTCTTACCTACGCCCAGAAAATGCCAGACGCCAACCAGGCGGGGCTTGATAAGTTTCTTTTCGGTCAGGCTGAGGCGCTTGTTGAAAAAGACGTTCTGATTATAGGTCTTACGGGCTTTTTCGCCCTTTTGGTAGTGGGGCTTTTCTGGAAGGAGTTCAAGCTTCTTTGCTTCGATCCGGATTTCGGCGGAACAATGGGTTTTTCAATGAAATCTATGGACATGCTCGTTACGGCCGTAATAGTTTCGGCGATAGTAATAGGGCTCCAGACAGTAGGGGTAGTGCTTATGAGTTCAATGCTCATCGCCCCGGCGGTCGCAGCCAGGCAGTGGACCGGAAATATGGGCTCGATGGTGATTCTCGCGGCTCTTATAGCCGCTGTTTCCGGCATGACGGGTGTTGCGCTCAGTGCCGGGTTTGAGAACGTGCCGACGGGACCCGCGGTTATAGTCTGCGTGAGCGTTATCGCTTTTTTCTCGGTTCTTTTCTCCCCGAACGGGTTTTTCACCCTGAGATTTAAGGACGCGAGAAGCAGAAGGGAAATAAAAAAGGATTACGTTCTAAAAGCCCTCCACAATCTTGCCCTTGAGCATGACGATCCCGGCTACGCGCATTCTGAGAGACTGCTTACACTTGGAAGCGAAAAGGGGTTTAACGTTAAAAAGAGTCTCTGGGAACTGCAGACGGCGGGATACGTGGAGAGGGCGGGAGAGGAGAACTGGCGTCTTACCGCAAGCGGTATTCGCGAGGTTCGAAAGTTCTCCCCGGTGGGGAGGAGCAGATGAGTCCACATCAGTTTGATATACAGCTTGTGGCCATCATAGTTGCGGCTTCATGTTCCATACCCGGGGTGTTTCTTGTTCTAAGAAGGATGTCAATGATGGCTGACGCGATCAGCCATTCCATTCTGCTCGGCATAATACTCGCTTTTTTCCTAGTAAAGGATCTGTCTTCGCCGTTTCTCATAATAGGTGCCGCCGCTAGCGGAGTGCTCGCGATTTCACTCATAGAGGCCGTTAACCGATCAAGGCTAGTGAAAAAAGACGCGTCCATAGGGATTGTCTTCCCGTTTCTTTTCAGTGTGGCGGTCATACTGCTTTCAAAATACGCGCGAAACGTTCATATCGATATCCACTCGGTGCTTCTCGGAGAAATCGCTTTTGCACCTTTTGACCGGTTCATTGTCTCGGGAATGGATCTGGGACCCAGGTCGGCTTACGTAATGGGCTCAATTCTTCTTTTAACCCTGTTTTTCATCTCCTTTTTCTATAAGGAGCTCAAGGTGTCTACCTTTGATGAGAGCTTCGCGTCGTCAATAGGCTTCCGTCCCCGGCTGATTCACTATCTGCTTATGGCCGTTGTGTCGTTTACCTGCGTGGGAGCGTTTGACGCCGTGGGCTCGATACTGGTTATAGCGCTTATAGTAATTCCGCCGTGCTGCGCCTATCTTCTTACGGATTCGCTTTTCAGGATGATTTTCCTGAGCGTGATCTTCGGTATCTCGGCAGCCGTTTCCGGATTCTGGGTCGCCAACTGGCTTGACGTGAACATAGCGGGTTCGATGGCCTTTATGTGCGGGATGTTTTTTCTTGCGGTTTTTCTTTTCTCTCCTCAAAGGGGGCTCTTCGGCATAATGAGAGAAAAAAGGAGGCAGAAGGTGGATTTTGCCGAGGCCTCGCTTCTCGTGAGTCTTTACAACCAGGAAAAAGGGGAAACGGTAAAAAACCATCCCGACAGCAGGGGAATGTTTCAGTCCACTGACTTTGCCTCGAAAGTGGTTGGGTTTTTAAGACGGAAAGGGGACATAGCCGTTACGGGTGGAGAACTCTTTCTTACGGAGAAAGGAAGGAAAAGGGCGCGGATGACTGTGGAGGGAAGATAGTGTGCGGCGATGAGCGGAGACGAGAACGGCTCATAGTATTTCAATTAACTCCGCATCTACGGTGTTGCCTATCTGCAGTTCCCCATCTGTCCTGACCTTGCGTCCCTCGACTATTTCTTCACACGGAAGGCCCTCTTCGTCGTCTCCTCTTTTAATGTCGGTTCCTGATGTCAGCTTAACCGTTACTTCTGTCTTGTTGCCCTCTGATAATATTTCAACTTTTATGCTTCCGCTTTTAGATGTTTCACTAACACAGTTCTTTGAGACTACCTGCCCTTCGAAGATTATATCTATGTCTTTATACTCTGGCGGTCCACCATCAATAGTAATATCCCGAATGTAAATCATCGCTCCGGGAAAGACGGGAATGGTTATTGTTCCAAGAAGGGAGTCTTCATTCCCGCTCTCAAAAATTCTAAGCTCAGCCTTCGGATCAAGGTTGTCCTCTATGTAAAAATCATCATTTTCTGATGTAGTATCCTCACAGCAAAATACCGTCTCGTCTTTTACGACATATGCCTTCACAAGAAGGTTTGGATCTTCGCTTATATCCGGAAGATCTATTTCATCGATGAACCCTTCAATTACCTCATTTTCTTCTACATCGTCGTTCTCGTTCCCGCTGCCGAAATCAATATCCAGACCACATCCTGAAACTGCGAATAAGGAAATAAAAAGGAAAAACAGGTAGATTTTCACCGCGCTTGCGCGGGTTTTGGTTTGCATTAAGATTCCCTAATTTTCAATTTGATTACGGTAAATGACAATATGGAATTCGTATTAGTTTATTTCTCTTTCCCACTCTAACCCTCCGGGGATTATACCCTAATATCCGCCGATATGAAAAAAACAAATGTGCTTTTCATCAATCACTCCGTAAGAGACGGAGGACCGGGAAGAAGTCTCCTCTATATACTGAAGTATATTGACAGGAAAAAGATAAATCCGTTTGTTCTCGTTCCGAAACACGACATATTCTCTGAGAGCCTCAAGTCCGAGGGTATTTTTGAAAATGTTATAGTTGACCCCAGATTTCCCGAGAACATACAGAAATCAACAATGGTGGCGGATACAACAAAGGCCCCGGGTCTGCTGAAAGTCTTCTCCATAATCGTAAACATAGTGAATATGATCCGCCTTCTGTGTGGTTCCCCGAAGATAGTCAAGGCAAACGGAATCGACATTATCTACTGCAACGGAACCCTTGCCAAGATTGTGGGCACTCTGATCGGAAGAAAAAACAAAAAGCCCGTTATCTGGCACGTAAGAAACATACAGCAGACCTGGTTTCTCAAGCTTCTCATGGAGACGCTTTCGGGATTTCGATGCGTGAAGAAGATAATATGCGTTTCCCAAGCCACGGCCGAGCCGTTTCGAAGAGCAAAAAGCAAGGTTCACGTCGTCTATAACGGGATTGACCCTGCGGATTTCGACAGGGAGTCTGTCCGGGGTTCTCTTAGAGAGGAATTTTCCATACCCTCCGATACCGTGCTTGTGGGAAACACCGGAAGAGTGGTCCCGAGAAAGGGCTACATGGACTTCGTGGACACCGCTCACCGCATCGTTTCAGACGGGAGCATGAAGGAGAAAATAAAGTTCGTTATAGTAGGAGATACTCCGTGGTTTTTCCCGAAAAACCATCTGCGTGAACTTGAGGATTACGCGGAGAAACTCGGGGTGCGGGACAATTTTATTTTTACTGGATACAGAAAGGACGTAAGACCCTATCTTAAGGATTTTGACCTCTTCGTGATTCCGTCCAATTATCCGGATCCTTTCCCAAGGTCCGTCATAGAGGCGATGGCTTTCAGTCTGCCCGTTGTGGGTTTTTCGATAGGTGGCATAGCGGAGGCCGTGGAGGACGGAGAGACCGGTTTTCTGTGCGGCCCAGGGGATTTTGAGAAGGTCGGGAAGAGTATCTCGATTCTTGCGCAGGATGCGGAGACCCGGGGTGAAATGGGCCGAAACGCGCGGAGCAGGGTGATGGAAATGTGCTCTGCGGCCGATCGGACGGCTGACATACAGAAGATAATCCTTGAGGTCTGATAATCTAGACTTCTTTTCCTTCTCTGTCCCGAAACAGAAGTTTCAGTGGAACTCCCTCGAAATCTTCGTACTCCCTTAACTGGTTTTCAAGAAACCTTCTGTAGTTCTCGGGTATTCCCTTTGCGGAGTTAGTGAAAATTGTGAAAGTCGGTGCTGCGGTGAAAGGCTGTGCGATGTAGAAAAGCTTGATTTCCTTTCTCCTGTAAACCGGGGGAGGGTAGCGCTTTGTCAGATCTTCAAGAAACCTGTTGAGCTTCCCGGTAGATATTTTTTTTCTGAAATTGCTCTCCACGCGCTCGATGACGTCAAAGATTCTGTCAACCCTTTTGCCCGTAAGCGCGGAGATTGTGAGCATCGGAGCGTAATCCACCCCGATTAGCTTCTCTTTTATTATCTCTTCAATCTCTTTCGGCTCCACTATGTCTTCTGGGGCGAGATCCCATTTGTTAAGCAGTATTATAAGGGCCCTGTTTCTGCCCTTTACCAGTTCCGCGAGGCGTGAGTCATGGTGGGTTGGACCCTCCTGTCCGTCTATCAGCAGCAGCACTATATGGGCTCTTTCGATGGACCTTATGGCCCGAAATACACTGTGCTTTTCAACGGGAGCGTCTATTCTTGACTTTCTTCTTATCCCGGCGGTATCGATGAAGACATATTTTTTCCCGTCTTTTTCATAAACGGAGTCCACGGAATCACGGGTCGTTCCCGGGGTGGGACTTGTTATGAGTCTGTGTTCTCCGAGTATCCTGTTCACCAGAGTGGATTTCCCCACGTTGGGTTTGCCGATAACGGCGATTCTAATTTCCCCAGACTCTTCCGATTCTTCTTCCGGCTGTCCGAAAGTTTCTATGCAGGAAGCGATCTGCTCCACGAGTTCGTAGATATTTTTGTTGTGAAGCGCGGAAATCGGCATGAACTCATCTGTGCCCGTCCCGTAGAATTCGTACGTCTTGAGTATCTGTTTTATATTCCCATGATCGATCTTGTTCACGGCATAGATGACTCTTTTTTCGGTCTTTCGAAGATACCGCACTATCTCTGAATCCTGGGGCAAAGCCCCGTCTCGGCCGTCAAAAAGCATCACCACGAGGTCCGCTTCGGAAATAGCCACGTCTATCTGCTCTTTTATGAGCGAATAGTCTTCGTCATCTTCGCCGAGGGAAAGACCCCCGGTGTCAACGAGAGTAAACTCCTTTTCCTTCCATCGGGTATCTTCATAAACTCTGTCTCTTGTTACGCCCGGGACGTCCTCTACTATCGTTTTGTTCCACCCTATTATTCTGTTAAAAAGAGTGGACTTGCCGACATTTGGTCTTCCAACTATAGCTACGATCGGTTTTTGCTCGTTCATTGCGCTTCTCCGCTATTGGCCCCCGGGATAAATTTCCCCGGAGTTTAGCGTTTTAGAAATTAAAATTGTAGAAAAAGTCGACTCCGGGATTTTCTCCCCCCATCTGGCTTTCTACGGAGAATCTTCTGTTTAGTTTCCACTCAAGATTCAGCTTGTTGCGCATCTGCGCCGTCTGGTCAATGGAGGTCGAAGAGGGCGATCTTTCGTAACCGACGAAAATATCTCTTGTCACGTGGGAACCGACCTTGAGGGTGCTGTCCTCAAATCCCCGTTCTCCTTCCTGGATGCTCAGAAGGTCAAGTCCTATCTCCGAGCTTAACAGCTCCGAGATTCCGCCGGCGGCAACTGCCGTCGCGAATTTCCCCACAAACGCCCTCTGTCTGTTCTGAAGCCTGTTGCTTGAAGCTCCGAAAACTATATAGGAAATTATGTCAATTTCTTCAAGATCCGGGTTGCTTGACAGGGAGAGGTCAGGCTCACTTAAATCTCCCGTAACATTTACGTACACGTCAACATCGCCGACATCGTAATATGCCTTAACGTTAAGAGCGGGATTCTGGGTTGATCCCGTAAAATTAAGCGCTGCGTCCTCTATGTCAAAGAGCTTTCCGAAGACCGTGTAATATCCCTCGGATGACACTATGTTTCCCTGCATGTTAAGATCCGCACCCGGTTCTTTCCTGAGTCTCAGTTTTCCCCTTGTGTTAAAGTTGGCTTCCTTGGTTTTTATCCATGTACCCGAAGAGATGTCAACCGAGATATCCATTGCGGTTTTTTCTCTGTAAAAACCGGTTTGGTTTAGTGTTTCAAGTGAAAACTCGTCGGAGAAGTTCTCGGTTTTGTCTATGAAGCTGATATCCTTTACGCTCTTCAGTCTGCCGGGGTAAAGACGAATTCTACCCGCCGTGACCTTCGTGTTTCCCTTTACTCTCAGAAATTCATCTTTCTTTTCTATCTTGAGATTACCGGACAGGTCCGTTTTTATTGAGTGGGGATTGAAACGGATTTTCTCCATCTCAACATCCGCGTGGTAAGTAAGATCAGAGAGGTTCATTTTGCCCTTCAAGTAGGCTTTGCCCGTTTCTGAGCGAAACTCCGTTCTTGGTAAGTTCATTTTCGCGCCGTTAAACGAAAGCTTGGCGTGTTGCGTGAACAGGTTGTTTCTGAGCTGGGTTAAAAAGAGGTTCAAGTTATCTATTTCTAGATCTCCCCTTACCCGTGGTTTGGATAAGGTGCCACCAAGGGAAAGACCGCTGGATGAAAAGCTACCTTCGATTTTCTCTATGGAATTTGAAAAAATTCTCAAAAAGTCGAGGCTGTATCCCTCCGACGTCAATTCAAGGTCCACTGAAGTTCCCTTTATCGCCTCGACAAGGTTCTGGGCGTTTCTTGAAACCAGCAGGTCTCCCCGCAAACTGAGTTTCTTTCCCTGATCCGTCGAGGACGCGAAGTCGAGGAAAAGTTTTCCTTTCTTCCCCCGGAGCTTGATTTCCATCTCTCCGCCCCCCGGGATTTTATGGAAGAGACCGTCTGACTTTACTTCGGCCTGCACGGAAGGAGCGGTAAGAGAACCGCTGACTTTGACTTTTCCGTTAAACGTTCCTTCCGGATGGTGTTTGAAATTGAGAACCTTCGATATGATCAGGGGATCGAAATTCGTCATGTCCGCCCGCAGTTCGACTGTCTTTTCCTTCTTGTTTATCTCTCCCAGAAAATCGGTGATTTTTCCCTCTCCGTATAGGAATTCATCTCCACGCAGCCTTGTTCTGTCCGGGGATATATCAAGGAAGATATCTCCCTTGCTTTTAAACTGTTTTTCGCCCAGCAGGCCTTCAAGATATGTAGCCCTTAGTTTTTTCTCATGGCCAAAGAGGTCATTAACACTGAATTCTGAAGAGGCGAAGGCACCATTTTTCTTGCTCAAAAGGGCTCTTATTTCAAGCTCCGTTTCCGTTCCCAGCAACCTTGCTTCGATCGTGTCCGAGGAATTGCCGAGAACACGGGCTCTTTGCCCCCGGAGGTTTATATCAAGCGACACCGTGGGCGTGTTTCTGAAATCAATCCGTGTACTTGACTCAACGGACATGTCCTGAGCTATGAAGTCTTTTTTATAGGCGAAGTCCTCTATGTGCGAGGTTGCCTCGATAAACGGAGTGAAAACGCTTCCGCTGATTCTTCCGCTTGAGCCTATTGCCCCTAGAAGCAGGGGGATCCTTTCGTCAATCTCGGAGAGAAAACCCAGGTCCCGCGCCGCGAATTCAAAAGCGCAGTCAAGGCCCTTCCGTGTTCCTTTGGTTTTTACCGCGGACAGGGAAAATTCATCGGATGAGACGTTGAGTCTGTTTATCGTCAGGGTTCCTTTTTCAATTCTGGCGTCTATTTGGGAGTTGATGTTGTTTATTACATGAAATCCGTCGGTTTTGAGGTCGGCGTTCACGCGCAGATCAGCGTCTTCGGAGAATTTGCCTTTCTTTGGTATTGCTCCCTCGAAGGTCGCGTTTCCGGACACGTAGTTATCAAGCGATGCGTTTGGGAATTCGAACTTCAGCCTGAACCCGTTTGCTTTTGAACTGAGATCAAAATCCGTACCGTCGTTTCTAAGCGTCAGATAACCTCCGATCCGAAGGTTGCTTTGCTCACCGTCGATTACGTCAAGATAATCGGGTTCAATCCGAAGAGAATAGATCTCCGTGTTCGTCCAGTTGCCGCTTATTCTCAAATTCGAGTTAAGCCTGGAGTCGTTTCCGAATTTAAGCGGGTAGGGCCAGCGGTTAAGTATGTAGGTAAGCTCATCTGTGTTCGCGTCATCTAGCTCTACCGCGAAGTCAAACCAGTTTTTCTCTCCCTCCGCGAGCCATTTTTTAAAGTCGACGTTCCCTTTTAACCGGGATTCTCCGAACCCTCCGCCTACCGTTCCCTCTATATGGGTTTTTGTCCCGTCAATCCTGACCGGTTCAAGCTCTGTCCAGAGCCGCTTTCCGTTAAGAAACGAATCCCGGGTCGAGACTTCCATCGTGCCTACCATGTTGTCAAGGGAGTGCATCTTGACCTTTGTTTTCGCCTGGAGGTTAAGCTCTCCCTTTCCGTTTATTCCAAGCGCGTCGAGATAAACGGTCATGTCAAATTCGGGTTCTCTCAGGTTTCTTACGGTGCCGCTTCCCCTAAGCGGTATGTTCTCAACCTTAAATCCCGCGTCCCTGAATACGCAGTCCCAGGACGCTATATCGATTTCCCCCCTGAGATTCCTTATCCTGATTGTGGGGGACACGTAGTTGAAATTTACATCCTTGGCGTCAATCTCGAGTTTTTTCGTCAGTTCGATGATGTTTATGGAGAAAAACGACTCCTCCACGAAGTCAAACTCCCACACTTTGTCTCTTGTATGATCGCTGATGGAAACGCGGGAATCGCGGATTCTGTTATTAGCGAAGATGAGACTTATTCTTTGCTGCTGCGGGCGCTCGGCGGTTTTGTCTTCGTTTTTGAGTTTCTTGAAATTCCATACTCCGCGGCGGTCCTTTTCAATCAGGAGTTTTAGACCGGATACCTGCGTGTTTGATAAATGAAGTTTCCTGCTCGAGATTATTGAGTACAGAAGGGGGATTGAATAGTTCGTTGAGAGTTTCTCGATCTCTATGAAAGGCTCCCCGGCTATTTTCACTTCAATATTGTCTATCTCCATTGTGGAGATTATGCTTCCTTTGATATTTCCAAGCTTGATGTGGAAATTGGGAATCGAGTTAAGCCTTCGCTCTATAAGGTTTTTTGCGTATTGGTGGCTTTGCTCGGTCTGGGAGAACAGAAAAAGCCCCACGACAAGGACGGAAATTACTGCCGTCAATATAAAAAGAATGGTTCTTCGACGCACTGTTTTTTCTTTGGTGAAAACGCAGGGAGCTTCTTTTCGGTCACGCTAAAGGATCTGGATTTTCCTACCAAGCCTATTATACTTAAAAGCCACCAAATAAAAACAGGACTCACTTGAGCTGCCCGAGAGGCTCTGTTCACGGGACTGTTCTGTTTGCCGGGGGTTTTTGCCCGTAAAACCGGATCGCGCCAGGGGGTAATTTTAAGTTTCCTGAGGCGGTTTGGAGATAAAACTTTCTGTCTGATTCTCTTACGCTATCGGGGTTGTTCTTTATGGTATGAAAAGCGAACCTGATGCTACCGTAGCTCAAAGGAGGGTGTTTTAAATGTTACAAGTATCCGGAAAACAGGTTGCCGCTGTTTTTGGGATTTTGCTTCTGATCCTTGCACTCATAAAAATTGTCTCCATTGCCGAGATGAGCCCTCCCGTCATATCCATTGAGCGGGATATCAGGAATCTTGGCACAAAGCCCTTTGAGGTAGCGGTGTCCGATAAGGGAACCGGGCTTTCCAAAGTGCGCATCTATTTGCTTGACGCCTACGGGGAGTCCGTTCTTGTTGAAAAAGAGTATAAGAAGGGAACGAAAAGCGATGTGCTGAGCGTAAGCATCAACCCTGAGAAGCTTGGCATAAAAGGCGGTGAATCGGAATTTTTCATAGAGGCGACTGACCATTTCATGAACGGTCTTTTTTCAGGAAGAAAAGCCGTTTTCAGCCAGAAGGTCACCCTCGATTTCATCCCTCCCGAGATGCAGGAACTCTCACCCATGCAGTATATAAGACACGGGGGTGCGGGAGTTGTCGTATACAAGATCTCCGAGGACACGGTTTCAAGCGGCGTTGAAATAAAAGACCTTTTTTTCGAAGGCTACGGCGGGTACTTCGAAGACCCCCTGATACGCTTTGCCTTTTTCGCCTATCCGTACAATGCCGCCAAGGGTGAAAAGATAGAAATTTTTGCAACCGATGCGGCCGGCAACGAAGTCAGGGAATCCGTTTATTACCGGCTTCTAAAAGCGTCTTACGTAAAAGACGAAATAACCCTCTCCGAGGGGTTTTTGAGAAAAAAGATCCTTCCGCTTTTCAACAAGGTCTACGGCTATCCCTCGTTGACGGATGGCGGGGAACCTGATTTTCGCAAGGCGTTTCTCAAGATCAACAGTGAGACCAGAAAAGAAAACGATAACAGGATATATGAGATCGGAACGCAAAGCGGAGACAGAATTCTGTGGGAAGGAAAATTCAACCAGCTCCCCAATTCCAAGGTAGGTGCGACGTTTGCGGATCACAGGAAGTATGTGATGGACGGTAGCATCATCGACAGGCAGTATCACCTCGGCTACGACCTTTCGGTTACCAGGAAACGCCCTGTCCCCGCCTCTAACAGCGGAGTGGTGGTTTTCGCCGAGCACCTCGGTATATACGGCAATACGGTTATCATCGACCATGGCATGGGTGTTATGACGCTTTACTCCCATCTGAGTTCGATGGACGTGAGCGTCGGAGACAGCGTGGGGAAAAAAGACTATATAGGCAGAACGGGCACTACCGGGCTTGCCGTGGGAGACCATCTCCATTTCGGAGTTTACGTTCAGGGAGTTCCGGTGAGGCCGCTTGAGTGGTGGGATGCCAAGTGGATTAACGACAACATATGGTACAAAATTAACTACGTAAAGAAGAATTTTGTGAGCCGGGCGACTCCACGTTGATTGTTTACGGCAAAAATTCCGTTGCCGAGCTTATCCGCAATTCTCCCCGGGAGATAAAGAAAATCATGGTTTCGGAGAATTTCGATGTTTCTTCTGACCCGCGGATGAACGCATCGATTAAGGAATTCCGCATAAAACTCTCCCATCTTCCCAAAAACGTTATTACGAACATATGCAAAAGCCCGAATCATCAGGGTATTGCGGCTGAGATCCCGGATTTTGCCTACAGTTCAGTTGAAGACATGCTCGAGGCGGCCGGGAAAAGACAGGAGAGGGTTTTCCTTCTGATTCTGGATCATGTGGAAGATCCCCAGAACCTGGGCGCCATAATAAGGACAGCGGATTTTCTCGGAGTCCATGGAATCGTGATACCCGCTGACCGGGCATGTGACGTAAATCCCACCGTGATGAAAGTCTCTTCCGGTGCTTCAGCCAACATAAGAATCGCCCAGGAGACAAATCTTGGCAGGGTGATTGATTCTCTTAAGAAAAAAGGGGTCTGGATCGCTGGGGCCGATACCGATTCTGGGGATGAGGTCTTCAGTTGCGACTTCGCTTCGCTCGATATCGCCGTGGTGATCGGAAACGAGGGCAGGGGAATGCGAAGCAAGACGAAGCAGAGATGTGATTTCCTTCTTTCCATTCCCAGAGAGGGGAAAGTGCAGTCTCTAAACGCTTCTGTTGCCGCGGGGATTTTTCTCTACGAGGTTTACAGGCAAAGACACGGAACTATAAGCCGATAAGTTCCCTTAGTTCTTGTTCGTTTATGGTACGGACTCCAAGGGCTTCTGCCTTTTGAAGTTTCGCGGTTCCCGGGTCTGCTCCCGAGACCAGAAAATCCGTCTTTCCGGATACCGAGTTAACGACTTTTCCGCCGAGTCTCTCAATTTCCTGCTTTACCTGCTCCCGAGGAACCGAGAGGGTGCCTGTAAGTACGAACGTTTTTCCGGCCATTTTTTCGTTTTCCCCGGACCGCTCGGGTTCTTTTTCTATCCTTACTTGATGCAGAAGTGCTTCCACCACTCTTTTTCTTTCGGGATCCTCAAAGAATTTCAGTATGCTCTGCACCAGTTCCCCGCCTACGCCGTCTACGCGGAGAAGATCTTCGCCCGTGGCTTCCATGAGACTCTCCGGTGTTCTGAATTCTTGCGCCAGCGCCTGGGCGATTCTCGTGCCCACGTGTTTTATACTGAGAGAGTTTATGAATCTCTCAAAACCTATGTTCCTGCTCTTTTCTATTTCCTCGAGGAGTTTTCCGGCGGATTTCTCCGCAAATCCTTCAAGTTCGAGAAGCTGCTCCTTTCTGAGAGTGAAAATATCCGATATGTTTTGCAAAATCCCTTCATTTATTAACTGCTCCACCTTTTTTTTCCCGAGTCCCTCTATGTCAAAAGCGTTTCTTGAAGCGAAAAGACTTATCCTTCCCTTTATCTGCGCGGGACAGGAAATGTTCGGGCACAGGTGAAAAGAGCCTTCCCTCTCAACAGGGGTATTGCAGATAGGGCAGTTTGGCGGCATGGAGAAAGGTTCTTTTCTTCCTTCCTGCGAGGGAACTACTTCCACCACCTCCGGTATAACGTCTCCCGCCCTTTGTACGACTACGGTATCGCCGACTCTCACGTCCTTTTCCCTTACCGTGTCCTCTGTATGGAGAGACGCCCTTTTTATCTCTATGCCGGATATCTCTACGGGCTCAAGTTCCGCTACCGGGGTGAGATGTCCCGTTCTTCCTACCTGGACCGTTATATTCCTTACTTTGGTGGTTATCTGCTTCGGAGAGAACTTTATGGCCACGCTCCAGCGAGGATGTTTTGCCGTTGTCCCCAGGCGTTCCTGCAGTCCCCTGTTTTTTACCTTTACAACCGCGCCATCGGTTTCATAATCAAGAGAATCTCTTTTTTGCTCAAGGGCTCTTCCGTACTCAATAGCCTCGTCAATGTCCCCGCAGTTCTTGGGTTCTTCAACGCTGAAACCCCATTTACGAAGAGCCTTGTATATTTTAAGCTCGTCTCTGAAATCCACCCCCTCGCAGCCGCCTATTCCCCAGGCGTAAAAGTGCAGGGGACGCCGCGCCGTTACTGAGGAATCGAGTTGACGAAGCGACCCCGAAGCGGCGTTTCTCGGGTTTTTAAACGGCATCCTGGGAGGCTTCGGTTTTTTCCCTTCTTTCAGGAGAGTTTCGTTCTCTTTTTCAAGTTCTTCATTAAGTTTTTTAAGCTCTTCATTCAGTCTTGCGAACAGGCTTCGGGGAAATACAACTTCCCCCCTGATCTCGACCAGTTTCGGCTTTCGGCCTCGCCCCGAAAGAGCCAGGGGGACGGACCTTATGGTTTTTACGTTTGCCGTTATTTCCTCTCCCGTTTTTCCATCACCCCTCGTGGCACCGTGGAGCAGCTCTCCTTCAACGTAGGTAAGCGATGCCGAAACCCCGTCGAATTTAGGCTGCAGAACGTATTCAACTTCCTCTTCGGCCTTTGTCTTTAGAAATCTCTTTATCCGTTTGTCAAACTCCCTGGTTTCGTCCTCGTTTATGGCGTTATCGATGCTCATCATGGGAATTCTGTGATCGAAGGGACTGAATTGCTCCGCAACCTCTCCGGCGACTCTCTGGGAGGGGGAATCGGGGATGGCTAGATCATGGGTCCGCTCAAGTTCAATGAGCCTTCTCATGAGCTTGTCATAATCGGCATCGGGGATTTCGGGGTTGTTCTCAGCGTAGTACAGATGGTCGTGGCGGATTATTTTCTTTCTCAGACGGGATACTTCCGCCCGGGCCTGTTTTTTAGTGAGTCGGGGCATCCTATGAGCCGTGGCTCGCAAGCCATTTAAGGAGTTCAGAAAGACCGTAAGTGTTTACGACATCCGTTTTCTTTACCCATCCGCGTCTTGCCGTACCGACCCCGAAGATTATTCTTTCCAGGTGCTGTGTTCTGTGAGCGTCGGTGGACACTATGATTTTCACTCCCGCCTCAACGGCTTTTCTAGCGTGGGTATCTTTAAGGTCGAGTCTTTTGTACGATGAGTTTACCTCAAGCGCTTTGTCGTAATTCCTGGCGGTTTCAATAACGGCGTCTATATCGACCTTGTAGGGTTCTCTCTGTCCTATAAGCCTTCCGGTCGGGTGCCCGAGAGCGTCTACGTTGGGGTTTTCTAAGGCGCCGCATATTCTTTTTGTCATTTCGTCCTCTTCCATCGAAAAAGAGCTGTGAACCGACGCGACGACAAAATCAAGCTCCCCGAGTATTTCATCGGGATAATCAAGGGAACCGTCCGGCAGTATGTCAACCTCAGAACCCATAAGCACCCTTATTGCTCTTCCCTCGGCGTTTATTTTCTCGACCTCCTCTTTTTTCTGCCGGAGCCTGCTGATACTGAGCCCGTTTGCGATCCTTGAGGAGGGCGAGTGGTCGGTTATGGCTATGTATTCGTAGCCGAGCGAGGCCGCCTTATCCACCATCTGGCGGAGGGTTGAAGCCCCGTCGCTCCAGGTCGAATGAGCGTGGAGGTCTCCCCTCAGATCGTCTTTTTCGAGGAGCGGGGGAAGTTCCCCGTCACGTGCTGCTTCAATCTCTCCGCGGTCTTCACGCAGCTCAGGGGGAATATACTTTAGTCCCAGGGATTCGTAGATTTCTTCTTCGGAGGAGAAATACCCCGCCCGGTTGCGGATACCCATGGTGTCCGTCTCAAAGCCCTTAGCCGCTGCGATTTCCCTTATTCTTGCGTTATGGGAATGCGAGCCTGTGAGGTATTGAAGCGCGGAACCGTAGCAATTGGGCTCTACGACCAGAAGATCGGTTCTCACCCCGGTTTCCGTAAGAATCTGTGCGCTGTTTTCGGTTTTACGGAGAACTTCCCTAACGAAGCCGAGGCTTATGAATTGTTCGGCTACCCCCGCTACATCATCTGCCGAAGCGATTATGTCTATGTTTCCTGCGGTTTCCCTCATCCTGCGGAGCGAACCGGCTAATTGGGTTTTCAAGACGCCCGGGATTTTCTCCGTTTCCTCTTTTATAAATGTCGCCAGGGGATGGGCTTCGGTGAGTCTCATTCTTTTTTTTCCGCCCTCGAAAATCTCTATCGAGCGGGTCACTTGCGCGATTTTCTTTACTCCTATGCCCTCTAACTCAAAAATATCCGGATTGCCGATGGTTTCTTTCAGGTTTTCAATGTCCGTTACCCCGAAGTGCTTTACCAGAGTGCGGAGAAATTTGGGGCCGATTCCTCTTATTTCGAGAAGTTCTGCGAGTTCGTCGGGAACCTGTTTTTTTATCTCTTCATGGTAGGCGATCTTTCCGGTAAGGCGGTGCTCGATTATCTTTTTCGAAAGATCCTTTCCGACTCCCGGTATCGTGGAGAGTTCCTTTTCACCGTCAAACTCCTCAAGAGAATCCGGCATCGAGGAGATATTGCGCGAAGCTTTTCTGTAGGCGTTTATCTTGAAGCTGTTTTCATCCAGGATCTCAAGAGAATCGGCTATCCTTGTGAATATTTTCGCGATCTGATTGTTCACGTTCTCCATAAGTACGTAGTGTTTCAGGAGACTTTCTGGCTCTGCATCGAGTACTGCTTTATTCCCAGAATTATTCCGTCAACTATTCTTTCTATGTAAGTTTCGCTCTTAAGCCTTTTCTCCTCTCTGGGATTTGTTATGAAAGAGGTTTCAATCAGCAGGCTTGGTATGTCCGCGCCGATCAGCACTACGAAAGGAGCCTTTTTCACTCCCTTGTTCTTTATGTGCTTGTACCTTGCGGAAACGTTCTTGATTATGGATCGCTGCACGTAACCGGCGACCTGCTGAGATTCCTCTTTCTTGGAACTGAGTATGTAGTCTTTCAGTATTCCGCGAAGGTCGTGCAGTCCCTTGGTCGTAGTGGCGTTTTCCCGGGCGGCGAGCTGCAGGGAGGTCTGGTCGTCTGTAAAACCCAGTATGTAGGTTTCTATTCCATGCGCTTTTCTCTTTCTTGCCCCGTTGCAGTGTATTGATATGAAAATGTCGGCCTTTCTTTTTCTCGCTATGGCGGTGCGTTCCTCAAGAGGGATGAACCTGTCGCCGTCTCTTGTAAGGTAGACGTTTTCTATGCCGAAACTCTTTCCCTCTTCAACAAGCCTTTGCCTGAGTTTTCTGGCTATTCTGAGCGTCACGTTTTTTTCCTTGAGGCCGCTTGGACCTATAGCGCCGGGATCATGTCCTCCGTGACCCGCATCGATCACGATGGTTGTTATCTTGAGTCCGAGAGCCTGCTTGAGGCTTGCTATCTCTCCTTCGGGAATCTTGGATTGAATCGAGGGTCCCTGCTTGTCGTATGAAGGAGCGTCCTTCGCGAATATCTTGTCCGGCTGGGCTCCTTTCCCCTTTATATCCATCACGAGCCGGAAATACGGGTTCTGTTCTGATTTTTTCAGGGAAAAAACCTTGTGACCTTCAAGATCTTTTATGTAAAGCACTATGCGGGATACTCCCGGGCGATTGCTCGCGAAACTTATTTTCTCAAGAAGTCCCTTGGTAATGGGTTCGACACTGATCGAATGGTCAAGGACGGTTTTCTCAAGATCCACGTACAGACGGGGAGGGGTATTGAGTTCAGGGTCGGGACGGAGCATTCTCGATGAGTACTTCACATCCCTGTCGGTCTCTATTACGACCCGCGTATAATCATCCGTTGACCAGTGCCTTATTTTTTTTATGACGGCATAGCCTTTGGGATATGGCTTGGGCGGGACTTTTTCGCTCACAGCAGGTTCTGTTTTCCTGGGAGCGGGTCTTCCCGAAAGCGTCGCGAGTCTTTTCTTGGCGATCTCGTGAGTGTCTGATTCCTCCATTTCATCAACGATTCTCCGGTATGCCTCGGCGGCTTCTGTTTTCTTTCCCCCGCGTTCAAGAATTCTGCCCACCCGAAGCCACGAGTCGTCGGCCAGGCTGTCTTTCGGGTATCTTTTCACGAATTCCCGCGAGTACAGAAGAGCTTTCTCCGAGTCTTTCGGCGAGTTGAATCTCAGGGACTTTTTCTCGTAGACCCTGGCTGCGACGAAGAGACAGAGCGGGGAGTTTCTCCACTCCGGGTCCTGCGAGTATATTCTGTAGAAAGTGTTTCCCACAAGATCCCAGGTTTCGCTTCTCTTGGCTTTCTCGGAATTTGATTCAAGCTGTCGGTAAAGCTTGAAAGTTTCTTCGTAAAGGGCCTCGTTTTTTTTCTTCGCCACTGCCGGGGAAAGGGCGAACAGGCAGATAAACGCCATTAGAAAAGGAGAGAATTTTATGCGGCTTTTCACTTTAAGCAGAAACTATATTGTGTAGTTACGCCGTTGTAAATTTATTTTCGGAAGATTTTATGTATGTTCTTACAACATTAATTCTACCATGTTTGGCGTTTTCTATGAAGGTCAGAGTACTTGGATGTGCTACTTCAACCGGCGTTCCCATAGTGGGCTGCCCGTGTGATGTGTGCACATCGGACAATATTAAGAACAGACGTACGAGAAGTTCCGTGCTTGTTGACGTGGCCGGAAGAAAAATACTTGTCGATACGTCAACCGATCTCAGGACCCAGGCCCTGAGGGAGGGGATAACCAGGGTTGATCTTGTTCTTTATACCCACGCCCATGCCGACCACACCCACGGGATAGACGATCTTAAGGCGTTTAACTTCATGAACAAAATGGACATAGACTGTTACGCAAACCAGTTCACCCTTGGCGACATAAAGCGGAATTTCGCCTACATATTCGATTCCTTCCCCGCTGCGGGAGGAAAACCCAGGCTGAATTTCAAAGAGGTAAACGGGGAAATCAAGTTCGAGGAAATCACTATAGAGCCGATCGACATCTATCACCACGACTGGCAGATACTCGGCTACAGGATTGGGTCTTTCGCCTACCTTACGGACTGCAGCGCCATACCTGAGAGCTCCTATGAAAAGCTCTCGGGGCTTGATCTCCTGATACTCGGCGCGTTGAGGTACAAACCCCACAGGGCCCACTTCAACATAGAGCAGGCGGTAGGCGAAATAGAGAAACTGGGAGCCAAAAGGGCACTTCTTACCCACATGGGACATGAGCTTGAGTATGAAAGACTCCTGGCGGAGCTTCCGGATCATATAGAGCCGGCGTATGACGGAATCGAAATAGAACTCAGGGACCCTTGACGGAGTCCCCATTAAAACAGCTTACAAGGCGGAAAAATGCAGGATCTGGTTACAAAACTCGTTCAGAAAAACTCTTCAAAGATAGTTCTCTGCGTTCTTGACGGACTCGGGGGGCTTCCGGTTGACGGAAAAACGGAGCTTGAGGCGGCTCGGACCCCGAATCTTGACCGGATTTCTTCGGATGCGTCCCTGGGGCTGCACGTGCCCGTTGAGAGGGGAATAACTCCTGGGAGCGGCGCCGCGCATCTGGCGCTTTTCGGTTATGACCCCGTCAGAAACGAGATAGGAAGGGGAGTGCTTGAGGCGCTGGGTCTCGGTGTTGAGCTGGGTCCGTCGGATGTGGCGGTGAGGGGCAACTTCGCCACGGTGAGATACGAGGGGGATGTCCCCGTCGTTACCGACAGGAGGGCGGGCAGGCTCAAGACGGAGGAGAACAGGAGGTTGATCTCCAGGATTTCATCAGCGGTTGAGGAGATAGCGGGTGTGAAGGTAAGTTTTTATCCCGGTCTTGAGCACAGGTTCGTCGTGGTCTTCTCCTTTCCCGACCGGCTTTCGGAATCAGACGCGCTTGTCTGCGACACCGACCCGCAGGCAGAAGGCGCAACTCCTATCAGACCCTGGGGGAAAAACAACGGTTCCCAAAAAACAGCCGAAATTGCCGGAGAGCTGATTGACCGGGCCTGCGAAGTAATAAGGGATGAACCTGTGGCTAACTACATGCTCCTGAGGGGTTTTTCCGTGCGGCCGGACCTTCTTACCTTTGATAGGGCTTACGGGCTTCGGGCCGGATGCGTGGCCGCCTATCCGATGTACAGGGGAGTATCGAGATTGCTCGGAATGGACGTGCTAGAGGTCTCGGGGGATTCAATAGGCGATGAGATCCACGCACTTTCTCTTAATTTCAAAGACTATGATTTTTTCTACCTGCACGTAAAGAAGACAGACAGTTACGGAGAAGACGGTGATTTCCGCGCGAAGGCGAGAGTAATAGAGGAATTCGATTCACTTCTGCCCGAGATTACAGAACTTGGCGTTGATGTTCTTGCCGTTACGGGTGACCATTCGACTCCGTCAACAATGAAAGCGCACAGCTGGCATCCGGTGCCTCTTATGATCAGTTCGAAATACTGCAGGGGACAGGGTGTATCGGGTTTTTCCGAATCGTCTTGCTTGTCCGGTGATCTTGGGACTATAAAGGCGACTGAGATAATGCCGCTTCTTCTTGCCCACGCGGGGCGGCTTCGCAAGTTCGGCGCTTGAAATCTATCCTTTGCGTGATATCTTTTACAATCCGATTTTGGGCCGAAGTGGCGGAATTGGCAGACGCGCTATCTTGAGGGGGTAGTGCCCTACGGGCGTGCGGGTTCGACTCCCGCCTTCGGCACCACCATAAAGTTGTAACTACTTTAAATCATTAGATTTTTAAGAGTATAGAAAATTCCGGTATCACTTTCAATACCACCTCTGCAAGGATATTTGGAAATTCATATGACATGAGCATACCAGAATCACAGCTAAAAACATGGGCAAATCAGGGGTCTATTAGTGTAGCCAAATCAACAGCGGATTCCGTTAAAACTGCCCTAGGTTACTTCGATAAATGGACCGAAGACATTGAATCTGAAGTTTACTTACAAGGCTCATATAAGAACAGCACTAACATCCGTGGCGACAGTGATGTAGATGTTGTCGCACAGCTTAATTCAGGTTTCTATAGTAATCTTTCAGATGATGAAAAGAAAGCTTTAGGACTTATAACAGTTTCATATGATTGGAAAGCATTCCGGGCAGATGTTTTAAGAGCATTAACAAGTTATTACGGAGCAAACCAAATAGTTGAAGGGAACAAGACGCTAAAAGTAAGAGCAGCAGGCAATCGTTTGCCTGCTGACGTTATTGCTTGCGCACAATATCGAAAATACAATTCGGTAAGTCACTATGATTATGTAGAAGGAATTTGTTTCTGGCCCAGAAATGAATCCAGAATAATAATAAATTATCCAAAAATCCACTATGACAATGGTGTTTCAAAACATCAAAATACCGATAAGTGGTATAAACCAGTGGTTCGGATGTTTAAAAACATGCGAGCACGTTTTCCCGAAGACAATACACCATCATATTTCTTAGAATGTTTGATTTATAATGTCCCCGACTCTAAGTTCGGAAAAAGCTACCAAGATTCTTTCAGCGAAGTAATAAGATGGTTAATGCAATGTGATGATCAGACCATGTATGAATTTGTATGCCAAAATGAACAGCAGGAGCTCCTTGGCGACTCACTTGAACAATGGAATCTGCCTGAAGCCAAGAAATTTATAAAAAACGCAATTTCACTTTGGATTAGTTCTTAATGCATCCCTACTCCATAGATACAGAAGAGCGGAGGAATTTTTTTTTCTTCTTCGCAGTAATAGGCATTCTTCTCTCATTGGGAATGCAACTATTGTTAGATACCTGCAAGTTCAATCTGCCATGGGAAATTAGAACTCCTTCGGCGCTGGTTTTCTATTATCTAGTTTATAAAGGTTTCGATGAGTGGGCTTGGAAGTTTCTTAGAAAAATTGGAGTTGTAAAAACCCCTGACCTGAATGGAGAATGGGACGGTACAATAGAAACTTCATTTAATGACCATTCTCCCGAATCAAAAACCACATTGAAGATTTCTCAAACTTGGACAAAAATAGAAATAATTTTGATTACCAATTCCTCTAAATCGCGAAGTGAAGCAGGTTCCATGACTCTGGGGTTTTCCGAAGGTAAATATTTGATTTATCATTACATCAATGAACCGAGACCTAATGCAGCAGAAACAATGCACATTCATCGTGGTACTACAAGGTTGTTATTTGATGAGAGAAAAGATAAATTGTCGGGCGAATATTATTCTGGAAGGGATAGGCGGAATATCGGCAGTTTGAGTTTTAAAAGAAAAACCTAACACTGGGGCCCACTTTTTTTAGGTTATAGTTCAGTTTCCATTAACCCAGATAACCCAGCGGCTTTTGTAACATCCATCCCTCCGCCAACCATGCTTTGAAACGCCCGAGCTCTCCCGGAAATATCGCTCGCCATCAAGCTATTGAAGTTAAGCGAAACCGGAAACTCGAACTTCCTGGACAGCTCTTCTGCCACTAGTTTTCCCAGTGGGTCTATTGTCGCGTGAAGGAATCGCCGCAACAGGCGAGTATCGTTTTTCCCACTGACCCCTGGATTTTCTCAAGGGTTTCGGGAGGTTGGCCGAAAAATCGTTGTTGGTGCTTCTCGGAGCGATGGACAGGACGAAATCACAGATCACCACGAATCGGTGGTGATCCTTAGCTGTTCCCATTTAACAGAAGCGTCCTTAGCTACATTCGTGCAGTGCTTCTAAGAAATGTTACAGGAGTTCAAGGTCGCGATTTCGCGGGTAGTCTGACAACGCCTCCCGGCAAAGCACTTCAATTGTTAATGATCCGCCCCCGCGGTCCATCAACTGGATGGCGCGAAACCAATCTGTTCGACCCTGCCCGCTCAATTTCAGCCGCGAAAGATCGCCGCCAGCGCGCTCCCAGATGTCTTGGTCCGTCGGCCCTAGGGGATAGAGAGAGCAAAACACCTCCGTGATCGCTTGCAGCCGGCCGCTATTGGCTGTCATCTCTGTAAGCGGCGTACGCATCTTCCGACGTCTTACATCTACGCAATAGGCGACCGCGAAATTTTGGGTTTGTTCATGGGCAGCGTAGGCAGGAAATTGCTCGGGCGCCTCGCGTCGGACCTCGACAGCTACGTAATTGAACAGATCAAACACCCGAACAAACCCGTCACCGTCGTGACCACCGTACCCCAGCATTCCGTTCGCCAAATGCTTCGTGAAAAGGCTTGTGGAATCCTGTGGCAGCATCAAAGATGGCTCGACAGAGCGGCTGGATGATATAAGAACCGATCCTTCTCCTTCTGACAGTACGTTCAATCTCGGCCATGAGAGACGCTTCTTTTTCACCGCTGTTGATTTTGTCATTCTGAGGCCGCCCGAATAGCAGGCATCAACCACGGCGAGTTTGCGTTTCGATGGGATGCTACCCCAAACCTGCGCCAACAGGCCAGACGTCAGAACATTTTCACACCGGTCTATATCGGCATTCCAAGGGAACAATGAAGCCCCTTCTGATCCGTCGCATGAACTCGCATCGCCGTGACCCGAAAAATAGAAGAAAACCGGATCTTCTGGTTCGACAGTTTTGCGCAGCGTGGCCAATGCGGCGTGTATGTTCTCGGCAGTCGCACTCTTCCCTCCGAGGCGTATAACGCGGTCTGATCCATAACTACAAACATCTTCATCCAGAAGGACACGTTCAATAAGATTGCCGTCAGCAGTAACACTTTCGCCAAGATCGGGAAGTCTATCATGCGTGTTCTGCTCGACCGTTACAATCAAGGCATACCCCCTGAATCGCTTCTTCATCGATACTCCTTGGCCAAGCAGTTCAGTTTCTTGTTCCTTGGGTAGTCGCCGCGCATTTCCGCGATCAGAGATGCTGCGCGCACTTGGTTTCCGTTGCGGATTTTCTGAATAGCCGAACCCCATTGCCGCTGTCCGGTTCCAGAAGTATCGAGTTGCGATGGCTTCCCACCGGCTCGAGCCCAAATCTCGTTATCCATCGGGCCTGAGGGATAAAGTTCGCAGGCGGTTTCGACAAAAAGACCGTCAAGCTCGCTAGTTGATAGGCGACTAATCCTATGCAATACTCGATCCCAAGGATCCAAATGATCAGCACAAATATGGAAAAATTCACGCAAATCGTCTGTCATTCCATAACGATTCCATAAGCTGCGGGTGAGATCGATCCAGACCCTTGTTGCAACCAATCGAGCGGTTCGGCTGAGTTCTTCGCAGGAAGGGTGTCGATCAGATCGGTAGTAAGTTACGAAGACCTCTCTAAAGAGTGCATCTGGTAGGTGAACGTTTCCCGTGAACACATTTAGTATTTCTTCGAAAGGAAGGCGTTTCAGAGCAGTTCTCATTGCTTGCTGCATCTTGGGTGACGCGAGGGTGGAAGCAAGCTCTTGCTCAGGTTGAAGATAGTTAACTTGGGAGATTCTGTCCGGAAGCGATTTGATCCAGGCGTTGGCTGTTGAATCCAAGCATGCGTCCCGGTTACGGTTTGGAAGTGCTCGCCAAACGTCCGTACGCCGCGGATAATCCAAAATATTCCCCAAAGGACTCGAAACAAGGTGTTCAAGTAATTTGGATGCCAGCTCTCCACTCAAGAGACTATCAAACACCTCATTACGTAACGCATCGACATTTGATCTGATCCGCCAGGCTTCACTTGAACACTTCAAAGCTTCAATCCAGACTTTTTGTACCTGACGCTTGCGCAGGGATAGCTTAGCCAATAGCATGGGTGATGACGCAACCGCAGCCGCAGCAGCAGACATGACAATCTGATCATCGACGGCGAGGGCTACGGTCACCAGCATATTCGGCTTCATCAGCCCAAGGATATGTTTAACTGCACCATCTCCGTATTGGTTCCGGTCTCGCTCACAAGCCTCTTTTAGCGCCTCGGCCAACTTGCCATCGTGCCGATTTATCAGAGTTGCAGTCTCCGCCTGTACGAATCCACCAGCGATCAAGGCATCCGAAAGGTCGGAGTTTGATCGCATCGCCTCGTCCATACATTCAGCCATGGCGCGGTCCATGGATGCTACTCCCATGACTTGCTTAAGAAGGGATCGTCCAACCTCGGGCCGCCCTGACAACATCTTCCAAACCAACGGTGCCACAGAATGCACTCCGGCAGTCGATAGTCGGGTTAACGCAGTACGGCAGGCGTTCTGCCAGTCTTCCGTTGATTGAGAAGAATCAAATGCTGATTGAGCAATGTCTGACAATGTGTCCGCGCTTGGGTTGGCTTCAAAGAGGCGGTCGAATCCCTCTGTGATTTTTTCTAGAAACGCGGATTTTGCCGAGAACGGTGCAAGATCAAGGTTTCGGAGCATAAGGAACTCTTGGACACTGCTCGGACCGGGACGATTCGCGAGTCGCTCCAACAACTGCGTTTTAATGCCAGCGCCCTTGCTTGGATCAGGTTGTAACCGTCCGATGATCCGCAGAGCGGTCAGAGTTCCCTCAAATTCCGCCTCGTCCTTTGAGATTTCAAGGACGCGCGAGGCAAGGAGGAAGGTTTCGAAGGTTCTGCAGTCAATCGACAGCTCTGTGAAAAATGCGCATAGATCTTCTTTCGATTCACTGCTAAGGAACCTCCCGGCCGCCGTTCTGGGCAGTTCCGGCCCGTGTTTAAGTTCTATCACGCGTGTGCTAGGCCAGCGCGTCACGGTGATTGGTGGGACAGCCACTATGTGAACCTTTGCGAGGTGGCTTTCTTCTGGCCCGAAACTCAACCGAAATCGCATTTCTCGACGCATTCCGGGCAACAATCTCGGCCACAAGGTGCTGATTACCCCCTCAAGTGCTAAAGGATCCTCAATGACGACGGGAAGATCCGAACTTGTCGCGAGCATGTCGCAGAGCGCTGGCGACGGCAGCGCCCTTGTCTTGCTTTCAGAAGCATTGATTGTCGTCTTCGATGTGATTGGCGCTTCAGGCCGGGATCCCTTAAGTCGTTCGAACACGGTAGCGATGTCGACCAATTCACCGATTGCTCCTAAATCGGCGACCAGCGCATGACTGAACACCATTCCCTGTCGAGCAGCGCTGGGATCCTGACTCGTTCTGGCCACCACGTAACGGCCCTCATAGGGGAAACCGGAAACATAGTTCCGCAACTCGAAACCCGGTGGCAATTGTCCAGGCAAGTCCAAGTGGTGTGCCAAAGATCGTGCGAGGTCATCGGGCAGGGTCGACGCCAGCACATCGTGTGCACGATTCCGCTCCCCAACCATGATTTCGTCGAACACGATGTCCATTTAGGCGCCTCAACACACGTCCGAAACTGAAAGAAGCCATTCAATGGGAGCAAGCAGATCATCTATCTTGTTCCCTTGTTCGTCGACAACAAATCCTTTCTTCTCTGGTCCGGATGCGGCGTAGTCGTTGTTCGGTTGTGTCTGGCTCAGCGGTTGCCCCAAGGGCGAAACCCCAAGAATCCGCCGGCGCTCTTTTGGCCAGTTTGACGACAAGTATTGATCAAACATTGGCAGATGGGCACGACAATAAGCACCAGGCGACTCGTCGGTGTCTAATTCGTCGTAACATGACAAGAGAACCACTATGGGCGGCGGCTTTCCTTTGTGCTCCAGATAAGACTGCTTCTTATACTGCAGCATTTGCAAAACCTCGATCAGCTTTGACTGTGGCGACAGGGTTGAGTTTGCAGGATCAGCAACCGCAGGAAGCGACACGGCCCGCGTAAGGATGTCCTCGGGCAAGGGAACTTGACTAGGACGCACCATAAAGATCCACCCCGACGCTTTGACGAGCTTGTCGCGCCAAGCAGCAGGCAGGGATTTGCTATCGATCATTCCGCTTACCTGTTCACCGCCATAATCGGGCCAAACGATTTCCGTGTTGGAACCGTTGGATCGCTGGTGGAGCGTCCAGATGCTTTCGCTGGATTCGGCGCGCGGCGTATGTGGCGCTGACAACCCCTGACTGATCTTATCAATGGCGGTTGTGAATGGCTTCAAGTTCGGCACGTTGACAAGTTCAAACGCGCCGCTCCCTGCATTCAACCTCCGTAAAACCTGCGCGCCGTAATGCGTCTTACCAACGTCAGACTCACCAATAAGGAGAAGCGAATTTGGTTCGTGTTTCATTGGTGGCCTCGATACGACAAGAACGGATCCACATCCTTCGATACCGGCCAATCCACAACTACCTTCTTGGGCACCGTAGAGAATGCCCATTGAAACAGTTTTTTCAAGGCTTGCAAAGAAGACGCCTCATCCGCTCTTTCGTCTTTGTCGGGAACTTGAACCGAAAACACCGGCGCCCCCGGGAAACAGTTTTTGAAATGGCGATTAACAGTTGTAATCAACTCGTTTGGACGCGGGAGGTCCGTCTTTGACCAAAGAAGCGCAACAGCATCCTTGCGGAAGTTGCTCTGCACACGCCGGATCAAAAATTCTAGATTTGACCGCGCAGGCCCCTTCTGTGGTCCGGTCAGCGCCGCTGTATCTGCAACGATCATCAAATTGTCGGCGTTGGCGGCGATCCAGCGCCCGCCCGTAGCGTTTTCCGCTTCGGCATTGTCAGTCCAATGAGAGAACCATTCGCCTGGCGCATCGCTGAGGAGAAAATCCCGTTCACTTCCGTCGTCCATTGTAAACTTCAAATGCAACAATCCCGGGAATCGCCCTGACTGCGTCGTGTGCGGAGGAAACTGGATAGGACCGTCTGAATTAAGCTGAAGATGACGGGTGATGTTCTCCCAACCTTGAAGGGTGAAAGAACCCGCGAACGTAGCATCGTCGATGATTCTGTGCCCGCGATAGATCATCAAGAAAAGCATGCCCAAAAGAGTAGTCTTGCCCGCATCCGCCAACCCTGCCATACCGACTACATGCGGTCTCTTTACAGTCGAAACAAATCGAAGGTCCTTCAGGCCAAATGGTCGGCCGGTCCAAGGAAATCGCTCATCGTCTGCGGCAAGGCCTGGTGGATCCTTTTCGATGTTGCCGTGATAATTTTGACACTGAGCGACATTCATGAATCCTGCCCCGCAACTGGTACTTGGGAAAAAGCAATCTTTCATCTGGCATTTGTTTTGCTCCGCACTGCTCATGCGCTATCCTCTTTATCCGCACCGCCGTCGGCAATCTCAGAAGTCTCTTCCGTCGCGAAGGAAACAACCTCTTTTGTGGCTTTCATCGCCTGAAGCTCGAGAAAAATGAGTAATCCGAATTGAGAAGCGGTCAGCGACAGATCCGGGGCAAACACGGTCCTTTCTTTGATTGACTTTACTCCCGGTTCATCCAAGGTTACCAGCGACACCAAGGGTCGATACCCATCTGCAAACACGATTTCGTGGACCGTTGACCTAAGCGCTTTGGCATGCGGCAACGCGGCCAGAGCTTGCAGCCATTCGACCAGTGGTGCCGCTTCATCATCAGGCAGTAGCGTTCGCACAGTTTCTATTAGGAACGCCGAAACACTTGATGGTGCGAGGGATGGCAACACGGCTTGATAGTCGTAAGCCATGAGGCCAGGAGCGGCTTTGTGGTCAATGTCCCGGTAGCTGATGTGCGCCGAGGGGGACACAAGCGCCTCTTTCCACCACAACAGGCGCGAGCGCATTTCAACACCGTGCGTTGTCGACGCTAATTGACCGATGAAGGATTCCAAGTGATTGACAATAGCGTCAGTCAGCGCCTCGGCGAGAGCTTCGGCTTTCATCGAGACTGTTTTGGGGCCCATAGCCCCGGAAATGGTCTTACTGATCGCTGAGGCAGCATGGGGTGCGAATTCAAAACTCCAATGTTGTCCCTGGCTCGGCCAGTACTGGTTGCCCTTGGTTGTCTGGCCCTCCTCATCTTCAGGGCCTGCGGCGGCGCACATACCCTTTTCAAGCGCTTCCTCGTCAACTTCTCCACCTTTCACCGAAATGCGGATTGTCGGAACCTTGATCTTTGGGAAATCCGGTACGCTTATCTGGCTTGGAACCGTCCACGCAACCTCAGCATTACGTTCGACAGCGCTGAGCAACTCATCAAGCGCCATCTTCCAGACTTCTTCTTCTTTCCCGACAGAGAGATGTGGCAACGCACTTGCTAGCAACAGCGCTAGGGCTGACTTCGTCGCATCGTCCGACTCGGCATTCGCCAGCAAAGCATCAAAAATGATCGCCCGCAACATGACTCTCGGTGACGACATCGATAACGAGGCATAGGTCTTCCATTCCGCTTTAAGAAGACCTAAGGTTTTTCCGATGGCCGGATCTTTGTCACCTACATCGGGTAAGAGCGCTGCATACGTGAATGGGACAATCTCTTCGGGATTGGCCCGTAGATAAGAGGATAGCGATATTGCCGTCGATGTGATGTGTTCATACCATTCATCATTTCCTTCCAAATCCAATAGACCTTTTTCAAGGAATCGATCTAATAAACCATTTGACATAGCATCACTCCTCATTCCTGCCTGTTGCGCGACAATTAGATTAGACTTTCAACTTCGCAACGAGAGAAACAATACCGAGACATTTCAAGATTGCAAAACGATGTTTTTGTGGCTTTGATTTGAGATCTCTCTCCGACTTGGATCTTAATGTGGTCTCCACATCAATCTCTGTTTTTCAAGGGTGATTTCGTAAAGTTTAGAAAAAGGGGGTACAGCCCCGGGAATCCAAAACTGCACCAATTCATCTAGAGGAGGGGGCGGTTCTACACAATAAAAATTTCTTAATTATAAACGGGTTTAAGGTTGCGATCCGGGGATATGTTTTCGATCCGCTTATCTTCCAGCCTCGGCTGACGTTTCTTTACGGATTTTCTCAGCTTTTTCAGGCTCTCCGATCTTTTCGTACACAAGACTCAGATTCCTTCTCGCCTGGACGTAGTAGGGACTCTCGCCCCCGTCCACTTCTGAGAAGTACTCTATGCTCTTGTCCCACTTTTCGAGTTTGAAGGCGGACAGCCCGATCACGACATTTGCGCCGTCGCGGAAAATATCGTCTTCCGGATCTTCGTCGAGAAAGATCTCAAGATGTCTTATTGCTTCTTCGAAGTTTCCAAGCTGGTAATTGATCATCCCCATCTGGTGGAGAGCCAGAACCGACACGTCGGCTTTGGCATGCTCTTCACGCAGCGTTTGCAGCAGGGAAAGAGAATTTTCCATTTCTCCGTCGTCGTAGCTCTTAAGGGCCTTCTGGAACTGCTCGTTTGCCATGAGGTTTATTTCCTCCTCTTGAGAGGAAACAAAACAGACAGCTAGCATGGCCACGACTATGACACCTATGCCGATAAGTATTTTGTTGAAGTACTTTGAGAGATCTTCAAGCGATTCCGCCAGGAACTCTCTGAATCTGTCGGGGCGTTTAAGCTCTTTGGTTGTGTACTTTATCTTGGACATGAATCGTAAACTTCTGCGTGATAAAAAACGGCAGGATCAAAGCCTGCTCCGGCCTAGTTTTATTATCTGTGTTAAAATATTTTAGGATAAACATGATACGTTGTTTCTTAAGACAATGTCAAAGATTTCCGCGGAATTATCCGCGGTGCTTCTTAGGACTCGGTTCCACGACCCGGGAGTTCCGGCGAGGATAAGGTTATGGCGCGAACAAGCAGAAATTTTTATCTGTACATTTCGGTTTTTCTTTTCCTTCTTTCCGCCGTGGTGTCCTACCGGATTTCCGCCGCCGAGGGGGAAGTTTCCCCGCGGGCGGGAAAAATAGTCGAGATCGAGATAAACGGTTCGATAAACCCCTCGACGGTCGACTATATCAAAACCGCTCTTTCAGAAGCGCGTGCCCAAGACGCAAGAGCCCTCCTTATCCTGATGGATACTCCGGGAGGACTTCTAAGTTCCACGAAGGACATAGTGAAGATGCTTCTCAATTCCGAAGTTCCCGTAATCGTTTACGTCTACCCCAGGGGAGCGACGGCCACTTCAGCGGGAGTTTTCATCACGCTTTCCGCTCATGTCGCGGCGATGTCTCCCGGAACCAGCATAGGGGCCGCTCATCCCGTGATGCTGGGGCGCGGTCAGAAGGGCCCGGGTAAACCGGAAGAAAAAAAAGACGACAAGTCTTCTGACGTGATGAGCGAGAAAATTGAGAACTTCGCGTCGTCTTTTATCGAAAGCATCGCCCAGGAAAGGGGAAGAAACGCGAAGTGGGCCGTTGAGTCGGTGAGAAAAAGCGTTTCGGTGACCGCGGATGAGGCGCTTAGTAAAAAGGTGGTAGACATCATATCCCCCGATATTCCGACCCTTCTCTCTGAAATAGACGGAAGGGATGTGAAGGTAAACGACCGAAGCGTCCGTCTTGAGACCGCCGGGGCCCACACCCAGCGCCTTGAGATGAGCCTCAGGCAGAAAGTGGTGAATGTTCTGAGCACCCCCGACATAGCGTTTCTGCTTCTCTCACTGGGTTCGCTCGGAATATTCCTTGAGTTCTACAACCCTGGAATGATTTTCCCCGGCGTCGCCGGGCTTATTTCCCTGCTTGTCGGGTTTGTTTCCCTCCAGATTCTTCCTTTCAATTACGCCGGCCTCATACTGCTTTTCCTCGCTATGGCGCTTTTAATATCAGAGGTGTACGTGACGAGTTACGGTCTTTTGAGTCTGGCTGCGCTTGGGTGTCTCGTATTCGGAGGGCTCCTGCTTTTCGATACGCCCGATTCGAACCTCGGGGTCAGCAAAGGAACTATAGCGGCTGTGGCCATAAGCATTGGATTGCTTTCGGTTTTTATTGTATATTTAGGGATAGACTCGTTTCGAGTTCCTGTTCAGGGCGGTTTTGAGGGGATGCTGGGTCAGAAGGGGGAAGTTATTTCCTGGTCTCAAAAAAGCGGAAAGGTTTTTATTGGGGGAGAGTACTGGGAAGCGACGGGCGAACGCGAGTTTTCACCCGGGGAAAAAATAAAGGTAACAGAGAGCACCGGGGAACTTACCATCAAGGTTGCCGCTTATGAAAGCGAGGAGTAACGGAGAATGTCTATAACCACGATTATAATTCTTGTAATTGTTTTTCTCATCCTTATCTCGGGGCTTAAAATCCTCTTTGAATATGAAAGGGGAGTAATATTCCGTCTCGGAAGAATAACCGGAGTCAGGGGTCCCGGGTTCATCGTCGTCATCCCGTTTCTTGAGAAGATGGTGAGAGTCAGTCTCAGGCTCGTAACCATGGACGTGCCTCCCCAGGACGTGATCACCAAGGATAACGTTTCGGTAAAGGTAAACGCGGTTGTCTATTTCAGGGTTGTTGAGCCGAGCAGGGCCATCTTGCAGGTTGAAAACTATCTCTATGCCACTTCCCAGCTTGCCCAGACCACTCTGAGGAGTACGCTCGGACAGGTGGAGCTCGATGAGCTTCTGGCGGAGAGGGAAAAACTCAACGTCAAGCTTCAGGAGGTTCTAGACAAGCAGACCGACGCCTGGGGGATAAAAGTTCCCATGGTGGAGGTTAAGTACGTGGACCTTCCTCAGGAAATGCAGAGAGCCATGGCGAAACAGGCAGAAGCCGAGAGGGAGAGAAGAGCGAAGGTAATAAACGCCGAAGGGGAGTTTCAGGCATCCGCGAAAATTGCCGAAGCCTCTGAAGTACTGTCAGCAAACCCGGTTTCTCTCCAGCTCAGGTTTCTTCAGACAATGCACGATATGGCGTCTAACGAAAGAGCTTCCACAATTATCCTGCCTCTTCCGATTGACGTACTGACGGCCTTTATGAAAAAAGACGAAAAAACGGATTCATAACCTGATGCCTGACCGCGAAGCTGATTGAAGCTGATCGCGGAAAATGTTCATGAAGAAAATTTTACGTCTTTTTGTGCTCGCGTTTCTGATCGCGTCCGCGGGTTTCCTTTTGGCCGGATGCTCCCGAAGCACAGATTGTCAGGATAAAAACGATAACGCCGCCCTTGCGGGCAACGCGGATCCGAAGACTTTTTCCGCCGGAGGTTCACTTATAAGGGAACTTGGCGAGGAACCAGCCACCCTTAACCCCGTTATAGCCACGGATGTTTACGAAGGTATCGTAAACGGCGGAATCTACGAGACGCTTATAAGAAGGGACAACGAAACCCTTGAATTCGAGCCCCTGCTCGCGAAATCATGGGAAGTTTCCGAGGACCGGCTTTCCTATATCTTCCACCTGAGAAAAGACGTGAGATGGCACGACGGCACTCCGTTTACCGCGGATGACGTGGTTTTTTCCTATAACTCCGTCAGAAATCCGAAAGTCCTCGCTGCTCACCTCCAAAGCTATTATCAGGACGTAAAGTCCTATACGAAAATTGATTCCCACACTGTGAGGTGCGAGTACGGAAAACCCTACTTTCGCGCTTTTGAGTTCTGCGGCGGAATTCCCGTAGTGCCGAAACACGTGTTCGGGAAAGGAGATTTCAACACCAACCCCGCCGGCAGAAGCCCCGTGGGGACAGGGCCCTACGTCTTTGAGCACTGGGAGACCGGAAGGGAGATCGTGGTAAAGAGAAATCCGGATTACTGGGGTGAGCCCGCGTGGCTAAGCGAAGCAGTCTACAAAATCGTGCTCGATCCCACCGTTAAGCTTCAGCTCCTTAAAAAACAGGAGCTTGATCTTGGGGGTCTTCTTCCGCTTCAGTGGTCAAAGCAGAGCTGCGGGGAATCGTTTCGAAAAAAATTCTACAGGGCCTCTTATACGACCCCGGGTTACAGCTACATAGGGTGGAATTCGAAAAAGCCTTTTTTCAGGGATAAGAGGGTAAGACGGGCGATGACCCATTTTGTCGACAGGGAAACTATCCTGAGAGAAATTCTCCTGGGTCTCGGGGAGATAGTAACTACGACTTTCTACGTAAACGGCCCGGAATATCCAAAGGACGTAAAGCCCTATGCCTACGATCCGAAAAAGGCAAGGGCGCTTCTTGACGAAGCGGGGTGGCGCGACAGCGACGGTGATGGAACGAGGGACAAAGACAGCGTTTCTTTCCGTTTCGAGTTTCTGCTTCCCACGGGTTCTGAAACCGGTGAGAAGATAGCGACCATACTGAAAGAGGAACTTTCCCGCTCCGGTATCGAGATGAGCATAAGAAAAATAGAGTGGGCGGTTTTCATCCAGAGCATAACAGAGCGAAAATTCGATGCCGTGACCCTTGGGTGGAGCCTGGGGGTGGAAAGCGATCCCTACCAGCTCTGGCATTCTTCCCAGGCCGAGGAGGGCTCGAATTTTGTGGGCTTTAAAAACCCCCGCGCGGATATCCTGATTGAACAGGCGAGAGAGGAATTTTCAAGGCCGGAGCGGATAAAGAAATATGAGGAGTTCTCAAGGATTCTTCACGAAGAACAGCCGTACACATTCCTGTTCGCGAGAAAATCCACTGTGGCCATACATAGAAGATTCCATAACGTAAGGCTTTATCCGCTGGGATTTGATAACAGGGAGTGGTTTGTTCCGAAAAATTTGCGTAAGTACTCGAACTGAAAGTTTTTTGGGTTATTTTTAGATGTAAAGGGAATTATAGATTTGAGTTGATATTTTTTTGAAAAGAAATTTAAAGGGGAATCTGCCCACTCATAGGAGGAACGACATGACCGCGGTGCCAGTCAATCCGCAGATTCAGGAGGTTCTCGCAGCGCGCGCCGCAGGGAACTCCAAACCTGTCGACGAACAAACCCCGGCCCAGATGCGCGCACAGTACGAACGGACGTTCAAGGAACGCGGTATTGTGCCGACACCAGTCGGCGCGGTCGAGGACGGGTCAATTCCAGGCCCCGGTGGTGATCTGCCGGTGCGCATCTACCGGCCTGACCTTAATGCCGGGGACTTGCCAGCGCTCGTGTACTTCCACGGCGGCGGACACGTCGTCGGCAGCTTGGATACGCATGACGCGGTCGCACGCAACCTGTGCAATGGAGCAGGCTGCGTCGTGATGTCCGTCGGCTACCGGCTCGCGCCGGAGCACAAGTTTCCCGCTGCGGCGGAGGACGCGTATGCAGCGGTGCGGTGGTGCGCCGCGCACGGCACGGAGATCGGCATTGATTTGCGTCGGATGGCTGTCGGCGGTGATAGCGCCGGCGGCAACCTAGCGGCGGTGGCGGCGCTCATGGCACGTGACGCTGGCGATCCTCCCATCCGACTCCAGGTGCTCATATACCCGATGACCGACTACGCGTATGATACGGACTCGTACCGCATCTACGCCGAGGGCTACGGGCTGCAGTCTCAGTTAATGCGCTGGTTACACAACCAATACTTGCGTGGCAAGGAGGATCGGTTCGATTGGCGGGCGGCGCCGCTACGGGCCCGTGATCTCTCGGGACTGCCGCCAGCGCTTGTCCTCACCGCACAATGCGATATTTTGCATGACGAAGGCGAGGCGTATGCGGAGCGGCTGCGGGTTGCAGGAGTCGAAGTGGAGTATCACGAGTGCCAGGGCATGATCCACGGCTTCTTCACGATGGCACCGATGATCGACGATGCCGTCCGGGCGCAGAAATGGGTGTGCGATGCTCTCAGGCGGGCAATGGTTCTGGACTTTTGAACGCTGAGCCGCTGTCTGAAGGCGGGGTCGCGCTGAGTCTACGCTCGGACACGATCAAGAGTACCGCAGGAGATTTGGTAGAGGGCTTTCGCTTGGTATTTCGTCGCCGACGGGTGTGGCAGGAGGCACCACTGAGCGACGGTGAGGGCTTGCCGATGCGAACGGTTTGGTCGCCGGCGAGATGCTTGAAACTCGGAGCGGGGCTTTTAATCAGCTCTTTTTATAGTCCTTTACGCTGATTTAGCCACGAAAACCGTTTCTACATTAGAGTTTTTTATTTTTTGTCTAGATATCTATATAATTTTCGTAGATTTTATTCAGACTCGTTCACAAAATCAGACTTTGACATATTAACAGCAACGATAGTACCGGGAGTTTTTCTGATTTTTCCATTCCGTTGTGTGTATAATTTCCTTTCTCCGGGGTTTTCTTCCCAATGAAAGACTATATCCTGAAAAGACTTCTGCTGATGATTCCCACACTGTTCGGGATCACCCTTATCACCTTTCTCGTGATACAACTTGCTCCAGGAAGCCCGGTAGAGAGCAGGATGTCGGTTGATCAGGGAATAAAAAGCGATCAGGTAACCAAGCAGATAGTTGAACAGACCAAAAAGCTCTATGGTCTCGATAAGCCCGTTCACCAGAGGTACTTCATCTGGCTCCGCCAGATCGCGACGCTTGATTTCGGCAATTCCTACAAGGACCACCGCCCGGTAATCGACAAGATAGCGGAAAGACTCCCGATCACCCTGGTGCTGAACATGCTCTCAATCTTTCTCGTTTACCTGATAGCCATACCGATCGGGGCCTGGTCCGCCGTGCGGCAGCGGAGTTTCCCGGAACGCGCCACAACTTTCGTTCTTTTTCTTCTCTACTCGATTCCGAGTTTCTGGATGGCTGTGGTACTGATCTATTTCTTCGGGGGCGGGGGAGCTTTTGATATCTTTCCCATATACGGTGTGCACTCAAGGGGTTATGAGGATCTTCCCTTTTTCGAGAGAACCCTCGATTTCCTATGGCACCTTATTCTTCCCGTGTTCTGCCTTACCTACGCTTCTCTGGCGTCGCTTTCGCGCTATCAGAAGGGAAGTCTCCTAGAGGTGCTCCGTGAGGACTACATAACTACAGCGAGGGCCAAGGGACTTGCGCCCAACAGGGTGCTTTTCAAGCACGCGCTCAGAAACTCGCTTATTCCCATAGTAACCATAATCGCCTCTATTCTCCCCGCCATGATAGGGGGAAGCGTTATCATAGAAACCATATTCTCGATCCCGGGAATAGGAAGACTGGGTTTTGAATCGGTACTTTCAAGGGATTACCCGGTCATAATGGCCGTTGCCACCATCTCCGCTTTTCTTACCCTGATCGGCATTCTGATATCGGACATAACCTACGCCATAGTGGACCCCAGGATAGGGTTTGAGAGGAAGTCATGAAGCAAGACTCAAGCGTCGGATACTGGGACGGGGTCTGGATCGAGTTTAAAAAGGACTCCCTGGCGTACGTTTCGTTTTTTTTCATAATCCTCCTCGTGGTGACGGCGGTTTTCGAAAGTTTCCTCGCCGGCAACAAACCGATAGTGCTTGTTGACGAGGGGAATTATTATTTTCCGGTCATTGTGGATTATCCTGAGTTTCGCGGAGAGGATCTTCGGGCCACGTACCTTGACGACCCGGATTCGTTTGCGGTTTTTCCTCCTGTAAAATACAGTCCCACGGAAAGCGATTTCTTCTCCGTTCTCGCGGCTCCCGACGGGAATCATTTTCTTGGCACGGATGACAGGGGAAGGGATGTTCTCAGCAGGATGATTCACGGGGCCAGAATATCGCTTTCAATAGGGGTGGTCGCCGTCGGAATCGCCATGGTGATAGGAATAATCCTGGGGGCGATGGCGGGTTACTACGGCGGCTGGATTGACTTTGTGATCTCAAGGCTGATAGAGGTGATGATCACTTTCCCCGTTTTCTTTCTGATCCTCACCATTCTCGCTTTTACAGAACCCAGCATTTACAACATCATGATAGTGATAGGCATTACGGGCTGGACGGGGGTGGCGAGGCTCCTTCGCGGGGAATTTCTTAAGCTTCGCCGGACAAACTACGTGGAGGCGGCGTGGGCTCTTGGAAGCGGCGACCGCAGGATCATACTCAAACACATGCTTCCAAACGCTCTCGCGCCCGTCCTGGTAAGCGCCACCTTTGGGGTGGCGGGAGCTATACTGGTTGAATCGAGTCTCAGTTTCCTGGGATTCGGGGTAACTCCCCCGGAACCCAGCTGGGGAGAGATAATTTCCCAGTCCCAGAAGTACGTGGATTTCGCGTGGTGGCTGGTTCTTTTTCCGGGATTTGCGATTTTCGCGACGGTTACGGCGCTTAATCTGGTCGGGGAGGGGTTTAGAAACGCGATAGACCCCAAACTCAAAGAAAGATAGTATTACGTGATGCCAAACCCAGAGCTGCTTGAAATAAAGAATCTTAACGTATCCTTTCCCTCAAAGGGCGGAGATCTTGAGGTTATCGGAGACGTGAACCTTCGGATCGGAGAAGGAAAGATAGTCGGGGTTGTCGGAGAAAGCGGCTGCGGGAAAACCCTTACAGCTCTTTCCGTCATGGGGCTTTTGCCCGCGCCCCCGGCCAGGGTGAATTCGGGGGAGGTTATATACAGGGGAACGAACCTTCTTTCGCTTACCGAACGGGAACTCAGGAGTTACCGCGGAAACAGGATTTCCATGATATTTCAGGAGCCGATGAGTTCACTTAATCCCGTCTACACCGTAGGAGACCAGATAGGCGAGGTCATACGGGTCCATGAGAACGTCTCGAGAAAAGAGGAGAAGAAAAGGGTGCTCAACCTGCTCGATATAGTCGGCATTCCCTCTCCCTCGGAGAGATACTCAAGCTATCCCCACGAAATGAGCGGAGGCATGTGCCAGAGGGTAATGATCGCGATGGCTCTTGCCTGCAACCCCGAACTGCTGATAGCCGATGAACCCACAACGGCCCTTGACGTGACGATCCAGGCGGGGATTTTGTCCCTGATAAAGAGTCTTCGGGACAGGATGGGGATGGCGGTTATGCTGATTTCACACGACCTCGGGGTTATCTCCAACGTTGCGGACGATGTCTATGTTCTTTACGCGGGAAAGGTTGTTGAGCGGGGAAGCGTTGAGGAACTTTTTTCCGCCCCCGCACATCCCTACACCATAGGGCTTATAAATTCGATTCCCGGTCAGTCAACGGGTGAGGATCTTTACTCCATAAAGGGCACGATTCCATCTCCCGGGGAGTTCCCGAAGGGATGCAGGTTCAATAACCGCTGCGAGTACGCGGAAGGAAAATGTTTTGAGGCGCAGCCGGATCTCTACGGCATTTCGGATTCTCACAGCTCGGCCTGTTTCCGGTATGAGATGTTTTTGAAAAATGGATAAGAACAAAGCAATAGTAAGCGTAAGGGGACTTAAAAAGTACTTTCCGGTCAGGAAGGGCATCCTCTCGAGGGTCTCCGATTACGTCCGCGCCGTTGACGACGTGGAGCTTGAAGTGCAAAAAGGCAGTACCGTGGGTCTTGTCGGGGAGAGCGGCAGCGGCAAGACCACGCTTGGAAAAACGGTGCTGAGACTCCTTGCGCCGACGGCCGGGAAGATCTTTTTCGAGGGGGAGGACATTACCGAACTTGACTCCGCCCGGGTCCGTCCTCTTAGAAGGGAGATGCAGATGATATTTCAGAACCCCTACGGTTCCCTTAATCCCCGAATGAACGTGGGTTCGCTTGTTTCCGAGGGAATAAGCATCCACAACACGGTAAAAAAAGAAGAGCGAAACGAATTCGTGGTCCGGCTTCTCGGCGAGGTGGGTCTCGGCGCCGATGTTATGAACCGCTATCCTCACGAGTTCAGCGGGGGGCAGCGCCAGAGAATAGCCATAGCGCGCGCGATTGCTCTTCGCCCGAAGTTCGTCGTCTGCGACGAGCCTGTCTCAGCGCTTGATGTGTCCGTCCAGGCGCAGATAATAAACCTTCTTAAGGACCTGCAGAAAAAACACGGTCTTTCCTACCTCTTCATATCCCATGACCTGCGCGTCGTAAAGCACGTAAGCGACCTGGTGGCCGTAATGTATCTTGGAAAAATAGTCGAGATCGCTCCGAGCGAGGAGATTTACTCAAACCCCATGCACCCGTACACCAAGGTGCTTATCTCCGCGATTCCCGAGATAAAAAAGACCGGGAGAGAGAAGGGTGAGGAAGTTTCAATATCGGGAGAAATAAGAAGCCTGGCTGAGATTCCCTCTGGGTGCAGTTTCCATCCGAGGTGCCCTCTTGCGACCGAGATATGCTCCAGGGAGACTCCCGTGCTCGAGAAGAAGGGAGCTGAGGGGCGAAGTGTTGCGTGTCATAACGTCTGAGCGATTCGGCTTCTTTCCCGGTGGACCATTTTTCTCAATTACTTGCAATAAAGCGATTGTGGTTTATATTAGAGCAATTTTTACAGGCGGGGTTCCCGCGCGATGATAGTAAACGTATCGGAAATAAAAGACGGTGAATTGAGTCTTAATCTCACGAGAGGGCCTGGGTGGCTTGGCGGTTCCGAGAAATCAGAGACCGCGAGCGTGGGTTCCGATATAGAGTTTCATATTGACCTTGTGCGCACGGCGGACAAGGTGAGCGTACGGGGGAAAATCGGATTCTTGGCGGTTTCCCGATGTTCCCGCTGCCTGGGGGACGTAAGCGTTGATACAAATCTTGAGGTAAAACTCATTCTTTCGTCTTCGGATGCGGAAAAAGAGATGAAGTCCGGCGGGGATATTGATTATGAGACTTACCGAGGGAGAACAATAGACCTTAATGATTACATGAGAGGGCAGGTGAATCTCTCGCTTCCTTACAAGGTGGTCTGCGCCGAGGACTGCAGGGGGCTTTGCTCCGGGTGCGGTCGGAACCTGAACGAGGAACGGTGCAGTTGCGAGACTCATCCCCAAGACTCGCGCTTTGCGGTACTTAAAGATATAAAAATATAGATTCAAGCCAGGAGATTAAAATGGCATTACCTAAGAGAAAGACTTCCAAGTCGAAATCGAGGAAAAGAAGAACCCATTATTCCGCCACGTTGCCGGGAGCTTCCTTTTGTCCCGAATGCAATGAGATGAAGCCCCCTCACAGGGCGTGTCCCAGCTGCGGTTATTACAAGGGGAGGAATTTCTTCAAACAATCGCCCGAGACGGAAACCGTTGCGGAAGATTAAGAACATATTGAATCCATGATAGCTTTTCTTTTTCCAGGTCAGGGTTCGCAGTATATCGGCATGGGCGCTGATTTCTGCGCCGAGTTTGCGGTTGCGAGCCAGACTTTTAAGGAAGCAAGCGACGCCCTTGGAATCGACGTGGCGAAGCTTTGCTTTGAAGGCGAGGCGGCGACTCTGGCCCTTACGGCAAACGCGCAGCCGGCGATACTTACCACAAGCGTGGCCGCGCTCAGAGTTGTGCTTGAGGAGACGGAAATAAGACCCGATCTGCTCGCGGGACACAGCCTCGGGGAATTTACGGCCCTTGTCGCTTCCGGGTGCGTTCCGTTTAGTGACGCGGTGAGCATTGTAAGGAAAAGAGGGGAGTTCATGCAGGAAGCGGTTCCCCCGGGGGTCGGGAAAATGGCTGCCGTGCTGGGTCTGACGTCGCAGGAAGTAAGCGAGCTTTGTGCCGAGGTTGCCGGGGAAAAAGCGGTTGTTTCCCCCGCGAATTTCAACTCGCCCACACAGACCGTTATCTCGGGAGAAGCTCGGGCCGTTGAGGCCGTCTCCCGGATTGCGAAGGAAAAAGGGGCGAGACGGGTCGTTGCACTTGAAGTGAGCGCTCCTTTTCACTGCTCCCTGATGGAGCCCGCAGCTGTGCGGCTTCGCGACGTTATAGCAAAAGTAGATCTTCACCCCATGAAATATCCCGTGGTCACCAATACAGAGGCTAAGACCAATTCTGACCCCGCGAGGGTAGAGGACATTCTGGTGCGCCAGGTGGTAAGCCCGGTGAGATGGGCTGAGTCTCTTGAATTTCTTAAGGATTCCGGGGTTTCGGAATTTTTTGAAATCGGTCCTTCAAAAGTCTTAAGCGGTCTTGTTAAGAGAACTCTCAGGGACGTGAGTTGCGCGAGTATTGAAAAACCGGAGGAGTTACATCATATTAAAGCAGATGGAATTAAGTAAACAGGTTGCCCTTGTCACGGGCGGGTCGCGAGGAATAGGAAGAGACATCGCCAAGGAGTTTGCTCTACGGGGAGCGTACGTGCTGATCAACTACATCAGCAACCGCCAGGCGGCCGAGGAAACTCTAAAGGAGATAGAACAGGCTGGGGGCAGCGGCAGAGCGGTCGGCTTTGACGTTTCCGATTTTGCCGAGGTTCAGCGAAGCGTCGGGGAACTCTCGGATGAATTTGACGGAATACAGATACTTGTTAACAATGCAGGGATAAGGAATGACGGACTTTTGATAAGAATGGGGGAGGGTGACTGGGACCGCGTCATGGATATAAACCTCAAGGGAGCATTTAACTGTACCAAGGCGGTTTCCAGGGGGATGTTCAAGAACCGTTACGGAAGAATAATAAATATTACCTCGACTGCCGGGGAGGTTGGAAACCCCGGGCAGGCAAATTACTCCGCTTCAAAAGCCGGGGTAATAGGTCTTACGAAAGCAACGGCCAAGGAATTCAGTTCAAGAGGGATAACGGTAAACGCGGTAAGTCCCGGCTTTGTTGAAACGGAGATTATTGCGGATCTTAACGAGGACATGAGAAAAAAATATCTGGAAGCTATACCTCTCGGGAGGTTCGGACGTGTCGAGGACATCTCAAGTGCCGTGTGTTTTTTAGTTTCCAAGAGAGCGTCGTATATAACCGGGGAGGTTATAAAGGTTAACGGCGGAATTTACATGTAAAATATAGAGGAGGTTATGACTCATATGTCAAAGGATAACACGGGAATTTTAGCTAAAGTAAAGGAAATGGTCGCGAGCCATCTCGGCAAATCCGAGGACGAAATAACGCCCGATTCTTCCTTTATAGAAGATCTGGGAGCCGACTCGCTCGACCTTGTGGAGCTTATAATGTCCATGGAGGATGAGTTCGAGCTTGAGATCTCGGATGAAGACGCGGAGAACATAATAACCGTTCAGGATGCGGTTAATTTTATCCAGAAATCAATCGAATCCGCTCCGGAAGGTGACTAAGGGGAAATGGCAAGAAGGGTAGTCATTACAGGTATAGGGCTCATAACGCCCATCGGGGTGGGAAACGAAGCCACATGGTCTTCTGTCTGCGAAGGAGTCCCGGGGGTGGGAAGGATCTCGACCTTTGACCCCTCGGATCTTAAAACCCAGATTGCGGGGGAGGTGAAGGATTTTGATCCTACCCTTTACATGGAACCGAAGGACGCGAAGAGAAATGACAGGTTCATTCAGCTGTCCATTGCGGCCACCATGCTCGCGCTTCGCGACGCGGGGCTTGAGATTACAGATGACATCTCCGAGCGCACGGGGACTTTTATCGGATCGGGCATCGGCGGGATGAAAACCTTCTACGATACCGTCTTGACCATGGAGAACAAGGGCCCCTCACGTGTCTCTCCCTTTTTCATACCGAACATAGTGACCAATATGGCCTCGGGATATGTCTCGATAAAGTTCAACGCCAAGGGCCCCAACTGTTCTTCCACCACCGCATGTTCCGCAAGCGGTCACTCGCTTGCGCTTTCCGCCAAGATTATAAAGGACGGCAAGGCGGACGTCATGATAGCCGGTGGATCAGAGGCGCCGCTTATACCTCTCACCTTCGCGGCTTTTAACGCCATGAGGGCGCTTTCGACCAGAAACGACGAGCCCGAGACCGCGTCAAGACCGTTTGAGGCGGGGCGTGACGGGTTCATTCTTTCCGAAGGGGCCGGTATGCTGATTCTTGAGGAACTTGAGTTTGCGAAAAAAAGAGGTGCCAGCATATACGCCGAAGTGCTCGGGTCGGGAATGAGCGCTGACGCCTTTCACATCACGGCGCCTTCGCTTGAGGGACCGAGCAGCTGCATGAGCGCCGCTTTGGAGGATTCAGGCCTTAATCCAGGGGATGTTGATTACATAAACGCCCACGGAACCTCCACCCGCCTCAACGACGTTAACGAAACCAAAGCGATTAAGAATGTGTTCGGCGAAGACGCTTCGCGAATTCCGGTGAGTTCCACCAAATCCATGACCGGTCACATGCTCGGCGCCGCGGGTGCGGTGGAAGCGGCTATTTGCGTGCTCGCGCTTCGAAACGGCGTTTTGCCGCCGACGATAAACCTTTTCGAAAACGATCCGGAGTGCGACTTGGATTACGTTCCCCACACCGCGAGGGAAAGCAAGATAAAAGTGGCGCTCAGCAATTCCTACGGTTTCGGCGGAACGAACGTAAGCGTTGCGCTTCGTAAGTTCAGTTGACGTCCCGGGGCTCGGGGAAATCCACCACGGTCTCCCAAATCGCTTCATGTAAACAGACAGCATCGGGAACAGTTTTATTTTTTCGTTCTTTTTGGTACAATACCCCCCTGATTCCACAAATGTGAAACTGTGCGAAAGAGGTGCCGTATGGGTTTGACTAACAATCTCGATACTCTTTCCGACCTTTCGGTCGGGGACAAAACCTACAGGGTATACTCCCTTGCTAAGCTTGAAGGGCGCTACGGCGCGTCGATTTCGAAACTTCCCTTCTCAATAAGAATACTGCTTGAAAACGTGCTCAGGAACCTTGACGGAGAAACCGTTACGCAGCAGCACGTGGAATCCCTTGCGAACTGGGATCCCTCGAATAAAGAGGCCAAGGAAATTCCCTACAACCCCGCAAGAGTGATACTTCAGGATTTCACCGGGGTTCCCTGCGTGGTTGACCTTGCGGCGATGAGATCGGTTGTCCAGAAAAAAGGGGGAGACCCCTCGCTTGTAAATCCCATAGTGCCGGTGGATCTCGTTATAGATCACTCCGTTCAGGTCGATTATTTCGCAAGCGGCGACGCTTTTGGCAAAAACGTGGAAGTTGAGTACGAGAGAAACAAAGAGAGATACAGCTTTTTAAAATGGGCCCAGGGGTCTTTTGACAATTTCAGGGTAGTGCCGCCGGGGACCGGAATAGTGCACCAGGTGAATCTTGAGTGCCTTGCAAGCGTAGTTGTCTCCAAGCAGGCCGACTCGGAGCTGGTTGCGTATCCCGACACCCTGGTGGGAACGGATTCCCACACGACCATGATAAACGGCCTCAGCGTCATGGGCTGGGGAGTGGGCGGAATAGAGGCCGAAGCGTGCATGCTCGGGCAGCCGCTTTACATGCTGATACCCGACGTCATCGGATTCAGACTCGTCGGCGGTCTCTCCCGGGGGGTTACCGCCACCGACCTGGTTCTAAGGGTGACCGAGATGCTTAGAAAAAAAGGGGTGGTCGGCAAGTTCGTCGAGTTTTTCGGACCCGGCGTGAGCAGTCTTGCGCTCTCGGACCAGGCCACCATAGCCAACATGGCTCCCGAGTACGGTGCTACCATGGGATTTTTCCCCGTAGACACGGAAACCCTCAGCTACCTGAGGACAACAGGCAGGGAAGACGCGGCGACGCTTGTGGAAGCGTATACGAAGGAACAGAAGATGTTCAGAACTGACGACTCAGAAGACCCGGTCTATACCGATACGCTTTCTCTTGACATATCAACCGTCGAGCCGTCTCTTGCCGGCCCGAGCCGCCCCCAGGACAGGATATCGCTCGGGGACATGAAGAGTTCCTACAACGAGAGCCTCCGGGCCAGGGGAATCACTGCAAACGGAAGTACCCCGCATGGGGCAACCGGAATTTCAAACGGCTCGGTCGTAATAGCCGCCATCACAAGCTGTACGAACACCTCAAATCCATCCGTAATGATAGGGGCGGGCCTTTTCGCCAAAAAAGCGGTTGAGCGCGGACTCACCGTGAAGCCTTACGTGAAAACCAGCCTCGCGCCGGGATCAAGGGTGGTGACGGATTACCTCGACGCCGCGGGACTTACGCCCTACCTTGAAGAACTGGGCTTCGATCTGGTCGGATACGGGTGCACGACATGCATAGGCAACAGCGGCCCGCTTCCAGAAGAGGTGGACGCGGCGATAAGAGAGAACGATCTTACCTGCGCGGCGGTCCTTAGCGGAAACAGAAATTTCGAGGGCAGGGTACACCCGCTTGTGAAGTTCTCTTACCTGGCGTCTCCTCCGCTTGTCGTGGCGTTTGCCCTGGCGGGTACGGTTGGAATTGACCTCTACAGCGAGCCTCTCGGGGTTGGCAGTGACGGGGACGAAGTGTTTCTAAAAGATATCTGGCCGACGCAGCAGGAGATAATCGATACGGTAGCGGAATCGATCTCCCCTGAGATATTCAGCAATCAGTACTCAAGGGTTTTTGAAGGGGATGAGACCTGGAGATCGCTTGGGTCTCCGCAGGCGGATATTTACAAGTGGGAGTCTGAGTCAACCTATATACAGGAACCTCCGTTTTTCGATGATTTCTCTCTAGAGCCCGAAGACCCCGAGGACATAGAGAACGCAAATGTGCTCGCGCTTCTTGGAGACTCGATAACAACGGATCATATTTCCCCCGCGGGTTCCATTCCCAAGGACGGCCCCGCAGGCGGCTATCTTATCTCAAGGGGCGTTTCCCCCAGGAGCTTTAACAGCTTTGGCTCAAGGAGGGGAAACCACGAGGTTATGATCCGGGGGTCGTTTGCAAACATCAGGATAAGAAACAAGATGGTCGAAGGAAAAGAGGGAGGGTGGACCGTGCACGTTCCCACGGGTGAGGAGATGTCGATTTACGACGCGTCCTCGAAATATATGAGCGAGGGAACGGACCTTGTCGTGATCGGGGGGAAGGAATACGGGACGGGAAGTTCCCGGGACTGGGCGGCCAAGGGAACCGCTCTTCTGGGTGCTAGGTGTGTTATAGCGGAGAGTTTTGAGCGGATTCACAGAAGCAACCTGGTGGGAATGGGAGTTCTGCCCCTTCAGTTCGAAGAAGGGCAAAGCGCGGAGTCCCTCGGCATTACGGGCTTTGAGACCTTCGGTGTGAGCGGGATTTCCGAGGATCTTTATCCGGGCAAGAAGATGGCTGTAACCGTAACGGACCCAGGTGGTGAGCAGAGGGAGTTTCACGCCACATGCAGGCTTGATACGCCGGTTGAGGTTAAATATTACCGTAACGGCGGAATACTGCAGACCGTCTTGCGTCAGATGATATCCCGGTAGGTAGGCACATCAATTTGAAATGGGTGGGTTTTTCTATTATATTTTGAAATCCAAAATTTTGCTTTATCTCAAAAGGAGAAGTGTTCAATGTCAGTTCCAAGCGGAGAAAAAATACAGATTGACGAGGGAAACAGAAAACTCGTAATTCCCGACAACCCGATAATTCCTTTCATAGAAGGCGACGGGATAGGTCCCGACATCTGGCACGCGTCCCAGATAGTGTTTGACGCCGCGGTCGAGAAGGCTTACGGGGGAAAAAAGAAGATATCCTGGCTCGAGGTCCTGGCCGGCGAGAAGGCGCATGAAAAGACCGGTGAATGGCTCCCCGAGGAAACCATCGACACGATAAGGGAGTACGTGGTCGCCATCAAGGGTCCCCTTACCACCCCCGTGGGAGGGGGGATAAGGAGCCTTAATGTTTCCCTCCGGCAGATACTTGATCTCTACGCCTGCGTAAGGCCCGTCAGATGGATCAAGGGAACCCCCAATCCTCTTCTGGTTCCCGGCAAACTTGACGTCGTGATATTCAGGGAAAACACAGAAGACGTATACGCGGGAATCGAGTGGGAGAGCGGTACCAAGGAAGCGGCCGATATAAGGAAGTATCTCATGGAAAATTACGGGGTGAATATCCGCGACCTGAGCGGGATAGGAATAAAGCCCATAAGTCCTTTCGGAACCAAGAGGCTCGTGCGAAAGGCGATTGAATACGCAATGGAGTACAAAAGGAGGAGCGTCACCCTCGTTCACAAGGGCAATATAATGAAGTTCACCGAGGGGGCCTTCCGCGAATGGGGTTACGAACTGGCAAAAGAGGAGTTCCCGGACATCACCATAACCGAGGATGAACTCTGGGACGATTTCGGCGGCAAGCAGCCCGAAGGCAAAATTGTTATAAAGGACCGCATAGCCGACAGCATGTTCCAGCAGATTCTCACAAGACCGAGCGAATACGACGTGATGGCCATGCCCAATCTTAACGGCGACTACATGTCCGATGCCTGCGCGGCGCAGGTAGGGGGTCTCGGAGTCGCTCCGGGCGGCAACATAGGCGATTACCTGGCGGTCTTCGAAGCCACTCATGGGACCGCTCCCAAGTACACCGGACAGGACAAGGTGAACCCGGGTTCCGTGATACTCTCGGGAGTCATGATGTTCCAGTATCTGGGGTGGCATGAGGCGGCGGAACTTGTTTTCAGGGCGATGGAGGCGACTGTTCTGCAGAAGACGGTCACCTACGACCTCGAAAGGCAGATGGAAGGGGCGACCCTTCTTAAGTGCTCTGAGTACGGAGAGGCCATCGTGATGAACATGGACAGGGTAATGGGCTAGGGGCGGCGCGGCACAAATCTTTTTAGAAGGAGTGGATTCTTGGAAAAACGCAGACCGAAAATTTCTGTGATAGGTGCGGGAAACGTCGGGGCGTCGGCGGCGTTTCGTATCGCGCAGCTTGAGCTTGCCGACGTGGCTTTGATTGACATACTGGAGGGAGTTCCCCAGGGAAAAGCGCTCGATCTTGCCCAGATGTGTCCGATCTCCGGGTGCGACGTGAGTATCGTCGGTTCAACTGACTACGAAGCCACGGCGAACTCAGACGTGGTGATAATCACCTCGGGTATCCCAAGAAAGCCCGGGATGAGCCGTGACGACCTCATCTCGACAAACACCAAGGTGGTAAAGAGCGTCACCGAGCAGGTGGTTTCTCATTCCCCGGAGACGATACTCATACTGGTCACGAACCCGCTTGACGCCATGGTGTACGTGGCGCACAGGGTAAGCGGTCTTGCCGACGCCAAGGTGATGGGAATGGCCGGGGTCCTCGATTCGGCGCGTTTCCGGGCGTTTATCTCCATGGAGCTCGGGGTCTCGGTTGAGAACATACACGCTTCGGTTCTCGGCGGGCACGGAGACACGATGGTCCCGCTTCTTAGCCAGACCACAGTGGCGGGCGTTCCTATTGCGGAACTTGTTCCCGCTGAGAGGCTCGAGGAAATGGTCGACCGCACCCGAAACGGGGGAGCCGAGATAGTGAAGCTCCTTAAGACCGGAAGCGCCTTCTACGCGCCCGCTGTGGCGGCGGTTGAGATGGCCGAGGCGATCATAAAGGATAAGAAGAAGATACTGCCCTGCTGCGTGTACGCAGACGGGCATTACGGAGTGGAAGACACCTTCGTGGGTCTTCCCGCAAGGCTCGGCGCAGAAGGGGTTGAGGAGATAATAGGGTTTGACCTCTCAGACGAGGAGGCAGAGGCTCTTCACGTCTCGGCGGGCAAGGTAAAGAAGCTTTGCGAAATAATTGACGGAATGGGAATACTGTGAGGTTCCCGTTTCCATTCCGCCCCCCGGCGCCGTTACCGCTTTGGGACGGACGCTCCGGATGTTTTTAAATATTTTTTGGAGGTTTCTGCAGCATGGCTAACGGTACGGCGAGCAGCGCGCTAACCATGAGAAAGGATGCGTGGTGGGTGGCTCCTCTGGTGACGGGGGTGGTGCTTGGGGCTTTCGGAATCTACTCCACCTGGAGGGCTCTTGCGAACGAATTTTACTACGCCGAGCCTTACCTCTCGCCTTTTTATTCCCCGCTCATACTCTCTGACTGGTGGCCGTTCTCCCCGGCCATACTTATTCTCTGGGCGCCGCTTGGATTCCGCGCGACCTGCTATTACTACAGAAAAGCATACTACCGTGCGTATTTCCTCTCGCCTCCGGGCTGCGGGGTCAAGCCGATCGGCAAAATAGGTTCTTACACGGGGGAGTCGAGTTTCCCGTTCGTTCTGCAGAACGTCCACAGGTTCTTTCTCTACGCGGCTACTTTCGTTCTGCTGTTTTTGTGGATTGACGCGTACGAGGCCTTTTTCTTCCATGACGGGATCGGAGTCGGCCTCGGAACCATAGTTCTTGCCGCAAACGCGTTTCTGCTCAGCATGTACTCTTTTTCCTGCCACTCGTTTCGCCACCTTGTCGGTGGGAAACTTGACGTGTTCTCAAGATGTCCGACCCGCTTTCGCCTGTGGGGCGCCGCGAGCGTCCATAACGAAATACACATGACCTGGGCGTGGATAAGCCTTGTTTTCGTGGCCCTAGCCGACCTTTACGTGTTTTTGGTCGCAAACGGAACAATTGCTGATCTGAGGTTGATATAGACGTGGAAAAATACGAAACACACACTCATGACGTTATAGTTATCGGCGCAGGCGGGGCCGGTCTTAGGGCCGCCATTGAATCCTCAGCCCAGGGCGCCTCTACCGCACTTATATGCAAATCCCTGCTCGGAAAGGCCCACACCGTAATGGCGGAGGGCGGCATTGCGGCCGCTTTGTCAAACGTCGACACGAAGGATAACTGGGAAACCCACTTCAAGGACACCATGAAGGGCGGGAAGATGCTAAATAACTGGCAGATGGCCCTTTACCACGCGCAGGAAGCCCCCGAGAGGGTGCGCGAGCTTGAGTACTGGGGAGCGCTTTTTGACAGAACAAAAGAGGGAAAGATAAACCAGAGGGCATTCGGCGGGCATACCTGGAAAAGACTTGCCCACGTGGGCGACCGGACCGGTCTTGAGATGATAAGAACCCTCCAGGAAAAGGGTATACACTCAGGCATAGACGTCTACATGGAATGCACCATAACTCACCTGATAAAAGACGGAGACAGGGTAACAGGGGCCTTCGGCTACTGGAGAGAAAGCGGGAAATTCGTTCTTTTCCGTGCAAACGCAATCATTCTCGCGACAGGCGGGGTAGGCAAGGCCTACAAGTACACTTCAAATTCCTGGGAGTACACGGGCGACGGCCACTCGATGGCGTATGAGGCCGGAGCGGAGCTTATGGACATGGAATTCATACAGTTCCATCCCACGGGCATGGTATGGCCCCCTAGCGTAAGAGGAATCCTTGTTACAGAAGCGGTGCGGGGCGAGGGAGGCATACTCACAAACAGCGAGGGCGAGCGGTTCATGGAGAGATACGACCCCGAGAACATGGAGCTTTCAACCCGCGATGTGGTCGCGAGATCCATATACACCGAGGTTGAGCAGGGACGCGGTTCTCCCCACGGCGGAGCGTTTCTCGATATCTCCCACAGGGGCGGCGATTACGTGAAACGCAAGCTCCCGAGCATGTACCACCAGTTCATGGAGTTTGCCGATATAGACATAACAAAGGGCCCGATGGAAGTGTTCCCGACCACGCATTACGTAATGGGAGGAGTCAAGGTTGACGGGGAGAGCTGCTCGAGCACAGTTCCGGGGCTTTTCGCCGCGGGCGAGGTCGCGGGAGGAATGCACGGTGCCAACCGTCTCGGCGGAAATTCCCTCTCTGACCTTCTCGTTTTCGGAAAAAGGGCGGGGGCGGGAGCGGCGGCTTACGCAAGCGGGAAATCCCACGCGTCCGTGCCTGCCGAGCTTCTGGAGGGATTCGCAAACGAGCTTCGCGAGCCTTTTAACAACACTCAGGGAGAGAACCCCTACACGATTCATCAGGATCTCCAGGACGTAATGCAGCGCTACATAGGCGTGTTCCGTACCGAAGAGAACATAAGCACTGGCATAGAGCGGATAGAGGGACTCAAGCAGAGGGCAAAGACGCTCAAGATAGAGGGCTCGGTGATGTTTAATCCCGGCTGGCATCTTTGCAGGGATCTTAAATCGATGCTGATCGTCTCGGAGGCTCTCGCGAGATGCGCGCTTGCGAGAGAGGAGAGCAGGGGGGCTCACAGCCGGGTCGATTATCCGAGAAGCGACGACGAGGTATGGGGCAAGCTAAATTCCATTGTCTCCCTCAAGGACGAGGCGATGGATGTCGGAACGCGGCCGATTGTGCAGATGCCCGAGGAATTTTCGAGAATGTTTACGGAGGATAAGTGATGTCGGTAGCCAAGCTGAGAGTTTTTCGCGGTGATTCCCAGGGGGGAGAGGAAAAGGAGTACGAGGTTCCGGTAGATGAGGGAATGGTGGTCCTCGACGCGCTTTTCTACATACAGGCAAACTACGACGGCGACCTGGCGATCAGATGGAACTGCAAGGCGGCCAAATGCGGTTCCTGCAGCACCGAGATAAACGGAATACCAAAGCTTGCCTGCAAGACCCGCATGGACACTTTTGCCGAGGGCGAAACGATTACCGTTTATCCGCTCAAGGCGTTTCCGGTGATAAAGGATCTTGTAACCGACGTCTCGTGGAACTACGAAGTAAGCAAGAAGATCCCTCCGTTTACCCCCGCCGAAGATACCGAATGGATCATGTACCAGGAGGACGTTGAGAGGGGGCAGGAGTTTCGAAAATGCATAGAGTGCTTTATGTGTCAGGATGTCTGCCACATACTTCGCGATCACAACAGAAAAGACGCTTTTTCGGGCCCGAGGTTCATGATAAAGATCGCCGAGCTGGAAATGCATCCCCTCGATACGCTTGACAGAAGGGAGTTTGCGCGCGAGGAAGCGGGAGTCGGCTTCTGCAACATCACCAAGTGCTGCACCGAGGTATGCCCCGAGGACATACACATAACGGATAACGGAATCATTCCGCTTAAGGAGAGGGTGGTTGACAAGTACTATGATCCTCTCGCCTGGCTTTTAAGAAAGGTAAAGGGGAAATAGGGGAGAGCATTGAACGTACACGAATACCAGGCCAAAAAACTTCTATCTGATTCCGGGGTCAAGGTTCCGGGCGGCCAGGTAGTTTTCAGCGCGGAAGAGGTGGCGGAGGTGCTGGATACCCTTAACTCTGCAAAATACGTAGTAAAAGCCCAGATTCACGCGGGCGGCAGGGGCAAGGGAGGCGGAATAAAGGTAGTAGACAACGCCAAGGATGCTACGGCTGCCGCGGATGAGATAATCGGCATGAACTTGGTCACTCACCAGACGGGCCCTGAGGGCAAGACCGTGGGAAGCGTGCTGATCGAGGAAGCCTCCAGTATAGAAAAGGAATTCTATCTGGGCATGGTGATTGACCGCTCCCGGGAAAAGGTGGTCGTTATGGGAAGCCCGGAGGGCGGAGTTGAGATCGAGGAAGTGGCGGCCAGCGCTCCCGAGAAGATAATAAAGGAGCACGTTGATATCTCTTTAGGTGTTCAGCCCTATCAGTGCCGGAAAATCGCTTATTTCCTGGGTCTTCAGGGTCAAAGCGCCAGGCAGGCGGTATCGTTTATCTCATCCCTCTACCGGGTGTTTATTGAAAAAGACTGTTCCCTCGCGGAGATAAACCCGCTTGTTCTTACCTCAGACGGAAACATAGTGGCGCTTGACGCGAAGATTAACTTCGATGGTAACGCGCTTTTCCGCCACCGCGACATCGCGGGGCTAAGGGACAGGGACGAAGAGGACCCGCTTGAGCTTGAAGCAAGCGACGCGGGGATAAGCTTCGTTAAGCTCGACGGAAACATAGGGTGTCTGGTTAACGGTGCGGGGCTTGCCATGGCGACCATGGACATTATAAAGCACCACGGCGGAGAACCCGCAAACTTCCTTGACGTCGGCGGAGGCGCCACTACAGATCAGGTGACAAAGGCGTTTAAGATGATCCTTAGCGACGAGAACGTAAAAGCCATCTTCGTTAATATTTTCGGCGGCATCATGAAATGCGACACTATTGCCGATGGCATCGTGGAGGCTGCGGGCGAAGTCGGAATAAACGTCCCTTTAGTGGTCAGGCTTGAAGGAACAAACGTTGAAGCCGGAAGGGAGATTCTTTCTGCCTCGGGTCTTGACATCCAGACCGGGGCCGACATGAAAGAGGCCGCGTCCAAGGTGGTTGAGGCTGCTAAAGACAGCTGATTTCAACAAATTACGATCACTACTTAATTTGTTTTCTACAGATATCCGTTTCCTTTGATAAAACCGCACATGGTGTAGAGGGACGGGAAATCTTCAACGGAACAGCGAATAAAATTTCGAATTGACAGTTGTTGACGAAATTTTACACATCATCTTCCGGGCGTGCATTTCGTGCCACAAAAATCCCTAAAATTTCTATGCCGGGATATTTTTTTTCAAGCACCTGCTTTGCAGCGGCAAAATGCTTGCCTGTCGTGAGAACGTCATCAAGAAATGTCTTGGCGCTTGCTTTATCTACGTAGTAGAATTTGACAACTGGGATAAAATTACCATAATGGTAAGTAAAAGACTATGAGTTTATACGGCACCGAGCTACCGGAAGTCAGTCAGAAACGAAAGATAAAAAGGTGGATCATTTGTCTTACTGGATTGAAAAAGAAATACTCCGCCACTTCCTTTGTATTTATACGAGAATTTGACAACGGAGAGAAGATTACCATAATGGTAAATAACAAGATCGTAAGTTTATACGGTGTCGATTTACTAGAAGTCGGTCCGGAACGAAAAATAAAAGGTGGACCGCTGTATGATAAGGATCGTGTTTTGGAGTTATTAGCTAAAGAAGAAAATATTAGAACTTGGACACGTAAATGTACGGACGACCTGCAGATATGGGGCCTTGAATTGGAAGATGTTGCCGAGTTGATAAGGATAGGCTTGGATAAAGGGAAATTTCTAGGTTCTGAGTTGTGTGAGGAGAAAAAAAACGGTCCGCAGGCTGCCTGTGATGCTTATAGAGTATTTCGATTAGAATGGAGTAAAGTGGCTTACAAGAAAATACCGACTGAATATTATATCAAGTTTGCCATTAACAAGACGGGCAAGGTGCTTTTAATGGTGTCCTGCCATCCGTCTAGTGCTTTATAGAGGAGCGTAAAAATGAGAAAAGATTTGCGATGCCCGATTTGCGAAGAAGGCAATCTGCTTGAGCAGGTTGGTAAAAATTGCGTGGATTATAAAGGCGAGACTACCGAACTGGAATTACACTTTTCCGTGTGTGACTCTTGTGGTTCTGAGCAGGCCAATGCTCAACAGGTACGCATGAATAAGCGCTATATGATAGCGTTTAAAAAGCAGGTTGAAGGTTTGTTGGCCGGCTCTGAAGTCAAATCTATCCGGGAAAAACTGGGGCTTAAACAATCGGATGCCGCCAAAATTTTTGGTGGGGGCCCTGTAGCGTTTTCGAAATATGAAACCGATGATGTTATTCAATCGGAGGCGATGAACAGACTGTTGTGCGTTGCCGTGGAAGTTCCGGAAGCATTTGCGTATTTGGCAACCCGTGCTCAGGTTCCTGTAGATGTATATAGAACCTATTACGCTACGAATCGAACCGATCGGAAGATTTTATCATCTGGGTGTCTCACTCACATGGAACAGGGATGGGTGGTTCGTGGATATGTTAACTTACCAGCGGATTGTTCAGATATACCGACATACAAGGCGTCTTTTGAAAAACCTGAATTAATACAGCTCAAGACAGTTGAATCGTCTGGCCACTACAAAAGACTTCAGCCTGAGGAGCATAGCGTATGGTAAGCGAAAACTTGCAAAAAGCGATTGATGGCCTACGTATCGTTGATGTTTATGTTCAGGAGGTGTTAGCCAAGTTAAATGATGGTTTTGATCCCAAGCGCTCTTCATTTGACAACTTGGTATTGCAAACCAAGCACTTCGTTAGACACTCCGAGAAGGTGAAAGAAGTTGATACGGAAAACCGGTTGTTTCGCGTCTATCTTGAGATGGGGGCAAGGTGGGTTGATGAATCGTCCCCGGAAGGTGAAGGGGTAAGGGCGGTTATTGAAGCTAATTTTGTTGCTGAGTACTCAATCGTAACCAGCCTTGAACAGGAATCCTTGGATGAGTTTGCATCGCTCAACGCAAGTTATCATGTCTGGCCTTACTGGCGTGAACTGCTGGCATCACAGTGCGACCGCATGAGACTGCCACGAGTAGTGTTGCCCACAGTACAATTTTTAAAATAATGGGAGTGGGGATGGAAAGATCGATTCTCTGTCACTTGGTAAAAATTTGAGTTTTTCGAAATAACTGGCAGAAGAACACTGAGTTCGGAAAAAGGAGTTCAGGAAAAAATATTAATGGAGCCTGAATTCAAAGTAGGTGGATCAAAATCAGTTTTGCTAACTATAAGCCACGATTCTTAATTTCTACGATTGGAGTGCTCTGGCTTCTTTTTTATTGGATGTTGTCTTTCCTTTGGCAGTATGGACTTCTTCAAGGAATCCCTCCAGCCCTGCTTGTCGCAACTCTCTTGAGGTTCTACGATAAGTGGTTGTGGAAATTCCCTGTGTTTAATTGTCTGATGAAATTTCCTGACTTAAACGGAGAATATGAAGGTACAGTTGAGTATAACTGGGACGGTGAAAACCAAAACAAAAGATGTAATCTCCAAATTCAACAGACGGCTTCTTTCATCAAAATAAAATGTTTTTTTGAAAGAGAAGGAGAGAATGAAACTTCTTCTGAAAGTAAAAAAACTTTTTTTGATACCGATGAGATGGGCAACTATTCTCTCTATTTTTACTACGGGAATAAAGGTTCTTGCAAAGATGGCGATACATTAGACCAGCATGAAGGAATGACAATTCTTGAGGTGACCAAAAAGGATAAAGATATAAAACTAGAAGGTTACTATTTTACGAATCGCAACCCACAGACAAAGGGGCGAATTAAAGTTTCAAAAATCATTTTACCGGAGGTAAATAAATGAATACCCACAAATTATTTGAGAAGTTCAATGGGGTTATAAGACTAACTAACTCAAAGAGAGAAAAGTTAAAAACCAGCCGTAAAGCGTTAAGAGATAAGATAAAAAAAATTTTCGAGGAAAAAGGTTGGGAAAAACCAGAATTTCATCCTCAAGGCTCTTTCCCGTTACAAACTAATCTTAACCCTATCCGAGTAGAGGAAGATGGTGTTATTAAAGAGAAATATGATATGGATGATGGAGTTTATTTCATTACCTCTGAATCGGACCGAAAGACACCTGGTATCTATCATTACCGTATAAAAGAAGCGGTTGATGGGCACGCGTCGGATGTAATTGATAAAAACACTTGCGTAAGGGTTGTTTATGCTGACGGGCATCATATTGATTTGCCCGCTTATTGTGTGGAAGATGAGGAGAGTATTCCCCAGTTAGCTCACAAGTCAGAAGGTTTTATAGACAGTGACCCCGGAGAATTCAAGGACTGGGTTGACGAAAAAATATCTGATACAAATTTTACGGGTCAATTGAGGAGACTTATTCGTTACTTAAAGGCATGGAAAGACTATCGGGAAAATAAAAACTCGAGCCTTAAACTTCCTTCCGGTTTTATTCTTACTATTTTGGCTTGTAATCATTACAAGGAAAGTGATCGAGATGATCTGGCTTTATCCGATACTGTCAAGAGTATCAAGGATGACTTGGATTGGGAGTTTGTGTGCTACCGTCCTACAACTCCCAAAGATGAAGAGTTGTTAGGAAAATACGACTCGGAGAAAGTTCTGCAGGAGTTAGAGAAATTTGTTGAAAATGCCCAGAAAGCGATAGATTCTGATTGCGAGGAAGAATCTTCTAAATATTGGAGAAAGGTGTTCGGAGATCGGTTTCCCGTGGGAGATAAAAGCAAAAAATCTTTTAAGACTAATGTGGAAGAACCATGGACATTATTTTAACGGATGAAGACATTGAGAAGGTAAAGGAGGTATTCCCACAATTAAATTGCGAAGTACGGAACGGACGCATATGGGGAACTTTGGACTTTTGCTGTTGGTATGACAGCGGCAGCAGAGAATTAGAACATAACTCTCAACATCGGGAAGCTATATCTGATTCTTACGAAATAGAAATTAAATTTGATAAAAAAGACTTGTTCGGTTTTCCAAAGGTTTATGAAATCTCAGGAAAAATATTGAAATTTTCAACTGATTCGAAACTAGAGTTAGAAGATCTTCACATCAACAAAAATGATTGCAATAGTTGCTGCTTGGGAATATTTCCTGATTATCGATGGCAAGGCGCGACGGATTTCATATTAACAAAAATTGTTCCGTTTTTTTACTGGCAATCTCATAGAAGGATAAGAGGGGAAGAACCTTGGGAGGGACATGCCCACGGAGATAGAGGTATTGAAGATGCTTTAGCTTTAGTCTCTCGCAGAGGTAAAGGTAGCAATCGCAATGCTTTATGCTACTGTAACAGCGGTGAGAAATACAAAAAATGTTGCTATCAGAAAGACTCAATATTGCGATCGAACTTGTTAAAAGTGAAGAAGGGTAGGAGACCAACACCAACCGCTCCGGCAAAAACTTTCAGTGATAACTAAATCCTCTGAACGCCAGATTTAGCGGCAGCTCACTCATTGAGGTGTAAGCTCTATGAGTTCCTTGCGGTTACCTGCCCCCACATATAACCCTCTGGGTGTCTCTGCGGTACCAACAATGATCATGACAAATTTTGCTAACTGGTGGCGGGATTTCCAGAACATATTCTGAAAACTACGAATATCCGTCTTCGAAGGCTGCGGTTGTGGTTCGGGATGAGTATGCCAGTCACCAACATAGTGGAGCCCTGTTCTGAATAGACGTTTTATCTCGCGGCGCTCGGCTATACGGTCTGGAACAAAAAATCGATATGAACGTCGGTCGGAATATCTTGGGCCAGTGGCACGTTTAATTACAATATTTTCTCCATCGAAACAGGCGAATAGTTGTCCGCCAGCCTCTCTGCTCTTTCTAACAAGTTGACGGTATCGGGCAAAGTGGTCAAGAACCTCATCAGTGAGAGTCAGTGTCTGCCCAGAATTACCCACGGTATATGCGATCATGTTGCAACAGATATGTTACAGGCAGGACAATCAGGAGAGCGCTTCCACTCCCTCCGAACGACAATACCACCCTGACCTGGATTACCGATCAAATCACACCATTCCGGATTCCAACAACCTCCGGCATCTTCAACAGTATTGAGTTGCCCAATCCAAGTATGACAGGTTGGATTTACGACACTTTGCATCAACGTACCGAGTGCGATCTCCGAAACAAGTGCGTGTGCCCATGTGAGTTCTACAGGTCCGAAAGGTGAGAAATCCGCACCGCATGTGGGTTCCTGAAGCAGTGGTTCATCACCAGGCCAATTGACTACTGGCAGCAGCGATACGCCACTTTCTTTAAAGCCACAGCATAGACAAGCACTATCTGAAGACTGTGGAATCATGAGTGCGTGAGCAGCTGTTGCATGAGGCTCAAGCCATGCGTAAACGACCGGTGGCATGTCGACTTGACTTTTCTGCAAATCGTTCAGCAGTATATCAACTTCCCATCTGCCGGTTGCACTAATTATGAGATCAGAACTGGGCAGAGAATTAATCAGATCGGTAGCAGACAGGCCGAATTTAACTGAGCGTCCCTTAATTCCCGTCAGATGCGGAAAGTCATACCGTAAGGTCTCAGCTAGTTCTATGGCCTTGTTTTTTTGAAACGCTGAAGCCCCAAGGATGTGGCGGCTGACATTTGGCCAATCAAACGATTGATGATCAACAAGTGTTAAGTTATTGATACCTGACTGTGCCAGAAGACGGGCAACACTACCGCCAATTGCACCACAACCCAACACCAGCACACTGGATTTCTTGAGATTATCTTGACGTATATCTTGGTCACGACCATGCACCCAATTGTGATCTGCGCGACAAACCTCGCTACGCATGGTTTTGCTTGTACCTAGATACCGACGGATCAACACATCTCTTGGTATATGCTTTGGCTGGAATCCCTTCTCAATTTCCTTGCTGCTCGGTCTAAACAACGTTACCGCGGCAAAACAGGTGCCGTGTTTTGTAGGAGCACCGAAGATAACGTCCAACCTTTTGGGATTTGTAGCAACACACTCTTGTAGCAACTTAAGGGCATCTGGAGCATATTCTTTAACTAAGGAATTGACATCTGCGGCGGTCCTTGGATATTCACTAGGAATCATTGGCTGTGGCAGCCAGACTAAAACACCTTTCTGAAACATGGAATCATTATTCGGCTTCTTGCCCCTCAAACGAGTCAGCCAACCATCAAGTGTGTCTCGCTCGTCTGCACAAACGTACATAGCCTTGCTATACCAAACGATTATGTGACGGCTTGGACCATTTGGTGCTATCAGGCTAATGAATAGCGGTGTATTTTTGTTGGTCTCGATATTCCAATACGAGAGAAATTCATCTCGAAAATCATCTATAATGTCGCCGTTCCGACAACTCTTAACTAACTCTAGAGCGTCATCCAGCACAGCCTCAGCAACATCGACAGGATATCGTGATGGGATAGTTGCCTGATCGGGGAAAAGACACAAGACTCCATCGCTTTCCACATGGGGCCACTCAAGCGGTTCTCTTGGTCCTTTTTTCGGTAGGGCCACGCGTGCCGCCGAATAAGGAAAATTTCCATCAACTACAATGTCCAGTGCTATTGGTTGGGTATCCGAACTTGGTATCTGCCACCCATGAGTCACGTCACGTTCTTTATATTGCTCCAGATCCGTTGTGAGTAGCCGCATCCCCCTTTTCTGGCCACACATATATCGGTCAAGATCGTCAAGGGCAGATTGGCGCTGTGCATTCGGATCATTAACTGCATTAGGCATATCGACCGCCGCCACGTTTCTCCACAAAACGGTCAGGTGTATGTATTCCTGAAGTGATCCCCCCACCATTGTTGGTGGTTTCTTCCTCGTTATCAATATCCCCTAACCTAGAACTGAAGAAATCCGTGTTAAAAACTTTATCCCAAGCCTTGAGGGCTTTCTCGCGAGTACAATTCTGCTCGAATAAAACCTGTAGCTCATTAATGGCCCAGTCCAGCTTCTCGTGCAAAAATCGCGTTTTAGCATCATTCGGCCCCTTGGTCAGTTTCTCACCTTGCACTGTTGGATGATCAATCTCCAAGTTACCGTTAAGGCGATTTCGCATGGCTACCATAGTGTTGTAGAGTGCTTGATCTTCGCGCTCTGCACTTGGCTTATAGCACTCGTTCACGAGAAGGGTGGTAATCATGAAACCCGTAGCAATCCGAGGACGCCAGCTCTCCCGGCTACGAGCAAAAGCCTTGTTTAACTTTGTCTGTCGGCGCAACTGACGACCATTCGTAGTGTCTGGGCTCTGGTTTTTATTCTCCTCATTGAACCAGCGTGTGACCTCCATGGGGTCAGATTCCTTCCAGTCTGAGCTAGCAATTTCGTAATGGATATATTCGTCACCTAAGATGCCCTCTGTCTTGACTTTGCGGTATACAGGTATGTCCACGTGGTACCCCGCATGGTAATAGACTCGTACACAGTTGGTGCGAACCTCAGGCGGTTTGTTGAAACGTTCATCATGAACTGCCTTGCGTACCATCTCCTTGGCATCAGGTGCGGACTTATCCCCACCTCTCGGTCCCTTAAGATCGTCTTTCCCAAAATAGACTCCGTCGTCAATGTCATAGTCTTTCTCAGGATGCTGGACCATAGTGTGATGCGCATAAGAACCTTGCGACCTAAAGTCGCTTGGGGCCGGTTCCGCATAACTCTTCAGGCCATTTTTCAGTCGATCCCTATTGGTATCTCGTCGCTCACGCATCTCATCCTGCTCCTTTTTGGGGAGCGTCACCTTCTCATTTTGATAGGCCAAAATATCATCATGACAGTTGTACATAGCTTTGTTCTCCTTGCCATTGGCTAAAATATCAAGCAGTGCTTCACCTGTTACTACAACACCCAACAGTTTCAACCAAACTGGAATCACTCAGTTTTTTCCTGTTTCGTAACCGGATGTATGTCCTTAAACAGTTCTACAAGCAAATGACTGTTGTTGTCAGTAGCACGGTCACACACACTCAATGTTAGAAATACATCAGTTTGAGCCTGATTGATGAGCATCTGCGCAGCTTTCTTATCAGTCTCGTCCAAATCCAAATATGGCATACTCTCTGCCGGTAAGTCTCCTTGGGGAAAATGCACTATGGAACAATCGCGGTCCAAGTGCTCGGCCAGCATATCTGCCATGTTGCCATATGCGAATCTCTGTGCGTCCAGTGCGGTCATAACCACTTCACCACCGAACTTCCATCCGAGAGGACCACGGTGCATGTCCTTAGCATCAAACATATTACCAGGAGGACGCGGGCAGGTGCCTAGGGAAAAAATCTCGATCCGATCACCTGATTTCGTCATCCGGATAGCATCAATCATTCCGACTAGAATGGGGTTGTTTGCCCAAAGTCCACCATCAACGAACACATAGTTATGCTCGGGAGTCGTTGGATTTTTAACCCGTGCCATTGAACGGTACAACGGAGCGGCACTAGTCGCAAGGCAAACATCCACAAGTCTAAAGTCGTCATCGCGATTACCCCCAAGATGCGATGTTTTGAAAACCCAGCTACGGTGTTGAGACATTTCGATTGCCGGAATGGCCAGCGCAATTCCACGGTCGTTGTAGACTTGGCCCAGCGTCATATCGGCAAATTTTTCCTCTAATACCTGCTTGAGAGCCTCATTACCTCGCGCAAGGTGCTTCGACCAGCATAGCAGTTTGATTAAGTTAGTGACTTTAAGGCCATTAGGCATTTTCACCGGGAATATTTCTTGTCCATGCTCGGAATAAAGATCGGATACTTCATCGAGAGGGATGCCTGCTGCTAGGGCGCAGGCAAGAATACCCCCACTACTGGTTCCGACTATCAAGTCAAAGGCCTTGCCCACGTCAAGATTATTGATCTTCCTTCGTTTCGCAAGTTCCTTAGCCAGCACCGAAAGATAAGTGCTGGAGTACACACCGCGCATACCACCACCATCGATGCTCAAGACTCTTAGCGATTTTCTACCTTCAACCATTGCTGTGTTACCTGATATTGGGGGTAAAGTGCCTCGTGGCAACAATATATAGACTCCAACCAAGATATAATATTGAACACTGGGAAAAATTGTCAATAGCCGAAAACCATTCTTTCTTTATATCCCGTCTTGGCTGATACAACTGAAGCGATAGTTGTTGGATGTGGGGTTTGCACCTAGCAAAAAAAGGCGCATTATCATGGCACATTAAAAATAGCAAAAACTAGACAGGAAGCAGGGCTGCTGAGCACTTGCATATTACGATTATATTCGGATACTGATTCCGAGCGAATTCGGACACTAATTCCGAATTAATTGGAATAAGCAAATATCAAAATTTTCTAAAAGTGTTTTAAATGGTGTTTCAAGCACTGTTAATAGCAAATGCAACTTGATATAATTGCATCCATATTATGTGTGGCCGTTTTACTCAGCAACTGACTCCGAAACAGCTTGTCGGGGTGTAGCAGATGACAAGCTAATGGTTATATAAGCATCGGAAGGGAAAGTGAGAGCACGGAGAGGTGAGGAAAGAGGCCCAGGACACGCGGAAGGCAGAAGAATGAAGTCTATTGATTTGCGGATAATAGTTGGCCTGACTGTTTTCTACATTGTCGTTATCCTCTTTTTTCGCGGTAATGATGCATTGGAACTCTTAAAGGCGGGCAACCTCAATGAGTTGGGAGACTTTCTTGCAGGCTTCTTCACACCTCTGGCTTTCGGTTGGTTGGTATACGGGTATTTGCAACAGTCCAAAGAGCTCCGCCTTCAGCGCGAGGAGCTATCGCTTACACGGAATCAGCTCGGCAAGCAGACTGAATTGTTGCAAGAGCAAGTAAAAGCAGACTTACGGGATACCATGCCCCATCTTACTCTTCGAATCGTCTCACTCAATGATTGGTGGGACTGGATAATCGAGAACAAAGGGGGCAACGCGAAAAACATAGAACTGTTGAATCTCAATGAAGAACAAATACTCAAGAAAATGAATTCCTTGGCACGTAATGAATCTTTCCAATTTACGGCCACGAGGATCGGCTCTGGTCACTTATATGAGGCTCGCTTCAGCTCGGAGCGTTCAGAAAGGTTTCGTCAATGCTGGGAGATAGGAAAAGGAGAATCTCAGGAAATCACGCATGGGCCGGAACTTTTAACGACTGAGAAATGAGAACTCAGTATAACGAGTAAAGTGACCTTGCCATTGGCAATTCCATTTTTTCCTCCGTTGAATAAAACCATACTGGCCTATTTTGGTGATCTCAAGACAGCATCAAAACATCCAAATACAGGTTGTTTTGTCGCTGATGCTCATCAAATTCCTGAGACAAAGCAGACTGAATGGGTAAGGTATGTTGCGACATCGGCTGGTTTTTTGAAACATCTTCTTAGCAATGAGATTAACTAAGCCATCAAAGTAGTAATTGGAGGGAGTTATAATTAACACCTAAGATATTTTCTACCGTTTCTTTCTTGCTCTTTATTTTACTTTAAAACCTTGACATACACCTTTTGATGATTAGTTTGAGGAGTGGAGGTACATGTTAGATGCAAACGGCAGTTGCAACGTGCGATTCTCTTTCGGTTTTCATGCGGGAGATGGAAAAACATCCGCTTCTCTCAAAAGAGGAGGAGTATGCGCTTGCGGTCAAATATTACGAAAACGAAGATCTTGAAGCGGCCAACAAACTTGTGGTGTCAAACCTAAGGTTCGTGGTAAAAATCGCTTCTGAGTACAGATCTTACGGTTTTCCGATGATGGACCTTGTTCAGGAAGGTTCTATAGGACTGATGCGCGCCGTGAAGAAATTCAACCCCTACAGGGGTTACAGGCTTATATCCTATGCCGTCTGGTGGATCAGGGTAAGGATCCAGAACCATATAATGAAGTTCTGGAGCAATGTGAAAATCGGAACCACGCAGTCCCAGAAAAAGCTTTTCCAGAGGATAGAAGGGGCAAAGCGCAAGCTCGGGATAACCGCCGCTAGCATGGAAGATGACGACATAAGCCGCCTTGCGGACCATTTCGGCGTCAAGGAAGAGGAAATCTCCGAGATGCAGGTTCGCGCCTCCAAAAGAGATCTTTCCCTCTCGGAAAGTCCCGCCGGGGACGACTCCTCGGCAACTTACGGGGAGATGCTCCCCGACCCGTCGGATAACCAGGAGCAGGTGCTCGGTGAACTCGGGTTCGACAGCCTTGCAAGGGAGAATCTGCGCGAAGCCCTCGGGACGCTTTCCGAGAGGCAGAAAAAGGTGATAAACGAGAGATATTTCACCGAATCTCCAAGAAAACTCCACGAAATAGCCCGTGATCTCGGGGTTTCCCAGGAGAGGGTAAGGCAGATACAGGCCGAATCCATAGGGAAACTCAGGGGATACATGGCCGAAAAACTTGAAATTCACCCATAATAATCAGAGGAAAAATCAGGAGGAATTAAATGGCTTCTAAGATAATAGGAATCGACCTTGGAACAACTAATTCATGCGTCGCCATCGTTGAAGGCGGCGAGCCGAAAGTGATAATCAACGAGGAAGGCACGAGAACCACCCCTTCGGTGGTAGCTTTTCTAAAAGGCGGAGAAGAGGTTCTGGTCGGCGGAACTGCGAAGCGCCAGGCCGTCGCCAATCCAGAAAACACCGTCTACTCCACCAAAAGACTTATGGGTAGAAGGTTTGAGGAGATATCAAGCGAAACAGACGGCCTTGCCTACGGTGTAATAAAATCGGGCAAATCAGACGCTTGGATTGAGGTTGAGGGGAAGCAGTACTCCCCCCCGCAGGTCTCGGCGCACATACTCATGAAGCTTAAGAAGGCCGCAGAGGATTACCTGGGTTCCGGTGTCGGGGAAGCCGTTATCACGGTTCCCGCGTATTTTAACGACAGCCAGCGCCAGGCCACCAAAGACGCCGGGAAAATAGCCGGTCTTGACGTAAAGCGCATAATAAACGAGCCGACAGCGGCGGCGCTTGCCTACGGATTCGACAAGAAAAAAGAGGGGATGGTAGTTGTATACGATCTCGGGGGCGGAACTTTCGACGTATCGGTGCTTGAGGTCGGAAACAACGTTATAGAGGTTAAGTCCACAAACGGCGATACCCATCTCGGCGGAGATGATTTTGACAAGAGGGTTATAGATTACATCATCTCCGAATTCAAAAAGGATTCAGGAATAGACCTCGGAGCAGACAAGATGTCGGTCCAGAGGCTGAGGGAAGCCGCCGAGAAAGCCAAGATCGAGCTTTCAAACACCGTAGAGACGGAAATCAACCTGCCGTTTATAACGGCCGATGCGAGCGGTCCAAAGCACCTGGTGATGAAGATAACGCGCTCCAAGTTCGAGCAGCTGATCGAAGATTTCGTAAAAGGCACTCTCAGGCCCTGCGAGCAGGCCCTTAAGGACGCGGGGCTTCGCTCAGGCGAAATATCCGAGGTAATACTGGTCGGCGGGTCAACAAGGATCCCGCTTGTGCAGAAAATCGTGACGGACTTTTTCGGAAAGGACCCGAGCAAGGGGATAAACCCGGACGAGGTGGTTGCTCTGGGAGCCGCCATTCAGGCGGGCGTGCTCGGGGGAGACGTAACCGACATGCTTCTTCTCGACGTGGTTCCTCTCTCTTTGGGCATCGAGACCCTGGGAGGGGTGATGACCACCATCATTGAGAGAAACACGACCATTCCCACCAAGAAAAGCCAGATTTTCACAACGGCGGAGGACAGCCAGAGCTCGGTTGAGATTCACGTGCTGCAGGGAGAAAGGCAGATGGCGGCCGATAACAGGACGCTTGCAAGGTTCATTCTGTCGGGCATTCCCGCTGCGGCAAGGGGCATTCCGCAGATAGAGGTCACTTTCGACACCGATGCCGACGGAATACTCCATGTTTCCGCTAAGGACAACGCGACTCAGAAGGAGCAGAAAGTAAAGGTCGAGGCTTCAAGCGGGCTTGGAAGCGATGAGATCGATTCAATGGTCGAAGAAGCCGAGAAAATGTCCGAGAAGGACAAGGAAAAAAGCGAGCAGGTTCAGAAGAGAAACCAGCTTGACGAGCTTGTCTACAGGACCGACAAGAGTTTTCAGGAACTTGGCGACGGCCTCTCTGAAGATGAGAAAAAGGAACTCGAGCAGGCCCTTGAGGAGGGAAGGGAAGCCCTTAAGTTGGATGACCCGGGCAAAATTGACCAAGCGACGGAGAAAATAACCGCTGTTTCCCACAAGCTCGCGGAGCTGATGTATAAGAAGCAGCAGGAAGAGGCTGCTGCGCAGGGTGCCGGGGAGGCTGGACAGGAAGGTTCTGCGTCCGGGCAGGGAAACTCGACCTCAGGCGACGACGTGATAGACGCCGAATTTACCGAACAGAAGTAATAGCGAGGGATTTCACAGAGCTAGACCATTATGCAGAATGATAAAGAAAGCAAGAATGATAGAAATTTTTACGTAGACCATCTCATAAAGGGGTATTACTTAGCTAATTTCAACTATGACAGGAGTATCATGACCGTGGCGGGCGGCGCTCTGACGGTCTTCGTTGTTTTTATAGACAAGATGGTGGATATGGACTCGGTTCAATGTTTTCCAATGATGAAGTTTTCTTGGATTTTCTTTGCCTTAAGCTTGGCTGTGATAATTTTTCGCCATTATTCCGGGGTAAAAGCACATGAGAAAGCCCTTAAACAGTTGGATAAGGGAAAGGAGAAGAAAAATGAGCCGACGGGAGGCAAATGGAACAAAATCTCAGAATACTGTCTTTTTGCCTCCTGCATATTAGTGAGTTTTGGATTTATTCTAGCCGCGATCTTTATTTACAAAAACATATAGGAGGTAAGGTGATGTCCAAGAAATCAGATAGAATTACTCAAGAAATTCGTAAGATTAAAGAAAAATATCCCCCTGGTCGCCATTCCGTTCCCCACATCCCGGAGGAGAACTTTCCTAGTTCAACCGAGGAACCTGAACCGCCGGCAGGCGGCCCTTCGGAGGAAAGCGACGGTTCGGTCCAAGAAGATAGCTCTGGAGACAATACCGAGTAGTAAGTTTTGTTTTGCCCGTTTGTTGGTTGTTTTGCCGAGTTCTAGCCCTGAGAATCTTTTCGAACATATTCCAAAGTTTCGAGAAGCTGTCAGATTCAGAAACAACGGCGAGAGAACAGGACAAAAGAATATGCCAAGAGTAATCGATACGTGAATTCAGGATACGGAGATGAATATGACTCAAAAATTTAATGATTTGGAGAAGCGGTTCTCAGTACGGTCCGAAAATTTTCAGCAGGAGTTTCAGCACCTAAAAGATCCGGAGAATGCATTCGGAATTCGTTTCACCGCAATACCTGTGGACGATGAAGTCCGCTTGGATTGTGTTTTTCGCAACGGAACAATTGCAGAACAATTCAAGGAACTGCAGCCTAGGGTTTTTATTCAGGAAGGTGACCACAACAAGCGGCTTCTAAAAGATGAGGGAACCTTCTCTTCTCTCAGATGGTGGTCTATTCCAAATGGTGGCGCACGGCAAATATCTGCAGTTGGTGACACCAAGTTCTCTGTTCATAGTTATCGGGAACTTCACCGCGACGGACTGATAGAGATGGGATTTGTTTCAGATTCTCGCGATTCTGACTATGAAGGCATTCTCCGCCTCTTGCCTGATCTACCCATTTTTGTTTTCGCCAATCTGGTTGTGTGGGCCGATCAGATCAGAAATTATATGTCTGCCTCTACCGCCGAATATATTATCCAAATGGAGATTCGTACTGGAGCTAGCCATGTAATTGTAGCAGACAATTATACGCCTCTTGCGTTTGCGAGAAGAACTGGAACAGTATTTCCGCCAGGTATGAAAAAATTTCTCAGATATTCGCTGGGCAATTCTGAAGAAATCCAAGAACTTATTGCTTTATTTTATCATGATTTCTGCAGTTTTTTTGGTAAATACACTGGTATTGAAAAAGCAGTTTTCACTGTAGAAGATTGAACGGGCAACTAAATTCTCCAATAGAGTATTCAGTTAAAAGGGTGTTAAAGTACGGATGTATTAAAGAGAATTAGACTATGAAGTCAACATCAATTCAATCTGCTGATATTACCCTGTTTTTACTAGTCATTTCCGAATTTCACAACAACAATGAGCAAACATAGGATACATATTTTTATAAGCCATTCCTGGTCTTATTCAGATCACTACGACACGTTGCGTGATTGGATATTTAACGAAAAATGGCGAGTTGGTCAGGCCTCGTTAAATTTTTACGATTTTTCCGTACCAAAAGATGATCCTGTCCATAAACCGGCTAACGCCAAGGCTTTGAGGGAAGCTATTTACAGAAAGATTGAAAGGAGTCACGTTATAGTTATTCCGTTGGGCATGTACGCAAGCTACAGCAATTGGATTAAAAAGGAGATTCAAGGCGCAGAGCTAAAATCAAAGCCAATTTTGGGTGTCAATCCATGGGGTCAGTTGCGAACCCCTTCAGTTGTGGGGGATGCCGCTCAAAATACGGTCGGTTGGAACAAAAAAAGCATCATCCGTGGGATCTGGGAGTTGTATCGCAATGACCGATCTTGACCGGAAGCTTGAGATCTACAAGGTTTACATTTCCACCATTACGGCCAATGAGAACCGCCGACAGCAGGCATCAGTTGTATATCTTGGCATGGTCGCGGCAATTGTTACCGCAGCTGGTGTCGTTAGCAATAGGATGCCGTTGATTTATCCGGCTTCGCTAATTTTCTTGATATCGTTGGTCTGGTTCTTAACTATCGGATATTTTCGCAGATTGGCGAAGGCGAAGTTCTCAGTGGTTTCTGAAATGGAGAAGGATTTCCCTATTGCCCCCTTTGAAATGGAGTGGGAGATATTGAGCACCGAAAAGAACAACCGAATTAGTTTGACTCATCTGGAAATGTTTCTTCCCTTGTTTATTGCTTCGAGTTGTCTAGTTTACATCATTTTTCGTGTCATTTCGCTTTGTTGATTAGGCAGGCATTATGAGTGTAGTTTCTGGGTCGAATTGTTGATATTTTTGTTCACGAAGAATCCAAACAATCGGGTGAATGTTTTACATTGAAAGAGTGCCAACGAGCTTGGAACCTAGGATCTTAATTGCGGTTCCTCAGGCGACAGGGATAAATTTTCTTCGGATGTAAACAAATATGAGTAGCAATTTTGAAGATATCATAGAATCTCCGCAAGAAACTCCCCAGAATGAATATAAGAGTTGGATTGATCTTGATGACAGTATTGTACGAGCTAACATTGCCCGTCATTTGGCGGCTTTAGCCAATTACGGGGGAGGACATCTCGTTTTTGGATTCCAGGATGATCTAAGTCCGGCCCCAAGTCGTCCATCTTCCTTACACAAATATAACCGAGATACCTTTACGGGTATTGTAAGGCGCTATTTGAATCCCCCCTTTCAATGCGAGGTGCGCATCGTTTTGAATAAAAAGGGTGAAGAATTTCCAGTCGTCAGAGTTCCAGGTCACGAACGCGTGCCTATTATCGCAAAGGTCGGCGGTCCTCAGGATAAAAATGGAAAGCCTCAAGGTATAACGGCAAATACATATTACATTCGCAAGCCTGGACCTGAGAGTGCTCCGATCAGTGACCCACAGGAATGGAGTGAATTGATCAGGAGATGCACGCTGAACGACAGGGAGAGACTGCTTAGCGATATTGCCAGCCTGTTCGGTACACCTGAGAAGGCTGCACCTAATACGCAGCAACTGCTGGAAGACTGGCATCAGGAAGCGGAAAAGCGTTTTCTTCATCTGCTTTCCCAAGCCCGATATCTTCGCTGGCCGGTACAGTTCAGTAATCACAGATATCAGTTGAGCTACGTAATTTCTTTTAGTGCTGAAGAACTTCCATTAGAGAAGCTCTCTAAAGTTTTGCTTGAGGTGAATAATGAAGTTCTAAACACCGTGAACACCGGATGGAGCATGTTTTATCCATTAAACGCACCGGAGGTCGCCCCGAAGTTTCTTCCCGAGAGATCAGATGGAACGGGAGAAACCGTACTTGAGGCCGAGATCATGGATGTTCGCCTAGCGTTATCTCCAGAACTCTGGATTCCCGAGTTCTGGCGCGTAGCGCCCGACGGGCGTGCCAGTATGGTTAAAGCATATATGGAGGATCGTCCTTTCAGCATTAGTTCTCTGGGTCGTGACCCGGGAACGTGGCTTTCTCCCGAAACTGTTATAAGACATACTGCGGAACTCGTTACCCATGCGAAGTGGTTGGCGAAGCGATTTAAAACGGCTGCACAGGTGAGCTTTCGATGTACTTGGATGGGCTTAGAAAACCGGGAACTCGCCGATTTCGATCCTTCGGTTTGGTTTCGTAGCCATAAAGCCCACACAGACAAACTTACTACGGAGAGAACCTACCCCATGGTGGATTTGGAAGCTAAGTGGTTAACTGTCGTATCTGATCTGTCTCAACCTGTACTCCACCTCTTTGGATTTGAATATTGCAGCCCAGAATTCGTTGAAGGAATGAAACCAAAATTTATCAGATCATAAGATTGCGGGAACACACTTAAAAAAACGAAAAAGCTGTCTTAACATTGGGGTCCACTTTTGTTTTCCCAGATTCAAAAGCGGGAGACGCTGGCGTTCAATAGAGATAAACGATGCTTGGTGGCAGATGCTGAAACGTCAGGGTGATAACTCAAGATCAAGGGGCTTCTCCTCATAGAGGTAAAGCCATCCCGAGAGTTGCCGTCGAGAGCCCTTCTGAAGGCAATAAGGATTACCAGAAAGGCTTTGCGTACCGAAGTCTCATTGTCTTATGAACTGGTGGAACCTGAGAAAGCAGAGGAAATAAATAACCTCGTGGGAATAGATGTGGGAGTATCAAAGAGATTTACTCTGAGCAATGAAGAGACTTTCTCTTACTACTATGGGTTTCCGTCTTCTCACTGGCGGAGGGTGCGTACGAACAATCCGATGGAGAGAATAATAAAGGAGATAAGGAGAAAATCCCGGGTGGTGTTGGGGCTTTCCCCGAAGGGCAGAGCGCGTTGATGTCGTGTACGGCGAGGTTAAGGCATACATCGGGGACTAAGTGGGGAAGCAGGAGGTATCTGGATATGGATTTGTTGAGGGCAATGGACAGGAAGGAGGTAGTTGAGGTAGTGTAATGGACAAAAACCGGAGCTTAGATTCAAAGACTCGTGAGTCTTTGAATCTAAGCTGAAGAAATGCCAAAAACTTAAATTTGCGAAAAACTCCGAACACTATCATGCAATCAGGAGTAGCAGCGGAAATTCAAAACACCAGACTTACACCAAATCGACGGTTGCGCGACCTGCGCGAGATTGCTTCCCAGCTTACAGATTCGAAGTTAAAGCCACTGCAGTTTTGCGAGGCAATTATTGAGGATCGCCTTATAAATCTCAGAATCCGCCAATTCTTCTCGGGTCTTCCCGAGGATGAAAAATACTATTGGATTTCGAGCCTTTATGCCATTTTGATGCCGAAAGACCAACGGAAGCGTCTAGCAGCCTATTTTACACCACCACACCTAGCCCAGTACGCAATTGATGTGCTCATTGAAGCCGGTCTTGAGTTAGGCAGTCACCGCATCCTTGATCCGGCTTCCGGCGGGGCAGCATTCCTTATCCCGCTTGCTAAACGCATTGCACACGATCTTCGACGGCAAGGGCAAGGGTCAGAACTAATCCTGAGAACCATCGAAACGACTCTGACCGGCATCGAAATTGAACCTAATCTCGCAAGGCTTTCACACATTTTGCTCACTGACCTGCTTCAGAGGGAAACCACCGAAGCCAGAAGGAACCTAAAGATGTCTGTTCAGTGCACCAACACGTTGAAACTGCAAGCACCTGATTGTTTTTTCGATGCAATCATAGGAAATCCTCCTTATGGGCGGGTTTTTCGCCCCTCCAAGGATTTGTTGTCCCGCTTTGAGGACGTAGTAAGTGACGGTTACGTTAACCTCTATGCATTATTCATTGAGCAAGCACTGCGCTGGGTTCGTCCCGGTGGCATCGTTTGCCTCATTGTTCCAATGTCTTTTATCGGCGGCCCGTATTTCGGTGCACTAAGAAAACGTATTCTTGAAAACGCCAATGTGCTACGTCTAGATCCAATCGACAAGCGCGGCGACGTGTTTCTGGATGTGTCTTATGATGTATGCGTGCTTCTGCTCAAGAAGAATAACGGGCAAAAATCCTCTAAGCCTGCAACAAGCTCGTTGCTCTTAATAAACAAACCCCCGCGTGCGTTGGGGCAGCTTGACCTTCCGGCAAGTCCGAGTGAACGTCCTTGGGCATTGCCGGACGGCACATTGGATGATCGTCTCTTCAAGACTGGCCTAGCAACTCTCTGTAACTATGGCTACATAGTAAAAGCTGGGTACTTCGTATGGAACCGCGAGCGCCATCGTTACCGAACTGGCTTTAAACCACGTACTACAGAAGTTCCTCTTTACTGGGCCCACAACGTACAGTCCAATGCGGTTTGCGAACCTTATGACAGTAAGTCTGATTCAGGCCGAATAGGGTTTGTGAAAATTGCGACTGATAGCACAGCGATCGTTTCTACCAATGCCATAATTCTTCAGCGCACTAGCAACCGTCATCAAAAACGTCGTTTGATTGCCGGCCTCATTCACCAAAAAAAAGTGCCTGGTAATCGCGGTTTCATCAGCGAAAACCACACGATTTTGATTATCCCAGATCCAGACTGTACCCAAGGAATTCCACTCAAGACACTGTGTCGTCTCCTGAACTCGGCTGCTGTTGACGCACGTTTCCGACGGATTTCGGGTTCGGTCAGTGTATCCGCCAAGATCCTGCGCCAGCTTCCACTTCCCACCGTATCAGCAGTCCGTTCTGCTTTTCAGTTAGGCTTAACAGACGATGAAGCGGCCGAAACAGCGTATGCACTCTCCCTCCAACACAATGACCTGCAAACCTCTAATGCGGTTAGGACTTAATGAGTAATAGTCACAGCACAGTCGCTAGCGCAACACATCCTTCTACACCGCCAGCCAGTAAAGCTACTGACTCCTTGGAGAGCGAATACACAATATTCAGGCACAGGAGCGAACCCGAAATTTCCTGCTGTATCGGTCCTTCGGCAAGGGAGGTACTTTGTGCCTTCGAGCGAACACTTTCAGGCGCCAAGAGTGAAGCCCTATTGCTCTGGCCCCAGTGCCCTGGCGGTATCGCCGTTTTCCACGGAATAGCTGCACTTAATCGTATAGCTGACTGCAATTGTACAGGGCTGGCTACCCTCTTCTTTCCCTGGAACCGTAACACCGCGGCTGCCCAAAGAACATTATTGGTTGATCGAGATTTCATCTCCAAGATTACACTGCCTGAACTCAACCGCATGCGGCGTGAAGGTGAGAACCATCACGCCTTTGGTTATCTGATGGCACTACATAGCCTGGGACACATTTGGACAAGTGGCAAGGGAACCAAAAGATTAGAGAAAGCCCTCAAAACCGATCCAAGTCTCGCGCATCCAAGCTTATATGAGATTATGCCTCAACACGGCATTCGAGATGCAGACCTCTGCAGTTATGACGACCGGTTCCTGCGACGCCTGCGCCGTCACACATGGATAGACGAACAAGAAGAATATATTGAAGCTGCCGTTGATCCGTCGCGGACACCGTTCTTCCTGTTCGGTGTTCATGCCGATGCTATACATCCGCAACTTTTTCAGATTGCCGGACTTGATCCACGCCATGACGGACGGCGCCCAGATATCATTCTCGTCGACCTTACGCAGCATGCCCGTAATCGTTTGGGCAAAAACTGGAAACAACCACTCACGCGTTTTCTCGAAGTAGTTTGCAGCCTCTATACAAGCGAGTGCCCGCCGGTGCTCGCTGTCACCGACGATGTGTTCGTTTTGGAAAGTCTTAGGTGGAATATTCTCAAGGAATACACCAATACGGCCCAGAAGCGGCCGACCCCAGCCTGTGTCGCGCTATATGCGAAACCCGACCTTTTTGATCCTGAAACTATAGCACCCGGTTCGCTGTCAGAAATTACGGCGGAGGTTTACGGAACCGATGTTATGAACATCGTCAATAAAGGGCTAAAACTCAGACGATCTCTTCTGGACGCAGGAGACTCAGAAATCTCTGATGCAGTTAGAGACGCAATCTATGCCATCCAGAACATTGTCAGTTTGCCCGGACCACCACGTCAGTTCAATGACTTCCTCGCCGACAACTACAATGGTTACGAACTACGTAGCTTGGGTGCACGGTTCGACCATTTGGCACCCCGTAGCCTAATCAGATCAGCCTTACAGAAAGGGTTGGCCGGCACCAACCATAACCAACTTTCCGAGTTCTTTGAAGATTTCGACAACCTCTGCGCAGGAATAGATACCGACAATCCAGGACACAAGCTGTTTGACAAATGTATAAAGAGCCTCGTTTGTAAGTCCGCACGATCCATAATTGTGGTTTCCAGCCAGACTCTGCGCGGTTTCGTCGAATGGCGCCTAGAAAATGACGATACCTTATCCAGCGTGCGATCAACCCTAGGAAGGAAGCTACTGCTTGCGGACCGTAGGGAAGCGATGGAAGAACTGGAACTCAACGAGGAGGAACAAAACCTTTTCCAGCAGATTGTATTTGTCGAACCACGCGCCGACGAACTTCTGCATGTACTTACGCTCCCCCGGCTTCCCGAGAAAATCTTCGTTCTAGCCAATCTGGCCCGGGTCGCTCAAACACTCCGCCGCATACGCATTCTGCTCAGCATTAGAGGGATAGAACCGGTCCGAGTCAACTTGCTTGACGTTGAAAAGGAATTCAAGCGTGCCCTCTCCGGTCGCGTAATCGACATCCCAGACCTTGACACGGTGCTACCATCACCCCGCCTCGACACGCTGTTGGACCTGACAACTGCCAGCGCATCTAATTCCGGACCGACACGCATTATCACTACATCCGACGATCTACAGATCAAAGCATTTGACGGTTCTGAAGTTGCCTTTTATGATCCCGATGCTCTTCAGGTTTTTTCCCAAAAATTAGCAAAGAATCTAAAGACCGGTGATCAAATCTGTGTGTTCACCCCTGATTTTGTGAGTATGGCGCGTGAGAAACTGAATCTCACTGCCAATGCCTCCGAAGTGCTCCCCCTTTATCACCGCACGGTCGCCAATGCGGCAACCAAGCTGCCCGGAGACAACATGACATCCAAAGTCAAGGCTCTACGAGAAAAGATGCTCGAGTTAGAACCTGGACTTAGCCTGCCGGGCATCCAAGCCATGAGATACTGGATTGATGTAGCATCTTTGGTTGACGCACCGCGGAACGAGGTTCTGCCACAAGCACCCCGCGACCGGCACCATTATCTATGCTTCATGCGAGCACTTGGGATCAGCGAAGACCGCTCTCACCATTACTGGGACTGGGGCATATTTTGGACACGCTCAATACGAATACGTAGCGGTTCCGCCTTTCATCAGGTTTTCATGGGTATACTCATTGATCCCCACGGCGCTATTTCCCGGCTTCCCGACAACCGCCGCAGCGACATATGGAAAATCTACGAAACGGCTGAACACCATGTGGTGACTGTCATCTCGAACCAACGCGAGGAGAAATCATGAAGATCGTTGATTTGAACACTCTCCCATCTGAATTGAGCGCAAGGATTAATGACGCCAAGGAAGGTCTAGTTGACGCATTGTTGAATTTGACTTGGCAACGATCGAGCGGTGCAGGCCCTGACGGGCAAACAGTCTTTGGCACAAAACCGTCAATGCGTTTTGTTTCCGGTTTCCTGTTACCCCGCTACGAAGAAACCGGCCAGGAAGACGAAACTTCCGACATTCATCTCAGCACCCATGGGCTAGACTGTCAGATAGCTGCCGATGCAAAGGGTAATCTGGGTGTTAGCGTTTCTTTCTCAATCTACGTGCGCGCTCTACCGGAATGGGATGAACTCACTCGACCTGAGCTTGATCTGTTTCCGAACCCGCCGCTACGGAGAGAACTCGAACGGAGCATCCGCAACATGATGAAAGACCGTCTGGCCAACGCCGTCGCAGCCGAAAATTCCAAGCCAGAAGACCAAAGGCGTCATCGCAGCGAGATCCAGCAACAAATCTACCATGAACTACTTGCCGAGCATGGTGTCAAAGTGTCGGCTAATGCCTGGGTTGCAGATGAAGAAGATTCAATGGAGACCGACAGTCAACAAGAGGGTGAAGATAAAGGCGCCCAGCTAGCCGTCCAGCACGGGCAGTATATTTTTGACGACGATCAGGCTGCCCAAGAGATTGACATCCCGCAGAAATGGCAGCGACTTCCGGTAACGCTAGATTCGTTATCAGCGGACCTTTCGGATCAAGACGGTTTGCAGGAAGCTGTAGAGGCCTGGACCGGGTATATGCGCACAGCGGTCACCCAAACAGTAGAGACATGGACAGCGAGCGATGAGGGTCGAAATGCCGCCTACCGCCCTGCATCGATCAAGCCCAGCAACTTTCGGTCCAAAGAAGCGTGGAACGCATTTCTCGCCGACCTGCGTAAAAACCCGCCGACCATTGAAGACATAGTACCCAATCTAGACGGACTTCAGCTTACGGTACAGCTTGATTCCGATCTGCGTGATCCAGACCGGCGCAATCTAAGAGTAATGCTTGAAAATAACAGCAACGAGGTCAGTAAACGCAGGCGTGAGCGCTTCGATCACTCTATCCACCAAGTACAACTCAGCGTGGTCCTTCCACATTCTATCCATTGTCCTCTAAAGCTTGACCGAGTTGAGGCATCGTACAGATTTCGTGACTTTCTGACCTATCCCGCTATCGGAATCAATTGTGGCGTCACGGAGACCCGCAAGGCTGACAGGCTGCATCTGAACACCACATGGATGCCGCGTTATCAACAACCTCGGATTGTTCCAACCGAGGTAAAAAATGCATCCGTAGTCTTCTCCGATCTTGGGGCCGATGGATTCGACCCTGCTGACCTGCGCCTTTTTACTGGTGCTTATGAGGCATGGATTGATACAGAAGAAGAGAGCGTTGATCCAGCTCACGGCGTTGAAAATATGGATGAGGCTGATCGTGAGAGGGAGAAATTCCGGCAGGACATCGAAGGGTATCGTCGCGAAGTACAGCGAATAACGCTAGGAATCGAACTGCTTGAGTTCGCTTTCAAGAAATTCAAAGAGGATGCTAAATGTCGTGAAGCCATTCCCTATCGGGCTTGGCTTCTTCTCAATCGCACATTCCGCGAAGCCGGTGCCGAACGCGGTATCGAGGGTTGGCGACTCTTTCAGGTTACGTTTCTGCTAGCACACATCCCAACCGTTGTATCCCGCATGGACGAATACGCCGAAAGTCCTTGGTTTGACCACGAATTTGACGAAGAAACAGCGACTCTCCTTTACTTTTCAACGGGCGGTGGAAAATCAGAAGCATTTTTTGGACTCCTTACTTTTAATCTGTTTCTGGATCGGTTGCGTGGCAAAAACACAGGCGTTACCGCTCTGATCCGTTACCCGCTTCGGTTGCTGACCTTGCAACAGGCGCAACGCCTCCTAGCGATTCTCATGCGGGCAGAGTTGCTACGTCGCAGCACATCAATCCCGGGACAACCTTTCGAGATTGGATTCTGGGTTGGTAGCGGGAACACGCCGAACAGGCCAGACGACCCACGGCTTGATCCTGTACCTCGACTTGAAAACCCAAGCCACAAAACTGACGACAACCTCAAATCAGATTACCGTGAAGTCAACAAGAGTTTTAACAAGATTCCAGTCTGTCCGATTTGCAGACAGCCTACCGGTTTACGCCGGATCTCTTTCTCTACAGCCAAGGAGATTGGTATCATTTGCTTTAACGCCGACTGTCAATGGAATAAGAACACTGGCCCCAGCCCGCTGCCCTTTCTTATCGTGGATCGGGACATCTACCGGCATGCGCCAGCCGTGCTCCTGGGAATTATCGACAAGCTGGCTCTAATCGGCCAACATCCAGCGACGATTAACAGGGTTATGGGCATGTTCGGCGTAGCTCGTTGGCAGGAGCGAGATACCGGGCGGTTTGTCATGCCTTCGCGGAAAATGCTCAAAGACAGACCGGCTGCGAACGGTTGCGAACCGCTTGCTCCAGCCTATCATGGAGGACGTGAAGTGTTCCACGACCCATTTCCTTCGCTGATTATTCAAGACGAAGCCCACCTGCTTGAAGAGAGTCTCGGCACTTTTGCCGGTTTATTCGAAACCATGCTAGAACAATTGTTTGTTCGGGCATCCGATCTGCTGGGTGATCGTGTCGCGCGGAGTCCTCTTGGCACCAACCCCGTACGTCTTCCAAAGATCGTGGCGGCGACGGCCACGGTCAGCGTTCCGCAACGGCAATTTGGTTCTCTTTATCAGCGACGGCACATGCATTTCCCATATCCCGGCACATCAATCTACAGGTCTTTCTACGCAGCGCCAGCTGAACCTGCTGATCCATCTCGCCGGGGAATAGGAGGCCAAGGATCACGCGCACCTGAAATAGAGGCGCCCTGGATGCGTATTTATGCGTCAATCATGACAAACGGACGCAATCACACCGTAACAACCGTTTCCGTTCTAGCAGCATATCACCTAACGATTACGGAATTTTGGCGCGACCTGCGAGATGATCGAGTCCGTGACACCGCCTTAAAGCGTTTGTTGAATGCACTTACGCCAAGTACCCCGCTGACCACCTTTCATACGCAAGCCATCAAGATCTGTGCCCAAAAAAACCCTGACCTCATACCCACACTGCTCGATCTGATGCGCATATCGCTGACTTATGTTACGAACAAAAAGGGAGGCGATCAGGTCATTGATGCATTCAGAGAAGAAGTCGCTAAAGTCCACAGGCGGCATAACCGCAATCTCACCCGGCTTCATACTCGGTTGATTTCGGGTGGAGTGGACGTTGCGCAAATCCAAGAGATAATGCGTGAGGCCGAAGGTTCACACCAACCAGGCGGTGATTTCCCTGATCTGGAGCAATCGCTACGCAATATCGTCGCTACCTCAGCGATTTCCCATGGTGTGGATGTGGACAACTTCAACGCAATGTTTTTTGCGGGGATGCCAAATGATATAGCCGAGTTTATCCAAGCATCTTCCCGCGTCGGTCGCATGCACACCGGGTTCAGCCTCTTAATCCCGACACCACACGCTCGTCGTGACAGATACATTGTTGAAACGCACGATGTGTTTCATCGATTTCTCGAAAGAATGATAGCACCCCCCGCCATTACACGCTGGGCGGCAAGCGCCCATGACCGCGTTTTGACCAGCCTCTTCCAAGCGTGGTTATGCGGATGGGCAGAACACAAGCTGTTTATCGAGTGTCCTGATAAGAACAAAGAAAAAGCACCAAGATTCGAGACAGTCAATGATGTCAGCCGTCTGCTGAATAGCAATAATATCCCCGAGGCTGGTAAGAATTTCACGGACTTCGCCGTTTTTGCGCTCGGTGTGCAAGGTCGTGGTGTTAACGGACTCGGAGCCGCTCCTAATCCTGAATTCTACGACGAGCGCTTGCGCAATCTTGCCAAACAATTGATTGATGAACTCTGCGCACAATACACCACCACGTGGCTAAGCGATTTCTGGGACGGTGCACCTGTCGGCACGCGTCCTATGATGTCTCTGCGCGACATAGACGAAGCTGGACGGTTCGTCGCCGCTAGGCCACTAGACTCACGTCCCATCAGGGGAGAAGACGAGAGAAAACTGATTGCTGAGGCTCTGCGCATAGTCAGGCGTCAGAGCGGCAGTGTCGGCGAACTTGATAGCGAAGAAGGAGAAGGCTGAGATATGCATCGGTCACGCACACAGATTGCAACTTCTTATGCCCCAGGCGCACTCTTCACTTACGAAGGTGGTTTGGGTTGTTGTGTCTCTGTTCCCATCTCAACACCGTATACTCCGTCATCGCTAGCAGTTCCAAGGCAACTGTTTGAACATCTTAGCGAGTATGTCGAGAGTTGGTTTGAGCGGGCTATGCGCTGTCGCACGGAACCCGAGGTGCTTCCAAAGCAGTGTCTTGACTCTGCTTTCCTGAATTACAAAAACAGACCCTTGGTTGACTCCGGAAGATTTACACTTAATCAGCCAAGCAGGATCGGCTTTGTCCCCGACCCCCTTGTGTTCGTTTGCTCCGATTGCGGGCTCCTAACAGAGTTTGACGACATAGGCGACCTTCACAGCCGCTGGACGCAGGCCAAAAACCGCACCGACTGTAAGAAGTCTGAATCCGGTCGTCATAACTGGCGGCAGATTGATGTTGTTTTTGCTCACTGGTCGGGAAATTATTGTGGACTCAGCCCGCATCGCCAGCTGATGGGATCAGACGGCAACATAAACCAATCCAAGAAGTGCCAGAATTGCGGTCACGGCGAGTATCGGCTCGTTACTAAATCCTCCCCGTTCTTCAGTGACTGGAAATTCCAGTGCGTCAAATGTCTTGTACCGAAAGATGTCGTCCAAGCAGACCGGGAGACGCTTGCGCTTCTCAAACCCCGGATGGATGCAGGCTATGGCAATCTTCCAAAGGAATGGAATATGCTCCCTGTATCGTATCGGGCCTCTTCTGTTTTCTATGTGCAGACTGACAGCTTCATTCAGTTTCGTGATACCGAGATCACAACACTGCTTAGTGTGACTCGCCGTAACGACCTCGTGGCCCATCTCGCAAAGCTTTATGGTTTTCCCGGTACACCGCTGAGTGACGAAGAGATTATCCGTCAACTGATAGAAAACGGCCGCGACGCCGAGGCCGACGAGTATCAGGGACTTGTAGAAATCGCAGCAGTGCTACCACTAGAAAAAAAGAAGCGGATGGAGAAACAACTTTACGAGAAACGTATGGATTACGAGGGAAAAGGCTTCATAGCCAAACAGCACCAGCAATCTCCGACTCTTGTGCAACAGGTCGAAAGAAGCCAGGGTTGGGCGCGTCGTTATAATCCCATCCGTCTCGCCGTTGAACACGTTTCGCTTCGTTCCGAAGTGATCGAAAGACAAGGGACCCACCCGAGCTTGCCAGCTATATCCGTGCTGAATCCCCAAGTCTGCGATATCGACCCCAACGATGTGCAGGCAAGTGAAGCCTACACCGAGCACGTGCAACAAGATCTTGCACAACTCGGGATTGATGAGATGGTAATGTTACGTGCGCTGGACATCTGTGAATTCAGTTTCGGTTACACCCGTGTCGGTTCCACACCCTCAACTACCGAAAAAGGTTTGGAGATGCCCGTATGTCTACGGGCCTTCCGTCACGTTGAGAGGGGAAAGAGGCCAATCTATGTGCTTGAGCAAAAAAATGAGGGTTTTTATATCCGGCTGAATGAAATGCGGGTTATTCACTGGCTTATCCGCAATAGGCTTGGCGACGATTTGCCGCTCCACGAAGATAGGCGTCTGGGTGGACTCCTGATAGAGGAATATGCGGATTTTGGGCGTTTCCTTGAGGATTATCGGGAGCGTACAGCAGAAAGCCGAGTACCTCGCTCGCTGCCGAGTTATGTCTATCTCCTATTACACACGATGGCCCACCATTTCGCCCATTGTGTTGTCGAGTACTCAGGTTTGGAACATGGATCAATCGGCGAATATGTCTTTCCAGCAGATCTGGCCTTTCTGGTCTATCGCCGGGGCATGACGCCCGACCTCGGCAATCTCTCCGCCATGTGGCGTAACCACGGTCTAGTAATACTTGAACGGCTTCTGGGTGATCGCGCACTTAAATGTGACAGTGGCAGCCTTTGCGACCAAAGGGGTGGGGCCTGTCCAGCATGCATCATGGCTCCAGAAGTAACATGTATTGCCGGGAACAATCTGCTCAGCCGCGCAGCACTCAACGGAGGCATGCCCCCAAGCTGGGATGAAGACCTGACTCCACTTGTTGGATACTTCCACCTGCAAAGCCTTAATGCGGAGGCACCATGAAAGCTACTGCGTTCTAGAAAAAGTGGTTGTTGATTTCCTGCTGTTTGATCCGCTTAGCCTGCACTAATATCCCTGTGAGCTTTTACATGAAATTTCTAAAATCGTATACTTCGTTAACTATATTTTTGTTCTGCTAGATGATGTCAGCAAAGGTCTTAGAATAGACAAGCGTTACAGGTAGTTTCTTGTAAAGCGTATTGTTGTTCCAGTCCATCTTGGTAAGCCCCAATATGCCGAAACAGGTCTCGTGCCAGTCGCCAGTTCCCGAGAATCGCCTCAGAAGTAGTAGTGGTTGTTTCTAAAATGGCGGAAACGCTACTGAAAAAAACTAAAAATTCGTCTAAACTATAATAATTCCCAGAAAGTTTCGTAAGGTAGACTGAAAAATGAATGTATGCGAAGCTGTCATACTTGTATTAGAAGAATCAAACACTCCGCTTCACGTAAATGAGATCACGAAGCGTATTCTCTCAAGAAAGCTTTGGAACACTTCGGGAAAAACACCAGCGGCGACAGTTGGTGCCAGAATCTATTCCGATATCAAGAAAAACGGAGATGCGTCTCGATTTGTACTACACGCACCCTCAACCTTCGGACTAAGGAAAACGGATTCTACCGGCAAAGCCATGGCTGAGACCAAAACTGAAACCCTAGCTGTTCGGACTGCCAGAACGCAAAACGAAACCTCTTTTTCTTTCACCGATTCTGCACAGATGGTCCTTGAGCAGTTCGCCGATCGCCAGCCTATGCATTACCGAGCAATTACCGATAAAGCTGTTGAAATGGGCTGGCTGTCGAGCAAGGGGAAGACTCCCGAGGCGTCCATGTACGCGCAGATCCTGACGTCAATAAAACGATCTAGCCGTAGGAGCGAGCAGCCTCGGTTCACGAAGCATGGCAAGGGGTTTGTTGGACTTTCGAAATGGATGGCCACGGGCCTCGCGCTTGAGATAGAAAAGCACAATAAGAAGGTACGAAGGGAGTTGCACAAAAAGCTTCTTGAAATGAACTGGGATGCGTTTGAGGATCTGGTCGCGAGACTCCTTTCGGAAATGGGTTTCGAGGAGATCGAGGTTACAAGCAGGGCGAGTGACGGAGGTATTGATGTTCGAGGCACCCTGCTTGTGGGCGATGTCATCCGCACGCGGATGGCTGTTCAGGTAAAAAGGTGGAGACGAAATGTTCAGGCACCAGTAGTTCAGCAGGTCAGGGGGAGTTTAGGAGCTCATGAGCAGGGGCTCATTATCACGACTAGCGATTTCAGCAAGGGGGCGCGCGAGGAAGCAGACAGAAAAGATGCCACACCCGTGGGACTTATGAGCGGCGAGCAGTTGGTTGTTCTTCTGGTGGAAAACGGGGTCGGGGTCCGGCGCAGGTCACACGACCTTATTGAGCTTGAGGAGGAAGACGCTTCTGGACCTGAGCATGGAGAGTAATCATGTCTAAAGCGCTTGATTACATGTAGGGAACTATCGACCTGTCGGAGAACCTGATTTTGGGTTAGATTCTTGATTGAAGCTCTATAATTACCGAAGACCGGCGCACACCGGGTTTGGGGGCCATAATGAATAGCAGCATCAAAAAGCTTCTGGAAACACTCCGCTGCCAACTTAAAAAACCGTTTTCGGCAATCATGAAAACTCTGTCGCCTGGTTTTGAAGCTAGGCGCATGCGGAACGCTATGGCGAATATAGAGAACCATTTCCGCCTGCCGCAAATAGCCGAACTACCAAAACTGTTTCGCGAGTTCGAAAGCGGCAATGCCGCGAACGCGATAAAGCGCTATCGGGAAGAGGGGTCTGAACTCCGGCGAGCTATGGAATCCATGCACACGCCTTGGCTCGACATTGACAATAAGCGTGCTTCAATCACCGGTTTTGTAGAACTCCAGTGTATAGGACATGCTCTGAGGACGAGGTCGACCTTTGACTCACTTCTTGCGGATGCACTGCGGGTTGATCTTGGCGACTGGAGAGACGAGATTGACTGGCCTGCTGATATTTTTGTCAACCCTTCGGCTCGTACTTCCTTTTACATGGAGCGCGGCTTTGATCCTGCCCTGACCGCATTCCCGCCCGAAGCGTTCGAAGAAAGTATCTCCATCGCCGGACTCAAGGAGTTGCCTCCGCCACTGGTCCAAGCTTACAATTTCGAACCAGAAGTGGGAGAAGACGAAGAAGCTGCCTTTAGGCGCACCAACAAGGCCCATGACCGGCTCCAACGCTTCGAGACTCAACTGCGCCGATTCATTGACGAAAGGATGAAAGCAGCATTCGGCGAGAACTGGATCAAGCCCCATGTGTCTGGCGAAATTCGCAAGAACTGGCTCGAAAAGCGGCAAAGGGCAAGGGACAGTGGTAGACCCGAATGGCCTCTGATCGCCTATGCGGATTTCACCGATTACCTGCCAATCATAACGAGGAGAGACAACTGGGAGAAGGTCTTTAAACCGGTATTCAAACGGTCCATCTTTGTGCAAGAATCCTTCCAGCGGCTCTACCCAATCCGCATTTGCACGATGCACGCCCAGTCCATCACGCAGGATGACAAACTGTATCTCTATGTAGAGACAAAGCGGATTTTGGATGCCATTGGAGTTGTGATCTGAGATCCGATGAAGAGATCCGGATCAAAATCGTAACCCCGCCTGCCTGCCCCTTGCCGACTTTTGGTACCACGTCCTGGCAATCTATCGGCGATGAAACGGGGAACCTGATCATTCGCACCTGCTGAATGCTGTTTCTCACGTTTAGCCCTTTAACCCATACCTTATGAGGAAATACGACAGTCCGTTTTTATCTACAAAACGGTTTAACAGCATCTTTGGCACGAAGTGTTGTCGTTTCGGTGTATCCATTAGGTTTGTTCAGGTTATGGTCCGGAAACTCTTTAGCCAATGAACAAGGCTTGGGATAGTGCTTTGGGTTCTTCGCGGATTCAAGTGAGATATACACCAGATTTGCATATATCTCTAAGAACGCCGGGCTTTTGTATTGCTACAGGGTAAAAAGAGAAGTGAAGGGGGGAATAAAACCAGACCCCCGGGAAGTAGAAAAAGAATCGGGCATGGACTATCCTAGCTTTTTATCTGCCCGTGACTGGTTGATTGACGGAACTTATATTTTGAAAACCCGGTGTCTCGAGCCGGGAGCTCCCAGGGATCTTTTTACAATTATCACTTTCCCGTTCATGCTTTAATGATCCCCCGGGATTCCGGGGAATTCCCAAGTAGTCGGTTCACCTGAGAAAGTGTCACGGAAAAAATAAAATTGCTGTTCAGGATTCTCCCTCCGAAAATGCTGGCAACATTCAGGACTTTTCCCATGAATACATCAATCCTGCCGACATTCAGCCTGAGCTAATCCTGCTTGTATGGTCTTCTCCAACCGCTCAATTTCACTACCATTCCCAACCACGTAAGCTGTCCCGAGCATTAAGAGGTCTCCCGGAAAAAAGAGCACCTCGCCAAACACATCTATGGCGTCCTCGTTTAGCTTTTGGACGGCTTTCATCCAACTATAGTATGGGCCTCCTTGACTGAATCCCATTTGGATAAACTTAGGGTCATCTTTGAACTCCTGGAGTTGGTTATATAATCGCAGGACTTCAAGTGAAGCGGGCAAGAGTTTCTTAGGAGTGCAGGGCTTCACTTCTGGATTGTTTCCAATGTTCATAGCGTCAGGATTTATAAAGGTTGCCAAAACAGTTTCTTGAAGGTTTCCGTCCCATCCAAAATACTTTATGATTCCAGACTTGGAAATTGTAACGTAATCACAAGTTTCGCAGTCTGCGGGGCCAGTATCAAACTTGCGCTCACTAGGATTTTTCGAGGGACGTTCAAACCACTCTTGTGACACCTCTTTTTTCATATCGGGGGCACGGAAGTTGTTTATCATTTTACCGTCTCGATAAATGAGAACATTTTTAAGTTTAGTTCCCTGCAACCAATTTAGTTTCCACATCGCAACAATTTTTCCGTTAGCTTGCTGTCCAACCTCTTGAGCGTTACCGGGGTCACAGGAGGAAACGAAAACCGGAGCAATAATAAAAAGTAATGACCTTATGAAGAGAAACTTTTTCTTTTTATCCAGTGTCATATAAATTTTCTTCTACTAAGTTTAGTTGTGAAGATCATACGTAACCAAGGGTGGCGTCACAAGGTTGAGCGTCCTTGGACTGCTGTGGTTGCAAAAATGGTTTGATCACTTTTTCTTTATGCTAATAGCGGCAAACGGAGGCTGGCGTAATTTCGGGAATTACATACATGAATAAAAAGTGAGAGAAGCTATTCTTCTTCAAGAGTACATGATTCGACAATCACTCTGCTGCTCCCAGGCACTTCTTGTCCGTTTTGGATTTCCACTGAAGTCTTTTAAAGGTACTTATACCTTTAAGTCCATGAACTCCCTAAAATACTCCTGTGAGTGTTATTGCCTTCAATTTCTAGCTAGGAAAGCTTAAAAAAAGGGATAACGAAGTGTTAACTTGCTCATCCGCTCTTGGTTACGGCGAGGGTTCCTTCGTTATTTCCGTTTTATCTTGTTGTTCACTGTCCACGAACTTATCTAAGCAGATTTTTGCCTCATCTTTACATTCCATGATATATGACGTTAAAGGCACACTTAAACTGATGGACACAGCAGCGACAACACATTTCTTACTCGTTATAGCTGGGCAATACTCATGTAGCTTCTTAAAGGTTTCTCTGGCTTTCGCAATGTCCGCTTCAGAAGGCTCGTAGCCTATTTGTCTAGAGTACTCCAAAAAGAAAAACTCTTTAACGGCTAAGGCGTATTCTTCTCCTTTTGAGTAGTAACTTTTGCTTTCCGCTGTTTCTTCTGCCGATTCAGCATAAGGAACAAAGAATACAGTTAGCACGAGTGAAAGCCCTATACCCCAGCCCCAGAAAATTTTCATGTACAAAACATAAACTCCTTAGAAAAATAGTCAATCTGTGTTATAACTTTTCCCGCCATTGACCGAAGAACCCGCTATGTCGGGTGTGGTTGCAAAGATGGTTTGATCACTTTTTCTTTATGCTAAGAGCGGCAAACAGGGGCTGGCATAATTTCTATTGATTCCTGTCGACCATTCGGTAAATTCCTTACTGAGCATGTTTCAAATTGACAGAACTTCAAATCGGATTATCCCTTTACAGGCTAAAGGTTTCGGCGAACTTGGTTTTAAGGAAAGGAAAAACCTTCAGGAGTGGCTGGCTCATCAGCCTGACGCACTAGGTGAAGAGCTCTTAATCATACAGAAAGAGTTCGATGGTTTTGCGGGGACTAGAGAAAGGCTGGACCTGCTGGCTCTAGACAAAAGTGGGAATTTGGTCGTCATCGAGAACAAGCTTGATGACAGCGGCAAGGATGTGGTCTGGCAGGCACTTAAGTATGCGTCATATTGTGCCAATTTAACCAAATCTCAGATTGTTGAGATTTTCCGACAACACCTGAAAGAAGATGGCAATGCCGAAGATTTGATTTGTGAGTTCCTAGAGGCAGACGACATTAATGAAGTAAAGATAAATACGGGCAACAGCCAGCGACTGATGTTTGTGGCTGCTAATTTTCCCAAGGAAGTGACGAATACCGCATTGTGGCTACTTGGGCAAGGCATCTCCATACAATGCTTTAGGGTGACACCATATGTTTTTGGTGAAGAGGCATTGCTTAGCATAGACCAGATTATCCCCACGCCTGAAGCCAAAGAATTTATGATAATCATGAAAGCCAAAGAAAAAGAAGAGAAATCCACCGAGGCGGTGCTTAAAGATCGACATCGTATAAGGCTAGATTTTTGGGAGAAAACCCTAGAATCGTTCAGAAACTCTGACTGCAAGCTTTACAACTACCTCAGTGCAAGCAAGGATCATTGGTTAAGTGCTGGTTCAGGCGTGTCTGGCTGTCCATTCGTTCTTATATTTGCTCAAACAGAGATAAGGGTGGAGATCTCTCTCATGCGTAGCAACGCTGAAGAAAACGATTTTCTTTTTAGCGAACTTAAAAACCAGCAAGATGAAATTGAAGGAAGTTTTGGTAAGAAACTTATCTGGAACCACTTAGAAGGCAGAAAAGCATCAAGAATCCAATTTCGCAAGCCTTTCGACGGTGATAATAGAGATAACTGGCCAGAGATGATTGAATGGCTTGTCTCAAATATGACTTTATTTGAAAAAGCTTTAAGGCAACCGCTTTCAGAAGCTGCTTCAAAGTTAAAAAGTTCTCGGGATTCCTGAATCTGGTGGCTAATGACCAAGAAATCATCATAAATAAGCTTAGAAAATAGACCGCTAGTTGTGGTTGCAAAGCTGGTTTGATCAAACCAGCTTTCAAACTATAGTAGACCGGGAAGTTAGAAACCCTAGTAGCGGCGCCCCCGCATAATCCCCAACCCGTTCTGATCTCAGAGTAGCCGAACCGTATCATTGCTGTGGCGGCCCATTCCGCAGCATCTTGAACAGCGACCGGCGAGTCAGACTGAACCCCGCGTCAAACGCTTTTTTCTTTTCTTCCAGCAAGCGCTTTTTCCTTTTATCTTTTGGCCCATGAATTATTGCCGATCGCACGTTGTAAAAATGCTCCACAGCCTCTTTCACTCGAGATTGCACTTCATCGTTGCCTTCCAGAAAACCGGCTACTTTCTTTTGGAGTTGCCTACTGATTCCTCCGTCCCGCGGTTTGAACATCCTCTCCAAGGCAATTGCCACATCCAGAACCTTGTCCTCCGTTGCGAATTGCCCGCCGCGTGCAAGAGCTTCGGCAAGCCGACCGATGACCGGCGCGACTTCCCTGTAGCGCTTGCTCTTTCGTTCCTCGAATGCGTTTTTCGCTTCGGCGAACTTGCTAATCAGCAGCTCTGGAGACCCGGGAAGCCGGTCGAACAAGTGGGGCGAACGGCCCCAGTAGACTCCTCCGTGACTATGTGGCTGACCTAGAAGCTGGCACGCACCTCGGTTGAGACAGTGGGAAACCACCACAAGACATACAACAGGTATCCCATGCGACACTGCAAGCAAATCCAGGAACTCTTGCGCTTCTCGGAAAAATGGTCCCGGCCGATCCAGCTCAGGGTTTCCTTCGTAACCCGTCCGCTGGAACTCCGGCTTCCATCGGAACGGCTTCACCACGGCCCCGACCGACCGCCAATCGTTGTATTTGATGACAGTCGGTGCAACATCCTGCAACACACTCTCGTCTACGAATACTCGCACCTGCTCGAAGGGGACAATTGTCATATCGTTCCCAATTTCGAATTTTTCTCTCAAACTCAGACCGTGAAACAGCACCACGTCATATCCGACGTTCAGGTCGTCCGGCACACCGGTTGTTTTGGCCTCCCCGCCTGTAACGAGAAATGCATTCAACTCGGTCGCCGCCTTCCGGAAACCATCGCCGGACAGATCATCGGCACGTGCCATCAGTCCCGCGGTCAGGTCCGTTAAAGAGGTCGAGCTGCCGCTGCCGAGGATCTGCATCCAGAAATCGTCTCTGCCGATGATCGGACTCATAACTCTCGCTAGCGTGGGATGTGAACGGAGAATGCCCCGCACGGGGTTCAGCACCGCATTCAGAGCCGCGCAATGCTTCTCTTCGCCAAAGTCATAGCTACGAAACGCCATAGCATAGAGGTCGCGCAAGTCGTCCAACCGGAAGACCGGCGGATTGTCGCCCCGTCCCCTTAACTCGAAATCCGCACGCGGATCATGCTTGCGATATTCACGCAGGCAGGGCTTTTGCTCTTCGGCCAGATCGGGGAGAGCCTGGGCAAGGCGGTCGATCCAGTCGCCGGCCGAGAATTCTTCCGCCGTCATGAACACTTACCCTTTGCGACGCCCGCCGTCGTGATGATCTCAAGCTTCTCACAGAGGCCGCATATCTCATATACCGTCCTCCCAATTCCCCAGAGCACTCTTTTGAGCAGGGAGTCTCTTACTTCTTTTTGTTTGTTGTCCTGGGCATATCCCCTTTTTCTGTTTAACATCGAAACCCCGTTTGACATGCAGATCACGCACTAATCTCACCACCACTATTCCGGAACGCCCCCGGCCAACCGCCGTGACATCCGATTGCCTCGTCAATTTCCTCCATTAAGCGAATGGTCTTGGCAAGGATGGAAACAATCCTCTGATACTGGATCAGGTCCTCTCTCGAAAGCGTTCGCCCTGCACGATCCTTGAGCCACTTGTGGCACACTTGGTATCCGCCGATATTGAAGTCCCAAACTGCCTCGGGCACAGCGCCGAAGCCTATGGTGCCTGACCTAACTGCTCGGTGACCTTTTCGAGCGTCCGTCTTTTTTGCATCCAGCCAGACGGTACCATCCGACCACCCAATTCGACCCACAGTTGGGTTCTCCACGCTGGTGTAGCTTGGAAGAACTTCATCAATTTTAGATGACTCCATCAGGTGGAGAGTGACGAGACAATCGCCGATTCGCGCCAAGCTCTTAAAAAGCTCTATGTTTGACGTAAGGGGAATGTGCGGAAAATCGATCTTCAAAAACTCCCCAAATCTCGCGCGATATTTTGGACTATGCAATATAGAGTAAATGTAACAGAAGATATCATCAGCGGTTATTCCTTCGGGCGTCTTGTGTGTACCCATCGGTTGTAGTCCAAGAGATTCACTTAGCAAATGCAGAAATCCTTTACTGAAGTTCGGTGTACATGTAGTGGCGGCAAGATCGCCAGGGTGATGAATAAACAGTGGGAATACATACGCGTTGGTGGAGGTCTTTGAGGAGAGGAAGATCTTGTCAACCGGCTCGTTGGTTACAAAACAATGCGAGAAGATTAGGTCGTTTACTGCGCGCGACGAGACTAAGCCTAAATTGAACTTTGTCGAACCCCTTAATTGGGACATTATCTGCCTTCGTGGAATCGTAAGCACATGTCTATGAAACACCGTCCAACGGCGATCAAATGGGCGATAAGTAACTTGCTTAACATACCGATGCCAATCGTCATTCTTTGCGAATACCTTAGCTTCGTCGTAATTCCATTGATTCGTTTTACATAGGCGATAGTTCCTGTTCAAGTCGTCAAATGTGTGCGAACGACCGAGTGCTGCCATCTTCTCCTCAAGCTCGGCTTCAGTGAATGATATAGCCAGTTGATCCTGTTGGCTCGCAAATCCTGTCGCCCAATAGATTTCCTTGTCTGACTGTCTATTTCCAGTTCCAAATATTCTCGGCAAATCAGGGTAGCTGTAATACTCTTCGGATACATCCACCGCTGTTTCCGTGGGTGCGAAGTAGAAATATGGTCCAGTAGGGAGGTGCATTTGGTTCTTGGAAATCTTCTCGGAGGCTGTTCTGTCTTGAAGTACAGTTAGCTTCTCCTTAAGTGTTCCGATGAGAGAATTTACAGCTGTAGTGCCTCCATCTTTCTTTTTGCCGGTGCGAACCGCGACGACTATCGCGACACCAGTCGTAATTTGGAAAACAGGCTCGTCTTGTGTGTCTTTAGTGGTTGCCCGTCGTATACTGCCATGGAGATCTAGGCAGTAGCAGTGGCAATAGGTTCGACTAAAGTGCTGTCGCAAATCCCGAGGTTGTGTACCATAGAGGTAACCATGGCCAGTGATCATACCCAGCGTCCCAACCTTCATTTGTTCGGTGTGCCACTCGCCTAATCGCAGAAATTTGATGTAATCATTTGAAAGGGATTGGATCTGTGACTCCTCGGAGCGTACCGTTCGTTTGTAGTCCTCCACGAGGTTGCTAATCCACCGACCCGTGTTCCACGACGACACCGAATATGGCGGATTTCCTATTACCACAGTGAATCGTCGCGTCTGTTTGATTTCATTAACTGCCTGTGCTTCCTGTGCCAGTGCGGGAATCATGAACTCAAAGACCTCTGAGAATTCCTGCGCAGGCTCCAGCGCATTGGTCAAGAACACCCGCGCTCTCTCGTTGCTGTGGAAGCGGTAACCGGTCTCGTAGAGCTTTAGGGCGAGTTTCAGATGGGCGATTGCGTAGGGTGCCATCAACAGTTCGTAGCCGTGTAGGCGCGTCAATAAGTGAGTTGAGACATATTTATTCCAAAGCACGCCAAGTTCCGTTTCCCGGTGGCCCTGAGCCTTCCACTTCGTCGTCAATGTCCTGTGAATCAGGTCAATGACCTCGACAAGAAATGTGCCGGTACCCACGGCGGGGTCAAGGATCTGGACGAAGTCCTGATCTGGCGAGACTCCCTCGGGGATCGTCAGGTGACTGTGACGGTGCACCATCTCCCCCCATGTGGTTATGTCCGCGAGGCCGTCCGTGAGGCCGAACTCCCTTCGCAGCAACTCATCCACGGACCGAACGATGTAGGAGACCACTGGGCGCGGGGTGTAGAAGACGCCGCGGCTGACTTTTTGCTCCTTGTCGTAGGCCGCAAGGAAGTCCTCATAGAAGTGGATGACCGGGTCTTCACGCGGATTGTGGTCGCCGAAGTCGCGGATTACCGCCTCCATGTTGGCATCGTCCAAAAGCTCCACGACCTCGGCGACGCCTAACTCGTCGAAGTCGATACCAACCCTACTCGTTTTGCCATTCTTCCCTCTAGTCCAAAGGAAGGTCTCCACCAGGTTGCGGAGGAGTGGATTCGTGTGCATGTGGCCAGCGAAGTCATCGACTGTCTTCCTGTTTGGGTCGGTGATACGTGCCGAGAGTAATCCATAAGCGATAGTTTGGGCGTACATATCAGCAAAACCGTCGGCGTCCAGGTCGTGCACCAGTGTTTTCTGGAACGCCTCCATGAGCTTGGTAATACGCCCCTCTTCAGTTTCGATTGTGAGTACATTCTTGATACGCTCGCGGATGGCATGGGCTAGCTCTGCGAGCCGTATGGAAAGTTTCTTAGAAGTGGTGATAACCTCTCGATGCTGCAGGGTGAAGGCTTCGCTCCACTGTTTACGCCACGCGCCGGCGTCGTTCTCATTGTCGGGCCATGTCAGTTGTTCGGTCAATTCCTTTGCAACGGTGTCAAGATGCAACGCCGTATCACGATTGTCCCAGCCAAGCACTTTAAGGGTGGGCAGCTCACGGGCATTCTTAGGTGTCGCAAAGTGTGCGAAGCTGATCTGGCGTGTGTCTCCCTCGCCGTAGTTGGAGATGAAGAGTAGGTCTTCCACCGCCCAAGTTTGCCGCTCTGAACTGCTTGCGGATATGCGCCTCTTAAGTGTCACTCGACTCAGGATGCGACGCAAGGCTACCACGGGAAGGCGCTTCGGCTCAAACTTAACGAAAAAGATACCCCAAGCTTGATTTGGAACGAGAGGTCGTAGCCGTCTGATTTCTTGGATTTTAGCTGCGTTTGTCATGTCGATGTCGAGTTCCTCCGGTGTGTATTCGAAGGTTATATCTTCAAAGTTGTCTTCATTGATCGGCCATGACATTTCGTTGCGAAGATAGACGATCAACTGATCAAAGCGTTTGATGTTTGCAAGTCTGGTTCTGTGGTCGGTTGACATCGTTTCAGTCCTAATTCAGCTCCATCCAACACTTGAGCAATGGTTTCACACCCACAGGGGCGTCAACTTGTTTGAGATAGGTGTTCTTGATGTGCCTCTCTACTTTCGCGCGGATTTCGATGAGTGTCTTTTCTTCCGTAATGCACTTGCGAGGTGTCTTGGGCTTGGAGCGGATGCTCGCGATGATCTCGCTCGGTTCTTCGAAGATCACATTCCGACCGAGATCGTAGAGGTACCAGCGCGTGGTCCCCGCGTCCTCGGTAAACTCGCCAGCTTCTTTGTCAAGGGCCGGAAGCGCATAGCAAAAGAACACACCGCTGATGCCCTTGGCCCACCGCTTCCGACCGCTGAAAGTGGCTCCGGGCAGATATTTGAGGCGTGACCCCAGCTCGGAATCGGCCCGCAGTAAGTCTTGGTATTCAAGGTGCATGTCTTCAACCGTCGTGCGCACACCCTCGTAGTCATGATTGAATTCCTTGAGTGCGTCGAAGTCATCCTCAGGTGTTAAAAGCTTCTTTCCTTCGATTCCGAGAGTTCTCGATATTAATAGTGTTTTCTGTGTCACTTTCGTGTAGAGCGTGAGGATGTTGTTCAACTCATCTGGTGGCAGAAAGTTCCAAAAACTCACTTTACCACGGGAAGCTGCGATGTTAGGGTGTTCGGCGGTCAGTTGCCTTTCAATGTCTGGATTCATACGCCGGTCAACGCGCCCAATACGCTGCATTAGACGCACAGGGTTCCAGTGAATGTCGTAGTTGATCATCCGCGACGCGTCTTGGAGATTCAGTCCTTCCGACAAGACATCTGTGGAGATGAGGACGCGAATCTCCTCGTGACCGGAATCCGAAAGCGCGGCCGAGGAGCTGCCATTGTAGAAAGGAGAGAAACGCTGAATCACTTCGGCCCGATTGACCTTGGAGGCACTGTCTAATTGTACCACACCTTGAATGCCGGCATTGTTAAGCTCACGCTTTAGGTAACGTGCCGTATGAGCAAACTCCGTGAAAACGAGAACTTTCTGCCCAGCAAGCTCTTTGGACTTTAACAGGCGGATGAGTTTCTGAAGCTTGTCATCTCGCTTGGGCTTGAACCTCTGGGCCTCATAAAGAAACTGTACAATCTGGTCGAGGTCTAGGAAGGTCTCGGATATCATCTCCTCGACCTCATACTCCTCGCGGTCGAGACGCTCGACAGCGTCTAGCATTTCTACCGGCACGATATCGTCGTCCTCGGGTTCGTCATCTTCCTCCTGCAGTTTGATCGTGTAACCGAGAATCTCTGCGTTCTGCGCCTCCCACCGCTCCAGTCGCCGCTTCTCACTGTCTGTCTCGCTGTGGACTTCGACGAATGCCAGCAACTTTTTTAGGAGGCGAGCGCAGGAGAGTTCGAATGATGCAACGGAACTCTCGAAGCGCTTGAGAAAATTTGTGCGGATAAGACCCACAACCTGTTGCTGCCGGTTCTGCTCGAACGGGTCAATGTCCGTATCTGGACCTCTGTACCAGTGGAGCGGGTAGTACATCGGAAGTGTGAATAGTGGGTTCTCTCGCGTGAAAGCCTTTTCGAAGAGATCCAGCAGGTGGCCGTACGTCTTGCGGATCGAATAGGTCGCTACTTGGGGGTCCTTGCGTTTGGGAAATGATGCGGCTTCACCGGTCTCACGAATTTGACTCTCACGAGCGTATCCACGGCTGCGTTGGACCACGAGTTGACGAAATATCGCGTCGGTGGCCAGTATCTCCTGAGCTTCGTCCAACTGCTCAGCGACATCGGTTACGGTGTGTCCTACGCGTTGCCGAAAGATCTTCTCCATTTGATTCACGTGGGCACGCAAGTTGTTGACACCTAGCGTCCGGGCGAAATAGGCCTCTTCGCGACGGGTAAACAGCTCCACCATATGGCGAAAGTCGCTCAGCCGATTATTGATTGGAGTCGCGGTAAGCATGAACACGGTCTTGGGACGCAACGCGCTGTCGAGGAGGTCGTACAAACGGTAATAGCGGGATGGTTCTCTGCCGTTATCACTGCCTCGTGTACCTGGATTCCGGAAGTGATGCGCTTCGTCGATGATTACGACATCGGCTAACTCGGCAATGCGCTTGAACCGCTCGGGGAAATCACTCTTTCGGTGCAGATCGGTGTGGCTGAAAACTGCTAGGTTGCTGAAGTCAGCACCACCACCAACGCCTCCAATGTGAGGCAGCCAATCCCGCAGATGCGGTTCCCAAACACCCTCTTTGGTTGCCTTGGGCGCGAAGAGTACGACGCGCTTGCTCTCGTGGAGGACCAATCGCTCTATGAGCATCAGGCCGACAAACGTTTTCCCCAAGCCCACGCCGTCGCAGAGGAATGCGCCACCGTGCTGACGAGCAATCTTCATGAGAGCCCAGTACGCTTCCTGTTGGTAGCGGTCGAGTTGGCGAAACATCTTGGATTTGGTTTCATCCCACTCGGTGGCGGTCAATTCGTGGCCACGGAAGAACTCCTGTAGCGCCTTCGCGTACACTTCAAAGGGTGAGTATAGGCGGGTGTGCCGTTCGACCGTCTCAATCACCGTGTCGGTTATTTCTTTGGCTTCGTTCCAGTGCACTTCGAACCAATCCTGAAGCTGCGCTACCTCACGCGCGCTTTGGATTTGGACATTGAGTTCGATGTTCTCCGTGAGTCCCGGTCTCGTGAAGTTGCTGGACCCAACCAATGCCTGTGAACCAACGACTTCAAACTTAGCATGGGTGATGTATGTCTTCGCGTGAAACTTGCCTTTGTCGTACACACGGCATTCGATCTGACCGCTGCGCAGTCCTTCGAGAACAGCTGGCACCCCGTGGAGGAAGGGATTGTTTTGCTTGTCGGATTCGATGCTTTCATCAAGAGCATCGGCCGCCCGGCTACGTATGGAGTCGAGAAGCGCCCTGCGCGTGCGGTGAGTTGTTTCAGCACCCATCAGCACGCGGATCTTCTCGAGGCTTTGCCATTTTCCGTCCAGAGCGAGTAGCGCGCCAATCTCGAAGAATCCCGTTGCAATGTCGAAAGCTCTAGCAATGCCGACCCACTCTTCGAGGTAACGTAACCCGGTCCAGCCAGTGATGCTGTTGTCGACGATGAAGAGTCTGTGGCCGGTGGAGGCGGTGTTCATTCAGTCCTCCCAGCCGGAGCCTGACGATTTTGCGCAATTATTGACCAATTGTATCCCAGCAACTTGAGTTTTCACCTCATGAATTGAATTTTTCTTTTTTCGTCTGCCCCATGCTTCTTGCCTCCGACTGAATGTCTCTCTGCCCAACGAACCACCTATATCTTATATCTTGGTATGCAGCTCCCCTCTTTCCTAAAGACAACTAATGATCTTGAACAAGTTCCGAGTCTGGGGATTACCGTTGAGGCCAAACATAAGCATCAAATATAGCTGGGAAAATAGTTTAACTGCAAAATCAAGCTGACCGGGAAGCAAATACTAAATATCTCTCCGACTGAAGAAATTAGATTTCTATTTTAAAAAACCAGTGCTTTCACTGTCTCTTCAATCAGATATTTATCAATAGGAGCATTGTTTATCCTTGCCAGCCTTTCTTCCACCAGCGAAGTCTTTTGACCTGTAGTCTTTCCCGTTATCCATATAGATATGTTTAGGCGCTCCAAAGTCTTTTAGAGCATAGTAAAAACTCTGAAAGATATGGTCTGAATTTGGAGGCTCTATATGCACAAGCCAGCTAACCCACTTCCCGCTCTTTAAATCCCGCCAGGCTGTTACCCATGGAAAATGCGGTTTGTCATTTAAGTCAAAAACAGCAACGTCAATCTGGGCATGATCAGATACAAAACACTCTCCGCTTTTTATATGTGAGTAATCGCGTTCTATATATATCCCGTACTTTCTGTTTCAGGCTCTTTCTCCGTGTCTTACAAGATAGATGGCATCTTCAGGCATCTGGCGGTTTAGTTGGTAGAGAAACGTCTGGCAATGGGGAAAAGTGTTCTTATCCCCGGAGAATTTACCGAAGGTCATAAGCCAGCAGGTAAAAGCTGATGGTGCTCCTTCTTTTAGATAAAGGGATTTAAAGTACTCCATCCATTCCTTTTTTATCTTGGTACTGCCGGCACGATTCCCATATCCGGAAACAAGAGCTTCTATTCCCTTCTGGCGATATTCTTTCCTTGCGCATCTGAAGCTGTTGTAGGTTGTTGTGAGTCCGGGGTTCTTTTCATTCCACTCTGATATTGCTTTTTCTATTCCCTTGCGTGACATCCCTTCAGTGTCTCTGATCAGGGGAATGTACTTGTCTATCTGTCTTCTCTGATAACTGGAGAGGATCTGATATAAGGCAAGTTCGAAATTATGGGCAGGTTCCGGGAGGTTTTCCTCATCTTGAGAAAGGGCTGTTTCTTCTTCCGCCTTTACAGGCTGCCTGCCACCGTAGAGAGCTTCTGAAGAATGAAGTTCGGGCATGTGCTTTTTGTGGTATTTTTTCCTTACGAATTCCGGAATTCCCGGGTCGTTAATGCTTATAAAAGGACGGCCTCTTTTGCTTCCACACCCCCGTGCGTTGCCCCAGCAAAGCCCGATCTTCTCTGCCTGGTCCTTGTCGAGGTAGAAAATATCCCCGAAGGTTCCTCTACGCAGTCTCTGCCTTAGAGAATCACTGCTTTTTCCCCACAATTCCGCCAGTTCTGATATTGAAATTAGATGATTTTTCATTTCAGTGATGACCATATAATGACCACGGAATTCATCAAGTCTTTTTTGTTTATTGTGGGCAAGAAAATGGCTTGATTATTATCTTTTTCACTTCTCTCGTAGGTTTGTTACTTTTGTCGTTAAGGGCGAGCAGTAAAATCTCCGTTGCCGTTAGGGACTGAGAGAATCTTGTAAGTTTCTCGCAAGTCGAGGAATAGGAGGAATTTCGGAGTCTCCTTGCCGCCCTAGGGGAAACCAGGCCACCCCTCGATTATTTCTTTCTTTGTTTTTCCCATTCTCTCTTTATTTATCTGTGGTTTCTGTTAATACTGTATTTTTGTCTTATAGATCTCGTGGCAAAACCATTTCCCTTGTTAAAATTATGCCTAAATCTTTAATATCTATAGAAGATGGAGAGGCAGCGAAGTTCCTTGAGCGAGATTTTAATCAGTGCTTCGCACAGATGCGCCACTACGACTCTCAAATCTGGCATGTCTTCCGCTTCACCTTCACTGCTCACATTGCGATCCTTGGCACGGCGATCGCTATATATCGATACTCGATTGAAAAAAACGTCGACTTAACCCAAGCAGCAATGTTCGTCCTCGGTGCAGGCTTCGTCCTTGGTTTACTGATTTATAGCCTTGCAATTCGTAACCGGGTTTACTACGTGCTGGTGTGTCGCTACATCAACGAGCACCGGAAGCTATTCCTCGAGTCCAAGCCGCTTGGATTTGAGAATATCTCAGGAATGTATGTAAACCCAGCACTGCCACCCTACTTCAATTGGCAGAGCTGGCAATCGTTGCTCTGTTACATTATTGCAGGGCTCAATGCACTGCTGGCCGCGCTACTGATCTTTTATATCCTGGAGGGATGTTCGTGGCAGTGGGTATTGACCGTAAGCTTAGGTATAATTACCGCCTTAATTCAAATTGGACTTGGCATTGCCTACCTGAAATCCCGCGAGGATAAAGAAGGAAGCGAAGCAGTCTTCTGAAGGAAATAGAACCATGGGGAAATTATACTTCTTAAATGTTGGTTGTGGAGACGCAAGTGTCATCAGGACCTTAAGCGGAACGTTCCTGATTGATTGTCACGACATCAAGTATTACTCGGATCTGCTTCCAGCGAACAAGAGTCTCCGTGGCGTCTTCATCACCCACCAGCACGAAGATCACTACTCGGGGCTTGGTTACCTCAAAGATAGAGGTTACGCCATCGACAACCTGATCTACAGTCCATATGAGCGTCGCCGCAACGATCAAAGTGTCACCATTCAGGAGTGGAATGAGTTCAATGAATACTGTGATTACTTCGAAGAAAGGGGCACTAAGTTGTACACACCATACGGACAAAGCGACTTTGACGAACCGTACGGGGAGACCGACGGTGTGAGCTTCTATATAGTCGGTCCGGATGAAAGCACCGCAGAGAGTGACACACGCGAGTTGCACGATGCATGCCTAGTCATCCATGCGGTCATGGGTAATCGCAATTGCCTGTTCACCGGAGACGCTTCTAACACTAATTTGAACCGGATAGCCCGTAATACGAAAAACTATTGCAATGAAACCGACATCCTTCATGCTAGCCACCACGGTAGCATCCATGGAGCTCATCCTGGTTTCATAAAAAGGTGCAATCCAGACTATACGGTAGTATCGACGAAGAGCGGAGTGCACAAGAATGTTCCTCACCCCGTGGCGATGCGGCATTACAGAAACAATACAGGAAAGAAAGTTTATCGAACCGACCAAGACGGTGATCTGGAATTTACATTCTGAGTGTGTATATAAGCATCATGGCTGTCGCATCAAAAATTCTTAGTTGGATGGTAAAATTAATACCACAACGGCAAAAAACATTGTTTTTCAAACAAAATCCTGAAAAAATCAAGCTGATTTTTTAAATCGAGTAATTGCCTAGATTTTGTCCCTTTAGAGGGATAGAAATGTAAGCATGTAACGTTAAAATACTGAATAATATTAGGGAGTTAGCTCGGATTGTCAACTTCAAAAACAAAGATAAAGGCGTCACGTTAAAATGTCACATTAAAATAAAATGACCAAAAATGAACTATCATGTTCATTCTACATAACTCCCTGTTATTGTTGTATTTCTTGGGATATTACTCCTGATTTCGTGATCAAACCATGTTTTTCATAGCTCGCAAATCGCTCATAGGGTTTAACGTGACATTTGTGAGGATTGCTTAAGAGAATATTTACTGATTATGCGAAGTTATGAGCACAAAAAGAGTGATGGAACCATTTTTGTCGTTTGATGAAACGAGCTTTAAAACTATAGTAGTACATAATTCCCAAAAAAAAGGAGCATCGAAATAGTTCCACTCCAGTAGTGATATTTTCTCCCTTGCGGTTAAAATGTTTTTCCGAATCCGGGCTTCCGCTTCGGGTCCAAAGTACCTTTTTGAGCATTTGAGGCCGGATTCCAGATTGTAAGGACAACATGGTTTTTCCACGTTGCAAAATTCTCCCGCGGCCCCGCTTCGCCGCGTTTTGTACAGGCAATGGAAGAAGATCCTCAAATATCGGAAGAAGAAGCTGAAGACCGGGAATGGATCGAATCGCTTGAATACGTGATCGAAAATTCCGGGCGCGAGAGGGCAAGCGACCTGCTCAGGAAGCTGCGGATATACTCCCAGAAAAAAGGCGTCAGGATTCCTTACACGTCAAACACCCCGTACGTAAACACAATCGCGCTTGAGGACCAGCCCCCATACCCCGGCAACTACGAGATAGAGCGCAACATAAGAAGCATCATAAGGTGGAACGCCATGGCCATGGTGGTGCGCGCAAACAGGATCGATGACGGCATCGGAGGACATATCTCCACTTACGCCTCCGCCGCCACGCTCTACGAGATAGGCTTCCACCATTTCTTCAGGGCAGGAGATGAGCGACGGGAAGGGGACATGATCTACTTCCAGGGACACGCCTCCCCGGGCATATACGCAAGAGCGTTTCTTGAAGGCACCGTCTCAATCGAGCAGATGCGCAATTTCAGAAGGGAGCTTGGCGGAGACGGCCTCTCCTCCTATCCCCACCCCTGGCTCATGCCGGGTTTCTGGCAGTTCCCAACGGTCTCGATGGGCCTCTCTCCCATAATGGCGATCTACCAGGCCCGTTTCAACAGATACCTTGAGGACAGGGGCCTCAAGCCCCGCACCGACGCCAAGGTGTGGGCCTTTATCGGGGACGGGGAAACCGATGAGCCCGAAACCCTGGGAGCCATAACCCTCGCGTCAAGGGAGCGCCTTGACAACCTAATATTCGTGATTAACTGCAACCTCCAGCGCCTCGACGGTCCCGTGAGGGGAAACGGCAAGATAATACAGGAGCTTGAGAGGATCTTCAGGGGGGCGGGCTGGAATGTCATAAAAGTCGTCTGGGGAGCGACCTGGGACCCGATATTGGCGCAGGATAAAGACGGCTTTCTGGTAGAGAGGATGGAGGCGGCTCTTGACGGAGATTACCAGAGATACACCATCTCTCCCGGGGAGTACATAAGGGAGCATTTCTTCGGCACCCGCCCTGAAATCCGAAAGATGGTCGAGGGGCACTCAGACGAGCAGCTTGAAAGACTGGCAAGGGGAGGCCATGACTCAGAGAAGGTCTACGCAGCCTACAGGGCCGCGGTCAAGAACACAGGCTCCCCCACGGTGATTCTCGCTAAGACCATAAAGGGCTACGGCCTCGGGGAAGCGGGGGAAGGCAAGAATATAACGCACCAGCAGAAAAAACTTAACGAAGAGGAACTAAGGCGCTTCCGGACCCGGTTCCGCATACCGCTTACAGACGATGAGGTAAGAAAAGCCCCCTTCTACAGGCCCGCCCTCGACAGCCCAGAGATGAAGTATCTCCGCGAAAAAAGAGAGGCTCTCGGCGGTACTATCCCGAAGCGGACCGTGCGGGCGGAACCGCTTGAGAAAATCCCGGAAAAAGTCTTTGAGGAATTTAAAAAAGCCTCGGGACCCAAGAGAAAAGTGGCTACGACAATGGTGATTGTCCACATGCTCTCAAGGCTTATGAGGGACAAGGATCTGGGAAAACTCATAGTCCCCATAGTCCCTGATGAGGCTCGGACTTTCGGGATGGAGTCCCTTTTCCGCCAGGTGGGCATCTACTCAAGCGTGGGGCAGCTCTACGAACCCGTTGACGCAGACACCCTTCTTTACTACAAGGAGGAAAAGGACGGACAGATACTTGAAGAAGGCATAACCGAGGCGGGCAGCATGTCTTCCTTCATCGCGGCCGGCACGGCCTACTCGACCCACGGCATAAACACCATCCCCTTTTTCATCTACTACTCCATGTTCGGCTTTCAGCGCATAGGGGACCTCATATGGGCCGCGGCCGACATGAGATGCAGGGGGTTCATGGTAGGGGGAACCGCGGGGCGGACCACGCTTGCGGGCGAGGGTCTTCAGCATCAGGACGGAAACAGCCATCATTTCGCCTACGCCTATCCGAACCTGAGGGCTTACGACCCCGCTTTTTCCTACGAGATAGCCGTGATAGTCAGGGACGGGATAAAAAGGATGTACCAGGACGGGGAGGACATATTCTATTACATAACCGTGATGAACGAGCGCTACGAGCAGCCCGCCATGCCGGAGGGGGTTACCGAAGGTATAATAAGGGGAATGTACAGGTTCGCGTCTTCCCGGATCGAGGACTCGGGGAAAAAGGCCCATCTTTTCGGAAGCGGCGCAATTATGAACGAGGTGCTAAAGGCAAGGGATCTGCTTGAGAGCCGCTACGGGGTCCCGACCGATGTCTGGAGCATTACAAGCTACAAGGAGCTTTACCGCGACATGTGCGAGGTACAGAGGCAGAACCGGCTTAACCCCGAAGAAAAGAGGAACAAAAGCTATATTACCGAGTGCCTGGACGGGGAAGACGGCGTTTTCATAGCCGCGACCGACTACTTAAAGAGCCTTCCCGACTCGATCTCAAACAGTTTTCCGAAGCCTCTTGTTTCCCTGGGGACCGACGGGTTCGGAAGAAGCGACACCCGGGAGGCGCTTCGCGATTTCTTTGAAGTTGACTACCGCCATATCGCGTTTGCGGCTCTCTCCGAGCTTTACAAGGAGGGAAGGGTGGACAGGGAAACCGTCTCCGGGGCGATAAGCGAACTTGGAATTGACCGGGGGAAGCCCAACCCCGTAGCTACGTGACGAGGAACACAAGTTGATAGAATTCAGGCTCCCCGAACTTGGAGAAGGAATCGAATCCGGGCAGGTGATAGAGGTTTTTGTCGCCCCCGGAGACAGGGTCGCGCTCGAGCAGCCCCTGCTTGAGGTGGAAACGGACAAGGCCGCCGTCGAAATCCCTTCCCCGGCCGACGGGACGGTCGTTGACGTATGCGTGAGCGCCGGTGACACGGTAGAGATAAACGAGGTACTCGTAAGGATAAACGGGGATGCCGAGGGCAAAGAGTCCCCGAAAGACTCTGCCCCGGCCGAAGAAGAGAAAACAGAAGAGGAAAAACCCCTCCCCGAAAAGAAACCCGAAGAAGAAAAAAAACAGGCACAGCCACCCAAAAGCGCCTCCGCGGGCGATATCGCCACGTCGGGACCTCTCGGAGTTGCGGCGGCGCCCTCCGTGAGACGGCTTGCGAGGGAACTTGGAGTGGAACTTCCATCCGTTTCTGGAACGGGTCCCCGAGGGAGAATACTTGAGCGGGACGTAAAGGCTCACGCAAAGGCCATAATAAAGTCCGCTTCTTCCGCCCCGGCTGTGCCCGAAGAGCCTGGGCTTCCGGATTTCTCAAGATGGGGAGAGACGGCGACCGAGAATTTCTCTACCGTGAGGAAGCTTACGGCCGAGCGCCTCACCCAGGCGTGGGCGGCCCCTCACGTAACGCAGTTTGACAAGGCGGAGGTCACCCGGCTTGAAGAGCTAAGAGCGCTAAACAGGGAGAAGGTGGCTGACGCCGGGGGGAACCTGACCGTGACCGCGATCCTCGTAAAGGCGCTTTCCCGGGCGCTTTCTGAGTTTCCGAAGTTTAATTCAAGCATACACATGGGCACCCGCACTATCGTTTACAAAAAATACATAAGTATCGGGGTAGCGGTGGACACGGAAAGGGGGCTCCTGGTCCCGGTTATAAGGGACGTCGATAAAAAAGACATAACGCAGATATCGGTTGAGCTGACCGATATCTCTTCCCGGGCGAGGGAGAAGAAACTCTCCGCCGACAGGCTTAAGGGAGGCACTTTCACCATAACCAACCTGGGAGGGATAGGGGGGACGTTTTTCACGCCGATTCTTAACCCGCCCGAGGTTGCCATACTGGGGGTTTCGAGGTCTTCTGTAGAGCCCGTGTATGCTGACGGGGAGTTTGCGGCGAAACTCATGCTCCCGCTTTCGCTTTCCTACGACCACAGGATTATAGACGGGGCGGAGGCGGCGAGGTTCCTGAGGTGGCTCTGCGAGATGCTTGAGGGCTCTCCCGAGAGTGTATTCGAGCGGGAGGTGTAGGCGGCTATGGAGAGAATAGTAACGGAAGTGGCGGTGATAGGGGCGGGGCCGGGGGGATATCCCGCGGCGTTTGCCCTTGCTGACAAGGGAAAGAAAGTCACGCTTATAGATCCCGAGGCAAACCCCGGAGGGGTATGTCTCTACAGGGGATGCATACCTTCAAAGGCTCTTTTGCACGCGGCAAGGGTGGCTGAGGAGGCAAGGGACGCTGCGGATTTTGGCCTTAGCTACGGGGAGCCCCGGGTGGATCCCGAGAAGCTTTTCTCGTGGAAAGACGGGGTGGTGGCGAAGCTAACGGGCGGGCTTCGGTCGCTTGTGAGGGCAAGAAAGATAAATTACGTGCGGGGAAGGGCGGCTTTTACCTCCTCGGGGGCCCTTCGCGTCGTAACGAATTCTGGGGAAAAGCGGGAAGTCGTGTTTCAAAACGCGGTTATCGCAACGGGTTCTGTTTCAAGGAGAATCCCGGGGGTGGATTTCGGTTCCGCAAACGTGGTCGATTCTGACGGCGCTCTCTCAATGGGGAAGATTCCAAAAACCCTGCTTGTGGTGGGCGGGGGCTACATAGGGCTTGAGCTCGGGACGTTTTTCTCCTCCCTGGGTACCGAGGTCACGGTAGTCGAGATGCTCCCGGGGCTCCTCGAGGGGGTTGACAGGGACCTTGCGGGCGTGCTTAAAAAGAGGCTTGATCAGAAATTCCGCTCCATAATGCTTGAGACAAAACTGGCTTCTTTAAGTGAGTTAGGTAACGAAGTTCAGGTTCTGTTTGAAGCCGACGGGAAAAGCTTCGGGGAGAGATACGAAAAGGTTTTGATCTCGGTTGGAAGGGTGCCGTATACGGAAGGCCTCGGCCTTGAGAATACCCGGGTCGGGGTGGACGGGAAGGGCTTTATAGAGACGGACACCCAGAGAAGAACGGCCGATCCGGCGATTTTCGCCGTGGGAGACGTCGCCGGGGAGCCCATGCTTGCCCACAAGGCGACGTATGAAGCCAAGGTTGTGGCCGAGGTCATAACAGGAGCCAAAACCCACTATGACCCACGGGCCGTTCCGGCAGTCATATTTACCGATCCTGAAATCGCCTGGTGCGGGCTTACCGAGAGCGAGGCCAAAGAGACCGGGGTGGAAATAGAGATATCGAAATTCCCCTGGACCGCCTCGGGGAGGGCGCTTACGCTTAACAGGACCGACGGTCTCACGAAGATCATAACCCGCAAGGGGACCGGGAGGATAATCGGCGTCGGGATAGTCGGGCCGCAGGCTGGAGAACTCATATCGGAAGCCGTTTTGGCGATCGAGATGGGCGCGACGGCAGAGGACATGGCTTTTTCAATACACCCTCACCCGACTCTTACGGAAACCCTTATGGAAGCGGCGGAAGGCATATACGGTGCAAGCACGCACATCATGAAGAGACGTCCGAGACAGGGTTCACGCAAGTAAAGACCCTTTTTTCCGCGGGGACCGTTTTTTCTTCCCCTGTTACGTTTTTTCTTCCCCCGTTATTTATATGATCCCCTTCTGCTTGGGGATAATCGAGACAGGAACCCCAGGAGGCCATTATACACATTAACTGCTCACGGGCAGTGTCAGCCGCTCACTCAATTCCCAGAGGTCTGAGGCCAGCCCGGCGTCGTAGCTCAAGGCAGACGACGGCGCGGTGCGACGGCCTACAAAATATTTGCCGGTGAATCGTCCGCCCTCGGGCGAGGTCGCCAGATGGATTAGCGTCTCCGCTCCTTTTAATGCATCGATACCGAGAGCACCGACAAAAAAGCTGAGCACGCGGCCCACAAAGCCGTTATTTCGTGCTATTATGCTGGTGCGAACCAGCCCGGGATGCAGGGCGTTGACCGTTACGCCCGAACCTTCGAGTCGTCGCGCCAGTTCGTAGGTGAACAGGATATTGCAAAGTTTGGAGCGTGCGTATGCCCGGTGACCGCCGCTGCGTTCAGGGTTGGGCAAGTCCTCCAGTGAGAAGTTGCCGGCCGAAGCATGGTAACTGGACGAGACGTTTACGATCCGGGCCGGCGCGGAGTCTTTCAGAAGGTCCAGCAGCAATGTGGTCAACAGGAAATAGCCCAGGTGATTGAGGGCGAACGTCATTTCAATGCCGTCAACACTGCGACGACTGGAAAGAAATACAGCGCCGGCATTGTTTACCAGAACATCCAGCCTCGGTACCTGTGTCTTTATCCGGTCCGCCAGCCTGCGCACCTCGCCTTGTGACGACAGGTCGGCCAGCAGGTAACGCACCGACCGGTTGCCGGTTTCCTCGATGATGCGGGCCACGGCCGTGGGGGTTTTCGTGGCGTTTTGGTCGGCGATCACCACAGATGCACCCATCCGGGCCAGTTCCCGAGCGGTGAAATAGCCGATACCGTCACTGCCGCCGGTTATCAGACAAGTTTTCCCTTCCATAGCAGTTCTCTTCTTCATTGTATCTGATACCGATAATCCCCTTCTTGTGGCAACAGGAGATTCAGACACGATTCCAACAAGGGTTCTGATGCGGGGGGCGCAGGGAAACCTGCGTTCCCACCGCGACACTCTCACAGGCTGGGGGGGGGGTCCATGAGAAAAATCGAGGCGGAAAAGACAGAAAAACAGGTGCTGGGAAAAGAAAAGACCGGAGGCAGTTAACAGGAAAAAACGGAAAGTGTAAAAAATTCTGTTTCAGGCCTTGACTAATAGGACCGGTCCTATTAATATGAAGTCCCCAAAAGTTTTATGCGGAGGTCTTAAATGTTCAATTCCACTGTATCACCCGGCTGCGGCACCATTGAAAAAAGCATTGGCTTTCATGGAGAGCCCAAGACGGGAATCTTGACCCCCCCCCCTGTTTTCCTCCGGCCGCAACTGTCTGACCCGCCCGGTAGCCGCCCGCGTGGCTACCCTCGGACTGTGGGGCCGCGGCCCTCTGGGCTGTCGTCGTACTGCTCGCCGCGGCACCGGTCATGGCGCAGGACAACACGGCGCCAGCCGTGACGAGCGCCGTTCATCTTAAATTTCGAGGAAAAAATCTATTCTCCTGCGAGCGAGGTTTGCGAACAATGCCTGATTTCACCCTATCATCCGGCTGCGATATTCCGGGAAGAGCCATGGATTCCGTTGAGGATTCCAAAACTATCCTTTTGAGCACCTCTCCCCCATTTTGCGGGGCGCCTAGCCGAGACTGTTGCCTGAATTCGGCCTCCCCGGCCAAGCTGCCTTCCGCCGTCCCCGCCGGGGCGCGGCCTTCGGGCAAAAGAAGCCCGGCGCGCGGCCTGGCGGCCGCGCTCCTCGTGTTCTTCGCCGCGCTCCTTGCGCTGCCCCTTCAGGCGCAGGCGCAGACGACCTTTGTCAGCAACCTGCTGAAGACCTCCGACGATACTGACTGGAGAGTCACTAGCGAGGTATCGGTTGCGCAGCAATTCACGACGGGAAACTTCATTGGGGGGTACGAGCTTGCGGAGATAGTGGTCAATACCAGCGGGGTAACCGGAGAAACGGCATTCGCCCTCCACTCGAGCACGGGCAATTTGCCGGGCGACAAGCTTGTGGCTCTGGTACGGGATACGACTGACCCGAAGAAGTTTACCCCGGAGGCCCCCCAGAATCTTTCCCATACTACCAAGTACTTCATCGTGTTCGCCATGAAGTTGGTAGACTACGAAGCAAGCCTGCAAAGGACGACTTCGAGTGGTGTTGACCCGGGAGCTTCGACGGGATGGGGCATTGGGAACACGCTCTCCTCGAGTGAGCCCGGTAGTTGGAACTCAAACCCGCATGATTTCTCTATTAAAATCGCCGTCAAAGGCCAGGAGATCAACGTCGCCCCGGCATTCGACGGGGAGAGCACCACGCGCAGCGTGCCCGAGAACAGCCCTGCTGGCACGGAGGTTGGGCTCCCTGTGACCGCCGGCGACGCCAACACCGGCGCCGAGCTGACCTACACCCTGGGGGGCGACGACGCGGCCTCCTTCTCGATCGACGAGGACACCGGGCAGATCACGACCAAGTCGACCTACGACTACGAGAACGACAGGTTGAGCTACTCCGTCACCGTCATGGCTACTGACGGCAGGGAGGGCACCGACACCATCGCGGTGGGGATCGAGGTGACGGACGTGGCTGAGCGGCCGGGCAAGCCGGATCGGCCGATCGTCAAGGCGACCCCCCGAAGAACCACGAGCCTGGATGTTACCTGGGAGGCGCCGGGCAACGAGGGCAAGCCGCCCATCGAGAGCTACCAGCTGCAGTACAAGGAGAAGTCGGATAACGATAGCGACGACAACTGGACCGATGGCCCGAATGTTGATGTTGTGGATGGCACCAGCGCCAGCATCGAGGGTCTGGACGCCGAGACCTCCTACGATGTGCGGGTGCTCGCCACCAACGAGGACGGCAACGGCCCCTGGTCCGAGAAGGGCACCGGGAGCACCAACCTCTCGCCGGTATTCAGCGACGGGGAGAGCACCACGCGCAGCGTGCCCGAGAACAGCCCTGCTGGCACGAACGTTGGGGACCCTGTGACCGCCGACGACCCCGACGCCGACGCCGACGACACGCTGACCTATACACTGGAGGAGACGGATGACTGGGAGTCCTTCTCGATCGACTCGACCTCCGGGCAGATCACGACCAGGATGGGCGTGACCTACGACTACGAGGCTACCAAGAATAGCTACTCCGTCACCGTCAGGGCCACCGACGGCAACGGCGGCACCGACACCATCGCGGTGGGGATCGATGTGACTGACGTGGGGCCGCCGGCAAAGCCGGATGCGCCGGACGTCAAGTCCGTCACATCGATCGACGTCGCGAAACTGTATGTGGACTGGGACGCGCCGGGCAACGAGGGCAAGCCGCCCATCGAGAATTACGATCTGCGGTACAGGAAGACGTCGGATAGCGACTGGACCGAAGTCCCGCAGGTCGAGGCTCCCACCACCAATGCCCGGATCGAGGGCCTGGCCGCCGGCGCCATCTACCTTGTGCAGGTACGCGCCACCAGCATTGAGGGCCATAGCGACTGGTCCGACAGCGGGATGACCGGCACGCCCCTCCAGCACGGAGTGTTCGCCACTCCGACGACGATCACGGAGGGCGAGAGCACGACGATCACGATCATCCCGGAGGGGGCGCCGTTTGACACGGACAAGTCGATAACCGTGGTAATGGCGGGCCAAAGCGGGCACAACAAACCCCTCGAATCCGGCAATGGCGTCGACGGTGACTTTTCGCTGTTCGCGGAAAACGGAGACAGACTTTCGGGAAGCAACGGCGAGTTCAACCGGCCCGACGTACTCGCCACCCCCTTTTTCTCGGGAAGCGGCAGCGAGTCAAACGGGCCCGGAATCAGCGGGAACCAACCGCACTACACGATTGTGCTGCCCGCGGGGGAAGGCAAGATAACGATGACGCTGGACGCAACCGACGACGGCGTGTCGGAATGCCGCGAAGAGCTCTCTGTCTACACCTACACCGACTACGGGGGCGGGAACCAGAAACGCATCACCCAATACGAGGACAAGTACATCGCCAAGAGCGTCTTCATCGAGGACGACGACCGCCGAGCCAAGATCAAGAGCGCCGTCGTCAACGGGCGAACGGTTATGCTGACGCTCGACCAGGCCATCGGGCGGGACTCCCCGCCCGACGACCCGAATCACATCGACTACGAGGAGAACCCGAACTCGCCGGAGCAGTATTTCTCGCTGTTCACAGGCTCGAAGCCGGGCAAGTACGACATCGGCACCATGGCGAGGTCATTCTCGCTCTTGGGGTCGGGGGAAACCGTCATGCTGACGTTCCCCAAGGCCGTTGGGGAGAACGTGAGCGCGTGGGTGCGCTACGACCAGTGGAGCAGGTACTCGCCGCTCGGAGAACCCCTCGAAGGACGATGCGGCTACGCCGTCGCCAGCGGGACGTGGCTGCTTGAGCGCGACGGCGGAGGAACCACCGTCACGCAGACACTGCCCGAGCTCACCATCGCCGACGCCCAGGTGACCGAAGACCCGAACGCCAACATCGCCTTCACCGTGACTCTGACTCCGGCCTCAAGCGAGCTCGTCGTGGTCGACTACAGCACCATCGCGCGGACCGCGACCGGGGGCGCCGAATGTTCCGGCTCGCCCCCACCGGACTACATCTCGACGGAAGGCGAGCTTACCTTCGGGGCGGGAGAGACCAGCAAGGAGGTCGTGGTGACGGTGTGCGACGACACCGTGGAGGACAGCGGCGAGACTTTCCTGCTCGATCTCTTCGACGCAAGCGGCGCCACGATGAAGGACACGGAGAGCCGGGCGACCGGCACCATCTTCAACACCGAGGATGAGCCGACCGTTCCCGAGAACACGCTCACCGCGAGCTTCACTGAGGTTCCGGCCGAGCACGCGGGGCCGGGCGAGCGGTTCACGTTCGAGCTCACGTTCAGCGAAAACCCGAAGCTCAGCTACAAGACGCTTCGCGATCACTCCTTCACCGTAACGGGAGGAGAGGTGCGCAAGGCGAAGCGCCTTGCGCGTCCGTCGAACATCCGCTGGCTTATCACCGTTGAGCCCCTGGGATGGGAAGACGTCTCGGTGGAGCTTCCGGGAGGAAGAGCGTGCGGTACCGAGGGAGCCGTCTGCACCGAAGACGGCATGGTGCTCTCAGGGACCATCTCCGAGACTGTCCCCGGCCCCCTTACGCTCTCCGTGGCGGACGCCCGGGCGGAGGAAGGCCCGAACGCAGAGCTTGCCTTCCCCGTAACCCTGTCCCGGGCCGCCGGGGAGACGGTGACGGTCGACTACGCGACCTCGGACGGTACCGCCGCGGCGGGCGCTGACTACACCGCGACTAGCGGCACGCTTACCTTCGGGGCGGGAGAGACGCAAAAGACGGTAAACGTGGCGCTGCTTGACGACGTCCATGACGATGGAGGGGAGACGCTCATGCTCACCTTGTCCGATCCTACCGGAGGAGCCCTTATCCGGGACGCCGAGGCCCTGGGCACAATAGAGAACTCAGACCCGCTTCCGAAGGCGTGGCTTGCCCGCTTCGGGCGCACCGCGGCAAACCATGTTGTGGAAGCCGTGAGAGGGAGGATGTCCTCCGCCCAGGGGCCCTCACGCAGAGTAACCCTGGGAGGCGCGGAACTGAAAGAGCCTCCCGCCCCGGAGATAACGCAAGCATCCCCATGGGATGAACTCACCCCCGAGGACCGCCGCCCCGAGGGCTCAAGCAGCCTCAGGATGCGGGAGTTCCTGCTCAGCTCCTCTTTCGAGCTCCCCCTCGCCCAAAACGCAACCCGGGATCCCGGGCCCGGATGGACGGCGTGGGGAGGAGCGGCGCGGACGAGTTTCTCGGGACGAGACTCCGAGGTCTCAATTGACGGAGACGTAACCACCGCAACCCTGGGAGTTGACCGCGCGTGGGACCGCGTGCTTCTGGGCCTTGCCCTTGCGAGAAGCACGGGCGAGGGCTCTTACAGTTCAGGTGACATGAGGGGAGATCTTAAAAGCTCCATCACAAGCGCCCACCCCTACCTTCGCTTCTCCCTTGGCGACCGCCTAAGCGCATGGACCCTCCTCGGCTACGGTAAGGGTGAACTCACCCTTGCCCACGGCGCGGGGGAGGAGAGAACCGATATTGAAATGAAGATGGCGGCTCTCGGGGCCCGGGGCGCCCTGGTTGCCTCAGGGGGATTCGATATCTCAGCACGCACTGACGCGCTGCTCGTAAGAACATCTTCTGAGAAAACCTCCCGGATGGCAAAGACGGAAGCCGACGTAAGCAGGCTACGCCTTGTACTTGAGGGTTCCCGGCCTCTTACATTTGCTTCGGGAACCTCCCTTACCCCGTCTGTTGAAGTGGGAGTGAGACGAGACGGAGGGGACGCGGAGAGGGGCGTGGGTTTTGAAATGGGGGGCGCTATGCGCTACGCAAACCCCTCAAGAGGACTCACGGTTGAGATTACGGCGCGAAGGCTAATGGCTCATGAACAGGACGGCTACTCAGAATGGGGAGCAGGGGGTTCCCTGCAGTTCGCTCCGGGGGGAGCTGAGAGGGGTTTCTCGGCAAAGCTCGGCTCATCCGTTGGAACTGCGGCAAGCGGGGTTGAGGGTCTTTGGGCAATGGAGGATACGCGGGGGCTTACAGGAGGCGCTCAGGTCCCGGGACGCCTGGACGCTGAGGCGGGTTACGCCATGGGGGCGTTTGGGGGCTCAGGAATCATCACTCCTTACGGAGGGTTCTCCATGTCTGGGGACAGGAGATACAGGGCGGGATGGCGCCTCAGGCTCGGCGACTCCTTTAACCTAAGCCTTGAGGGTGACCGCACCGGGAACCCCGGCGCCCCCTCCCGACACGCGGTGGCGCTCTGGGGCAGCCTCAGATGGTAGCGGAGCCCGGGCGTCTGAATACTTAAGCGCCGGGTGCGGGTCCGGCGGTCCGGAGGTGGATCCGGAGAAGCTTTTCTCGTGTGAAGACGGGGTGGTGGCGAAGCTTGCGGGCGGGCTTCGGTCGCTTGTGAGGGGAAGAAAGATAAATTACGTTAGGGGAAGGGCGTCTTTTACCTCCTCGGGGGCCCTTCGCGTCGTAACAAATTCGGGGGAGGAGCGGGAAGTCGTGTTTCAGCGCGCCGTTATCGCAACGGGCTCTGTTTCAAGGAGAATCCCGGGAGTGGATTTCCGCTCCGAAAACGTGGTCGATTCTGACGGCGCTCTCTCAATGGGAGAGATCCCAAAAACCCTGCTTGTTGAGGCCGGGGGCTACATAGGCCTTGAGCTCGGGACGTTTTTTTCCTCCCCGGGTACCGAGGTCACCGTTGTCGAGATGCTCCCGGGGCTCCTCCAGGGGGTTGACAGGGACCTTGCAGGGGTGCTTAAAAAGAGGCTTGACGGGAAATTCCGCTCCATAATGCTTGGGACAAAACTGGCTTCTTTAAGTGAGTTAGGTAACGAAGTTAAGGTTTCGTTTTAAGCCTCCGGAAAAAGCTTCGGGGAGAGATACGAGAAGGTCCTGATCTCGGTCGGAAGGGTGCCGTACACAGAGGGCCTCGGCCTTGAGCGCACAAAAGTCCGAGTGGACGAAAGAGGCTTTATAGAGACTGACACTCAGAGAAAAACGGCCGATCCGGCGATTTTCGCCGTGGGAGACGTCGCCGGGGAGCCCATGCTTGCCCACAAGGCAACGTATGAAGCCAAGGTCGTGGCCGAGGTTATAACCGGAGCCAGGACCCACTACGACCCCCGGGCCGTTCCGGCAGTCATATTTACCGACCCTGAAATCGCCTGGTGCGGGATAACCGAGAGCGAGGGGAGAGAGGCCGGGGTGGAAATAGATGTGTCGAAGTTCCCCTGGGCCGCCTCGGGCAGGGCCCTTACGCTTAACAGGACCGACGGTCTTACGAAGATCATAACCCGCAAGGGGACCGGGAGGGTGATCGGCGTCGGGATAGTCGGGCCGCAGGCTTGAGAACTGATATCGGAATCCGTTCTGGCGATCGAGATGGGTGCGACGGCAGAGGACATGGCTTTTTCAATACACCCTCACCCGACTCTTACGGAAACCCTTGTGGAAGCGGCGGAAGGTGTATACGGTGCAAGCACGCATCTTATGAAAAGGCGTTCGAGAAAAGGTTCACAAAAGCGATAGTGGCGGTTTTGAGGGAACCGTTTTCTGTTCTCTTCAGTCTGGCCAGTTGAGTATACAGTTTCCCTTGGTATTTCCTGGGTGAGAAGAGGCAGGAGAAGGCGGGGATTTGGCAACTGCTTTTTCCTCGTGCGTTTTAACCCGTTACTGCAGCTATAGCGTCAGAGCGGGATTCGAGCACACCAATGATTTTGTCAAAACCTGCGATCTTGATGATTTCCTCTACGGGACCGGACAGGGAACACACCACGAATCTCGTATTCCTGCCTTTTAATCTTTTTGCGACAAGCAGAATTGAACGCAATCCCGCACTGTTGATGCAGGAGAGCTTCTCAAGATCCAGAACTACGAGGCTGCCAGGGCCGATAATCTCCTTGTACAGGTTGTCGTGGAATTCCCGGGCGTTCATACCATGAACTTGACCAGCTGCGCTTATTACCAGGGCCCCTTCGATCTGATCTGCCTGCAACCTGACTTGATTGTTTTGAGTGACCATTCTCCGGTGGAAGCAATCTATCTGGCTATAGTGCGGCAATCAAGATGGGTTGGGGTGGTGGGCAATGGCAACCAGGGTCTTTCTGGCTAGCGTTCTATGTTATTCCTTACCGGGAGACTTGACATAACCGGTTAGTACATGTTAATCTCCCAAAAGGTCGGTTTTCCATCGAGGTTTTCGAACAATGCTTGATTTCACCGTATCATCTGACTGCGATATTCCGGGAAGAGCCACAGATTCCGTTGAGGATTCCGAAACAATCCCTGTGACTACCCCCCCCCCTAATTTTTCAGAGCGAGGAGCCGAGAACAATGCTTGATTTCACCGTATCATCCGACTGCGATGTTTTAGAAAGAGCCACAGATTCCGTTAAGGGCTCCAAAACTATCCTTTTCAGTACCCCCCCCCCTATTTTGTAATACACCGAGCCGAGACTATTGCCTGAATTCGGCCTCCCCGGCCAAGCGGCCTTCCGGCCGTGCTCCATGCGAAGCTTCGGCAGTACGGCCGTCGCGCGGCGGCGCCCTGCGCGCACTCGGCGTCGCGGTCCTCGTCGCGACCGTCCTGCTGACGGGCCTGCTGGCCCTGGCCGGCGTGCTCCTCTGGTCGGCGCCGAGGGCGGAAGCCCAGTCGCAGACGGTGCAGCTATGGTCGGGGTCGTTCACCACCATCGATTTAGGAGCTGGATATATTGGCTGCGATAGTCGTGTAGGTACAGTTACACCAAATTGCCCCGGGAGCACTGTCACATATGGCGGGGTGGCCTACGAGTTCGAACTCATTAGGCTGAATGCTAGCGGACGCCTCGGCCTAAGAAGCGTTTCAACGGACACCGCATGGCCATCTGACATCGCGAGCGCCCCACTGACGTTAGACGTGGATGGCACATCCCTCTCGTTTGCCGACGTAGCACTGACGCTCGGTGGATATAGGCTCCGGTGGAGCAACACAGGACTCACCTGGGCCATCGGCGACACGGTCACGCTCACAATAACCCAGGAAATCCCCGCCGGCCCCAGCGTCAATTCCATCGCGTTCAACAGCGCCGGCACGGACGGCGCCTACAAGACCGGCGACGCGGTGACGGCGACGGTGACCTTCAGCGAGTCGGTGACGGTGGACACGACGGACGGGACGCCGCAGCTCACGATCAATATGGGCGGTGCGGACAAGGTGCTGGACTACAGCTCGGGGAGCCCGGGGGCGGCGCTCGTGTTCTCGGGATACACGGTGGCCGCGAACGACGAGGACACCGACGGCCTCTCGATCGAGGCGAACAAGCTCGACGCCAATAGCGGCACGATCAAGTCAACCGCGGACGCCACTGTGGCCGCCGTCCTCACCCACTCCGCCGTGTCTGACTCCGCGAACCACGAGGTCGACGGCGTGAAGCCGACGCTGGTCACCGCCGGCGACGATGCGCCCAAGACCTCGCTCGACGGCTCGAAAATCATCCTCAACTTCAGCGAGCCCATCGGCAGCGCCGACGCCACCAAGTTCACCGTGAAGGTGGGCACCACGACGCAGACCATCAGCGGCGGTTCGAGGAGCGGGCCAGAGGTCGAGCTCACCCTGACGACGGCCCTGGCTGCCGCGGCCACGAACATCACCGTGGCGCTCGCCGCGGACGCCGTCACCGACGTGCCTGGCAACGGCATTGTCGCGGTGTCCGCGACGTCCGTCACGCGAATCCGTGCCCCGGGCAAACCCACCCTGGCGCTGGCGGCGAAGGACCAGTCCATCGATCTGGCATGGACGATCGCGGACAAGGGAACGTCGAACATCACGCATTACGAGTACCGGATCAAGGAAACCACGGGCGGCACGTATTCGAGCTGGACCAGCACCGCATTCCTCGCCGACCTGCTTTCGACGCAGAGCAGCGGATCGGCCACAATCACGGGGCTCAACAACGGCACGGAGTACACGGTCCAGGTGCGCGGGGTGAACTCCGACGGCGACGGCGCCGAGTCGGACGCGAAGACCGCGACGCCCAATGCGCCGCCGGCGGTCAGCTCGGTCGCGATCACCTCGACCCCGGCGAATGCCAGCACCTACATCACCGCCGAAGACATCGTCGTGACCGTGACCTTCGACAAGGCGATCACGCTTGGGACGGGAACGGACAACCCCTTCATCGGGATCAAGATTTCGATGCAGACGGTGGGCCTCGATTGCGTCATCGGCAGTGTCAATACAACGCTGGTTTGCACCGGAGCCGTCTCGCAAAACCAAGAAGACACCGACGGAATTAGCATAGAGGCCAACGCGCTCAGGACACCTGGAAAACCCATCTTGGGTCCACTCGGCCAGAACGCGGTGCCAACGCATACGGGCCTCGCCGCCGACTCCAACCACAAGGTGGACGGCGTGAAGCCGACGCTGTCGCGCGCGGACGCCGACCCGAATGACCTGACGAAGATCATCCTGACCTTCAGCGAGGTGATCAAACAACCCGACAGCACCAAGATCACGGTGGAGAAGGGCATGACGGACCAGTCCATCGACAGCGTGGCGATCGACTCGACGGACGCGACGAAGGTCGTGGTGACGTTGGATACGGCGCTCCTGACTACCGATACGAACGTCACGGTGGACCTGGACGCGGACGCGGTCAAGGACGTGCCCGGCAACGGCATCGCCGAAGTGCTCGGGACGTCCGTCAGCATCGAGGACAACACCCCGCCGACGCTGAGCAGCGCGGTCACGAACTTCATCGGCGACACGAGCAGCTTCATCACCCTGCAGTTCAACGAGACGATCGCCTCGACGTCGATCCCGGCGTCGTCGGCGTTCGCGGCGAAGATCGCCGGGACCGCCGTCGGCGTGACCTCGGTCACGCGGGACACGAACGACACCGATACCGTCCATCTCATCGTCAACGCGAATCCGAAGGCCGGCGACAGCGTCACGGTGTCCTACACCAAGCCCGGCTCGAATCCCCTCGAGGACGAAGCCGGCAACGAGGTGGCGAGCTTCACGGACGCGGCCGTGACCAACAACAACAGCGCCCCGGGCAAGCCGACCGTGACCGTGGCGGCGAAGGATGCGTCCCTCGAGGTGACGGTGGCGTTCACCGCCCACGGCACGCACAACATCACGAAGTACCAGTACCAGGTGAAGACCACCGGCTCGTTCGGGGCCTGGACCGACAGCACCGATGGCGTGTCGAACACGGGCGGGACGTTCACCATCGGAAGTCTCGCCAACGGCACGGAGCACACGATCAAGGTGCGCGGGGTTAGCGCGGCGGGCGACGGCGCCGCCTCGTCCGAGGCGAGCGGCACGCCCGATGCGCCGCCGGCAGTCACGTCGGTCGCGATCACCTCGGACCCGGGCACCGACAAGACCTACGCGATCGACGACGACATCGTCGTGACGTTGACGTTCGACAAGAACATCACGTTGAGCGGCACCGGCTCCGAACCATACATCGAAATAACCATCGGCACGGCAGGTAAGGAAGTCATCTGCGCGGTGGGGAGCGCACCAACTAAAGACGTCGTATGCACCCACGCCGTTGCGGAAGGCGAGATGGATGCCGACGGAATCGTTGTGGGGCAGAACAGTCTTCAGACACCCGGACCGACCATCAAAGGCCCTCTTGGGCAACTCGCGGTTCTGATCCATCGTGAGCTCGCCGCCGGCACCGACCACAAGGTCGACGGCGTGAAGCCGACGCTGTCGGCCGCGAACGCCTCGGGCGACCTCTCGAAGGTGGTCCTGACCTTCAGCGAGGCCATCGGCACGGTCGACAACACCAAGATCACGGTGAAGAAGGGCGGCACGACCCAGACCACGACCGGGGCCGCGATCGACTCGACCAACAGCACCAAGGTCGAAGTCACCCTGATGACGGCGCTCCTGAGTACCGACACCAATATCACGGTGGACCTGGCCGCGGACGCCGTCACCGACGTGCCGGGCAACGGCAACGTGGAGGATCTCGCGACGGCCGTCAGCCTCGTGGACAACACCGCGCCGACGTTCGTGAGCGCGGGGACCAGCGGCACCGACAAGGTGGTGCTGACCTACAGCGAAACGCTCAACACATCGCAGCCGGCGACATCCGCCTTCACCGTCAAGGTCGGCGGGACCAACCGCGGCGTGGACACGGTCGCGATTTCCGGCAGCGCCGTCACGCTCACGCTCGCCTCGGCCTTCCGCCCCGGGGACGAGTTGACGGTCGCTTACACGAAGCCGGGGACCAACCCGATCAAGGACGCGGCGAACAACGAGGCGGTCTCGCTCGCCGAAACGACGGTCACCAACAACCTCGCCGCCACCGCCCCGGACGCGCCGTCAACCCTGCTCGTGGCCGATGTAGGTGTCCCGGGCCAGCCAGCGAATGAATATGCGGACCGGTTGGGGCTGATCTGGGACACGCCGTGGCACAACGGCAGCGACATCACGAAGTATCAATACCGCCACGCTGAGGGCACCTCGGTCCCCGCAACGACCAGCTGGACGGATATCCCGGACAGCGCCCCGACCGAGCAGAACTCGAACACCTACACGGTGGATGGCCTTGATCCCGACACCGAGTACACCTTCGAGGTGCGCGCGGTGAACGGCATCGGCGGCGGCGGCGAGAAGGCCGCCATGAGAACGACGCCGGCGCCGAACTGGAGCTTCACGCTGCGCGACGCGTCCAACAACAACGTCACGGAGCTGACCGAGGGCGGGGATTCGGCCACGGCGACGGTGTCGATCACCAACGACGTGCGGTTCGCCGCCGAGCAGACGGTGCGGTTGAGATGGGGGCTTCTCGACCTAAGCCAAGCACTGATTCGGGGTGCAGGCGATGTGACCGCCATCACCATCCCCATGGGCGGGTCCAGCGGCAGCCTGGAAATCAGCTCGCCCCAAAATCCCACGGACAGTTACGATGTCCCACAGACTTTTTCTCTCGCGGCGATACACAGTGACACCGCGATCGGCAGCATTGAGCTCACCCGTGTGGACGACGAGCCGGTGCCCGTGGCGTTCATCACGGCGGCGCCGTTATCAGTTGACGAGGGCGAAAGCATCGAGGTCGAGATCAGCCTGGATCCGCCTTTCGGTGACGTCCCGTTGGCAGACAGGTTCGTCAATTTGGCCGTAACGGACACTGGCGGCGCATTGAGCGGCACGCTGCCGACCACCGAACCCTTTAACCGCAATCAGGAGAGCAGGACGATCACCCTGACCGCGGCCGAGAACACGACCCAGAACGACGGCGCGCACGACGTGACCTTCGCGCTGCAGCTGAACGACGACGCCCCCTACACGCTCGGCACCCCGCCCGCGGTGACCTCGGTCACGATCACGGTGCGCGACGACGACACGCCGCCGCTGGCGCCGGGGAACCTCACGGCGCAGGCGGGCAACACCGAGGCGACGCTGAGGTGGGAGGCGCCCGCGCCGTCCACGCCCGACCACGGCCAGCCGGTGCTGCACTACGAGTACCGGGTGAAGACGACCGGCTCGTTCGGCAGCTGGACCAGATTCCCGAACAGCGACGCGGACACCAGGAGCCACAAGTTCACGGGCCTCACCAACGGCCAGGAGCACACCTACCAGGTGCGCGCGGTGAACGTCGCCGGCGGCGGCGCCTTCCTCGAGAAGAGCGTGACGCCGATCGTGGGCATTGCGGTATCGTTCGGCGCGGCGACGCTCTCGGTCGACGAGGGCGATCAGGCCACGGTGACGGTGACGCTGGCGACGGCGCCGGCGGTTGGGGAGACGGTGACGGTGCCGATCGTGGCGACGCCGGGCCCGGGACTTGGTGCGAGCGAGTATTCGGGCGTGCCGGCGAACGTGGTGTTCAACGCGAGCGAGACCTCGAAGAGCTTCACGGTGACGGCGGTGCAGGACACGGACGACGAGCCGGACCGGCTGCTGACGTTCTCCCTCGGCACGCTGCCGGAGGGCTACGTGCCGGGCACGAATTCGCAACTGGTCCTGACGCTGGTGGACGACGACCACCCGATCGTCTCGGCGACGTTCAGGCGGTCGGCGGCGGAGGTGCAGGAAGGCACGTCGAGGACGGTGGCGGTGCGTCTGAGCCAGGCGCCGGAGCGCGAGGTGGTGCTGCCGATCCGGGCGGCGCGGGGCGCGGGGCTCGAGGCCGACGAGGTCTCGGGCGTGCCGGAGAGCGTGACCATCGCCGCCGATGCGACGGAGGCGGTGTTCACGGTGACCTTCGCGGACGACACCGTGGTGGAGGGCAACGAGACGCTGACGCTGACCTTCGGGACGTTTGCGGATAATCGGGTGAACTCGGCGGGCAAGCACCCGCAGCTCGTGCTGACGGTGACGGACGACGACGGCCCGCCGCTGGCGCCGGATGTGTCGGTGCAGACCGGCGACGGGTATGCGGCGCTGTCATGGGCGGCGGTTGTGAACGACAGTCCGGTGCTGCGCTACGAGGTGCGCTGGCGCGAGAGCGACGGCGGGACGTTCAACGCCTGGCTGTCGGTGGGTCTCGTGACGAGCTACCGGGTGGAGGGGCTCACGAACGACAGGGCGTACGAGTTCCAGGTGCGCGCGGTGAACCTGCACGGGACGGACGATGACGAGATCGCCTCGGCCCAGGCGACGCCGACGGAGCGGCTGACGGGGATCCCGACCGCGGTGCAGGGCCTGTGGGTGAGGGCGACCGACAGCAGCCGGGCGGAGCTGAGCTGGGGCCAGCCCGCGAACGGCACCGACGAGGTGATTACGCACCCGCTCTCGACGATGTCGGAGATCCAGGGCTACCGCATCGAGGTGTGCCGCACGACATGCGGCGACGAGACGAACTGGTACGCGCTGGTGGCGAACACCGGCAAGTTCGAGCACAGGTACACCCACCAGGTGCTGGCCCCGGGCGTGATCCGGGAGAACCGCTACCGGGTGCGGGCGATCAACATCAACGGCAAGGTGGGTCCGTGGTCGAAGGTGGCGACGCTCGCTCCGACGGAGCTGGGGGACGTCTACCTGCAGACGCCGGACGACTCGACGCTGTGGGTGCGCTTCAAGGTGCGCAACCCGGACGGAAACGCGCTCCACGTGCGCTACGAGAACACCGGCCCGGTACGCGCGCGCGACGGGAACACCGGCACGGGCACTGTGGGCTACGCCGAGCACCGTCTGATGAAGAAGGGCGAGGTGACGCTGGTGCTGAGCGGCCTGGACGCGGGCAGCTGGTACCGGGTGGATCTGGACTTCGCGGACACGTTCGACTCGGAGCGGATGCAGTCGCACCGCTACGGCACGGCGCGCGAGGGCGAGACGCCGCTGACAAGCATCTATGCGCTGGATCTGCTGGACGCGGAGGTCTTCGAGGGCGGCGCCTGGCGCGATGCTGCGGACACGGCGCTGCGGGTGCGGATGGGCGAGACGGGCAAGCACCGCGTGCGCCTCAAGGCGTGCAGCGGCGCGCGCACCGTGGTTGTGCGCCGGACCGAGGCCCCGGCGGGGGTGCTCGGGGCGAGCCCGATGGACGTGGACCCGTTGCTGTTGAGGGAGAACTGCGCCGACGAGGGGCCGGGCGCGTGGCGCGAGGTGTCGGTGACGGTGCGGGGGCTTGCGGGCTACGGGGCCGACAGGCGGGCGGAAGCGCTGCTGCGCGCGCCCTTCGCGGTGGTCTACAAGCACGAGGTGTGGCAGCCGAGAACCACGACGCAGTCGATCCTGTTGTCGAAGGGCGTGGCGCCGGTGCGGATCCTGGTGGAGCGCCCGGCGGATGCGACGCTGCCGGTGCCGGCCGGTGTGGCGATCGGGTCGGCAACCCGCGTCATGAGCTGGAACGCGGTGCCCGGCGCGTCACACTACCTGGTGAACTGGCGCTACGGCCCGCGTTACAGCGACCGGGCGAACCGGGATCGGAGCCGGCAGACGGCGACGAGCGTGACGCTTCCGCTGGGCGGGTCGGGGCGCGGTCCGATCACGGCGCGGGTGCGGGCCTACTCGAGCAGCGGCGTGAGCGATTGGTCGGCCGAGGTGACGTGGGACAGCCGTCCGCCGACGCTGAACGTGCTCGACACGGCGGTGAACGAGGATGACGGCTCGGTCGGGTTCCTGGTGACGCTGGCTCCTGCGGCTACCGGGACGGTGACGGTCGACTACACGACGATGGACGACACGGCGGTGGCGCCGGCGGACTACGCGGCGACGAGCGGGACCCTGACCTTCGCGCCCGGGGAGACGCGGAAGTCGACGGCGCTGGTGGCGATCACAGACGACAACGAGGAGGACAGCGGCGAGACGTTCCGGGTGGTGCTGAGCAATCCGACGGGGAGCGACGCGAACAACGGCGCGGCGGTGCTGGGCGACGCGGAGGCGGTTGCGACGATCCTTAACAGCGAGCGGGAGGCTGCGGAGCTGACCGGGTTCACTCTGGTGGATGCGGGGACGAACGGCGACCTGATGGCGCTGGCGGAGGGCGTGACGGTGCGTCTCGGCGAGCTGCTGGCGTCAAGCTACGGCATCCGCGCGGAGATGAGTCCGGGGGCGACGCCGGGGAGCGTGCGCCTTGAGCTCTCGGGCGCGAAGACGGCGGCGGTGACGGACGATGCGGCGCCCTGGTCGCTCTACGGCGACGGTGCCGGGCGTGTGAACGGCGCGTCGCTTCCGGCGGGCTCCTACACCCTTAAGGCGACGGCCTATGCCAACTCGGGCGGACAGGGCGACGAGCGGGGCTCGCTCGAGGTGTCGTTCACGGTGGCGGCGGGCGCGCTTGGCGTTACGACGCCGGGACCGTTCACGGTCGCCGAAAACGAGACGGCGGTGACGACGCTCGCGGCCTCCGACACGGGGACCGGCGGGACGGCAAGCTGGTCGATCCCGGAGGGGACGGCGGGCGGCGCCGACGGCGCGGCGTTCGCGCTCACCCCGAAGGGGGTGCTGTCGCTGGTGGAGGCGAAGGACTTCGAGGCGCCGGACGACGCGGACGGCGACGGGACGTACCAGGTGACGGTGGCGATGCGCGAGGGCGCGCAGAGCGCGACCGCGGCGCTTGTGGTGACGCTTTCGGATGTGAACGAGGCGCCGGTCGCGAAGGCGTCTTCGGCCCCGGAGAGGGTGCGCGAGGGCGTGGAGGTGATGCTTGACGGGAGCGCGAGCACGGACCCGGACGTGGACGACACGCTGAGCTATGCGTGGACGCAGGCAGACGACGGCGCCCCGCGCGTCGTGCTTTCGGACGCGGGCGCGGCGCAGCCGGTGTTCACCTCGCCTTCGGATCTTGCGGCGGAGACCGGGCTCGGGTTCACGCTGCGGGTGACGGACGCGGAGGGTCTCCATTCAGAGGATACGGTGACGGTGACGGTGACGCTCATCTCGGAGGTGTCGATCGCGGCGGGTTCGGACTATGCGCCGGAGGGCACGGAAGCGGTGTTCCGCCTCACCCGGGCGGGGAGCGCGCTTGGGGCTCTTGTGGTTCCGGTGTCGGTAGAGGAGACGGGCGCGATGCTGGGCTCGCCGGTTCCGGAGAACGCGACCTTTGCGGCGGGGGAGCGGGAGACGGAGCTGCGTGTGCCGACGGCGGCTGACGCGCTCTCTGAGAATGACAGCCGGGTGACGGTGAGCCTCGGGTCGGGGGCGGGCTGGCAGCTCGCGCCGGGGGCGACCTCGGCGTCGCTCACGGTGCTTGACGACGACGTGGCGGCGGTCGCGGCGGTGTCTGCGGCGGACGTGACGATCTGGTCTGCGGACATGACGGTGATGGAGTACGGGCCGCGGTCGATCGGCGCGGGCTCGGCGGAGCAGTTCTCTAACCAGATGGGCCGTGCGGGTCTTCGGGCGAAGTGGCTCTGGTACGACCCGCCGGCGCGCAAGCTTAAGCTCGGCTTTGACGACAGCCTCGACGATGCGGAGTCGCTGACGCTGCACATGGGGGATGTGTCGCTCGGGTTCCCGGAGAACACGGGCGGCAACTCGAGCTTCTCTCTTGAGAATGTGGATATCTCCTGGTCGGACGGCGAGACGCTGGCGGTGCGGGTCTCGAAGCCGTCAACCGAAGCGGTGTCGACCGATGCGACACTGGCTTCGCTGACCGTCGAGGGCGCGAGCCTGAGCCCGGCCTTCGATGCCGGGGCGCTGCTCTACCGGGCGGTAGTGGACGCGGGCGTCGGGACGGTGACGGTGTCGGCGACGGCGACCGACGGCGGCGCGGCGGTGGCCTACGGGCCGGCTGAGGATGGCGACGCTGCGCTCGCGGACCACCAGGTTGCGGTGCCCGATGAGGGCGAGACGCTGGTTGAGGTTACGGTGACGGCGGCGGACGGTACGGTCAGGCGCTACCGGATGGTGGTGGCGCGGGCGGCGGATGCGGTCGTTGACAGGAGTCCCGTGGCGGCCACGCTCTCGGTCGGCGACGGTGCGGCGGAAGCCGGACGGTTCCGGCTCAGGATTGCGTTTGCGGACGTGGTGTCGGGCCTCGGTGTGGAGGACTTGACGGCGGCGCGTGTCGGAGGCGATGGGGCCGCGGTGTCGGATCTCGCGGAGACGGAGACCGGCCGTGTGTGGACGGCGTGGGTGGCGGCGGCGGATGCCGGGCGCTACACGGTGCGGCTTGCGCCCGACGCGGCGAGTTCCGGAGAACGCCTGAGCCTGGCAGCGGTGCTTGCGGTCGATGTGGACGCGGCGGGCAACGCGACGGCGGTGGCGGGCCCGGTAGTGACGTCGATTGCGTTGGCGATGGCGCCTGACGGGGGCTTGACGGCCGGTAATATGGTTCGGATGACGTTTGCGTTCTCAGAAGCGGTGACGGTTGTAACGGACGGCGGCACGCCGTCGGTCGGGATCACACTCGACGGGACTGCGCGCCGGGCGGCTTATGCGGGCGGCACGGGTACGGCGTCGCTCGCGTTCTCCTACACGTTGACGGCGGATGACGGGACAGTATCCGCGGTGTCGGTGACGGCGGACAGCCTGGCGTTAAACGGCGGCACGATCCGGGACGCGGGGGGCCGCGACGCGGACCTCGCCCATCCGGGGGTCGGCGAGACGGCGGAAGATGCGGAGACAGAGAGCGCGTCCGCGCTTACGGGCCTTGTGCTGGTGGATGCCGGATCGGGCGCGGAGACGGCGCTTGCGGACGGGGATGCGCTGGTGCTCGAGGACCCGTCAAACGCCAGCTACGGGCTCGCGGCGTCGGTGGCGGCGGATGCAGGTGTTGGCAGCGTACGCCTTGCGCTCACGGGCGCGAAGACGGTGACGGTGACGGACAACGCGGCGCCGTATTCGCTCTACGGGGATGAGAACGGCACGGTCACGGGCGCGGGGTTGCCCGTGGGATCCTACACGCTGGGTGCCACGGCCTACGCGGGGGCCGACGGCGGCGGCGCGGAGCTCGGGACACTCGAGGTGTCGTTCAGGGTGGCGGCGGGCGAGCCGGTGGACCCGGATGCGCTCACGGCAAGCTTCGAGGGCGTGCCGGCGTCGCATGGCGGTCCGGGCTCGGAGGCGTTCACGTTCCGGGTGCGGTTCAGCCAGGAGCCGCGGGTGAGCTACAAGGTGCTGCGCGACGAGTCCTTCGCGGTGACGGGGGGTGTGGTGAAGAAAGCGCGGCGCGTCGACGGGCGCAACGACCTGCGCGAGATCCACATCGAGCCCTCGGGCTGGAACGATGTGACGGTGACGCTCCCGGGAGGTCGCGCCTGCGGGACCACGGGCGCGATCTGCACGGCGGATGACAAGGTTCTCGCGAACACGACGGGGGCGGTGGTACGGGGTCCGCTGGCGCTCTCGGTCGCCGACGCGAACGCGACCGAAGGCACCGACGCGGCGCTCGAATTCGAGGTGACGCTCAACCGGGCGGCTTCGGAGACGGTGACGGTCGACTACGCGACCTCGGACGGCACGGCAACGGCGGGCGCTGACTACACCGCGACTAGCGACACTCTTACCTTCCTGACGGGAGAGACGCAAAAGACAGTCTCTGTACCGGTGCTTGACGATATCCATGACGATGACGGGGAGACCCTCACGCTCACCCTGTCTGACGCTGTGGGCGCGCGGATCCGGGATGCGGAGGCCCTGGGCACAATAGAGAACTCGGACCCGCTGCCCAAGGCCTGGCTTGCCCGCTTCGGGCGCACGGTGGCAAACCATGTTGTGGAAGCCGTGAGAGGGAGGATGTCCTCCGCCCAGGGGCCCTCACGCAGAGTAACCCTGGGAGGCGCGGAACTGAAAGAGCCTCCCGTCCCTGAGATAACGCAAGCCTCCCCCTGGGATGAACTCACACCGGAGGACCAGCGCCCCGAGGGCTTCAGCAGCCTCAGGATGCGGGAGTTCCTGCTCAGCTCCTCCTTTGAAGTTCCCCTTGCCCAGAACGCAACCCAAAACCCCGGGCCCGGATGGACGGCGTGGGGAGGAGCGGCGCGGACGAGTTTCTCGGGACGAGACTCCGACCTCTCAATTGACGGAGACGTGACCACTGCAACCCTGGGAGTTGACCGCGCGTGGGACCGCCTGATCACAGGTGTCGCCCTTGCAAGAAGCACGGGCGACGGCTCTTACGGCAGGGGTGATATAAGGGGAGACCTTAAAAGCTCCATAACAAGCGCCCACCCGTACCTCCGCTTCTCCTTAAACGACCGCTTAAGCGCCTGGACCCTCCTTGGCTACGGAAGGGGTGAACTCACCCTTATCCATAGCGCAGGGGAGGAGAAAACCGATATTGAAATGAAGATGGCGGCCCTCGGGGCCCGGGGCGCCCTGCTTGCCTCAGGGGGATTTGATGTCTCAGCCCGTACTGACGCCCTTTTAGTGAGAACATCTTCTGAGGGAACCTCCAGGATGGCGGAAACAGAAGCCGACGTAAGCAGGCTTCGCCTTGTACTTGAGGGTTCCCGGCCTCTTGCATTTGCTTCGGGAAGTTCCCTTACCCCGTCTGTTGAAGTGGGAGTGAGACGAGACGGAGGGGACGCGGAGAGGGGCGTGGGTTTTGAAGTGGGAGGCGCTGTGCGCTACGTAAACCCCTCAATCGGGCTCACGGTTGAGATTACGGCCCGAAGGCTCATGGCTCATCAGCAAAGCGGCTACTCAGAATGGGGAGCCGGGGGTTCGGTTCAGTTCGCTCCCGGGGGAGCGGAAAGAGGATTCTCTGCAAAGCTCGGTTCATCCGTTGGAACCGCCGCAAGCGGGGTCGAGGGTCTCTGGGCAATGGGAGATGCGCGGGGGCTTGCAGGAGGCGCCCGGGCCCCGGGACGCCTGGACGCTGAGGCGGGTTACGCCATGGGGGCGTTTGGGGGCTCAGGAGTCATCACTCCCTACGGAGGGTTCTCCATGTCGGGGGACAGGAAATACAGGGCGGGATGGCGCCTTAGCCTCGGCGACTCCTTTAACCTCAGCCTCGAGGGTGACCGCACCGAGAACCCCGACGCCCCCTCCAGACACGGAGTGGCGCTCCGGGGCAGCCTTAGATGGTAGGCGGCCGCGCGGGATCAACAGAGGGGTCCCGCGCGCAATCTTCGGTACCGATTCCCTGAAGGAGATTTCCTGCGGCAAAAGCGGAAAACTGAGGCTGTGAATCCGGACGGACAACGTATCATTGACATATGTATTGACAACTCGGGGAGAAGATGTAAAATTGACCTTTCATTTGCAGACCCCGGAGGATTTTAATGGGCCTTAGAACTAAATCGGCGCAGAAAAAACATCGTCAGAACCTGAAAAGACGAGAGAGAAACAGGTTCGTCACCTCAACTCTCAAGACCAAGCTCAAGCGTTACTCAGAAGCTCTTGAGGGCGAGGATACGGAAAAATCTCAAGCCCTTCTTAAAGAACTGGTCTCCCTTACCGACAAGGCCGCCACTAAAGGGGTTATCCACAAGAAAAAAGCATCAAGATACGTATCGAGGTTCTCAAAGAAGCTCTCGGATCTCGGCCAAGGCGCCGGTTCCTAGGCTCTCCGCGCGCAGATCCCCAGAAGAAGTTTCTCAAGAAGTATGTAATTGTTCCCTGAACTGTTTTTGATCCCGTAGTCAGTTTCCTCTATGAGACCCAGTATCCTGCCCATGTCGTTTTCCCTGAAATTGCGCACGCTTTTCTTGAGGTAAAAGACGGCCCCGCGGGACGTCTTGATGGCCTTAGCGATCCCTTCGTCCGATTCCCCCTCCCGCAGATACTGCGAGACCTTGAATATCTGTCGGAACCTCCAGGCTATCATGTAGAGAATGGAGAGGGGATCCTCCCTGTTTCTCTCAAGTTCCCGCAGTATCCTGAGAGAACCCCGCAGGTCCCTGTTTGAAAGCGCGGTTGAGAGGGAAAACACGTTCTCCGTGCTCCGTTTCTCCATAAGCCCCCTCAAGTCCCCCTCGCCTATGGTTTTTTTCCCGTCAACGTAGAGGGATATCTTCAGAAGCTCGTTCCTTATGAGGTTCATGTCCTCGCCGAGCATGGTTTTTATGAAGCCGACCGCCCCGGTGCTGATATCCATTCCGAGCTTCTTCGCGATGCGTCTTATTTCCCGGTCGGCATTGCCGCCCCTGTCGAGGTCAACGAGTTTTATGCCCTTTGCGGTTTTCGCCTTGCCCCTCCAGGACCCCCCGGAGAGCAGAACCAGCACCGAGAAAGAAGCCGGGGCCGCGGCGTACTTGTTCAGGAGATCGAGATCGTCTTTTCCCAGGCCGTCGTATCCCTTGGCCACGATCAGTTTTCTCTCGTGGAACATGGGAAGGGTCCGCGCGCCCTCGACTATTTCTGAGAGGGACACGTCGTCCAGGTTTTTGCTCTCAAAGAGCAGCCTGGGGGAAGCGGCCAGGAGGTCTTTTTTAAGTTTTTCGATGAACTCTTCAACAAGAAGAGGCTGTGAGCTTTTAATTACGGCGACTGGATGGACGTCGGTGTTTTTCTCAGAAGACATGACCTGTTTTTCTCTTTTACCCGGACGGCCTGGGGCCGGAATTATCGGCTGTTTATTTCAAGCTCGCTGAAGAAATATCCTATTTCGTAGGCGGCCGATTCCGGTGAATCTGACCCGTGCACTATGTTTTTTTCTATCCCTGACGCGAAATCCCTTCTTATGGTCCCGGGCTCCGCATCCTCGGGATTCGTGGCGCCCATGATGGCCCTTACTCTCGAAATCGCCCCGTCCCCCTCAAGAACCATCACCACGCACGGTCCCGAGGACATGAAGTCGGTAAGGCTCGAGAAAAAAGGCCTTTCCCTGTGTACGTGGTAGAACCCTTCGGCCTGTTTTTTCGAGAGGTGTATCATCTTGAGCGCGACTACGCTTATCGCGTTTTCCTCGAACCTCCTGAGAATCTCTCCGACGAGGTTTCCCCCGACTCCGTCAGGTTTTACTATTGACAGTGTTCTTTCCATTTCTTTGCCTCCGTTTGTGTGCGAAATGACTGCTTGATTTTCAGCTTCGCGGCGGGGTTTTTACCGGGTTTCGCCGCTTCCGGGGAAACCCGGTACCGTGTCTAGTATTCCTTTTCAAGTTTATCTACGAGGTTCTTTCTTCTTCTAAGGCTTTTTATTCTCAGATATACCTTGTGCTTGAGATCGAGAGTGATCGGCAGGTCAAATTCCCTGCTTACAATTCCGCAGAGTTTTTTCCCCTTAATGCCGGGTTCCCGGGAGACCGCGTCTGTTATGAAAGATCTGATTTTCCTTTTCCGGGTGCCCTCTACGTTGTCCAGGATCTCGTCTCTTTGCGAAGCGGTGAGTCCTTTAAGATAAGCGACCACCTCGCCCCGGACAGGCTCGTTGTCGCCGGGTTCCCTCCGGGTCTTTTCTATCGCTATCCTTATGAATTCGCTTGTGGATATATCTTGCTGATCGGCGGTGGAGGTTGCGTAGTCGTAAACACTCTCGGGGAGTCTGAAACTCAGAAGCCTGCCTTTGAGCTCGGAAGCCATAAATCACTCCGGGAAACCAGATTCCGGTTATTAAGCGGGGTTTGCGTCAGAAAATCCCGCAACCGGTTTTGAGACTAGATTCTAATTATTACGATATAAAGAATCAAGGGTTCGTTATTAGGGGGCGTTCGCCCGGGACGGATTCTCTTTTTGATTGAACGAATCCGCGCGGATGTGGACAATCGCTGTTTTTGTGCTGTATAATGTTGCCCCGAGGGCTTTTAGAGGAAAAAGGAATCAGCGCGAAAAGCTTTACTGTCTTTAGTCGCTTTTCCTCATCTTTTTTAAATCATATCCCGATCTTACAATCTTGGAGGCAGTAGAAATGGAAAGGTTTGTTATTCCCCATCAGCATGAAATAACTAAAGAGGACAGAAGAAGGCTAAACGGCCACGGTTCTCTGATTCTCTGGTTCACGGGACTTCCGAGTTCCGGAAAATCCACTCTCGCAAATGAACTCGAAAAGGAACTTATACAGGGCGGCCATCGCACCTACATACTGGACGGAGACAACGTGAGAATGGGTCTCTGCAAGGACCTTGGTTTTTCCGCCGAGGACCGCGAGGAGAATATAAGAAGAATAGGGGAGGTGTCGAAGCTTTTCATGGACGCGGGCGTTATAGTGCTCTCCGCTTTTGTTTCTCCTTACCGCGCCGACCGTGACGCCATAAGGGAGCTTGTGGAAGAGGGAGAATTCGTTGAGGTATTCGTCGACTGCTCAGTTGAGCAGTGCGAGCAGCGGGACGTAAAGGGGCTTTACAAAAAAGCGAGAGAAGGGGTAATAAAGGGATTTACGGGAATTGACGATCCGTATGAAGAGCCTTCAGACCCTGAAATCGTGGTCGACACGGAGAAGTTTTCAATCGAGCAGTGCCGCCGGCAGATACTCGATTACCTGATCGCGCGCGACGCGGTAACAATGGGATAAAGAGAACCCGGCCGCCCCGGTTTTGCTTGCGAGGCGGGTTTCCGTTTATTGAGCGTCGCCCGGTTTTTCCGCAGCCGCTTCTTTTATTTGCGGTTATAGATCATAATAATAAGATTCCATTGAGGTCTTTCTGAGAAACACAGATGTCTCTTTCAAACAATGAATCGGGGTCCTTTGACTCGATGAGCCCGGCGGAGCTGATTGGCGGTATCGCGGAGAATTCAAGAAAAGCCTCAAGGACCCTTGCTTCCGCCCCGTCTTCTAAGAAAAACGACTTCCTCCTGCGCTTCGCGGAACTTCTTGTGAAGGAAACCGACAGCCTGCTCACAGAAAACGCAAAGGACGTTTCAGACGCCGAGGAAAAAGGTCTCTCGGCCGCCCTTGTGGACCGCCTGAGGCTTAACCCTTCGAGGATAGCTGCTCTGGCCGACGGGCTGCGGGAGGTGGCGGAGCTTCCCGACCCGGTGGGCAAGATATCGGCAAAGTGGGACAGGCCGAACGGGATTTCCGTTGAGAAAAAAAGAATTCCCCTTGGCGTTATAGGAATTATCTACGAGTCAAGGCCCGGGGTGACGGCCGATGCCGCGGGGCTCTGCGTCAAATCGGGCAATTCCGTGATTCTCCGCGGCGGTTCTGAAACGATAAGATCCAACCTTGCCATCTCCAGGCTTATGGCCGACTCCCTCTCCCGAAGCGGTCTTTCGCCCCACGCGGCCCAGGTCGTTCCGGTTACAGACAGGGAGGTCGTGACCGAGATGCTCAAGCTTGAAGACAAGATAGATCTCATTATCCCAAGGGGAGGGGAGGGCCTCATACGGTTTGTCGCGCAGAACTCCCGTATACCGGTGCTAAAGCACTACAAGGGTGTCTGCCACGTTTACGTGGACGAACACGCCGATCTGGCGATGGCTGAGGAAATCTGCCGGAACGCGAAGGTCCAGAGACCCGGGGTGTGCAACTCGATGGAAACCATGCTGGTGCATTCCTCCGTAGCGGGCGACTTTCTGCCCGGCGTGATAAAAAGACTCGAGTCAGAAGGAGTCACGATAAAGGGCTGTGAGAACACCAGGGAGCTTTCCCCCCAGGTGGCCCCGGCGGCTGAAGAGGACTGGTACGAGGAGTATCTTGACCTTGTCCTGAACGTGAGGGTCGTTCCCACGATTGACGAGGCTATAGACCACATACAGACTTACGGCTCCATGCACACAGACGCCATAGTCACGGAAGACCCTGAAAGCTCCGAGAAATTTGTAAAAGAGGTGGATTCCTCCGCGGTCATGGTCAATACGTCGACCAGGTTCAATGACGGCTTCCAGCTGGGTCTGGGGGCCGAAATAGGCATAAGCACTTCAAAACTGCACGCGTTTGGTCCCATGGGGCTTGAGGAACTTACGACTTCCAAGTTCGTGGTAAGGGGAAACGGCCAGGTAAGAACCTGAACCCTGGGGCGGCCAGGGAGAATTCTCGCGGAGCGCCCCGGTTCCGCAAGGGCCCCGCGGGGGGCCGGAAAGATATATGCTTGTTGAACTCAGGCTTAAGAATTTCGCCATAATAGACGATATTTCCATTAATTTCGGGGACGGCCTTAACATAATCACGGGGGAGACGGGTACGGGGAAATCCCTGATCGTTGACGCGATAAACATAATCCTCGGCGACAGGTTTACCGCGGACCACGTTAAATCAGCCGGAGAGCGGACATCTGTAGAAGCGCTTTTCGAAGTTCCCGGCGATTCCGGTATCGGGGAGAAACTTGAGCGCTTCGGCATCGGGGAGGGAGAAGGGGAGCTTCTCGTAAAAAGGGTTTTTAACCCGGGCGGGAAGAACAGGATATACATAAACAGCTCGATAGCAACACTCGGGACTCTCTCTGAGGTAACCGACGGGCTCGTTAACATGTTCGGTCAGCATGAACACCAGAGTCTCCTTAAGAAAAACAATTATTTAAGTTATTTAGACATTTTTTCTAAACTTGAACATGAACTCTCTCGATACAAGGCCGCATACACAGAACTTGTGCGTGCGGAGAGTGAGCTTGAGGCTCTTAGAGAAAAAGAGCGTGTGGGAGTGGAAAAAGAGGATTATCTGAGGTTCCAGGCGGAGGAGATAAAAAAGGTCTCCCCCACGCCCAATGAGGATTCAGAGCTTGAGGGGGAGAGAGTGAGGCTTGAGAACTCCGAGAGATTCTCATCTTCACTCACAAGCGCTACCGGGCTTGTGTACGAGGGAGAGAGTTCAGCGATAGGTTTTCTCAAGCAGGCCCTCTCGCATCTTGAGAAGGTTTCAGACCTTGATTCCTCTTTAGGGGAGCTTCGCGACAGAATTGCGGCCGTACTCATAGAAACCGAGGATGTTTTCTACGGTCTCAGCGAGTTTGCGGGGAGAATCGAGCACAATCCGGAGAGGCTTGAAGACGTGCTCTCGAGGCTTGAAGAGATAGGCAGGCTTAAGAGAAAGCACGGGGATTCGATCGAGGAAATAATAAAAAAGCAGCAGCAGATCGAATCCGAGCTCGAGGGCCTTGAGAACTCGGCTGAGATGATGGGGGAAATCGAGCGCAGAAGGGATTTGCTGAAAGAAGAGGTCTCCGCCGCCGCCTCTTCAATATCGGCCGCAAGAAAAGCGGGGGCGAAGCAGCTTCAGGATCTTTTCTGCGAACAGGCCGAGTCGGTGGGACTTAAAAACGCGCGTTTCGAGGTGGAATTTACAGAAAAGAAGCTCTCAGCGGACGGCAGAGACAGCGTGCAGTATCTTTTCTCCGCCAACCCGGGCCAGGCTCCAAGGCCCGTTAACAAGGTCGCTTCCGGCGGGGAACTCTCGAGAATAATGCTTTTGCTTAAAAGTTTCGTGTCCACCGGCGATGCCGGCTCGATTTTCATCTTCGACGAGGTGGATGCGGGAATAGGGGGAGTTGTGGCCGAGAGCATAGGGAAGAAAATAAAGAATCTCTCTGACCAAAGCCAGGTCGTGTGCATAACGCACCTTCCTCAGGTTGCGAAATTCGCGAACACCCACCTGCTCGTGGCAAAGGAGTTTGGCGAGGGCGAAACGGACGTCTCGGTTAATACTCTCAGTGAAGAGGAGAGGGTAATGGAAATCGGCAGAATGCTTGCCGGGAAAAGCGTATCCGAGAAAACTTTTGAAGTCGCCCGCGAGCTTATAAAAGGGGCCGGTCACGACAATCTCCTGTAGGTCGGTACGGGAAAACCGGATTGAATTCAAGCAATCCCGCTTTTAGTTAGAACCGGCGAATCCCTCCGCCACTATAGCTTCAAGTGTGGCAACCTCGCTTTCCGTAAGCCTGGCGAATTCTTTTTTGCGGCGCCCCTTGGGGAAAACGCCCCCGTTGCGACGAATGAGCATAATGATGTCTTCCGCTGTCCGCCCCGGCATTTCAAAGGCGTTTACGATCCGTTTCACGGCGAGGTCGTGGCGTTTGAGGTAGTCGATTTCACGCGGCAGGTCGGATTCTATCGTTTGCAGAATGCAGTCATAGAGAAATTCCGCTTCGTTTGTGCAGTCGTAATAGCGGTAGAGATCCGAGGTGTCGTTTGTGACCTCCACGTTGCCGTCCGGCAATGCTCTCCAGGTTATGAAACGCATCAGTGGACCGGAATGCGCCCGCAACGTAGCTCCGTAGTCGTCTATGCGGCTCAGCATTACGGATGAAACGGGAAATACCATCTCCGGGGGCGTGAATTCGCGTTCCGCCAGGACCTGATGAATCAGGCAGCGGTGCAGGCGTCCGTTTCCGCCGGTAAACGGATGTATGTATACGAACCCGAACGCCACGCAGGCGGCATGGAGAACGGGGTCGACGTCTGAGTTGCGCAGACGGTCGCCGCATTCGTCAAGCGCGGTCATGAGATGTGCGGTGTCACCGTGGCGCGCGCCTATAAACTCGGGCAGGGGCTCGTAGTTGCGGTTGCGACGGCCAAGAAACACCTCTTCGGTTCTGTATCCCGTGGTTTTGAACCGGTCGTCGCCGATCAGGACGCTGTGGAGACGATAAATTTCCGCTTGGCGCAGGGGTCTTCTCCCCGCCTCCATAACCGCACGTCCCCATCGCTCGAGCCGATTAACCGGCGGACGTTCTCCCTCGATCTCAAAACTCGCCCGGCTGTCTTCAAGCAGCACGAAGCTCGCGGCGCGCGCAATGAGCTGCGCGCCGGCTTTCCCGATTGTATCCCGCGTCTTTGCCGAGAGGTCAAGAGCAATCATTTTCTCAAGTTTCGGAGTTCGCCTTATGATGGGACACAGCCCCCCGGTACCCAGAAGGTTGTTGCGGACGCGGTGTCGCGGTGAAATCCGACTTCCGCCTGTATAGTAGCGATTCGGATCAAGGGCATCGACGGCCGTGACCGCGGGGGCGTCTGCGATGTCGAGGCGCTTGCCGGTCAAAGTCTCAAAGAAGAACCAGATCTTCCGCGTGGTGGTTCCCCTCGGTTTACTGTGGATCATTTCGACAAGAGCGGTCTCGGGAACCGCCTGGAGAATTCTCTTGAGTACCAGAAGATCGATCGTTTCATGGCGCATTGCGAAGGTCAAGTGTCCTTCAAGCGTCGATTCGGGGCGATATCTCTTGTCGTAGATATTCCAGGTGCCGTCGCTTCGTTTGCTTCCGCGGACATGCCCTTGCGAAACGCAGGAAGGGTCCCGGACGGGCGCGGCGACGCCGAGCGAATGAACGAGAGCGGACCAGCCGACTAGCTCTGTGCCCTGCGGCAGCGGACCGCCCTGAAAGAAATCCGGTGTCAGGTTCTGTATTCGCATTGCTCGAAAATCCTTCATAGTTGTCGAAATATACTATACGAACTCTAAATATGTCGAATTTCCATATTTTATCTCTTCTAATGTCGAAAATCAATGACTTATGCAGAAAAATACATCATGACGGCGAGAATGTCGAAAACCGTCTATTTTGTTTGGAAAGCGGATCGGGTTACGGGAAATGCAGGCTAACCGAGCGCTTTTGCCTGATACGAGCAGAAAACCACCGCGGCGAGAACCGTCGTCCAGAGTCCGTTTTTATCCCCCACGGCCGTTTGCGTTACGTTCCTGCTTTTCACCTTGTGCCCGCTTATCTCCCATATGTCCTTCTGCTCGTCGTAGCTTTTATCGGGGTCAAAGGGAGCGCCTAGTGTGGTAGCGAGCATGTAGGCGGCCAGGTCCTCGGCGTATTCTCCCGCCAGGGTTTCTTTCTGCCCGTAGCTGTGGTGCTCCGAAATGTATCCGTAGTGTGTCTTGTCCTTCGGGATCGCTAGACCGGTTGAGGCGGCGATCAGTCTGCTGGGCTCGTTCGTGGAATTTTCGCTCATTACCACAAACGCTATCTGTCCTGAGGAGAGCATGGTGAGTCCCTGTTTTCTGCTTACGAGCTGGCAGCCCGGGGGGAATATGCTTGAGACCTTGACCAGATTGAACTCCGCAATCCGCGCATTTCTCAAGGCAAGCTCAAAGCTTGATAGCCTTTCCTTGTGTTTGCCCACGCCCTTTGTGACAAAAGCTTTTGTCGGGGTCAACTCACCACTCCTTATAAACCTGCATTCAAGTTATATTTACGGGGTGAGTTTGTCAAACGAGGACTTACCAGGATGAAATTCGGAGCGCATGTTTCAATAGCCGGCGGGATCGAGAACGCTCCACTGAGGGCGAGGGAGCTTGGATGCGAATGCTTTCAGATGTTTACCCGCTCCCCAAGGGGCGGCACGCCCCCTGAGCTTGAAAAGAGCCTGCTTGAGAGCTTTTCCCTTAACTGCTCCGAGGTTGCTATAAGCGATTACTACGTTCACACTCCCTATTTCATAAACCTGGCTTCCGGGAAAGAGGACCTGAGGGGAAAAAGCGTGGCTCTGGTAAGAGAGGAGCTTGAGAGATCAAGCGCTCTTGGGGTTAAGTACATGATGACCCATATAGGAAGCTCAAAGGGGCTGCAGAGAGAGACGGCCGTAAGCAACGTGGTTGACTCCATTCTGAGGGTTCTCCGGGGTTATAGCGGCACGACGCAGCTTCTGCTTGAGAACACCGCAGGCCAGGGCGATACCATAGGAGCAAGTTTCGAGGAGATCTCGCTCATACTGGAGCGCGCGGCGCATGACGGTCTGGGGGTCTGCATAGATACCGCCCACATGTTTGCCTCCGGATACGATATAAGAACCCGGAAGGGGGTAGGGGAACTGGTAGAAAGCATCAACGCCGTATTCCCTCCCGAAACAGTGAAACTCGTTCACGCGAACGATTCCAAGGCCGAGTTCAACTCAAGCAAGGACCGCCATGAACACCTGGGAGAGGGAAAGATAGGGATCGACTGCTTTCGGGCGATGACCGAGAACCCGTTTTTCGAGAACCTTGACATGATAGTGGAAATGCCTCCTCCCGATGTGGCAAAGGACGTTGAGCTTCTTAAAAAGTTGAGGGACGGAAACGCCTGATTTCAGGGCTAGAGCGAAAAACCGCTTTTCCCGGTCCGCAAACCGTCGACGTAGATATTGTTTTCCCCGTCAATCGCGGCTCTGCCGTTTGCGATCAGGCCATGGACCACGAAGGGAAACAGTTTCCACTCGCCCTGTTCTCTGATTTTCTCCTCCATCGCCGCTACGTCCCCTATATCGAAGCCCCCAAGCGATATGTCGGCTGACTGGGCTATCACGGTTCCGAACCTTGTTTCAGGGTCGTTCTCAAGATAGACGGTGCATCTTATGGCTCTCTCGCCGTTCTCCAATGCCTGGACGCATGCGCTTTTGCCTCTTACCAGGTAATCCCTGGTCGTGTCCCCCGGGTAGAGGTTTACGATCCTGTTTGGAAACCTTTCGGTAAACAGGCGGCTTAGCCTTCTCCTGTAGCCTGCCAGTACCACGAGGTCGGGTTCAAAAAGTCCTTCGATATGCGAAATAACGGCCGAATCGTAAAGAGTTCGTCCGCTCTCGTCTGAAGGGGGTTTTCCCAGGTTGCCAAAAAAACTCTCAGAACTTATGGAGGAGGTTTCGATCCCTAGCGCTTTTGCCCTTGCAAGAACCGCGGCCTCGGGGCTGTTTGAGAAAACATGCTCTACGGCTCCGTAGTTTTTTCCTCCGCCGTCTTGTTCAAGTTCCATTTGCCTTGAGTATATTTTCTCGAAATTTGTACCTCTGCCCGAGGCAAGCACGAGAATTTTCATCGGGTGACGGGTATCGGAGTAAAGCGGTGTTGTCCCCATTGTTTTTCCTATAGGAAATATTCCTTTAAGTTGACGAACATTCTTTAATAGCAATTTAGCGTTATTCCCATTGCCGCGGCAGGCTTAATATATCCAATCATTAAAGATACTACCTGCCCTGTATTCAGGCTGGATGGGATGAGAAGAAAACGGGTAAAAATTTACGGAATTTTCTTAGTGTTAAACATTTATGACGTCGTCTTCGACAATAGCCTCTTTGTCCTCTTCCGAGTTGTTCAGAGTTAACAGCACATTCTCCGCGTCCGTATCGTGTGCGTTGGCGATCAATCCCGCGAGTGTTGGTGGCGGGATGGAATACATGCGAATCCCCAAGTGTTCCATGGTGTCCGGCTCGAACGTCATTTTTAACTTTTTTCTAGGCATGGTTTTGATTAGATGTTTTCGAGGGACGACATAATCTGTTCCCCGATCAATTTGGCGAAATCTGGGGGAAAGGCGTTGCCTATCATTTTTGCCACAGGTCCTATGCCTGTGCCGATAAATTCGTAATCTTTTGGGAAAGTTTGTAAAGTAGCTCCCTCTCGCAAGGACAGTCCTCTGTTCTCTTCAGGATGAGTGAAACGACCGTTACTTACACTGAAAAATTTCGTGGTGATCGTCGGAGCAGGCTTATCCCACCACATACGTCCGTAATTATCGGGGAATTTTTTCTCATCGGAAGCGTAACAAGGCAATCGGTACGCCTTTTTGTTCTGCCAGTCGGACCTGTCCCCGCCGTCTTTCCTTGTCATTCGCAGACGCTCCAGATTCTTCGGGCTCAAGCCGGCCGACGTGTGCAAAAACTTCGTTTCGTCTTTCACTCCGGCCTCGATCTCTGGAAAGCCGTTTGCCGAACCGAGAGCATCTCTCACGGTCTTTATCTTGCCCGTCGGTTCCGGCATAGAGATTTCCGAAACGCGGGAAGCCAACAAAGTAAAACGGCGTCTTTTTTGCGGGATACCGTACAAAGACATATCCCTTACACCCTCTACGACATTATTGTACTTCATATGTTTGAGAGCGGCTATGAACTTTCCCATGGGACTTCCCGGCTTCGAAGAAATTCCAGGTACATTCTCGACTACTACGAAGCCCGGCTTGAAATATTCTATGAATTTCTGAAAATCCAGGACAAGATTTTTCGTCTTTTCGGATTTTTCCTTGTTCGTTTGTATAACGCTCCAAAATTGGCACGGTGCGCAAGCGGCGAAAACCATATAGTTGTCTTCTTTTTCAATTCTCAGATCTCGCTCCAATTCCGCGGGCGAATATTTCGCGATATCTTTTTCGAGAAACACGGCTCCTTCGTTGTTTTTTTCAAAAGTTGCTTTACAGGAACCATCGTTGTCGATCCCAGCTAGAACATCGATCCCAGCGGCTTTTAAGCCGTGGGTCAAACCTCCCGCTCCAGAGAAAAAATCTACGGCTTTAAATTTGTTTTTCTTTCCCATATCGAAAAACAGCTTCCCTCACTTTATCGCTTCGAAATCGAATTCGAAATCTTTACTTTTCAAATCGTGTTCCCAAATTCTTATCACCTTCCATCTTCTCTCTTCGTAGTGCAAGGTTACCTCGTTGTCTCGTTGCTTGTTTCTCTCTATCTTATCTTCCCAAAATTTCGCTCTAGTTTTCGGCGGACTGTAATGTTTTTCGCATCCGTGCCAGAAACATGAATCTATGAAAATCACCGTTTCGTATTTCGGCAGAACAACATCCGGTTTTCCAAAATACTTGCTGGAATTCTTGAGATAGCGGAAACCGCGGTTCCAAAGCTTTTTTCGAAAAGAAACTTCCATTTTGCTGTCCCGACTCTTCACGCGAGACATGATTTCGCTTCTCTTTTTTTCTGAAACAGTGTCTGTACGCATATCAAATTACGGCAATTGAGTCGCGGTCAAAACCCGCAAATATATATTTCCGTATTAAGCGATTCTCGAGTTAAGCTTTGGGCCCTGAGGAAAAAATCAAGCGTTACCATTCACCGGTTCCCCTTAACTACATCCCTCTAAAATTTCTTTAATCCATTTATCAAAGTTCCGGTTGGGCAACCCTGGGCGACCGGCGATTTGGAGATAAGCCCACGACACCATTTCTCGAAAAGGACTGTCCAAGGAAGCAACTCTTACGTATTTGGCTGTACCTACCAAATCTGGAGTCCCTATTTCATCTGCCGGAATAAGTTCCAGATCTCGCAAATTAGCGGCCATCAAGGGAATGAGATTCTTCAATATCGGAAGGGGTATTATTCCATTTGAATGTCCTTGGGATAGAAGGGTTTCCATTTTTTTCTCGTCCGATTTGCGTTTTTTCTTAGTCCCCGCAAGCATATAAGTGCTTTTTTCTATACCCTCTACCATCGGGCAGCAGCGGCTGACGAGCGCATTCTCAACTTTTCGGCTGCCGTTGTGTCTTTCAAGATCGCAGGAGGGTGTAAGGAGTATCCGGAATGCCTTGGGATCGTCATACCCACACTCTTTTTTTTTCAGAATATCTCCCAAGCGAAGTTCTCCGCTTATAGGTGGAAAAATATATTGTTCCCATGAAGCGAGCAATTCACTTTCCTCGTTTGAAAGTTCATCCATTTGAGCAGCCAGACGTCTTCTTGTCGCTCGTTTCAGCGCATCCTCTCGCGAATCTTTCCCGTACGTACGAAATGCGTACGGAGCAACGTCTTTCAGAACGGAGGAAAACGTTTTGTAAACATATTTTTCTACACTTCTTAAAATATTTATGTGTGGTCTTATTTCTCTCAATTTTTTCAAGACTTTTTTTGTACTTCCGCGTCCTTTCTTAATACTATAGATGAAAGGATGGCCCTCGTATTCTATTGCTTCGGTAAGTGCGGAATATATAATCACAGGACAAAAGTGCTTGTCTCGGATGAAATCCAAAGGTTTTTGGCCTTCGTTTTTTTGATCCGGTAGGTCCCCATCAAAAATGTCAAGAATAACAACATCGGGTCGAATTTCTTTGATTGTTTCTAAGGCTTTTTCAAACTTCTCTACTCGAGGTTTTTGCTCTGTCAATCCCTCTTCTTCAACAAGTTCCAACAAGGACGCAATGCCCTTGGGGTCATCTTCAATGAATAATAGTTTCATCACATGTCAATCTTTTTTTACTTCCGCACCGGCAAATCGAATATGAAAGAGGCTCCTCCTATTTCGCCGGGGTGAATTGTCAACACATCTCCCCCATATGCGGCAACTAACTCCGAAACCACGGTAAGACCCATGCCAATTCCGTCCGGTTTGCCTGTCACTCCTGGCCAGAATATTTTTTCAACATCGTCATCATCGATACCTGGACCCGTATCGTGAACCGACACGCAGATGCGTCGTCCTCCATTAATTTGATTCAATCGAAATTCAATTCTTCTCTGATCCGCTGGAGTTTTGCTCAACCAGTACTCGGAATTCACGAGCAAGTTAAGTATGATCGCGTCCAATTCTCCTGGGTCCACTGCTACAAGAGTTCGAGATTCTGGCATCTTGCATTTTATATTTTGTTTTCTCATTATTTCCTTCCGGATTTCCACACATTCCTTTATATGTTCCTCTAGTATGGAATGCAGACGTCTTCCTCGCTTGAAATTTCTGCTCGCCAAAGGAAGGAAAGTGTCCGAAAGATGTTCCAGAGAATCTACAGCCTTAATTGCTCTGGTATGACTTCTCATCAATTTTCCTTTAAAAGACTCAAGATTTTCTTCGACTAATTCTAAGAAGTCGCCGATAATTGTTGTCCGATTTCTTATTTCGTGGACCAACATTGCCGCTATACTTCCTATGGTGGCAAGGCGGCTATAGTAAACGAAGCGTTTTTGAAGCGTGCTTTTTGTCGCGTCTAGATCTTTTTTGTGTTCTCGAACTATAGGGACCAATTGAGACGATTGTCCTCCTCGTTTGGAGATCTCGGTGACTTTGTCCAAAAGGTCTTCGGCCGATAATTTATCGAACAACGATTGAGTTTTTTGTTCCTCCTCGCTCGCATCTTTTCTGTCCTTCTCGCGCTCGTTCTCCAGTTCAATTATTATTGCTGTAATAATTTCCTCAAATTCCGCAACCTCTGCACAAGAGACAAGCCGTTCCCGGTCGCTAGTATCTCGTATTTGCGGATTGTGTTCCGCCGAGATTGACACATAGCCCACAACCTGATTCGTACTTAGCCTAGTGCCCGTTTTGCTGACCCGTCTTAAATCAAGTCCCATCCAGTCGCGAGCACCGTCCGACTTTGGCAATACGAGCACCCCGTCTCTGTATATCGAAATACCGTTATGCTCTCTAATTGCTTTTCGGATTTCACTCTTCTGTAAATTGAACTGCTCCGCTATTTCTTGGGTATCGTCGGTTGCGATATCCCAAGTTCTTATTTCGAAATCAAATGGACCGCAATTTGCTTTCTTGGAAGAGGACGATGCCAACTCGGAAGAAGATGATTTCAACTTGTTGCGTTTCCTAGCCTCGCGCAAAACCTCTTTCCATTTCATGTTAATCATTTTTTCCCTACTCGGACCGACAGACTTGATAGGTGTAAATTTGTACTCGGCCTCCACGTTTCCATTTTCGTCAACATTCCCGCTCATCTTGTATTTTGGATTTGCAAGGAATGCGTAGGGCTTAATTTCCAATCCGTCTTCAATCAGTGTTCTTCCGAAATCGGAGAAAAAAATGTTGAATTCTCCAACTTGTGCAAACGGAGAGATTAAGCGAGCGAGATTGTTCCTAAGATCAGATATTCGATTTTGGTCCCAGTGACTGTTTAAATCGTATATTGTAAGCATTGTCCCAGACCCAGTTGAAAATGGTGATTCTTGACTATACGGACGGTAATTCACGAAGCTTTCCGACAAATCGTCGGCCTCCAGCAACGCGTCCCAGTTCACGCTAACTTCCCAGCACGGAGAGTTTTCTGTTTGCGTCAGCATGTGAAGTCTTTTACCGAGACGAAGTGTGGACAGTCGTCCCAGACCTTTTTCACCGGCGACTCGACGTCGACTTTTCCCTCGTTTCGTCAACGGATGCTCTTCCTTAAACGGGGTAGCGACCATACACCACACATCTTCCAATATCTCTTCCGTCATCCCTTGACCGTCATCTTCAATTTCAAGATAAGAACCACCGGGTTCATTCTCGCTAAACCTTATCCAGACGTTACGCGCGTACGCATCATAAGAATTCTTGACAAGTTCTATCACCGCAACGATATCATTGGTCACCAAGTCCTTCCCCAACGATTCGAATACTCTTGGATGCATACGGAAGGGGAGTTTCCGAAACTTGTTTCTAGTAACTTTTGAGGTTTTCACGTTAGCTTTTTATTGTTCCGTCTCATAATAGAGTTAGAAGTTTTTCAAATACTTAACATGAAATTATATCAGTATTTATTGAAAAAAACTTGTGCTCTCATTGTTTTGTTTATTTTTTGAGACTGCTTTGCATTGCTTTTTTTATCATTTAGTTTTATGCGGTTCCACGCAAGGGTAACGCAGGATGAAGGAAACCAGAAACCTGATTACGAGAATCGCTACGGCCGTCGTGGCGGTACCGATACTTCTCCTTATATTCTACCACGGGGGAGTGTACTATCTCGCTTTCATGTGTGTGCTTGGGGCCTTGTGCTCTCTTGAGTTCTTCGCGCTAGCGGGTCCCGATATACGGAAGTGGAGAAAGATTTATATCACGGCCATCTCTCTGCTTCTGATCATAAGCGCGTTTTTTGACTTCGTGCTCATGAGTCTTTTATTCACCTTCCTGGTATTTCTTTCCATAATACTCGAATTCCGCAGAAAGGACTTCAGCGACTGCCTGCAGGACCTGGGCATGACCCTTCTGCCGCTTATATATTTCGGCTGGATGCTGGCCCACGGGGTGCTGCTTAGAAATATCTCGGGCGACGCGAACGCGGGGAACTACGGTCTTCTCTATGGGGGTCCGGGGGACATAGGCTTTTTCCTTGTGGTGCTTGCCGTTTCGTGCACTTTTCTTAACGACGCCGGGGCGTATTTCTTCGGTAAAAGTTTCGGGAGAAAGAAGCTTGCCCGCCACATAAGTTCGGGCAAGACCGTTGTGGGACTCGTCGGGGGACTCGTTGTTTCGGTCATAGGCGCCTTCGTGGTGAATCTCATATTCAGCAGCCCCCTTTCTGCGGCCTGGGTGGTTCTTTACGCGGTAATAATAGTCGGGGCCGCGGTTGCGGGCGATCTTTTCGAATCCACCATAAAAAGAGGGGCGGGGGTAAAGGACTCGGGTTCCCTGATCCCGGGACACGGCGGGGTGCTTGACAGGTTCGACAGCCTGATATTCGTTTTCCCCTGCACATATTACACTTCCCTGGTTTTCTATCGGCTCGCCGAGACGGGCGTTGTCATATAAGAGATAAAGATGGAAATATCCATAGTGGACAGGGAGAAGTTCATTGACGGCCCCGCCAGGAAAAAACTGGTCCGCCTGGTTGAGAAAATACTGGCATATCTTGATCTTTCCCCACAAAGCGAACTCTGCGTCTCGCTTGTAAATGACGGGGACATGAGGGAGCTTAACAGGCAATACAGGCAGATCGACACGACTACCGATGTGCTCTGCTTTCCGCAGAAAAGCGAAGCAACCCCCGATCTTCTCGGCGATATAGTGATATCCTACCAGACGGCCGTCCGTCACTCCCGGGGGCTTGAGATCACGGTTGAAGAGGAACTCCGCCTGCTTGTGGTTCACGCGGTCCTGCACCTGCTCGGGTTCGATCATAAAAAGAAAAAAGAAAGAGAAATCATGCGCGAGAAGGAAAAAGAGGTGCTGAACTACCTAGCCGAGGCGGTTCATCTTGGTAGCATGTCCTCTGGGGAATAGAAAACCCGGACATAAAGGTTCGAAATCCTGAGAATTCATCTGATTTCCTTGCTCGGATTAGAAAGTGAAAAGGTGCTTAGGAAAACACCAAGATTTCTAGTCTTTGGCTTCGGTAATTTTCGGCTTGCTCTTCTCCTCTTATTCCTATTTGATGGCAATTGACTTTGTTCAAATATACTATTGATATAGTATTGATCAGGAGAGAGAACCATGGCCAAGCTAAAAGAGGAAATTGCTGCTTACGAAAAAATGTGCAATGACTTGGAAATTGATCACTTTGGAAAGTGGGTCATTGTTTACAACAAGAAACTTGCTGGAACATACGACTCTTTTGAGTTGGCAGCTGAAGACGCTGTAAAACGTTTCGGTCGAGGTCCTTATCTTATACGGAAAGTTGGTGCATCACCATTAACGCTTCCCGCTTCCGTACTATATCACACAGATAATGTCGTCGGTTGATTCCGGGTTCAAAGAAGAAAATCTCTATATAAATTTAGGGAATTACATACATAAATAAAAACTCCCATACTATATTATATCCAAAAAAACACGGAAAAACGAAAACTACTTGAAATTATTGAATTTTTTTGACTTTTGATTAAAATTATAGCACGGCATGTTGATACTTCAATGTGCCGTGTTTTTTATGGAAATTACCCCAACACTGAAGTCGGAGGTTGTGCGAGTGGATTTAGAAAAACTGCTTCTTTTTTTGGTAGGATTTGGTTTCTTAGCCTCTATACCAGTCCTTCTATTCGGTCTGGAAAAGGTGCGTCGCTGGCTAAGACTCACATTAAGACTTTCAATTTATTTAGGAGATTACAACCCTTTTTATGTCCTCTTTTTTGGGTCTTTGGGATGTACGCTGATTACTCTAAAAGAGGTTCGACAAACGGGATTGGATATTTGGATAGTCTGCGGAGCTATAACAGCGGTAACTTTTTCTGCGATATATCTGTATTTCCAAAGTCGCAAATCATATTCAAAAATAAAAGCTGCTGCTGAAAAGTTAAAGTCTAGTTTGGAAACCGGAAATTCAGATCAGATAAGAGAATCTTCGATAAATCTTTTGAGTGTTTTGGAAGAAAAACTCTTAACAAAAGAAAAAAATGACAAATCTTCTGATATGTAATTCCCTAAATTTAATGCTTGAGAAAGGTAGGAAGTCCCTAAAAAAGGGAGAAAGTAATGGCATTAACGCATAGTTTCAGGGAGATCGTGGAGGAGCGCGCGATGAGAGACCCCGAGTTCCGCGTCGGACTTCTGACCGAAGCGATTGAGTGTCTGCTCAATGAAGAAATCGACGTGGCGAAAGTATTGCTGCGAGACTACGTTAACGCGACAGTCGGTTTTCAGGAACTCGGAGTTCTTACGCAAAAAAACCCGAAGAGCCTGATGCGCATGCTCAGTCCGAGAGGAAACCCGAGTCTTAAGAATATTTCCTCTCTGCTCGCATCTTTAAAAGAACATGAAGGCGTCAAGCTTCACGTGCGGGCCGCCAGATAATCAATACGTCCGCAGACTCACTATCTGACATCCAGATCGCTGTGTAGGGGCGACTTTGATTTACAACAGGGGAAGAGGCAATAGGTATTGAATTACCTGGCCGAGGCGGAGTAGGGTATGCCGGTCACCCGGGTTCCCTCAGATCTTCCTTAATTTTCTCAATTTCCTTTACGGTAGGGAGATCTTTCAGGTTCTTAAGGCCGAATGTCTCGAGAAAAAGATCAGTGGTCCTGTAGAGAAAAGGCTTTCCCGGAACATCCTTTCTTCCGGATATCTCAATGAACCTCCTCTCAAGGAGCACGCTTACGCTGCTTGAGCAGTCAACCCCTCTTATCTTCTCGACCTCGATTTTCGTGACGGGCTGCTTGTAGGCTACTATCGCCAGCACTTCAAGCGCGGCCTTTGAGAGCCTGAACTTTTTTATTTCCTTGTTAAACTCGACTATGTATTCCGAATACTCGGGACGGGTTCTGAACTGGTAGCCCCCGGCAATGTTGCTTAGGATGAAGCTCCTTCCCATCCCGTCCCACTGCTCCTCAAGCTCGCTTAACGCATCGCTTATTTCTGTTTTCTCAAAGTCTTTTAGAAAATCCGATATTTCTTGAATTGTCAGAGGGGCTTTCGAGACGAATATCAAGCATTCTATTATGTTTACAAGAGGGCTTCTGTCATTCATTTTACTGTTTCAGAATTATTTTTAGGGGTTCTTCGAAGGTCGGCTGAAAAACATCCAGAACGCCGTCTTTCAGCAGCTCAAGTATCGAGATAAAGGTTACCACGAGTTCCATGCGGTTTTTATCCTCTCCGAAAAGTTCTTCGAAAAGAACCTCTTTCTTGCTTCTCATTATTTCTATCATCTGGCCTTTTCTTTCTTCAACCGTGTAGGTCTGCGAACTGTAGAATATGTCTTCGGTTTCAGATTTCTTCCTGTCGCTGTATATCTTCGAGAAAGTATCTACCAGGGACCAGAGGTCGAATTTTACGAATTCCGTCTCTTCCGCGGGTTCTCCGAACGCCTCCTTGCGGTCATAACCCGCCAGGAAAACGTCTTTTCCGAGAATCTCCATCCCTCCAAGCTCAGCCGCCGCGTCTCTGTACCTCTCATACTCAAGCAGCCGCCTTACAAGCTCTTCCCTCGGGTCCTGCTCCTCCTCTTCACCCTCATCCTTTATCCTGGGAAGAAGCATCCGCGATTTTATGTACCCTAGCTCAGCCGCCATGGACATGTAATCCCCGACGATCTCGAGGTTTACGTCTTTTAAAAAGTCGAGATATTCAAGGTACTGCTTGATTATAAGCGCGATTGGTATGTCGTAGATGTCCACCTCGTTTTTCTTTATGAGGTGAAGCAGCAGGTCGAGGGGTCCGTTGAATATCTCAAGCTCTACGCTGTAGGCTGACTGCGGGCTCTCCATTTCTCCGTTCCTCTCGGTAATCACGACGGATTCATCGCCCTGATGACGATCCCGAGTTCGTTCGGGCTGAAATTGCACATCTCTATAAAGATAACCACCGGAACGCGTATGAAGTAACCCAGGAAACTCCCGCCGAAAATAAAGATGGCGAAGAGAATGAATATTCCGTAAGTTTCAAACCTTGCGTACCTGTAGGCGAGGCTGTCGGGCAGCAGTCCGTAAAGTACCCGCGAGCCGTCAAGCGGCGGAACCGGGATCATGTTGAAAACGGCAAGCACTATCCCTATGTATATGAACCATACGAGCATCCGTGCGACCACGTCGATTCCGCTTCCCGGAGGTATGCCCGCGGAGGCGAAGTTCTCAAATAGCGCCTTTAGAACCACGGCCGCGACAATCGCGGTCAGGATGTTTGATACCGGACCCGCGAGCGCCACCAGAAGCATGTCTTTTTTCGGGTTCTTGAAGTTCCTCGGGTCCACGGGAACCGGCTTCGCCCATCCGAAATGCACGATAAAAAGCAGCAGGGTTCCCAGAAGGTCCAGATGCACCAGGGGGTTAAGGGAGAGCCGTCCCCGGTTTTTCGCGGTGTCGTCCCCGAGGCGGTGGGCCACAAGGGCGTGTGCGTACTCGTGTATGGTAAGGGAAAAAAGGATTACGGGAGCCAGTATTATTAGAAATCCGTAGTTCATATCTATCAGTTCACGCTCTTGGGTGAGATTTTTCGTGTATGCGTTTCAGTCTTTCCTTTTCAACGTAAGTATATATCTGGGTCGTGGATATGTCAGAGTGGCCGAGCATGGCCTGTATGGCCCGAAGGTCGGCTCCCCGCTCAAGCAGGTGCGTGGCGAAAGAGTGGCGAAGCACGTGAGGGGTTATGTGGGAGTGGATGCCGGCCGCAAGCGCGTAGTCCTTTATGATGCGCCAGAAACGCTGACGGCTCATCTTGGAGGCGGTCCTTGAGGTTACAAAAAGGTATTCGGAGCTCCTGCCGCGAAGAAGTTTAGGTCTTGAGTCCAGAAGATAGTCTCTTGTCTTCCTGATCGCGGCGTCGCCTATGGGAACTATTCTTTCCTTGCTTCCCTTCCCGAGGGTGATAACGTAGCCGTGGTCAAGATTGACGCGGTTTAACTCTAGGGCGACCAGTTCGGATACCCTGACCCCCGTGGCGTAAAGAACCTCAAGCATCGCGCGGTCCCTGAGCGCTTTTTCGGACTTGCCTTTCTCAGGTTCCCGAAGAAGCGTTTCGACCTCCGAGAGGGAAAGAGTGTGGGGCAGGGTCTTTGGGGGCTTGGGAGAGACCGTGTTTCTCATAGGATCATCCGTTATCACGTTTTCTGTAAGGAGGAACCTGAAAAACTGCTTTAAGGAAACTATGTTTCTCGCCACGCTTCTCGGAGAGAGCTTTTTTTTCCTCAGGTGTTCAAAAAAGGCGGCTATTTCACCTTCGCTTACCGCGGCGGGGTCTGATATCCCCCTTTTGCCGAGAAAAGCCACAAGGGATGAGATGTCCCTTGAGTAGGATTCAATGGTGTTTTTCGAAAGCCCCCTGTTCATCGTGAGGTATACAAGGAACGAATCGAGGTGTTCATCCATTTAATCTTATGTTCCGACCTGCCAGGAGCTCAGGTATTTTTTCTGCTCCGCCGTCAGGGTGTCTATGGTGACTCCCAGAGTTTTCAGTTTTATCCGGGATATCATACGGTCTATATTTTCCGGGACGTCGTGAACGTCGTTCCCAAGAGCGTGGCCGTTTTTCACTATGTGCTCACAGCAAAGCGCCTGGTTGGCGAAACTCATGTCCATCACGCTTGAAGGATGCCCCTCGGCCGCGGTGAGATTTATAAGTCTTCCTCCGCCGAGGACATTGATTCTCCTTCCGTTCCCAAGCGTGTGTTCTTCAACGTATTCCCTTATGACTCTTTTTGATGTTGTTATTTCCCCGAGCGCGTCCAGGTCAAGCTCCACGTTGAAATGTCCGGAATTGGCCACAATCGCCCCGTCCTTCATTTTCTCGAAGTGCTTTTTTCTTATGACGTGTATGTTGCCCGTAACTGTGCAGAAGAAATCTCCGAGCGGCGCCGCCTTCTCCATGGTCATCACCCTGAATCCGTCCATCGTGGCCTCGAGTCCCGCAAGCGGCTCAACCTCGGTCACGATCACGTTAGCTCCCAGCCCCCTGGCTCTCATGGCAAGCCCTTTTCCGCACCACCCGTACCCTGCGACTACGAAGGTCGTACCGGATACGAGCCTGTTTGTGGCCCGTATGATTCCGTCAAGGGTGCTTTGTCCCGTTCCGTAGCGGTTATCGAAAAGGTGCTTGGTATCCGCGTTGTTAACGGCGATTATGGGATACTTCAAGACCCCGTCATCCGCCATGCTCTTTAGTCTTATTACGCCGGTTGTCGTCTCTTCCGTTCCCCCGACTATGTCGCCCATCAGGTCCTCGCTGTCTTTATGCAGTGTCGATACAAGATCAGCCCCGTCATCCATGGTTACGTGGGGGCGGGCGGCGAGCACGGAGTTTATGTGCTTGTAATAGGTTTTGGTGTTTTCTCCCTTTATCGCGAAAACGGAAATTTTATGATTCTTTACGAGATGGGCGGCGACGTCATCCTGCGTGCTGAGCGGGTTTGACGCGCAGAGGTAGGCTTCTGCCCCTCCGGCCTTAAGCGTGGTCATCAGGTTTCCCGTTTCCGTGGTAACGTGAAGACACGCGGCGACCCTTACTCCCTTAAGCGGCTTTTCCTTTCTGAACCTTTCTTCTATCTGCTTGAGGACGGGCATTTCCTGAGCGGCCCATTCGCTTCTTAGTTTCCCCTGGCGGGAAAGCTTTAAGTCTTTTACGTCGTAATCCATTTATTCCTCCGTCGTTTTCCTGCGGTCTGCAGTCCCTGACCCGCTTCGGCTCATGTGTTCTCCAAAGCTTTTTTAAGTTCCGCGATTCTGTCTGTCCTCTCCCAGGAGAACGTTTCTTCGTTTCTTCCGAAATGCCCGTAAGAGGCGGTTTTCCTGTAAATGGGTCTTAGGAGCCCGAGGTGCGAGATTATTCCCTCGGGAGTAAGATCGAAAACTTCCCTTACGGCTTCCGAGATCCTCTCTTCCGGCAAAACGGCCGTGCCGAAGGCCTCGATCATCACCGAAACCGGTTCCGCGACTCCTATAGCGTAGGCAATCTGCACTTCGCAGCGCGAGGCCAGAGAGGCCGCGACTATGTTTTTCGCTATGTACCTTGCCATATAAGCCGCGCTCCTGTCGACCTTGGAGGGATCCTTCCCAGAAAACGCCCCCCCGCCGTGCCTTGACCATCCGCCGTAGGTGTCAACGATGATTTTTCTTCCGGTAAGGCCGGTGTCTCCCATCGGGCCCCCGATTACGAAGTTCCCCGTGGGATTTATATGAATTTTCGTGTTCTTCGAGATAAGCGCTCCCATGCAGTGGTCTATTACGCTCTCCCTGATTCCCTCAACAAGGTCCCCGCGCGAGACATCCTCTGAGTGCTGAGACGATATTACCACCGCGTCCACTCCGACCGGTTCCCCGTCCTCGTACCTGAATGTGACCTGGCTTTTTCCGTCAGGTCTTAAAAACGGCAGTGTGCCGTCTTTTCTTACCTCGGAGAGGCGCCTGACCAGCTTGTGGGCGTAGAGTATGGGGGAGGGCATGAACTCTTCAGTCTCATCGCACGCGTAACCGAACATTAATCCCTGGTCTCCGGCTCCTTTCCTGTCAACTCCAAGAGCTATGTCTGGGGACTGCTTGTCGATCGTGAGGAGGACCGAACAGGTGTCAGCGTCAAATCCCATGGCGCTGTCGGTATAGCCGATCTCCCTTATCGTGTCCCTCGCCACCTGTTGTATGTCGACCTGGCTTTTCGTCGTTATCTCGGCGGAAATCACCACAAGACCGGTTGTGATCAGTGTTTCACACGCGACCCTGCTCTCGGGATCCTGCTTGATCATGGCGTCGAGTATGGCGTCTGATATCTGATCCGCAATCTTGTCCGGGTGACCTTCCGTTACGGATTCTGAGGTGAATATGAAGTTTTTCGGGGGCATTAAACGGACCTCAAAAGTCCAAGTAATATAATTATTCTGGACTTTCTGTCAACAACCCATTGTTTTATGGCCGCGTGTTGCTTGGAGGTGCCTTAGCCCTGTAGGTCTTCCCCGGTGAACAAAGCCCCCCGTATCGATATTTGCCCCCCTGTTCCAGGGAGTTTCTCTTGATTGAGCGCTTGAAGGAGAAACCTTATTTCATGTATTATTTGCAAAAGTTTTCACACAAGAAAAAAACAGCGCGGTGACATGTTCTGACAACGCAACAAATTTTTCAGGAGGAATAAACTTATGAAGAGATTTTCTTTGGCGGTAGCTCTAGCTCTGGTAACTATTTTTATCTCTGCTCCGTCTTTTGCACATGGCGGTGGGGATCATCAAAGCACGGCCTTAGCCAGTGATGTGATGAACGGTATTGACAATGGCGGAAACAGAGATGCTCTGAAAAATTTCGTTACGCATGCAAAAGATCATATTAGGGAGGCTACGCATGTTGAAGACCTTCTCCTTCTCCTGATCGAATTTAGAGACGAGAAAGGAGATTGGATCGCACATGAAGGTAGTATCTACCTGTATATTTTTGCAGATGTAAGTTCAGATATGAACGAAGAAGAGCACGAAGAGTTAGTTATTTTCAACGCAATCAATCCCGGAGTAGAAGGCCTTAACCTGCATGAAATGACAGATGCTAACGGATTGGAGATCGCTCATGAACTTATTGACGCGGTAGACGGAGATGGCTTTGTCAAATATACGTGGGATGATCCAAGATTTGAAGGGGACGAAGTGAACGAACCTGGAAAATCTCCCGGTTCTTCTGATAAGGTCGGCTATGTTGAAAAAGTAACTCTTCTTGATGACCCGGCAACGTTTCTGTTAGGTTCCGGTTTTTACCCGACCCCGTTAATGGATGATAGTGATGATGGTGGATGTGCGATCGCAGGAGGAACCACTGGAAGAGACAGCCTCAGTTCGCTATTCAACCTCTTTTTAGTGGTATCCGCCCTGTTTCTGGCGGTCTCGTGGAGAATCCACACGGTCAGAAGATAAATCTGCGCGCGGAACGAACAGTAGTGTCTGCATGATGACTGCCGAGAGGATCATAAGGTTTGTTTCTCGGTAAAAACACCTATAGTTCAGAAAAATTGTTTCTGCCCCTCTATCGTCTCGGGATTCGCTTTCTATCATGGAATGGCCTTGGGTTCCGCGGAGCGGGTGCGTGGGTTTTTCCTGCCGTTTGGGTAAAATACCAGATAATCCCACTGCGCTTTTCGGAGAAAGTGAAATGAAAAAACTCCTCGCCCCCTCAATACTCTCGTGCGACTATCTTAACCTTGAAAAAGAGGTAAACGCCGTCGGCCAGGCAGGTGCTGACCTTATACACGTGGACGTTATGGACGGGCATTTCGTTCCGAACATAAGCATAGGAATACCCATAGTGGAAGCGATTGCCCGGATGGAATCGCCGCCCCAGATGGACATACATCTGATGATTGATGATCCCGAGAAATTCACGGAGAAATTCATAGACGCGGGCTCTCCTCACGTGAAGATCGTCACTGTCCAGATGGAGGCCTGCAACCTTCTCTACAGCGCTCTCTCCTCCATCAGGTGGAGAGGGGTTATGGCGGGGGTGGCCCTTAACCCCGCGACCCCTATAGGTGTGATAGAGGAAAAACTGATGGAGCTTATAGACGTAATAGTGATAATGACCGTGGAGCCGGGGTTCGGAGGTCAGAAATTCATCCCGGAAATGCTGTCGAAAATAAGCGATCTGAGATCTCTTCTTGACGGAATGGATGGAAAAAGACCGCTTATTGAAGCTGACGGGGGGATAAATCTCGAGAATATAGGGGAAGTGACCGAGGCCGGAGCGGATATAGTGGTGACGGGCTCGGGCATATTCAAGACAAAAAACTACGCCGATACGATGTCGGCCATGCGTGAGATAATGGGGTAGGGGCAAGACCTCAGGGCCGCGTGTTTTCCCGGGGGGAAGATGAAATCCCAAGAGCCAAACTACATAGCAGACATAGAGCGGTATTTTCTCGGGCTTGCCGGAAAGGGTCTTATGCTTTCGTCCAGGGACTACGGTTTTATAAGGGAGCTTGGCGAAAGGTCTGTTTCAAAGGAAATGGTGATTAAGGCCATAGCCTACGGTTTCGAGAAGAAAAGGCAGAGAGGGGCCCAGGAGCCAAGAGGACTTTTCAACATCAAGCAGGAGGTTGAAGAGTACCTTAAAGCCCAGTCGGCGGAACCGGAATCGAAACAAACGCAACCGCGCAGCGCCGCTTTCGCCAGAAGCAGTATAATAGAACAGGTGGTAAAGAGGCTCGATAAGATCATAGTTGAGGAGAAAAGAGAGGACATAAGGGAGAAATACGAGAGACTAAGACAGAATGTCAGAGAAGCAGACAGCTTGGATTCCGCTAACGTATACAAGCGGTTTGACTCTTTGTGGCGGGTTTTCATTGAGGATGTTTTCTGCGGTCTTTCTGCGGAGAGACAAAAGCGGATAACAACTGCCGCGCAAAGCAGGCTTCCAAGCGAGGCGAAACTCTACGACGAAGACGCGAAGAAAAAAACCCTTGATGCCTTTAGGGAAGAAATCGTATGTGAAACCCTTGGTATAAATAATGTTTTCATGATGAAGTGATATGGCTACTAGAAAAGACATCGCGACCGCTTGCCGAAAATGTTCCGGTAGAGGGTATATGATTTCCTCTGAAAACGGTCAGTACGCCCGCGCCGAGATTTGCGGCTGCGTTTCCGAATGCAACAATTGCGGAGGATCCGGAACGGTGTTTTTGGAAAACGAAAGGGGCTACAGGTATCTTGAGCGCTGCGGGCTCTGCGGGATGGTAAGGCTTAAGATCAGAAGATACAACAACGCGAAAATTCCGTCGAAGTACGCCGGCGTTTTGCAGTCAGACGATATAGATCCCCGCGACCCGAGCCAATATGATGCAATGACCTACGTGAAGTCCTTTATTGACAAGTACCCGGAGAAAAAAGGTTTTCTGCTTATGGGGGGACCCGGTCTAGCCAAGACACGCCTTGCAGTGGGGGCTATAGCGGAACTTACCCTTCAGAAAGCTGTTGAATGCGTGTTCACCGATTTTTTCTTTCTGCTTGCAGATCTCCGGAAAGCCTATTCCGAGGGAATTCCCGAGAATGAGATAATAGGGCCGCTTGTAAACGCAGAAATTCTGGTGATAGATGAGATGGGAAAAGGCAAAAGTTCCGAATGGGAGCAGAACATCCTCGACCAGCTTATTTCCAAGCGCTACAACTCCTCAAAGAAAACCCTTGTTACCACCAATTACGTGGCCAGAGAGTCGTTGCCCAAAAAATCCAAGAACAGAACCGAAATACTTGAGGATAGGGTGGGGGAGAGGATAGCCTCCAGGCTCTATGAGATGTGCACACCACTTTTTATCGAAGGAAGCGACTACAGGAAGAATGAGATTTCCGCCTAGAATCTTGTCGGGCTCGACTAAAATCTGAAGTGAATGCTCCACAGGTGATGTGGCTGCGTTTGATATTTCTGTATTTTGACCTTTTCGGCAATCTTTTATCTTAGGTGTTTTTCAAGCCGAAAACCTTTTGAAATAAGAATTAATAAAAGTTATCAATATTTGCTATTTTCAATATTGGAGGTGCTGCTATGGCTAAGCAGACAGGTAGATCATCTGGGATGGTAAATATCTCCGCGCAAATTCCGGCTGAAATTGCAGAAATATTAGGCAAGGTCTCAAAAGCAGAGGGAAGGTCAAAAAGCTATTACGTAAGAAGGGGCTTAGAACTGTTTTTAATGTCTAAGCTGGAAGATCTGGAGGATTATGAAGAGGCTGCCAAAGCTTATAAGGAATTTATGGCTTCTGGAGAGAAAACGGTTTCCTTTTCTGAACTCAAAAAAGAACTGAACCTTTAAAATGGGAATTACAAGGGTTCATCAGTGCGAACGTCTCTCAAAAGGCGATGATATACACTGACGATCACAGAAGTTATATCGGACTTCCTTTTGAACATGAGAGCGTGAATCACAGCGTAGGGGGGTATGTCAGGGAACGGGCTCATACAAACGGCGTAGAGAGTTTCTGGGCGGTGTTAAAGAGGGGATACTACGGGATTTATCACAGAATCAGTCCTAAACATCTTGGGCGTTATGTAAATGAGTTTAGTGGCAGGCATAATGTCAGAGACCTCGATACCGTGGACCAGATGGCGTTTCTGGCTAAAGGGATGGCCGGCAAGAGACTGACTTATAGAGAGTTGGTAAGTTAGTTGTCTACGTCGAAGGTCTTTTATTCTGTTTCCTCTGAGATAGTGTTGTCCAACTCTTCGCTTGACGGGCAGAGTTGCGATTGCCAAAATTCATTCCCCTCAAACGCCACTACTTTTTTCTTACCTTCGGTTGATAACGTAGTATCAATTGTTCCCTTAATCCTAATTTCTTGACACGACTCCTTCATCTGGTTCTCCTCCTTAATCCTCGGATACTTCATGGTTGATTCCGTGTTTTTCCAAAAACTTAATGATCGTTTCTACATGTGTTCCCATACCAACATTAAGAAACTGATGTTCTCCGTTCCTCCCTCCTGGAGGAACCGGCGAAAAGCCTAGGGGATAATGGGTGGTTCGCGATTGTAACGCCCATATTCTTCCCTTAACATCAAAAGTAGGACCTCCACTCTGTCCCTTCAACCCTGGAGACGAGGTTTCTACAAATCGAACTTTACCCGTTCCTATACCTTTAGGGAATACAACACGTGTGAAAATTCCTTCAAGCGGAAAAAGCGGTAAAGGGAGAGTCCCTTCGGGAAAAAAGAAACCCTCGTCTTTTTTAAATTCGGGAACGATGGTGTAAAAAGGAAAACCCAACTTACAGAGACTCTCGCCCGGGTGAAAATTAACGGAGGGGTTTTTGAAAACAGGATAATTTGGTATCTGGTCAGCCTTAAAGCCCGATATTTTCCCGACGGCTAAATCTGCGGTTTCATCCAAAAGGAAAGAGTCTACACTCCACTCGTCTTTCCCCCACCAAATCGAGAACTCGATAACTTCGTTTTTCGGCGGCGACCCGAGGGTCTTAATTTTTTCCTTTTGTTCCTTTCTACTAAGACTTTCATCTCCCTTGATCTCGGAAACTTTCGATCTATAAGACCTAGATCTTTCTAGCTTTGCCACGCCCTTTATGACATGGCAGGCGGTCAAAACCCACCCCTCGTCGTTTAGAACCACGAACGTTGCGATCGAACTTTCGGTTCTACCGTTTTTACGATGAGATGAAACGACTACTGGAAGCGTATATTCTACAACTTCTTTTAATGCTTTTTGGAACATTGTCTATACCACCTTTGATTAAATGTAAGTCGTTTAGGGTATATGTCTGTATTACAAGATGTCAAGAGTTTTTTTTCTTGAGGGATTTGCGTTGTAACGATTTTTGGGGTTCGGTTTCTGTAATGAGAGCGGGGTCGGCGTGACATAAGCCCGTATTGCGCCAATCTGACGGCCATGTTGCCTGATTCAGACAGAATACGACACTGATTCCCGCGGAACCGGCAATCATGACCAACGGCGGACGCAACAATCCCTTAAGAGATATTTACCGTTCAAATTGTTTTTTAAGTTATAGCAGAGAAACGCTACCCGGCTCGGGCCCAACACCCCGAGACAAGAGACCTAATCTTCTCCGGCCGCCCGGCCTTCATGTGACCTACGGCAAGCGCCATCATCACCGCCACCGCAAGCCCCACACGGGCAGTCATCTTCGCCTTGCCCCTGATATAATGTCTTTCAAATCCGAAGCTGTTGTCTATCCTTGAGTTTATACGCTCAACAGCATTCCTGCGCCCGTAAGCCCGCTTCCATGATGGAGAGCCACATGGGGTGGGAGTAAAAATACGACGGTCACGCTCAAGCGGAACACGGACGACCCTGCCGTAACCGTTGGTCTCGCAGCCGGCATCGCCGTGACACTTCTCCCAGCCCTTACAACTCAGACCGAACACGGCTGCCGGACAGCGATACTTCAAACCGCGTCGGTTGGATTCAAAACCGCAAAACGCCATCTTGCGTTCTTCTCCGCTTACCGGACAGCGACACCACACTTGCGCCTTCTCCGTATAAAAGATGTTGTCGTGAACACTGCCCAAAGGTCTCATGATCCTCTGCCCGGGCACATAGTTGCGGTTCCCCTTCTCCTCCCTCCAGAGTTCCCTGTTGTCAATAACAGGACGGATCCGGTAATCGTCCCACAGTTTCTTTTTCAAAGCACAGCTGTCAAGCCCCCGGTCCGCGCTTAAATACCCGCATCGCTCCGCCAACCCGGGGTCCTGCGCAAACAACTCGTCTGTCATGCGATCCAGTTCCCTTAGCTCAGAAACAGAAGCCCCACTCACACTGAAAGCAACAGGTATCTCATACTTGGTATCGGCAATAATATGCAGCCCGTAACCGAACCATGACTTTATTTTTGTCCACATCCTGCCGGTAGAGGAGTCAACTCCCGAGGTTTCGTGCTTCCCCCAGTCCGCCTCCGGATCCGATGTCTTGGCGGTCTTGCGGTTCTTCTGTCCCGTAGAATTGCTGCTTATTGCCTTGCCGTCATAACCCAGGTTCTCCCCGAAGTCGGGACACATCTCCATCAACTCTTCACGCATATCGGCAATCATCTTTGAAACAAGACCCTGGCGCTTCTCCAATCTGGCTACGTTTGAGAGGAACCGGGAGAAGTTGGAACTTGTGGGGGCGGGACTGCGAGGAGGAGGATTTATAACCGTCACCCCGGCTTGACCGCCGCCCGGTTCAATTCCGTACCTGGTCCGCCTTTGCATAGGTGTGGGAATAAACCCGCAGAGAGCAAGCAATGAGGAGTTGCGGTTAAGCTCCCGTATGAGTGATTCTATGGAGTTGTGCTGGAACACTATGCCCGCGATCAGAGCCCTCCACATCGCCGACACGGGATATTCGTTGCGGCCGTTTCCGCGCATGGCCCCAAGAGCGCGAATGATATCGCCGTCGGGCAATGCGTCCAAAACGAGCTGAAGTCGGTTGAAGTCGGATATTCTGTCGACTTCGTCCCAGGAAAATGGTAGGTTAGTTTGTGTCGCCATGGGTTTGCTCCTCTGGGAGAATGAATTTGGTGTCTAACTTTAATTCTAACCCATGGCGACATTAAATCAAGTAATATCAGTAAGTTACTTATCTCTCTGGTAAGTTTTTTCAGAGAAGTTTCCCGTAATTTAGGCTTGGGGTGGATTTTGTGGTTTTTTGCAGGAACCAGCCGGTTCTCAAGGGTTTTTATGGAAATCTCGGGGTAAAAAGTTTTTTGCCCCATGCGAAACCCCTTGTTCTATATGCGTATATTCAACAACGCAAATGCCTCTTCTTGACAGACGGGGTATTTCCGTGTTGTATGGCAGTGAGGTTTAGTTTTATGAGTAAATCAGAACAGGAAAATCTTAATAAAATTGAGTTATCGAACTTTGAGAGTTACGACCGGTCTCTCGTCATCTTTTTGACTTCCACTTTCGGGTTTTCTCTTCTAGCAGTTTCTTATATTGTTCAGACATGGGGAAGTCTTTGTCACGGTTGGCTTTTGTTGGTTGGTTGGATTCTTCTGACTTCGGCTATCGTTTTGTTCCTGTTCAATTTCTATATTGCGTACAGGGATGTCCAAGGTCGACGGAAGGATTCTATTGAAAAATCGCCATACAATGACAAGACGAGAAAGTTAATTATTAATATCAATTGGGCAGTGGGTTTGATGTACGTTATAAGTATATGTCTAATTGCAGCATTTGCGGCTTTAAATATATGGACCTTAGTTAGTGTCTGAAGGTTCTGTGTCCGGTGGTCCCGTATCTGGTGGTGGTTGTGTTGGAGCCGCATCTTCCCTTTTATGAAGAGGGGTTGGTTCGCTTCTTCCGGGACTTGGGTCCGGTGTTCGGGTTGGTTCAGGGGTAGGAGTTGGTTCAGGGGTGGGGGGTGGTGATTTTTTATCGCTCATGGTTTCTCCAATGTAAAGTCGTATATTTTAATGTTAAGAAGACGGGTAGATGTCTTGTGTAAGAACGTTACGGGTATCTCGAGATTACCTTGTATAATATCCTTACGGACATTTACTCGTCTTTCTTTTTAACATAGCATATTGAGACAAAAAGAAAAGGTTGATCTCTTGAGTGGGATTTGCGCTGTAGCGGTTTTTGGGTTCCGGTTTCCACAATGAAAGGGGCGACGAGGCGGCGTCAGCCCGCGTTGGGGCAATCCAAGGAGCGGATTTCTCTATTCAGACACAATACGGCGCCGATTCCCCCAGAATCGCTTCTCTCCGGACGCAGCAATCCCTCAGGGGTTGCTTACCCCTCAAATTGTTTTGCTTGAACTATGCGTGTGGAACTCTTATCCCGCCCTGGCGTAATCACACCCCGAGACAAGAGACCTCATCTTCTCGGGCCTCCCGGCCTTTATGTGACCAATGGCCAATGCCATCATCACCGCCACCGCCAAACCCGCCCTGGCGGTCATCTTGTCTTTCCCCCTGATAAAGTGTCTCTCGAACCCGAAGCTGTTATCAATCCGCGAGTTTATACGCTCCAAAGCGCCCCTTAGCCTGTAAGCCCGGTTCCATGACGCGCAACCGCGCGGGGTCGGAGTAAAAATACGACGGTCACGCTCAAGCGGGACGCGCACCACCCTGCCGTAGCCCCCGGTCACACAGCCAGCGTCACCGTGACACTTCTCCCAGCCCTCGCGGGTAAGACCGAACGCGGCCGCCGGACAGCGGAACTTCAAAACTCCCCGCTTCTCTTCACTTCCCCAAAACGCCATCTTGCGCTCCGTCCCGCTTACAGGACACCGACACCAAACCTCCGCCCGCTCAGTATAAAAAATATTGTCGTGAACACTGCCAAGAGGTCTCATGATCTTCTGCCCCTCCACGTAGTTGCGGTTCTTCTTCTCCTCGCTCCAAAGCTCCCTGTTGTCGATAACGGGACGAATCCGGTAATCGTCCCAAAGCTTCTTCTTCAAGGTCCCGCTGTCAAGCCCCCGGTCCGCGCTTAAGTATCTGCACCGCTTCGCCAACCCCGGATCCCGGGTAAACAACCCCTCTATCATGCGGTCCATCTCCACAACCTCGGAAACAGAAGCCCGGGTTACGCTCAAAGCAACCGGTATCTCGTACTTGGTATCGGCAATTATATGCAGTCCGTAACCGAACCATGACTTTATCTTTTTCCACGTCCTGGCGGTAGCGGAGTCAACCCCGGAGAATTCATGCTTCCCCCAGTCCGCCTCAGGATCAGACGTCATGGAGGTTTTGCGGTTCCTGTGCCCGGTGGAATTGCTCCCGACGGCCTTGCCGTCATAGCCCAGGTTCTCCCCGAAGTCACTACACAGTCTCATCAACTCTTCTCTCATGCTCTCAATCATCCTTGAGATAAGACCATGGCGTTTCTCCACCTTGACCACGTTTGAGAGGAAGCGGGAGAAGCTGGAACTTGTGGGAGCGGGACTTCGCAAAGGAGGGTTTACAACAACCACCTCCGCTCCGCCCGGCTTGATCTCATACCTGCCTCGGCTCTGCATGGGCAGGGGACAGAACCCGCACATCGCAAGCAGTGTCGAATTCCGGTTAAGTTCCCGTATAAGCGACTCTATGGAGTTGTGCCCGAAGACTATGCCCGCCACAAGCGCCCTCCACATCGCCGCCACCGGATAGTCGTTGCGCCCGTTCTTACGCATCTCTTCAAGAGCGTTGATAATGTCTGCGTCGGCCACGGCGTCGAGAACGAGCCGGAGACGGTTAAGATCGGAAAGACTGTCGACTTGTTGCCAGGAAAAAGGTAGGTTAGTTTGTGTCGCCATGGGGTTGCTCCTCCGGGAGAATGGATTTTGTGTCGCCACACTTTAATTCTAACCCATGGTGACATTAAATCAAGTGATATCAGCAAGTTATCTGTCTCTCCCGTGAATTTCTCGGCAGAGATTCCCGCAGTTTGGGTGCTGGGGTGAAATTTACGGTTTTTGGAGTGAATCAGCCGGTTTCTGGGGGTTTTTATGGGAATTATGGGGTAAAAAGTTTCTTGCCCCACACGAAAATCCTTACCCTGTAGGCACATATTAACAACGCAAACGCCTCCTTGACGTCCACAGGCCGTTAGTTAGCCTCTGGCGCATGAACGGTTATCCAACTGACTTAACTGTCGAGAAGGTTTTGAAAGACGGTGTTGTTACCTGTTATCTAGGGAAAGTAACTCTCTCTTCGCCTTTTCCAAAAGACGAACATAAAACTCAGGGGTTTTGGCTCCTGAAAACGCAAGTGAGACCTCAAGAAATTCGGGGTTAGTACCTAGGGGATCTTCAAAGGTTACGATCACAACACATCTTGCTTTAGGAAGTTTCTTGGTTTCTTTTTTAAGAAACTGCATGAGTTTTTCTGAGAATTCTTCTTTTTTGTCTGAATTTTGAGAGAGGGTCTTGTTCTTCTGGTCTTTTTAAAATTATGTGGAAGGTAAAGTTCAGCGAGAAAGCCGCGAAACAGTTTGCTAGGCTTCCTCAAAATGTTCAGCAAAAGATTGCTAAAGCCATAGACGAAAAACTGCTGATTGATCCCGATTTTTATCTTTCCCGGTTGTCGGGTCTTACGGGAAGTTTTTATAGGTTCAGGGTTGGCGACTATAGGTTGTTATACCTGAAGCGAGACAAAGAGATATTCGTAATAGCCGTCGGGCAAAGATAAGGTATTTACAAGAGCATATTACCTACTATGGTATCATGACAGTTTTGATTCTAGGGAGCTTGTGGAACGATACGACTTCTTCTAGAAATCCCAGTATTTCGAGTAAGTTCTCCTGATTTCCGTGACCGTGTGTTCGCAGGTCGTCCGCTTGGGGTTAAAACCAGTGTCCGACACCGTAAGATCGAGTATCTCCTCGATGACGGACTGCATAATCGGTCCCATCTCCGCCGTGTTGTAGCCGCCTTCGAGCAAAAAGGCGATATTTCCCCGGCAGTGCTTCTCGGCAAGCCGCATAACGAATCTGGTAAGTCTGGCAAAACCCCCGGAGGTAACCAGCATCCCCCCAAGCGGATCGACCTGATAAGCGTCGAAGCCCGCCGATATGAGAATGAATTCCGGGGCGTACTGCTCCGCCACCGGTCCGAGTATCTCGGTGAATATTCTGAGGTAATCCTCATCGCCGAGCATTGCGGGGCAGGGGACGTTAACTGTGTACCCGAGCCCGCCTTTGTATCCAAGGTCTTTCAAACTCCCGGTGCCGGGGTAAAACGGGAACTGGTGCACCGAAAAATAGAGTACTTTGTCTGAATCGTAGAAGATGTGCTGGATGCCGTTTCCATGGTGTACGTCCCAGTCTATGATCAGGACTCTTTCAAGGCCGTGGTTGGCCAGGAGATGTGCCGCAGCGACCGCCACGTGATTAAACAGACAGAACCCCATCGCCCTGTCGTGTTCCGCGTGATGTCCGGGCGGTCGGGCGAGTACAAACGCGGTATCGATCTTCTCAGAAAGAATATCGTTTACCGAGCATATAAGTCCCCCGGAGCCCGCAAGCGCGGCGTCAAACGAAACCTCACACGCAGACGTGTCGGCATCGAGCTCTGAGAATTCCTTGCCCGAGGTGCTTTTTATCATATCGAAATAGGGTTTGCTGTGTGCGAGGGTGATTTCTTCCTCCGTCGCGGGTCTCGTATCCATGGGAACTGTTTTCTCCATAAGACCCGAGCTCTCAAGTGTCCCCAGGATGCTAAGCAGCCTCTCCGGACACTCAGGGTGCCCCGGAGGGTTCTGGTGGGCCAGGAAAAGGTCGTTACTTACTATCGAGAGTTTTTTCATTTTCAATTGCCTCTTTAAGATAACCTATGAGATAAAAGGAACCACAAACGCAGGCCGCCTCTCCGTAACCGAGAAGCTTTTCATATGCCCTTACGGGGTCTTTTACTGTTTCGATCGAGTCGAATTGCCCGCGTGTAAGCGCCAGGATTTTCTCCGTATCTAAAGACTTTTTCACTCCGGCAAGTTCCGTTATGATCAGTTTTCCTGAAACGCGAGAAAGTATTTCTGTAAAACCTGCGATGTCTTTGTTATCGAGCATTGTTACTAGGAAATTGAATTTTGTCCCCGGATGATAGAACTCAAGTGACTCGACAAGGTTTTCCCCCGCGGCGGGGTTGTGCGCACCGTCAATCACAACTGGGATTTCTCTGCTTAAATATTCCATTCGCCCCCATAAACTGACTCTCGCGAGGGCTTTTTTTACTTTTTCCGGGTCCGTTTTGTAGCGGGTGTGCATTGTCAGCAGTTCGGCCGTTGCTACGGATATTACGGCGTTTTCCACCTGGTATGTGCCAGCAAGAGAAGCTTTAAGCTGCGGAATATCCCACTTCGGCCCGGTGTAATCAAAACTCAAGTCTTCTTTTCTCCTGTAAGTGAAATCTCTCCCGATTCTGTAGCATTTTGCGGAGTTTTCCCGGGACCTACGCTTGACTACGGAAAGGACCTCACCCGTGCATCCGGTTAGCACAAGCGCGTTTTTTTTTATTATTCCGGCTTTTTCCGCGGCAATCTCGCCTAACGTATTTCCAAGGTATTCGGTGTGGTCAAAGGACACGTTAGTTATAACGCTTACAACGTGATCGCATACGTTTGTCGAGTCCCACCTGCCGCCCATTCCCACTTCAAGCACGCCGATATCTATTGATTTGCTGTTGAAATGAAGAAACGCGGCCGCGGTGAGCAGTTCAAAGTAACTGAGTTCCACGTTAAGTTTCGCACAAGCGGTGAAAACTGTGCCAAGGTCCTCTTCAAGCTCCTCTCTGGTTATTTCCTCTCCGCTCACCTTTATTCTTTCCGTGACGTCGATCAGGTGAGGGGAGGTAAACAGGCCGACGCGGTAACCGTTTGCTTCGAATATCGACGCGATACAGGCCGCCACGGAGCCCTTGCCGTTAGTTCCGGCGATGGTTACGTAATCCTTTTTTTCGTGAGGAGATCCCAGCTCTCCCAGAACCGCGGTGATTCTCTCGAGTCCCGGTTTTACGCTGTCCACTCCTTTAATGTCGAGTTTCTTGAGATTCTGAAACATTCTGGATTTCCCAGGTAAAGATATTACACGCTGATTCGGTATTTCCGCCCGGTTTGGAGTGACCGTTTTTTCTAATTGGTACGGGCAAGCTTGAGATTTGAATCCAAGAAGTCAGTTCTCAAGTATAACTACGGCAACGGAGTACTCCCCGTCATGTGATATGGTGGTATGAATTTTGGTCAGGCCCTTTTGTTCCGCGATTTCTTTTGTGCTTCCCCGAAGGTCTATGAAGGGTTTTCCGAGTTCATTTCGTTTTACCGCTATGTTGTGAAATTTTATGCCCCGTCTGAACCCGGTTCCAAGCGCTTTGACAAAGGCTTCTTTGACAGCGTAGTTGGCGGCGTAGCTTATATTCCTGTTTTTGCCGTTGCCACTCTGGGCGAGCTCATCATCGGTGAAGATTTTCCGAAGAAATTTCTCCCCCCATCTGTCAATAAGGCTCTCTATGCGGCTGTTGCGAACCATGTCAATGCCTATGCCTGAAACCATATCTTCGTATCCTGTGCTCTGTTATAGGAAGTACTATAGCAGGTGAATCATATCTCTTACGGCTTTTTCCATTCCTGAGGAGATCGCCCGTGAAATTATGCTGTGACCGATGTTGAGTTCCTCAACCCCGTCGATTCTTGAAACCGCAGTCACGTTAATATAATTGAGCCCGTGACCGGCGGATACCCTGAGTCGGTGGGAGAGGGCGTCTTCTGTTGATTTTCTGATCTTATCAAGCTCCATCATCATTTCGGTTTCGTTGCGGGCATTCGCGTAACTTCCGGTGTGAAGTTCGACCATATCGGCGCCCGCCTGCGCGGAGGCCCTTATCTGGTCCGGATCGGGGTCTATGAAGATGCTTACGAACAGCCCGGAGTCCTTCAGTTTCTCAATCGCCGCGGCGATTCTCTCCGTATCCTGGTGCACGTCAAGTCCTCCTTCCGTTGTTATCTCCTGTCTTTTCTCAGGAACGAGGGTTACATAGTCGGGAAGTGTCTCGCTCGCAATTTTAATCATTTCGTCCGTTATGGCCATTTCCATGTTAAGTCTGGTTTGCACGGTCTGTTTCAGCAGAACAAGGTCCCTTTCCTGAATGTGTCGGCGGTCTTCCCGCAGGTGAACCACTATTCCGCTTGCCCCGGCAAGTTCGGCCGCCACGGCGGCGGCCACGGGATCCGGCTCACCTCCCATCCTGGCCTGTCTCAGGGTCGCTACGTGGTCAACGTTTACGTTAAGCCTGGTTCTCATCTACAGGTTCCCTGTTCCTATGTTCTCACTTATTACAGAAGATACGCTTGAGGCGATCCCGTTTATCAGAGCTTCGTCCTCGCCTTCCACCATCACGCGCGCGAGCAGCTCGGTTCCTGAATATCTGAGATTTATCCTTCCTTTATCTCCGAGGATCTTTTCCGATTCCCTGACAAGTTTGAGAAGCCCCGGAATCTGTTCAAATGGTTTTTTCTCCTTAATCTCAAAACTGTTAAGCACCTGTGGAAACAGGTTTATTATCCCGGCTAGCTCAGAAAGCGATTTCCCCTTTTTTTTCATTATGCTTAGAATCTGAAGCGAGGCCACCAGACCGTCTCCCGTGGTTGAATGGTCCAGAAACAGCAGGTGACCCGATTTTTCACCCCCGAGATTTGCTCCCAGCTTTCTCATGGTTTCTACAACGTATCTGTCTCCCACACGGGTCCTTTCAAGCTTGAGTCCTTTTTTGCCGAGGTAGTTCTCAAGGGCCATGTTGCTCATCTGCGTAGCCACCACGGTATCGGTTAACAGGGTTCCGGCTTCCATCATTTCAGATGAGCAGATAGCGAGAACGTGGTCGCCGTCAACTTCATTTCCGTTCTCATCGGAGAAGACAACCCTGTCCGCGTCTCCGTCAAGCGCTATCCCTATATCGGAGCTGCTTCGCACGACTTCTTCAAAAAGTATCTCGGGCCTCAGGCTTCCGCAGTTGACGTTTATGTTTTTTCCGTCCGGCTCCGTGCCGATTGTGATTACCTGTGCTCCCAGTTCCTCAAAAATTATGGGGGCGACCTTGTAGGCGGCTCCATTGGCGCAGTCAACGACGATTTTCACTCCGTCAAGCGTCAGATTCTTTGGGAAAGTATTTTTGAGAAACACTATGTACCGTCCGACCGCGTCCTCGATTCTTTTTGCCTTTCCCGTGAGGGAAGGGGGGCTTGTCTGTTCCTCTCCGAGAACCATGTTCTCTATTTCGATCTCTGTTTTATCCGGCAGTTTGAAGCCGGTGGAATCGAATATTTTTATTCCGTTATCGGTGTAGGGGTTATGGGACGCCGAGATAACCACCCCCGCCGTGGCTCTCATGTTTGAAGTTAGAAAGGCTATTGCCGGGGTGGGCAAGGGCCCCACGAGCAGTACGTCGGCTCCCATGGATGTTATGCCGGAGGCTATCGCCTGTTCAAAGACGTAACCCGAGAGCCGGGTGTCTTTGCCGACAAGTATTTTCACATGACCGCCCGTTTTCTCGGACAGATATTTTGTTAAAGCCTTTCCGAGAGCAAGCGATATCTCTGGGGTCATCGGATAGGTGTTGGTGACCCCTCTTATTCCATCGGTTCCAAAAATTTTTCTCTCGGGAAGTTCGGATAAAGAATTCATGATCTAGGTCTTTGGAGATTCTTCGACAGGAGGCGCTTTGACTTTAACCCTGATTCTTTTCGGAGTGATACTTGTAAGCTTAAGCAGGGTTGAATCCGGATAATCCACCTTTATATTGAGTCTTTTCTGCCTGCTCTTGCCCATTTCGGCTCCGTCTATGTAAACATTGATTTCATTGCTTGTAAGGTCATTGATGGTCTTGTAGGGACCATTGAATACCAAAGTGGCCTTAAGTTCTGAAGTCGTGCTGTACTCGAGTTGTTCAAAATTACGGGGGACTATGTCAACGTCCCGAAACTCTTTGGTCAGTATTATCTCTTTTATATGAACCGTTACGTTTACATGATCGCCCTCAAGAACTTCCATGTATTGCGAGGGCAGTTGCAGCTGGGCCGGCGCCGTGAACTCGGATTCTTCGCCTTCAAGTTTTATTTTCGCCGTCTCTATGGTTTCCAGTTTCGCAAGTTGCGAGGCGGGTCCTCTCACTTTTACGGATTCGGGGACAACCTTTATTTTCTTTGATATTTCATAACCGGAACCCAGTTCTCCCAGCACGGGTTTTACCTTGAATTTTTTTGTTACGAGCCTGTCTATGTTAAGCGAAAGTTTTGAAGGGTTTGCCGCGACTATATCTATTCCTCTCGGAACTATTGCCGAAGCCACACGCTTCGTGTCTATCTTGAGAACACCCTGTTTTACTTTCTGCAGGTCAATGGGGATTGACTTGTTTGAATAGGCGAATGAAGACAGCAGGGTTCTTGGTCCTCTAAGGGACAGGTCAATGCTGTCGGGCAGTTTATTTGCTATAATAAGGCTCTCCGGGAGACTGCTGAGGTGAAGCGGAATCCTGATATCCCTTTCCACGTCGAGTTCGAAGTTCGTAAACGCCCAGAGAAGTACCGCCAGCGCAAGCGCGATTGTCTTTTTGGTAAGGCCTTGAAAAAAAGGTTTTTTCTCCATCAGGCTTTTCCCGCTTGGCTTGCTTTCATGCTGCCCGGGCTCTCGCTGCTCAGTTCGGAAACCAGACTAGGTCTGAGCAATTTGTCGTTGGCGATTCTTTTGAGTTTTCCGTCTGCCGCAAGCGAGATCTTTCCCGTTTCCTCAGACACGATTACCACAACAGCGTCAGTTTCCTTGGACAGCTCTATGGCGGCCCTGTGCCTCGTTCCAAGTTCCGTTCCCAGTTCAAGGTCCGTACTGATCGGGAAAAAGCATCCGGCTGAAAGAATAACTTCGTCTTTGATTACCAATCCCCCGTCGTGAAGAGGGGATGCCGTATTGAAAATACTTATGATCATCTCGCTTGATAAGCTGGCGTTAATCGGTCTTCCGGGAAACATCTTGAGGCTTTCCTGCCTTTCGATGGCTATCAGGGCTCCAATCTTCCTTGAAGAGAGAAAAGAGCAGGCAGCTACCAGTTCTTCTATCACCGTTTCATTCGCGCTGTGTTTCGCGAAACTGAAAAGAAGAGGCTTCTTTCCTATGTTCGCAAGTCCCCTTCTTATATCGTCCTGAAAGAGGATGATTACTATGAGTATTACGAAACCGAGGAAGTGGGTAAGCACCCAGTTAAGCGTGAAAAAGCCCCATTTTCCTGAAGCGAAATAGAGAATTACCATTGCCGCGAGTCCGAGCAGGATCTGCGAGCTTCTGGTTCCCTCTAGGACTTTTAGTATGTAGAAAAATATTATGGCGACGATCAGGATATCCAGGCTGTCTGAAAAGAATCGAAAGTTCTGTATTGTAGAGTCTGTCATCCGCTAGTTTATCCCGTATATGCTTTTTACCGTCCGAATTGCCTGCGTTGTTTCAAGTACATCATGAACTCTTACGATAGAAATGCCTTTGAGCATTGATATTATCACTGAACAAACGGATCCTATCAATCTTTGCTCCGCAAGCGGGCTCCCCAGGATTTCCCCTATAAAGGATTTTCGCGAGGTTCCGAGGCAGACCGGAAACCCAAGTTCGCAGAACTCTTCAAGCCTTCTTATGATTTCGAGGTTCTGCTCGGTGGTTTTTCCAAATCCGATGCCCGGGTCGATTATTATATTGTCCCGCGGTATTCCTGCCGCCATGGCCGTTTGAGCTGAATTAAAAAGAAAGTCCGCTATATCGGAAATAAGCGAACTGTAGTGGGTTTTTTTCTGCATGTCCACCGGTCGTGAACTTGTATGGGTGAGTATGATGGCGGCTCCGCTTTCCGATACCTTCTGCGCGATTTTCGGTTCGAAGCTTAGTCCGCTTATATCGTTTACCATTGAAGCTCCCCGCCCAAGAGCTTCCTCCGCGACGGCGGCTTTTGTCGTGTCTATCGATATTACGGTGTCAAATTCCTCTGAAGCCGCTTCTATTACGGGTATAACCCTGTCAAGCTCCTCCTCCACGCTCACACCGAGAGAACCCGGCCTTGTGGATTCTCCCCCTATATCGATAATGTCGGCCCCGTCTTTAATAAGAGAAGCGATTCTTCCGAGAGCCTGCTGGGGGTCGTTATACTTTCCGCCGTCATAAAAAGAATCCGGCGTCACGTTCACAATTCCCATGACAAGGGGTTTTTCGCTCAGATCCAGTCTTTTTGAACCGAGTTTTATCAAATGGGGTTCCGGCGCGTTCTGATTTGCTTTGTGGACTGGGTGCTTTAGCAAACGGTTCTCACTCCCGGTCATGCGAAGACGGTCGAGAAACGGTGACATGGTGGGAAAAAGCCACAGGGATCAGACCCTGCCGGTTATATCAAACGGCTTTTTCACTTCCGGCCTGAATTCCTGCGTTTTTGAAACCAGTTCGTCAAGTTCCGCTGAGTCTATCACTTCCTTTTCAAGAAGCAGGGAAGAGAGTTCATGCAGGATATCCTGATTGTCTCCAAGGAGCTTCAGTACCGTATCGTAGCTTTCGTTTACGATTCTTCTTGTTTCCTGGTCTATCTGCACCGCGGTATCTTCGCTGTAGTCGCTTTTTCTCGAAATTTCCCTGCCCAGAAAAGGCTGCTGTTCCCCTTTGCCGAAAGTCACCGGTCCCACAACTTCGCTCATTCCCCATTCGCATACCATTTTTCTGGCTATCTCGGTAACTCTCTCAAGATCGTTGGCCGCACCGCTGGTTCTCTCGGAGAACACCAGTTCTTCCGCGGCCCTGCCTCCCAGAAGCACCTTTATGGTGGAAATCAGATAAGTTCTCGACAAGGTGTACTTGTCTTCAAGGGGAAGCTGCTGGGTGACTCCAAGAGCCATTCCTCTCGGTATGATCGTTACTTTGTGTATTGGATCGGCTTCGGGAGTCAGTTTCGCCACAAGCGCGTGTCCGGCTTCGTGATAAGCGGTGATCTTCTTCTCTTTTTCGCTTATCAGCATGCTTTTCCTCTCAACTCCCATGGTGACCTTGTCTTTTGCGTATTCAAAGTCCTCTGTGGAAACCTGCTCCTTGTCGTTGCGAGCTGCGTGAAGAACCGATTCGTTAACGAGATTCTCAAGGTCGGCTCCGGAAAAACCCGGAGTGGATCTCGCGATTACCGAAAGATCAACATCCTCGGCCATCGGAGTGTCTTTCGAATGAACGATCAGGATAGCTTCTCTTCCCCTGACATCCGGCCTGGGAACGACAACCTGACGATCAAACCTCCCCGGCCTGAGAAGTGCCGGGTCAAGCACGTCCGGGCGGTTTGTGGCCGCCATGACTATAATGCCTTCGTTTCCCTCAAAGCCGTCCATTTCAACCAGGAGCTGGTTAAGTGTCTGCTCCCTTTCGTCGTGGCCTCCTCCGAGTCCCGCTCCCCTGTGTCTTCCCACGGCGTCAAGTTCGTCAACGAATATTATGCAAGGGGCGTTTTTCTTGGCCTGTATGAACAGATCCCTGACCCTTGAAGCCCCGACTCCGACGAACATTTCCACAAAATCGCTCCCGCTTATTATGAAAAAGGGTACTTCCGCTTCTCCTGCTATGGCTTTTGCAAGAAGGGTCTTCCCCGTTCCAGGGGGACCGACCAGCAGAACCCCTCTGGGTATTCTTCCTCCCAGCCGCGTGAATTTCTCGGGGCTTTTAAGGAACTCCACTATTTCGCTTACTTCCTCTTTTGCTTCCTCAACCCCGGCTACGTCCTTGAAGGTGATCTTGTTCTGCCCTTCGCCCAGCATCCTCGCGCGGTTTTTTCCGAAACTCATCGCCTTTGAGCCCCCGGCCTGTACCTGCCTCATGAAAAAGACCATGAGCGCGACCAGTATGAAAAGGGGTCCCCAGTTTATGAGTAACTGGATAAGCGAGCTCTGGTTCCGGCGTGAAAAACTGAACTCCATGCCGCTTTCCTCAAGCTTTGCGATAAGCATTTCTCCCGCGGGTCCCGTGGTTGTGAATCCGCGATCTGCGGGATCGGCGTTTTTAAGTTCTCCCCTTATTGTGTTTTCGCCGAACTCTACCTTTGCTAGCCTGTCATTATCCAGGTGCTCCAGGAATTTGCTGTAGGATATCTCGGAGTAGACGTTTGCCGAGGTGTTCATGAACTGGTACACCGCAAACAAGCCGACGAATATGGCTATCCAAAGTACAAGATTCTTAAAAATATTTGCTGACATGCGTCATTCCTCGATCTTTACGCAACTCTCGCGTAGGTAAAAACATCCGAAATATAAAATAACACAGTTAAAATTTCATTTCAAACAGGTTTTCTAATCGTAGAGATCGGTTCCAAGATACATTTCTCCGCTGTCGCAGAAAGTTACGAGCACCTGAGCGCCGTCGGGAAGCTCTTCTGATATTCCAAGAGCCGCGTAAAGGCAAGCTCCCGAGGATATTCCAACCAGTATCCCTTCCTCCGAAGCAATAGCTTTCACGCATTCGCGGGCCTTGTGCGTTGGGACCGGGTAGATTCTGTCGATTATCCCCGTATCAAGCTTCTCGGGAACAAACCCGGGCGATATGCCGCAGATGCCGTGGGGACCTTCTTTTCCCTCGGACAGGGTAGGGCATTCGGCGGGTTCGACCACCACTATCTTGAGTTGCGGATAGATCTTCTTGAGTTCAGGACCGACCCCCATTACCGTTCCTCCGCTTCCGACTCCGCACACAAAGGCATCGAGACGGCCCGGTATCTGGGTTTCTACCTCTTTTGCGGTTCCCTCGCGGTGAATCGTGATATCCGCGGTGTTTTTGAACTGGTCAAGAAGGTAAAAATCCGGGTTTTCATCTTCTATCTCTCGGGCTTTTTCTATCGATCCGAGAAGTCCCCGGTTCGCGGCAGTGAGGACCACTTGCCCTTTAAACGCGTTTACCAGGTAGATTTTCTCCTTCGCCGTGTCCTCGGGCATGACAACGGTGAGATCGTACCCGCTTGCCTTGCAGCAAAGCGCGAGTCCTATCGCGGTGTTGCCGCTTGACGCCTCGATTATGGTCGTTTTCCCGGGCTCTATGAGGTTCTCCCGCTCCGCCTGCCTGATCATGGCAATACACGCCCTGTCCTTTATGCTGCCCGCGGGGTTTAAGTGCTCAAGCTTCGCCCATATTGTCGAACGGCTGTTTTTCGGGACGTTTCTGAGTTTTATTACTGGCGTATTGCCGATACAGTCAATCAGATTTGTCATCTTCGTGTTTTTCGTGCGGCTTTTTCCGCGCCCGGTTAATTACACAAGAAAAGAGATTATGTCTTTTAGCACGCGGCTGTCTTTGCTTTTGATTTCGGCCAGTACCTGTTGTATCTGCTCCCACGTGACGTCTTCTTTTCTCATCTCGTTTTTGAGCTTGAGAAGAAGCACTTTTATTTCCTGATCCGTTATGTCTTTTATGTATGAACTGAGATCGGCCATTGATTAATTTCCTGCAGAGTGCGTTGTTGATCTAATTGTCGATTAAGATAACCCAAAAAGATTTTTTAAGGTAATCTTTTTTCAACTTGATTTCCACGAAGATTATATACTCTCAGCACAGATGAAACTTAATAGAGGAATCAATCTGGCGGGCAAAGACCCGAGTAAATTTCTCCATTCCCGTTTTCTGATGCCCGCGGTGTTTGCGTTTGCGTGCCTGACCGGGATGCTTGCGATCTATATCTATTTCTCAAAAGACCTCCCTGACCTGCGTGATCTCACCGGATATCAGCCCGTTATCCTGAATGAATTCTATTCATCAGAAGGAGAGCTTATAGCGCAGTCCGGGCAAGAAAGAAGAGCGCTTGTAAACCTTGAGAGCATGCCTCCTTACGTCATAAACGCCTTTATAGCCGTAGAGGACAGGAGATTTTACCAGCACCGCGGCGTGGACGCGAAAAGCGTTGTGAGGGCACTTTTTCAGAATCTGGTTACGGGAAGAATCGTTTCCGGCGGAAGCACCATTACGCAGCAGATAACGAAAAACCTTATCCTGGGTCCCGAAAAGGCTTACAGCAGGAAGATAAAAGAGGCGATCCTCTCATACAGGATAGAAAGAAATCTCTCCAAAGACGAAATACTGTATCTCTACCTAAACCACATATATCTTGCCGACGGAGTATACGGAGTTGAGATGGCGAGCCGGAATTACTTCGGGAAGTCGGCAAGAGATATAAACATAGCCGAGGCGTGTCTGCTGGCGGGAATTCCCAGAAGACCGGAACTGTATTCGCCGAGAGCCAATCCCCAAAACGCGTTTAAAAGGCAGAGAACCGTGATAAACATAGTGCGGGATCAGGAATTCATAACCGAACGCCAGAAGCGGGAGGCCCTGGCGTATAAAATAAAAATCGTTCCGAAACAGGAGCCCAGGGGGGAATACATAGCCCCTTATTTTATAGAATACGTAAGGGAATACCTTGAGAAAAAAGTCGGGAGAAAAGCTTACGAGAAGGGCGGCTACAATGTCTACACCACCCTTGACATGGATCTCAACCTTGCCGCGTACAGGGCCCTTAGAAGGGGAATACGCAGGCTTGAGACAAGACAGGGCAGAACCAGATTTACCATCGCCAGGCTCAGAACTCCTGAGAAAATTGAGGAATTCAAAAAGCAGCAGAAGCACCTAGTTTTTCAGGACGGCAAAACATACAGAGCCATCGTCACCGTTATAGGAGACATAGATGAGAGAACTTCTTTTGCGACTGTTGAAGTCGGCGGCGAGAAACGAAAATTCAGTTACATAGCTGATCCTGAGCGGTATCTCCCGCCTCCACCGGGCAAGTACCTTCTTCCCGAGAAACTGCGGATAGGAGACGTTATAAGGATCAAGGCATCTGTAAGCGGGGATAAAGTGACGGATATAGTTCCCCTGTTCCGACCGCAGACCCAGGGGGCTTTGCTCTCCATTGATACAAGGGGCAACGTTATTTCAATGATAGGAGGTTATGAGTTCGGGACCTCGAAGTTCAATCGAGCGACCCAGGCCAAAAGGCAGCCGGGCTCCGCGTTTAAACCCTTTTTATACTCTGCGGCTATAGACAAAGGATATACGCAAACGAGCAAGCTTCTTGACGTGCCGGTTATCGTGGATGACTGGGCTCCCGAGAATTACGACGAAGAGTACATGGGGTCGATCTTCTTCAGGGAATCTCTTGTTAACTCGAGGAATCTTTCTTCAATAAGGCTGATCATGGACATAGATCCGCAATATGTGGCAGGTTATTCCAAACACTTCGGCTTTAAATCCAGAATCAATCCTTATCCCTCGCTTGCGTTGGGAAGTTCTGAAGTAACTCTGCTGGAAATAGCTACCGCATATTCTGTTTTTGCAAATTCCGGGATATACAGAAAACCGAATTTCATACTCAGGATTTATGACAGAAACGGAAGTCTTATTGAGGATAACACGGGGGAGGTATACCTTCGGTACGAAAAGAAGCTGAAACAAGCAAAAGAATCAGGGCAGTGGCATTACCAGGAAAGAGAATCACCACAGCACCAAGACGGCAGGTCGCAGTTTTTAGGCCTTTTCGCCGAAGAACAAAGAGATTTTGTCACCTCGGAGGAATTCAGGAGTTTTATTAAAAAGGTCCCCATTCATTTCTTTGGTAATATAGAAGAGTTTGACAGGGTTATAAGCCCCGAGACGGCATATATAATGACAGACATGATGAAGGCGGTTATCTCGGAGGGGACAGGGATACTTTCCAACTCGCTTAATTCCAAGGCGAGAATCGCGGGTAAGACAGGAACCACAAATGACTATACGGATGCGTGGTTCGTAGGATACAGTCCCATGGTTGTCACCGGGGTGTGGATCGGAAAAGATGATAACACGTCGCTAGGAGACAAGGAGTCGGGATCTTCGGCTGCCGCCCCCGTCTGGAAAGAGTTCATGAGTGTGGCGCTTGACAAATACAATGACCGTACAAAATTTGAGATTCCACCCGGCATAAAAATCAAGAAAACTCCTCTGGGGGAAATTTCTTACAAGGTCAAGCCAAGCATGTCCAAAGATGAGGTGCTCAGGGGACTGAAGATGATGATGGTGAGATCCAGGGAAAAGAAAGAGGAGCAATTACAGGATTACGATTACAAGATAGATTCTCTTTTCAGGCGGGATGAGGAAGAAGATGACTAATGAATAGAAGAGTAGGGGGGAGGAGATTATAAAAGAGGAGAGACCAAAATGAAAACACTGCCCAGCGAAGTTTTATGTTATGCCAGTAGCCCAGAATTCTCAGGACAATCAATACCGGAGAATCTCCGGAAATCCCATCGAACTAAAGCGAAAACTTGGGCGAAAATTGTCGTTTTAGAAGGAAAGCTCCTATACCGTATCCTAGAACCCGAGATTCAGGAGATTGAACTATCTCCTGAAAGGTCTGGGATAGTGGAACCGGAGATTGCGCACGAGGTTGAGGCAATGGGCGATGTTCGTTTTCATCTGGAATTTTATCGCTGACACATACTTCGAGGATGTTTTTTGGTCAGGTCATGTAATGAATGCGTCGTATTCTGGAAGCGATGTTCTACTTGTTACATAGATTTTCAAGACCAGCCACCAGATTTCGTAATGAACAGGGGATTAAAACAGCCCCCGTAACAATCCTCCGTCAACCTGGATAGTTGTCCCGGTCATATAGCTTGCTTTCTCAGACGCGAGAAAACAGGCTAGGGCGGCCAGTTCTTCTGGTGTACCTATTCTCTGCAGGGGAATATCCTTTTCCATCTCCTCTATGGCTTTTTCATATTCGATGCCAGACTGTGCGGCTCTTTTTTCCGCAAGCGCTTTTATTCTGTCCGTGTAAATCCTTCCAGGACAAATGTTGTTTACTAGAATGTTGTATTTTGCGAGCTCGTTTGAAAGGCTTTTCGAAAAACCTATAAGCCCGGCACGGGAAGTGTTTGAAAGTATTAGTCCGTCTATTGGCTGTTTAACGGCTATTGAGGTTATGTTTACTATTCTTCCCCAGTTCTGCTTTTTCATCAGGGGGGTTACCTTCTTTGCCAGATAAATACCGCTTAGAAGGTTAAGTTCCAGAGCGTCTTGCCAATCGGGCGATTCAAAATCTTCAAAAAAGCCGAAAGGAGGGCCTCCAGCGTTGTTTATCAGGATATCAATTCCGTCAAGTGTTTGTAACGTGCTTTCTATTACTTCGTCTACCTGATCTTTATTCGTCACGTCGGCCACGGAGGCCAGGACATTTACTTCGAAACGGGTTCTTATCTCGGAAGCCACGCGTTCTATTTCATCTTTTGAGCGCGAGAATATGGAAAGATTTACTCTTTCCTCTGCAAGACCGAAGGCTATCGCTTTTCCAATTCCTTTGCTTGATGCCGCTACCAAGGCGACTTTTCCTTTTATACCGAGGTCCATAAGCTACGTTTTTTAGTCTTTTGTTTTCTTCGTTGCTTTTTTAGTATCAGACTTTATTGAATCAAAGACCTTAGCAGGGTCAGAAGGGCCGGTCTCCGACGTGACCGAAGCACTTTCAGAAGATGCGGCCGTATCTGGAGTTGCTTCTCCAGAGGCATTATCTTTTATTTGCTGGGGTTCGGATATTCTTTTCTTTCCGTAGTCGGTCTCATACCAGCCGGCACCTTTTAAATGAAAAGCGGAAAGAGAGATGATCTTTTTAAGTCTTCCTCCACACTCTTCACACTTCGTGGCGGGTTTATCATTAAAGCCCTGGAGTATTTCAAAAACACCTTCGCACTTTTTACATTGATATTCATAAATAGGCATAATTGTTCAGTTCTCCAATTCTAGAATATTTCTAGAAAATCATCCGGACATAGAAGAAGAAATCAAGACCCCGAGCAAAATAGGGCGCTTATCGGCAGATTCTTCCGGATTTGTCTGTGAATTTAAATAAGTTAACATAATATACATTATCGGACATTGAATATTTTTGTTCACGGGAAGGAAGAGATGTTTCTTTAAGGTTGTATTCATCAATAATTAAAGGCATTTAAAGACAAAAGCTTATAGACTTTTACACTATTATAACTATTGTTCTTCCTGGACCATGAACTCCCAAAGTAAGGTTAAGTTCTATGTCTGCCGTTCTACTGGGCCCGGTTATAAAGGAAATACAGGAACACAGTTTATCATAATTTTCATATGATTTCCCTAGCTTCGCAAACAGGTCATGAATATTGGGGACTATGTTTTCCTTTTCAAGTATCGCGATATGTACAGGAGGTAGAAGCGAAGTAAGTCTCGGCTGCTTCGGACCGGACAGAAGAACCAGCGTACCGGTGTCTGCAATTGCGAAATCAGCCCCTGTTATTCCTATATCTGCTTTTGCGAGATCAGTTTCTGAGGTAAATTCGAGCGATCTCAAGGGTTTCATGTTCCAAAAAGAAACTGATTTTGCTTTAAGTTCTCGGATGAGTTCATTTATTTTCTCTAACAAGCTTTCTTTTTCTCCAAGGAGATAAACTTCTCCGGATACCATCTCAAAATTTACTATAAAATCGCTTTGCAACCTGCTTTTATCAATAGATAATTTAGTATTTGAAAAAGTCACTTGGTTGGTCTTGCTAGTTTCCTCTTCTTTTGTTACTGTAAAACGTAAGTTTTGTAGTATAAGTAGCTTAGATTCTTTAGAAATCATCTTAGAACCTCACTTTCCCCGTCGTATTTTTCTTTCCATCTTTTCCTGAAGGGTTTTTTCGAGAAAGCCGGGAAATTTTTCTCCTTAGTCCATTTCGAGAAAGGATATGGAAGTCCCTGTAATTCATTGTCTTTTTGGTAGAAATACTGCAGAAGAAACATTATTCTCCCTGCAAAGTTATAGTAAAATGGCTTACTGAAAACGAAACTCCAGATCCGAAAGGCGGTCTTCTCCATAAATCCTGCCGGATCCAGCTTTTCATTGGTTTTTTCCACTACTTTTTGCCTCAGAGAAAGAAGAACATGAGGAAAATCGATCTTTACCGGGCATACATCCTTGCAGGCTCCGCAAAGAGAGGATGCAAACGGCAGATCCGCTGTTTTTTGCAAATTGTTTAACTGGGGAGTTATTACCGCCCCTATCGGTCCTGAATAAACCCATCCGTAGCTGTGTCCTCCAACCTGTCTGTAAACGGGGCATATGTTGATACAGGCCCCGCATCTTATGCAGTAAAGCGATTCCCTAGTCTCCCTTGATTTTGCAATGTCACTTCTTCCATTATCAAGAAAGACCAGGTGAAACTGTCGGGGGCCATCACTCTCCCCTTCCCTTTTGGGTCCCGTTATGAGAGAAACATAAGTGGAGGATTTCTGCCCCGTAGCGCTTCTTGCTAGCAGACTGAGGAAAATGGAAAGCTGTTCAAACCTGGGAACGATTTTTTCTATTCCCATAATGGCCACGTGTATATCTGGAAACGTGGTTGTCAGCCTGGCGTTACCCTCGTTTTCTACTATTGCTATGGTTCCCGTTTCGGCCACCGCAAAATTAACTCCGGAAATGCCCATATCGGCTGAGAGAAACTTCTCTCTCAGCTCTTCTCTCGCTATGTTTGTGAGTTTCTGCGGCTCTTCATACTCGGGAACTCCGAATTTCTCGGAGAAAAGCTTTGAGATATCCTCTTTGGTCTTGTGGATCGCGGGGGTGATTATGTGAAAGGGCTGATCATCGCAAAGCTGCACTATGTACTCTCCGAGGTCTGTTTCCACTGTGTTTATCCCGTTTGATATGAGGTGTCTGTTAAGTTCTATCTCCTCTGTGGCCATCGATTTGCTTTTCACGACGTTTCGGACGTTGTTTTCTCTGGCGATATCGACCACTATTGCTGAGGCTTCTTCGGCATCTTTCGCCCAGTGCACCTTGCCACCGAGCTTGGTAACGTTTTTTTCAAGCTCCAAAAGGTAGGTGTCTAGGTTGTTGATTGCTTCTTCTTTTATCCGCCTGGCTTCAGACCGGAGGTCTTCCCACGCAAAAACCTCGTCCACTGCTTTTTGCCTAGAGGCTCTTGATCTGTCGGTGAAATTCACAAGAGCTTTTTTCAGTTTAGGATCTTTTAAGGCCTCCACGGAGTTCTTCTTGAAATCTATGCGTTCCGTAATCATTTGGGATCCTCAAAGGCAAGGAGCTCGGCTAGATGAAACACTTTTACGGGCAGTTTTTTTCTGGATACAAGTCCCTTTATGTTCATAAGACACCCCATGTCGGTCGAAACGACAGCGTCCGCACCTGAATCTATAATTGAGTCTGTTTTTTCCTGAAGCATGGATTTTGATACTTCCGGATACTTAATGGAAAAAGTTCCTCCAAAACCGCAGCACGCATCTGCCATCTTCATTTCAACGAGTTCAACTCCGCTTAGGGATTTGATAAGTTCCCGGGGCTGAGAACTTATCCCAAGTTCTCGAAGTGCGTGGCAGGAATCGTGAAAGGTAACCCTACCCTTGTATATGGAGTTAAAGCTAAGAGTTTCCTTTCTCTGGAAAACAAATTCAGAGAACTCGTAAATGTTGGATGAGATTCTCTCCACGCGCGACAGTTCCTCGGGGTCATCACGGAAAAGCTCTGAGTAATAGTTTTTTACCATGGACACACATGAACCCGAAGGACACACAATTGCTTCATCTGCGTCGCCGAAAACATCGAGAAAATGACGGGCGACTTTTTCTGTTTCTTTTCTATGACCAGAGTTAAATGCGGGCTGTCCACAGCATGTCTGGTCTTGCGAAAATTCAATTTCGAGCCCCATGCCAGAGAAAACTCTCAGCATCGCTTCTCCTACTTCGGGGAAAAAATTGTCTACAAGGCAACTTATGAAAAGATGGATTCTCTGTTTTTTCCCGAGCGAGCTCATATTTATATAAGATAACTCTAACCCACCGGATTTCTACAAACCGTTAGTGGTCCTTTGGCAAATACCCATTTACACCTAGAACTATTTTCTACGTTTGCAGATGTTCTATAGGTACTTTCTAGGTTGCGTAGGAGGGTTTTACTATTTCCCGGTTAGTTTTATTTCGAAGCTGCTATTTCTTATAAATCCATCTATCACAATAGATTAGAAAACTTAGCGAAGGATTTTTGACATCACAACGGAGTTGGTGGACAATCTCAATTATGAGCACACTTTTCACACAGATAATAAACCGAGAAATTCCGGCCGATATAGTATATGAAGACCAGTTCTGTCTGGCCTTCAGAGATATAACCCCCCAAGCTCCCGTCCATGTCCTTTTAATACCGAAAGAGGAAATAGTCTCAATGGCAACTGTTGAGGCTGAAGATCAGGCGGTCCTGGGACACCTTATGGTTAAGGCTTCAGAAATAGCTTCAATGCTGGGGCTTAACGAGAACGGATACAGGCTTGTCGTGAACACGAACGAGGATGCGGGACAAAGCGTTTTTCACCTGCACATACATATCCTTGGTGGAAGGAAACTCACTTGGCCTCCCGGATAATCTTATGTAATTGAAGCTGTTACGGACTTGTTCGCGTGTAAAAAACGAACTAAAGCCCTAGCGCTGAGGCATCCCTTTCGCTTAGGAATCTTCCGTTTGACCTTTTCTTTACGGTTTCCCCCCTCTTCCAGGATCGCTCGCATCTTGGTTCCTGGGAAAGATCTATCAGTTCCACATGGATTTCGTCTCCCGCTAGGACCTCAAATCTGCTTACCCCGCAGAGGTCTTCAAGTTCCGGTTCGAATTTCTTTATTTCATCATAGAGATCCGCTTTGACCGCCACTGCAAGCGCCACATCAAGAGGATTGTTCATGCCACCCTCCCCTCGTGCATCCTCAAGGGCTTTAAGGCATAGTTTTCTTATATCCATAACATCATTCCAGGTCTTGTCAGCATCAACTTTCTCAACGCGTGGGAATGTTTCAAGGTGTACGTTGGCATCGTTGTCTTTTTCCAGAGATTTATAAGCTTCAAATGAAGTATGAACCAGAACAGGAGCCAGAAACTTTATAATCCCCTCGGCTACTTGGTACATGACCGTCTGAGCGCGCCTTCTTTTCCGGCTGTCCTTTCTCTCGCAGTAAAGCCTGTCTTTTATGCAGGCAAGGTAAACAGCGCTCATCTCATCACAGCAAAAAGAAAAAAGAAGGTCGCTTGCCTGCTTGTAGCGAAAACCCGAGTATGCATCCGCGGTTTCGTTTGCAAACCTCGTGAACTCACAATACGCCCAATGGTCAATTGAGCATCTGTCGTTCTCCTCAAATTCAACACTGTCTTGAGCAGGGTCGAAATCACTTAAGTTTCCAAGCAGAAACCGTATTGTATTCCTTATTTTTCTGTATTCATCCGCGGCGACGTCGAAAAACTCCCAGTCGACTTTTATATCGTTTGAGTAACTGAGCGAACTTACCCACCACCTGCATATATCCGCCCCGTATTTACTCAGTATATCCTCGACCTCAATAGCGTTGCCTCCGGATTTGCTCATTTTTCTGCCCTGGGCGTCCACCATGAACCCATGTGTAAAAAGCGCGCGGAAAGGGGGTTCTCCGGTTGCTCCAAGGGCTACAAGAAGCGAAGACTGGAACCATCCCCTGTGCTGGTCTGAACCTTCAAGGTACATATCCGCCGGATACCCGAGATCTCTTGCGTTAAGAACGGAGTTCCAGGAGGAGCCCGACTCAAACCATACGTCAAAAACATCACCGCCTTTTAAAAGATCCTTAACAGCTTCCTCTGATTTAAGCCAGGAGGGAGCTTCGGGATCGTCTTGCGGATCGTAGTTATCAAGAAGTTCATGCGGTTCTGAGAAAAACCACACGTCAGAACCCTTTTCTCTTATTCTCTCGGTAACGGCGAGAACCATCTTTACCGTCATGACCGCCCTTCCCTCTCCGTCTGTAAAGTAGGGAAGCGGAAGCCCCCATGATCTCTGTCTGGATATGCACCAGTCGGGTCTTGACTCAAGCATTCCGCCGAGGCGGCTTCTGCCCCAGTCGGGATAGAAATCAATGTTTTTCCTGACTGCGTCAATGGCGATTTCTCTCAGGGTTTTTCCGGCCTCGCCAAATGGCTTGTCCATGTGTATGAACCACTGATCTGTTGCCCTGAATATGGTGGGCGTCTTGCTTCGCCAGTCATGCGGATAACTGTGTACATAGGGTTCTGAGTGAAAAAGGTTTCCTGAATCAGAAAGCCTATGCGTTATTATTTCATTGCTTTCCCAGACCCCCTTCCCCTTTATCCAGTCCGGCACCGTGTCATCAAAAGTACCGTCTTCTCTAACGGGACAGTAAATATCAAGCCCTTCCCGAAGACCGGTTCTGTAGTCCTCATCGCCGTGCCCAGGGGCCGTATGAACACACCCAGTGCCGGTTGAGAAAGTCACATAATCGGCTGTAATCACAGATGATTTTCTGTCAATAAACGGGTGGATGCAAGATACGCCTCGTTCCGGGAACTCTTCTCCCAGACAGGAACCGACTTTCTCGTAGTCTTTTTTCCCGGACTTCTCGAAAACTTCTTCACAAAGAGCTTCGCCGATAATAAGATTTTCACCTTCGGGAGACCTGTAAAGACCGTATCTGCCCTTCGGCGCCACGGCGACGGCGAGATTTGCCGGAAGGGTCCAGGGCGTTGTGGTCCATATCACAAGGCATACCTTCTCTGCCTTCTTCGCGTTAAGGGATGGGGGCAGCGTCGAGGGATCGTCAATTTCAAACAGCACATAGACGCTTTTATCTTCTTTTTCATGGTATTCAAGTTCCGCCTCGGCAAGAGCAGTGCGGTTTTCGATTGACCAGTGGACAGGTTTTAGATCCCTGTAGACAAGTCCTTTTTCAAGCAGCTGCGAGAACGCGCTTAGCACTCCGGCTTCATAGCCGGGGGTCATAGTCAGGTAGGGTCTCTCGTAATCGGCCAGCGTTCCGAGACGGATCATCTGCTTTGACTGCGTTTTTACGTATTTTGTCGCATATTTGCGGCAGCTGCGCCTGATTGAGAGTGCCGGAATGGTGGCTGCGTCTTCTCCGAGTTCTTTTAAGACCTTGTGTTCTATCGGAAGGCCGTGGCAATCCCAGCCGGGAACAAATTCCACGTCAAACCCTTCCATTATCTTTGACCTTACTACTAGGTCTTTTAGAACCTTGTTAAGCAGATGCCCCAGATGAATGGGACCATTCGCGTATGGGGGTCCGTCGTGGAAAAGGAATTTTTCACGATTGCGGTTTTTTCCGCGGATTTTTGCGAAGAGATTCTCCTTCGCCCAGGATCTCTGGATAACAGGCTCTTTTTGCTGCAGATTGGCCTTCATCGGGAAATCCGTTCTGGGAAGGTTAAGGGTGTCTTTGTAATTTATTTTTTGCTGCATTCTTATTGCCGGAAATGGTTGCGGTTGCTGCGAGGTCCGGGAATTCGGTATTTTTGGTCAGACCGTCTCGCACGGATTATCATATGTTATCGAAAAAAGATTCGAATTCCTCGAGCAGGGCATTTGAAAACTCCACCCATTCTTCCCATTCATCCATGTAGTCTCTTGATTCATCAACTTTTTTCTTGACGAATATCCCGTTGTTGTAATTTTCCACAAGAAAATACCCGGTTTTTTGGAGTTTTTTTTCAAGTATTGAGGAATACCTGTGAAGGATGAGTATTCTTTCTTCCTGGGCTTCCCTGTACTCCGCAATGAGATAGCCGTTATTCTGGGGTGAAGGCATATCCATTGTTACATGCTTGAACATCGTTGGATTTATGTTTTCAGCTTTCATTGATATGTAGAGTTCCATTCTTATATCCGCCGAAGGAAAATTCTACAATATTTTTCGGATAATTTCTTGGAATCCATATTTATACCTGTTGATGTCGGATTTGGGTTGATGAATGAGTTCTAACTAAAGCCGAGACTTGTCTGCTCTATGCTGATGTGTTTTTGGTTTGTTCCATTGTATTTATCTTCTGCTCGGAATTTTATGGGCCACATTATACGGGTTTGTAAACGAGATGTTTCCCGGGGCGATTTTTTCTGGCATGCTCCCGGATGCGTACCACCACCATAAGGAGATAAATGAATCCCTTTATTTCAGCTACACGACTTTAACGACGCTGGGATACGGGGATATAACGTCTGTAACTCCCGTCGGAAGAATAATAGCTGTTTTCGAGGCGATGACTGGACAGCTCTTCCTCGCCTTCCTTGTAGCGAGGCTTATATGTATTTATTCATTAAAGTATATGAATAGGTAATTGAGAAACTTCTGGCTCAGTCAGGTGCTTAAGGTGTCGTAAGAGGTGAACAAGGCTCATTTAATAACAGTACCTTAATGTCTCAACCGTAATTCCGGCGACTAAGATCTCATGCCGTTGCGGTTTGACCTTCGGTGCCGGAAGAGGTCATAGCCCAGCGCCAGCAGGATCAGGGTAAATTCCAGCGGCCTCACCCATACTGTCTGCTGGTATGGTTGCATGGTGTATTCGTTTAGGTTAAGCCCGGTTACGTAGCTGATCAAAACCGCAAACGAAGCTGTCCACGCCCAGGCACTCGGAAAGATCGCTGCAAAAGGTAGAAGCCATAGCAGGTACCAAGGGTTGATCACCGGTGATACGATTAGTAGCGCTCCGTAGAGCCAGTCACCCCGTGGGATGGAATTATCCGCGCCGTTTTTGCGGTAACGTGCACTGTAGAATATCCAGAAGGCAGCGAACGCTAAGCCGAGTATCAACTTGGTCTCAAATGCTCCTAAGACGTTTGTGAGAAGACCGAACAGCGCCGAATTGAACTCCCACTCCCGTGCGAAAACCCGAAACGACTCCATATCCGTGCCCCCGCTCAGTAGAAACGGCGCGTACAGTGCCAAAACCGTGACTCCGGACAGAACCCAGTACCTGATTCGGGCGCGGAGAAGTATCAGCGGTACCAGCACCAGGGCAAACACTTTGGCCCCGGCAGCCAGACCTAAGCAGATAGCAGTGCTTCGCCATCGACGATTCCTGGCAAGTACAATCGCTGCCAACAGCAGGCAGATGCCAATTCCGTCGGGGTGCGCGGTGAAGGCAATCTCCTTTATGACCAGCGGACACCAGGCGTAGAGCATGACGTTTCTCACCGGCGCCAGGCGCAGAAGCAGGGCTACGGTTGCGAGATCAGCGACAATCAGAATCGATTGCAGCGCCGTGACGCTACCCGGATACAGCCAGTAGCCGAACAGAAAGACAAACTGCGTAGTCGGGGCGTAGATAGTGGACAGTTCAGGATTGTTGATGCGGTCAAGCACTGCGTGAAACGCTGCCGGAACCATGGGATCAATAAAAAAAGCTTCGGGCGCAACGCCGTAAGGTGTGCCGGTCGTCGCGAAACGGTAGCCATCCCAGAGGTAACGATAGAAATCATCCTCAAAAAGCGGCCCGCCGACCAACCCGCAGACCCTGAATACCGCGGCCCAGAAGAACATGCGACCGAGCGGAAACCGCTCCCCGCTTCGGGAGATATACAGATAAAGGCCGAATACCGGCAGGCCGGTCCATGCCACGAGAAGGAAGAATAACGGCAGCCCGGGTTCTCCGGGTTGGCGGGCAAGGAAGGCCAGAATGCCATAGCCCACCGCGCACCAACATCCTACTATGTCTACCCATCGTTCTACCCCAGTGCCGGGTTTCCTAGGCCCGTTCGACCTGGACATCATCTGGGTCACGAAAGAGCTGCCGGGATGAGCTTGGGATTGGAAGAAAGTCGTCGTTTTTTCAAAAAGAAATTACGCGCCGAATTTTTCAAGGACACTCGACATGGTGAAGAATTTGTGGCATCGTAGTTTTTAATCTGAAAAGGCAAAATGAGTGCGCTGAGCGTAGCAAATAGTGGCTCCAGAAGAGCAAGATGACTTGGTTTTAAGTTGGTCGAATTGTAACTTGCTATAATATAGGAGTTTATAACACGGGCAACGGCCTTTTTCCATATTGGTTGTGAAAAATGCATTTGCATAGAACATTTCCGCAAATACGATGAGAGAAAGTCATGAGTAAAGTTCACATTGGGGCAAAACACAGAACGCGGCTGGGTTTTATTGTCGTGGTTCTGATTGCAATAGTACTGTTTGCCGGCAACGTAAGGGCGGAGTCCGGCAAATCAAAACCGATTTCTTTTTGGGAAACCAGTGATGAAACCAATGTAGAGCAGATTGATCATGGTGCCTGGCAAGATATCCTGACCGTTTATTTACGTGTCCGCAGCTCTGGCATTAATAAGTTTGACTACGCCGCGCTTAAGGCAAACGCTAAAGACAGCTCGAAGCTGGTCAAGTATCTAGACTACTTGCAGGAACTTGACCCGAGAAAATATTCCCGTGCTGAGCAGAAAGCGTATTGGATCAATCTCTATAACGCCCTGACAGTAAAGTTAGTTGTGGATGCCTTCCCGGTTGATTCCATACGTAATATATGCAAAAACCGGACTCCAGGCTCCGAATGCTCTGGTCCTTGGGATGAGGTACATGCTAGGGTAGCCGGTCAGGACCTGACTTTGGACAACATCGAGAATGACATACTGCGCCCTATCTGGAAGAATCCCCTCATCCACTACGGTCTGAGCTGCGCCAGTTACGGTTGTCCTGATCTTTGCGGAACAGCATTTACAGCCAAGAACACCGACACACTGCTTAATACCGGTGCGCGCAAGTACGTAAACCAGAACCGCGGAGTAGATTTCATGGAAGGTGATTTCATCGTTATTTCCAGTATCTACGATTGGTACGCAGAAGACTTCGGCAACAACGAGCAAGGCGTCATCAAACACCTTGCTCGTTACGCCGATGAAAAGCTTGCAAAACGCCTGATGGATTTCAGCGGAGCAATAGATTACGAGTACGACTGGAGACTCAACTGTCCCTGATTGCTCGCTCCGCAATTTCCAGACGCGGAAACAAACTTAAAACTTAGTTTGCATGAAGTTAGAACGAGTAACCGAGAGATACGCTGAAGATATCAGACGCCGCGGTATTGCGACCGTCAATAACTCTTCCATACGAAATTCCCAAGCCTACCTGTTCCGATACGGCAACGCTCAACGCGGAACTAAGAATGTGGATATCCTCTTCCGTTTCGGGAAAACGGCTGGGGTTAAAGTCAGGGTCGCCAATGTCCAGTCCGGACTCCGCATTCGTCATGTCATAGTTGACGCTTACCCCAACTCTGTCCATGAGCAGCACGCCACCCGACAACCTCACGAAAATGTTGTCCGGAATATCCTGGCGGAAACGATAACCTACTTCACCTGATACAGCTATATTGTCGGTAATGAACTTGCCAATTATGCCTGAGAACTCTACGCCCTCCGCACCGTCACCGATCGAGTTAATATACCCAGCATCGTAACTTCCGGACTTTATCCCGCCGAGGCGAACAGCGATGCTCGGTGCTGAACCTAGAGCTTCGTCCGCAACACGCCAGGTTACGCCGAGATTAATATCGGCCAAGCCGTTTTCATCTTCTGCCTTAGCCGGTGGTACATCTTCAATAAAAGAACCTCTGGCTAAGCCTGCGCGAAAATCCAACGCAACTGAGTCTGAGATTCCGTAAGTTCCATTAACCCAGACTGTCTGCTGGGTAAGATCTTCGCCTCCGGCCGGAGTCGGTCCCTTCTCGGCAGCTCTATAAAACTCATCAGAACCCTGCCACACATAAGATAAGGTGACGGAACCCCCTCCAGGGGCAGGAAGCCATGCGGAACCGTTTGCAAACGCAGACGATCCATAGCTAAAAACAAACGCAACCGTAGCAACGGCAATCAAGTAAAATCTCTTCATAGTTAATCTCCTCTCTTTTTTACTGTGTTTAAGATCGATGCGGTCACAGGTTGTAACGACGTGTCAGGTAGTAGTTAACAAGTTCCTGTTCGTCCACACCACTTTCACATGTGGTGGCGCCGCTGCCGGGGCAAAGCACCTGTATATTCTCGTCATCAGGCGTGCCGGGTTTTTCTGACATGTTGCGTGCCTCGAGACTGTTTTTCAGGCTCATTGCACGGTCCCTGTCCAGATCCCCTTTCTGAATGGGGCAGGATGAGCACACAAGCTTGTTGAATGTGATCGCCTTGCCCTGCGTATAAGCGCTTTTAGGGCTGATTCCCTGACCCGCCGCAGCGGAACCTGACGCGTGCGCTGATGCATAAATCATCAGGCTTCCTGCGATGACTAGTATAAAAATACCGATTCTGTGTTTCATAAACCTATCCCTCCATATGATCTGTAATTCCGGAATACAATATAGTAAAACTATCAGAATTTCAAAACATTTTTAAGAAATTTGTTAACGAAATTTTATACCGAAAATCTATATCAGAACGAGTAACCGAGAGATACGCTGAAGATATCAGGAGCTCCAGTATTACGACCATCAATAACTTTTGCGTATGAAACCCCAAGGCTCGTCTGGTCCGATGATCCTAGGCTTAAAGCGGAACCGAGTATATGAATGTCTTCCTGCAATTCGGGAAAGAGAACGCAGGCGACCCGTGTCTAAAATAAATACGGCTGCAGCGACATAGAATCAAATAAGATTTCTTTACATTTCAAGTTTTTGTTTTTTGCGAAACCTTAATTTTTTGAAATATTATTCAAACTACCTATTATAATGGGCTGAAAGGGTATTTCCCGGAGGAGAAAAAAGATGAAGTTTTTTATAGATTCCGCGAATTTAGAAGAAATCAGAAATGCCGCGGCTTTTGGAGTAATAGACGGGGTAACCACAAACCCTTCACTTGTATCCAAGGAAGGAAGTCAAGAGAGTTTCGAGGATCTGGTCAAGGAGATATGTGATGTGGTAAAGGGACCCGTGAGTGCGGAAGTGCTTAGCATCGAGTACTCCGAGATGATCTCGGAAGGCAGAAAACTGGCGAGTATAGATGAAAATATCGTCGTTAAGCTCCCTATGACCGAAGATGGCGTAAAGGCTACGAAAACCCTCTCAGACGAGGGGATAAATGTTAACGTTACCCTTGTTTTTTCTCCTTCTCAGGCACTTTTAGCCGCAAAAGCGGGAGCCGCTTACGTAAGCCCTTTTGTGGGAAGACTTGACGATGTATCATCAAACGGAATGGACCTTGTGCTTGATATCTGCGAGGTCTACGCGCACTACGCCTATGAAACCGAGATCCTGGTTGCAAGCGTAAGACATCCCATGCATATAGTGGAAGCGGCCAAAATGGGAGCCGACGTTGCCACTTTTCCTTACAGAGTGTTTACCCAGCTGTTCAAACATCCCCTTACCGACATAGGGCTTGAGAGGTTCCTTAAGGACTGGGGGAAGAAGTAGGCATATTCCAACAGGCGCAGACTAAAAACTCTCTGTTACCGCCGGATCCTTTTATAGGAGATTCAACTATACCTTTAACTTTAAATCCTAACTCACTAAGATAAGATGTTATTTTCTCGTTGACTTCCTTAAGTTTATCCTCGTTTCTTACTATTCCCTTCGCTCCGACGTCCTTTCTTCCGACTTCAAACTGGGGTTTTATGAGAGCAATCAGTGTTGCGTTCTCGGCGAGCACAGAAACGGCAGGTTCTATTATCATCGTAAGCGAAATAAAAGAAACGTCGATCGTGACTATCTCAATTTTTTCTCCAACGTCTTCCGCTCGCAGGTACCTGCAGTTTATCTTTTCCTTTACTATGACCCGCTTGTCATTTCTAAGAGTCCAGTCAATCTGTCCGTGACCCACGTCAAAAGCATAAACCCTAGACGCTCCGAAGCGAAGAAGACAGTCCGTAAAGCCACCGGTTGAAGCTCCTATATCAAGGGCGACTTTTCCACTTACATCTATATTGAACTCTGTTATTGCCTTCTCAAGCTTAAGCCCTCCCCTGCTTACGAATTTTTTAGGGCCCTGCTCCACAATCACTTCGGAATCTTTTTTTACAGCAGTTCCGGGCTTTTCCACTCTCTTCCCGTCCACCGTGACCCGCCCCGACATTATAAGCGCTCGGGCCTGGTTTCCGCTTTGTGCAAGTTTTTTTTCCACAAGAAGGCTGTCAAGCCTTGTTTTATTTTTCTCTTTCACGCAACCAGATAGCTATTTCTCTCAGGGGATTTGGAGTTTTTTGAAAACTCTCAAGTTCGGCCATGGCTTGGTTTGTGAGCTCGGAGATTTTTGCTTTTGACTTTTTAACTCCCATAACCGACACGTAAGTGTGTTTTTTCACTCCGGCTTTGTCTCTTGACTCCTGCTTCGTGCCGTGGCTTCCCACAACATCTAGAATGTCGTCTTTTATCTGAAAGGCTATACCTATTTTTTCCGAATAGGATTTAAGCTTTAAGAGTTCTCTTTCCCCCGCTCCCGAGAGTATTGCTCCGCTAAGAACAGATGCCGCGATAATTTTTGCCGTTTTCATCAGGTAGGTATTCGAGATTTCATTAACGGACGGATCTTCCGCTCCTTCCATTTCAATGTCAAATGCCTGTCCCAGAACCATTCCTTTTGATCCCGCCGCCTCTGAAATAACGGAAATCACGCGCAGTATAAGTTCTGACGATACACCTTTTTTGAGGAGTTTTTCCGTCATCAGGTTAAAGGCATCGGTTAAAAGAGCGTCTCCTGCCAACGTGGCTACGGCTTCTCCGAATACCTTGTGGTTTGCGGGTTTTCCCCTTCTGATGTCGTCATCATCCATTGAGGGCAGGTCATCATGAATGATGGAATAGGTGTGGATCATTTCAATAGCGCAGGCAGCGGGCAAAACGTTTTCATAACTCCCGCATATAAGCTCCGAGGCGGCAAGGCAGAGAATCGGTCTTAGCCTTTTTCCACCCGGATGCATGCTGTAGAGAATTGATTGGTGAAGTTTTGTCTTAGTATCGTCGGGTGGCAGGTATTCCCGCAGGGTTCGGTCAACGATCTCTCTTCTTCTCTCGAGATAATCCTTTGTATTAAAACTCATTTATTGTTTTTCGTCGCCGAAATCTTCAAGATCGAAAGTGCCGTCATTTTTTTCCACTATAAGGCTTATTTTCTTTTTTACGCTTTCAAGGTTCAAGTAGCATTCCTTTATAAGGCTTGCCCCCCGCTCGAACTTCTCAATGGATTCGTCAAGAGGCAGTTTCCCCGCTTCAAGCGTATCGACGATTTTCTTTATTTCATCAAGCAGATTTTCAAAGGATTTCATCTTGGAACTCATCTTCTGTTCACCTCTATACTTCGATTAACTCTTTTTCGGAATCACCTAGTACATCAGGACTTGTGGAAAGCGGATCGACGTCGAGAATCGATACGATATCTCCCGCTTCGAGATTAACGCCTTCGTGATAGACCAGCACCTCGTTGGTCCTTGTCCTCTCCACTACAAGTGGAATTATGTGTTCCGGAAGCGATTTTTCAAAGTCCATTTTATTGATTGCTTTTTTTCCGATCCGAGATTTGAAAACAACGTATTCCTTGCCAGTAATTTTCGAATATATGTCCATTACGTCAATTTTCTTTCCGAAAGCAAGAGGAACTCTGAATCTTTCCATATCTTCAATATCAGAAGGGCTTGCGTTCTTGTTTAAAAGCGCACACACGTTACTGACCTTGAAATCTATTCTTACCAAGCGGCAGGCAAGAACATTCACGTGGTCGCTCGTTGTAAGGGATATGAGATTATCAGGGGAAAAAATCTCCGTTTTCTCAAGTCCGTCTACGGTTAAACTGTTTCCTTCAACCGCATTTAGTCCCTCTGTCTTGGAAAGCTCGACGAGCCTTCTGTTCGTATCTATTAGGCGAACTTCCTTGCCGGCTTTCTCAAGCAGCCTCGCAAGCAGCCTCGCAAGATTGTTGGCTCCTACCACCACCACTTTGTTTCTTGTATCGTTAACCCCCAGAACCCTTGAGACGAAACCTCCTGCACCCCCTTGGAGCAGAACCGAAATTGCTATTGTGAGAAAAACTAGCCCTTGGACGGTATTGCCCCCTTCAACTTCATGTTGGTGCAGTTCCAGAGCGATAATAGAAGCTATTGACGCGGCAATTATTCCTCTTGGAGAAACAAACGAAAGAAACATCTTTTCCCTGATCGAAAGACCGGAACGCACGCAGAGAAGAAATATTTCCACCGGACGTACGACAAAAAGCAGCCCCAACACGACCAAGGGACCATAGATGCCCAGATCTTTTATGTAGTCGAGTTCCAGGCTAGCGGCGAGAAAAATGAAGAGCAGAGAAATGACGAGAATCGTAAGTTTCCCCTTGAATTTCTTCATTTCTTCTTCCTCTGGAATATTCAGGTTTCCGACTATGGCCCCGGAGACAATGGCTGCCACAAGCCCCGCGTCCGGAGTCAGCATCTCGGCAAACCCGTAAACGGCAAGCGCGGAGGCAAGCATAAAAAGATCCACGAAGTCCTCCATGTAGATATAGAATCTTTTAACCGCGAAAGTAGCCGCGTAACCGCCAAGAAAACCGAGAACCCCTCCCACTATAAATTTGTAAGCGACAAGAAGCACTACCCGGCTTATCTCCGTGACGTGGCCCCCAAGTCCGAGGACTAGGCCAGACGCAGAGTGAGTGCTTTCGATGAGTATTACCTCAACTACGAAAAGAGCTATCAAGGCCCCTATAGGGTCAATCAGAACTCCTTCGTATTCAAGGATGTGCTTCAGGTTGGGTTTAACCTTGAATCTTCTGAGCAGGGGCTGAACAACGGTCGGACCGGTTACTATGACGAGGGAACCGTAGACAAAGGCCATTTCCCAGGAGAGATCACCCACAAAGTACGCGAAGACAGCTCCTCCTATCATAGTGATCAGCGCACCCACTGTTATCAGCAACAGTATTATGTTTCCGTGGCTAAGCGCTTCTTCTTTATTCAGGCTGAGTCCCGCCTCGAAAAGAACAATCGCTACGCAGAGCTTTATTATTATTTCGAGCCCTTCTCCGAATTCCGAGGGATGGACCAGAGATAAAAATTCAGGACCGACTAGAACCCCGAAAATAAGAAAAAACACGATACTTGGAAACCCTGTCCTGATGGAGAGCATCTGACCGATTACTCCCAGCACTAAGGCAAGGGACACCATTACGAGCAAAGAGATATCCACCCTTTTTAAGGAAATGAGGGGTTAAAATGAACCCTTAGTGGTGGATTATAACCCGAGAGGGCATAAAAATGAAATCTAAGTTACATGTATGAGCGCGTTAGTTCCCTGGCGGAGCAGATGGGCAATACTTGAGAGAGGCAATGCAGGGTTTATCTCCCGAGGCGCACGATTTAATCGAACACTTGGCATGAAAGGGGTGTTGTTCTGTAGTCTTCGAAGCTGAATCGGCATCCGTTTTGTAATGATAAGGAGAGTTTTGATAAAGTCGATACAGTAAGAATATAGAAAAAGCTGATGCGAAGAAGTAAACGGGTATTTTTCTGGGGCTGATATCTAGCAGAGTCAGCGTGGTTACTACTTCCACAAGGTTATTAAATCTCTTAGAAATGTTAAAGGAATAATTGGTAGCGGGGGCGGGATTTGAACCCGCGACCTTCGGGTTATGAGCCCGACGAGCTACCAAGCTGCTCCACCCCGCGACAGAAGATATGAAGAAAAAACTATAATTGAAACGTCTATTATGTCAAGATGATAAATACTATTGTAGTTAGCAAATTAAAATGACCGGTTCATAAATCCCCCCTACAAAGAAAGATCTCAAACCGGACAGTCTATTTGTTATGAATCCGCACATTATGAATCCGCACATATAGAAATAATTATTAGTAACTCCTTGGAGGCGGAGAGAATTAGAGGTATCTTTAAGTTGAAGTTAGAGGCAACCGGGCAGTACCAGATATCGGAGACAATTTTTATAAGGAGTTTTTAAAATGTTAGAAACAGGACTAGGAAAATCGGCAATCCGTCTTGACAATACGAATGATGATGCGGCGCGTTTGTGTGCGTACGGCGGGATGGCCAAGATTCTTGACGTATTGCGTGGTTTCCCGGTGGTGGCTGGGCTGCTGCTAGGACTTTTGCTGCTGGGAGTTCCTGCTCCGGTTGGCGCGCAGGACGACGGCGAGCTTCGATTGGTAAGAACGGAATCGCTCGACACGCTTGTCGGAAGTTGCGTGGGCGGCAGGCCCGAGATATTTGATGATGAAGACGAGGACGGTACCGGGAAATGGAAGGGAATCTGCGATGATGGCCTGGAAAACCTCAATGATGGTGTAGAAGAGGCACAGGTTATGTGCCGCCAGCTAGGTTGTGCGGGGGGCTTGATGGCAGTTACTCCCCCCGAGGGACAGAGTTCCCCGAGCTACTCTGTAGAAAGAAGTGTGCCCCCAATGTTACTAAGCGATCTGGTATGCACGGGTTCGGAAGCAAAACTGCTTGATTGTAGCCATGGAGGGCGTGGAACTCATATTTGCTTCAATCAAGAATACAATTGGATCCTCTGCGAGGATCCGCCTGACCCCGACAACTCTGTCGCCACCGGCACTGTGACAATCACGGGCGATACTGAGTATGGGGCGACGCTGACCGCGAGCGTCTCGAATGTGAGTGATGACGACGGTGTCCCGGAGAATCCGGACTACAGCTATCAGTGGGTCAGGGTTAATCATCTGATTACTGTCCGGCATGAAGGTCTGGTCGAAATTTCCGGCGCGACAGGTTCCACTTATGTTCTTGGGCGTGATGATTTTGGTATGAAAATCATGGTGAAGGCGAGTTTCGAGGATGACGAAGGGTACGCCGAAGAGTTACTCAGCGCTGACGCTGGACCTGTTACTCTGCCGACTACGGTTAGTGAAGAAGATTCTGACTATTTCGACGGCCGTGTTCGACTAGTGGACGGAGCTACCGGTCGATATAAGGGCAGGGTTGAAATATTTGATATTAGTTCTAAGCAATGGAAGGGGGTGTGTGATGATTTTTGGGACTCGACGGACGCGAAGGTCGTGTGTCGCCAGCTAGGTCTAGGTACAGCTGCCGCCTTCGGATGGGGAAACATAACACCGCCAACAAGCAGTTCTACGTCTGGGTTCCTGATGAAATTTGTAGAGTGCACCGGTTCGGAGTCCAAACTGCTTGACTGTACGCATACTAAAACTGGATTAGGACTTTGCAGTGTCAATGAACATGCCGGCGCGGGGTGTGCCGACTAGACTAAAGACCTGTTTTGTGACAGATGTTGACGAGGCGGGTCCCGGCAGCATACGGGCAAACATTACCGAGTCAACAATAAGTGCCAACCGGGACGAAGGGTTTGATCTTGATGAGGCAGATGATGGAGAGATCTATCTTGCCGCCGTGAACGTCGAGACTTCAGGAAATGCCGATGAAAACATAAAGATTACACGGTTGGGCAGTGGAAATGTCACAGCGTTGCTTAGCGTCGTTACCGTAAAGAACAGTAAATACGGGGATGGAGTAAAGCTTGAAAGCTTTGATAACAGCGAGGATAAGAATCCGGTGGGTGCGGTCTTCGCCACTGTAGAAAAGTCAGCTCTCACTTTTAATGACGGTGATGACATACAGATTAAAGCTGAAAGGAGAGAGCTTGTTGTTCGCTCAAGCATCCTAGGAACGAAAAAACTGTCAGAGGGAATAATGCTGACCATCGTTCCCGAACCGAATACTGGTACCCCGTAGGGAAAAGACCCGGAAACAACTATGGTTTAGATTGCAGTGGGGTCTATAGCGAAAGCCCTGCCCGTTTCATAAGGTCTTTGGCCATAAGAACTCCTTCTGTGGACGCTTTTTCCGCGTCGCACTCCCAGGTGTTCTTGGAGACCGTGTTTTTCTCAATGTCTATGAAAACGGAATTCGCCGATACTTTCCCAAGACGTACCTCCGCGCAGCATCCAAGTGGGATTTGACAGTCCCCGCCGAAAGTTTTTAGGAAAGAGCGCTCAAATACCGCCGCGGTCTCTGTGTCTTCATGCGTGATTGCGGATATGAAGTTTCTCGTTTCCGCCTCATTTTTTCTGTACTCGATGGCTATTACCCCCTGACATGGAGCGGGAACCAGATGGTCCCGCGTGAAATACTGGGTAATACGTTCGGAAAGTCCGAGCCGATTAAGTCCCGCCGCTGCCAGAACTATTCCGTCGAGGTCTTCTGATAAAATTTTTCTGAGTCTGGTATCGACATTCCCTCTCAGGGGAACAACTTTCAGGTCGGGGAACCTGAAAAGCAACTGCGCTTTTCTTCTTACGCTTCCGGTTCCCACCCTGCCCTCTCCGCGGAGTTGCTCAAGGGTGCGGCCGTCTTTTGAAATAAAAACGTCCCTTGGGTCTTCCCTTCTTAGCACAGAGCTTATGACAAGCCCGTCGGGGAGAATCGAGGGCATGTCCTTCATGCTGTGAACGGCGATATCTATTTCACCCGAGAGAAGGCCCTGTTCTATTTCTTTTACGAAAACCCCCTTGCCGCCTATCCGGGAGACATCTTCTTCGGGGTTCACATCGCCCGAGGTTTTTATTTCTTTTATTTCCGTTTCAAGTGAGGGGAAAACAGCGTGAAGCTCCGTTTCGACAAGGCGGGCCTGGCGCAGAGCAAGTCTGCTACCCCTGGTCCCAATTCTCAGCTTCGTCATAAATATCTTTTGCGTCCCGCGGGGCGTCCACCGGGTCAAGTTCAAAAAGCCTTCTCGTTACCTCCGAGTAGAGAGCCGCTTCGTAACCGGACGTTCTTTTCTTTAGGTTAGTGACCGGGTCATGAAATATTTTTCCGATTATGGAATTCGCTAGGCTCTCTATAATCTCTTTCTGCTCCCCGGTGCCGCCTTCGAGTTTTCTGAGAGCCTTCTCGACTTCGATCTTTTTTATCTCCTCGAATTTCCGCTTGATATCAATTATGACTGGAAAGACCTTAAGGCTTTCCATCCAGTCCATAAAACCCTTCTCTATCTTTAGGACTATTTCTTCGGCTTTTTTGAGATTTTCCTTCCTGGAGTTTAAGTTCTCGCCCTGAACTACCCTGAGGTCGTCTATGTCGTAGAGATAAACCCCGGGGATTCTGTTTATCTTCGGATCGATATTGCGTGGAACAGCTATATCGATCATGAAAATCGGATCGTTTTTCCTGAGCTTAAGGGACTGTTTTACGTGTTCGCTTCTTATTATATAGTCGGAGGACCCGGTCGCAGTCACAAGAATATCAATGTCTTTCAGACTGTAGAGCATTTCTTCAAACCTGATGGGCTTGCCATTTAGGGATTGCGAAAGTTTTTCCGCGTTGCGAAAATTTCTGCTCGTCACGTAGAGTTCCTTTATGTTGTTTGAGACAAGATGTTTAGCGAAGAGTTCCCCCATCTCCCCGGTTCCCACCAGCATCACGGTCCGATTCGCAAGGTTCTCGAATATCCTTTTGGCAAGCTCCACTCCTAGATAACTTATCGAGACCGCTTGAGAGGAGATTCCCGTTTCGGCTCTCACTTTCTTCCCGGCGAAAAAAGCCCTGTTAAAAAGCCTGTTGAGTATAAGCCCGACCGTGCTCTCGGAACGCGCCACGCTGTAGGAGTTTTTAAGCTGGTTCAGAATCTGGGTTTCTCCGATCACCATGGAATCAATGCTGGCGGCTACCCTGAAAAGATGGTTTACAGCGTCAGATCCCACGCGGGTATATATATAGGGATAAAGGCTTTCACTCTGGAGCTTATGAAAATCCATAAGAAACGACTTGATTTCCTCTTCGCATTTCCCACAGTTCTCAGTCGCCGCGTAGACCTCAACGCGGTTACATGTGGACACAATGCAACATTCAAGCACGTTTTCCCTCAGGCGAAGGATCCCGAGTGCTTCTCGAAGCTCCGCATCAGAGAAAGAGAACCGCTCCCGCACTTCCACTGGGGCCGTCTTGTAGCTGATTCCGATTGAAGCTATCTCTATCATCTGCTTGTTCCGAAACTGGTATTGCGCAATTATAAATTACCCGTGGATGGAACTATATCAATTTCATCTATGTTCGCTTCCAATGGCTGATTTATGACCGACAGGACTGTTTTAGCTGTAATTTCAGGAGACATCATCTTTGTCTTATTCCATTTTCCCCCAAGGGAATCCCAGATATCCGTTTTCGTCGGGCCTGGCAAAACGGCAGACACCTTTATTCCTCTGTCTCTTAACTCTTCTCTCAGTGAATTGGTAAAACCCAAAACGGCGAACTTCGAAGCGCAGTAGGCAGCCCATCCGGGAAAGCCCTTTTTTGAAGCGTTCGAACCGATGTTTACGATGTGGCTGCCTCCAGTCATAAGTGGAAGCGAATGTTTTACCATGAGAAAGGTTCCTCTTGCGTTTACGGCCATCATTTCATCCCACTGTTCGGTTTCGGTCTCTTCTACCGGACCCGTGTAAACGACACCCGCATTATTGATCAGTACGTCAACCCTCCCCTTTTTTTCCGCGACGCTTGAGATGAATCTTTTAACCTCTTCCTCGACCGATATATCGACGGAGGAAATCATGAAATTTCCGGCAAAAGACGATATTTCGGCCTCAAGGGAAGCTGCGCTCCGGCGGCTTTTTGAACAAAGCGCCGTAAAAAACCCCGCCTTGAGCAACTCAATTGCGATTGCTTTTCCTATGCCTCTTGCCGCCCCGGTCACAATCACGACTTTCTCAGCCATCTCGTTTTTCCTCGAAATACTCAAAATAACTTTTCGGATTCTCCCAGATTTTTATATGATCAAGCTTGCCAGGGATGATTTCCGTGAATTTCTGCCACAGGTATTTCCCGATATTCTCAACAGTCGATATGTTTTCCTGAAAGAAAGGAATATCCCTGTCTATCCATTTATAGTTAAGTTCTTCAATTATGGGCGTTGCCTGTTTTTCAAAATCAATACGGTTTATGAGCATGCCCGTTTCATCGTCTATCTCTCCACTTATAGCCACTTCAACCGTATAGTCGTGTCCGTGCCCCGCAGGATTCGCACACTTGTCAAATATGGCGAAGTTCTCTTCATCTGACAACCCCTCCATAAAAAGCCTGTGGCTTGCAGAGAATCTGAATACTCTGGTAAGAAGCACCTGCTCTTTTTTTTTCAGCATTTACGGTAGTCGACGAAAAGATCGTCTGTTTCATATACCCTTATCTTGTGAAGACGACAGTCATCCCTCTCAAGGGTTTTTTCCTCAACCATTTCCCAAAGAACCTTGGCTATGTTTTCCGTCGTTGGTATAAGATCCTGAAAACGGGGATTGTCTTCGTTCAGGTTCTTGTGGTCAAAATCAGCCAGAACCGATGAAACTATCTGCTTAAGGTCAAAAAGGTTGATTATCATCCCCGTCTCCGGGTTTATCTCTCCTTCCACAGTAACTTCAAGCGCAAAATTATGTCCGTGTCCGCCTGGCAGACTCGATTTACCGTAAAATTCACGGTTTTTCTCTTCACTCCAGTTTTTGTTCCAGTACCTGTGAGAGGCGGAAAATTCGACTTTTTTCGTTATGAGTTTTTTAAAAGACATAGATAAGATCAAGCTGGCAAGCAGTCGCCTGATAGCCAGCCGGCCATGATTTAAGGCCTGTTTTTCCGGATCTCCGGAACTGCGGAGTCCGCACGGAAAGCTTCCTGCTGCGCCCCGTCTATTATTTTCGTTACCGTGGGTTCCATTTTTGAGAGAAACGGTTGCGGATAGATTCCCATAAAAAACATCATCACGGCAAGCGGAATCATAAGGGCTATCTCTCTGGGATTGAGATCCGCAAGCCCCATGTTTATTTTCTTTGCTATAGGTCCGAACATCACTCTTTGGTATGCCCAGAGCATGTAGACGGCTCCGAGAACAAGCCCCGTGGCTCCAAATGCGGCGTACCAGTAACTCTCAGCGAATACTCCCAGCAGAATCAGAAATTCCCCGATGAAACCGTTTAAAAGAGGTAGACCTATCGAAGAAAGCATGGCAATCATGAAAAATATCGCAAAAATCGGCATCACCTTCGCAAGTCCACCGAATTCCGAAATCATTTTGGTGTGACGTCTTTCGTATATCATCCCGACGAGAATAAACAGAGCTCCAGTGGAGAGACCGTGACCTATCATCTGGTAGATTCCGCCCTGCACACCGTGAAGGTTGAAGATGAACACACCCAGCATTATAAGTCCCATGTGACTTACACTTGAGTAGGCGACCAGCTTCTTAAGGTCCTTCTGCATAAAGGCCACCATCGCTCCATAGATTATCCCTGCGATTGAAAGTACTATGAGAACTCCGGTGTATGCCTCTATTGCCTCCGGAAAAAACGGAATGAGAAACCTTATAACTGCGTATGTTCCCATCTTAAGAAGCACACCCGCAAGTATGACGCTTCCGGGCGTGGGTGCCTCAACATGGGCATCGGGGAGCCAAGTGTGGAACGGGAACATCGGAACCTTGATTGCAAAGGCCAGGAAAAACGCCAGGAACACAAGTCCCTGAGGACTCAGTATGCCGTCAAAAACAAGACTGGTTCTTTGGAGATCGAAAAGATTCATCGACGCGAAGCCAAACTGGTCTATGTGAGCGTAGTACATGTAGATGATTGCAACCAGCATAAGCCCGCTTCCAAGCGCCGTATAAATGAAAAATTTTATTGCCGCATAGACTCTTCTAGAAGATCCCCATATTCCTATGATGAAATACATGGGAATCAGTACCGCCTCCCAGAATATGAAGAAAAGAATCATATCCAGTGCCGTGAAGGTCCCGATGAGCGCTGATTCAAGGAAAAGAGTAAGACATAGAAACGCTCTCCATCCGCCTTTTATCGCGTTCCAGGAGCAAAGAACCGTAATCGGGAACAGAAAAGTTGTGAGAAGCACGAGCAAAAGGCTAAGACCGTCGACTCCCAAGTGATAAGATATTCCCAGATCCGTAAGCCAAGGGATCTTCTCTTGGAACTGCATGGTGGAAAGCAAACCATTGAACCGGAAAAAAAGCGGCAGTGAAATCACAAATTCAGCCAGTGTTATCACAAAAGCGACTGTTTTTAACTGGTAATCGGAAACCTTTTGGAAATACGGGAGAACCGCAAGAACCACGGCTCCCAGGAGAGGAAAAAATACGAGCAGAGACAGAATGTTATTATCGAGACTCACGTTCAGGCGGACCGAAGCAAAAAGAATAAAATTGCCCTAATTATACTTTCATAAAATTACGTTCTCAACCACGCAAGTGAAAAAATTCCAGTTTCGGCCGCAGGTCTCAGAAAAATGATTGATTATGGAGAGAGGTAGAGATTATGGAAAGAGAAAAGAGCGGAAAACACCAGCTGTTCTCCGCTCTTTTAGTCTACAAAAAACTTAAGAGTAAGCTTTAGCTGTTATCTCCATTACCTCTATATTACCCTGTTTTCCTACCGGCCCGGGAACCAATATGGCGAGATCGACCCCAGCTTCGAAATGCTCTTCAAGCTTTTTCTTGCAGTTATCGGGCGTACCGGCAAGCGCCACCGAGTCTATCAGCTCATCGGTGAAAACTTCGGCCGGATTCGCTCCGTCCTGCACCTGGTCGATTATATCCCCGAAACCTATGTTCCTTATGAGTCTCTGGTAGAAAGGAAACCTGGCGTATGGACCGAGCCCTCTTTTGGCTGCGGCGACGGCCGCGGCTCCATCATCCGAGACAAAGGATGGAATGCCGTTTGTAATCGATATAGTCGAGGGATCCCTTTCCGCTTTCGCGGCGCCCGCAGCAACATGCTCTTTTAAGGTAACTATATAGGCGGGGGGGCATAGATACGGCATTATACCGTCGGCAACCTCTCCGGCGAGCTCCGCCGCGGCTTTGGTAAGTCCCGCTATATAGACTGGGAGATCGGGTACTTTTCTCTTAAGAGAAAGCCTTGGAGACGTTCCGTCGGCAAAGGCTCTTGCTTCCCCGACATAATTCCTCATCGCCTCAATCGGGTTTCCCATGTCTATATCGTATCTATTGTTAACGGGCTTGTGACTGACTCCGAGTCCGAGAATCATTCTCCCGTCCGTTATTTCCTGTATCGTAAGTGCCGCTGCGGTAGCAACTACGGGCTGGCGCATGTATATATTAGCTATCCATGTTCCGACGTTTATCCTCTCAGTGCACTCCGCAAACACCTGAGCATTGGTTATAGCGCTGTAAGGCGGTACTTCCGGAGAGAAAATACCGTCAAAGCCCGATTCCTCCGTAATCCTTGCTAGTTCTCTAAGATCGCTCACGCTGCATCCCCAAACCGGCGAAGTTGTCGCAATTTTTCCCATTTTAGCCTCCTTAAGTTTTTTTCAGTACTGGTTTACCACGTCTCTGTAATAATCCGGACGAAGGAAAGCTTCGTCTCTGGTCCTTAACACTTCTCTTATTTCTTCAAGAACTTTATTTTTTTCCTCGGGGAATTTCGCCCTGACAGGAAGATAATTTGATATATGGTTTGAATAGAAATAGCCGTTTGAAAGCTCCGTATTCTCAACTATGGTCTCAAGTTCCTCTATCATCCGAAACTTGTCCGGAAGTTCAAAGAGGCCCTCCTGCCATTGCTTGTAAATCGGCGCTCCTGGACGAAGTTGAAGGGATAGGGCTCCGACATATTCAGGGTCACATTCCGTAAGAAGTTTCCCGGTAGCCAGGGCATGCTCACTGCTCCTCTCCTTCCCGCCGATGCCGAGGAGGACCATGACGGAATTCATTATTCTGGAAGCCTTAAGTTTTCTTGAGGCTTCGACGGTCTCAGCAAAATTCGCTCCCTTCTCTATTCTCTCGAGCACCACGTCATCTCCGCTTTCAAAACCTATGTAAACCATGCTGAGACCGTTTTCTCGAAGACGCGTGAGGTCTTCAATCGATTTTCTGAGTATGTCGCCCACGTTTGCGTACACGGTAATTCTCTCAAGATCAGGGTTTTTTTCATGAAGATAATCCATTATTTCCATAAGTTTCGCCGTGGAAAGCACGAGTGCGTTACCATCGGCTATAAAAACCCTTCGCTCAAGTGATCCACTTTTCGCCGCGGTATCGATAATCTCTCTGATTTCGCCCATAGGTCTTACCCTGAATTTCTGGGTTTCCTTTCTGTACATGGCGCAATATGTGCATTTGTTGTGGGAACAGCCGACAGTAGCTTGCAGAATAAAACTTTTATGTTCGCTTGGGGGACGGAAAAAGGGAGTTACGTATTCAATCATTACCCTAAGAACTTAACAAAATTTCGAGATCTGTTCAACAAGACTTTGCAACGGCGTAAAGCATAGGTTATTCTTGCGCCATAATGTTTGATCTCGAACCACACGAAAAAGAAGGCCTGAAGTACATACTTGGTGTACCGCTACTAATCGGACTAATAATGGTCATCGCTTCTCTGACGCACATCGTTCTTGCTCCCTAGCTTGTGCCCCAGCGGGTTACCCGGAGGATGAGTTCGTGGATTTCGATCTCTACTCCACTATTGTCCCTAAAAAGATATCCCCCGTTTTCTTTCTCTTCCCAAGTAACTCCGAGAAGTTTCAGATTCTTCTTCGGTTTTTGAGGATCAGGATCGATTTCTCTTCCGACAAAGGTAACAGCGTTCTCACCCCCGCAAAGTACCATAATCAGTCTTGAAGTTCCAAAAAGGAGCAGAAACCCCGGGGTTTTTGCCTCGGTACCAAAAACCGCCTGCATAAAACCCGGAGGCGGAGCAATCACGCTGATTGCGTCTCGGCCGTATTCTTTGTTTAATGACTCCACATATGTTTCAAAGCTACGGCAGAGAAAACCCGAAGCTTTCTTCCTCTCCCCCCATGTTTCATCCGAGTCAACCGAGGTTTTCTCTTTTTCGTAAAACTCAGCAATCCATGGCTGTTTTTTCATTTCCACGGCGCATCACCTTAACCTTCAGCTTTCAATCTGGAGTCCGAAAACAAGAAAGCTTTACTGTTCTCAGCACTGAAAAATCAGTTCCAAACCGATAGATTTTTCTCATTCTTCGCTGAAAACGCTTCAAATTCTCTGCGCAATATAATAATATATGGATCAAGGGGAAACAAAAGATAGATAAACTCTACGGAAACACCTCAGGTCTCACTAGAAGCGACCGGAAGAACATACTCAGAATATACAAGAGGAAAATCCCCCAGGATCGCCTGGTAACCCCCGAACTCACCCGAACTCTTTTAGCCCTCTCAAGCGAACACAAAAAAACCATAACAGTACTTATTGACCGCAAGGGAAAGATAAGGTTCGTCTTCATCGGGGAACCTTGCGATTTTCCTTTTGAAAACCTGCTCGGAAGGAGGAGGAGAGCGAAATACAGACTAAGGGGATTTCGCGCTGTAAGAACCAATCTTAAGGGATCAGGCCTCACCAATTCAGACCTGACGACCCTGGCAAGCGAAAGACTCGATCTGGTGGCTTCGGTATCTATCGGTCAAAACGGTTCAGCCGGACGCTTTGAGTACGCGAACCTTGTTCCACCGAATGGAGAGAATCAGGCGAAGTGGGAAATTTCGAAGTTCTCGGACCTGGGTAGAGTAAACATTAATCTTGAGCAGGAAATAAATGGCATAGAACAGTCTCTAAGACACGCTTTTCTAAAAAACGGGGGCAAGGAAAACAGGGAAGGAGTGATACTTGTGGGGTTCAGCACGAAGTTCCGCTACCTAGCTGAAAAATCTTTAGAGGAACTTAATTCTCTGGCTCTCTCCGCCGAGAAGGTGGTGCTCGACAAGATGGTTCAGATAAGGAGGAACGTCGATCCCCGTTATCTTGTCGGCAAAGGGAAACTCAGGGAGATCGCCCTTCACGCCAAGCACCTTGGGGCCGACACCATAATTTTTAACACCGAGCTTACCCCTGCCCAGGCAAATGCTATCGGGGAGGAATCTGGTCTTGATATAGTGGACCGAAGCCAGCTGATAATACAGATATTTGCGAAACACGCTAAGACAAACGAAGGAAAAATTCAGGCGAAGCTTGCAGAATTCCAATATAATTTGCCTAGGCTTAAAGGCAAAGGGACAGCTTTTTCCCAGCTGGGAGGCGGGATAGGCACAAGAGGTCCTGGAGAAAAGAAGCTTGAGCAGGAAAGAAGAAACATAAGAAAGCAGATCGAGCAGCTCGAAAAGCAGATCGACGGTCTCTGCAGAAGAAGGGAACATACAAGAAAAAACAGGAAAACCTCAAAAATTCCGACCCTGTCTTTTATCGGGTACACAAATGTCGGCAAATCCACACTTTTTAACCGTCTGACCAAATCCTCCATCGTTACCCAGGACAAGCTTTTCTCAACCCTGAACCCGACAACAAGAAGAGTCATGCTCCCTGGAGGAAAACATGTGCTCATGACAGATACGGTAGGCTTTATAAGCAAGCTTCCCAAGGAACTCATAAACGCATTCAGAGCTACGCTTGAAGAGATAGGAGAAGCTGACCTGTTGCTTCACGTCGCGGACGCCAGCGATCCCGAGGTCAGGGAAAAAATAGATTCTGTAATGAAGATAGTGGAGTCCATGGAATTTGAATATATCCCCAGCATTCTTGTGTTTAACAAGCTTGATCAGGCTGATGCAGAAACAGAAGCAATGCTTAGGGAAGCATTTCCTCAAGTACCTTTTGTATCGGCCAGAAATGGAAAAAATTTCAGTGAGTTACTTCTCTATATCGAGAAATCTATTGAAGAAATTAGAGCTGATACGAAAGTTGAAAATTTGAAGCCGGAAGGAAGATTTGAAGACACTGTCTCGCTTCCGTTGTTACATAGTTCTTTTTAGATTTTTCTAAAGGTTTCGTCTTATCTGTACATAAAAAAAGGGGACGCCCGTTTCTACGAACATCCCCTTTTTTATACTGTTTTTACTTCCGGAACTCTACCAAGGCTTAGACGCGTCGTCCTGTCCCTTTAGGTTCTTGATCCACTTCGAATCATCATAATCCGAAGCGCCGAAAGTCAGCGCCAGAGTGGCGATTATAACGCCGACCTCAGCGTTGCCAGTCTGTTCGGCTCTTTTCTTGATCTTGTCGTGAATCGGATCCGGAATGTTTAGTGTTATCTCTGCCATTATCAAAACCTCCTGGTTGATTTTTGATAAGAACTAGTCGGCATCCCCAATGCCTTTTTCCTTCCTGTACTCCTGGATTCTCTCCCTCTTTACCGTCGGTTTAAGGGTAAAACCTGAGGGGTCAGGAGATGCTCCCGCTGCTGAGGCCTGAACTACCTCGGAACCCAGCGAATTAAACTTCATATCTCCCGCAACCTCTCCGAGCTGAGACTCTTCAAGCTCCCAGTCCGTAAGCCACTCGTCTCCGAGACCGAAACGCTTGGTAAGTCTGTTAATCTCTTCAAGCCTTCCGGGAAGAGGTCCTGCCGGCTGAAGCATGTTCAGCTCCTGAAGAAGACCTATTACCTCGGGATCTCTTGGAAAAGCGTTTCCGACACGTTTCTCAAAGAACATGGTCTCAAAAGGAGGACGACATCTCGCCCCGCCACCCTGTATATCCTCTGCGGGATAGCCAATGGTCATAAGCCAACTGAACACGTAAGTGTTGGGAAGAGCGAACTTCGCTTTCGTGTTCCTTCTGGCTCCACCGCTTGCGCCGTTAAGACAGGTTCCAAGACCCAGCGCCGTCGCAGCCAATATCGCATTCTCTATCGCGTTTCCAAGATCGATTGCGGCGAGTCGGTGCAATATCGCGTCGGGAAGCAGTCCGGGAAGCGGGAACAGGTTGGATACCCTGTCATATTCCCAACCGTGCGCCTTGTCAAGCGCTCCAGTTCTCATAAGATCGTGGATAGACTGACCCTGCGTGTCGTAGTTGGCCATGTCATAACACCAGAACACAAGCACGGGAGCCATCTGCGTGGTGATCTGACTCCAGTCAGATATGAACTCCCATACATCGGGATCTTCGTCCCTGTATACAACTATTGCTCTTTGTCCATTGAAGTTACCTGCCGAAGGAGCAAGTCTGGCGGCTTCCAGTATGGCCTGAACTTTCCACTTCTCAACGGACTGATTCGGCTCATACCACCTAATGGACCTTCTTGTTCCTATGGCGCTGAAGGTGTCCATGACACTAACTTCGCTGGCACTTGGTACATTACTCATATTAACCTCCTATCTGGGTGTTTTTTATTCAGAGTTAAACTCCATAAACCTCTCCCCACATCATACCATTAAATTACGAAAATTTCATCATTGAAAATCAAAACCTCCGAAATTTTACAACACAAACGATTTGGTATACATTTTATTGCCGAACTTAAAGCGCAAGCAGGAGGAATTATTATAATGAGAGACGTTTATATCATAGGAGTGGGAAACACCGCCTGCGGAAGATTTCCCGATAAACCGGCTCACGTGCTAGCAAGGGAAGCCGCATGGGGTGCGATACAGGATTCGGGAATTCACGCGCGAAAAATCGAGATCGCGTTTTGCGGTCATGTCTACCAAGGTATGGGAGTCGGTCAGAGGGCACTTAAGGACATAGGACTTGTCGGACAGCCTACCATAAACGTGGAAGGAGCCTGCGGAAGCGGAACCCTTTCCCTATGGGAAGCCTGGAGAACAATAGCCTACGGTCAGTACGACATAGCTCTCGCTCTCGGCGTTGAAAACCTGAGCAGGATTCTCTCCGGAGGTCCCCTACCCCTTGAGGAAGACGATCTCGAGGTTTCAATCGGCATGGGAATGCCCGGGCTCTACGCAATAAGAGCTTCAAAGTACATGAGCGAATACGGAGTTACCTTGGAACAGCTGGCCGAAGTTGTCGTAAAAAGCCGCCACCACGCCTCGCTAAATCCTATTGCCCAGTACAGAAAGCCCACCACGGTAGAAGAAGTGCTGGGCGCCCCGATGATCGCAGACCCGCTTACGCGCAACATGTGCTGTCCCGTCGGCGACGCAGCCGCGGCTGCCGTGCTTTGTTCCGAGGAACATGTTGGGGAGCTTGCCAAAAAGATGCCGGTAAAGATCCTTGGCTGTGTTGCCCAGTCGGGCAAATACAGCAGTCCCACAGGTCTTACCTGTGATCCTTCTGAGAACGTTTGGAGAACTTCCCAAATGGCTTACGAAATGGCTGGACTAGGACCCGAGGATATGGACGTAGCTGAGATTCACGATGCTTTCTCAATAGCGGAAATGATGGTTGTTGAATCCCTCGGTTTCTGCGAGAAGGGAGAAGGAGCAACTCTCATAGACGAAAAAAGCACTTGGGTGGGGGGCGATAAAGTCGCGGTTAACCCAAGCGGCGGATTGCTTTCACGGGGACACCCCGTCGGAGCTACCGGACTTCTTCAGACCGCTGAGATTGTAAGGCAGCTAAGAGAGGAAGTTGAACCCGAACGCCAGGTGAAAGATGCAAAAGTTGGTATCATCGAGACCATGGGAGGTGCCCAGCCCGCCATGGACGGAATCACCTGCGTTGTGAGCATCCTCGGAAAATAAGGGTGGTGACGCTGTAACCAGCGTTCTTAACCTGACATCCCGGTTTTTTCTCTGCGTTAAGCAAACCGAAGACGTTGCGCGGGTGGTGGTTTAACCGTGCTCGGGGGTTGTTGCGTAATCGTGTTTTGCAACCCTTCCCTCCCGGTTTTTCAATTCCGAGTAATTTCTTGATTCCGCACAAAGAAGAATTATTTTGTGTCTGAGATGATTTCACCCGAAAAATTCACTCTAAAAGCCCAGGAAGCTATCTTGGAGGCCCGAAACGCGGCGGGCGACAGCGGAAACCAGGTAATTGATCTGCCCCATCTCTTTGTGGCTCTTGTAAACCAGCCTGGAATACCGATCGAGATCCTCAAGCGACTGGGATCTGATCCCCAGGTGCTTGTTCGAAGAGCCGCGGAGCAGATATCAAAGCTCCCCAGGGTCGAGGGAGCATCCGACCGGATATACATGAGCAGAGAGCTTGATTCTGCGATCCGGTCAGCCGAGAAGGAAGCACAACATCTGGGGGACACGTATGTAAGCACAGAACACCTTCTGATCGGAATTGTTTCTCACGCCGGTGGAGTGCTTAAAGACGGATTTTCGGAATCGGGTATAACCAAGGAAGGGATTTTAAAGGCATTAAAAGAACTGAGAGGTAACCAAACAGTGAATACACAGAACCCCGAAGATACAATGGAACCGCTTCGCCAGTACGGAAAGGATTTCACCGAGCTTGCCCGAAGGGGGAAAATAGATCCTGTTATCGGAAGAGATGAAGAGATAAGAAGAGTGATCCGGGTACTTCTTCGAAGAACGAAGAACAACCCGGTGCTCATAGGGGAACCTGGAGTGGGGAAAACGGCTATAGTCGAGGGGCTTGCCCAGCGGATAGTCGACTCTGATGTTCCCGAAGGGCTTAAGGATAAAAAACTCATTTCTCTCGATCTGGGATCGCTGCTTGCGGGAGCGAAGTACAGGGGACAGTTCGAAGAAAGACTCAAAGCGGTACTCAAAGAAGTTACGGAGTCCGAGGGAGAGATAATTCTTTTCATAGATGAGATACATACCGTTGTGGGAGCCGGCGCGGCGGACGGAGCGATGGACGCGTCAAACATGCTCAAGCCGGCTTTGGCACGGGGAGAGCTTCACTGCATAGGAGCAACCACGCTTGATGAATACAGAAACCACATAGAAAAAGACGCCGCCCTTGAGCGCAGGTTCCAGCAGGTCTACGTTGACGAACCTTCCGTCGAAGAAAGCATTTCGATACTAAGAGGGCTTAAGGAAAAATATGAGGTTCACCACGGCGTGAAAATCAAGGACGAGGCTCTTGTCGCCGCCGCCCAGCTTTCAAACAGATATATATCAGGGCGGTTTCTGCCAGATAAGGCCGTTGACCTCATGGATGAAGCCTCGGCGCGACTAAAAATGGAAATTGACTCCGTGCCGACAGAGATAGACGAGATAAGAAGAAAGATAATGCGCCTTGAAATAGAAAGGGAGGGATTTAAAAAAGAGCAGGATCCCGAACTTCTGGGAAAACTTGAAGACCTTGAGAAAAACCTTCTGGAACTAAAGGAGGAAGCAGAGGTACTTGAAGCACATTGGCAGAAAGAAAAAGACTGCATATCGAGGATAAGAAAAACCAAAGAGGAAATAGAAAACGCTAGAATGGAAGCGGAAAAAGCGCAGAGAGAAGGGGATTTCTCCCGTGCATCTGAATTTCTTTACGGCAGGATTCCCGAGCTTGAAAAGAAGATAGAGAACCTTGGGATAGAACTCTCCGAAATACAGAGTCAAAGGAAAATGCTTCGCGAGGAGGTAAGCGCCGAGGATATAGCTATAGTTGTGTCGAAGTGGACGGGAATACCTTTATCAAGCCTGGTTGAGGAGGAAGTAGAAAAACTCGTTCACATGGAGGAAAGACTTTCCGAACGGGTGGTAGGACAGCCGGAGCCGATAAAGCTGGTCTCAAACGCGCTTCGCAGATCAAGGGCGGGACTGTCCGATCCGAAAAGACCCATAAGTTCGTTTATATTCCTCGGACCCAGCGGGGTTGGCAAGACGGAACTCGCCAAATCGCTTGCCGAGTTCATGTTTGACGATGAAAACGCGATTGTACGGATTGATATGAGCGAGTATATGGAAAAGCACTCCGTATCAAGACTGATTGGAGCGCCTCCCGGGTATGTCGGATACGAGGAGGGAGGACAGCTTTCGGAAACCGTGAGAAGGCGGCCCTACTCCGTAGTGCTTTTTGACGAGATAGAAAAAGCGCATGCCGACGTGTTTAACCTGCTTCTTCAGATTCTTGACGACGGAAGGCTCACCGACGGGCAGGGAAAAACGGTGGATTTCAGGAACACTGTAATAATAATGACCTCAAACCTCGGAAGCCAATATATACAGGAATCGTCAGGAAACAGCGGAGAGATGGAGAGCAGTATAAAGGAAACACTCAGAAATCATTTCCGCCCTGAGTTTCTAAACAGAGTTGACGAAGTCGTTATATTCAGCGGTCTAAAAAGAACCGACCTTATGAAAATAGCCGAGATTCAGATCGGATATCTGAGAGAAAGACTTGGGGAAAAGGGCCTCGGAATAGAGCTCTCCGAAAAAGCTATCGTAAAACTAGTTGATATTGGTTACGACCCTGTCTTCGGAGCTAGGCCGATTAAACGCGCTATACAGAAATACATTCAGGACCCGCTTGCAAACGAGATACTGAAAGGAAATTTCGAGAACTCGGCCATGATAAAGATAAACCTGGACAAAGAAGGAAACTTCACTTTCGGAAGAAAGTAACTGCGGATCAAAGCTCAAACTTGGTAGTCAGAAACAATGTTCGTCCTAGGATTGAATCAAGATAAAGCGCCTGAGCTTCATCTTGGTTGGGGAGGGATTGACCCTGGTTGCCGATATTCAGGATGCCTCCCGTAAGCTCAAACCATTTGAATCCAAACGCTTTTTCCCAGTTAAGCGTGATGTCCTGTCCTACCCATTTCTTATAACGATTGGTTCTGTCGTCGTTCCAGTAACCTGAAACCGCGTGCAGGCTCCATTGCACCGTCATATTGTCCCGGCCCGCACTGAGTAAAAGGTGCAGACGGTTGCGGGGAATGTCTCCGGGCCGCGCTTGCTCAGCTGTCCGTCTCTCGTAATTCGTTACCCTCAGCCAGCTGGCGAGGAGCATAAAATTCGCCCAGTTGGTCTTCCAGTCAGTCTTAATTCCGATGTCAACTCCGTCAATATCTGACTCTCCACTGTTGGTAAAGGGGTTCTCAATCCTGTTTAATTGACCGTCAAGACGCCGCATCACCTTAACTGCAGGATAATCGCCAAGCTCCCCTCTTCTTTCCAGATCTACAATAAACTGTGGGTCCAGCATGCTTGGTATGTCAGAAACCCGCAGGCGAAACCAGTCGGCGCTGGCATAGAATGGGCCCCACCCCGCTGAAACTCCGGTTGCAAAGCTTTCGGTTTTGTCCGGTTCCAAATTCGGGTTGGCACCTTGGCTAAGTTCCACCTGTTCTCTGGAGCAATTGGCAGTCGCCGTATCCGCGTCACACACAAAAGGGTAAGTGACAGATTTTTTTTCGTACAGTTCAAACAGTCCCGGAAACCGTGATCCCCGACTCCAGGAAGCGCGAAGAGCCAGATTCGGCGTCACCCGATACAGGGTTGCTATACGGTGCGAAAATATTGTCGGTAGATCACCCAAGTCCTCGTACCGGCCAGCCAGCGAAAGATCCAGCGCATCGCCCAACGGTACCGATATATCGCCGAAAACAGCTAAACGTCGGCGATCGACTTTTGTAGAATTCGAAGTTTCTCCGAATATGTCTTCAGGGTCAACCGGACGATCGTGACTGTTGAAGTATCCGTAGGTGTTTTTTTGTTTTTCGTACGCAAACTGTAAGCCTGTCTCCCAGCCAAGTTTGTTGCCTAAAATTTCAAACAAGTGGCCATCGAGTGCCAGGGTAGCTTCAATGTGATGAAAATCCTTTTTCACATCTCTTCGCAAACTGCTTTCACTGATTGCTGTTATATGTTCTGCGGTTTCGGAGAAAGGGTTTTGAATATCATAATTTCCGCTGTTAATGGCGGCATTAATTGTCGGTCTGTGAATGTAAGTATGGCCTTTATTGATATAGCTGTGATGATTGTAGTGAATATCCCCGTGATAGTCTATTTCACCTCCAATTTCACCTTCAATACCTACTTCAAGATCGTAATCTTTGATATCAGTGTCCCATTGGCGGTTTCCATGCCCTAAAAAACTATGTTCGACCATGATTTCCTGCGGGAAATTACTGTTGTCAAGACCTTCGATATTGTCGATTATGCTTTGCTTCAGCATTTCGGTCGGCACAAAGGAAAAACCAGCAGATTCGGGCGCCTGAAGCAGCCTTGTCTTTGATCTAGCCGCTCGGCCTTTAATATGAACGGTAGCTATATTCCCAATGGGATGCTGGAAATTCATAAATAGGTGATCGGTTTCCCTGCGCTGTAAATGCCATGAGATATCGGCAGAGGCAAAACCGCAGACACTACCGGATATCTCGCCTGGAGGAATCGTTAATATTCCTGTGTATACGTTTTCGTCACAGTCGTTAAGTGGCGCCGATATCTTTTCCCCGTCAGTTCTTGTCAGCAACAGGGTGTTGCCACCTGCCGACACGCCTTGGGTATCGGCGAAAGAGCCACCGGGGGTGTATATCGCACGGCTGTAGTCGCGGTCTGCATCACGAACTTCATTTCGTCGAAATATTTCTGCGCCAACGCTTAAATGGCCCTGACCGAGGCCGTCGCCCCAAAGAACGCTTAAATGCTCGGAGTCGCCACCTTCAGCTCGTGGACGTGCGATGCCTGATTGGATTTCAAAACCTTCATAATCTTTTCTGAAAATTATATTTATGGCGGCGCTGATAGCTTTTCCAAGGTAAGGAGCGCTTGCGCTGTCCTTGAGAATCTCAATGCGTTCAATCGCTGAGATGGGGATGAGATCAAAGTCGATGTCAAAGCTCGAGGCGTGTCGCCCATTTACCGCGACCGCAAAACGACCGGGTCCTAGGATAAAAGGTCTATGTGAACCGAAATCATTAAAATTCGACCTTTGCGAAAGCAGGTCGCTTAGCTTGGTTATACCGGAAAGTTCGATGTCACGCCGGGTGATCACCACTATGGGGTGAAGCTTATCCGACATGATTTCCGAATACGGTTGACCACCCACAAGGACTCCTTCTTTCCCAACTTCGTCCCGAGCCATTGTATGTTCCGTCGTCAGAATCAGAAGCACGAAAACCACGCTCAGAACCGCAATCAGATTGCTTGCCTCACAAAGCTTGTGAATCATCTCTAACTCTTTTCTTTTATTTATCATCCATTCGCAGAATGCGGAAGGAATACTCTTCAGGCCCTTCCTTCGCTTAATCAAGTTTAGGACTGAAAAGGACTAGGAAAACTTTAACGGATACCCCCGAGATTTTCCAATAACGAAAATTCTGTTCTCGTTCTCTTTCTCTTTATTTTTCTTGAGCCAAAAGAGCAGCAATTTCGCCTGGAACTTCTTCCACGGCCACGGTTATTCTCTCGCCGGAGTTTCTGTTTTTTATCTCTACTTTGCCTTCTTTGAGATTTCTTCGCCCGATGGTAACCTGAATCGGGATTCCGAGGAGGTCTGAGTCCTTAAATTTCACTCCGGCAGTTTCCGCCCTGTCATCAATCAGAACATCCACTCCGTCGCGAAGAAGTTTTAAGTATATTTCTTCTGCTGCGTCCTTTACGTCCTGCTGTTTCACGTTTATCGGAAGCACGGAAACTTCAAATGGAGCCAGAGGAACAGGGAATTTTATTCCGTACTCATCGTTATTCTGCTCTATTGCGGCTGCTACCGTTCTTCCTATCCCTATTCCATAACAACCCATGACAAGTGGTTTTTCCGCTCCTCTCTCATCTACGTAGGTAGCTCCCAAGGCTTCGCTGTATTTGGTGCCCAGTTTAAACACATGTCCGACTTCAATGCCCCTTGACGCTTTTAGAACGCCGTTTTCGGAAACGGGGCAAGGGTCTCCTTCCTTCGCCACTCTTATATCCGCGTAGGAATCCGCTTCAAAATCCCGCCCGGGGTTAACGCCGGTTATGTGGTAGTCGCCCTTGTTGGCGCCCGTTACGGCGTTTTTCATATTGCGGACTGACTTATCCGCAACCACCCTTACGTTCTTTCTTTTAAGTCCAACCGGTCCGCTGAACCCAAGGGGTCCGCCCGAAACCTCCGAAATGGTCTGCGGGTCGGCAAGTTCTGCGGTATCGCATCCGAGAAAATTCTTAAGCTTGGTCAGACTCAGTTCCGTATCTCCTCTTACAAGCGCAACTACCGGTTCCGTTTCGGTACGCACTATAAGGGTCTTTATAAGTTTCTCCGCGCCGACTTTGAAAAGCTGCGCCACGTCCTCAACCGTCTTAAGATCCGGGGTATGAACCTCGGAAACATCGTCAAGCCCGGAGGTTGTTCTAAGCCCTTCTCTTTCGTCTTCTGAAATGCCGATTTTCGCAAGTTCGAGGTTGGCGGCGTAATCAGCTTCGGTGGAACTCATTATCACATCTTCCCCTGTGTCGGCCGTCACCATGAACTCATGAGAGAAACTTCCTCCGATATTTCCGGAATCGGCGGCAACCACGCTGAATTCAAGGCCACATCTCTCGAATATGCGCACATAAGCGTCGTACATCGCCTGGTAAGAGCGATCCGCCTCCTCATCTGAAACGTCAAAGCTGTAGGCGTCTTTCATTATGAATTCGCGCGCCCTCATAACTCCGAACCGGGGGCGGATCTCATCCCTGAACTTCGTTTGTATCTGGTAGAAATTAACCGGAAGCTGCTTGTAGGAACGGATCTCCTTTCGGACTATGTCCGTTATTATTTCCTCATGGGTAGGCCCCAGGCAGAAATCCCGCTTGGCGCGATCCTTGAAGCGAAGCAGCTCCTTTCCGTAGTAATCCCATCTGGCGCTTTCAATCCAGGGTTCAGCCGGAAGCACCGCGGGCATGAGAAGCTCAATGGCCCCGGCCCTGTTCATTTCCTCCCGCACTAGGTTCTCAACTTTCCTTATGGATTTGAGTCCCAGAGGAAGGTAGTTGTAGATCCCGGCCGCAAGCTTTCTTATCATGCCGGCTCTTACCATAAGCTTGTGGCTTATGATCTCGGCATCCGAAGGGTCTTCCTTGACTGTGGGTATGAAATAGGAAGAAAACCTCATCCGTTTTTCTCCTTTAAAGTAATTTGAAACTCAGCCGGAAAACAATTTCGCGGGGTTCTGGGTTCAGTTAACGTAGTTTCTTTCTATTTCCTTAACAAGTTCCCCGACCAAATCGGCTTCTTTGAAAGATTTTATCAGTTTTCCGTCCCGATAAAGCATTCCCTTCCCCCTTCCCCCGGCTATTCCTATATCGGCTTCCGCGGCTTCGCCCGGCCCGTTAACAACGCAGCCCAGGATGGCGACTTTAACCGGTCTTTGGAGGTTAAAACCGGAGACACCCTGCTCGACTTCCGAAACGAGTTTTTCAAGATCTATTTCAAGCCGACCGCATCCGGGACACGAGATAAGTTCGATTCCGTTGTTCCTCATTCCCAGAGACCTCAGTATGTTCATTCCGACAACGATCTCCTCCACCGGATCGCCAGTTAAAGAGACCCTTATCGTATCTCCTATCCCTTCGGCCAGAAGCGCCCCGATTCCTATTGAAGATTTCACCGTTCCCATCCCCGGGGTTCCGGCCTCGGTAACTCCGAGATGGAGAGGGTATTCGGTTTTCTCCGCGAGCATTCTGTACGCGGTGATCATTTTCCTCACGTCGGTGGATTTAACGGAAATCTTTATGTCGTAAAAATCAAGGTCCTCGAGTATGCGCGCATGCCTCATCGCGCTTTCAACCAAGGCTTCCGCAGTGGGATGCTCGTACTTTTTGAGTATGTCTTTTTCAAGAGAGCCCGAATTTACGCCTATTCTTATGGGAATTTTTCTTTCCCTGCAGGCGTCAACCACGGCCTTTATTCTGTACCTCGCGCCGATGTTTCCGGGATTTATTCTCATCCCGTCAACTCCCTGTTTTATTGACTCGAGGGCCAGTCTGTAATCGAAGTGTATATCCGAGACGAGCGGGATTCTTGTTTCATTCCGTATAGGCCCCAGAGCTCTCGCGGCATCCATGTCCGGAACAGCGACCCTGACGATATCACAGCCAGCTTCTTCAAGTCTTTTTATCTGGGAGACGGTCGACGCGACATCTCTCGTGTCGGTAATGGTCATTGACTGAACCGATACAGGAGCTCCCCCGCCTATTTTCACGTTGCCGATTGATATCTGCCGGGATTGTCTCATAACTTGCGGAGAATGCTATTGAATAGTTAGGGAATTATATACTTGTTACACAAGATTGCAACTGTTTGACAGATCGGTATAATGTAACGATGATAAAGACTTACAAATGCCGTGCTAGAATCTCCAAGCCCAGTCATGGGGCGTTATCCCGCATATTTGATCGGACTCCGGAGTAGAGAGCAAAGGATGACGCTTATCAGCGCGTCTGGTATGTGAGGAGAACAAGAAAAAGAAGGAGGTGAAAAATCATGGGGATGAAAAAGATAATCCAGATAGACAGGGGCGGTTCCTCGAAAGATAAAAGTGGCGTGTCTTTTACCAAGTTTGAAAAGAAAAAAAAGGCTGAAGACAGCCCGGAAATAACCGAAGAAGTTATCTATGATGCCCTAAGAGAAGTTTATGACCCTGAGCTTCCCGTAAGCATAGTGGATCTGGGACTTATTTACGACACCCAGATCTCCGGGCGAAACATTCAGGTCAAGATGACGCTTACCACTCCCGGGTGCGGCATGGGCGCGCAGATAGCCGGTCAGGCGGAAATGGCTCTTAAGAACGCAGGAGCTGATAATGTGCTCATAGAAGTGATATGGGACCCTCCCTGGAACCCCGACATGATATCCGAAGAAGGAAAAAAGAAACTGGGTATCACATAGGGAGACTCTTTTTGTGGAAATAACCAGAGAACAGGCAATAAAAGTTCTTAAGGGAGTGAACTATCCTGGTTTTAACCGGGACATAGTGTCTTTCGGCCTCGTAAAAGATATTCTCGTGGAAGGTTCGAAAGTTACCCTCTCCATAGTGCTTCCCAAGCCGGACCAGAAGCTTCAGTCCGCAATTGAAGAAGAAGTCCGAAAAGCCATCTTCGGCATACCCGGGGTTGAAGATCTTTCGATTAAGATCGGCTCGCGGCCGCAGAAGCAGATAACTACCGACTCGGGGGGTGAAAAAAGCAAGCTTCCCGACATAAAATACTACATAGCCGTGGCAAGCGGCAAGGGAGGAGTCGGCAAATCAACTATAGCGACCAATCTTTCCCTTGCAATTTCCAAAAAAAGAAAGAAAGTCGGGCTTTTGGACGCCGATATCTGGGGACCGAGCGCTCCTTTAATGATGGGGATAAGTGAAAAGCCCCGAGCGACTACCGACGATAAAATTATCCCCATAGAAAAATTCGGTCTCAAGGTGATGTCGATCGGGTTTCTCGTGAACGAGGAAGACGCCGTTATATGGAGAGGCCCCATGGTGCACGGAGCTATAAAGCAGTTTATTGAAGACGTTGAGTGGAGTGGAACCGATTACCTGATAATTGACCTTCCTCCAGGCACGGGGGACGCCCAGCTTTCCTTGGCACAGACAGCTCCAATAAGTGGAGGGGTTATAGTAACCACTCCGCAGGACGTGGCTCTTGTAGATGTGAGAAGGGGAATACTGATGTTTAACAAACTCAATATTCCTATTCTTGGCATAGTGGAGAACATGAGTTATCTCGATATGCCGAATGTAGACGGGAAGATCGACATATTCGGCAGGGGCGGTGGAAGACGAATGGCGGAGAGGTTTGAAGTTCCGTTTCTGGGAGAAATCCCTATTGATCCCAGGATAAGAATCGGCGGGGATAACGGGACCCCGATTGTGGAATCTAATCCGGAAAGCGTCGCGGGAAAGGCCTTTTTTGAAATCGCAGACAGAATCCTTGAGTCCATAGAAGACTGACCGACAGACATAACCACACTGTCGGCTTCTCTGCAATTCCAAATCAATTACCTGATTCAACCTCCCAAAAATCTAAACGGCCTTTTAATCGAGCCTGCGAAGATCATCAAAGTAATATGATCCTGGCCAATTTCCCTGAATCTCAAGTAGAATTACAAAAGAGCATGGAAAAACCGAGGTTTTTATTTTCATGAACACAGGAAAGGATCTTTACGCGGTACTCGGCGTACCGAGGAACGCAACACAGGATCAGATAAAAAAGGCGTACAGAGAGCTCGCCAGAAAACATCACCCTGACATGAACCAGGGAGATAAAAGATCCGAGGAAAAATTTAAGGAAATCCAGCACGCTTACGAAACCCTTTCTGACCCGGAGAAGAAAAAAAGCTACGATATGTTCGGAACAAGCGGTTTCGGCGGACAGAGACCGGGTGGCGGGGGTGGAAGTTACAGGCAGTATTCACGGGGTTTTCCGGGCATAGACGAGATTTTCAAAGATATCTTTTCCCAAGGAGGCGCATCCTACGGTATGGGTGGAGCCAGAGGAAATTTCGGGGATATTTTCGATTTCGGCGCCACGCGACAGCAGCCTAGAAAACCGAAGAACATCCAGCACACCGTAACCCTTGATTTTGAGACCGCCGTAAAAGGCGGAGAAAAAGAACTTCTGATGAAATCCCCCGAAGGTGAAACGAAAAAAATAAGGGTCAAGATTCCGGCAGGAGTGAAAACCGGGTCTAAGGTGAGACTGCCGGGTAAAGGCGAACAACTAAACTCCATGGCCGGGGATCTCATACTCGAAATAAAGGTTTTGCCGCATCCGATTTTCAAAAGGGAGAATGACGATATATATATTGATCTTCCGTTAACGGTTTATGAGGCCGCCCTGGGAACGCTGATTGACGTGCCGACCATAGAGAGCCCGGTAAAACTTACGATCCCTCCCGGGGTCGGAAGCGGCACAAAAATGAGACTTAGAGAAAAGGGAGTGAAAAACCCCAAGACCGGCAAGAGAGGAGATCAGTTCGTAGTTGTTCAGATAGCAATGCCGCAGAAATCTGATAAATACATGGAAGACCTCATGAGTGAGATAAAAGAGAAATATCCTTACGACCCTAGAAAAAAATTCCGCCAGTATCTATAATTGATCCGGTGGAGTTAAGGACATACGCATAAGGAGAGTAGTTTGCTGTGAGCGACGGACAAGAAGAATTAAAAATGGACTTTTCGGGATTTATTCTTTCGTTAAACGCCTCGGCCCTTATTCACTTGGGAGAAATTCCCGATCCGCACTCAAAAAAAAGAGAAGTTAACATTCCCGCCGCCAAGCACACCATAACCATACTCGAGATACTAGCGGAAAAAACCGAGGGGAATCTTACAGAAGAGGAAAAGCAACTTCTCGACGACATGATTTACAACATCCGCATGAAATACGTAAAATCCCTGAGCTGATTCTCTCTTCTACATCGTTGAGAGTTTCAGAAACTGTCCGTATCTTTCCTCTATTTCCTGCTTTTGAAGCGAACCGAGACGTCTTACGCTGAAGTCCTCAACGGTAAAAGAAGCCAGAACACTTCCGTAGGCAACCCCTTTTTTAAAGCTGGCAAAATCAAGGTCTTTATCCTGAGACGCCACATAACCCATGAATCCTCCGGCAAAAGTGTCTCCTGCTCCCGTTGGGTCAAGCACCTGTTCAAGCATGTAGCTTGGGGCGGAAAACAAATCTTCCCGGGAGAAAAGCAAAGCTCCGTACTCCCCTCTTTTCACAATCAGAAATTCCGGGCCCATGTCCATTATCTTTTTCGCCGCCCTGGCCATAAGTGGTTCTTCCGAGAGTTGTCTTGCCTCAGAATCGTTTATTATGAGGATGTTTACTCTGCCAAGAAGTTTTTTGAGTTCCTGTAGTTTGTTCTCTATCCAGAAATTCATGGTGTCACAGGCCACAACGCGGGGCGAACTCACCTGCTCAAGGACTTTCATCTGTATCTCAGGGTCGGTGTTGGCCAGGAAAAGATAGTCGGCATTTCTTGATTTTTCGGGTACCACAGGATCAAACGACCCCAGAACGCCAAGGGTGACGGAAACGGTTTCGGGATCTTTCATGTCATAGTCGTATCTGCCTTCCCATCTGAAGGTTTCTCCGGCACTGATCGCTATTCCTTCTGTATTGACGCCCTTTGAGCGAAGCATCTCAGAATAGTCCGGAGGAAAATCGTCTCCTACAGCTGAAACCATATGAACATCTGTAAAATTACGGGCCGCCAGAGAAAAATAACAAGCGGATCCCCCAAGCACATCCTCTTCTCTTCCAAAAGGCGTTTCTATGGTATCAATACCTACTGAACCTACTACAACTATGCTCATCCGAACCTCTACATGTATTTTTTTACAACAAGCCCAAGCCTGTTCTTAGTCTCTTCGGTTACGTGCTCCGGGGACGTTATTATGGAGTAACCGAGGGCACCGGCACAGGGGCATTCTCTTTTTTTTGGGATACTATCAACTACAGCAGCCAATATTTTTTTCGCCGCATCGACGTTTTTGTTCATGATTTCGATTATATCTGAGACTTTGACATCGTCGTGATCCTCTTTCCAGCAGTCATAATCGGTGCAAAGAGCTATCACGGAATAACAAATCTCGGCTTCCCTCGCGAGTTTTGCTTCCGGCATCGCAGTCATTCCTATTACGCCTGCTCCCCATTTCCTGTAAATATGGCTCTCCGCTCTGGTAGAGAACTGAGGACCTTCTATACAGATATAGGTTCCTCCAGAGTGAACCGTCCCACCACAGCCAAGCGATGCCTCTCTAAGACAATCCGAGAGCACGGGGCACACGGGATCGGCCATTGAAACGTGCGCCACCAGACCACCCTCAAAAAAGGTAGAAGGCCGCCCTTTTGTGTTATCAATGAACTGATCGGGTATTACTATGTGTCCGGGTTCTATTTCCTCTTTCAAGCTGCCCACGGCACTTACGGATATAACCCACTCGACTCCCATAGCTTTCATCGCGTATATGTTAGCCCGGAAATTTATCTCCGATGGGGATATTGTATGCCCTGTCCCGTGTCTTGGAAGAAAAACCATGCGCGTGCCGCCAAGAGTTCCTGTGACGAGACTTGAAGAAGGGCTACCCCATGGAGTGTCCATAGAAACGCTTTTAACGTCCGAAAGTCCCTCCATCTCATAGAGACCGCTTCCGCCTATTACTCCTATGGTCCTCAAACTTTCGTCTCCGTCTGCTGAGATATCGGTTTTGCGACAATAATTACCCTGGTTTCACCCGAAAAAGGCAGCTTGAGCTCTCTTGTCAAAAGAAGCTCCATATCCTCAGGATGCCGGTCCACGTAATCTTCCCACTCCTTTTTTCCCCGAGGGCCCTTCATTATAACCATCTCCCCTCCGATATCCAGATAAGGAGCGCCAAGAGCAACTATAGTGTCCATACTTCCAACCGCCCGGAATGTCACCCGGTCAAAACACCCTCTCATGCTGTCGGCTATCTCCTCGGCCCTAGAGTGGTGAATATCGATATCCGAAAGTCCGAGAGATCTTTTCATATGTTTTAGAAAAGCGACTTTCTTCCCCACAGACTCGACAAGCGTAACGCGAAGAGAACCATCGTGAATATAAAGCGGGATCCCGGGAAACCCGGCGCCTGTGCCTATGTCAATCACCCTTGAACCCGAAGGCATGAATTCGGCCACGGTAAGGGAATCGATCAGATGCTTGATTATAATTTCCCGCTCAGTAAGAACCGAACTTAGGTTTATGCGTTCCCCCCACTTTCGCAGCAGATCAACGTAAGAGAGGAAAAGATCGGTCCTGATGTTACTAACACCTATTCGTCTCGCTCCTTCCCTAAGGAGTTGTTCATTAGTCATTTTAACTCGCGGACGGCGACATCGCTTATTCCTTTAAAAGCGAATGTAAGAAATCCGGTGTGCGCCACGGTTCTGTTATCGGGGCGGGTCTTCCCCTTTTTCACCTGGTAGTTTCTCATTATGAGCTCCACGGTTTCAATTCTTACAAAACCCGTTTCCTCAAGCACTTCCGCGGTTCTTTCCACTTGGTTGTAAGTCGGGGAAATGCTCGCGATTCTCCCACCCGGAGCAAGAGCTTCGTAAGACGCGGGAATTCCGTACCATGGAGAAGGAAGGTCAAGTATCGCAACGTCAACGTCCTTTTCCTTAAAACCCTCTCTGGCATCACCACAGTTAAATTCCACATACTCTGAAAGTCCTGTCCGTCGCACGTTGTCTCTGGCGTTCTTCATGAATTCTTCTCTTTTCTCGTACGTATAGACTTTTCCCGAAGGGGCCACTGAATTCGCAAGCGCTATGGTAAGAGCTCCAGAGCCGGTCGCGGCTTCAACCACTCTGGTTCCCGCTCTCACGTCCGTCTTAAAAAGAATAAGCGCCGCATCCTTGGGGTAAACTATCTGCGTAGCCCTCCTCACCTTCATCACTTTCTGTTCAACAGTCGGATTAAGAAGCACGAAATCGTTTCCGAGACTCGAAACTATCGTCTCTCCCCATTTTTTTCCAAGCGCGGAGGAAAGATCGAGTATTCCCAGATGAGAACTGAAGGACCTGCCCTCTTCCACAACTACCATGAAACTTTTATTATCGGGGGAGATCAGAAGAATTGTGTCACCGGATTTTATTTTCATTAAAGCCGTTTCGCCCTCCCCGCACTTATGAAATATTTATAGGTGAAGATAACGCACCCGGCAAGCATGAATATTCCCACTGCTGAATACATATTCGAGAAACCGTAATCGCGCGCTATGATCCCGAGGCCAAAGGCGAAAAAGTTTATCCCGATGCTAAATGACATGTTAAACGCCCCCATAGCCGTTCCCCTCTCGTCATCAAGCGCCCTATCGATAATCATCGCGCTTATAGTTGGGTAAAGGATTCCATAACCCAGACTGAAGACAAAGGAAACCAAAACGGCACTCATGGTGGAATTTATTGAAAAGACCACTAGCAGGGACAAGACCATGATGAACATTGAAGGCAGGGCTATTTTTCTCCTCTCGACAATATCCGGAAGCTTTCCCCCTAGAACCCTGATCAATATCACGGTTATGGAATAGGTAAGGAAAAAACTTCTCGCGTTAATCCCATTTTCCTTAAGAAAAACAGAGAAGAAATTGAGCATGCTTCCAAGCCCCACGGCAATTATAAGGTTGGTCAACAGAAGCACCCTGAATCTCGCTGAGAAAACAACGTCAAAAAATCCGCTGAAGACGGGTTTTCTGGATACCGTAAAGCTTCCCTCTCGTGAAAAAAAGCAAAAAACAAAGGCAAGCAGGCTGAACAAGGAAGTATAGAGGAAGAAGATCGAGTAACTGAATCTTTCGATTACCAGTTCTCCCAGAGAAGGCCCAATCGAGTAAGAAGCTATTGTGAAGGCACCGAAGAGGCCGAGTCCGTAAGCCCTTATTTCACTGGGAACATAATCCGAAACCGCAGTAGCCGCAGATGTGAAGAAAAAAGCGAAAGCGACTCCCTGCATGAGTCTCAGAATAAATATTTTCACGTCAATATCCGATATGAGAATGTATAGAAGGGAGATCAAAAACATCAAGAAAGAGCCCGCAAGCATAAATCTCCTTCGCCCATAGTGATCTATCAGAAAGGCTGCAAAGGGAATGACTCCTATTGAGGTTATGCCGAAGGTTCCCATAACGTAACCTATACGGGCCTCGTCACCCCCAAGATCCCTTATAAAAAGCGGGAGCAGGAAGAAAGAGGAAAAATTACAGAAAAAGAAAAAGTTTCCCAGAGTAACTAGGGAAAAATCTCTGTATTTTTGTAGGAAAAGCATCTTAAATGGTGAACCGAAGAAAATTAAAGAGAGGAAAGTCTACATGATTTTACACCTTCTATCAGGACAACTATGGTTTTTTGACATGAAAGGGGTTCGTGATATAATACGGCATTTTCTGAGCCGTTAGCTCAGCTGGTAGAGCAACTGCCTTTTAAGCAGTGGGTCACAGGTTCGAATCCTGTACGGCTCATTTTTCCGTCGTCCCCGTCGTCTAGTCAGGCCTAGGACATCGGCCTTTCACGCCGGTAACAGGGGTTCAAATCCCCTCGGGGACGCCAGAGAAAAATCCCCAACCGCAGTTTAAAAAACCATAGTGAAAACAACTGGTTAAAGTTTTTGATTCAAGCAGTTTCTATATAACTTCCGACTTTCCCGTCCCCACCACCTTTGGGAGCAAGGTGCTTCCCTTTTGGAATTTCCTTCAGAAGTGTCTGTGTTGGAGTGCAAGATTAGGTTCTCTCGCCGTTGTCACGTAAGTTCTCTTCTCGGGAGAAAAGTAAAAAGAAAAGATGTATATCTTTCTTTGTTCTATTCTATCGCGGCTTCTTCACCCAGTATTGCGGTTATGTAGTACTTGTAAGTAAAGATGACACACCCAACAACCAAGAACATCGCGGTTGACAAGTACATGCTGAAGAAGCCGTAATCGCGCACTATCAGCCCAAGAATAATAGCGGAAGAGTTTATTCCTGTTCCATAGGCCATATTAAATATGCCCACTGCGGTTCCCCTCTCGCCGGCATGCGCTCTGTCAATAACCATTGTATTTATCGTGGGATAAGCAAATCCGTAGCCTATACTAAATACCAGAGAGAACAGAATCAATTGTGAATAGCTGCTCACGAAGAAAGCTATGGGCATCGAGACAACTATCATAAAGAGTGCTGGCAGAGCGATCTTTCTTCTCTGTATAATATCCGTGAACTTTCCCCCAAAAACCCTGATTGATATTGCCACCACGGCATAGATAACAAAAAAAATTCCCATTTGAAGGCCCTGTTCTTTGAGATGAACGTGGAAGAAATGGACTAAAGACCCGAGCCCCACGGCGATCATCAGGTTCATCAGGAAAAGTACGCTGAACCTGTCGGAAAACAAAACATTAAGGAATCCTTGGAAAAGATGGCCCCTGAGCACGCCGCGGGTTGTTTTCGCTGAGAAGAAGCAAAGTATAAACGCAAACAGCTGGAAGCTAGAAGCGTAGAGAAAAAACGTATGGTAACCGAATTTTTCAATGAGAATTTCTCCGAAGAAAGGCCCGATGGAGAAACAAGCTATCATCGTAACACCGAAGGTGGTAAGACAAGAATGCCTTATGTTCCTAGGAATGGTATACGAAACGGCTGTAGCCGCGGAAGTAAAGAAAAGGCCGAATGCAACGCCCTGCAAAAGCCTCAAAGCGTACATCATTGCGTTAATATCCGATACAAACAGGTAAAGAATGGAGAACAAAAACATTAGGGCTGAACCCAAGAGCATGAAAATCCTCTGCCCGTAGCGGTCTATAAGAAAACCGGAAACCAGAGCGGTACTTACTGACGCTATACCGAAAGTCCCCATCACGTAACCAATAGAGGCCGTGTCACCTCCTAGGTCTTTTATGAAAAGTGGCAGCAGGAAGAAGGAGGTGAAACCACATTGGAAGAAAAAATTTCCCAGAGTGATTAGAGAAAAATCTTTATATTCTCTTATGAACTCCATATTGAGGCCTATTCTAACGAAAGAAAATTCAAGCCTAAATACTACACGATTTTATATTTTGTGTTGATCCTTACAGTCAAATTTTCTCATATAAAAACGCTCCACAATATAACACAGACTTGCCCGAACCATGGGGTTGGCCACTAGGATAAATATTTTTCGTCATCCCACTCATCTTGACTAGGTTTCTATTGCAGGGAAATGACATGAGCACGGCTTGAAGGAATGAAAGCGATTTTTATGATCTCTCAATATACTCTAGAGAAAGTTGCTATGAGTGGTAAACGCAAGGAGATGTTACGGGAAAATCTGCGGCCTGAACAGTACTTTCAGTGATCATGGGCTACGCATACCCGTAAACCTTTGATCAGGGGGAAGTAATACCATTAATAAATGGCAACGCTACGTCCATATCCACGCTCGGCCACTAGCCTGATCCGCTGAGTTAAAATCGGCTGCTAACCCTAAAGATATTTTTCGTATTCTTTTTCGAAAAGATCTGATAGCGTATTGGTTTTGCGGTCATATTCTTCCGGATCATCCCAAGAAAGTCTGGGCTGAAGAAGAGTCGAATCAACCCCTGGACACTCAACCGGCACAGATAAATCAAGTATGGGGATTTTGACAAATTCGCTACCGTCAAGCGAACCGTTTACCGCAGCGCTAACAAGAGCCCTTGTGGATGGGAGAGGCATTCTTTTACCAACTCCGAAAGGTCCGCCGGAAATCCCGGTATTCAGAAGCCAAACGTTTACTTTGTGCTTCTCCATCCTTTCCTTCAGCATCCTGCCGTAGAACTTCGGGGGTCTTGGAAGAAAGGGAGATCCGAAACATGAACTGAAAGTCGCCTGGGGCTTGCTTACCCCTCTTTCCGTACCAGCAACTTTCGCCGTGTATCCCAGAAGGAAATAACGCATGGCTTGGTCGGGATCAAGTTTCGATATCGGGGGCAGAACACCGAAAGCGTCATAAGTCAGCATGAAAATACTTTTCGGAATGCTGCCTACTCCTTCGGGAACGATGTTCTCAAGCATATCAATCTGGTAAGCCCCGCGGGTGTTCTCCGTATACCTGTCACTGTCAAAATCTATCTTTCCCGTCTCTAGATCAAGCTCAACGTTTTCCAGAACCGAGCCGAAATTAAGCGCCGCCCGATAAATCTCAGGCTCTGTGTTTGGACTAAGCTTTATAGTTTTTGCGTAACACCCGCCCTCGAAATTAAAAACTCCTTCATCAAACCATCCGTGCTCGTCGTCTCCGATAAGAGCTCTTTCAGGATCGGCGGAAAGCGTGGTTTTGCCCGTTCCCGACAGTCCGAAGAAAAGTGCTACGTTTCCATCTTTTCCGATATTTGCCGAACAGTGCATTGGAAAAACGTCTTTTTCCGGCAAAAGAAAATTCATTGCGGCAAAAACGGATTTTTTCATTTCTCCCGCATAGCGCGTTCCCCCGATAAGGGCAATTTTTCGGCTCAAGTTAAGAAATATGAACGTTTCGCTGTTAAGACCGCAGCTCTCGGGATCATCCGCCTTGAAACCCGGGGCCGAGATAACGGTAAAACCCACTTCACTGTGGGGAAGTTCAGAAGCGTCTGGCCTTATAAAAAGGTTGTTTACGAAAAGATTGTGCCACGCAAATTCGTTTATAACCCTTACGTTTGTTCTATAGTGGGGATGGGCGCAGACCTGCAGGTCTCTTACAAAAACGTCTTTCCCTTTGAAATAATCCATCACTTTCTCATAAAAGTGATCAAATACCTCGGGTGACACAGGCTGATTTACCGCCCCCCAAGCTACATCTTTTTCCGTAGAAGGTTCCTTTACCACAAACCTGTCCTTGGGAGATCTTCCAGTATGGGGAGAAGTGAAACCTATAAAAGTTCCCCGCTCACCGATGCATCCTTCGTTTCTTTTAATCGCCTCTTCATAGAGTCTGGGAACAGAGAGGTTGTAATAGACGCCGGAAGGATCTTCAAGCTGATGTTTTTCTGAAAGCTCCTTTTCGATTGAAAAATTCTCGGACATGTTTTTTGCCTCCAAATTCCCTATCGCCTACAGGCTTACAAACAACAAAGATGTCGGGGAAAATCGACTATTTTATTAAAGGACTTGTAAGATATACAAAGTTTCTCTTTTTGCAAGAATAAATCCGACTCGGCTCACAGAATCCCTAAGACCCGTTAAAAGAACTGGCTTTATGTCTTTGCGGTGACTTTCGATATCCATCCGGTTATCGCATCTATAGAGTCTTTGGGATTCTCTACGCAGTCATGTTTCGCCCCAAGTATATAGTGCAGTGTCACGTCTTCGTTACCCGCATGATTCATTATATTCTTAAGCTCCTTGGGCTCCCACACATCAACGATGTCGTCGTCTACTCCGTGGATAAACAAAACCGGAATTTCCACATCTTTTATAATCTCGCAGGTTTTTGCGTAGTAGGCATGAGGCCCTCTCATGAACCACCAGGTCCTGTAAGTAAACATCTCGGCATCAACGGGGTTGAAAGAATCACCCCAAGCTCTGTAGACAATAAACACCTGATCGTTTTTCTTCTTCTCGGGGTTCGGACCCAATACCTCTCTGGCTTTTAGATAGATAGCCTCATAAGAAGGAATGCTCCTGTTTCTCTCAAGCCTTCTTTGCTGTGAATAGGGAAGAGAATAGGAACAGCCTTCCAGTATAAGCCCTTTTATCCCAAAAGAACCGGTCTGGCTGGCGTAGTAGGCGGCCATGTTGGCCCCTAGGCTGTAACCCAGCATGAAGATGTTACGAAACCCTTCTTTCCGAAGAATATTCACCGATTCCTTCATTTCATGAATTGTGTCGAGAAAGACCCCTTCCCCCATTATCTGACCCATAAACGCCATGCGGGTATTCACAGAAAGCGTGCTTATATTTTTTTCTTTAAGAAGCGGAGGGAGTCTGACTGGGGTTCCCCTTGTGAGAAAGTGTCCCAATACTCCGTAGAGATTTATGATTATGGGAGATTCGTAAAGATCTTCTTCCGAGGCAAACGCGGGGGTAACAAGAAGAGAATTCACCTCGAATCCATCTTCAGTATTATAAGTAAGAAGACTCTTCTGTTCGTTTACCATCGTAGAATCAGACGAATCTTCTGTCAAGCCATCTTACTATAATGTCGCCCATTTCTTCTTCTTTTCCATCGAGATTGTGACCCGTGTTAAGATAATAGGCGGAAACATCGTCATTTCCGTTACCTATGGCTATCTGTGCAAGGTTGTAGGTTTCATCGGGTTTTACAAACGCATCGTTCCAGCCTTGTATAAGAAGGATCGGCAGCTTTATGTTTTCTATCTGCTTATAGCTCTTTACGGCTGTTGCCTCGGGACCGGCGAGAAACCACCATGTCTTGTATGTATATATCTCCGTGTGCTCAGGCTGGTAAGAGTTTCCCCTAGCTTTGAAAATAAGAATCGTCCTGTCTTGTTTTGAATCATGGGGTTTATCGCCAAGTATCGTTTTCGCCTCCTCATACACCTCATCGTAAGAAGGCTGACTTTCCCACTTGTTCCATCTTCTCCTTATCGAGTCGGGAATCGAATACGGAGTAGCAAGCGCAATTACGCCCTTTAGCAGGCCCAATTCATCGGAATCCGGCTGGCGGCTTTTCACCGAAAGATATCTGAGAACCACCCCACCCCCCAGACTATAGCCCGAAACTACGATCCTCTCATACCCGATCTCACCCAAGTACCTCACTATCCCGTCTATCTGCGGAATGGTGTCGTCCACTATTCCAAAACCGAAGAAAAGCCCGAAATTGGCCATTCTGGTATTTATCGAGATAGACGAATAGCCGGCCTTGGCAAGAATCGGCGGCAAAAACCTCTGGCTTCCGTCAAGAAAATTTCCCAGAAACCCGTGAACATGAATAACTACAGTTTTTCTCTTGTCAGAGTCGTTGTTAAGCGCTCTGTAGTAAAGGGCGTTAACCCTCCCCTTCCCTACTGGTACGGAAATCAGCTCCTGCTCTACGTATTTCATTATTAAACGCGGTTGTTTTTAAAAAACACTGATATTATAAAGATCGACCGGGCAAGTCAATAGCATCCGTGACGAATTCCGACACCTGAGAAGAACTGCAAAGTTAAAAGACGCACCGAACCCAAAACTTGCGAGTGACAAATTCAATGGTCTGCAAGTTCCATCGCGACTGAATCGGGGTTTTCCATCAGAAAATCCGCTTTTTTCTTTGCTTCCATCCAGTCTGACGCCTCTCCCACTTTTATGAGAGTGTTTTCCAAAGTGGCTTTCAAGAAAAGATCCCCCGTCCCCTTGTTCCAGAAGATCTGCCAGTTGTCGCCCCGAAAACCCCTTAGCCATCCGAAGGGAAAAAACCCTGAATAATCATCAACGGACTTCATCCACCGTTTCTCCATTTGTGCACTCTAGAGACAAAAACTGGGTAAAAAATACCCTCTGGTCTCACCACCAAAAGCGTTTTCCAAAAAATCCTTTTAATTCCACAGGTCATCATGACGCGTAAAGTTGTTCGAAGTACAAGCATATGTGTGATATCCCGCACTTTGAGCAAAGCGGTCTTCTCGCCTTGCAGATACTTCTTCCATGATCTCCGAGGGAATTCGAAAAAAATGTCCAGTCTCTTTCCGGAAGACACTCCCTGAGATCGAATTCAATTTTAACGGGGTCGGAATTTCGTGTAAGGCCAAGGCGGCGGCTTAACCTCATAATATGCGTGTCAACTATGACTCCGGGTTTTCTGAAATGATTCCCTATTATAACGTTTGCAGTTTTCCTTCCGACTCCAGGAAGTTTGACCAACTCTTCCATTTCGCAGGGAACCTCTCCTGCGTGCATTTGTATTATTTGCCGCGAACAGTTTATTATCGCTTTTGCCTTGTTTCTGTAGAAACCCGTTGATCTTATGTCATCTTGGAGTTCTTCTTCTGATGCCTGCGAAAAAGCTTTTAGATCCGGGTATTTGCGGAAAAGTCCTGGGGTTACCATATTTACTCGTTTATCCGTGCACTGAGCGGAGAGAATAGACCCAATCAGAAGCTCTGAAGCGTTTTCAAAAACGAGATGACATTTTGCATCGGGATAGGTTTTTTTTAGAAATCGAAGCACCTTACGTGCCTTCGCTTTTAAATCCCGGATATTCATCTCGAACAGCAAAACATATACGCAAAACTTCTCAGGCCGCAAGCAGATAGGATTTTACGAGCAAGGGAAGTTGTAAGGTGTCTCCCCACACGCGACATTGATCCGGACAGAAGACCTGCTCATAAACATAAGAAAGGGGGACATGAACTTCTCAGGTCCCCCTTTCTTATCTAGAGTTTTCTCTTACTGAAGTTCAGTCATTTCTGGCCGGTTCAAGGCCTTCTTTGCCCTCAAAAAAATCTTTGTTTATATCAATGAACTTCTGCCATTTCTCGGGCAATTCGTCTTCGTGAAATATGGCATCCACCGGACATGGGTCAACACATGCTCCACAGTCTATGCATTCATCGGGATGGATAATCAACTGATCATCTCCTTCATATATGCAATCCACCGGACATGCTTCGACACAAGCTTTGTCTTTCACTCCGATACATGGTTCGGCAATTATGTATGCCATTTTTGAAACCTCCGAACTGGCGCGTTTCTACCGTACAAACTTATTTTCTCTATATTAACTAAAGATCTTGCAAATAAAAGACACCCAATCAGGTAGTTTTTTACTCTTCAGGCGTTTTCCCGGAATCTTTGAGTTCAGGGGCCACTTGGGCCGGAGCGGTATCGGCTAAGGAAGCAGGCGCTGATTTAGCATCCGCACCCGTTTTAACTTCGTGCAATTGTTCAGTTTGTTCCACATCACGGGTCTGCCCCGGGGATTTTTCCGAAAGCTCCCCGGTTGGCCGAGAAAATTCCTCAAACACTTCGCTCGGCGATTTCTCCACAACCGAACCCGTTATCGACTTTACGGAAGTATAACCCAGAAAAAGAGAGGTAATTACAAATAGAAGCCCAAGAAGCCTCGTCATTTTCACGAGAAAAGGCATTGCTCCACTTGAGCCAAAGACTGACTCTGAACTTCCACCTCCGAACATTGAGCCTATGTCGCCAGATTTACTCGGCTGGAGCAGTATGATCAGTACAAGAAGCACACTGAGCATTATGTGAATAATTTTTACCGACGGTATCAAGAACTCCAATTTCTAACCCCCAAAGGATTTTATTATTCTGAAAAAAGAGTCGGCCGAAAGACTGGCTCCTCCAACCAGAACTCCGTCAACTTCTTCAACGGACATAATCTCGGATATGTTACCCGTTTTAACGCTCCCGCCATATAGAATTTTTATATTATTGCCCGGACCGGGAAACATTTCAGTCAGAAGTTCTCTTATATGTTGATGAATTTCAGCTATTTCCAAAGAAGTAGCGTTTTTCCCAGTTCCTATGGCCCAGACTGGTTCGTACGCTATAACGATATCCGAGACCTGTTCTTCACCCAGAGAACGCAATGCACTTTCTATCTGAGCCTTTATCGGTGAAAAGAGGAGACTTTTTCTCATCAAAGCGTCTTCACTTCTGCAGATTGCCTCCTCCCTCTCGGCCTCGGTTTCTCCCACACAGAGAATTATTTTCAAGCCGCAGGAAATTGAAATGGAAACCTTTTCGCTTATCTCTTCATCAGTTTCTCCAATTATGTGTCTTCTTTCGGAATGGCCGAGAATAACCCACCTACATCCAGCATCGATGAGCATCGGCGCAGAGACCTCACCCGTAAAAGCTCCCCCAATCTTACCGAAAACGTTTTGAGCCCCAAGATCTATGTTTGAACCCGAGATACAGCTCCGTACTACGTCAAGAGCCGTGTAGGGAGGCACAAGCACTACCTGACAGGCATCATAGTCTTCTCCCAGCAGGTTGACTATTGAGCCGGAGAGCTCCTGTGCTTCCTCCCGGAGCAGGTTCATTTTCCAGTTTCCAACAACAAGCTTTTTATCCATCTGGTACCCTTTGACGAAAATTCGTCTTGTTCTAAGAACGCAGAAAGCTACTTCCTGATTACAATCAAGGCAAGTTTTTTTCTTTTTCGAAGAATACTCATCCCAGAAACTCACCCAGTCTTCTTATGCCTTCCCTTATGGAATCAACTGAAGTCGTATAGGAAAACCTCAGATAATCTCTTCCCCTGTCGCTGAAATCTATTCCGGGAGTTACACCCACGTGGCAGTTCTCGAGAATATCAAACGCGAGGCGCCAGGAGTCCCGGCTCCACCTGGAAGAATTCACAAAGACGTAAAATGCCCCCTTAGGCTCAACTGCAATATCAAATCCGATCGAGGAAAGTCCTTTTATCATTTCCTTCCTTCTTTTATCAAACTCGGCTACGATGGCTTCATTTTTGCCGCTTTTTTTCACTTTCTCAATAGCTTCGACTCCGGCTTTCTGAACGAAGGATCCGGCGGAGATAAAAAGGTTCTGCTGAAGTTTCTGCACATACCTTACGAGGTTCTTGGGAACTATCATGTAACCAAGACGCCAACCCGTCATGGAATAAAGTTTGGCAAAGCCGTTTATCGCTATGGCTTCATCAGTGAATTCCAGAATCGAGTTAACGTGCGCACCGTAGACAAGACCGTGATATATTTCATCTGAGATCACAAAAAGACCCGTCTCGGACAGTTCCCGGAGAACATCCCTGTCCATAACCGCCCCGGTAGGATTAGCCGGAGAGTTTACCAGGATAGCCTTTGTTTTCTTGCCGATGTTTTTTCTGATTTCCGCAGGGTCAACTTGATAACCATCGCTTTCATAAACGGGTATTTTCTTTGCGACCCCTCTCGCAACACTTATTATCTGCGGATAACATGCGTAATGGGGGTCCGTTATTAATATTTCATCACCGGGGTTAAGAACAGTCAGCATTGCCAGCAGAAGCGCGGGGGAACTGCCTATAGTTATTATTACCCTTTCATACCCGACTTCCACGCCGTAGGTACGGCTGTAATCCTCTGCGACGCTTTTGCGAAGCTCCTCAATTCCAAGGCTGCTTGTGTATTTTGTATAGCCTTTCTCTATCCAACGCACAGCGGCCGAGCATACCTCTTCTGGAGTATTGAAATCAGGTTCTCCGACCTCGAAATGGACGATATCCCGACCCTCATTCTCAAGCTGCTTTGCCCTTTCAAGGATATCCATTACGTAGAAAGGTTCTATGTTTTTAACCAGATCCGAAATCATGTCGCGAAAGCACCTGAAGAATCGAGTAGAATGGGAAGTCAACCCCGCGCGGATACGAACCGCTCGTTAATCTGTTTTACAAGAAGATCTCTTTTAAGCCGTCCAAGCCTGTCAAAAAACAATATACCATCAAGATGGTCAATTTCATGTTGAAGAACTCTTGACAGCACTCCATCAGCGTCAATGGTGAAACGCTTGCCTTCTCTGTCAAGGGCAGATACCCGAACATGCTCTTTTCTTCTTATGTTTGCGAAAAACCCGGGTACGCTGAGGCAGCCTTCCTCTCCCGTTTGAAATCCACGGGAGGAAACAATCTCGGGATTTATAAGTTCATAAAACTCCCTCTTATTTTCTTCAGGCAAGGAAATATCAATAACGAGAACCCGGATATTCTTGCCGACTTGTGGGGCCGCAAGTCCAACGCCGTTAGCATCACGCATTGTCTGTGCCATATCATCTAGAAGACGGTCCACGTCTTCGCTTAACTTCCCCACAGGAAGGGATTTCCTCTTTAACGCCGGGTCGGGGTAAACAAGGATATCAAGTACAGGCATCTGGGACGCTTACAAAAGAAGGGTTGTTAACAAACCCCGGCTGGAGTCTGTTATTTATCGCTCTGTTTTTCCGTAAGTTTCGGAGCAAGCCAGTTGCTTACCCTAAACAATGGAAGGGTTTTTTCGCCGATTTTTATTTTTTCGCCTGTTCTCGGATTTCTTCCTTCATAAGGCTGATAGTTTTTTGTAAAGAAACTTCCGAAATGTCTTATCTCTATTCTCTCTCTGTCGCGAAGCATCCCAGTCATAGCATCGACTATGACATCCAGAACCTTTCTGGATTCTACGGAATTAAGGTTGAATTTCCGTGAAAGCTCTTTCTCAATATCCGACTTTTTCATCAGGTCTTAAAAAACAAAGTAGAACTAGTACTATGTGCTTCACTCTAGATATTTTAAAGCCGTTTGTCAAGCAAGCCTTCGATTTCGCAGAGAAATTTTCTCTCAGTATCCAAGATTCGGGCGGAGCCATTTTTCCGCTTCCTCAAGACCGATTTCCTTTCTTTTCGCATAATCCAGAACCTGGTCCTTCAGTATTTTCCCAAGAGAAAAATACCTTGATTCGGGATGGGCCATGTAAAAACCCGAAACCGAACTCGACGGGGTCATGGCAAAGCTTTCGGTAAGTGATACTCCCGTGTGTTTTTCCGCCTCGAGAAGGTCCCAGAGAATCTTCTTTTCCGTGTGATCAGGACAGGACGGGTACCCTGGAGCAGGCCTTATTCCCCTGTATTTTTCACTTATCAGGTCTTCGGAACTGAGCTTTTCCTCTTTCCCGTATCCCCAGAAGTCTCTTACTTTTTTATGGATCATTTCGGCAAGAGCCTCAGCTATTCTGTCTCCAAGCACGCTTGTCATAATCGAATTGTAATCATCCCCCTTTTCCTTGAAGTCCGCGGAAAATTTCTCAACCCCATCGCCTGCAGTTACCGCAAAGCCCCCCATGTAATCATCTCTGCCAGAGGCTTTTGGCGCTATAAAATCGGAAAGACAATAAAAGTGCCCTTGTTTAGACCGTATTTCCTGCTGTCTTAGGAAATGGAGCATGGCCAGAACCCGTTTTTCCTCTCCATGGATTTCAACATCGTCTCCGACACTGTTTGCGCGGAAGATTCCGACAACCGCACGGGGAGTGAAAACTTTCTCCAGGATTATCCGCTTAAGGAGCGCCTGACCGTCCCGGTAAAGTTTTTTTGCCTGACTTCCTCTTTTGGGGTGTTCAAGTATTTTCGGGAAAACCCCTTTAAGCTCCCATGCCCAGAAAAAAGGAGACCAGTCTATGTAACCGGCGACTTCTTCAAGTGAGATGCTGTCGAAGACAAAAACTCCAAGCCGCCCCGGGCGCTGTATTGCTATATTCTCCCATTCAGTCGGAAATGCTTTTTCCCTTGCCTTTTCTATAAAAACATATTCCGCCTGGCCACGGGCTTTTTCAAAACGTTGCCGTTGCTCCGAGTTGCTTTTTTTAAGTTCCTCCACGTAGGACCGGGTCTTTTCCGGATTCATTATGTCGTTACACACGCCTATAACAATGGAGGCATCGGGTATGTGGTCAACTATGCCGCTGTATCCAGGAGCTATTTTTATCGCCGTATGGGCCCTGCTTGTAGTAGCCCCGCCTATAAGAAGAGGGATATTAAGCCCCTCCCGTTCCATTTCTCTCGCGTTATACATCATCTCGTCAAGAGAAGGTGTAATCAGTCCGCTTAATCCTATGAAGTCCGCTTGATGCTCTCTTGCAACGTTGAGTATTTTCTCGCAAGGAACCATTACCCCAAGGTCTATTACCTCATAGTTATTGCAGCCGAGAACCACAGACACTATGTTCTTCCCTATATCGTGGACATCTCCCTTCACGGTGGCTATAACAAACTTCCCTTTGACTCCCCCGCTCCCCTTTTTTTCCTTTTCCATAAACGGCTGAAGGTATGCAACGGCCCTTTTCATCACTCTCGCGCTTTTCACCACTTGAGGAAGAAACATCTTGCCGTCACCAAACAGATTCCCCACTACTTTCATCCCATCCATGAGAGGACCCTCGATAACGTAAATAGGCGCTCCGTATTTGACCCTGGCCTCTTCCGTGTCATCCTCGATGAAATCCGCTATGCCGTTTACAAGGGAGTGCTCAAGACGTTTTTCAACCCCAAGTTCTCTCCATTGCCTAGTTTCTTTTTCCGCGCCCGCGGACTTCATACCTTCAAAACGTTTTGCGTACTCAACAAGACGCTCCGTGGCATCGGGATGACGGTTAAGAAGCACATCTTCTACTCTTTCAAGAAGTTCAGGGTCAATATCGTCGTAAACGGTGAGCATCCCCGCGTTTACTATCCCCATGTCAAGCCCGGCTTTTATCGCGTGGTAAAGAAATGCGCTGTGCATAGCTTCGCGCACCATGTTGTTTCCCCTGAAGGAGAAAGATATGTTGCTTACTCCACCGCTTGTAAGCGCTTTGGGACAGGATTTTTTTATTTCCCTTACGGCTTCGATGAAATCCACGGCATACGAATTGTGTTCCTCTATCCCTGTTCCGACCGTAAGAATGTTGGCATCAAAAATTATATCGTAGGGGTCCATGCCCACTTTTTCGGTTAATATGCGGTAAGCCCTTTTGCAGACTGCTACCTTATCCTCTTTTGAGGCCGCCTGGCCTTTTTCGTCAAAAGCCATTACCACGACTGAGGCACCGTAACGCATTGCCGCCTTTGCCTGCTGGCAGAACAGTTCCTCGCCTTCCTTAAGACTTATGGAATTTACGATGCACTTGCCCTGAATACATTTAAGCCCCTGCTCAATAACGGACCATTTCGAGCTGTCTATCATCACGGGTACCTTGACCACCTCGGGTTCCGACGCAATAAGATTAAGGAAACGCTCCATACAGGCTTCAGAGTCAAGAAGCCCTTCATCGAAGTTGACATCTATTATGTTCGCCCCGTTTTCTACCTGCTGAAGAGCTATAGAAACGGCTCCTTCAAAATCTCCTTCCTTTACAAGCCTTGCGAACTTAGGAGAACCAGTAACATTGGTCCTCTCGCCAACCATTATGAAAGGCCCTTCGGCATCAGAGGTTATAGTAAGGGGCTCGAGGCCGCTTAGTCTGGTTGCGTCTTTGTAAACAGGGGTCTTTCTTGGCGGAACATCTCCGAGCTTTTCCACAACCATTTCTATGTGTTCCGGAGTGGTGCCGCAGCATCCGCCGACTATATTTAGAAAACCGCTCTCCGCGAAATCCTGAAGAAGAGTAGAAGTAATCTCGGGAGTCTCGTCATATCCGGTTTCACTCAACGGATTGGGAAGCCCCGCATTTGGGTAGCAGCTTATGCGGCAGTCAGCTATTCGAGAGAGTTCTTCAATGTAAGGACGCATGTCTTCCGCCCCAAGCGCGCAGTTTATGCCGACGCTGAAGGGTTTTGCGTGGCGAACCGAGTTCCAGAAAGCCCCCACTGTCTGCCCTGAGAGGGTGCGCCCGGAACGATCCGTTATGGTAACGGAAAGCATGACTGGAATCCTGTCCCCGCCGCGCGCATCGAAAAAGGTTTCAATGGCGTATATGGCCGCTTTGAGGTTCAGGGTGTCAAAAGTGGTCTCGGGCAGAAGTATATCAACCCCTCCCTCAACAAGAGCTTCTGTCTGCTCGCGGTAAGCCTCCACGAGTTGGTCAAAGGAAACCGCCCTGTAAGACGGATCGTTTACGTCAGGGGACATTGACGCAGTCTTGTTAGTCGGACCCAGTGCTCCGGCAACAAAACATGACCTATGGGGATTTTTCTCCATAAAGTCAGAAGCTGCCTTCTTTGCGAGTTTTGCCGACTCTACATTAAGGGTTCTCGCCCAGCTTTCGAGGCCGTAATCGGCCTGAGCTATGGAGGTGGAACTAAAGGTGTTGGTCTCAACTATATCGCAACCGGCTTCGAAGTATTTTCTGTGGATTTCATATATGACATCGGGTTTTGTAAGGGAAAGGAGGTCGTTATTGCCCTTTAGATCCACCGGGTGATCAGAGAACAGATCTCCCCTGAAGTCCTCTTCTTTGAGGTCGTGCCTTTGGATCATTGTGCCCATAGCGCCGTCGAGGAAAACTATTCTTTTATCCGCAAGAGCCTCAAGTCGCGCAGAGATTTTTGTGCAATCATCTTCCGTATTCATTCTCGCTCACCTTGTCGAGAGATATTATATTCTCCTTTCCCCGCCGACAAACGCCGCTTTACAGGAAAAAAGAAAAGCACGGAGTCTACCATATGTTTCTGAGTTCTCTTAATTTTATGAAAACCGCCATCGGATCATTCTCCAAAGACGGGTCTTTTTCCCTGAGTGCATCCAGGAGGGCCGGATCACCCGTTCTCATAAAGGGATTGTATGTTCTCTCCTCCCCTAGGGTTGACCGGGGAAACTTGTCCTCGGGAATTTCCTCAAGCTTTTTCTTCGCATCTTCGTTCTCCGGAGCAAGCTCAAGAGCGAACCTAAGATTAGTTTCCGCGTAGTCGTGACCGCAGAACATCCTTAGTCCGTCAGAAAGTCCGCAAAGCTTAAAGGCAAAGGTCTCATAAAGATCCTCGACTTTCCCCCTGAACTTTACGTTTCCGCATCCTGAGACAAATACCGTATCTCCCAGAAAGATGTTGTCACCGATTATAAAGGAGGTGTGTTCCGGGCAGTGTCCTGGAGTATGAATCACCTGAAGTCGCTGCTTTCCGAACGATATCTCGTCTCCCTCCTCTATACCTTCGCTTCTTGGAGCAACATGGTCGAGGGCCGTCGTATGAATAAGAATCTTCGAGGAGAGAAAGACCTTCGTTATGGGATTGTTTCCGTAAATGTGATCGGGATGCGCATGGGTGTTCAGGACGTATTTAACCCTGTAGTTCCTCTCTCTTATGATTTTCAGAAGAGTGACTGGGTCAAGCGGGTCTATTACCACGCATTGCCCCGTTTCCTCGCACGCCACCAGGTAATTGTAGTTGCTGTCGCTTTCGCTGACCTTGAAGCCGTGTATTGAGAGTCGGTCCTCGCTAAGTACGTTCATCCGAGCCTCCTTTTTGCGTGAAAGTGTACCTGAAAGCCTCATTGCGAATAAAAGACCGGAAAGGTTCATTAGGGATGAGTTGAGCAAAAAACTCCTTGACGCCTACCGTGTTAGTCGCGGAATTTCTTTGACATCAAAAGCCGTTAGGGTAGTTTTTACTCCCGATTGACATTTTGGAGGCGTCATGGGTTTCGTAGAATCTCTTAAATGCAAGGAATGCGGTGAGCTTTATCCCAAGGAACCGAAGCATGTATGTGAGATGTGTTTCGGTCCTCTCGAAGCTGTATACAACTACGACGAGATAAAAAAGCATATCTCAAGGGAAGAAATAGCTTCCCGTCCGCAGAACATATGGAGATACAAGGAACTTCTCCCCCTTGACTCCGAGCCCACTCTCGGAACCCAGGTAGGGTACACTCCGCTTGTGCGGGCCAGAAATCTGGCCAAGGCGCTTGGGGTTTCGGAAATCTACGTAAAAAACGACGCGGTCTGCTACCCCACCCTTTCTTTTAAGGACAGGGTCGTATCGGTAGCCCTCTCAAAAGCAAAGGAATTCGGGTTCGAGACGACTGGCTGTGCATCCACGGGGAATTTAGCAAACTCCGTATCCTCGATTTCCGCTGCAGGAAATCTGAAAAGCTTCATATTGATTCCCCACGACCTTGAACAGTCGAAAATACTCAACACCATAGTCTACGGAGCGAATCTGATAGGCGTAAGAGGTACTTACGACGATGTAAACAGGCTTTGCAGCCAGATCGCCGACAAACACAACTGGGCTTTTGTGAACATAAACATGAGGCCCTATTATTCCGAAGGTTCCAAGTCATACGCGTTTGAAGTAATGGAACAACTAGGATGGAAAGCCCCCAAGCACATAGTGGTTCCGATGGCGAGCGGTTCTCTTCTCACCAAGGTCTGGAAAGCCATAAAGGAATTTGAGTTGCTTGGAATCGTGGAACCTCAGGGTTCAAAAATATACGGCGCCCAGGCAACAGGATGTTCGCCCATATCAACCGCATTTAAAAACGACTGGGAGATGTTCAAACCGGTAAAACCGGACACTATAGCAAAATCCCTCGCCATAGGCACTCCGGCCGACGGTTACTACGCAATGAATATAATAAGAGAAAGCGGTGGAGTAGCAGAAGATGTAAGCGACGCGGAAATAGTGGATGCGATAGAGCTTCTTGCGAGGACCGAAGGCATTTACACCGAAACCGCGGGCGGAGTAACGCTCGGAGTAACGAAAAAGCTTATAGACCAGGAAAAAATTCCCCGCGATGAGCCAATAGTGGTATCAATAACTGGAAACGGTCTTAAGACCCAGGATGCCGTTGAGGGAAGGCTTGGAAAGCCCCAGGTGATAGATCCTACTCTTGAGGACTTTGAAGAGCTTTACAGCAGTAAAAAACTCTAGCATTACGTGTTATAGTCATTTGTATCCGGGTAGAAGCAAAATTCTAGTAAACCAAGGGAAAAACGGGAGAAAAACATGGTATCGGTAAGAATTCCAACCCCTCTTAGAAAGCTCTCAGGGGGCAGAGACGAGCTTGAGATAGAAGCATCCACGGTATCCGTTCTCATAGAAGAACTCGAGAGCGAATGTTCTGGCATAAAGAACAGACTCTGTGATGAGAGCGGAAACGTAAGAAGATTCATAAATCTCTACGTGAACAATGAAGACATAAGGTTTCTTGACGGAGTGGACACGAAACTTAACGACGGAGATGTCGTATCAATTATTCCGGCAATCGCCGGAGGATGAGTCGGGGACACACGGCAAGAGCTTTAAGAGTATTAGATAATACTTTAGGTTTAGTGAATTAATTCTTTTATTTTATTTAAATATTTCTCGATCAAAGGTTCCTTTCTTCCGTTGTAGCTTCCGGCAAACTCAATTAAAGCTTCCTTCTGTTTTCTGGTGAGTTTCTGCGGTATTACCACTTTTACCACAACGTATTGATCGCCAAGACTCCCGGATTCCACGTCCACAAGCCCCTTTCCTCTAAGCCTGAAGGTTTGTTCCGGCTGCGTTCCGGCGGGGATTTTCATCTTGGTGGTACCCTTTAGAATCGGAACGTCTATCTCATCTCCAAGAGCCGCCTGAGTAAAGCTTATCGGAAACTCGCACACGATGTCGTTTCCGTCCCGTCTGAAAATAGGGTGTTCCCTTACCATTACCTGTATGTAGAGATCTCCCGGAGGACCTCCACGTGCTCCAGGTTCCCCTTCCCCCCTTATGACAAGCCTCATTCCACTGGAAATCCCGGCGGGTATGTTGACCTTTACCGCCTTCTCGGTGTATGAAAGGCCGGATCCCCGGCAACTTCTACAGGGATTCCTTATAATTTTTCCGCTTCCCCCACACGAAGGGCAACCCTGGCTTATTGAAAACGGACCTTGGGAAAAAGCAACCGACCCTCTTCCTCCGCAACGATCACAAACCGACTCTCCTCCAACCGCAGCTCCGGAACCAGAGCAATCATCACAGAGTTTTCTTTTCCTGATTTTTACTTCTCTCTGAGTCCCAAACGCAGCTTCATCAAAATCCACTTCAAGGTTGTACTGCAGAGTCTCTCCTTGCCGGCCCCTGCTCCTGCCCATTCCTCCCGTGAAAACGTCATCGAAGAGATCGCCGAAAATATCACCGAACCCTGAGAAACCGCCCATGCCGTCGCCTGACATGTGACCGAAACTGTCATAACGGGCCCTTTTGTCCGTGTCGTTAAGCACTTGGTAGGCCTCGTTTATTTCCTTGAACTTCTCTTCAGCGTTATCATCGTCGGGGTTTCGGTCCGGATGATACTTGAAGGCAAGATCCTTGTAGGAATTTTTTATATCTTCGGGTGAAGCGTTTCTCTCAATGCCAAGTATTTCGTAGTAGTCTTTAGCCATTTTAGAATTAGGGGACGGGAGTTTTCGTCAGTCTTTTTCTTCAGAATCTTCCTCAGGGGTTTTTTCGGGGCCTTGAGACACGGATACCATTGAGGGTCTTAGCAATCTTCCGTTAAGAAGATAGCCTTTCTGGGCTTCTGAGATTATAGTCCCGCTTTCATAAGTTTCCGAGTGCTCCTTGTAAACAGCTTCGTGGTAGCTGGGGTCAAAACCAGTTCCCTCGCTTGAGTCTATCGGTGTGACGCCGAAGTTTCCTAGACCCGCCAGAAATTGCGCGTGAACAAGCTTTATTCCGTCAAGAAAAGCTACGAAGTCTGTTTTTTCACCAAGCGATTCTTCAGAAAGCTCAATAGCTCTTTCAATGTTGTCAAGAACGAAAAGCAGTTCCTTTAACTTCTGCGCGTTTCCGAAATCAAGTATTTCCTGCTTTTCCCTCGCAAGTCTTTTTTTGTAGTTATCAAAATCGGCCGAAAGCCTTAAATACTTCTCCCTCAAGGCTTCGAGTTCAGCGGAGGGGTCTTCCTCTGCCTCTTTTTCTTGTCCGTCAGCACCGGGAGGTTCAGGCTCTTGCAGATCCTCAGCGCCGTCTTTCTCTTTCTCTTCAATTTCCGTTATCGTGTTCTCACTCATTCCGTAATTTCTCCGTTAACCCTCTTTGTGACCATTTTTGCCGTGTAGTTCACAAGCGGGATGATTCTTGAATAGTCCATTCTAGAGGGGCCGAACACACCTAAACTCCCGTAGCTGTTTCCTTTGCAGTAAGGTGCCGCCACGAGGCTGAAGCCGCGAGGCATCCCTTTTTCTGAACCTACAAAAACCTTCGAGCTACCATCTTTTACAACCGACTTCAGAAGGCTGGAAAGAAGTTCCTGATCCTCAAGTATCTCGATTATGGTCTTATAGAGACCGGAATCTCCGAAATCAAGAGACTCAATGACGAAAACCTTTCCTTCTATGAATATCCCCGCCTTTCTCTCCCTCTCGAAAAGCTCACTGCTTATTCTAAGCACTTTTTCAAGGATTTCACTGTATTCGGTAGTGGTTCTCTTTATTTTCTCGAGCACCACCTTGCGCACCTGGTCAATCGTAAGGCCCAGAATCAGTTGATTAAGATAACTCCCTATCCTCTCGACCTGGGAATCCCGAATGGGTTTGGCAAGCTTTATGTAAGTTTTTTCCGTAAGCCCGCCTTCAAAGACCAGAAACAGGAGACATTCCCTGTTTCCCATTTTCAGAAGCTTTGCGGACTTGACTCTGAGAGTGTTTCTCTGGGGAAGCATCGCGAGACCTGCAAGCTTCGTAAAATCAGAAAGTATTGAACTTGTAACGCTTATCACGTGATCAAGCGTGCCGTCAATCCCTTCATATTTATTCTCAAGGAACCGCATGCCGACATCCGGTGAGTTTTCCACGTGGAGAATGTTCTCTAGGTAATAATTTATTCCCTTCTCCGTAGGAACCCTGCCGGAAGAAATATGACTTTGGGTGAGAAAACCCGCTTCCATAAGTGAATTGAGCTCCTGACGGACCGTGGCCGGAGACCATTTTATATCGTATTTTGATATAAGGGTTGAAGAACCGATGGGACTTCCGGTCTCAATAAAATGATCCACCACAAAGCCCAGAAAAGCCTTGTTTCTTGGAGAGATTGGTTGTGTCATATATTTTTGAAATATAATTCCCGCCTCCTGTATTGTCAACGGAATCAAAAGTAAATTCTGCACTTACCAAACTGTCATACAGAATCTCAAATTAACTAGTTCCGTTAATTAAGCGGAATTACCGGAATGCAACTCCGCTAATTCACGTAAATTGCCGGACAATGCTCTTTACAAGCCAAAAACTCTCACTGTTGTTCTTGCTTAAATAGCTTTCTTCGATACCGTGAGAGCAAACCTACCTAGGACACAACTTTTATGGCAAACTCTCGCGAGTTCATATGGAAAGAATCTTTAGAACTCAATAATGTTTTAATTGCTATAATTTTTGAAGTAATTTTTGCAACTGAATGGTCCACATATTTTAAGTTGAGACAATCTTTGACGATACGCCGATTATAAATATAATTACCTCAAAATGGAAAAATTTGACCTCACAATTATCGGATCCGGTCCCGGGGGATATATATCGGCAATAAGAGCCGCCCAGATGGGGATGAAAGTTGCCGTCGTGGAACGGGACAAGCCCGGAGGAGTATGCCTTAACTGGGGATGCATACCTTCAAAGGCAATTCTTAAATGCGCCGAGATGTACTCGCATTTCCTTGACTCAGAGAGTTACGGAATTACCCACAAGGGGCTTTCTTTTGACTACTCAGAAGTAATAAAAAAAAGCAGAAAAGCTTCGTCTTCTCTTAATAGAGGTGTCGCCGGACTTTTCAAGAAAAACAATATCACTCTTATAAGCGGCACGGGAAGGCTCATATCAAATCACGGAATTTCCGTTACTGGGAAGGATTCACAAGATATAGAGAGCGAACGGATACTCCTTGCCACGGGTTCTGTCCCAAGAACCCTGCCCGGCCTTAAAATCGACGGAAAAGTGGTAATGACAAGTGACGAGGCAATAATGCACACCGAGGTTCCCCGCTCAGTCCTAATAATAGGAGGTGGTTACATCGGAATGGAGTTTGCCTACGTCTACAACTCTTTTGGAAGCAAGGTAACCATAGTGGAGATGGAAAAACATATCTTGCAGGGAGCCGACGAGGAAGTAGCGAAAGAGGCAAAGAAAATCTTCACGAAGCAGGGAATGACAATTCTTACGGAGACTGTGTACAAATCCCTTAAGAAAACCTCAAGTTCTGCAACCGTGACGGTGGAAAGCATGGTTTCTGGAAAACAAACAACACTAAAAGCCGATATGGTCTTGGTATCGGTCGGAAGAAAAGCCATCGCAAACGCCGCGCCGACCTCTTTTGCCTTCTATGGTGCTGGTGACAGCATGGGTCTTGAAGATGTGGGCGTTGCGCTTGATGAAAGAGGATTTATAAAAACGGATGAGGACTACATGACCACCTGTGCCAATATCTACGCGATCGGAGATGTAATCGGAGGTCCCATGCTCGCGCACAAGGCTTCGGAGGAGGGAGTCGTCGCGGTTGAAAGAATGAAGGGAATGAACTCCAAAGTACATTACGACTCAATTCCCGGATGTGTTTACTGTCAGCCGGAAGTGGCTATGATCGGCCTTACGGAAAAACAGGCAAAAGACCAAGGTTATGACGTAGATATAGGAAAATTCCCTTTCAAGGCTGCTGGGAAAGCGGTTGCGGTCGGAGAAACGGACGGCTTCGTGAAAATGGTTTTCGACTCGAAAACAAAGGAGCTTCTCGGAAGTCACATAATAGGCCATGGAGCAACTGAGATGATTGCAGAAATCGGGGTGGCGAAGACCTTAGAGACAACACCGTACGAAATAGCCACTACCCAGCACGCCCACCCAACCCTCTCGGAAGCCGTAATGGAAGCAGCTCTTGACGCGCTTGGAAGAGTAAGAAACTTCTGAGGCGCAAAATATTTAGTCACTGCCCCAATGAGTACCATAGATATATACGAACTCGGGACGGTTCCCTACGAAAAGGCGCTTGAATATCAGGAAAATCTTCTCGCCAAGAGAATCGCGGAAGAAATACCAGATTCCCTTATTCTGCTCGAGCACCCGCCGACGGTCACTACCGGAAGGAAGGGAAACACGGAAAACCTGCTTGTAAGAAAGGAATATCTTGAAAAACACGGAGTTTCCTTCGTGCATGCATCAAGGGGAGGAGACATAACTTTTCACGGTCCCGGCCAAATTGTCGGCTACCCCATACTGAACCTCAAAAATCACGGAATGGACATTCGTAAGCACCTAAGAAGTATTGAAGAAGTGATTATAAGGACTCTTCGCGACTTTGACATCGAAGGCAGAAGAATAGATGGGGTCACTGGAGTCTGGGCAAAAAGAAGCAAAATAGCATCTATAGGGATAGCCATCAGGAAATGGGTGACCTACCATGGTTTTGCTCTTAACGTCAGCACGAATCTTGATTATTTCGATTTGATACTCTCCTGCGGAATAACGGACGTGAGAATAACGTCTATCGGAAGTTGGCTTGGAGATGAAGAGAATGTTAGAATGGATGACGTCACGCGGTCCGTCATAAAAAATTTCATGGGCGTTTTCGGTTTCGAGGACTTCACGCTGAAAGACAAAAAAGAGATAAACTAAAGGCTTTTAGAGCCGAGATTGGCAGTTTGAAAATGTCGGAAGAAAGAATCCAGAAATTTAAGAAATTACTTGAGAGAAACCCCGCAACTCCTCTTGTTTACTACAGTCTTGCAAATGAGTATTTCAAACTTAACCGTTACGAGGAGACCATAGAGACAATTAACGCCTACCTTGAACTTAAAGATGACGAAGGAGCCGTTTACAGAATACTTGGCCATTGCTACACCGAACTTGGAATGCAAGACCAAGCGAAAGATGCATATGAAAAAGGTGCCCGGGCGGCATCAAGTCATGGGCATCCGGACATGGCTGAAGAATTCCGCGATTACATAGAATCCTTGGACATCTAGGCGCGTTAGTCCGCAAGCAGGTTCCACTCAATCAGTATGGAACCGATAACAATAAAAGCGATTCCCGCAATCCTCATGGGCCCTGGGGTTTCTCCCAGAAAAAGATAAGCATAGATGGCCGTAAACATGGGAAAAGTGGCCACTATAGCGACAATTTTTGACGTATCGGCCATCTGAAGAGCCGTGAAATAGAGAAAAAGACCGATCAATCCTCCGATTAGTCCCGACAGAAGTATCCAGAAAAGTGTCCTGCCGTCGACATTAATGACCTGGGCAAACCTGCCCGTCGCCAGAACTAAACACACCAGACACAACGAAGTGAAAACAAACCTTATCGTGATTACCGAAAGTGGAGAAGCATCTTTCAGACTGAGTTTTTCAAAAATCGGGTTAATCCCAAAGATCATTGCCACAAGAAAAGCAATCAAAGTAGCCTTCATATTATCCTCCTTGAGCGTAAAAGCACTTCTATCAGATAGTAGAATTGCCTTTCCGCATATATTAGCAGTTTTCTCAATGTTTTATAATTTTTATCGACTTTCTGTTTGAAAAAGCAAAGCTCATAGGTGTTCGCGGAACGTAAGGCTGCGTAAGAATCTATAAGTCCTGCCCATGTGTTTTATCGAAACGCGGGCAGCGGACTAGCTCTTTCTAGATCTGTTTAAAACTTGTACGATTCAGTCGAAGCGGGAATCTTTGTTCCAAGGAAATGGAAGTTTCACGAAAAACAATCTGTGTAGTGGCTGACGACATGTTTTTCTCGTCAAAAATCAAGAACGCGGCAAAAAACCTTGATATATCTATAATCAAGGTAAAAAATCACAAGGAGTTCCAAGATAAAATTGAAGGGAAAACAATTGATCTCGTAATTATTGATCTTGCTTCAAAGAAAATTGATGCAGAAGAGGTCTTCACCGAGCTTAAAGACTCTCCGAAACATGAAAAAACCTTCTGTATAGGATATCTGCCGCACGTAGAACGAGAGCTTGCCGACAAATTCGGGCAAAGGGGAGTAGACCTCGTTATTCCAAGATCGAAATTTTCTCGGGAAATGAGCAGGATAATCGAAGAACATTTAGAACCACGGTAAAAATATCAATTCCACCCCTGATATCTTCGTCGGATATCCACTATAAAGACTTACCACTCACGCAAAAATCCCCGGAAATTCACGTCCCGTCCGTAATCACCATACCAATCCTCAATCAAGCTTGACATTGAAAAGGGGAATAATAATAATGTTTCCAAAGTTTTCTTTCCTCGAACTGTGATAGCAACTCATGTCAGCCGACCAATCCAAAATATGGTTTAACGGAAAAACAGTACCTTGGGATGAGGCAAACGTGCATGTACTTACCCATACTCTGCACTACGGCCTTGGCGCCTTTGAAGGTATAAGAGCTTATAAATGCTCTAACGGAAAATCAGCCGTCTTAAAACTCACCGAACACATGCAAAGACTTTATGCCTCGGCGCACGTGGCCGGCATAAAGATTCCATATGAGATACAAACTCTCTGCGACGCGGTGATGGATCTTCTGCGCGAAAACGAACTTGATGAGGCTTACATAAGGCCCATAGCTTTTATCGGACCGGGGAAAAAAGGGATACTCCCAGGAGATAACGTCATAAACGTGGCGATAGCCGTATGGCCATGGGGAACATATCTTGGAGATGACGCAATCACCAACGGGATCAGGGCAAAAATTTCCTCTTATACGAGAATGCACGTTAACTCATTTATGACCAAGGCCAAGATATGCGGAAATTACGTAAATTCCGTAATGGCCAGGCAGGAGGCCGCCGATCTGGGCTTCGATGAGGGAATACTGCTTGATTCAGAAGGCTACGTGGCCGAAGGAAGCGGGGAAAACATCTTCATCGTGAGAAACGGAATTCTCAAAACTCCACCTCTAACTTCCATACTGGAAGGGATAACTAGAAAGTGCGTTCTGGATATCGCCGACGACGAAGGCATTACGGTAAAAGAGCAGCGTTTCACAAGAGACGAGCTTTATATCGCGGATGAGGCCTTTTTCACCGGCACGGCCGCTGAAGTGACTCCTATTAGGGAAGTTGACGGCAAAATGATAGGTTCAGGGAAACCTGGAGAAATAACGAAAAGACTCCAGAGAAGGTATTTTGCCGTAATAAAAGGAGAAGACGCGAAATTTGAGCACTGGCTTGATTATATCCCCTGAACTGTCTTTCCCCTCCAAGCAAAAGTTAACCAGTGAAAAACCTATCTTTCCATAAGGTAGTTAACTAGGGTTCTCACGCCGAACCCGGTTGCCCCGTACTGATACCAATCCGAAGTTTTTTCAACGTATGATGGGCCAGCTATATCTATATGAACCCACGGAACATCCGAAACGAAATTCTCAAGGAAAAGTGCCGCGGTTATCGCCCCACCCCATCTGCTTCCGACGTTTTTAACATCAGCTACGCGACTTCTTATCTCCTCTCTTAATTCGGTATCAAGAGGAAGTTCCCACATCTTCTCGCCGACATCACGCGCGGAACCCAGAACCGACCTCACAAGATTCGCGTTATTACCCATAACTCCGGCGTTGTGAAGGCCGAGTGCGACTATACAGGCACCGGTAAGAGTCGCGAGATCCACTATCTCGGAAACCCCGAGGCGGACCGCGTAACTAAGCGCATCGGAAAGCGCCACTCTGCCTTCCGCGTCGGTGTTTATAATCTCTATTGTCTTGCCATTAAGAGCCGTTACAACGTCGTCCGGTTTGTAGGCCGAAGCGCCGGTCATATTCTCGGTTGCCGGAATAATGCCGTGAACGTTAATTCTCGGAGTCAGATCTCCAAGCGCTTTCATCGTACCCAGTACAACCGCGGCACCTGACATGTCCATTTTCATCGTTCTCATACTGTCTGCAGGCTTAAGACACAGGCCCCCCGAATCAAAAGTTATTCCCTTGCCGACAATAGCGACTTTTTTGCGGGATTTTACGGGAGAGGAGTAGGAAAGATGGATGAATCTCGGGGGTTCGCTACTTCCAAAAGAGACCGCAGAGAGCCCTCCCATTCCCATTTCCCTTATCTCTTCCCTGCCGAGGACCTCGCAACTGATATATTCTGACCCTTCGGAGATTGAAAGCGCATGCTCCGCGAGAATTGAGGGAGTAAGCATGTTCGGAGGATCGTTCACAAGATCTCTTGAAAAAGCCACACCCTCTGAGACGGCACAAGCGTGTGCAGCTTCGGTGCTGAAATAATCGGCGGAAATTCTTCTCGACGCTATACACACTTTCTCTATACGGTTTTTCTTTCTTCCCGAGGACTTAAACTTTCCGTACTCATAAGAACCGCAGGTCATGCCCTCAAGAAAGATTTTAAGAAACTTTCTGTCCACGTTAGAAAAATCAACGGAAACTGTACGGGAATACTGGCCGGTTCTTGCAACCGCGGTGTTTGCGGCGCGAAAAGCCTCAAGAGGCCCGAAATTTTCTTTTTTCCCGAGCCCCAGCAGGACTACTGTCTTCGTATTGAAATCGCCTGGGGTATCAACAAGAACTGTTTTTCCAAAAGCGCCCTTAAAATCGGACACCTTCACTTTGTCTGAAAGAAACCCTCCAAGTTTACTGTCAATTTTCCTGGCGGCAGCAGGAAATCTCTGCTCTTCATAACAGAGAAAAACAATTGAATCCGACTCAACGTTGGCAACATCATCTTTTATCAGAGAGAACTCCATTTTTCACCATTTAATCCAGATTTCAAAATACGGCTAGGATGCCGATATTCCAATAAGAAGATAATTCTACACTACTAACACCTAGCAGAACAAAAAGATTCTTTTAATATGATCTCTTTTCAAATATGATTTAATCGTTTACTCCACCTAAAAAAAAGAAAACTGACCCATGATTCGAGAAGAAAGAATGACCAGCCATCTGATGGATATCATACGGATAGACAGTCCTTCAAGAAAGGAAAAGGATGTCGCCCTAAGGCTCGAGGAAGAAATGAAGGATCTAGGGGCCGACTGTTTTTACGACGATGCGGGAGGCAAGATCGGGGGAGACGTTGGCAACCTGATAGTCAGGCTTCCCGGAACGAAAAAAGATGTTCCGCCCTTTTTTCTTTGCTCTCACATGGACACCGTAAGCCCCGGAGAGGGAATAAAACCGAGCGTGGAAAACGGCGTAATGAGAAGCGACGGTACGACGATACTCGGAAGCGACGATAAAAGCGGAGTATCCATAATAGTGGAGGTGCTTCGAACGCTTAAGGAGAATGATATTCCCTGCGCGGACATAGAAGTCGCGTTTACCATCTGCGAGGAAATCGGTCTTCTCGGAGCGAAGTTTCTTGACACTTCAAGTTTTAAAAGTCCCTACGGGATAGTTCTTGACAGCAGTACTCCTGAGAGACTTGTCCTGCGGTGCCCGTGCTCCGATATTATGGAGGTAAAGATACACGGAGTTGAAGCGCATTCAGGACTTTGCCCCGAAAACGGAATAAGCGCTGTAGAAGCCCTAAGCGACGCGGTCTCGAAAATGAAACTCGGAAGAATAGACCATGAGACAACCGCAAACATAGGAAAGATAAAGGGAGGGTCCGCCACAAACATAGTCCCGGGTCTCGTCGAAATAACGGCCGAGGCGCGAAGCCACGATGAAGAAAAACTTGACGCGCAGATACAACACATGCGCGACTGCTTTCTGGAAGCGGCAAGAAGCAGGGAACTTCTCCTGGACGGAGAACGGCTCGGCGCTCGGGCGGAGATTCAGATAGAACGCGTCTACCCAGTAATGAATGTCCCCCCGAAGGCGACTGTAACGAAACTCGTACTCGAAGCCGCGGCAAACCTGCGCCACGATATAAAACTTCACACAAGCGGCGGGGGATGCGACGCAAACTTCATAAACGAAAAGGGAATTGAGTGCGTAAACTTGGGAACGGGCATGTACGAACTTCACACGGTAAACGAATATCTTCTGCTCGATGAATTCCGAAGGTCAGCGGAGATAGTTCTTGAGACTATAAAACTCCACTCGCAAACAAACTGAGCAATGAAGGCCCTAATACTGGTCGATCACGGGAGCACGGTAAAAGAGGCAAACGCCCTTCTCGAAGACGTAGCCGATAAGGCAAGAGCTTACCCCGGCTCGCCATTTGACATGGTCGAGCACTGCCACATGGAACTTTGCGAACCGTCAATAGGAGATGCTTTTCGCAAGTGCGTCGCGGCGGGAGCAAGCGACATAACAGTCCACCCGTACTTTCTTGTACCGGGAAGACATTCAAAATCCGATATACCCAGGATAGTAGCGGAGGCAGCGCGAGATTTTCCGCAAGTAATCTACAGGGTAACAGAACCACTGGGACTTCATGACAAGATAATAGAAGTCATATTTGAAAGATCGCTTGGGTAATCCTCGTATAAAATCTGATGAAAAAATATTCGGCGGTGCTTTTTGATCTTTTTGACACGCTTGTAATGTTCAGACCGTCTCTTCTGCCGAAGGTAACTCATAACGGAGAAACCTGGAATTCCACGGCGAAGCATGTTTTCACACAAATGCGAAGCAGCCTCGGAGAAATGGAATTTACGGATTTCTACGGATCTTTCGTTGAAAGTCACAGAGAACTTCTGGAACTGAGGGAAAAGGATTTAAGAGAGTATCCGAACAGAAAAAGATTCGAGATATTCATGGAGAAAACAGGGTTAAAAAGAGATGACGATGTGCTTGAGAAGTTTGTATGTTCACACATGGAAAGCCTCTGCGGGGCCATGGTATACCCTAGGCACCACACGGAGATTCTTTCCTATCTCAAGGAAAAGGGATACAGGCTTTCGGTTGTCTCGAACTTTGATCATGCTCCCACGGCGCAGAACCTGCTTGCGAAATTCGGAATCGCGGATTTTTTCGAACATATAGTGATCTCAGAAGACGTGGGCTGGAGAAAACCTCACAGGGAAATATTTGAATTTGCCCTTGCAAGACTCGGCGAGAGTCCATCAGACGCCATTTTCATAGGGGATAATCCAGAGGCGGACATAATGGGATCTTCGGACTGCGGAATTGATTCAGTATGGGTCAAAAGAAAAGAACAGCTCACCCAGGCGGAACCGAAATTCATCATAAAAGATCTAGAGGATCTAAAGAAAATAATCTAGGAAGATAAGGTTCGGATGAAAAGATTCACCCGCACAGATAAAAGACTTCCCTCCATAAGAAAAGGAAACCAGATAACCACTATACAGCGGATGTTAGAGAAAAAGTCTTCTCTATACGCGGACAAGACCGCCTATTCCATAAGAAAAAAAGATCTATCCATAAGTTCCTTTACTTTCAGTGAAGTTTTCACACTTTCCACAGAGTTCTCAGCCTATCTCAGGGCTCTTGGTCTCAAAAGAGGAGACCATGTGGCTATTGTCGGGGAAAATAGCCCCGAGTGGGCTATTTCTTACTTTGCGGTAATCTGGGCAGGCGCCATAGCTGTCCCACTTGACGCAAGGGCAAGGACAGAGCACGTAAAACAGGTGCTGGGACTTTCAGATTCAAGGTTTCTCATCGCCTCGGCGGGATTCGCGGAGGTCCTAGGTAACACCGGGACGGTTGAACACGTAATACTGATGGACAAGGCTATGGAAACCCAGACGGACATCGAAAAAACCGTGCCCGCAGAAAAATCAGAGCCCGAAGACATAGCCGATATAGTTTTTACCTCGGGAACCACAGGCAATCCCAAAGGCGTGATGCTCTCCCACGGAAGCATAATGTCAAACCTAGGGACACTTTACAGCGCTTTTCCCATAACGGACAAAGATACGGCTTTTTCAATACTGCCCATCCACCACGTATATGAAAGAATAGGTGGAATACTGCTGTCTTTTTACTGCGGGCAGAGCGTGTTTTTCTCAAGAAGCATAAAACCGAGGGAAATGCTCTCCGACCTTAGGGTCGCAAGACCGACAGTGTGGCTTAACACTCCCTTGATACTCGAGAGACTGCTTCAGAGAATCGAACAGGGTAAAGCAAAAAACTTTCTCACAAGAGCCCTACCCTCCAAACTTTTCGGGAAAATGGCGAAAAAACGCCTGGGTCTTGACCGTCTCAGACTTATAGTAAGCGGGGGAGCCGCTCTCTCGGAAGCAGCTTCCGAGGGACTCGAGAAATACGAATTTCCCCTCTTTCAGGGATATGGAATGAGTGAAACGTGCGCGGTTATAGCCGTAAACCCCTTTTTTAAACCGAAAAATGCAAGCGGCGGAATGGTGCTTGAAAACAGCGAGGTCGAGATAAGAGACGTAGACTCAGAAGGAATCGGGGAGATATGCGTGAGGGGTGCGAACATAATGAACGGCTACTACAAGAACCCCGGTGCGACAAGAGAAATCCTCTCGGATGACGGCTGGCTTAGGACCGGCGACTTGGGTTATTTTGACCACGAAGGCTACCTGTACATAACGGGAAGAAAAAAATCGGTTATCGTAACTAAGGGAGGAAAGAACATCTCTCCCGAGGAAATCGAGGAGAAGCTCACCCCGCTTGAAACGGTTGAAGAAGCGATTGTATTCAGCCCGGATGATGAAAGGATACAGGCCGTGATATTTCTGGAGGTGGAGGGAATTTCCAAGAAACTCGGGCAGTCCCCGCAGCGCGGAGACGATGAGAGAATCTGGAACATTCTTAAAGGCGAGATAACCGAACTCAATCGCCGCCTTGAACCCCATAAAAGAATCAGCCATTTCGCGATTGCCAGAGAAGAATTACCAAAAACGACTACAAGAAAGGTAAAAAGATATCTTTTCAGAGATATGGACATACCCAAGGCAACAAAGTTCATCCAGCCCCCAGGGGACAAATGAAGAACAAAGCATCTCTTCAATTCGCCATGGATCACGGTCTCACCGAGAGTGAATTCGAAAAGATAATAGAGACCTTGGACAGAGAGCCGAACTCAACCGAAATCGGAGTCCTTGGAGCCATGTGGTCTGAACACTGCTCCTACAAAAGTTCGAAGGTGCACCTTCGAAAATTCCCCACAACGGGGAAACAGGTGATACAGGGTCCGGGAGAAAACGCCGGAGTTGTAGATATAGGGGATGGCTACTGCGTCGTTTTTAAAATGGAAAGTCACAATCATCCCTCTTTCATAGAACCTTACCAAGGCGCTGCAACAGGGGTCGGAGGGATACTCAGAGATATATTTACCATGGGAGCAAGACCTGTGGCACTTTTAAACTCCCTCCGGTTCGGTAACCCACATCTCCAGAAAACGAAATTCCTCGTCGAAGGAGTGGTCTCGGGAATAGCCGGTTATGGAAACTGCATGGGGATCCCTACGATAGGAGGAGATATATATTTTGACGACTGCTATAATGGAAACCCCCTGGTAAACGCCTTTGCTCTCGGAGTAACCCAAGAAGATAATGTTTTCCGCGGATATGCGTCGGGTGAGGGAAATCCCGTAATATACGTCGGATCGAAGACCGGAAGAGACGGAATACAGGGAGCTATCATGGCGTCAGACACCTTTACTGAGGAAACCGAAGAAAAAAGGCCCGCAGTGCAGGTGGGGGATCCGTTTACTGAGAAACTTCTTCTCGAAGCCTGCTTGGAGCTGTTTAAGACGGACTGTGTTGTCGGTATACAAGACATGGGAGCTGCGGGACTTACATCTTCTTCAACAGAGATGGCTGATCGTGCGGGAACCGGTCTCGAGATTAAGATCGACAGAGTTCCTAGGAGAGAAGAAAATATGACCCCTTATGAAGTCTTGCTTTCCGAATCGCAGGAGAGAATGCTGGTAGTCCTGGAAAAGGGCAAAGAAAATACAGCCCAAGATATTTTTAGGAAATGGAACCTTGATTTCTCAATTATCGGCAAGGTGACCGGTTCGGGAAAACTGACCGTCGTGGAAGGAGAAACCATAGTTGCGGACCTGCCCGTGAGTCTTATAACCTCGGGCGCACCAACCTACAAAAGACCGATAAAAAAGCCGGACTACCTGGAAAAACCAGAGAAACTGAATCCGGAGAATCTCCCTGAACCTGTGGACATCCAGAAAGTTTTTCTTGAAATTCTGTCTTCTCCAACTGTTTCGAGCAAAAAATGGGTGTACGAGCAGTACGACTATATGGTAAGAACCGATACCGTTTTGGGACCAGGAGCCGATTGCGCGATAATAAGACTCAAGGGGACGGGAAAAGGGATTGCCATGACATCTAATGTAAACTCTAGATACTGCTATCTAAATCCCCGTGAAGGGAGCAAAATAGCTGTTGCAGAGAGTGTCAGAAATCTGGCCTGCTGTGGCGCTTCTCCTCTAGCAATCACGGATTGTCTTAATTTTGGAAACCCTGAGAATCCCGAGATAATGTGGCAGTTCTCAGAAAGCGTTGAAGGCATGTCGGAAGCTGCAAAAGTATTTAATACACCGGTTGTAAGCGGTAACGTCAGTCTTTACAACGAAACCGAAGGTGTTGCCATATTCCCTACCCCGACTGTGGCAATGGTAGGTCTTATAAAAGATACGAATAAAATCGTCACTCCTTGGTTTCAGGACTCTGGAGACTTAGTGATACTGCTCGGAGGAGCGATAGAAGAAGATATAGGAGGAAGTGAGTATCTGAAGACCGCACATGGCTTGATTGAGGGTAAACCACCCTCAATTGATCTTGATAAAGAAAAAAGACTTGCCGAGATGTTGATTGCGTGCGCTTCTCAAAGTATACTTAAATCGGCGCATGATATATCTGAGGGCGGCTTTGCTGTGGCGCTTGCGGAATGTTGCTTCAGTCCAGACGGTACCAGAGGGGTTCTGGTAAAAGCGCCCAACATAAATGAAAACTTTCTTAGAAACGATCTGTTTCTTTTCTCCGAGACACAATCTAGAGTAATAGCGAGTATAAGCGAAAACAGCTGGGAAAAGATAAAAGAGATAGCAAACGATTACGGTGTTCCCGCTCTGCGTGCCGGAGTGGTCGTTGATAATGACAGATTTTGCGTTAAAGACTCAATTGACATGAAAATCTCAATAGTTCATGACGCATGGTCCATGGGTTTTCAGAAAAGCCTTTCAGTCACAGAGGGGTAAAAATGGCAAAGCTACGCGAAGAGTGTGGAGTCTTTGGAATATATGACCATCCCGCTGCCGCCAACTTTACCTATCTTGGCCTCTACTCTCTTCAGCACAGAGGACAGGAAAGTGCCGGCATAGTGTCAACCGACGGCAAAAAGCTCTATTCTCACCGGAAAATGGGGCTTGTAACCGAGGTTTTTGACGAAGAATCAATATTAAAGCTGCAAGGCACTACCGCAATCGGCCATGTTAGATATTCCACAACAGGCTCAAGCAACATCAAGAATACTCAACCCCTGATAATGAATTACGAGAAAGGGGAACTCGCTGTTGGGCACAACGGCAACCTTACAAATGCAAGAGCGCTAAGACACAAGCTTGAAAAAGAAGGTTCTATCTTTCAATCAACAACGGATACCGAGGTAATAGTACACCTAATAGCAAGATCGAAGGAAAAAACCTTTCTCAAAAGAATCATAGAAGCCCTTACTGAATGCAAGGGCGCATATTCTCTTGTATTTCTAACACCCAAAGGTCTGGTGGCCGCACGTGACCCCCATGGATTCAGGCCCCTTGTTCTTGGAAAAATTGATAACTCTTACGTTGTGGCATCCGAAACATGTGCTTTTGAACTCATAGGAGCCGATTATATAAGGGAAATAGAGCCTGGGGAAATAGTGTTCATAAACGAGAGCGGAATCAGGTCATTCAAGCCGCTTCCGAAAAAACAACACAAATACTGCGTGTTCGAAAACATATATTTTTCGAGACCCGATTCGTCTCTTCAGGGAAGAAGCATTTATCAGATGAGAAAAAGCATGGGTAAGCAACTCGCAATCGAATCTCCGGCAGACGCAGATATCGTCGTAGCCGTACCCGATTCAGGGACGCCAGCGGCCATGGGATACGCGGAGCAACTGGGAATTCCCTTTGAAACAGGGTTTCTGCGAAGCCACTATATCGGAAGAACTTTTATTCAGCCTCAACAGGCAATAAGAAACTTCAGCGTTAAACTGAAGCTCAGCGTGATAAAAGAGGTTATAAACGGCAAAAAAGTAGTGGTAGTCGATGATTCCATAGTGCGAGGCACAACCAGCAGAAAAATTGTCAAGATGATACGTGATGCCGGTGCCAAGGAAGTTCACATGAGAATAAGTTCTCCTCCAATGAAGTTTTCATGCTACTACGGTATAGATACCCCCCTTAAAGAAGAACTCATAGCGCATTCGCTCGAAGTGGAAGAAATAAAAGACTACATAACTTCAGATACTCTGGGATACCTAAGCGCGGAGGGAATAACAAAAGCCGTCACTAACGGCGACAAATCCCCTAACGGAAGAGCAAACTACTGTTTTGCGTGTTTTGACGGTAATTATCCAGTAGAGATAACGGACGAAAAAGTGTCGCATCAACAGATGGACCTTTTTTAGGGTTCGCGAACCGACTCATGCACCAGTGCGTCGCGTGTCATACATCTCCTTGATCACGGCATGAATATCGTGGTAACCAACGAGATAAACCCCTTCCACAAAGGTTCGTATTTCGTGAGGAATCCCGTGTATGGCTTCCGCAACGGAACCGGCAATGGCGGCAAGCGTATCCGAATCGCCACCAAGCGAAACGGCGTTTCGCACAGCATCCTCGAAACTTTCCGATTCCAGCGCGCAGGTAATAGCTTCCGGCACCGTCTTCTGGCAGGTTTCGTCAAAGCTATAGCCGGGACGGATATCGTCGACGCTTCTTGAGAGATCGTAGCCGTAAACTTGCGCGATAATTTCGCGAATCCGGTTCACATCCTCACCCCCGTAAGCAAGCCATATCGCATGCACTGTTGCCCGCGCGCCCTTTATCCCTTCGTTGTGATCATGGGTGATCAGCGTGACCCTGTCCGCAGCAGCGAGCGCGACGGAAAGGTCCGCGTCTCGGTTCAGAAACGCCGCAGGGGAAACACGCATTGCAGCCCCGTTACCGTAACTGCTATAAGGGCGAGGGGTCGGCGCGTTTATCCAGAACCGGAAATTGCCGCCGTAGCCAGCGCTCGGGTATCTGCGGCACCATTGCTGCATGGTCGAGGCTGGAAGCCTGTCATGCAGGAGAATATCCCCCACCGCGGCGGTGCAAACGGAATCGTCGGTGATATCACATCTCTCGCTGAAGAATTCGAATTCCTTGGTTTTTATTCTTTCCCATTCGTAGATGGAACCCACTATGTCGCCGATAATCGCGCCTATCATCTCCCTCTCCGTTAATCAATATGACGTGATATGTCTATAGGCATTGAAGCTTCCCGAGAATCTTCTCCAGTTTTTTTTTGTGGTTCTGGAACTCATCCAGCTTTCCTCTTTCCTTTTCCACAACATCCTCAGGAGCACGGTCGATAAAATCCCTGTTTGCAAGCTTGCCTTCAGTTCTTTTAAGTTCCTGTGAGACTTTAGCCAGGTCCTTGCTTAACCTGGAGATCTCCTTCTCAAGATCAAGCAGATTTTCAACCGGCATAACTATTTCTACTCCCGAGACAACTTCCGAGACCGCCTTGCCGGGAGAATCTTCACCGCAGACAACGCAATCGCCAAGAGAAGCCATGCCGAGGATAATCTCAAGATTTCCCCTTAAAACGTTCTCCACTTCACCATTTTCAGAATTAAGATGAATCAGCACCTTTTCCGAAGGATGAACTCCCATAGTGGCTCGCAGGTTCCTTATTCCGGTGACAACGCTTTTTATAAGCTCTATCTGCCCGGACTCCTCTTTGAACATCTCATTTTCACTCAGCGTCGGATACTGCGCATCGAGAATACTCTTTGAGTTAATACCCTCATCTTTAGGAAGACTAATTCCTTTTTCTCTGAATATTTTGAAGATTTCCTCCGTAATGTAAGGCGTAAAAGGATGGAGTGCCCGCAGAGAACGGAGCAAAACCCGCACAAGTACGTTAAGGGTGGTCTTTTTCGACTCGGCATCTTCTCCATAAAGCGAAAATTTGGATATCTCAAGATACCAGTCGCAATAATCATCCCATATAAAGTGATAGAGTGCTTGCGAAGCCTTGTCGAATTCGTAGTTTTCGACGAATTCCTCAACTTCCCCCAATGTGATATTCAGTCTGGTAAGAATCCACCTGTCGGGAACGCTTAGACAATGTGTATCAATATCAGAGTCGGAAACAAGCCCCGGTTCAAGGTTCATAAACACAAACCTCGTCGCGTTCCAGATCTTGTTCATGAAATTTCTGTATCCCTCAATAACAGGAAAGGTAAGTTTTATATCCCTTCCCTGAGCTGCAAGCGTCGCGAGGGAGAAACGAAGCGCGTCGGCACCGTATTTTTCGATCACGTCAATAGGATCAATCACGTTGCCCGTTGTCTTGCTCATCTTGCGGCCCTTTGCATCCCTTATGAGGCCATGCACGTAAACATCCCTAAATGGCACATCTTCCTTGAACTTAAGTCCCAGCATTATCATTCTCGCAACCCAGAAAAAGATAATGTCAAATCCGGTAACCAGACACGACGTCGGATAGTAATGCCTGAGCGCTTCGGTATCCTCAGGCCATCCGAGGGTGGAAAAAGGCCAGAGTCCGGAGGAAAACCATGTATCCAGAACATCAGGGTCTCTAACGAGTTCAACTTCTTCGCCGTAATGCTTCTTCGCACTGGCCACGGCTTCATCCTCGTTCATACCAACGAAAATCTCCCCGTCAGGCCCGTACCACGCAGGTATGCGGTGACCCCACCAAAGCTGTCTTGAAATACACCAAGGCTCTATGTTTCTCATCCATTCAAAATAAGTGTTTTCCCAGAACCCGGGATGAAAACGTATCTCTCCCCGCTCCACGCACGAAATGGCCTGAGCAGCAAGTTCCCCGGCATTTACGTACCACTGATCAGTCAACCAGGGTTCCACAACCGCCCCTGAGCGGTCACCGTAAGGGACCGTATGAACTGTCTGTTCAACCTTTACCAGAAAACCCTCGTCCTCAAGATCCTTGAGGACAGCTTTTCTCGCCTCAAATCTCTCAAGCCCCGCGTATTTTTCGGGAACGTCGCCTTTTATATATCCCCGTTCATCTAGAATGTTTATGATATCAAGGCTGTTTCGTTTTCCGACTTCAAAATCGTTAAAATCATGTCCCGGAGTTATCTTTACGGCTCCAGTGCCCTTATCAGGATCGCTGTATTCATCGGCTATTACGGGAATCTTCCTCCCCACGAGGGGCAAAACCGCGTTTCTGCCCACCAAGGCAGCATATCTCGGATCATCCGGGTGAACCGCAACGGCCGTGTCTCCAAGCATGGTCTCGGGGCGCGTTGTAGCCACCGTAACCGACAACTCATCATCTCCTTCTATCGGATACCTTATATACCAGTAGCTTCCCTGGGTTTCCTTCTGTTCCACTTCCAGATCCGATATGGCGGTACGAAGCTCGGGATCCCAGTTAACAAGTCTTTTGTCTCTGTAAATAAGTCCTTGGGAGTAAAGATCAACAAAAACTTTTCTTACCGCTTCTGAAAGACCCTCATCGAGGGTAAAACGTTCCATTTCCCAGTCGGGAAGCGCTCCGAGTCTTTTAAGCTGTTCTGTAATGCGGCTGCCGGAGTTCTCCTTCCACTGCCAGATCCTCTCAAGAAATTTCTCCCTGCCAAGATCGTTTTTGGTTAGTCCCTCGGAAGCAAGTTCTTTTTCAACCATCATCTGAGTGGCAATACCGGCGTGATCCGTGCCCGGAACCCAGAGAACGTCAAAATTCTTCATTCTCTTGTACCTGATCAGAATGTCTTGGATGGTGTTGTTAAGAGCGTGGCCTATGTGCAACGACCCCGTTACGTTAGGAGGGGGAATAACAATCGAGAAAACCTTTGCCGAATTCGTTATTTCGGATTTGTGAAGTCCTGCGGAGATCCAGAAATCATAAATTCTCCCTTCAACCTCCGCAGGGTTGTAGCTTTTTTCCATGGCTGATCAAAAGAAAGAAGCAGACCGCAGGGGAAATATCAGCCTTCTAGCACCACGTCTTCGCTCTTTTCTTCAATTTCCGGTACGGGTACGGGTATTTCCGGTGCCCCGGTCTCTATACTTATGTCCCTGTACATGGGAAGGCCGGTACCAGCCGGAATCAACCTGCCCACAATGACGTTTTCCTTGAGTCCCCTGAGAGTGTCTTCTCTGCCCTCGCAAGAAGCCTCCGTAAGAACTCTGGTGGTCTCCTGAAAAGATGCCGCGGAAAGCCAGCTGCGCGTACTCAACGAGGCGCGGGTTATACCCAGAAGAAGCGGTTCAGCCGCTGCCGGAGTTCCGCCTTCTCCAATGATCTTTTCGTTTTCCTCGAAGAAAATATTTTTCTCTATAGCCTCGCCGACAAGCATCGTGGTGTCGCCCGGATCTTTTATCTTTACCCTTTTGAGCATCTGCTTGACTATAACCTCTATATGCTTGTCGTTAATCTTGACGCCCTGGAGTCTGTAGACTTCCTGGATTTCATTAACCATATAGTTCGCAAGGGCTTTATCTCCCATAATATTCAGAATATCGTGAGGATTAACCGCACCGTCAACAAGCTGGTCGCCCGAAGACACAAACTCTCCTTCCCTGACCAATATATGTTTTCCCCTAGGCACAGTATATTCTTTGGGTTCCCCCATTTCCGGAGTTACCACGACCCTCTTTTTCCCCTTGATATCTTTTCCGTAGGAGATACTTCCGTCGATTTCGCTTACAACCGCTGGGTCTTTAGGTACCCTAGCTTCGAAAAGCTCTGCGACTCTTGGAAGTCCTCCGGTAATGTCTTTTGTTTTTGATGTCGCTCTCGGAATTTTCGCGAGCACGTCTCCCGCCTCTATATCATCCTTGTCCCCGACCTCTATTATGGCGCCTACGGGAAGCGAATAAGGTATTTTCTTCTCCTTCTCCGCGGAGTCATTTTCCTGAGATTCCAAGTTTTCGGCTCTTATTTCGATATCAAGCGTAGGGTGCATTTCGAGATTCTTAGTCTCAACTACGACCCTCTTGAAGACACCCGTGACTTCGTCCACTTGCTCCTTGTAACTAACTCCGGGTTCAAGGTCCTTGAACCTCACAACTCCCGGAACCTCCGAAATTATAGGAGTCGTGTAAGGATCCCATTCCGCAAGCATTTTCCCTTTCTTTACCTTATCCCCTTCCTTCACGTTGAGCCTGGCCCCAAGAACAACGGGACATTTTTCTCTTTCATATCCCTTGCTGTCCTCAATTGAGAGTACGCCGCTTCTGCTGGTAACCACCAATTTGTTATCACGTCCCTTAACGGCCTTTATGTTTTTAAACCTTACTATTCCCTCGTGCTGGCTCTCAAGAGTGCTCTCGGCCGCTCTCTGACTCGCGGCACCACCTATATGGAACGTCCTCATAGTAAGCTGAGTGCCGGGTTCCCCGATTGACTGGGCTGCGACAATACCTATAGCTTCACCCATGTTTACAAGCTTTCCGGTGGAAAGATTTCTTCCGTAGCAGAGCCTGCAGACACCGATCTTGGTCTCACAGGTAAGAACGGAGCGGATACTCGCCTCGCCTATACCGGCTTCGTCTATTCCCTTGACTGAGTCCTCATCAATTTCCTCATTTGCGTGAACAATTATCTCTCGGGTCTTCGGATCCTCTATATCTTCAAGCGCTACCCTTCCAAGCACCCTCTCTCCTACTTTTTCGATTATCTCTCCGCCTTCAACCAGATCACTAACCCTGATTCCCTCTATAGTGCCACAGTCAAGTTCAGTAATCATTACGTCCTGAGCGGCATCAATCAGCCTTCGCGTCAGGTAACCGGCGTTCGCCGTTTTAAGCGCCGTATCCGCAAGTCCCTTCCTCGCGCCGTGAGTAGAGATAAAATACTGGAGCACCGACAGACCTTCGCGGAAATTGGAGGTAATGGGGGTCTCTATGATTTCTCCCGATGGCTTCGCCATAAGTCCTCTCATGCCCGCAAGCTGCCTTACCTGGGTCTGGCTTCCCCTCGCCCCCGAATCAATCATCATGTATATCGGGTTTGAACTCGGCCTGGTAATACTGGTGTTTTTGCCCGTCTGAATCTCTTCGGAAGAAATCTTTTTCATCATCGCCTGAGCAACTTCATCACTCGTTTTCGCCCAGATATCTATCACCTTGTTGTATCTCTCTCCATCGGTTATCAGTCCCTGGGAATACTGGTTCTGAACTTTCAGAACTTCTGCCTGGGCATTTTCCAGAAGGTCTTTTTTCGATTCGGGAATAATCATGTCCGTGATTGAAATGGAAGCGCCGGATTTTGTGGAATATTTAAATCCGAGAGTTCTCAGGCTGTCAGCCAGCAAAACCGTGCTTTTACCACCGGTTTTCCTGAAACACTCATCAACAAGAGACTCGATCGCTCTTTTTGTCATCGGCTTGTTGATAAGGTCAAATGGGACGCCTTCAGGAATAACCTCGTACATTAAAACTCTTCCAACGGTCGTGAGATGGTTCCGCTCTTCAATCCTGGCGGTTACGCTATCATGCAAACCCATCTTCCCAAGCTCATAGGCAAAAACTATCTCGCGTACTGAAAAAACACTCCCTGAATCAGCATTTTTATCCGACGCCGTGTTCCTTGTCAGATAGTAAAGCCCGAGAACTATATCTTGAGTGGGAAGTATTATTGGCTTTCCATGCGCAGGGGAAAGAATATTGTTTGTTGACATAACAAGCGAGCGGCATTCAGTCTGCGCCTCAATTGAAAGCGGAACGTGAACCGCCATCTGGTCACCGTCAAAATCCGCGTTGTAGGCAGGGCACACAAGCGGATGAAGCTGAATGGCCTTGTCCTCAATAAGCACCGGTTCAAAAGCCTGTATGCTCAAACGGTGAAGAGTCGGGGCTCTGTTAAGAAGCACCGGATGCTCCTTGATCACTTCATCAAGAGCATCCCATACCACCGGAACTTCACTGTCAAGCAGTTTTTTAGCTATCTTTATCGTTGCCGCTTCACCCCAGCTCTCAAGTTTCTGGTAAATAAAGGGCCTGAAAAGCTCAAGCGCCATCTGTTTGGGTATTCCACACTGGTGAAGACGTAGATCAGGACCCACGGTGATAACTGATCGACCCGAGTAATCAACTCTTTTTCCAAGAAGGTTCTGTCTGAATCTACCTTGTTTACCTTTGATTATGTCGCTCAGACTCTTAAGAGGCCTGTGGTTGTGACCCAGAACAGGTCTTCCCCTTCTTCCGTTTTCCAAAAGCGCGTCAACGGACTCCTGCAGCATCCTCTTTTCATTTCTGACTATTATGTCGGGAGCGCCGAGCTCAAGGAGTTTTCTCAGCCTGTTATTTCTGTTAATCACCCTCCTGTAAAGATCGTTAAGGTCCGAGGCGGCAAACCGTCCTCCATCAAGAGGAACAAGAGGTCTGAGATCAGGTGGCAGAACAGGAATGGTAGTCAGAATCATCCATTCGGGACGGTTTTTGGACTTGCGAAACGCCTCGCATATTCTCAGTCTTTTTGCAATGCGGGCTTTCTTGATCGGAGACTTGGTCTCTTTCATGCTCGCCCTGAGTTCCTGGGAAAGCTCGTTTAGGTCTATTGTTTTCAGCATTCCCCGTACCGATTCGGCTCCCATACCAATGACAAATTCGGAACCGAACTGTTCCCGTTCGGCCCTGTACTCGTCCTCGGTTATTACTTGGGCGAACTTGAGATCGGAAATCCCCGGGTCCACAACTATGTAAGCCTCGAAGTAAAGCACTCTCTCCAAGTCCTTCAGAGTCATGTCGAGGAGCATTCCTATTCTGCTGGGAATGCTGCGGAGAAGCCATATGTGAGCAACCGGAGAAGCCAGTTCAATATGACCCATCCTCTCCCTTCTCACCTTGGAGGAAATTACCTCTACGCCACATTTCTCGCACGTTATCCCTCTGTGCTTAAGCCTCTTGTACTTTCCACAGGTGCATTCGTAATCCTTTACGGGGCCAAATATCTTGGCGCAGAAAAGACCGTTTCTCTCCGGTTTGAACGTCCTGTAGTTTATAGTCTCCGGTTTTTTTATCTCACCGCTTGACCATGACCTGATTTTTTCCGGAGATGCTATGGAAATTTTTATGGCCGAATAATCAGAAGGGTTTTTCGGCTTTTCAAAGAGCGTGTCTATATCCATGGTACGGTTCCCTCCAAATCAATATTTAGGAAGCGATTCAATTTCCGCTTCTTCTTCAATGAGATCGACATCGAGCCCTAGTGCTTGCAGTTCCTTGCGCAACACCTTGAAAGATTCAGGAAGACCCGGCTCAAAGTTCATATCTCCCCTTACGATCGAGTCGAAGATTCTGGTTCGTCCCGCTACATCATCCGACTTTATGGTAACGAATTCCTGAAGCGTATAAGCAGCTCCGTAGGCTTCAAGCGCCCAAACTTCCATTTCTCCGAGTCTCTGTCCGCCAAAATGGGCCTTACCTCCAAGAGGTTGCTGAGTTACAAGGGAATAAGGCCCTATTGCCCTCGCATGAATTTTTTCTTCCACAAGATGATGGAGCTTTAACATGTACATTATTCCGACGCACACTTTCTGATCGAAAGGCTCGCCGGTCTGACCGTCAAAAAGAATGGTTTTTCCGTCTTCGTTGATGCCGGCAAGCTTTTGTATCTGCGCTATTTCAGACTCCTTGGCGCCGTCAAAGACGGAAGATTTCATCGGAACTCCTTCTTTGAGTTCTCTTACCAACTGAACGATACCGTCTCTGTCGAGCGACTCAATAAGCTTGCCCATATTCGAAGAATCCGAGTATATTTCCAGAAGCTTCTCTCTCAAGGCCTTGGTGCTAAATTCCTTCTCGATATACTCGTTAAGCTGTCTTCCAAGCTCTCTGCCACCCCATCCCAGATGAGTCTCAAGTATCTGGCCGACATTCATCCTTGAAGGTACGCCAAGGGGGTTAAGTACCATATCAACCGGCCTTCCATCAGAAAGATAAGGCATATCTTCCTGCGGAAGTATTTTCGACACAACGCCTTTGTTGCCGTGCCGTCCCGCCATTTTATCGCCGACCTGAAGCCTTCTTTTGACCGCGATGCGGACCTTAACCACCCTCAGAACCCCGGGAGGCAACTCATCCGGCTTTTTAAGCTTTTCCATGCGCTGTTCATACGCAGCGGCTACGTACTCAACGCGGTTAAGCACCTTCTCGACTATTCCAACCAGTTCCTCGCGCGCTTCGGGAAGGCCCTTAATTCTGATATCGACAAGCTTTTCCAAGGGTATAGCGTCGAGAATCCCCTCGGTAATTTCCTGCCCGCTTTTAAGAGCCGTCTTTCTGTTAACCGTTATCTTGGAAAGCGAGGTTTTGCCGAGAACAATATGTTTTACCCTGTCAACCGCATCCTTCCTTAGAATGCCTATCTCGTTTTCCTTATCCAGCTTTAATTTCGAGATTTCATAATTCTCGATAAACTTGCTCCTGTCATCCTTGTCCATCGAGCGGGACACGAGAGTTTCAACATCTATCACGGTGCCATATACCCCGGAAGAAACCCTGAGAGAAGAATCTTTTACGTCCCCCGCCTTATCTCCGAAGATCGCTCTTAAAAGTCTCTCTTCCGGAGAAAGCTGAGTTTCGGCTTTCGGAGAAATTTTTCCGACCAGTATATCCCCAGGTTCAACTTCGGCACCGATCATTATTATTCCGCTCTCGTCCAGATTCCTAAGTGACTCTTCGGACACGTTCGGTATATCTCTGGTTATATCTTCTCTTCCGAGCTTGGTCTCCCTCGCCGTACACTCAAACTCCTCAACATGGATTGAAGTGAACGCGTCATCCTTCACAACCCTCTCAGATATCAAAATCGCATCTTCAAAGTTGTATCCGCCCCATGGCATGAAAGCGACAACCATGTTCTGCCCGAGCGCAAGTTCACCACGGTCCGTCGAACATCCGTCGGCTATCACCTGCCCTTTTTTAACACGCTGTCCCCGATGAACTATGGGAGTTTGATTCCAGCATGAACTCTGGTTTGATCGGTGGAACTTGATCAGATTATAGATATCAACTCCGCCTTCCCGGCTTCTCTCCGTAGACTTGACTACAACCCTGACCGCGTCTACAGACTCCACCACGCCATCCCTGCGGGCAATAACTGTAACCCCGGAGTCCTTAGCCACCTTGCTTTCAAAACCTGTCCCCACAAGCGGCGAAACGCTTTTTATCAACGGCACGGCTTGACGTTGCATGTTAGAACCCATAAGAGCCCTGTTCGCATCGTCATGCTCAAGAAAGGGAATAAGAGAAGCCGAAACCGATACAAGCTGCGAAGGAGATACGTCCATAAACTCAACATCCTCCCTCTCAACCATCATAAATTCGCCATTCCCCCTAGCGGAGACAAAAGGCATTCTGAAAGATCCGTCTTCTTCAAGAGGAGCGTTTGCCTGAGCTACAACGTAATCCTCTTCCATAAGCGCGTTCATATATACTATCTCGTCCGAAACACGCCCGTCCTTCACTTTCCTGTAAGGCGTCCGGATAAATCCGGATTCGTCTATCTTCGCGTAAGTGCTAAGGCTGGATATCAGTCCAATGTTGGGACCTTCCGGGGTTTCTATGGGACATATTCTCCCATAGTGGGAAGAGTGAACGTCCCTGACTTCAAACCCTGCTCTCTCTCTGGTAAGACCCCCAGGACCCAGAGCGCTCAGCCTTCTTTTATGGGTTATTTCCGAGAGCGGATTAGTCTGGTCCATAAACTGGGAGAGCTGGCCCGTGGTGAAAAACTCCTTTAGAACAGATGTCACAGTTTTCGGGACGAGAACTTCGTTAGGCATAAGGTTCTCTATGGTCTGGTATCCCATTTTCTCCTTGACAAATCGGGCAAGCCTCTCGAGGCCATGATAAAACCGGTCTTCTATGAGTTCACCAACAGTTCTGACCCTTCGGTTCCCGAGGTGATCTATGTCGTCGGTGGACCCTCTGCCACCTTTTAAATCAAGCAGGTATTTCACGGTCAGCAGAATGTCTTCTCTGTCCAAAGTGAGGTGGTCTTCGCTTACCCCTTTCCTTTTCAGCTTGTAGTTGATCTTGATTCGACCTACCTTTGAGAGTCTGTAAGCATCGGGGGTAAAGAACATGTTTTCAAAGAAGGTCCGTGCGACTTCATCTGAAGGAGGATCCGTTGGCCTGAATTTCTTGTAAATCTCTGTTACGGCTTCCTCACATGAATCCACCTTGTCGGAAAGAAGAGTGGTCCTAAGGGAACTTACGAACAGGGTTTTGTCCATATAGTAAACCTTAAGGGTTTTTCTGCCGATTCTGCGTAGTTCCTTGAGTTTTTCTTCTGTTATTTCCTCATTGAAACCGAGTATTACTTCTCCTGTTTCAGGATCGGAGACCATCTCAGCCGAGGGTTTCTCAATTATCTCTTCGTCTGAGACGGGTATGGAAGTCATGCCAGCTTCTTCGAACCTAGGAAGGAGACTCTTCAGCCTTCTTCCCTTCCTGCCTATAGGTTCCCCCGTTTCCGGGTGGTCTATGTTCGTAGTCGCCTTCTGATATGAAATTATCTCGGTGGTTGTTTCCTTCTTAAAACCATCCGGCCCCGATTCAAAAATCTCCGCATTTATCTCCTTTAGAAGTTCTTGCGGTTCTATGTGAAAAGTCTCCACGGGATAGAAAAAGCCCATTATCTGCTGGTCATCATATCCCATTGCCTTGAGAAGGACGGTGACGTGGAATTTTTTCTTTCTGTCTATGCGCACATGGAGCATATCCTTCATATCATATTCAAAATCAAGCCAGCGGCCGTTTTGAGGAACGATTCTCGCTATGAATGATCCTTCCCTGCCAGACAACTGGCTCTTGGTTTTGTCCCGATCAAAAAACACCCCGGGAGATCTGTGAAGCTGATTCACTATGACTCTTTCAGTTCCGTTTACTATGAAAGAACCGCTAGAGGTCATAAGCTGTACTTCCCCGAAGTATATCTCTTGCTCTTTGATGTCGCGGAACTGTCTTTCGGTTTCCTTTTGTCCCTTTTCACCCTCAGGGATGTCCCATATTATGAGACGGAAGGTTACGTATAGAGGAGCAGTGTAGGTATAACCTTTAAGTCTGCATTCAGCAAAATCATATTTGGGTTCGTCCAGCCTGTAGTGGAGATACTCTAAAGAAGCCTTGCCATTGTAATCCTCTAGGGGAAAAACACCCTTGAAGGCCCCGTGAAGACCGGTGTCCGAACGCTTGTCCGGAGGAATATCGGCCTGTAAAAAATCTTCGTACGATTTTATCTGTACATCAAGCAGGTGGGGGATATCCAGAACCTGGGGGATCTTCGAAAAATCTTTCCTTAATTCCTGAGACTCTATATTTTCTATGCTCAACGCGCACCCCCTGGTTTTTTAATTTAAGTGAAAATACCCGGAAAAAATTATCGTCAGTTAACTTCAACTGTCGCTCCGGCGTCTTCAAGCTTTTTCTTGATCTCTTCGGACTCATCCTTGCTCACTCCCTCTTTTACGGGCTTAGGAGCTCCCTCAACAAGTTCCTTGGATTCCTTGAGCCCAAGGCCCGCGATCTCCCTTACTACCTTTATAACTTGTATTTTCTTTTCTCCGAAGGACTTGAGGATTACATCAAACTCATTTTTCTCTTCGGCCACGGGAGCAGCTTCGGCACCGGCAACAGCGGCAACAGCAACCTGCGGCGCGGCGGCTTCGACACCGAACTTGTCCTTTATCTCTTCTATAAGTTCGGATATCTCTAGCATGCTGGCTTGTTCCAGATAGGTGATAACGTCTGTTCTGCTAATATCGGGCATCTGTCTTATTCCTCCTTGATAAACAGTTCTACAACTTTTTTATTCAGTCTTTTTTTCTTTTAAAGCTTCAAGCACACCGACAATATTTGAGCGTGCCTGTTCCAACACTCCCACGAGGTTACCCATCGGAGCACTAAGCAAGCCTATAAACTCGGAGAGAAGTTCCTGTCTTGACGGAAGCTTCGCTATCCGTTCTATTCTGGATAGGTCAACTACTTCTCCTTCGAATATACCGCCCTTTATTTTGATTTCCGGAAAATCCTCGCCGTAATCAATAAAAACCTTCGCTGCCGCAGAAGATTCCCCATCACAAATAGCAACCGCGGTGGGGCCCGAGAAAAGATCTTTCATTCTCTCCACGTCCGTTCCGAGCGAAGCTTTTTCCAACAGGCTGTTCTTGACCACCCTGAGTTCCGTATTGGTCTGCCTTAGCTTCTTTCTTAGGACATCCATCTCATTTACCTTAAGTCCTTGGTATTCGATAACGAACACCGAGGGCATGGAATGAAATCTGGATGCTAAGTCGTCAATTATCTTCTGCTTTGCGGCTTTGCTGAGCATAGTTTCTCTCTTTCGTATTTAGCTTCGCGTTATGTTCACGCTGCGATTCCCTTGTTTTTAAGCTCGTTTCTAAGATCCGGCACGCTCACGCCGATACCGGGACCCATGGTTGCCGATACCGAAATCCTCCTCAGAAAAACGCCTTTGGAAGCTGTAGGCTTCTCTTTGATCAGAAAACCCATAAAAGCAAGGAAGTTTTCTTTCAGATTCTCTTTTCCGAAAGAAACTTTTCCAAGAGGAGCGTGTATAACTCCACTTTTGTCATTCCTGATTTCAACACGACCGGCCTTTGCCTCTCTAACCATGTTACCGATGTCCAACGTCACCGTGCCCACCTTGGGGCTCGGCATCAGTCCTCTGGGTCCTAGAACTTTTCCCAGCCTACCGACTTTCGCCATGACGTCAGGAGTGGCTATGGCCACGTCAAAACCAAGCCAGTTCTCCTTTGAAATCTTTTCCGCCATATCGTCAAGACCCACGTAATCGGCCCCGGCATCTTTTGCCTCGACCGCCTTGTCATCCGCTGCGAACACAAGAACCGTTACTTTTTTTCCGAGACCGTGAGGAAGTACAACAGCGGAACGAATCTGCTGGTTCGCGTGTCTGGGGTCTATGCCGAGATTTACTGCTACATCCACCGTTTCGTCAAATTTCGCGTAGTGAGCCTGCGCCACAAGCTCCATGGCTTCTTCAACGGGATACTCTTTGTAGGTATCTACCTTGGCGCTTATGTCAATATATTTCTTTCCTCTGGTGGCCATGAAGTTTCTCTCCAAACTTTATCCTTCTATATCAATTCCCATACTTCTCGCAGTGCCGCGCACGACCATCAAGGCCGCATCGATTTCATCCGTATTGAGATCCTCAAGCTTTCTTTGCGCTATTTCCCTTGCCTGTTCTTCGGTGATCTTACCGGCTTTGGTCCTCGGGGTGGTCCCTGAGCCTTTCTCCACGCCCGCGGCTTTTTTCAGCAGGTAAGAAGTAGGGGGAGTTTTTATCTGAAGATCAAAAGACCTGTCCGTATAAACGGTTACCGTAACCGGAAGAAGTCCTTCGGTAGAAGATGTCTGGGCGTTAAAAGCCTTGCAGAATTCCATTATGTTCACGCCTCTTTGTCCGAGCGCGGGACCTACCGGAGGCGAAGGGGATGCCTTTCCCGCCTCAATCAGCAACTTTATGTAACCGCTTATTTCCTTCATCTAGATTTTCTCCACTTGATTAAAATCAAGCTCTATGGGTGTGGTTCTACCAAAAATACTGACCAGCACCTGCACCCTGGCTTTTTCAGGTTTTACGTCTTCTATAATTCCGGAAAAGTTGGCAAAAGGCCCTTCTATGACTCTTACAGCTTCTCCTTTCTCAAAAGCTACGCTGGGCTTGGGTTTGAGTGTACCCTCTTTCGCCTTTGTCTTTATCTCATTAACTTTTCCTTCGTCAACTTCGGGAATGGAATCAATTTCTATCTTTCCATCAACCGGGCGGCCTCCAACGAAACTTATGACTTTCGGTATTTCCCTTACAAAATTCAGAGTTTCTTTGTTAAGTTCCATTTTAATCATTATATAGCCGGGGAAGAATTTCCTGATAGAAGTTCTCTTCTTTCCGCCTTTCTGTGTTTCAACTACGGTCTCAGTAGGAATAAAAACCTCGTCAACAACAAGGTTTTGATTGTTTATACTCTCTATCCCGTTTTCTATCTGGGTCTTAACCCTTTCTTCGAAACCGGTATTGACGTGTACTATATACCACTTGCTCGACATCCGAAAACTGCTCCCTGATTCGCTCTTCAACTCAGTATAAGACCAAAAAGAAAAGAGAACACGTAATCGGCCAGCATAAAAAAGAGTGCAAAAAACGCGGTAATAATAATAACCACGAAGGTTGATTTAACCGTATCTTTACGCTCGGGCCAGGTTATTCTTTTCAGTTCTGTAGCAACACCGCCGAGATACCTGGTCGTATCAACTTTGATTCTGTCAAATTTTTCCATGACCTGGCTTTTCTGCAGGGCAGGAGGGTCTCGAACCCCCAACCTGCGGTTTTGGAGACCGCCGCTCTACCAATTGAGCTACTGCCCTGTAGAGTCTCTTGTTACGCATTATTCAATGATTTTGGTTACTACACCCGCTCCTACGGTTCTTCCACCCTCTCTTATCGCAAAACGAAGCTGCTCCTCCATCGCCACAGGCGCTATCAACTCCACCTCCATGCTCACGTTGTCCCCCGGCATTACCATCTCCACCCCCTCCGGCAATATCACTGATCCCGTTACATCCGTTGTCCTTAAATAAAACTGCGGCCGATACCCAGGGAAAAACGGCGTGTGCCTTCCCCCCTCCTCCTTCTTCAACACATATACCTCAGCCTTAAACTTCCTGTGAGGCTTTATACTCCCAGGAGCCGACAAGACCTGACCCCTCTCAACCTCATCCTTCCCTATCCCCCTCAGCAACACTCCCACATTGTCCCCCGCCTGCGCGTCATCCAGTATCTTCCTGAACATCTCCAAACTAGTAGCCACTGTCTTAGTCGTCTCTTTAAACCCTACTATCTCTATCTCCTTCCCCGCTACTATCCTTCCCCTCTCCACTCTCCCGGTTACCACCGTGCCCCGCCCAGATATCGTGAACACATCCTCTATCGCCATCAAAAACGGCTTGTCCATCTCCCTCTTAGGCTCAGGTATGTATCCGTCTATGCTGTCCATTAACTCAACTATCTGCTCCGCTGCTCCTCCATCCCCCTCTATCGCCTTAAGCGCGCTTACCTTCACTACAGGTACGTCGTCCCCAGGAAATCCGTACTCACTCAACAACTCCCTTATCTCAAGCTCCACCAGCTCAAGCAACTCCTCGTCATCCAGCAGGTCAACCTTGTTAAGCGCCACAACTATGTACGGCACTCCTACCTGCCTCGCTAGCAGTATGTGCTCCCTTGTCTGCGGCATAGGCCCGTCAGGCGCACTCACCACCAGCACCGCACCGTCCATCTGCGCCGCACCCGTTATCATGTTCTTTATGTAGTCTGCGTGCCCAGGACAGTCAACATGCGCGTAGTGCCTCCCGGCTGTCTCATACTCCACGTGCGCTATGTTTATCGTTATCCCCCGCTCCCTCTCTTCCGGAGCCTTGTCTATGTTGTCAAACTCCACGTACTCCGCCTGTCCCTTCTTCGATAATATGTTCGTTATCGCCGCCGTTAACGTCGTCTTCCCATGATCCACATGCCCTATCGTCCCTATGTTTAAATGCGGCTTCCCCCTCTCAAATCTTGCCTTAGACATTCCTTGTTGACCTCCGATCTTTTCTAATATTTTGGAAACCCTTAGATGCCAAGCCCACGAGCGGACTTGAACCGCCGACCTCGTCCTTACCAAGGACGTGCTCTACCGACTGAGCTACGTGGGCGCTCCTAAAAGCGAGCGGGAGACGGGGCTCGAACCCGCGACCCTCAGCTTGGAAGGCTGATGCTCTAGCCAACTGAGCTACTCCCGCGCAAATTTTTTGGGGAGGGCAGGATTCGAACCTACGTAGGCTTTCGCCGGCAGATTTACAGTCTGCTGCTTTTGTCCACTCAGCCACCTCCCCGATATATTCATCCAACGGAGAGCTGGCGAAGGGATTCGAACCCCCGACCGGCTGATTACAAATCAGCTGCTCTACCCCTGAGCTACGCCAGCTTTTAATTTCTATGAATTCTGGATTCATTGTCTGACCAAAATAAAATTGGGTAAAACAACCCTTTTTACAGTAAACCCTATATTGTATTGCTATAAACGGAAATGTCAATAATCAAAAAGCGAAAAATTAAGAAAACCCCCCGGAATCACGCGTAGAAAATCCAAGACCCGGAACTAGGAAGCAAAGTAGAAGTCATACCAGACAAGCGGAAATTTCCGCCTCCGCCACTTTTTTTCCATCCACGGAAGCCTTTGCGGAAAAAAATATTATTCTTGCTCTTCTCCTCACGAGTTCCACTTCAAGAAGCACCCTGTCCCCGGGAACCACAGGATTTCTGAACCGGCAACGGTCAAGGCCCATCAGATAGGCGTTGCTAAAGCCTTCTTTTTGCAGCTCTTCCTTGAAAGAATAGTTAAAGAGTACTCCTCCCGCCTGAGCCATTGCTTCGGTAATTATCACTCCCGGAACTATTGGGTTGCCGGGGAAATGTCCTCTGAAGAAAAAATCTTCGGGAGAAAACAGCCTTTCGGCCGTAATCTTTTTGCCTTTTTCAATTTCCAAAACAGAGCCAACGAACAGAAAAGGTTCTCTGTGAGGAATAAGTTCCTTTATTTCGTCCACACCTAACTTCATTTATCTAGAAGCGTCGTAAACCGATATGACTTTCTGCGTTATGTCTGAAGATGAACTGCCGTATAGAATGCCCGCCTCGGTTTTTTCAACGATAAGGTCGAATCCTTCCTGCTGGCCTATTTTGTTAACTATGGCTTCTATATCTTTAAGAACATCCTGGGTCAACTCAAGATCCTTTCTCTGAAGTTCAACCCTGATGTCCTCTCTTGTCCTGTCCATGTCTTTCTGTTTTTTTTCTACGGTTTCCGCAAGTTTTCTTCTTTTGCTCTCACTCATCACCGCTCCGTTTTGTATCAGATCCTGTCTCATGTCTTCAAGGGCCTTTCTTTTTTGATCTATTACAGCCCTTTTAGCTTCAACTTCTTTCTGGAACGAAGCATTGGCGGCCTTTCCAGCCTTTGAATCCCTGATAACCAGCTTAATATCTATGTAAGCTACTTTCTGCTGAGCGTAAGCAGAGAAAGAAAATGTGAACAACATGAAAAATCCAGCAGCAAACAATAAAAATCTTCTCATTTAATCCAATGCCTCCTTAAGAAATAAATGGCCTGATTAGAATAAATTCCCAACGGTAAACTGTACTTCATATTTCTCCTCATCCGGAAGCCTTCCACCTATCGGGAACCCGATATCAAGCTTCATTGGTCCCAGAGGAGATATCCACCTGAGACCGAAACCGGCATCCCTTTTGAGGTTCGAAGGACTAAGGCTGAACTCACCCTTATCAAAAGTATTACCTATATCAAAGAAAGCGACGGCCTTAAGCCCGACAGTTTTGCTTAACGGAACAACAAAGTCAAGAGATGCCAGAATTTGCTCAACACCGCCAATTATAACGTAGCCTGAGTCAGTAGGTCTCCTAGGACCTACTCTCCTGTAGCGGAAACCTCTCAGAGTGTTCGGACCTCCGAGGAAGAACCTCTCTTCCACGACAAGATCATCGCCAGTGTTTATAAGATGCAAGAGCCCGTAATTTGCCTTTGCGGCGAAATATGTGCCTTTGAAGAACGGAATCCACGACTTTGCCGTGGCGTTGTACTTTATAAACTCAGTGTTGCCCGCGAGAAGCCCTGCGTATTCAACCCCGGTGCTCAGAAGAAAGCCCTTTGTGGGATCGAGGTAATTATTTCTTTTATCCCAAGATATACCTACTCCCGTGGAAACTATCGTTCTATCCGTTTCAGAGATGACGAATCGCGCATCTCCGCGCACATTCTGCACTTCCTGTTTTGTGAATTCCTGGAAAACCCGCACCTGGAAATATCTTTTTATTCTCCTTCCCACTCCAAGCGAAACACCCTTGGCCGCTCTTTCAAAATCCCTGTAATCCCTGTCATGAGTAAACATGCTGACATCCAGGAGCCAGTTGGTACCAAAAAGGTACGGGTCGCGGTAGTTAAGGCTAAAAACCTTGGTTACTCCCCCGATCTGGGCGTCAAGAGAAAGAGTCTTGCCATACCCCAAAAGATTGGATTCCTGTATCTGACCGGCAAAAAGGAAATTCTCCACGGAACTTACTCCTCCACCGAAGCTGAAAAATCCGGTAGGACGTTCCTCAACTTTTATGTCAACGTCCAGAAGATCTTCAGTTCCCTCAACCCTATGGGTCACCACCTCAACATTATCCTCAAAGTAACCGAGACGACCGACTTCGTAGCGGGCGGCCCTCAGTTTGGAAACACTGTATAAGTTCTGCTCCTGAAGTGAAAGTTCCCTTCTTATAACGTGATCCCTAGTCCTAGAGTTGTCCAAAATATTTATATTTCTTACGTATATCTCTCTGCCTTTTTCAATTGAGTAATCAATGATGACAAGGTTGTCTTTCTTATCAAGCCGCACATCAGGGGTTACGTTCGCAAACGCATATCCCTTGTCCCCGTAAAAATCGGCGATTTTCCCGATGTCAGCCTGAAGGACGAAACTGCTGAAAACAGCGCCGGGCGTGAGTCCGAGTTCTGGACGGATTTCATCCTCGTCCTCCGTCAGTTCCCCGGAGAAAGTTATCTCGGATACCTTGTACTCAATCCCTTCCTCTATTGAGAAACTAACCACGTAGCCGTCTTTTTCTTCATCATAACGAATCCCGGGTTCAGAAACCTTTACGTCAAGATATCCGTTGTCAATGTAAACTGCTTTTATCCTGTCGGAATCCCTTTTTATCTCTTCGATTTTGAAAAGGCCCCTCTTCGTTATAAAAGAGAAAAAATACTTGGGCTTTGAATACATGTTCTTTTTGATTTTCTTTGTCTCGACTTTGTTGTTTCCAATGAGTTCGACTTCTTTGATATACTTTTTTTCTCCCTCGTCAATTTTGTAAACAACATCTACGACTCCATCTCCCCTAGGTTCGATCTCGTATTCGACTTCAGTTCCGACCAATCCTTTCTCGGAAGCAAGAGCAAGTATTATTTCTCTGCCCTCCGTGATTTTCCTCAGGCTTACAATACGTCCTTCTCTGAGTGCCACGGCTTCCTTTATGTCATCTTCTTTTAACTTGTCGTTTCCGGAGAGCTTAAGGTCGGCAAGTACGGGGTTTTCCTCAACGATAAATTCAACCCTGAGGCCACCTTCAACTTCCTTTACGTCAACGAGGACCTGCTGGAAAAAATCGAGCTCGTATATTCTTTTGAGATCCTCTTTTACGGTCCGCGAGGAGTAATCATCGCCTTGCTTGATCCCTATATTGAGATCTATAAGAGAGGTTTCCGTTCTCCGGTTGCCTGAGATTACCACCTCGGCGACCCGGCCTTTGAAGGAGCGAAGCGTATCAAGTTCCACTCCAGCGAGGCGGTCCTGGGCCATGGTACCCGCGGCTGAGAGCATCACCATGAGAAGAAAAACAGCCAAGTAGAATACAGAACCCTTAATTCGCATTAGCAACCATCCCATCTGATATTCTAACAGTTTTTTTCATTCTCTTCGCAAATTCGCTGTTGTGCGTCACCATAACAACCGTAACCCCGTAATCTTCGTTGAGACCGCAGAACAGATCAAGAACCGAAAATCCCGTTTTCTTGTCAAGGTTCCCGGTGGGCTCATCGGCAAGCACTACCTTCGGTTCCATAACCATCGATCTTGCAATCGCGACTCTCTGCTGCTCTCCCCCGGAAAGCTCGCCGGGAAGATGACTAAGACGTTCCGAAAGACCCACCCTCTCAAGCACTTCACAAGCCTTTTGTTTCGCCACAGGGAAACTCTGCCTGTCTATAAGACACGGCATCATAACATTTTCAAGTGCCGTGAATTCCATAAGAAGGTAATGAAATTGAAAAATAAATCCAATCTCCGAGTTTCTGAAAACCGAAAGTTCTTTTTCTTCCTGCTTGAAAAGGTCCTTTCCCCGGTAGAAAACCGAACCTTCCGTCGGCGGCTCAAGAGCGCCCATTATGTGAAGAAGGGTGCTTTTTCCCGAACCCGACACCCCTACAACTCCGAGGGTTTCTCCGGCGAAAATATCCATATTCACTCCACCGAGAGCGCACACGCTGCTGCCCGCCTTGTTGAAAACCTTCCCAAGCCCCCTGATCCTGTACAGTGATTCACTCATATCTCAATGACTCCACGGGGTTTTCTCCCGAAGCTCTGTAAGATGGGTAGAGAGTTGCAAGAAAGCATATGAGCAGGCTGGATGCCGCTACAACGAGAAAATAAACCGGCTCTATCTTAACAGGAAATTCAGAAATAGGGTACACGTTATCATCAAAGGGAATCATTTCCTTTATAAAGTTGCTGGTCTCAAGAAAGCGGCAGATCAGGTATCCGAAAAGCGTACCAAGAAGGGTTCCTGCGGTTCCTATAATCATTCCGTCGTAAACGAATATCTTTCTTATGCCGCCTTTCCGGGCCCCCATGGATATGAGCACGGCTATATCCCTTTTTTTCTCCATAACGAGCATTGTAAGCGTGCTGACTATGTTCAAAGCGGCAACAAGAACTATGAACCCAAGAAATATCCCTATCGCCATTCTCTCAAGGCGAAGAGCCCTGAAAAGGCTTCTGTTCGAGTCTTCCCAGTTTCTCGTGTAAAAAGGAAAGCCGAGAGCTTCGGTTATTTCGTCTCCCGTTTTACGCGCCCGATATATGTCATCCACCCTGACTTCTATGCCTGTTATCTTGCTTTGGGTTTCGAAGAAATTCATGGCATCGTCAAGCGATACGTAGGCAGTAGATGAGTCATATTCAATCATGCCGTAATCAAAAATGCCTATTACGCCGAATTTTCTTATTTTGGCTGTCGGACCGAAGGGCCCGATTTTTCCGTAAGGAGAAACCAGATTGACGGTATCCCCGATTGCCGTGCCAATAAGATTCGAAAGTTCCCTGCCTATGATGATCGGAGGGTCGCCGGAAGCCGTTTTGTGCAGAAGCCCAGAAACAATCCGGGCACCTTCCTCAAAAAACGCGTCGCGGTTCTCGCTTGTCTCCGGCAGACTGCCCTTCCCCACTGCCTCGGCTACGGTGGCAACCGACGCGGAATTGTCCGGGTCTATTCCCCGTATAACTGAGCCCGATACAGCATATTCCGTAACAAGCATGCCATGGTTGTAAATAAAAGGGCTTGTCGAGGTGACACCCGGAAGCCCCGAGAGTTTCTTCTCAACTTCCACGAAATCCCCGAAATCTCCTTCATAACTCATAACAACCACGTGGGAACTCGCGCCAATTATCTTATCCCTGAGTTCATCCTCAAACCCCTTCATGACTGAAAGCACCACGTCAAGAGAGGCCACACCCAGAAGAACGCCCAGAACGGAGATAAGACCGATTACGGAAACAAAGCCCCGCCCAGTTCCCGATCTAAGGTACCTCAAAGAAATTAGTGATTCGTAGCTCATCCTAAGATCTGAGGTGAGGAAAGAAGATGACCTCTCTTATGGAAGAGGAGTTCGTAAGCAGCATCACAAGACGGTCAATCCCTATACCAGCTCCGGCGGTGGGTGGCATTCCGTACTCAAGGGCCGACACGTAATCATTATCCATTTCATGATATTCGTCCTCGCCCTTTTTTTTCATTTCGACCTGGTCTGTGAACCGTTTTTTCTGATCAATCGGGTCGTTAAGCTCGGAAAAAGCGTTGGCTATCTCCCTTCTGTAGATGTAAAGCTCAAACCTGTCAACCACTTCGGGGTCATCGTCGTTTTTTCTGGCAAGCGGAGAAACATCAAGCGGGAAACCGTAAACGAAAGTCGGGTTGACGAGGGTATCCTCGAAAAGGGTCTCGAAAATCTCTGTGATAGCTTTTCCCTTGATTCCGTTATGGTTTATTCCCATGGAATCCGCTTTCGCAAAAAGGAACTCTTCTTCTTCCGTTATCTTGGAACCGAATTTCTCCCGTAGGGTTTCATATATGTTAATTCTCTTCCAAGGCCTCTTGAAATCTATTTTCTTGTCTTCGTACTCAACCAGCATACTTCCGAGCGTATTGCTCACCACGTAGCATAAAAGCTCCTCTATGAGATCCATAAGGTGCTCGTAAGTCGCATAGGCCTGGTAGAACTCAATCATGGTGAATTCAGGGTTGTGTTTCGTGGAGACTCCTTCGTTTCTGAATGTTCTTCCAAGCTCATAAACTCTCTCAAGCCCTCCGACGACAAGTCTTTTAAGGTAAAGCTCAGGAGCTATTCTCAGGTAAAGGTCCATGTCAAGAGCGTTGTGATGAGTAACGAAAGGTTTTGCGGTCGCACCTCCCGCGATAGGGTGAAGCACGGGGGTCTCTACTTCCAGAAAATCCCTTTCGTCAAGAAACCTTCTGATGAGATTTATCACCTTTGACCTTGTTTGAAAAATCTCTTTGGTTCTCTGGTTAGCGATCAGATCCAGGTAACGCTGGCGGTATCTTGTCTCGACGTCCTGAAGACCATGCCATTTTTCAGGGAGCGGTCTCAGGGCCTTTGTGAGAAAAAAAAGTTCCCGGACCCTTACGGTAAGCTCTCCGGTTCTGGTCTTAAAAAGTTCCCCGCGGACGCCAGCGAAATCCCCTATGTCAAGGAGCTTGCGAAACAGTGTGAAGGTTTTTTCGTCAACTCCGTTTTTCTGTATGAATCCCTGAATCCGCCCAGTGCGATCCGAAAGATGAAAAAAAGCGCTTTTCCCGAAGTCTCTTTTCGAAACGATTCTTCCGGCCAAGCTGAAGAGCTCTTCCATTTCCTCAAGCTCTTCGGGAGACTTTGAAGCGTGCAGGGAGATTATTTCCCCGGTGGTGTGCTCCGGGGCAAAACCGTTTGTGTAAGGGTCAACACCCATTGCCCTTAGCTCTTCAAGCTTTGATTTTCTGAGTTCGAACTGTGTGTCTTCCATTGTGTTGGAACCACTTGCCTAATTGGCTTGCGCGAGAAAATAAAACCTAGTTGCGACTGAAAACGACCTTTCCCGAAACTATAGTATTGCTTACCACCCCTTTGAGTTCCCACCCGGAAAACGGGGTGTTTCTACTTTTTGAGAAAAATTCTCCGGGGTTTATCGTGCGGCTCCTCCCGGGATCAAACACCACGAGATCAGCGATTGAACCGGGGGCAAGAGTGCCTCTTTCTATGCCCACTATTTTGGAAGGAACAACTGTAAGTTTTTTTATCACTTCATCAAGGGTAATGACCCCTTTTTCCACAAGCTCAAGTGAGAGTGAAAGGGCGGTTTCCAGACCCACTATACCGAAGGGGGCCAGGTCGAATTCAACATTTTTCTCATCCTGGCTGTGGGGAGCGTGATCTGTGGCTATCACGTCAATGGTTCCATCGGCAATACCCTCGACTATAGCAGCTACATCTTCCTGGGTCCTAAGCGGCGGATTCATCTTGGCATTGGTGTTGTAACCGTATACTTCCTTGTCCGTAAGAGTGAAATGGTGAGGAGTCGCCTCCGCCGTAACCTTCGCGCCTCTTTTTTTCGCTTCTCGTATGAGTCTTACGGAGTCCTTGGTGGAAACATGGCAAATGTGAAGAGCAGTGCCTGTGAGTTCGCAGAGAATTATGTCCCTGCCCACCCCAACCTCCTCCGAGGCGCTGGGAATCCCCCGAAGGCCCAGTTCGGTTGAGACGAAACTCTCGTTCATGACGCCACCCGCTGAAAGCCCGATGTCTTCGGCGTGTGTAATAACCGGAATACCGAAAGGTTTTACATACTCCATGGCCTTTCGCATAAGCCCCGAGTCAGTAACCGGCATCCCGTCGTCGGAAATCCCCACGCATCCGGCTTCACACATCTCGCCTATCTCGGCAAGTTCGTCTCCCTTCTCTCCCTTGGTTATTGCGCCTATAGGGAACACATTTACTATGCCTTCGGTTCTCGCTTTTAAGAGTATGTACTCAGTCACCGAAGCATTATCATTTATGGGATCTGTGTTGGGCATACATACTATGGAGGTAAAACCGCCTGCGGCGGCGGCAAGGCAGCCTGTCTTTATCGTCTCCTTGTGTTCATAGCCCGGTTCTCTTAGATGTACGTGAATATCTATGAATCCGGGGGCCACGATCTGCCCGCTGGCGTCTATCACGGTGTCGGACTTGCGCGGGGTGTCTATGCGCTTTGATATCTCCTTCACCCTGTCTCCATGGATATATACGTCCGAAACCATGTCAAGGGACTGCGAAGGATCGATAACGCGCCCGTTTTTAATGAGCACTCCCATCTATAAACTCTCTCCCAAGGCAACAAGATATATCATGGCCATTCTAACGGCAATTCCGTTTGCCACCTGCTCAAGGATAACGGCGCCCGGGTCATCCGCTATTTCAGAAGTAAGCTCAACTCCCCGGTTAATCGGACCCGGATGCATAACTATCGCATCTTTTTTCGCAAGTCTCAGCTTCTCCCTGCTAAGTCCGTAAAGGCCCGAGTATTCCCTTAAGGAGGGGAAGTATTCAAGGGTCTTTCGCTCGCTCTGAACCCGCAGCATTATCACCACATCCACATTGTCGATTGCATGTTCAAGCGAATAAAAGATCTCCGCTCCCATCTCTCTGAAATATTCTGGAACTATTGTTGCCGGACCAACTATTCTTACGTTGGCTCCGAGTTTTCGGAGCCCGAAAATATTGGATCTGGCGACCCTGCTGTTGAGAATATCCCCGACAATAAGGACATCAAGACCCTCGACTCTCCCTTTTTTCTCCCTTATCGTGAAAATATCAATAAGAGCCTGGCTCGGATGCTCATGGGAACCGTCTCCAGCGTTTATTACTGAGGCGCCTATCTCACGGGCCAGGACGAAAGGCGCGCCGGACATTCCATGTCTTATAACCATTATGCTCGCGCCCATGGCCTCAAAATTCCTGGCAGTATCCAGAAGGCTCTCCCCTTTTACCACGCTGCTTTGCGAAGCGGAAAAATTCAGAACATCAGCACTGAGTCTTTTCTCCGCGATTTCAAACGATGAGCGGGTTCTGGTGCTGGGTTCGAAAAAGAGGTTCACGACAGTCCTTCCCTTAAGAGTCGGGACTTTCTTTACATCCCGAGTGGAAACCTCCTTCATGGACTCCGCGGTGTCGAGAATGATTTTAATTTCCTCGGCCGACAGTTCTCCAAGACCCAGTATATGCTTTTTGCTAAACGCCATCTTTTCGGATTATTTCAATTTCCTCCCTCCCATCCACTTCTCCCAAGTAAACCTTGACCATCTCGTCATCTAACGTTTCGATACTTATTCCGACATAGTCGGCCTGTACGGGGAGTTCTCTTCCTCCTCTATCTACGAGCACAGCGAGCTTGACCGAGGCCGGCCTTCCGTAATCCATGATTGAATTTATTGCAGCTCGCACCGTGCGTCCCGTGTAGAGGACATCGTCAACAAGTATTATGTTTTTCCCCTGCACGTCGTCGGGGATGCTGGTTCTGCGCAGTCGTGGCCAGTTTTTCCTGTTCTCGAAATCATCCCTGTAGAGAGTAATATCGATTGTGCCAAACGTAACGTCCCTTCCCGTCCGCTCGTTTATACGCTCAACGAGCCTTTTACCCAGATATTCTCCTCTTGTCTTTATTCCTATGACAACCAGACTGCTTAGCCTATCAGGCGGTATGTCGTCTATGATGCTGGAGAAAAAACTTTCGGTTCTGTTCTCAAGAGGTTGTATTTTTTTCTTCGTCGCCATAATTCGCAAAGAGGATACACCGTAGAGCAGTTATTAAAAGTGGGTTTTTCGCGCAGCCGTAATCTGGAACCCATAACATCGCCAGTTGAAAAGTGCCTTCGCACCGTTTTTCCAAAAAAAACAATCGGCAAGCTTACTCGATTCCTGAAAAAATTCTTTGCCACCTTACCTTGTTTGCCAGTCCCGGGTTAGAAAAATTCCATGACCAGTGAATCATAAACGCCCTGCCGTAAACATTTTCCACAGACGCGAATCCCCAGAACCTGCTGTCGTAACTGTTGTCCCTGTTGTCACCCATGACAAAAATCCTGCCTTTGGGAATAACAAGGGGAAAGCTCATTTTTCCGCTCGTCGTGGAACCGTTTCCCTTTTTATATATAACGCTGAAATTTTTTCCGGAAATCGACTGCTCGTATCTGTCGGCAACGGAAAAGAATTTTTGGTCCGGATACTCGTAATTCCCGGAGTAGGTCTGCGCAACCGCCCTGCCATTTAGCAGAACATCTCTGCCGCGTATGTCTATCTCGTCCCCCGCAATGCCCACGGTTCTTTTTACGTAGAAAGCTCCTTTGCCGGGCATGGGGAAATCCGTTGCATTATCTTCACTGAGTTTGAAGACCACTATGTCACCGCGGTCAATTTTGGAGAAGGGGAAAAATACCTTGTTTGTAAAAGGAACTCTGGTTCCGTAGACAAACTTGTTTATCAGGATATGGTCACCCACAAGAAGCGTCGGAAGCATCGAGCCCGAAGGAATCTTAAAAGGCTGAAATACGAAAGCTCTTATGGCCAGGGCGAGCGCCACGGCTATCACAATGGCTTCTATGTTCTGCCGCACGGGAGACTTGCCGTAGGATCTCAGATTGTCGTTGAAAAAAATCCCAAGGGCTTTTCTTGACGCTCTTATTTCATGCAGGGAGCCCCGCTTAATCGCCTCTTCACAAGCAAGTATTCTTACTTCGGCGTGGTCTGCTTCCCTGGGAGCGAGAAAGCTCCTTTTCCTCCGTATGATGCTCCTTACGGTACGTATGAGCTTCTTTGAATTTCTTATGGCAAGCTTCTTTCTGATCCAGGTTATGATCATGGCAAAAATGTCCGGAGCGTACGCAGGCACCGTTTCAGTTCACATCACTCAGTGGCGGGTGTGAGGTTTCCGTTAATCTCTCAACCGAGATAACTCCCCCAAGGTTCTTAAGGGATTCAATAAGTTTTTCAAGTTGCGCAATGTTTTCCACCGCCACTTCAAACCTCGCGTCTCCCTGTCCAATCTTATCTTCGCTTATATCAGCCTTGACAATGTCAACATTCAGACCTGAGACCGTAGTTGTGAGTTCGGAGAGTATACCTTTTCTGTTTTCACACCTCACCAAAAGAGCGATCGGTACCCGCCCCGAATACTCATCGTTCCAGGCAACATTTATTCTCCTTTCAGGAGAGACTTCAAGCAATCTGGGGCAATTGTACACATGCACTGTTATTCCTCTGCCTCTGGTTATGAAACCTATGATCCTTTCCCCGGGAATAGGGTTGCAGCACTTGCCGAACTTTATAAGTATGTTGTCATACCTCTTGACGAGCACCGCGTCTTTGTACTCGTCCTTGGAAATCCTGTTCATTATATTTTTTATTCTTTTGTTTTTCTCGGCGCCTTCGGCGAATTTTCTGGGATGTATTACCTTAAGAAGATCGTTTACCGCGGCGTTGCCAAATCCGACCGCCCTGTAAAAATCCTTTATTCCAGAGAATTGAAGTTTTGTGAGGGACTCGTCAAGCTTTTCCTTTTCAAGCATCTTACGCAAGTTGAGTCCTTTCGCTGCAAACTTCCTCTGAGCTATTATCTCTCCCACCTGCTCGGCCCTTTGGTTTTCCTCCTGTCTCAGCCAGCTTCTTATCCTGTTTTTGGCTTTTGAAGTTACAACGAAATCAAGCCACTGCCTGTTGGGAACCTTGTCCTTGGAAGTTACGACCTTCACTATGTCCCCCGTTTTCAGCTTGTGGTCAAGGGGAACCAGTTTGCGGTTAACAAAGGCCTGGGAGCAGTGATTCCCTATGTCGGTGTGAATTGAATAGGCAAAGTCAACCGGAGTCGCGCCCACGGGAAACTCAATGAGGTCAGCGTTAGGGGTGTAGACGTATACTACATCCAGTATGAGTTCTCCTTTTATGGCCTCAAGGTACTCAGTTGAGTCCTTTATGTCCTTTAGCTCGACCAGATGACGAAGGTTTGAGTAGATTTTCTCGTTTCCGTTTTCTACTGAATTCCTTTCCTTGTACCTCCAGTGAGCCGCAACTCCGTATTCAGCAATCCGGTGCATCTGCTCCGTTCGTATCTGGATCTCCATCTGTTCTCCAAACGGCCCTATTACGGCGGTATGAAGTGACTGGTAATTATTGGCCTTGGGAAGAGCTATGTAGTCTTTTATTCTCCCCGGAATCGGTTTCCACAAGGAATGTACAGCGCCCAGAACCTGATAGCATTCGTTTTCAGTCTTGGTAACAATCCGAAAGCCCAGGATATCGTAAATATTGTGCAGGCTTATATTCCCCTTTTTCATCTTGCTGTAGATGCCGTATAAATGCTTGAACCTCCACGAAACATCGCCGCGAACCTCGAACTCCTTCATCTTGGCGGTAATAAGCGAGGCGATTTCGTTGGTGTATTTCTCCCAATCTTTTTTCTTTGAGGACATGGTTTCGCAAATACGTTCGTATTCACCGGGTTCTGAGAACTGAAACGCCAGATCCTCAAGTTCAACCGAGATCCAGTTTATTCCAAGGCGGTGGGCAAGCGGCGCGTAAATTTCCATAGTCTCGCCGGCGATTCTTTTCCGTTTGTCGTCAGGCAGGTACTCAAGGGTTCTCATGTTGTGGAGCCTGTCGGCGAGTTTTATGAAAACAACCCTTATGTCCTTCGCCGTGGCGAGTATCAGTTTGCGGAAGCTTTCGGCCTGTTTTTCCACGTCGGAGACATGGGGAAGGCGGCTTATCTTCGTGGTGGCGTCAACGAGAAAAGCTACCTCTCCTCCGAAAAGCCGCTCGATTTCCTCGCGGGTCGCCAGGGTGTCCTCTATCGTGTCGTGAAGAAGTCCGGTGACTATGGAGGAGACATCAAGGTTTAAGTTCGCGAGTATGGAGGAAACCTCGAGAGGATGACTTAGGTAGGGCTCTCCCGAAACTCTTTTCTGGCCGGAGTGAACCTTGGCCGAATACACGTAGGCCTTTTTTATAAAGTCAAGATCTCCGTTCGTGATATCCGAATAGACGCTGACTTTGTCAATGATGTCATTTAACCTGATCACAGAAGCGCAAACACCTCACTTGAGCCCAAACTTTTTTAGAAAAGAAGGACCGTATACATTTTCCCTTCTCGCGTCCCGGGCGGCGGCAAGCATCCGCTGGCGGTAGTCCTCTCCATTGCCATCTCTTTGTGAAAGTATAACAGCCTCAATTCTCTTTGCCGCAACATCCATCTCATCATTGATTATAATATAATCATAGCACTTTGAGCAGGCCACCTCCTGTTTAACGATCCCGAGACGAATGGAAATATCCTGGTCTTTTTCCGATTTTCTGTCCCTGAGCCTTTGCTCAAGAATCCGAAGAGACGGGGGAACGACAAATATGAAGACTGCTTCGTCAAAGACTCCCCGCAACCTTCTTGCCCCCTGTACATCTATGTCCAAAATAACATCGACACCCGTTTTGATCCGTCTTTCGATATCAGCTCTGGGCGTACCGTAAAAATGTCCGTGCACCTCCGCCCACTCGGCAAAAAAATCCCGCTCTATCATATCTTGGAATGCTTCTCTCGAAACAAACTCGTAGTGTTTTCCGCGGACTTCGCCTTCGCGCATCAATCTTGTTGTGTAGGAAACGGAAAAACTGAGGTTTTCGACGCTTAAGAGAATACGGGTGACAAGGGTTGTTTTCCCGCTTCCCGACGGACCGGAGATCACAAACAACTTTCCACTCATGATATCAGAGTATAAACGCAAAAACCTCGATATTAAAACGGCACTTGCTGCCCTGCAACTTGTGATTTTTCGCTGATTCGGAATCAGGAAATATCAAAGCGATCAAAGTTCATAACCTTGGTCCAGACAGCAACAAAATCCCGCACAAAAGCTTCCTCCGAATCATCACATGCATAAACTTCTGCAAGCGCCCGCAACTGTGAGTTGGACCCGAATATGAGATCAGCTTCGGTAGCAGTCCATCTGATCTCGCCAGTCGTTCTGTCACGGCCTTCATAGACGCCTTCAGAATCAGCGGAGCACTCCCATTCAGCCGACATATCAAGCAGGTTAACAAAGAAGTCATTGCTCAGCGTTCCGACCCTGTCTGTAAACACTCCATGTCGCAACCCTCCGGCGTTTGCACCGAGTGCCCGCATACCGCCGAGCAGCACAGTCATCTCAGGCGCGGTAAGCGTCAGCAGATGCGCCTTGTCGATCAGAAGTTCAGCCGGCGACTGTTGCTGACCGGCTGCGATATAATTGCGAAAGCCGTCCGCTTTCGGTTCAAGCACATCAAAGGCGGCCGCATCTGTCTGCTCTTCAGTAGCGTCCGTGCGGCCAGGCGAAAAGGGAAGATTCACCGAATACCCTGCGGCTTCCGCCGCCTTTTCGACTGCAGTGCAGCCGCCGAGCACTATGAGATCCGCAAGCGAAACGCATTTCCCGGTCGTCTGCGCTTTGTTAAAACGCTCCCTAACGGCCAGCAATGAAGACAACACCTTGCTGAGTTCTTGGGGGTCGTTGGCATCCCAGTCCTTCTGGGGAGAAAGCCTGATACGCGCGCCGTTGGCGCCTCCCCTACGGTCGGTGCCCCTGAAAGTGGAAGCTGAAGCCCATGCCGCCCGAACCAGTTCCTGGATCGAAAGCCTCTGGTCAAGTATCTGTTTTTTCAGAAGCGCAATGTCCGCTGCTTCGATAAGTTCATGATCAACAGCCGGCACCGGATCCTGCCAGATCTGAGGCTCGTCCGGAACCAGTGGTCCGAGGCAGCAGGAGTAAGGACCCATGTCGCGATGGGTAAGCTTGTACCACGCCTTTGCAAACGCCTCGGCAAATTCATCCGGATTTTCGTGAAAGCGGCGCGAGATCGGTTCATACACAGGATCCATACGCAGCGAGAGATCAGTGGTCGCCATTATCGTTGGAACCCGTTTTCCGGACCCGTTTGATTCGGGGGCAAAATCTTTGTCAACCACATCCTTTGCCGTCCATTGCCAGGCGCCCGCGGGGCTCTTGGTAAGTTCCCATTCATAACCGAAAAGCATGTCGAAAAAGCCATTATCCCATGCCGTCGGATTGGATGTCCATGCGCCCTCAAGACCGCTTGTTATGGCATCAGTGCCGCGCCCGCTCGCATGCTTGCTCGTCCATCCGAGACCCTGCTCCTCAATGCCGGCAGCCTCTGGATCGGGACCAACGCAGGCAGCGTCTCCGGCACCATGACACTTGCCGAATGTGTGTCCACCTGCAATTAGGGCGACAGTTTCTTCATCGTCCATAGCCATGCGCCTGAAGGTTTCGCGGATGTCGTGCGCCGCGGCAAGCGGGTCGGGCTTGCCGGTGGGTCCTTCGGGATTGACGTAGATAAGTCCCATCTGCACGGCGCCCAGAGGATTGTCAAGCTCGCGGTCGCCGCTGTAACGTTCATCGCCCAGCCATTCGGTCTCAGGACCCCAGTAGATGTCCTCTTCCGGTTCCCATACGTCCTCGCGCCCGCCGGCAAAACCGAACGTCTTAAACCCCATGGACTCAAGAGCGCAGTTGCCAGCGAGAATCATAAGGTCCGCCCAAGAGATTTTGCGGCCGTATTTCTTCTTTATCGGCCATAGAAGCCTGCGAGCCTTGTCGAGATTCGCATTGTCGGGCCAGCTGTTCAGAGGCGCAAAACGCTGCGTGCCGGATCGTGCTCCGCCGCGCCCGTCGTGGATTCGGTAGGTTCCCGCACTGTGCCACGCCATACGGATAAAAAGCGGCCCGTAATGACCGTAGTCCGCGGGCCACCAATCCTGGCTGTCCGTCATAAGCGCGTAGAGATACTGCCTCACCGCTTCAAGATCAAGAGTCTGAAACTCCGCCGCGTAATCAAATTTCTCGCCCATGGGGTCCACAAGAGAAGAGTTCTGGTGAAGGATTTTCAGATTGAGCTGATTCGGCCACCAGTTCTGGTTAGCTATGCCGCCGGTCAACTTTGAACTACTTATGCCGTGGATTACCGGGCAATTTACGGTGTCTTGGGTTTTATCCATATTTTCTCTCCAAAATTAACACGTCGGGATGTATATGAACGCATGGAAACGCAGTGAACTCAATATCGGGTGCTGCCCCACGCACTCGAGCAGAAAATATACCACTACCGCTATACAGGCTCAAGTTAAGGTGCTTGGGTGGAGAAGATAGAGGAGTTGAAACGCAGGCAGGAAGAAAAAGCATTAAAAGAGAGTCTGCGGGAAGGTGGAGTTATATTCAAAGTATTGTCGGCAAGTTTGGTTTAATTTTTAATTCCCTGTAAATCCTCTCCTATCATATCCCGGAATTATTCTCTGCAAACAAACCCCAGCACTCTTCGTAGATATACCCCGCGCACATTGATTTTGTGGTGTATCGATATTAAAACAGGCTCCTGTTTAGACCATCTTGAACACCTCGGGGAAATCGTCGATGATTTCAAGGAAGCTTTCTGTTACTCGGTCAGCAAGCTTGAGTTCGCCACCGGAACACGAGTTAGCAATCCCGACGCATCTCATCCCGGCCCTCTTGGCCGCCAGAACACCGTGAGGAGAATCCTCAAACACAACACACTGGGCAGCCTTTATGGTGCTGTCGTAATCTCTTCTGAACCTCTCAAGACATTTAAGGTAAACCTCGGGGGATGGTTTTGGGTTTTTCGTATCGTCGGCTCCTATGACAAAACCGAAAAACTCGGAAAGACCCTTGCTCCTGAGTATGAAATTAATCTCTTCGGTTAACGCGCCCGAACCTATCGCCACGTGAAATTTGCCTTGGATGTTTTTCAGGAACTCGATAACCCCGGGGAAAATTCTTATGTCCTCCCCCATCATCTCTTCAAAACAGATGCCTTTTTCTCTGACAAGACGCGCAATCTCCCGCTCTACGTAACGTTGTCCGTTATCCTCAAGAAACTTCCTGAAAAAAGTTTTGTCATCACAAGCAAGATACCGCAAGTAGTAGTCTCTGGGCGAGAGCTCCAATCCAAGCGTTTCCACGATCTTTTGAAAGGCTCTTAGGTGGAGCGGTTCGCTGTCCGCTATCACCCCGTCAAAATCGAATATAACCGCTTTTATCATTCTGTTTTCCCGATTTGTAAGATATTATGATAGTTTACTGCCGGGTAAAGCCTTTATAAAGAACCCGTGCAGAACACGGAGACGGGAGAAAAAGAAAGATGGATTATTACAACCCCGAGGATCTCAAGAGATTTTCCGAGATCGGAGAGTTCGGAGAAGATCTCATGGATAAGTTTTTTCAGTATTATAACTCCGCAACAGGCGAAGAGGGAGCGCTTACAAAAAGGGAGAAGGCTCTTATAGCTTTGGCCGTGGCGCACACAGAGAAATGTCCTTACTGTATAGACGCGTACACGACGCAGTGTTTGGAGACGGGAGCGGACCCGGAGCAGATGACCGAAGCCGTACATGTCGCCGCCTCAATGTCGGCCGGCATAAAACTTATCCATGCGATTCAGATGCACAACACGTTGAAAAAAAACCGTGCCCTCTAGCAACACAAACGGGAAGCGAACTGGCCTCGCAGGAAAATCTCGGAAGCTTCCAAACTGTATGCCGTGGTCTAGGAAAAAACGCGGGTTAGAGAATCCGAAGCGTCGGATGGTTTCAAAATGAGTCGAACAACAAGAACTGAAGAAGAAACGAAAATAAACAATCACAATTTTTCCCGCAAAGTGATCGACCAAGGTCTCGATATCGACCCCATTACGGTAGAAACCCTGCAGGTAAACATAACCAAGCTTTGCAACCAGACCTGCACTCACTGTCACGTGGACGCCTCGCCCTGGAGAACGGAGCAGATGAGCCTTGAGGGCGTAGACAGATGTCTTGAGATATTAAGCGAAAACGACTGCATAAAAAATCTTGACCTTACCGGAGGGGCCCCGGAGTTAAACCCCCATTTTGACTACTTCGTAAGGGAAGCCAGAAGCCTTGGTAAACACGTAATGGTAAGACACAATCTGACCGTTACCCTCGATGGAAACCCCCGGACAGGAGAGGAGAAAATGTACATACCGGGGTTTTTCGCCGAAAACCGAGTCGAAGTCATATCCTCGCTTCCATATTACAGCAGCTACTTTACTGACAAGCAGAGAGGAAAAGGGGTTTTTGAAAAAAGCATAGAGTCACTACAAATGCTTAACAGTGAAGGGTACGGGGACGGGGAACTCAAACTTAACCTGGTATATAACCCCGTCGGGACTTTTCTTCCCCCGGACCAGAAAAGCCTTGAAGCGGACTTTAAGGTAAAACTGAAAAAAAACTACGGCATAAGATTCGATAATCTGTACACCATAACCAATATGCCGATCAACAGGTTCGAGAAGGAACTGAAAAGACAGGATGCCTACGAGGAATACATTGAAAAGCTGGTAAATGCCTTTAATCCCCAAGCAGTGGACGCCATAATGTGCCGAAACCTGATCAGCGTAAGCCACGACGGAAAAATCTACGACTGCGACTTTAACCAGATGCTCGAGATGCAGGCTCGAAACGGAAACGAGGGACTGACCATATTTAATTTCGACCTGCGGCAAGCAATAAAGAGAAAGATAAAATTCGGCGTTCACTGTTTTGGCTGCACCGCCGGGGCCGGAAGCAGCTGCGGCGGCCAAACGATATCCTGATTCCAAGGCTTTGCGGAATGTCGCAAAAAAACGATAACGCCCTGATCGTTTTTCTTAAGTATCCGGAAACGAAAAAAGTAAAAACGCGCCTAGCCAAAAACATAGGGGCCCGGCAAGCCGCGGAGCTTTACCGCGAAATGGCAAGTTTTATTGCCGATTCCTTCTCTGATTCAAAAAAGTGGGAGACTTTTTTCTTCTACACTCCGGAAGAAAGAAAAAAAGAGATCCTTGAGTGGCTAGGAGGCAGAGATACCTTTTTTTTCGCGCAGGAGGGGGAATCTCTCGGTCAGAGGATGTCGCACGCGTTTGGAAAATGTTTTTCACTCGGATTCAGGAATATAGTCATCATAGGTACAGACTGCGTGATGATAACCGAAGACGATGTGGAAACCGCGTTTTCACTGCTCTCGGGAGGAGGATTTGAAGCAGTTCTGGGTCCGGCGACCGACGGAGGTTATTATCTCCTTGGGCTTTGCAGAAAAACAAACGCACTTTTCGAGGACATGCAATGGAGCAGCGCCCGCGTATTTAAGGAAACTGAAAAACGCTTGAGGGAAAACGATCTGCGCCATGCTGTCATGAGGGAACTTACAGATATTGACGAGGAAAAAGATATAAGCGTAAAGGAAATAATGAAAAGGGACACGGGACTCGCGCGTAGACTAGAACGAGTTCTTTCGAGAAACAAAAAAGAGATCTAATGAAAAACTTAAAAAAAATCCTCAGACCGCTTCGGATCCCGGAACAGTGGGTTCTGAGACACGTCGCCTTGGCAAGATCAAAAGAAACGCATATTCAGAAAAACAAAGAGGGGAAGCCAGCATGAATTCCGAAATCCTGGATGTGGGAATAGTCGCTTCCTTTCTCGCCGGAGTAATCGCGTTTCTATCCCCGTGCGTTCTCCCGCTCATGCCGGGTTACCTCTCGGTAGTAACACGTCTTTCATATGAGGATCTTTCAGACGCTCGGGATCTACCTAAATTTTCAAGGGTGATCGTCCCGAGCATCGTGTTCATACTGGGATTCTCAACCGTCTTCGTTTCTCTGGGTGCGTTCTCCTCCCAGCTCGGGGGAATGGTTTCCGGCAACAAAACTTTTTTACTCAGAATAGCCGGAATATTAATAATCATTTTCGGAATATTCGTAATGGAACTCGTGAAGATTCCCTTTTTTGAGAAAGAACGAAAAATCTCCCTTTCACGGGAAAGGAGAAATCTCTTCGGAACTTATATTCTCGGGGTGGCGTTCGGCTTTGGCTGGACGCCATGCGTAGGACCTATTCTCGGATCCATACTCCTTTACGCAAGCACGGTTGAAGGAACATTAAACGCGGTGGGACTGCTCGCGGTTTACTCACTCGGGATCGGTATACCGTTCATATTGGTCGGTCTTGCGTTTAACAGCGCCATGAGATCCTTCGGAAGCATCAGAAGATATTATCCTTATTACAAGTACGCGATAGGTTCGGGACTTGTAATAATAGGAATCATGATGTTTTCAAACGAAATCTACTACTTAAATATCTACGGCCAGAAAATATTTGACGCAGTGGGAATAGATTTCTGGAAAAGGTTTTAGCCAAAAACCGAAAACCATGATAAATCTCTGCCGAGGAAATCAGGAATCTGCTCAAGCCATATCTCCGTCTAAAAGCACAGCGCCCTCAAGCCGTGATAATTTCCGGTCCAATGTATGGAGTGACCGTATTCCGGCTCTTCTGGCAGCGGCCATGATCATCAGATCAGAAAACTCTGCTTCTCCATCGCTATACCGAAACGCCGCCCGAGCAACATCATCGGCTACTTCAAAAACCAGAGTCTCGGTTATTAAAAGTTCTTTCAGTATCGCAGCAATTTGGGCACGGGAATAGCCATAGGCCCGCTTCAGTACCCAGACCACTTCAACCGCTACCTCCCTGCAAACATAGCCGGGACGCTCAGCCGTAAGCGATTCCAACAACGCACGGGCAGCTTCCGACTGTTTTACGTCGTCGCGTACCAGATAACGGATGATGATATTTGTATCAAGCGCAATCACTTTTCACACGCCCCGTCCGCTATGGCCTGCTCCATTTCCTCAAGCGTGACCGCAGGGCCATCGTACCGCAATACGCCAAACAGCCTGTTAATACTCCGCACAGGCATAATACGCACTCCCCCGTCAACGATTATATAGCGCACTTTGTCTCCAGCGCGCAATCCAAGCGACTCCCGAACAGCTTTCGGCAGGGTTGTCTGCCCCTTTTTCGTTATAGAAGATTCAATCATAGCATTATCACCTGTCGCATTGTAATATACAGGTTGGTATTGAAATAATCAAGAAAGAAAGTCTTTAAGCTATTTCGCATTGCTTTTATTAGATTTCCCTACCCGCAATCCGGTCTAACGACTGCGGGGGAATATACGGTTTTTCAACGCGCGTTATCTTAGGCACGGCATGTTTCGGACCCGCGTTGCGCAGTCAGAGGAAAAACAGCTAAAGCCCGAGAGTCATATACATTTCGGATTGCGCATCTCCGTAGCTCAGGATTCCGTAGTTGTACACGCCGGCAAGAGCGGCAATGGAAGCTGCGTCTTCCGGGGCGACTCGTTTTCCGACTTCAAGCAGTCCCATTGATTCCTCTACCTCCATGCCGTGGCGCTTTTCAAAAACGCTGAGGTCATCAAACCCGGTCACCCAAGTCACGTTGAAAGTCTCTTGGAACATATCAGTCGCCCTAATCACGTCAGGGTGTTCGCAGGTCCTGTCAATTATGCTCAATGAATAGTAGTCAAAAGCGATTTTGAACGAAGGAATTCTGGCACACAGGCTGTCAAAGAAACTGTGGATCAGCTCAAGAGGAAGATACATGCTGTTTCCTTCCCACAGAAAAAGTATCGGAGAGTTGATGTCAAAGCCCGCCTTGATGAGTTCTTCCGGCAGGTCCGCTTCAAGATAGTTGCATGGTATGCTTGCGCATGGCGTAACGCCGTGGCTTTCAAGAACCTTGTGTTTGAACTCCAGAAGGGCTGGCTGATCAATGTCGCAGAAACGCACTCCCTCGGTCTGAAAGACCAAAGAACGCATGTCAAACCCGCAGCCGAGTATGACAATCTGTTTCATGCCAGCTTGAATCTCGCGTCTTGTGATTTCATCCAGTATGCAGAAGCGGTAACGGAGAATTTCAACCGATTCCGGAAGAATTTTTGTCACCCGGTTGACCTTTCCCCTGACCTCGTCCGTAACAAACCACTGGGCGTACGGGTCGTTGAACACACGGTGTTCACGGTTTCTTTCCATTTCCCTGAAACAGGCTACGGCAAACGCGGTTGTTCCGACTTCATTTATGTCCGACATGGCAAATCCGTATAAGATTACGCGGGCTGCGCATTCAGCAGAGACGGCCTGCGGGATGCGGCGCCCCTGTTATCAAGATATGTTCTATTATGGCGTTGGCAAGTAAGAGATCTTTTCTGGACTTCGCGAGAAGATCCGATTGGGTGGATGTCGAAGGGTACAACAACGACCTGAATGTCAGAGGAATAACTCGTTACTATCCCGAATCCACTCATATCTGGATACACCCTTCATTTATCGAAGCGAGAAGTGGAGCGTTGGAGGGAGAAGGCTTGGGACTCCTAGCTCATAAATTGTTGCATGCTATCGGATTCAAGGAATATATTCCTGGAGGAGCTCCTACAATCATGTGGGCAAGTGCTCCCCCTAATTCCCCTCTAAACTGGGTATGGCACGGACTGCTGCACCCTGTGGATAGAGCGGCGCTTGAATTTCTCGCGGACTACGATTCTATAGAGCTCACCGAAGAAAATCTTGAGATCTGGTTTTCTGAAAAAGGCTGCTAGGGAGTGAGAGTGCCAAGTCCTCTTGACCAAGATAGATTAAGAGCCATTACTCTCTTGAGAATGGGGATTATCTTGAAGAACTGCGGATAGAACCAAAAGATGAATGTGGTGAGTAGTAAGCACTCGCTGCCCGTGCTATACTGACCTCCATGCTGAACTCGGAGGTTGACATGTTAACTCCCGACCAGGAAGAAATCGCACAATGGATAATGGCTTCTTCAATGGCTCATTACGCGTCTGGGATGCTCTGTACAAACGAAGCTTTCGATAGCATAAAACTTCTGACTCGGATTTTGCTTCCTGTTACACTCTAGTCTCATTTGAATTAAACTTGCTTTCTGTAGAATTGTCCTTGCGACTTTTATTGTTTGTTCACTTCCTTGAAAACATCGAATCCCATAACTTAAAACACCTGTACGATGAGATAAAAAAACGAAATAGCAAAGGTCTGTGCAAAAAAATAATTCAAGAAACAAATCGTCTCACTAAAATAAAAAACTTTGACCCAATTTGCGAAAAAGAATTAAAAGACTGTCTTAACGAACATGCTAAGACATACGTAGATATAAGGTATTTCCGGGTAGACAAAGGATGGAAAGATTTGGTGGAGCAAGGGTTCTCGATACGTGATAGAGAAATTATGAACTGCTTAGGGAAAGCCTTGCTTATGCTGAATGCAGATGAATTGGAAAGACGCTCAATCGGACGCCCGCCAATAGGGAAATTGCTTGCTTCCAAGCAATCGCTTTAAAGCTTAACTCTATTAGACTTCTTCTTAGTAAGTATATAAAGTTCCTAAAAGTTACGGATAACATTGTATATTATCCCCCTCATAATTTATTGACTCTGAATAAATATTTTTTATATTTTTTACGGTTAAATATAAGTGTCGAGGTAAAAATGCCTTTATACGAATTTGAATGCTCTGATTGCGGAGAGGAATTTGAAGTCCTGGTGCTTGACTCCGGCGAAATCATAAAGTGTGTGAGGTGCAGCTCGGAGAACGTCGGAAAACAGTTCTCGACTTTCGGACTTGGCAGTAGCAACGGAAGCTTCGGAGTTTCCGAAAGTGAAGATTCTGGATGTTGCTCGCAATCGTCCTGCTGTTGTTGCTGCTGATTTCCCAGCACAATTGCACAAAACTTATCTCTGTATATAATTAGTTCTTCTTTTTAAAACGCCCGATGGAGGATCGGTTACAAATGTGCGATAGCGAAAAAGATATGAAGAAAGCCGCCCTTGAATATCATAGAAGCGGAAGAAAAGGAAAACTTGAAGTAGTACCCACAAAGCCTTGCAATACAGCTTGGGAACTTTCTTTAGCTTACTCCCCAGGAGTGGCCGAGCCTTGCAGGGAGATATACAAAGACGAAAATCTGGCTTATGAATACACCAACAGAGGGAATCTGGTCGCGGTAGTTTCGAACGGTACCGCCATACTTGGACTTGGAAACCTGGGCGCCCTAGCGGGAAAACCCGTAATGGAAGGAAAGGGGGTGCTTTTCAAGAAGTTCGCGGATGTCGATGCCTATGACATTGAAATAGACACCGAGGATCCAGACGAATTCATTAAGACCGTAAAATATCTCGAGCCCACTTTTGGCGGCATAAACCTCGAAGATATAAAAGCCCCGGAATGTTTCTACATCGAAGACAAACTGAAAGAAGAGATGGACATACCTGTCTTTCACGACGATCAGCACGGAACCGCGATAATATCGGGCGCGGGACTCCTTAACGCCTGTGAGATTACCGGGAAAAAGATGAGCGAACTTAAAATGGCGTTTAACGGCGCCGGGGCGTCCGCGATTGCGTGCGCCGAGTTCTTCATAGCGCTTGGGGCGAAAAGAGAAAACATAATAATGTGCGATAGCAGGGGCGTAATTTACAAGGGAAGAAACGCGGGGCTTAATCCCCAGAAAGAAAGGTTTCTTGTTGAAACGGACAAGAGAACCATAGGAGACGCCTTGGTCGGAGCCGATGTGTTCGTCGGACTCTCAAACGGCGGAGCCATTAACAAGGACAACGTAAAAAGCATGGCAAAGAATCCGATAATATTCGCCATGGCAAATCCCGACCCCGAGATACTTCCCGTCGACGCCAAGGAAGCCCGAAGCGACGTAATAACGGCTACGGGTCGATCCGACTTCGCAAACCAAGTGAATAATGTTCTGGGATTCCCCTTTATTTTCAGGGGAGCGCTTGACGTAAGGGCGACAAAAATAAACGACGAGATGAAAGTTGCGGCGGCGTATTCCCTTGCAGCGCTTGCAAAAGAACCCGTACCGGAAAAAGTCGCTGAAGCCTATGGAAACGAGAAGTTTGAGTTCGGTCCGGATTACATAGTTCCCAAACCCTTTGATCCCAGAGTTTTGGTATGGGAATCAGCCGCGGTTGCGCAAGCTGCGATGGAAACCGGCGTTTCCAGAATCAAGATCGATATCGATTCTTACAAGCAGACCCTCGAAGACAAGATAAAAGATCTTCTCTAAGAAGAGAAACTGACGTTTTGCGAGATTGCCTCAACCTGTCGGTCGCTTATCTTCGGCATTGCGAACACCGGAGTTCCGGCCTCTACCTGATCCATTGATAAAAGCGGTCATATTTGACATGGATGGAGTCATAATAGACAGCGAACCCCTGTGGGAGAGAAGCGAGTCTATTATGCTTAAGCAAAAGGGGTTTGCAGGCAACAACAGTTATAGGAAGGAATACAGAAAGAAAATCATGGGGCTTAACCAGAAAGACTCTGTGAGACTTCTCAAAGAAACTTTCCGTCTTGATGAATCCCCCGAAGAAATTCTCCGTACCCGTCTTGAAATCCTTCTTGAACTTTACGAAAAGGAGCTCAGGCTTGTTGATGGAATTCCTGAAATCCTCAAAATCCTAGACAGTGAGAAGCACATAGAAACGGCCCTCGCTTCAGGCTCCCCGATGAAAGTAATAGAGTTCGTTCTCAATAAATTCTCTCTTACGGACACTTTCAGAATAAAAGTTTCCGGGGACTGCGTGGGAAAAGGAAAACCTCACCCCGATATATATCTTGAAGCCGCAAGACGTCTCGGTGTTAATCCCGGAGAATGCGTCGCGATCGAAGATTCCATAAACGGGATAGTGTCGGCCAAAGCGGCCGGCATGCGTTGTATCGCGGTGCCCGACCCTAGAATAGCCACCGAAGATTACCCTCAGGCTGACATTTTCAGAAAAAGCGTTTCGGAAATCCGGCTTGACGACATAAAGAGCTTCTAATAAGGCTAAAGAGGTCTCGGACCGGGAGCCATAAATTCCGGACCTATGGGATTCGGGACGAAAGTATCGAGTATCGAGTCTATTTCATTCATTGAATCATCGTCTATCGTCCACTCTGCAGTGCCTGCAATGTCATCGAGCTGCCCCGGGCGCCTGGCTCCCCAAAGCGCAATATCGTTTCCGCACTTGTCAAGAACCCACCTGACGGAAAGCTCAAGCACGTTCTTTCCGAAACGCTGCGAGGCAAGTTCCCCCAGTTTCTCAACCGCACCGAGGTAATTATCATAGACCGGCTTCTGAAACTTGGGATCAAAATTTCTTATGTCATCTCCAGGAAACTCTGAGTCCGCCTTTAGCTTCCCGCCCAGAAGCCCCCTGCACAAAGCCCCGTAGAGAAGCATGGTAACCCCCTGCTCCTCGCACCAGGGAAGCACATCATCCTCTATTCCTCTCTCGAAAAGATTGTAAGGAGGCTGACTCGAGTTAAGCGGGCACACGGAACCGAAAGCCTCCATTTGCTCAACCGAATAGTTGCTTACTCCAACAGCCCTTATCTTTCCGCTTTCAAGAAGTTCCGCCAAGGTTCCCGCGGTTTCTTCAACAGGGGCAAGAGGGTCTGGCCAGTGAACCTGATAAAGATCTATCCAGTCGGTGCGCAGTCTTCTAAGGGAATCGTCAACTTCCTTGCGTATTCTCTCAGGGAGGGAATTTCTGAATATTCCTCCCCTCTCCCACTCAAGCCCTACTTTGGTCGCGATTACCAGTTCATCCCTCATTCCGCTCTGAGAAACTGCTTCTCCAACAATTTCTTCGGAAAGGCCGAAGCCGTAAATCGGGGCGGTATCAATCAGGTTCACCCCGCTATCAAACGCCTTGTATATCGTCCTCACGCATTCTTTCCTGTCACTTCCTCCCCAGAGCCATCCTCCCATCGCCCAAGTCCCAAGACCTATTCTCGATGAATTGATTTCCGTACCTGCAATTTTTACAAATTCCATTATCTCTCTTTCCTGCTCCTTATCGTTTCAGAAGATGGGTTTTACATCTCGCGGGTTGCTTCCGCCAGCGAAAAAAGAAGGTCTCTTGCTTCGGTAGTCGACCGGACCCTGTATTTGGCTTTTGACGGCCCGAAACCTACCTTTATAGAATAGGCATCTTCCGGGAGCTCCTCAAAAATGTTCTCATCCGTCCAGTCGTCCCCTATTGATATGATAAGGTCCCATTTTTTTGCTCTGAGCCACTGAGAAGCAGCCTTTCCTTTGTTTATGAAAGAGCCTTTAATCTCCACGACCTTGTTTCCCTCGAGCACACCGATCTCAAGGTTCGCCGTTATGTGCGAGAGCATATCCTTAAGCTCCCCTACCCTCACGATTGAAAGCGCCGGGTCGACCTTCCTGTAGTGCCAAGCCAAGGAAAAATTTTTCTCCTCAATAAGCGACCCGGGAGTCCTGTCGACAAACACTTCCAGTATGGGTCTTATTTCTTCCTTCCATCCCTCCGGAGCAATATCGGACATCTTCCACTTTCCGCGTCTTATCCAAAGACCGTGTTCGGCCGCAAGACCGTTTGTTATGTCACCAAGCCAGCTGGTAAGAGTCTTTCTGTCCCTGCCGCTTATGATGACAAGCTCGTTTTTCTCCCTCGAGGAAAGTTCCCTAAGCGCGGAGTAGATTTCCGGGTCAGGTTTCGCATCTTGCGGATTATTCTTGAAGGAAACGAGAGAACCATCGTAATCAAGCAGAAAAAGACACCTCTTGCTCGCCCTGTATTTTTCAATCAGTTCGCCTGTCATTTCCGGACTGAGTCTTCGGGCAAACATCTTAAGCTGCCTTTCTTTTGTTTCATCAAGTCTCTCCATGAAGTCCGCCGTCCATGTCCTGATATCGTATCTGCTGAGACGGCTCTGCATCGTCTTCATCCGTCTTTTCTGCTCCGTTTTGGTCATGGCAAGGGCGGTTTCCAGAGCCCGTGAAGTAGATTCGAGATCATTAGGGTTTATGATTATGGCTTCGCTCAGTTCCTGTGCGGTTCCCGCCATCTCACCGAGTATGAGTACACCTGCCTTGTTCTGTCTCGCGGCCACATACTCCTTGGCAATCAGGTTCATGCCGTCGCGAAGGGGAGTAATGAAAAGGATGTCCGCAGCCAGATAAAGAGAAATTAGATCCTCAAAACCGAAAGATCTGTACATGTAGTGAATCGGGTTCCAGCCGATTGTCCCGTAGCGGCCGTTTATAGCGCCGACCATATTGTCAACTTCGTTCTTCAGTATCTTGTAGTGGACCACTTCTGTTCTCGAAGGCACCGCAACAAGCAAAAGAACCACCTTGTCCCTGATCTTTGGGTTTTTCTCGAGGAAGAGATCAAAGGCCCTGAGTCTCTCCGGAATTCCTTTCGAGTAATCTAGACGGTCTATGGAAAGGATAATCTTGCGGTCATTTCCCAGGAGATCTCTGAACTCGTCTTTTCTTTTCTGGATGTTTCGATTCTTTGGCGCGGAAGAGAATTTCTTGTAATCGATTCCCATGGGAAAAGTATCGGTTCTTATCTCTCTTTCCCCTATGATAAACCGTCCGAGGGAGTGCTCGTGTCCAAGTATTCTCCTTACGCTTTCGGCAAAATGCCTTACGTAGTCAAAAGTGTGAAAACCTATCAGGTCAGCCCCGGTAAGCCCCTGTATTATTTCACGGCACCACGGAATAAGTCTGAAAATCTCAGAAGACGGGAAAGGGATGTGCAGAAAGAAACCGATACTTGATTTGGGCAGCTGTTTTTTGACAAGCTCGGGGACAAGCATGAGATGATAATCATGAACCCAGATATAATCCCCTTCGCTGGCCACTTCGAGTATGGCGCTGGCAAACTTGCTGTTCACCCTTATGTATGATTCCCAGAACTCTTTTTTATAAGTTCCGTACTGGACGAAATAATGGAATATAGGCCATATCACCTCGTTGCAGAAACCCTGGTAATAGTCTTTTACCTCTTCGGTGCTGAGGTTTACAGGATAGAAATTTTCCTCTCCGAGCCGCTGCTGCACTTCCGCAATCTGCTGATCCGAGAGAGCCCCGTAATCTATCCCCGGCCACCCTATCCAGCATTTTTCATAATCGGTATCAAGGGAACTCAGCCCCGTGGCCACACCCCCCACGCTCGGCTCAAAAGAAAGCTTTCCGTTCTCCTCCCGCACAGTTGTCGGCAATCTGTTGGATACGATTATCAGCTTTTTCATGAAAACCTATTATAATAAAAAGGGCAATTTCGGAAATAATAACCAAAAGAAAACTTAAGACCAGAAAAAACGGGGACTTCTCGTGAAAATATCAAACACAGTCTCGAAAATCCTTATTGTCCTTATTATAGCCCTGCTTGCCTACACGCTCTGGAACGGACTTTCGGGAAAGGGGAATATCGAAACCCCATCCCAGCTCGTGGGACAGCCCGCGCCCGAGTTCGTGCTGAAGTCATTTAACGGCGAAGAAGTAAAGCTTTCTGATTTTCGCGGGAAAACAGTACTTGTGAATTTCTGGGCATCCTGGTGCCATCCCTGCAGAGAGGAAGCCCCGGTGCTTGAAAGAACCTACATGTCGCTTTCAGGCAGACAGGTGGAATTCATAGGAATAAACATAATGGATGACAGGGAAAACGCTGAGGAATACATAGAATCGTTCGGTGGAACTTTCGTCAACATTTATGACCCGGAAAACAGGATACACCTGGATTACGGAGTAGGAGGAGTTCCGGAGACCTTCTTCGTAAATCCCGACGGCATCATAACCGGCAAGCACAGAGGACCGCTTACAGAGAGAATGATCATGCGCTATATCGAAAACGCGACTCCATACAACGGTCAGAACAGGGGACTTGAAAACCAGTGAATCCTTTTTTTCGCAAAACCCTTGGCACGTGGCTTTTTTTGTCCCTAGCCCTTATCGCCTTCCACGTGGATGCGGACACGCTTGAAGACCAAGTTGCCGACATCTCAGGAGAACTCATGTGTCCTGTGTGCGAGGGACAGAGTGTCGCGGAGTCAAACGCACAGCTTGCCCGGGACATGAGGGCCGTTATAAAAACAAAGCTTCTTGAAGGAAACACGAAGGAAGAAATAATAGACTATTTTGTCTCAAGCTACGGAGAAACGATTCTCGCATCTCCCCCTCCCAAAGGATTCAGCGTCATATTATGGCTTCTGCCCGTACTTTCCGTACTAATCGGCGCGGCAATAATCCTGAGAACTATTCACGCATACAGAGTTGAGGAAAAGAAATAGCCGAAGTCAACATTAATTGCCGTTCGATATCCCCCTTGTTTTAACTTTAACCATCAGTAAAATAAGGTTTATAAGTCTTATATAGACTTTAACATCAAATTATTGCTGTTTATGGAGAAGCAAGAAAATGATGAGCAGAAAAAATTTTTATGCTATGACCGACTCCGCCATAGCTGAAGAACTCGGGAACAGGCTAGAGCAGATTCGTCTTGAGGCTAACAAGCCGCAAAAGGAAATCGCTTGCGAAATTGGTATCTCCGAGGGAACTTACCGTAAGGCCATAAGGGGTAGAGCCAGATTCGAGGTCATTATAGGCATCATGAGAATACTGGAGCAACTTGAAAATCTGGAGAACTTTCTTCCCGACCGGCCTTACAGTCCAATTGAAATGCTAAAGCTTCAAGGAAAAAAGAGACAGAGAGCACGACCGGAAAGATCCGGCAATACCCGAACTTCCGAAGAGGATGCGAGTTGGTAACTCGCAACGTAGCATGCACTGGGTTTGTAAAGAGAAGAATCAGTCAAAAAATCCAGAGCACGCACCCAGCACCAAATCCCTTCCTTCCGCGGAATCAAACCATTTTATGTCGTCATCCGCGCGAAGCCAGGTGGACTGTCTTTTGGAAAACCTTCTCGTGTCCGTCTTTATGCTTTCCACCGCCGTCTTAAAATCAAACTGACCGTCCAAGAATTCATTTATCCGCTTGTAACCTATGGACTTCATAGGCTTTAAGTGCGGCCCGTACCCCAGGGCTCTTATGGCCTTTACCTCTTCGACCCAGCCGCGGTTAATCATCGCGTCGACCCTTTGGTCTATAGCGCGGCGCAGCCGCTCCCGATCCCCGAGGAGGCCTATTTTAAGGGCGTTAAACCTTTGTTCCGCGAAACCGTGGCGGCGCTGATGATCCGACATCTTCTCATCCGTCACATGGTGGACTTCAAGCGCTCGTTCAATTCTCACGTAATCGTTCGGATTTATCCGCCCGGCGGACACCGGGTCTATCGACTCAAGCCTTTTATGGAGCCACATAACTCCTTCTGCGTCCCTCTCTAGCGCGAGGCGATTTCTGAACTCACGATCAACCTCAACACCTTCGAGAAGCCCGTAAAGAAGAGCCCTGACGTAAAGGAAAGTCCCCCCGACCACGACTATCTTCCTGCCATCGGCAACAAGCCTCCTGACCTGGTCAAGGGCAAGTCTCATGTAAGTGCCAGCGTTAAAATCCTCATCGGGGTCCACAACATCTATAAGGAAATGAGGGATTTCCCCTCTTTGCTTCTCGGTAGGTTTAGCGCTGCCTATATCAAAATACCTGTAGACCTGAACGGAATCGGCACTTATAACGCAAGCGCCTGTTCTGCCAGCTATTTCCAGCGCTATTTCGGTCTTGCCCGAAGCCGTCGGCCCTAAAACAACAACCAGCTTCGGTTTTTCCCGGGAAAGACTCAACTGTACGGGTTAGTCGGAAACCCTGTAGTCTTCTATGTTTTGGTCAAGCGCGGCCTTTCTGCTCAACCTCACCTTGCCGTCACGCGAAACTTCGAGGCACTTTACGAGGACTTCGTCTTTTTCGTTCAGGATATCGGTTACTTTTTCGACCCTGCGGTTTTCAAGTTCGGAGATGTGCAGAAGCCCGTCTTTTCCCGGGCCCAGTTCAACTATAGCTCCAAAATCCAGAATGCGCTTAACCACGCCGACGTAGAGCTTGCCGGCAACGACATCCTCAACAATTCTCTTTATATAATTCTCAGCTTTCTTGCAGGCTTCATAGTCGGGAGAGAAAATCTTCACCAGACCGTCATCCTGTATATCTATCTGCGCTCCGGTATCCTCGACTATCTTCTTTATTGTCTTGCCGCCGGAGCCTATCACAACCTTAACCTTGTCCGGCTTGACCTGGACTGTAATAATTCTCGGCGCGTAGTCGGAAAGTTCCTCTCTGGGCCCGCTGATTGTCTCGTCCATTTTTCCGAGAATATGCATCCTGCCGTCTCTTGCCTGAGCAAGCGCGGTTGTTAGAATCGCTTCGGTTATGCCGGTTATCTTGATATCCATCTGCAGGGCGGTGATACCGATTGCGGTGCCCGCCACTTTAAAATCCATGTCTCCAAGATGATCCTCATCACCCAGAATATCGGAGAGAATGACGAAATTGTCCCCCTCCTTTATAAGTCCCATCGCTATGCCGGCCACAGAAGCACTTATAGGTACTCCCGCGTCCATAAGAGACATTGAAGAACCGCACACAGTCGCCATTGAAGAGGAGCCATTTGACTCAAGGATTTCGGAAACGATCCTGATGGTATAGGGAAAGTCTTCTTTTTCCGGCAAAACGGGTTTTATCGCCCTTGCGGCAAGCACACCATGTCCTATCTCTCTTCTGCCTGGGCCCAGCCGGTAGCTCGTCTCTCCGACGGAGTAGGGAGGAAAGTTGTAATGCAGCATGAAACTTCTTGTCTGGTCGCCTTCAAGCGCGTCTATTCTCTGCTCGTCGTATGAACTTCCCAAAGTCGCGACAACTATGGCCTGGGTTTCCCCGCGGGTAAAAAGCGCTGAGCCGTGGGTTCTCTCAAGAAGGCCCACTTCGCCAGATATAGGCCTTACCGTCGTGTAGTCTCTTCCGTCGGGCCTCGTGCCCTCTACTATCCTGTGTCTGACGGACTCTTTGAGCAACTCATCAAACGCCTTGTCAATCTTGGATTTGTCTTCGGGATGGTCCTCGATCAGCTTTTTTACGGTGTCTTCATGAACTTTTTTTATAAGCTCCTTTCTGCCGTCCTTTGAATCAGTCGCTATCCCCTGCTCAAGCAAAGGCAGCGCCAATGAACGAACCTCGTCCTCAAGCGTTCCGTCAGTCTCGACGGTGGGAACCTGCCTTTTCTCCTTCCCGAGCCCTTCAACAAAACTGCTTTGGAAAGAAATGATTTCCCTGATCCCGGAGTGGGCAAACGTAAGGGCTTCGACCACCTCCGCCTCGCTTACTTCCCTTGCACCACCCTCAACCATCACGATGGCCTCCGAGGTGCCCGCAACAGTTATCTCCATAGTGCTGGTTTCCAGCTGCTCGGGAGTGGGATTTACAACAAGTTTGCCGTCGACTTTTCCAACTGTAAGAGCCGCTATGGGCCCGGCAAACGGTATGTCTGAGACCATAAGCGCCGCCGAAGACGCTATTACCGACAGAACGTCCGTAGCGTTTTCGCCGTCAGCGGAAAGAACTGTCACTATGATTTGGGTGGGGTAACAAAAGCCCTTAGGTATAAGCGGCCTTACGGGCCTGTCAATAAGCCTTGACGTAAGAATTTCTTTTTCGCTTGGGCGCCCTTCTCTTTTAAAAAAACCTCCGGGAATTTTCCCGGCCGCAAAAGACTTTTCCTGATAGTTAACCGTAAGCGGCAGGAAATCATCTTCTATTTTTTCTTCTGAGGCAACCACCGTGGCAAGCACCGTAGTTCCTCCGCAGGAAGCGAGCACCGCCCCATTTGCCTGCTTGGCAAGTCTTCCAGTTTCAAGGCGCAGCTTGTTTCCGAACAGCTCCGCTTCCATATCTCTTATTTGTTCAGTCAATTCATTTCCTCCAAAATATTACTTCCTCACTTTCTTAGCCCAAGGGTCTTAATCAGGTCGCCGTACTCCTGCGGTCTTACCCTCTTTACGTAATTGAGCAGCTTTCTTCTCTTTGCAACCATGGAAACCAGTCCTTTTCTTGAATGGTTATCCTTGGGCGCTCTTTTCACATGCTCGGACAGTTCCTGTATCTTTCCGTTCAGAATCCCTACCTGAACCTCGGGCGAACCCACATCACTCTCATGTTTTTGAAACTGGCTTATGATTCGTGCCTTTTCTTCTTTTTGCAAAGACATAAGTCGCTTCCTCCTAGACCCTTGCCTAATCAGTTAAATACTCTTAAATGCCGAAACACTATATCCTTATCTCCCATATACTCAAATTCATCGGAATCAGCTTTCGCTTCACAGATAGAAAGAATCGTTTTCCGGCAAAAAACGGTAACTATATCACTGTTTTTGAATTCGGGCAATTCCACATCCGAAAGAGATCCCCGGCAAAGAGGGATTCCGTTACGCACACTCTCGCACAAACTCCCTTCCAGATGAACCCTCGGATAGCCCGTGAGAACCTCATCCAAGGGAAGAATATTGTAATTCCCGGATTCCACATCCGAAAGACTGCTCGCGTCGCTTAGCGTGAAGGATCCGCTTCTGAGTCTTCTAAGTTCGGAAAGATGAGCTCCGCAGCCCAGCTTTCTCCCGGCGTCCGAAGCAATTACCCTGACGTAGGTTCCACGGGAACATTTCACGTAAAAAATCGCTTTCGGGTAAGAGAAGTCAAGAAGTCTTATTTCTTCTATCGTAACCCTCTTCGGTTTCCTTTCAACCTCTTTTCCGGCTCTTGCAAGGGCGTAGAGTTTAGTACCTGAAACTTTCGCGGCGGAATACATCGGGGGAACCTGCATTATCTCTCCCGCAAACCCTTCAATGACTTCCTCCACATCCGCCCTGCCGATATGTCCCGCGTCCGCCCGTCCGGTGACCGTACCGGTATCGTCCATGGTATCGGTTGATACGCCCAAGGTCATCTCAGCCTCGTATTCCTTTATATCGTCTCTGAGGTAAGGAATGGCTTTTGTCGCCTGGTTAAAGCACACGGGAAGAACTCCCGTAGCAAACGGATCCAGGGTTCCCGTATGACCCGCCTTTTTTGCTCCCACGGCTTTTTTCACCCTGTTGAGCGCCTGAGCGGAGGTATAACCCTTGGGTTTATCGAGAATCATAACTCCGTCCATTACACCACTTCCTGAATCGAACTGAGAAGTTTCCGCTTGACGGTAGCAAGCGGAGCGGAAATCACACAGCCGGCGGCCCTGCGATGCCCTCCCCCACCGTAACGTCCGGCAATCCGCGCCACGTCCACGTACTCTTTGGACCTGAGGCTTACTTTCCAACCGATGGCGGATTCCTGCCTCAAAAAAACTGCTACCTCAATCCCTTCAATTGACCTCGCCATGCTCACAAGACCCTCGGTATGCTCTTTTTCGGTACCTGTCTGCTCGAACATTTCGCTTGATACGTGAAGAAAAGCGATTTTCCCGATCACCTCAAGGGTGTTCATTGCCAAGGTTCTCAGCATAACCTTTCTAAGAGGTTCATTATCGTAAATAAATCTTGAGACCTTCCCGGGGTCAGCTCCACAGTCGACCAGTTCAGCAGCGATTGTGAATGTCTCTGAAGAAGTGTTTGAATACCGGAAAGAACCCGTGTCCCCGACTATCGTGGAAAAAAGACATTCCGCAACGTCCGGGCTTATGGGAAGCTCCATACGTTTTATCATCCTGTAGAGAAGAACTCCCGTAGAAGACGCGTCTTCATCCACAAGGCTGTACTCAGAACTTGCGCCGTTAGTCGCGTGGTGGTCGATAAATGCAAGCGTGAAGTCTTTTTTCAAGATTAGACTCTCAAATTCTTTTCCGGGTCGCGAGATATCAGCGCAGTCAAGAAGCATTACGACATCTATGTCATCTGTAACGCAATCAAGGGAATCGGCCACACCGGACCACTCAGGGAGAAATCGCAAGTACTCCGGAACCCCGTCTGTATTGTACATAGTTACATCCTTTCCCAACCCGCGAAGAACCAGAGCCATAGCTATGGTTGAACCCAGAGCGTCGCAATCCGGATTTTCGTGGGAAACGATAAGGAAGCTCTGGTTTGCCCCTATGAGGTCAAGGATGTTGTTGAAGTTATTCATCCGACACTTTCCTTATTAATTCGTCAATTCTCGCCCGCTTTTCCACAAGACCGTCATACTCAAATTCTATATTCGGGATTTTCTTTATCCTTAACCTCTTTGAGAGGACGCCTCTTATATAGCCAGTAGCGTTCCTTAATCCCTTGAGCATCTCCTGGGTATTGGAACTCTCATCAAAAGAGGTGAAAAAGATCTTCGCGTAGCCCATGTCGTCTGTCACCTTCGCGGCCGTTATACTTACCGACGAGACCCTCGGGTCCTTGATCTTACCGCGTACCAGCATTTCGGATATTTCCTTTATGAGAAGATCGGATATCCTTGCGGATCTTTTGTAAGTGTGAGCCATTTTCGGTCGCTTAGAAATGGAGAATCTCCATCTCTTTTTCACCCATGCGGAAACTTCCGGTGCTCTCGATATAGGAAGTTACCTTGTCCAGAACGGAATTTACCAGGGAAACATCGTTGGAAACATATCCAAGCCCTGAGGTAGCCTTGTTTTTTAGGTTCAGGGAATCGACTTCCGTCAGAGAAATGCTCGGGAATCTTGACCTTGTTCTTTCCACAAGGCTTTTGATCACGCGTCTTTTATCTTTCAAAGACCTGTTGCCCGACATATAGAGTTCAAGTCTGGCTATGCCAACAACCATTTAAAACCCGGATATCAAAGCTCCTGCTTTATCTCCTCAAACTTGTAGAGTTCAAAGACGTCTCCCTGCTTCACGTCGTTGAAATTCTCTATCGTTATACCGCATTCGTAGCCGGAAGAAACCTCCCTCACGTCTTCCTTAAAACGTCTAAGAGAGTTTACCTTGCCGTCAAAAACGACCGTGCCGTCCCGAACTACCCTGATGCTGTTGTCCCTGCCTACCTTGCCGTCAGAAACCATGCATCCCGCGATAGTTCCCACCCTTGAAACGTGGAAAAGCTCCCTGACATCCATGTGGGCCACCACGACTTCCCTGCGAATGGGTTCAAGAAGTCCCTCCATGGCGCTTTTTATCCGGTTTACCACGTCGTAAATTATTGAATGAAGTTCAAGAGAAACCCCTTCCTTCTCAGAAATCCTAAGCGCGTTTGCATCCGGCCTGACGTTAAACCCTATCACCACCGCGTTTGACGCGCTCGCCAGAACCACATCCGTTTCGTTTATCCCTCCCGCTCCTGAGTGAACGATCTTTACTCTGCATTTTTCGGTCGAGAGTTTTTCCACAGAGTCCCTGAGTGCCTCGACCGAGCCCTGGGTATCCGCCTTGATTATGAGTGAAAGTTCCTTGGCTTCCTCGCTTTCAATAGAGCTGAAAAGATCCTCGAGCGAAAGTTTAGGAGCGGCAGTCACCTTGTGGGCTCTGAGTTCATCCTGGCGGTGAGACGTTACATCCCTGGCCGTCTTTTCATCCTTTACGACATGGAATCTCTCCCCGGCTTCGGCAACCCCCGAAAAACCCATTATCTTAACGGGCAGTGAAGGACCGATGCTTTTTACCGCCTTGCCCTTGTCATCGGTAAGGGCCCTTATTTTCCCGCTGTGAATTCCGGATACAACGCAATCTCCAATCCGAAGAGTCCCTTCCTTTACAATAACCGTGGAGACGGCTCCTCTGCCCTTGTCAAGCTCCGCTTCCACAACCACGCCGTTTGCCCTCTTATCGGGCGACGTGCTGAGTTCAAGTATATCGGCTTGGAGCAGTACCAGTTCAAGTAGTTCGCTTATACCTTTTTTCTTTTTCGCGGAAATCTCAGCGAAAAGCGTGTCCCCTCCCCACTGTTCCGATATGAGACCTATTTCAGAAAGTTCTCTCCTGATTTTTTCGACATCCGCGCCTTCCTTATCCACTTTGTTTATGGCTACCAGGATTGGAACTCCTGCCGCTTTCGCATGGTTAACCGCTTCAACCGTCTGGGGCATTACTCCGTCGTCCGCTGCCACAACCAGAATGACTATATCCGTTATGCTTGCACCGCGAGCCCTCATAGAAGTAAACGCCTCATGTCCCGGTGTGTCCACGAAGACTATGGTTGAATCCTTTATCTTTACCGCGTAGGCGCCGATGTGCTGTGTTATTCCGCCAGCCTCTCCCGCAACAACATCGGTCTCCCTTATAGAGTCAAGGAGAGTGGTCTTGCCGTGATCAACATGTCCCATGACCGTGACGACCGGGGGACGAGGCGCTTTCTCCTCATCCTGTGACTCTTCGTGATCAAAAAGCAGGTCATCTTCGACAAACCTTTCAATGGTTACGTTAAAGCCGAATTCATCGGCGACAAGTTCAGCTGTCTCACTGTCAATTGACTGGTTGATCGTGGCACCCGTACCCATGGTTATGAGTTTCTTAGCGACTTCCGACGCTTTTACACTCATCATCTTCGCAAGATCGGAAACCACTACCGTTTCGCCGACCTTGATGTTCCTTTTCGAAGTATGGGCGGGGGAAGCGGGAAGAGCTCGTGCGTCCTGACCATCGGCCGGGTAAGCCCCCCTGTTTCTTCCGGCTCCGTCAAAGTTCTGCCTCAGCTTGGGTTTTTTGTTCTGTACTACGTATTCTTTCCTGCTCGGAACCTTGGTTCGAAACGCTCTTTTCAGCTGCTCCAAGGTCTCTTCATCGTGTACTTCCTCTTTCAGTGGCTTGCTTTTTCTTGCTTTTTTCTTCGGCTTTGGCTTGTCCTTATCCTCCGCTTCCTCGATGACCTTTTCAGGTTCGGGGGGCGTTTCGGGCTTCGCCTCAATATCATCTTTCTGCGGAATTTCGACCTCAGCTACAGACGGCGGCGCGACTTCAAGCGCCTCTTCGGGTACCGCTTCGCTCTCGGCGCCTGGAGCTTGGGGTGCTTCTGCTTCCGCGGGCTCGGATGAGACAGGAATTTCGGGCTGCGCCTCGACTTCCGCAGGTTCCTCGGCGGCCGGGGCGGCTTCTTTTTCCTCCTCGGGCTCCGGTATTACGATCTTCTTTCTTCTTCTGATGACTCTCGAGCCGCTTCTTCTTTCAACCAGGTCATGGCCCGTCTCGGATTTGAAAACCTTTACGGTTTCCTTCTCCTCTTCCACCGGTTTTGAAGAATCGTCTTCGGGAATGGGAATAAACGTCTTTTTTATCTTCTCGGCATCCATATCCGAAACTGCGTTTTGATGACTTACAACTTTCATTCCAAGCTTCACGCTCCTGGCTATTACTTCCTGACTGGTTACTCCCAGCTCCTTGGCTATCTGATGTATTCTGACTTTAGGCATATTCCAAAAAAGTCCGCTTCCCGAGCGGGGTGGTGGTTTCCCCTAATTGTCCTTTCCTAAAGCCCCTACCTCTCCGTCGGCCGGCGATGGTGTCTGAACCTCTTCTCCATCCGAAGCCGGTTCAGTCTCACTCTCAACAGGCATCTCCTCAAGCTTCTCCACGAGAGCCCTGCGGGCCGCCCTCTGTAGCGTGGAAACCTCGTCCTCATTGAGACTTCCCACTTTCATGAGTACATCCGGTTCGCAAAAAGCTATGTGTTCAAGAGAGTAAAATCCGTCATTATAGAGCAGACTTGCCGTAACCTCGCTTACGGAGGGCAAACTGGTAAGAAGGGAAAGTACTTCCTGCTGTTCCTGTTTAACTCTGGACTCGGTTTTTATATCTATTTTCCATTCGGTGAGTTGCGATGCCAACCTTACGTTCTGTCCCTTCCTTCCGATGGCAAGAGAAAGCTGGTCATCGTCAACTATAACTTCCATAGAGCGGCTGTTCTCATCAATGACAACTTTGTTCACGACGGCCGGAGAAAGGGCGTTGCAGACGTAACGGGCGGGGTCTTCTGACCAGGGAACTATATCCACTTTCTCACCCTTAAGCTCCTGTATGATGCTCTGCACCCTTGAGCCTCTCATGCCCACGCAGGCGCCGACCGCGTCTACATCCGAATCCTTTGACACTACGGCTATCTTCGTTCTTCCGCCGGGGTCTCTTGAGATAGCTTTTATCTCCACTATACTCTCCGATATTTCGGGAACTTCCGCTTCAAAAAGCCTCGTTACGAAACTCACGTGGGCTCTTGACAAGATAAGCCTCGGCTCCCCGCGGGGCGATTCCCTTATGTCGAGAAGCACGGCACGTATTCTTTCTTTCATCTTGTAGTACTCTCTTGGGACCTGCTGTTCCGGGGGCAGGACGGCTTCAACCCTTCCCAGATCGACTATTATGTGTCGTCTGTCAACCCTTCTTACTATGCCGCCGATTATGGTTCCTTTTCTGCCGATAAACTCCTCGTATATAACCTTGCCTTCAGCCTCTTTGAGTTTCTGAAGAACCTTCTGCTTGGCATTGTGAATGGCGATTCTCGTATATTCGGGACTTATCTTGACGCCTATCATGTCGCCAAGTTCAGTTTCGGGATCAAGTTCGGACGCTTCCGCAAGGGAGATCTCAACTTCGGGGTCAGCTACGGTTTCCACAACCTCCTTGTACTCGAAAAGCTCCACTTCTCCCTCTTCGGGGTTATAGTAAACATCGAGTTCCTTGTCCTGGTTCTTTGACTTGAGAAGCTTCTCGGCAGCGGACAGAACCGCTTCCTCGACCGCGCTTATTATGCGTTCTCTGTCAATGCCCTTGTCTTTCCCTACGGAATCTATCACTCTTGTTAATTCCGTAATCATTTTCTCGCTCCTTTCCCAAAATCAATTTCCAAGTTCGCCTTGCTGACGGAACCGAAAGGCACGCTGTAAGGACGGCCATCGACTTCCACCAGAATCATTTCTCCTCTCATTCCGAGAAGCGTTCCAGAAAAAACCCTTCTGTCCTCGACCAAGTCCGTGGTCTTTATCTTCACTTTTCTTCCCTTGAACCTCTCGTAGTCGCTTTGCCTGTTAAGCGGCCTTCTGAGGCCGGGAGAAGAGACTTCAAGCGCGTACGAATGCGGCATTATGTCATAGGCATCCAAAACGACGCCAAGTTCCCTGCTTACGTTCGCGCAGTCATCAACTGTAACCCCGCCTTCTTTGTCAAGATACACCCTCAAAACCCTGCCTCCGCTCTCCCTCAGATATTTTATATCTACAAGCTCGCAGGAATTCTCCTCGACAATCGGATGAAGAACCTCTAAAACCGCCTTTTCAAGCTCACCGTAAGCGTTTTCCAAAAAAACTCTCCGTCTCTTTTATACCCTTCAATAAAAAAGAGCGGGTAAAGACCCACTCTTTCCAAAAACGTTCTAATTCTACATAAAACAAAAAAATCAGCAAGAAAATATCCGATTGTCACGCGACCCCTTCGGCGTATTTTAGCTCCAGTTCCTGCAGTTTTTTTATCCTGTTTCTGAATTCGGCGGCCTTTTCGAATTCAAGTTTTTTAGCAGCCGACTTCATCTCCCTTGAAAGCTTGGCTATAGCCCCCGGAATCTTGTTCGGAGCAATGTCAAGGAGATCCTCTTCCTCCGTCCCGGAAATCTTAAGGTAGTCAGACTCGTATATGGAGCCCAGTACGTCGGTGATGTTTTTTTCGATACTTTTGGGGACTATGTTATTTTCTACGTTGTATTCCATCTGGATATTTCTTCTCCTCCGGGTTTCCGCCATGGCGGAGCGCATCGACCCGGTTATCCTGTCCGCGTAGAGAATAGCTCTGCCCGAAACGTTCCTCGCCGCCCGGCCGAAAATCTGAACAAGGGATGTTTCGGAGCGCAGATACCCTTCTTTGTCGGCATCCAGTATGGCGACAAGTGAAACCTCGGGTATATCGAGTCCCTCACGAAGAAGGTTTATTCCAACTAGTACGTCAAACTTGGCAGCCCTTAGGTCCCTTACGATCTTTATCCTCTCAAGGGTGTCGATTTCCGAATGCAGGTACTCAACCCGAAGTCCGAGCTCCCTGTAATAATCCGTAAGATCCTCGGCCATTTTCTTGGTGAGCGTAGTAACGAGCGCCCGCTGCCCCGCGGCAGCCGTTTTTTTCAGTTCATCAAGTAGATCGTCCACCTGATTCTGGGCGGCTCGGGTCTCAATTAACGGGTCGGCAAGTCCCGTCGGGCGTATGATCTGCTCAATAACGTTACCGCGGGCCCGTCCGAGTTCATAAGGCCCCGGGGTAGCCGAGACATATATAACCTGCCCGACTTTGGCTTCGAACTCCTCGAAATTAAGGGGGCGGTTATCAAACGCGGAAGGAAGCCTGAACCCGTTTTCAACCAGAGAGAGCTTCCTGCTTCTGTCGCCGAGGTACATGCCCCGCAACTGCGGAATCATCTGGTGACTTTCATCGATCACGCAGAAAAAATCCTCGGGGAAATAATCAAGAAGCGTGTAAGGAGCTTCTCCGGGACTCCGTCCCGAGATATACCTTGAGTAATTCTCGATGCCGGGACAAAAGCCCATAGTATCGAGCAGTTCAAGATCGAATCTGGTCCTTTCCTCAAGCCGATCGGCCTCAAGTCCCATGCCCCTCCCCCTGAGCTCAGTGAGCCTGGCTTCAAGCTCCCTGTCTATTTTCTCCACGGCCTCTTCAAGAATGCTTTTTGGAGCAACGTAATGCGAGCCCGGAAAAATGGAAACTTCCCGCACATCCCCGGCAGTCCGGCCGCTTAGGGGATCTATAGTGCGTATCGTCTCGATTGAATCTCCGAAAAACTCGACGCGAAGCGCGACCGATTCCTCGTGCGAGGGAAACACATCCACCACGTCCCCCCTCACCCTGTAGGTGCCCCTGTCAAGCTCGTCAATCTTTCTTTCGTAACGCACCTCTTCAAGCCTTAGGGCAAAATCGTTTCTCGAAAGATCCATTCCCACTTCGATTTCGGTAAGCATGCCGTAATAAACCTTGGGCGCCCCGATTCCGTAGATAGCCGAAACGCTTGAGACGATTATCACGTCCCTTCGCCTGAAAAGAGCCTTGGTGGCCGCGTGGCGCATGCGGTCTATGTATTGGTTTATCGAGGCGTCTTTCTCTATGTACGTATCCGTCTCCGGCATATAGGCTTCGGGCTGGTAGTAGTCGTAGTAGCTCACGAAATAGTGAACTTCGTTGTCGGGGAAAAAATCACGCAGTTCCGCGTATATCTGGGCAGCCAGGGTCTTGTTGTGAACAAGTATCAGGGTGGGACGTCCTGAATCACGGATAACGTGGGCGACGGTAAAGGTCTTGCCGCTTCCGGTAACTCCGAGGAGAACCTGATCTTTGTACCCGCGCCTTAGCCCTTCATTCAGAGCGGAGATGGCCCCGGGCTGATCTCCCTTGGGTTCAAAGGGACTTTTGAGATTAAACAAAGATTTTGCGGAATCCATGTTAGGGACTATTCTAACCACCTGTACAGCCATCATAAATAACGAAGACCCGACCGCGGACGCACAAACAGTCTTTCGGTGATTTTACAGGAGCCCACCCATGAGAAATAATATAGTTTGGATCGAAAGGTATCCGAAAAGCAGTGCCGCAGCACCGTCTTTCGCTTCGCGGTGTAATATATATAAAGAAACGGACAGGTGAATTTCTCCGGGATTTCTCCCCAACGACCCACGGTTCCATGAGCGAAAAAAAAGGCAAGGTTTATCTGATCGGCGCGGGACCCGGCGATGCGGGTCTTCTTACCCTCAGGGGAAAGGATCTGCTCGGGAAAGCGCAGGTTGTAATCTATGATTCTCTTGTAAATCAGCAGATCCTTAAGTTCTGCCGTCCTGACGCGGAACTTGTCTTTGCCGGCAAGACGATTGGGCAGGCGCACATATCCCAGGAAGAGATAAACAAACTTCTCATAAGCAGGGCAAAAGAAGGAAAAACCGTGGCAAGGCTTAAGGGAGGCGACCCCTTTGTCTTCGGAAGAGGAGGAGAAGAGGCAGAGGCGGTAGTTCAAAACGGCATTGATTTAGAGATCGTCCCGGGAGTAAGCTCCGTTACCGCGGTGCCTGCTTACGGGGGAATTCCCATTACTCACAGGAGCTACAATTCATCTTTCGCGGTTTTTACCGGACATCAGGGCCAGGAAGGAAGTTCTGCCTACGATCCGACTCAAATAGAAACGATGGTGTTTCTAATGGGACTCAACAATCTTGAGAGCATAATGGAAAAACTGCTTGAACTTGGGAAGAAACCGTCTACCCCCGTTGCCGTCATATCCTGCGGCACGCTACCCGAACAGAAGTCTGTTGTGGGAACCATTTCCGACATAGCGGAGAGAACCAGAGTTCTTGACGTGCAGACCCCCGCCACCATAGTGGTCGGAGAGGTAGCCGCGCTCGCAGAAGTTATAGGGTGGTATGAAAAAAAGCCTCTTTTCGGAAAAACCATAATGGTAACCAGAGAAAAGGAAGCTTCTTCTGAGTTCTCAGAGCTCCTCGCCTCCTGCGGGGCAAAGACCCTAGAATTCCCCACAATCGCGATAAAGCCCGTAAGAAATACCAGAGAGCAGAAGCTTTCGGTGCAGAATCTTGCGGATTATGATTTTCTGATATTCACAAGCGTAAACGGAGTAAGCAACTATTTTGACGTGCTCGCTTCCCATGGAAAGGACTCGCGTGAGCTCAAAGGCAAAAAGATAATAGCCATAGGAGAGAAAACTTCTGAGGAACTCCTAAAGTACAATCTCAAACCGGATTACATGCCCCCGGTCTATACGGCCGAAGGGATAATCTCACTTGCCGAAAAGCTAAACCTCGACGGCAAAAAAATACTTATCCCAAGAGCGCTTGCGGCAAGAGAGCTTCTCCCCGACACGCTGCGGGCGATGGGAGCCGAGGTGGAAGTGCTCTGCGTTTATGAAACGCTTGTTCCCGACTACGCAAAACAGGAACTTGACTTGATAAAAACAAAGTTCTCAGGCGGGGAAATAGACCTCGTAACTTTCACAAGCTCCTCAACCGTAACGAATTTCTTCTCGCTTCTTGGAGAAGATCCAGAGTCTTTCAGCAAAACCGGGTTTGCCTGTATAGGCCCCGTAACGGCCGCAACGCTGCTTGGCTACGGTTTTACCCCCGTTGTGACCGCCGACATTCATACGACCCGGGGCCTCAAGGAAAAAATCCTGAACCTATATGTCTCATAAGAAGGCAGCTTGAAATGCCCAGATTTCCGATCAGAAAAGAGTCCTCTTCAGAAGACGACGGGATGCTTCGCGGAACAATATCCGAGAGCGACTACACGCATATAACGAAAGTCCTGAGACTCGGAGAGGGGGATCGCATAACCGTTTTTGACACCAAATTCCTTGAATATGAGGGCATCATAACGGATATCTCTTCTAAAACCATCGCCCTCCGGGTTCACGACACCCGCCGGCTGCAAACCGAACCGGAGCTGGAACTGAATCTCTTCCAGGCTATTCTCAAGGGAAGCAGGATGGACGGGGTAATCAGTCAGGCAACGCAGCTCGGTGTATCGGAGATTTTTCCGGTAATTTCCAAAAGAACCCAAGTAAGGTCAACCGCCAAGGTAGACAGATGGAGCAAGATAGCGCTCGAATCAACAAAGCAGTGTGGGAGAGCAACTCCGCCGGTGGTTTCAGAGCCGGTTGATTTCCAAGATTCTTTTAGAATCAGAAAGCAAAGCGAGATGAAAATAATACTTTATGAAAACCAAGGCGAACTGCTCGGGGATTACATGAATTCCCTCGCCAAACCCGTAAACAGCATAAACGTCTATATAGGTCCCGAAGGAGGTTTTTCGAAAGAAGAAATCACCTTGGCAAAGGAAAACGATTACATAGCTCTTGGGCTTGGAAAAAGAATACTGAGGGCGGAGACGGCTTCATTGGTAAGCTTGGCGCTTCTACAGTCCCGCTTCGGCGATATCTAGCCGTAGGGCAAGTCGCCTGCCTTGGTGACAAAAACTTCCGACGGAATCAGTCCGCCAGAGTATAAATAGCTGTGGCCTTCGCCACGCAAACCCCTGAATTCCAAACTTCGCTCTCAACAGGCATTATTCTCCCTTGCCTGAGCACCTTGGCACTACAAACCGCAACACCTTCCCTAACGGGTTCCAGGTAATTTATATTCATTCCAGAGGTAAGGAACTTCTTCCCTTCTCTAGCGACACTGGCAACTGCAACCCCACAGGCCGCGTCCGCCAGAGTGAAAATGGCCCCGCCGTGGAGCATTCCGTAGTGCTGAGTATATTCCTCAAGAAACGGCATGGAAAGCTCTGACTCCCCGTTTTCCATACGGAGAATCTCTATTTTCATCGTGTCGAAAATCTTTGGGTGACCGAAAGGAAGTCTGATGGGTTCCCTACTCATGCTCCACGCTCCTTTAAAACAGAACTTCTGGCGAAAAATAAAAAGCCCAGGAATACCATAAGCGCTATTGAAACAAACATAGCCCTGAATCCGAAAAGCTCAGCTACCACTCCGAAAACAAAAGACCCCATCATTCCGCCTCCCGTGAATGAAACGCTGCTTATGGCAAAGGCCTTGGCCCTTGCCTCCTTCGGATTCGACTCTATTATGATTGAATATATTGAAGGATACACAAATCCGTGTGCGCAGCCGAATATGATTCCACAGAGAACGAGAAGTTTTACCTCGTACACAAAACTCAGCATTAAAACACTCAGTCCCAGAAGCAAAACAAACGGGGAAGCAACTCTCCACTTCCCGTATCTGTCGGGAACCCAGCCGAGAAACACCCTGATCGCAAGTACCGAAACGGTGTAGGAAAGAAAATAAACGTGAAAGTTATCTATGTTTATTGAAAGCGAAAAAATGGAGATGAAGTTAAGTGTCGTTATAAACGCCGCGCCGCATATAAAGAGCGTGGCGGAGGACACGAAGGTAGCTCTGTCCCGAAGACAATCCGCGTAGCTTCGTCCCCCGTTTTTTGGCGCCGGCGTTTTTTTTCCCTCCCGGAGCATAAAGGAAGCAGCAAGACCGAGAAGCGCCGTAACGGTGAGAAAGAAAATGAAGAAATCAAAACCGAAACTATTTATCAAAAGAGACCCGACGTAAGGGGCAATCGCATAGTTTATGATGGTGAAAACACCGTATATGCCAAGTGCCTGCGCTCTTCTTTCCTCGCTTGAAACCTCAACCGTAAGTGCGCCTGCGGCCACAAAGAAAAGAGAAAAGGAACAGCCATGAACTATCCTTATAACGTAGTAGAGGTAATCGACCCTGTCTAAGAAGGCGAGTGGGAACGTCGAAGCAGCAAGTAGCGCGAACCCAAGTAGAACAAACAGTTTTTTTCCGTACCTGTCGGTTACATGACCTGCATAAGGAGTAAGAAAAAGAGTGCTCAGTCCAGCAATGCCCATCACGAACCCTACGATCTTTTCGGTTCCTCCAAGATCAAAAATTCTAATGGGCAGAAGGAGAAATGAATGGAAGTTAAAGAAGTAAAGACACCCGAGAAAGGTTACAAGAACAAAACTCCTGTTAAGTAAGGGTGGTGGATTTCTCTGCGCTTTGTTCATTTCTTAGAAGATAGAGCGAGCCCATCTAGTCCGAATACAGTTTTTCTTTTCATTTTTCTGACCCCATACCAGAAAGTCGGTTTTTTCCGTAGAAAAAATATATAGCTCCCACAGCGGCAAAGACAAAAAAGAGTATCACGGGCAGATATTTGCTCAGATAGCTTTTAAGAAAGGAAGTATTGGAAACAACTACAACAATGCTGCTGGGTCCCAAGCCGGATAACTCGTACTTCAAAAACGCCTCGTCATGAATCATGATCTCCTTTCCAGCCGCTCCGGGCTGCTTAACCCGAATTCCAAGTTCTGTTTTTCTTACAAATATGGCAAGATCTCCAACTTCATAGTCAAAGCCTATCGGGACTTTTCCTCCGATTTGCGAAAGAGGAAGAGAGTAGCCGAGAGCAACCCTTTTCATTCCCGGCAAAAAAGGAAGTTTGTTGTATAGCTTTTCTCCCTTTCTCTCTACCGCTTCCGGATTAAGGCCATCTGAAAAAGCAACATTTTCGGCCTCTTCGGGAATCGGAAAAACAAGGGTCGTCGTATCCGAGCCCGCCTGCTCTCCGGTAAAGACGGTATCACCCGAGTTCTCAAAAACATAAAGGGAGGTCACATTCACGCTGGCACCCTCGTCATCCGGGTAGATAATCACGTTTAGCGACGGCAAAGAGATGTTCTCATCCGAACTCGTAGTGTCGTAGACCGGGAGATCAAGGGTGATTCTGTCCTCTCCGGGAGGAAAGACCATCTTTCCGGAAACATACTGAACTCCCTGGTGAAAAAGCATGATCTCATAGCTTCTGTCCCACCCCAGAGAGGAAAAAGAGAATGCGCCCAGCGAATCCGATTTGGCGAAGTGTCGTTCTTCCTTTCTGTCCCCCATGTACGAAATCAAAACGACATCCTGACCCTCTTGCGGTTTCTGTGTTGTGATGTTCCTTACGTGACCCGTTATCATCCCGCTTTCAGAAAGACCCGGGGGAAACGTGTAACCCACGAGGTAGTCGGCAACTTTTTGGGCATCGCTTTCTGAAAGGTTCATGGGCGGCATCGGCGGGTAACCTTCGTTTATTGGCTTTCTCTTTCTTTCAGCGTAGATGTTTTCGGGGTCTTGGGCCCACTTGATCAGATCACCCCTTGAGTACCTCTCTCCTACACCCAGAAGATCCGGACCTACAAACCTTCCCCTTCCGATCGTATGGCATCTTACGCATTTCCCTTGCACAAAAATTTCCTCGCCGGAAGATAGCACCTGTGCGGAAACGGAAGGTGACTGAAGAATAAGGAGAAAAAGAAAAAATATGAAAACGGAAAGGCCAAACGCAAACGCTTTTTCCATGGTTGCTTTATTCACTCTGGTCTCTGGGGCTTAGTGGGGACAAATAAAGTTTCGCTGCATAAAGCAGTATTGGATCTACAATGCTCCAATGCTAAGTCTGCCCTGTCGTTTTGAACGGGGTTCTCGGATGATGATTTCTACGTCCCGTCCCAGTGCCGTCAAGAGGCGTAGGAGCCTCTCCACGGAGTAATCCCGGAAATCTCCCCGCAGAAGGCGCGAAACATCAGGTTGAGATAATCCAAGCAACTTCGCTGCCTCGACCTGCTTCAGTTTGCGGCGACGAATAATCCTGTCAATACGAGTTACAAGTTCCGCTTTTAGCAAATGGACCTCGGGTTCTGGGTGACCCAAGTCCGCGAATATATTGTCACTGCCACGTTCGATCCTCGTTTCCTCTGTCTCCATTGATTTAACCTCCGTCATATGTGTTTTTGTAGTGTTGTTCTGCTACCTTTACTCTGTCCTTGATCAAATCAATCACATGTTTTGGCGGCTCAGCACCCCGCTTGGCCTTCTTTTGGAAGGCATGCAGAACATAGACCGCCGCCTTAAACCGCACTGTATACACCGCCCGATAGGTATCACCATCGTGTCGCGACATGACCTCTAGGACATTGGAACCCAATCCCTTAAGAGATTTCACATCGCGGTGCTTTAGCCCGACCTGTGCCTGATATAAAGCAAAGCCAATCCGTCCCCGCACCGGATATGGAAACTCCTTGAGATTTTCTTTACTTGAACCAATCCATTCTACGGGCTTGAGTATCTTCTTTGTCATTTTAAATTATAGCAGTTCTACCATATTCATGCAAGCCGAATGTTGCCATGCAAATCAGGTGTGCTTAAAAGGAGAAGATTTCTACTCTTCCTCCATATTCTTGTTTGTGGACATTGGCTTGAGTTCCGAGATTTGTTTTGTAACGGTCGCCGCTTTTTCCTTGTACCTTGAGATAAGTTCGGCGTAGTCCTGCTCGTTGAGTTTCCCCATATCCCGGTCAAGCTCTATATCCTTTATGGAGGAGTAATAAAGATCCCTTTTCTCGTAAAGCTGCTCGAGACGGTCAATCTCTGGGCTATCTGACGTGCCTAGTCTCCCTTTCCTGCGACCCAGGAAAAGTGGATAAAGGGTAAAAACCGAGACCAGCACCACAAGCAGAAGAGAAATCACGTATTCACTCACGCGTTAATCTCCTTTTTTCTTCGCCCCTCGGGCCACATGGTGACAATCGCTCCCAGAACGATAACAAGGCCTCCCGCCCATATCCAGTTCACCATCGGGTTAAGAAGAGCCCTTACGTTCACTTTTCCGCTTCGGTCAACCTCTGAGAGTATAAGATAAAGATCATCTCTGAAAGTGGAACGAAGCGCGACCTCGGTCTCCTGGTTTATCTCCCTGTTTCCCTCGTACTTATAGATATTTTTTTCAGGATACATGGTCGCGACGCTCCTCCCGTCGTTCTGAATCGAGAGTTCCGCTGAATATCCGTCCTTAGCGTCGTTTGAAACATAGCGCACTCCCCGGAAAACCAGATCGTATCTTCCGAGAGAAAAGGAATCTCCCTCGCCCAAAACAACCTCCTTCTGGGTAACGAACACAGAAGAGGCCGTGATTCCTATTACAAGCAGCACCACTCCCAGATGAACTATATATCCGCCGTAGCGTCTTCGGTTTCTTGAGATAAGGTTAAAAAATGCTGAAACTACGTTCTCTCCCCTCCCGCTGCGCACCCTTATACCTCTGAAATATTCCAGAAACACTGTCGCGGCGACAAATCCGCAGAGCGCGAAACTTAAAAGCGCTACCGGTTCCCTCATCCCGAAGACAACAAGGGTCAAGAGAACCACCAGAAAAACCACCGCGGGAAAAACGAAATTTCTCTTGAGGTTTGCCGTCGAAGCCTTTTTCCACGATATAAGCGGGCCTATTCCCATCAGCAGTATAAGCACAAGTCCTATGGGCACTCCGACCGAGTTGAAATAAGGAGGGCCGACAAGAATTTTCTTCCCCGTGAAAGCCTCTGAGAGTACAGGGAAAATCGTTCCGAGAAACACGGTAAACGCCGCTGCCAGAAAAAGAAGATTGTTAAACAGAAAGGCGCTTTCTCTTGAAAGCACCGAATCGAATCTCTCTTCGCTTTCGAGTTTCTTTGACCTGTAGGCGAGAAGAGCGAAGGAGAAAAGGAGTATGAAGACCATGAAGCCGAGAAAAAGCGGACCTATGTCGGAACGCGCAAACGAGTGAACCGAGGACACTATGCCGCTTCTGGTTATGAAAGTGCCGAAGATGGAGAGAAAGAAGGTGATTATAAGCAGAATCATGTTCCACTTCTTAAGCATCGCCTTTCTCTCCTGAATCATGACGGAGTGAAGAAACGCAGTTCCCGCAAGCCACGGCATAAACGCGGCGTTTTCAACCGGATCCCAGGCCCAGTATCCTCCCCAGCCGAGTTCAAGATAAGCCCATCTGGCCCCGAGAAGAAGCCCGGCGGAGAGAAACATCCAGGAAAAAAGGGCATATTTTCTGCAGTTCCTTATCCATTCATCCCCCAGGCGTCCGCTGAGCAAAGCGGCTATACCGAAAGCAAAAGGTATCGTGATCCCCACGTATCCCACATAAAGAGTGATCGGGTGAATCGCCATGTATCCGTTTTGAAGAATCGGATTAAGCCCCCTTCCCTCTCCGACTGCCAAGCCAAGCTTCTCGAAGGGATCTTCCACGTAGGTTATGAGGAAAAGAAAGAAAAGCGAAACGGCGCATAAAACGATGTTTACGTAAGGGTCCCCGCCCTTTTTTTTGCTTCTAAGGACGACAAAAGACACATACAGGGAAAGAATAAAACTCCAGAGGAGCAAAGAGCCCGCCTGCCCGGCCCAAAGAGCCGTCACCCTGTATATCAGGGGAAGGTCGGTGCTTGTGTTGAGTGCTACGTACCTGAGCGAAAAATCAAGCGTTACAAGTTCATAAACAAGACAACATACCGCGACCAGAAGAAGGAAGGTAACCGAGACAAGACCGTTTCCACCGCTTAACGCGAACGCACGATTCCCCGTTCTCGCGGCAACAGTGCAAGCGGCAAGACTGTAGATGGTAATAAAGAAGGAAAGAAGTATGGCTATACTTCCAAGATCAGACATCCTTAACCTTCTTTTCTCTGGTAGGGAGCTTCGTCGGATTCATACTTAGTGGGACATTTTGCAAGCAGCAGATCCGCCACAAAAACGTCATCACTGGAAAGTTTCCCTTCAACAACCGCCTCAACCCCGTCTGTGAATATATCCGGGATTATACCGTCATACTCAACGTCAAGTCGGCCCTCGCCCGCCTCGATGGTAAAACGAAGAGAATCGTCGAGTTCGTTCTGGATTGAGCCGTGAACCACTGTTCCCGAAACCCTTACCTTCTGTCCGTAAATGTCCGGGACATCCTCCAGCAGTTCGTCAACCGTTATATAGTAGACCATGGAATCCTTGACCCCAGCAAAGACAAGCCAGGAAATCAAAGACACTATCACCAAAAGAGGCAGAATGAATTTTAGCTTACCCTTCAACCCTCACCTCCGCTTTCAGGATCGTTTTCGCCCAGAAGAAGCTTTTTCCGTATGGAGGCCGACTTTGCCCGCAGATAAAGTACGTAAGCGATAAGGCTGCCCCATACCACTATGTTTGACCAGAGAAAATATTCCATCGCAGATTACCCGCCTCGCCCACTCCGGGCGTAAAGCGCATTTTCCATATTCATTATCCTTATTCTCTCTCCAAGAAGTAAAAGGAAAAGAAGCGTGAATCCCAGCAACACAACCAAAAGAGTGTGCATCATGGCGGGGTCTATCCCCCCTCCCCCCGGTCCGAAAACCACGGGAGATATCCCTCTTTTTATGCGGGCCGAAACATAGACCACGGGAAGATCCACGAATGCTATTATGGCGAATATGGCCGAGTATCTCGCCTTTTTCCCCCGCCCGCCGGCGCCTGAGCGCAAAACCAGATAAACAGCGTAGAGGACCCATAGAATAAACGTGGTCGTCAACTGCGGGTCCCATGTCCACCAGGTTCCCCAGACCGGTTTTGCCCATATGCTGCCGGTAATGATCGTAAGGGTAAGAAACAGCACTCCTATCTCGGCCGAGCAATAGGCAAGAGTATCCCATTTCGCCGTCTCCTTTGCGAGATAGTAGATGCTAGCCACGAAGACCACAGTAAACGCCACCGTAGCGGCCCAGACAGTACCCATGTGGAAATAGAAGATTCTCTGCACATGACCCATAACAACCTCTGTAGGCGCATAAAAAAGCGTCATCCAGGTACCAAGAACCATCAGCGCGAACGTCAGGAAAAACAGTATTTTTCGCATTTTTTAAAAGTTTTAAAAGAGAACGGGTTAGTCCCCGCTATCCTCAATAAGATACTCGAACAAAATAGAGCATAAAAGGACGAAGATTATATCGAAGGAAACCAACACCTGCAAAGAAAAAGCATAGTAGCCCAGAGGTTTTCCTTCCAGTATTGAAGAGCATATTCCTACCGAGGTTATCACGACAGGTATGATGAGGGGAAAAACCAGAAGGGGAAGCATCATGTCGCGAAGCTTGGTATTAATAGCCATTGAAGAAAAAAAGGTGCCGAGTGACACGAACCCTATAGTTCCGAGAACCATAACCCCTAGAAAAGGAAGTACGGAACCCGTCAGGGAAAGTGAGATTCCTTTTGCGTCAAAGAGGAAAAACAGAAGGAAAAGCGGGAGTATGAAAAGCTCCGAAACCAGAACCATAACAACATTTGAAAGCAGCTTTCCAAGATAGATGTAGCTTCTGCTTACAGGGGTCAGAAGAAGAAATGCAAAGGCGTTATTTTCCTTTTCAAGCGAAAAAGATCTTCCAAGAGCCAAAAGTCCCGAAAAGATAAAAGTTATCCATACCACGGCCGAGACTGTCCGCAAATCAACATCCGAGCGGAATTCAAAGGCGACATTGAAAACCAGAAGAAGCAGTAGCGAGAATACAAACATAGTCGGGAATATCTGCTTTGAACGCCACTCCACCAGGAAGTCTTTTCTGAATATAAGAATTATCTTCCTCACTTCCCGCCCCCGCTTCTGACGCAGGACATGTAGATATCCTGAAATTCATCCCGAGTGGGCTTCTGCGAAGAGGTGTATACCAGCTCTCCGTGGTCAAGAATCGCGACTTTATCGCATAGCGAAAGCCCCTCGTAAACATTATGGGTCGTCATAACTATGGTCTTGTCCGCTTTCATTGAACCGAGGATTGAGGTGAGAATGGCGGCTCCGCCGTAATCAAGTCCGCTGTACGGTTCATCCAGGAAAAGTATCCGAGGGTCGTGAAGAAGTGTCCTGGCGATAGCCAGGCGCTGACGCGTTCCGAAAGAAAGTGTGCTTACAAGCGCATCTTTTTTAGGATAGAGCTCTACCCTCTGAAGAATATCAGAGCACCTATCCTTAAGATCCGGCAACTCATAGAACGCACCTATGAATTCAAGGTTTTCCCGGGCGGTAAGGTTTTCATAAAGCATCGTGTTATGGGAAATGAATCCTATCAGTCTCCTTATTCGCTGCTTTTCCCCGGAAACGTCAAAACCTGCTACGAAGACCTCTCCACCGCCGGGTTTTATGAACGTAGAAAGGATGGAAAGCAAGGTGGATTTGCCGGCACCGTTGGGGCCGAAAACCGTGAGAAATTCACCCGCATCGACGGCAAGATCAACTCCCATCAGCACGGGGAAAAACCCGAACTCCTTCTCAAGCCCCCTGGTTTCTATCTCAAAGGCACCGCGTCGCATATCATTTCCCTTTTCCAAGGAGTTTTTCATAGCCACCGACCTCTGAGATCCACTCAGAAAGCCCTTTCATTCCCGCCTCATAACCGCACACGGGTTCATACCCCAGGTCCCTTCTGGCTTTTTCTATGCTGTAGGTCCTGCTTTTCGAAAGAGCGGAGACGCCAAAGCGGGTAAGCACGGGCGGGGTCGTTGACCGCATGAGTTCGAAGATTTTCTCAAGAAGAAATGCGATCGCATACCCGAATGTATAGGGTATGGTGATTCCCGGCTTCCATTTAATTCCTATTGACGCGAGTTGATCTGAGACAAAAAGGGGGTTATCAATACGCACCCCGTCGTTTATAAAGTAGATGTTGCCCGCCCCGGTGTGAGAGCGAGCTGAGAGCACCGCGGCGTGAACAAGATTAAGCACGTGGCACGGGGAAACAATTTTCCTGTTAAAACCCATGTTAACCAGAATCCCCTTCAAACAGGCATCGGCTATTCTTGGAAGTATGACCGTGTCGCCGGCCCCCCAGACGTTTGAAGGTCTTAATATGACCGTTTCCAAGCCTCCTCGTCCGTTATATTCTCTCACAAGTTTCTCGGATAACGCCTTGGTCTCATTATAAAAATTGTGGTGGTTTTGCGGATAAGGATAGGTCTCGTCTACCTCCTCGAGGTCAACAGTTCCCAGAAAAGAAGCGTTCCAGATCACGGTAGAAGAACTCATGTAGACAAACCTTTTCACCCCCGCCTCGCGGGAAGAGTCAAGAAGCGTCTCCGTCGCCTCCACGTTCTGCCTGAAAAAATCATCCCTGGGGCCCCAGTCAGAAACCTTGGAAGCAAGATGAAAAACGTAATCGCACCCTTCGGGAAAAGCCCGAAGCGACTTTGGGTCGCAGAGATCCCCGTGGATAAGCTCCGCACCCAGAGAGCGAAGCTTAGAAGTATCGCTTGTCTCTCTTACGAGACATTTTATCGCAAACCCGTCGTCTGTAAGCTTTTCGGCAAGCCTGCCGCCTATAAAACCCGTTGCCCCGGTTATCCCCGCTTTTATGTTTTCGGAAGTTCCCATCAGCCTATTTTTTGATTTCCTTCTCCCAGTCCCTTTTCCTGAATCTTTTTTTCGTCTCGACGTCTTTTTTCGAGGGGATAACCTTACCGGGTTTTGTGGAAACGGGTTTTCTGGTTTTCGGTTTTTGGAATTTTTTCTCAGTCATCTCATACCTCCGCGGTCTCTTTGCCGCTTAGGAGATCACAGATATAATAATTGATAAGGGAAATCGGACAAACCACGCGTGCAGTTACATGGAATATCTTCACACAATGATAAGGGTTGGCGATCTTGAGAAGTCAATCGCGTTTTATACCGATGTAATCGGTCTTAAGTTTCACAGGAAAACCGATTATCCGGAAGGCCGCTTCACGCTTGCTTTTCTGGGCTGCGGCGGCGATACGGAGCCTTTCCTTGAACTCACGCACAACTGGGACACCTCGCAGTACGACCTTGGAGAGGGCTACGGACACGTGGCATTCGGGGTCAAGGACATATACGCGACATGCGAGAAGATAAAAGAGGCCGGCGGGCGGGTAATCAGGGCTCCGGGACCCATGAAGCACGGAACCACGGTGATAGCTTTCGTCGAGGATCCCGATTCTTACAAAATCGAACTGATACAGAGAAAGAACTGATTTCCCCAATCATTTTTTTCTCTTTTTCCACCTCGTATCCAGATACTTTTTGAGATTCGCTTCCCTTCCCTTGTCAGTGGGTTCGTAGTAAATGTTGTCCTTTATCTCCTCGGGGAGAAAATCGTCCTCGACGAAGTGGTCTTCGTAGTCGTGGGCGTACTTGTAGCCCTTTTTGTAACCAAGATCCTTCATGAGTTTCGTCGGCGCGTTTCTCAGGTGAAGGGGAACCTGCAAACCCGGGTTTTTTCTTACATCTTTCTCCGCCTTCCGTATAGCCCTGTAAGCGGCGTTACTCTTGGGACAACTGGCAAGATAGGTGGTGACCTGGGAGAGAATTATGCTGCTCTCGGGCATCCCCACGTAATTAACCGCCGTGAAACAGTCGGTCGCCAGGGTAAGCGCGTAGGGTTCGGCGTTTCCAATATCCTCTGAAGCCAATATCACAAGACGCCTGGCAATAAACTTCGGGTCTTCTCCCGCTTCAAGCATTCTCGCCAGGTAGTAGACCGCCGCGTCTGGGTCGCTTCCCCTCACGCTTTTTATAAAAGCGGAAATCGTATTGTAATGCTCCTCTCCCGCCCTGTCGTAGAGAAGGCCCGTTTTCTGAAAAATTTCCTTTATCAGATCGGTGTCAATCTCTGAAAGTTCCTTTGAACGAAGAAGTGAAGAAGCGATTTCAAGTGAGTTCAGCATAACCCTGGCGTCTCCGCCGCAAAGCGCGATGAGTTCGTCACGAGCCTGAGACGAGATGCCGGTACCCGACAGAAGTTTGTCCTCGGAGAAGATCTTTTCGAGTATGCGGTCAAGCTCCTTCGCCGAAAGCGGGTTAAGAACATAGACCTGACAGCGGGAAAGAAGCGGACTTATGACTTCAAATGAGGGATTCTCGGTGGTAGCTCCTATGAGTACCAAAACCCCCTCTTCGACGCTTTTGAGAAGCGCCGCCTGCTGCGCCTTGTTGAATCGGTGTATCTCGTCAATGAAAAGCACAGTCTTGCGCCCGGAGTAAAGAGTGTCTTTTGCCTCCGCAACAATATCCCTCAGTTCCCTGACTCCGGAGGAAATCGCGTTTATCTGTATGAACCTTGCACCCGCCCTGCCCGCAATGAGCCTTGAAAGAGTTGTTTTGCCGGTTCCGGGGGGACCCCAGAATATCATGGAATGCACTCCCCCCGCCTCAAGCGTTCTGGTCACAAGTCCCTCAGGCCCTATAAGATGCTCCTGGCCTACCATCTCTTCTATGCTCTCGGGTCTCATTCTTTCGGGAAGAGGAAGAGATTCTTTTGCAGGTCTGAAAAGACCGGGGTCGTCGGGGTTCAAGTCTGTCTCCTGTTTTGAGTTCGCGTTTTTATATCGTCCGCTCAAATCTAAAGTGATACCTTAGACAATGAGATATAGTCTACAGTAACCACAGTGTTCCAAACATTTTTTGTCAGCAAGTCAGAACAGCAATCACTCAGTTGAAAACCACGAGTTGCTTGTCTGAAAGCAAAGATACCGGATTGAAGCATTATTAAAAGCGAACCAAATACCTTCGTCCATCTTACGTGCTATTCTACTAAAACCGCCACCGCACACATTACCAGAAACATTGATGATAATCTCACAGCGGATTACAACAAAAATTCATCTACAATAGGTCTATGGTGATCTGGTTTGCATCCGAGTTGTTTTGACAGAAATCCCGTAATTATGGTAATATGGCAATATGAAAACAACCATTGAACTACCCGACGCAATATTCCGACGGGCTAAAGCCCTTGCATCCGGACGCGGAATAACTTTGAAGCGTTTCTTCACCGAAGCTCTGGAGGAACAATTCCGCCGCTACTCAAGCGAAACCAATGCTCCGTGGATGGCTGGGTTTGGAGTGTTATCCGATCTCTCGGACGAGAACCGCCGTGTCCTTGATGTAATCGAGCAGGAATTCGAAACACTCTTCCCAGAGGATATTGCATGATCCTCGACACCAACGCTTTGTCCGGGTGGTCAGAAGGGCTCGCGACTATCGAGATTCATCTTCGATCCGCCGATCGGCTTGTCGTTCCAAGTGTTGTACTAGGTGAATATTATTTTGGAATTCGTCAATCGCGTCACCGAAGCTGCTATGAGAAATGGCTTCGCCAATATCTACCATTAACCGAGATCGCCACTGTTACCTCAGCAACCGCGGATGCATACGCCGAGATCTGGCTAGAATTGAAACGATCGAGCAACCCCATTCCGGTAAATGACGCATGGATCTCAGCACTGGCTCTCCAGCATTCTCTCCCGGTGTTAAGCAATGATGCTCATTTCGACGTTGTAAACGGCGTCCGGCGCATCGCTTTCTGAACCAATAATGCTGATTGGCAGATGTAGTAAACGATTATCGTTCGCTATTTGAATTTATGTGAGAAAAAGATGAGACCCGATAATGTCAATGAATCTCTAGGATTTTATCCAGGGCCCTGAGTGCGGATTGGAGACACCTTGACCACTTGTCACGCCGTTTTGGAAATGAGTGGACATGTGGTTATAATCAGCCCGTTATGGATATAAAACTCTTAAAGAAACTGTGCGACACTCCAGGAATGCCCGGGGATGAGGGCATGGTGAAGGCGATTTTGCTTGAAGAAATAGGGAAATACTCAGAAGACATCACCGAAGATGTTCTCGGAAACATAATTGCCCGCATCCCGGGAGACGGCCCCACGTTTGTTCTTGATGCTCACATGGACGAGGTGGGATTCATGGTCCACCATATCGATAACAGAGGTTTTCTAAGGGTAACCCCGCTTGGAGGAATGGACGCCAGGGTCTTTTACGGACAGCGTCTTATGGTATGGGGAAAGGAACCCCTAAAAGGGGTGGTGGCAGCGGTTCCGCCTCACGTAAGCAGGGGCAGCGGAGGCTCAAAGGAAGTTCCCGAGATCGAGGACTGCGCGGTTGATCTTGGACTCAGCGCCGAAAAAGTCGCCGATCTCGTAGAGATAGGAGATATGGTGTCATTTGACACTTCTCTTGATGAAACGGAGGATTCCGTAATCTCCAAGGCCCTTGATGACAGGATGGGTCTTTTCATAATAATCGAAGCTCTTCGAAAGACCCCGAATCCGGACTGCAACCTCATAGTTACCTTTACCGTGCAGGAAGAAGTCGGGCTTCGCGGAGCGCGCGTGATAACGCCGGTTTATGAACCGGACTTCGCCGTCGCTCTTGAAGGCACGGTGGCAATGGACATACCTGGAGTTTCGGAAAGCAGATCTCTTGCCAATATCGGCAAGGGACCCGAGATCAGACTTTCCGACAGGTTTTTGGTTGCTCACAGGCCATTTAGCTTTTTTATAAAGGAACTTGCGGAGAAAAACGTAATTCCCTGCCAGGTAACGGTAAAAAAAGCGGGCAGCACAAACGCAACCGCTATGCAGGTTACGGGGAAGGGAACCAGAGCGGCGGTCTTGTCAGTTCCGACAAGGTATCTTCACAGTCCGAGTTCCGTCGCCTATAAAAGCGATATCAGCCACACAATAGATTTGGTATCATGCCTGCTTCGCGATATAGGAAAATTCAGTCTCTCAAATCAGCGCCAGGGCGCTCAGCAACAATAATGGAAGAACTGCTCTGTGTATTTGAAGAAATCGCCAGGGAAAATTTCCCCGAGCTAGATCTTGAGAAATTCTCCCAAGCCCTTCGCGAAGAGATAAAGAAGAAAAAATACGATCTTCAGGACGAATCCCTGCTTGAGATAGCACTTCGGGACGACAGAAACAGTTTCAAAGATTCCTTCCTGGAAATGCTCGAGGAAAGAGCGGCGCGGGAAGACAGCGGGAAAGCCTTTTTTCTCTCGGACAAAGGCCGCAGCGAGGCAATCTCAATCCTCATAGCCAATGTCGAACACACAATCGACTACTATTACAACACGATTATAGGAAAACACTTCTCGGCAAGTTAAGCGCAAGTGCTTTTCCTCCCCTTCCCCCATACTTTCCCTCGACCGTGTTTCCGTGCCGGCAGAATTACTTCTTGCGCCTTCTGCTCATCGCCACGTATTTTCTCTCGTCTTCCCCCAGATAAACCTGTCTCGGCCTAGCGATTCTGGTTTCAGGATCGTTCAGCAGTTCAAGCCACTGGGCAAGCCACCCGGCCGTTCTCGCTATAGCGAAAAGAACGGTGAACATGCTCGTGGGAAGACCTATGCTCTGGTATATGAGTCCGGAGTAGAAGTCAACGTTCGGATAAAGCCTTCTTCTTACGAAATAGTCGTCTTCAAGGGCTATTCTCTCAAGCTCAAGAGCTATGTCGAGCAGAGGATTTTTCCCGGTGACTTCAAATACGTCGTGGGCTATATCCTTTATTATCGCCGCTCTCGGGTCATAAGCCTTGTACACCCTGTGCCCGAAGCCCATGAGCCTGAATTCTCCCTTTTTGGCCCTTTCTATATACTGCGGGATCTTGTCAACCGAACCTATGTCGGCAAGCATCTCAAGCACAGCCTCGTTCGCTCCGCCGTGAAGAGGACCATAAAGAGCAGCGATTGCCGCGGCGGCAGCGGAATACGGATCCGGCTGGGAACTTGCGACGTTTCTCATCGCGCTTGTGCTGCAGTTCTGTTCGTGGTCGGCGTGAAGGATGAAAAGAACATCTATAGCCTTTTCTATCGCCGGATTCGGCTCATACTTGGCCTCAGTCATTTTGAACATCATTGAGAGGAAATTGCCGCAGTAACTGAGCTCATTGTCCGGGTAGACATAGGGAAGACCCATTATCTGCCGGTAGGAAAATCCAGCTATGGTCGGCATCTTCGCTATAAGTCTTCTTATCTCAAGTTTCTGCACGTCAGTATCGAATATGTCCTTCGCATTCGGATAGAAGGTCGAGAGGGCTCCGACAGTGGCAAGCAACATACCCATGGGGTGCGCGTCGTAGCGGAAGCCGTCCATGAATTTCTTTATGTTCTCATGCATGTAGGTGTGATGGGTTATGTCGTGAACCCAGCTATTGTGTTGTGACTTGTTAGGCAGTTCACCGTGAATAAGGAGGTAGGCGACTTCGAGGAAGCTGCTTTTTTTCGCCAGATCTTCTATCGGGTATCCCCTGTACCTCAGAATTCCCTTTTCTCCGTCAATGAAAGTAACCTTGCTTTTGCATGAAGCGGTGTTCCCGAAAGCGGGGTCGTAACTCATCATGCCAAAGTCTTCGTCCTTAACCCTTATCTGGCGAAGGTCAGTGGCCTTTACGGTGTCGTTTTCTATAGGCAGTTCGTATGTTTTACCTGTCCTGTTATCAGTCACAGACAAAGTATTTTTAGACATTTGCTAATCTCCTCTCAATAGTGAAGTTGTTTAAATCAAGTTACCGGCTGACATGGATTCCCACAGGTGAACCACCCTCGTTTTTACTCCAATACCCTCACCATCAATTCAACCGATCGAAGCGATTATAACAGATTTTTTAACTAAACGCAAAACGGCCTAACCAAACTCCACGATACTGATTGGGACAGGGGTAAGGCAGGAAATAAAAATAAGCAGTGAGACAAAAGCAAGCGCCTTTCTCCCCGCACCGATCTCGGTATCACTTGAGACGGTCGGCGGATGGGATGTCCCGATCACCAAAAGCAATATAGCCCAGAAAAGCCATCCGACCCAGCCCTCAAACAAAAGCCACTTCGGGATATCGGCAAGCATTCCTAAACCAAGATAATCCGCAAGGTCTACCAGAGGCGCCGTTCCAATTCCCATTATTACAAGAAAAACAACCGTAGCGACCGATATCGTTCTATGCCACCGCGCCGGGAAGACGCAGTATACGATATGCCCTCCGTCAAGCTGCCCTGCGGGCATCAGATTCAGGGCGGTTACGAAAAGACCTATCCATCCGGCAAACGCGACGGGATGCAGCACAAGTTCGTATCCCTGAGCGACTTCCCCGACCGCTATCTTCGAAAAAAGGGCGAATACAAGAGAATTGCCGAGAGACATGGCCGTCTGCATCTCAGAGAACGTCTCGGAATCCAAGGCAATCACCTCTGAGAAAAGCAGTCCTACAAACAGGACCGGAAGAGCTACAATCACGCCGGCTATGGGACCTGCAACCCCTATGTCGAAAAGTTCCTTCCGGCCGCGTATCCGGGATCTTATCCGTATAAACGCCCCGAACGTGCCGATCGGCGATAGGAAAGGAGGAGCGGGAATAAACCAGGGAAGAGTTATGGAAACGCCATATTTCCTGCCGTAAAAATAATGGCCCATTTCATGGGCTCCCAGAATAGCCACTAGGGAAATCGAGAAAAGAACCCCGCCGGTAGATGTCCCGCTTATCATGTAACCGGAAAGAAAAGTGGTGACCACGGTGAGGACAAAAAGCACCAGTGGGATAACTGTAGATCTTGTGATCATGGCTACTCTGCTTCGAGCAACATCGGGTTTATGGAGTTAAGAATGTCCTTTAGATATCTTTCTATGTCAGATTCTTTCGTGAGCAGCAATACGTGCGATCTGATTTCCTCAAGCGTCTGCTCCGAAAGTCTGTCCGAAAGAAATTTCACATAGGGAAACCGCAGCGGGGAAACGCTCAGGTGACGGTAACCAAGAGCCAATATCAGGAGGGTGCCGGAAGGAACCCCCGCTATCTCTCCACAGATGGAAAGGTCCTTTCCGCTTGAGAGGACCTGCTCTCTCGTAAAATCCAGTATTCTTACCACGGAAGGATGAAAGGCCGAGTAGAGATGTCCAACCGCGTTTGAATTTCTATCTACCGCAAGCAGATACTGTATGAGGTCGTTTGTTCCGACAGAAACAAAATCTATTAAGTCCGCGTAATCTCCGAATTGATACGCAAGGGCCGGAACCTCCATCATTATTCCGAGCTTAGGTATGTCAAGTCGGTGAAGACTCACTTCGGCGGATAGTTCGCTAATTATCTGCGCCGCGGTCTCAACCTCCCAGACATTTGAGATCATCGGCAGAAGGATTCTGAAATTTCCCCCTTTTTTCGCTGCCAGCAGAATAGATTTCACCTGATCCCTGAAAAGATCCAGATACTCCATTGAGAACCGGATTGACCGGAGGCCAAGAAGGGGATTTTCTTCCTTGGGCATGCTGAGATAGGAAAGCACCTTGTCAGAACCCACATCCAGGGTCCTGATCGTCACTTCACCCTCAAAATTCCCTGCAATCTCCTTGTATATCTTTAACTGGGACCTTACAGTCGGCCACTTCTTAAACTGTGCGAAGGCAAACTCTGTTCTGAAAAGCCCCGCACTCCTGATGCCGTAACGCTTGGCCATTTCAACATCGGCCGGAATTCCGACATTTGCCGTTATCTCGACGCCAAGACCGTCACCGGTGCTTTTTACCGCTTCGGTTTCTATGAAGTGGCGGAGCTTAACGGTTTTTTCGTGCATAGCCAGATACTCATCCTTTAGCACCTGGTCGGGGGTTGTGAAAATGAAACCGCTTCTTCCGTCAACTATCATATCCTCCCCGGGATGTATCAGGTTCACGATGTTGTCTATGCCGACAACTACGGGAATTCCCAGTGATTTCGCTATTATGATCGCATGCGAAGTCTCTCCGCCTTTTTCAAGCACTATACCCCCGACCTCACCCTCAATAGCTGTAACAAAAGATACGCCTATCTCCCTTGTGACAAGTATTAGAGGCTCTCCGTCGGCGGAAGCGGAAATATTTTCGTCTTTTGAATGGGTAAGGTCCCTGAGAATCCTTTCTCCTATATCCCTGAAATCGTAAGCCCTCTCCCTCATGTAGGAATCCGGCAGGGATTCAAAACGTAACGCCTGGGATTCAAGATACTCAACCACCGCGGCCTCGGCCGAAACGCTCTTTTCATCTATGAGCTTGCCGGTGCCTTTCTCCATGTCGCGGCTATCCACTATCATCAGATGTGAGCGGAAAATATCCACTTCGTTTTTAGAGAGCTTGCCCTCAGAATCCATTTTTTTTATAGTGTTTTTAAGGTCTTGCGATATATTCTTTATAGAGTTTATAACTCTCTTCTTCTCGATCTGGGGAGTATCGGCTGTCATCTCCATTGTGGACATCCGACGGAAAAGCCCGCGGAAAGTAACCGCTTTCCCGACACCCACACCTTCAGAAACTCCTTTTCCCTGATAGGTCCTTGTCTCGTGTTTTACCATGGACGGAGGTTTCAGGCGGTCCAGGGTGTTTGCGACTTCAAGAACCCCCGCAAGTCGCAACGCTATGATCTGAAAAAGAGTCTGTTCGGCAGGAGTTATCTGCATTTGAGCCTTGTTCTGGCCCACAAGCACTCCGACACACAGGTCGTGAAGCATTATGGGAACACCTATGTAGCTTTCGTATTCCTCTTCGCCTATTTCCGGGAAATACTTGTAATTCGGATGTTTTGAAGCCGGCATAGCAATCAGAGGAACCTTCGTTTTATGGACCATCCCAGTAAGACCTTCGTCCGAACGCAGGAAGATGTCGCTTTTGGGTTTAACCTGAAGACCTCTGTTAGCAGCAAGGCTGAGAACCTCTCTCAGATCATCCCAGACGTATATGGAAACGACATCGTAGTGAAGCGAGGAAGAAATTTTTCTGACTACTCTGCCCATAACGGTGTTAAGACCTACGGACTTGTTGATCAAGTCGCTTATCTCATGAACTACCTTGAGATGAAAATGCTCCGGCTCTGTACGATCTTTAGCAATCATCGGGTCACTCCGCCACACACCAAGAGACTAGTATTATACCACCATCAGGTCGAGTCAGCGGAAAAAGGGGACTTAAGAGTCGTCCCGAAAAACCGACAGTAGTAACGAAGAAAAGGTTTTTATGGTAATAGATTTATAAAATATTGTGTATATAATTCCCACGGCATGAGTCTTAAAACAATAAAAGTCGCAATTATAGGATCTGGACCCGCTGCTTTCTACGCAGCCCAACACCTGCAGAAGAAACTCGGCGACCGAGTTTTCATAGACATGTTCGAGAAACTCCCGACCCCGCACGGTCTGGTTAGAAGCGGTGTGGCTCCTGATCATCAGAAGATAAAAACCGTGGCCAAGGTTTACGACAGAATCGCCTCAAATCCCCAATTCAGGTTTTTCGGGCTTGTAGAGTTTGGAAAACACGCAACGCTTGAGGACCTGTGCAACCGTTACCACCAGATAGTTTTCGCAACAGGAGCGCAGACCGACAGAAAAATAGGAATACCGGGAGAGAACCTCATTGGAAGTCACACGGCGACGGAGTTTGTGGGCTGGTACAACACCCACCTGGAACACACGGGCGTTGATTTTGATTTTTCGGGAAAAAGAGTCGTTATAGTCGGAGTTGGAAACGTCGCGGTGGATGTCGCTAGAATTCTCTCCCTTAACAGAAGCGAGATGGAAAAAACGGATATTGCCGACTATGCGCTTGAAAAACTGTCTGAGAGCGGAATAAGGGAAATACACATGCTGGGAAGAAGGGGACCGGCGCAGGCGGCTTTCACTAACCCGGAACTGCGGGAACTTGAGAATCTTGATGACACAGACCTTCTGACCTTGCCGGATGAATCGGAACCCGATCCCCTTACGCTTGAGGAACTTGAGCGTAAACCCAACAGAGCAACCCAGACGAAAATCGATCTCATAAAAAAAGCTTCCGAAAGAGTTCCCTCCAAATCGAAAAAAATCATTATACGGTTTCTGGTTTCTCCGACAGAGATAATCGCTGGAGAAGACAACAGGGTAAAGAGTGTGAAAGTCGTAAAAAACAGGCTCTACAGATCCGACGACGGCTCTCTTCGACCGAAACCCACGGGCGAAACCGAAGAGATTCCGGCCGATCTGGTTTTTCGCTCTGTCGGGTACCGGGGAATACCTCTTCAGGGCGTGCCGTTTGATGACAGTTCGGGGGTAATTCCTAACGAAAAAGGAAGAGTGCTTGACAAAACGGGCGGCAACCCTGTTTCGGGCTTTTACACTACAGGGTGGATAAAACGCGGACCAACCGGCGTTATTGGCACAAACAAAACCGACTCCGGTGAGACCGTAGGCTGCATGATTGAGGACATTGAAAGGGAAAACACGCTGCGTCCAGAGTTCGCTTCACCTGACAGCATAAAGGAACTACTTGAGGAAAAGCACATTTCCTACAATGAATGGCTGCGGGTTGATTCATTTGAAAAAGAAAAAGGAGAAAAACAGGGAAGACCACGGGTGAAAGTCACAAGGCTTGAAGAAATTCTCGGAGTTCTTGAGAAAGACCATTGAAGCGAGAGGTCTTTTCTCGTCCAAGAACGTATGCTTGTTTAAGCTTTAGGTTCCAGCGCATTGAAGACTACGCCGGACTCACGCGTATCCTTCTTCTGAGAGGATCCGCTCCCCAAATGGAGAGGGAGAGCTCACTTCCTATATCAAAAACCCTGCCACCGGCGTTAGAGAGCGCAAGTTCAATCAGAAACTCAGGAATATAAACGTTAAACCCGTTATATCCCTTGGAACTTACGTAGCCGGTCGCTCCTTTTAAATCCTTCTCCAGAAGATAGCGTATAAGCCAGTACCTGTGTCTGCTTCTCTGCGCGTTTTTTATTTCCCTGGTGGCAAGACTCACCCGCGTGTTCGTATCTTCAAGCTCGCTTTCAGAGTAGTAAATCTTTTGTTCCTCAAGCCAGGATATAAGCTGGCGCTGCATGAGAAGATCCATGTATCTTCTGATTGGAGAAGTCATCTGAACATAGGAAGTTACCCCCAGGGACTTATGGGCTTCGGGCTTGGAGGTAACAAAGGAGGGTTTTAAGTGCTTTATTACCTTTACAGGAAAAAGAGCATCTGCGGGATCAAGTTCTCTGGCTTCAGAATCAATCTCCTGAGCCTGGGAACGAAAAAGGGCCGGAATTTCGTTTTTATCGAAAAAAGCCCCTGAAAGCCGGTTCATAAGTATCATGCACTCGGAGACAACACTGTGGGCGGGAGAATCCATGTAGTCTTTGCTGATTGAGATTCCGTCTCGGTCCCCTACCCTGATCTTGAGTTCCGGGAGTTGAACTATAAAAGCTCCTTTCTCGACTCTCCCGTTTCTAAGTGAGTTAGCAAGGACCACAAGGGATTTTCCCCATTGCGTCCGGTGGAACATCTCAGTCGCTTCAGCGTAGGTAAGGTTTTTCGAAACCTTTATGACTGTCGTTTCAAAATGATAATCGATTAAGGTGGAGTCTTCTTTTTTAAAAGTGGCAAAAAGGGAAAGCGCGGGACGGGGATCGCCGGCGGTTAGGCTGAGTTTCCTGCTCACAAGCTCCCGAGGAAACATATCCACGCGTCCCTCGGGGAAATAAACCGTCTCTGCGCGTTCACGGGCCCCCTGATCGAGAAAACATCCCCTGCTTACAACATGGGCAACATTCGAGATGTGAACACCCAGAGTGATTCGGTCCCCGTGCGTTTCAAGGGAAACGGCGTCATCAATGTCCTGGGTTGTTTCACTGTCAATCGAAAAAACTTCAAGATCCGTTCTGTCGGTAAGACCCGCAAAGCTATCCTGAACGTTAAAAACAGCCTCTGCCTCTTCCAGTGCTCTTTGGGAGTGCCTGAAATGAAAGGCGATCTTTTTTGATTCCGGGTCATCGTCTTTTTTCCAGAAACCCGTTTTTATAAGAAATTCAACCGCCGATTCAACTTCCTTAAGCCCCGACTCATAAAGAAAACCCTTGGCTTCCTTCGCCCGTTCATAGTCGTCAAGATCAATTACGTACCGCTCAATCAGTTCAAGAAATTCACTGTGGCTCTCATCAACCACCGACGGAACTTCACCGCCTAGAACGGAACGCACCCAGTTTACGGCTGCCTGCGTTTTTTGTTCCCTTTCCTCTCTGAGTTCAAGGGCGTGGAGTATCTTGGAGACATCCTCCTGTGAGCGTACAAGGTAGCCGTCTTCTGCTCTTGTCAGGTAAACCGTGTTTTTATCCACGGCCCAGAAAAGTAAAAGCCTTTGCTCCATAGAAACCTGCTCTTTACCCGAATACAAATCCAGTATCTCCTCAAAGCTTACGGTTTCCTGTTCCTCCACGACACACTGCCACAACGTTTCCAGATCAACGGAGTCCCTTTTTTCCTCAAGGTCTCTTCTCAATTTTCTCATTTCGAGTTTTTTCTCAGAGTCGGTCAGGGTTTCGGGGACGGTTATTCCGGTTACAAGTACAACTTTTTTCGGTTCAATCGCGTAGCGCTTTCCGTCTTCTGAGAGAACGGAGAGTTTGCCGAGATGGACAGAGAGAACAACTCCCAGAGTAGGCTCTCTTCTTTTTCTGTAGGCAATAAGTTCGTTTATGCTGGGAGAATTCATCGAATGGAGCAATTCGATCAGTTAAGAGAATCTTTGTATTCAAGCGCCCCTTTTATGAAATCTCTGAAAAGCGGGTGAGCGCTGAGGGGCTTTGACTTAAATTCGGGATGGAACTGACAGCCGACAAACCAAGGATGATCGTTAAGTTCCATGATTTCGACCAGATTTCCATCCGGCGACAGGCCACAGAGAACCATTCCCTTCGACTCAAGAATTTCCCTGTAGCAGTTGTTCACTTCAAACCGGTGGCGATGTCTTTCGGAGATCTCAGAGGCCCCGTAGATGCTGCTTGTCAAGGTCTCGGGCTTTACGACGCAGGGATAGGCCCCAAGTCTCATTGTCCCGCCCTTTTCACTTATGTTCTTTTGCGATTCCATTATGTCTATAACGGGGTTTTCCGTACTCCCGTTATTCTCGGTCGTATCCGCGTCATTTATGCCGCATACGTTTCTTGAAAACTCAATAACGGCAAGCTGCATACCGTAACAGATTCCAAAAAAGGGAATCTGATTCTCCCTTGCGTACTTCGTGGCACAGACTTTGCCGTCAATTCCCCTCTCCCCGAATCCTCCGGGAACAAGTATCCCGTGAACATCGGAGAAGTAGTCCTCGGGACATGTTTTGTCCATTTCTTCTGAATCCACGTATTTTATCTCAACGTTTGAATCGTTGGCTATACCACCGTGGTAAAGGGCCTCGTGAAGACTTTTGTAAGCGTCTCCGTGTGAGACGTATTTTCCGACAACAGCTATACGCACGGTTTTTTTCACATTCTTTATTCTTCGTACGAGCTCTTCCCATTCCCCCATGTCGGGTTTTTTGGTCCACATGCCCAGACATTCAACGATTATCTCAGCAAGCCCTTCTTTTTTGTACATAAGCGGGACTTCATATATGTGCTCAACGTCCTTAGCCGTAATAACCGCTTTTTGTTCAATGTTGCAGAAAAGAGCTATTTTCCCCTTGACGTCTTCTGGAAGGAACTTGTTCTCGGTGCGACACAGAAGTATGTCTGGCTGAATTCCTATCTGGAGAAGTTCCTTTACGCTGTGCTGCGTAGGCTTTGTTTTCAGTTCTCCGGCGGCAGCCACATAGGGAACATATGTAAGATGGATGAAAAGCGTGTTCTGCTTACCAATATCCGATCTCAGCTGCCTTACCGCCTCAAGAAAAGGAAGACTTTCTATGTCTCCCACCGTACCGCCGATCTCGACTATGATCACGTCGTTACCGTCCTCGAGGGCACGGACGCGGGATTTTATCTCATCTGTTACGTGAGGGATTACCTGGACCGTTTTGCCGAGAAACCTTCCTTCCCTCTCCTTGGAAATAACGGAATCGTAGACCTTGCCGCTCGTGAGATTGTTTTTCTTGCCGAGGCGGGCCTTGGTAAATCTTTCGTAATGGCCTAGGTCAAGATCCGTTTCCGCCCCGTCATCGGTAACAAATACTTCCCCGTGCTCAAAAGGGTTCATCGTACCCGGATCAACGTTTATGTAGGGATCAAGCTTCTGAAGGGTGACTCGAAGACCGCAACATTCAAGAAGTAAGCCTATTGAAGAAGCGGAGATACCTTTTCCCAGAGAAGACATAACCCCGCCTGTAACAAAAATGAACTTGGCGCTTTTCACTCAGAAATACCCTCTGTTTCGTTATGAGTCCAGAAACCGGCCAGAAGCGGAATCAGCACTAAATATATTCAATCCTAGAGCAGCTTACAATTAAAACCGGGATTTTGCATGAATTCGGAGGGAGAAACAGCAAAAATGAAAAGCATCTTGTAAGCTCGGGAAGCCAGTACTATTTCAAACTGGAAAAATACGATAGAAGCTTTCCTGAAGCAATTGCCCTGTGGCTTATCCTGTTTTTTACGTCGAGGCCAAGCTCGGCCATAGTCTTTGAGTGCTCAGGAACAAAGAAAACAGGATCATAACCAAAACCACCCCGCCCCCTTCTCTCCAAGAGTATTTCTCCACGGCACTCACCTTCGAAAAATTCCTTTACGCCATTTACGCACACGAGAGCGATACAGCAAACAAACTTGGCGCTTCTATTGTTCTCCCCTTTAAGCTCAGACAGCAGTTTCTCGTTATTCTCATCATCCGAGGCTCCTTCTCCGGCGTACCTTGCAGAATAAATCCCAGGTGCTCCACGCAGAGCATCCACTACCAGACCCGAATCATCCCCAATAGCATCCACCCCAAGAAAATCAGAAGTTGCTTTCGCCTTTATAAGGGCATTTTCTCTGAAAGAAAGACCCGTTTCCTCTATATCGGGGATCTCGTCAAAGTCTGCAAGAGAAAGAATTCCATCGTACGCGGCGGCAAGAATTGATCTGAATTCTCTCAGTTTTCCCTTGTTTTTCGTGGCAATTACGATGGTTCTGCGTCTCATCCTACCCCTGCCATAGCCTTGTGTTAAGGCGAACAAAAACAATTCTCCCCGCGACGTGTAAATGGGCGGTGGATAAAGATCGGACAAACAAGACCTCGGACCAAGGACTGTCTTCCCGATAAGATTTCTTACGTAAAAAAAATTGCAACTCTCTCTCGACCCTGCGCGCAGATCAAGAGACGGAATCTTTTCCCCAGCGTTTTTCTTCTCAGCCTTTTCCGGTGCTCATAGTTTTTCTCGAATTTTCAGAAGGGTGAGAAAAAAGCGATTCTGCATGGAGCAAGACCCAAAGAAAACAATAAAAGGCCGAGGGAAATAGTCAATAGAAATCAAGTCTCCCGTTTTTGTCTGCCGCTTGCTAACAGCAAGTGGGCTTGATTGTTTAATCTGTCGACTCTCAAATCTAATCCAGTCTAAAAGATTTTCTGTTAATGGCAAATGGAACTGCCCGCTTTTATGATACATTGTCTGAGACTGTGAAGACAATCTAGCATTGACAAAGACTTGGCACGACCGGTTAGTTTATGTTATACTCCAGAAAAAGCTGATTCCTCACGGAGGTTTGCGAACAATGCTTGATTTCACCGTATCATCCGGCTGCGATATTCCGGGAAGAGCCATGGATTCCGTTGAGGATTCCAGAACTATCCTTTGCACTACCCCCCCCCCATTTTTGTAATACACGGAGCCGAGATTATCGCCTGAATTCGGCCTCCCCGGCCAAGCTGCCTTCCGTCGTCCCCGCCGGGGCGCGGTCTTCGGGCAAAAGAAGCCCGGCCGCCCGACCCCAAGCCACCCAACCGCTTTCGTCCCTCACGCGCGGACTGCGCGCCCTTGCCGTGCTCCTTCTTGGCTGTGCCGCCCTGCGGCACGCCCGTCCAGGCCGCACCGCCGTCCTCGTCTTGGGCCTGCTGCTTCTCGGGGCGGCCGCGGCGGAGGCGCAGACGTCGCGCATCCTCGTGAGCAACTCCGCGCAATCGGCCGATGACAGCGCCAGCACCAGTGGCAACAAACATGCGCAGCTGTTCCACACGGGGGCCAACACGGCCGGCTACACGCTCACCAGCGTGCGCGTTAACTCCGAGGACGCCCAGAACGACCCCTTCGACGTCGAGGTCTGCGAGGCGGATACCACCGCGAACGAGTTTCCCACCACGACCTGCACGGCCCTGACGGCGCCGGCGACCTTCACGACCGGGGTCATCGCGACGTTCACGCACACCGGCCTCGCCCTCGCGGCGAACACCAACTACGTGGTGGTGGTCACGCAGCGCGGCACCGCGAGCGTGGAGCTCAACACCACCACCTCCAGCGGAGAAGATACGTCGCTCGGCCTCTCGGACTGGAGCATCAAAAACAAATTCTACTGGAAGAGCGGCAGTACCTGGATGCTTAAGTCCGGGTCCAACGAGGCGCTCCGCATCATCGTCTCTGGCTATGCGAACACGGTCGGCGACGCCACCGACGCGACGCTGAGCGCCCTGTCGGTGAGCGGCGCGACGCTCAGCCCGGCGTTCGTCGCGGCCACGACGACCTACAGCGCGACGGTCGCGAATGCGGTGAGCCAGGGCACGATCACCGAGACGACAAGCGAGCCGACGGCGACGGTCGAGTATCTCGACGATTCGGACGCCACCCTGACGGACGCCGACACCATGACCGCCGGCCTCCAGGTCAACCTCAGCGTGGGCAGCAACATCGTCAAGGTGAAGGTGACCGCGCCAGACACCACGACCACGGAGACCTACACCGTCAACATTGTTCGCCTCACCACGCCCGGTTCCGGCACCGGGATCTGGTCGGCCACCCTGATGGTGGGACAAGGGTTATCGACATTTGGTTTTTTACTAGGCAGCTTCGGCAGCCTCAGCGACGCAACATTCGATTTCAACAGCATGTCGCACACAATCGACGGTATAACCATCCTGCCTGGAGCAATCTTCACTTTTTCGCTAACTGGAGCTCTCGGGACCAACGCCAACGTTCTGGTCCTACACGTCGGAACCAATCAGTACGCGTTGGCAGATGCGACCTATACGGAAAGCTCCCACACCTACAGTTACTTCACCAACGTCCCCACCTGGAGCGTGAGCGACTCTATTGCTCTGAAGATCACGGACGACGGCACCCCGGTCCTCCCGGCCGTCTCGTCGGTCGCGCTGACCTCCGCCCCCGGACCCGACAACACCTACGCGATCGGCGACGCGGTCGAGGCGACCGTCACCTTCGACGCGGCGGTCGACATCACCGGCACCCCGCAGCTGGAGCTGGATTTTAACGGCACCGCGAAAGCGGCCGGCTGCACCGACGCCACGAACACGAACACGATGGCGTGCAGCTACACGGTGGGCGTGGGCGACTCGGCCCCGAACGGCGTCGCGATCGCGGCGAACAAGCTCACCGGCGGCACCATCACGGCCACCGGCAGCACGACCATCAGCGCCGACCTCGACCACACCGCGGTCGCCATCGACGCCGGGCACAAGGTCGACGGCATCCGCCCGACGCTTGTCACCACCGGCACCGATGCGCCGACGACGTCGACCGACGGCACGAAGGTGATCCTGACGTTCAGCGAGGACATCAGCGCGGTCAGTCTTAGTGACATCGACTTGAATGTGAACTCTACTTCCAACTACGAGCAGGGAGCGACGGTGAGCCGCTCGGGCAGGACCGTCACGCTAACGCTGATTCTCACAATCGCAGCGGGTTGGCCAGTCACCGTGGAGCTCAGCGCCGACGCCGTCGACGACGCCGCTGGCAACGGCATCCTCGCCCTGGCAGCGACCACCGTGACCAACGCCGTCGGCACCCCCGCCCCCACGGTACTCCTCCTCACCTTGGCCTCCGACCCCGGATCCGACAACACCTACGCCATCGGCGACGACATCGAGGCGACGGTGACCTTCGACGCGGCGGTGGACATCACCGGCACCCCGCAGCTTGAGCTTGACTTTGACGGCACCGCGAAAGCGGCCGGCTGCGCGACCGCCACGAACACGAACACGATCACGATGGCGTGCGAATACGAGGTGGCGGCGGGCGACTCGGCCCCGAACGGCGTCGCGATCGCGGCGAACAAGCTCACCGGCGGCACCATCACGGCCACCGGCACCACCACCGCCGCCGACCTCGACCACGTCGCGGTCGCCATCGACGCCACGCACAAGGTCGACGGCATCCGCCCGACGCTCGTCACCACCGGCACCGATGCGCCGAGGACGTCAACCGACGGCGAGGCGGTGTTCCTGGCGTTCAGCGAGGACATCGGAGCGGTCAGTCATAGCGACATCACCATCCAGGCCAACAGCGTCAACCTGTCGACAACGATGGCGAGCGTGGCTGGAACCAAGGTCGAAATCACCCTGACGACGGCCCTGACAACCACGGCCACGAACATCACCGTGGCGCTCGCCGCCGACGCCGTCGACGACGCCGCTGGCAACGGCATCCTCGCCGTGGCAGCGACCCCCGTGACCAACGCCGTCGGCACCACCGGCAGTAACACCGCGCCGACGTTCGCGAACCCGACGGAGACGCGTAGCGTCGCCGAGAACAGCCCCGCCAACACCGATGTCGGCGCCCCCGTGACCGCCACCGACAGCGACAGCGGCGACACGCTGACCTACACCCTGGAGGGCACCGACGCGTCGTCGTTCTCGATCGTCTCGACCAGCGGCCAGATCCGCACGAGGTCCGGCGTCACCTACGACTACGAGACCAAGTCGAGCTACACGGTGACCGTGAAGGCCGACGACAACAACGGCGGCATCGACATGGTTACGGTGACGATCACTCTCACGGACGTCGACGAGCCGCCGAGGCGGCCGACGCCCCCGCCGCCGGTGAACTACCCGCCGCTGGCGGTCGACGACGCGGCGAACACGCCCGAGGACACGTCGGTTACCATCTCCGTGCTCGGCAACGACAGCGACCCCGACAGGGACACGCTGACGGTGGTGGAGGTATCGGCGCCGACCCACGGCACGGCGGTGGTGGCGGACACAGGCGCGGTGGTGTACACGCCGGAGCCTGACTTTCACGGCACCGACCGCTTCACCTACGTCGTGGGCGACGGATCGGGGCTGACGGCCCGGGCAGCGGTGGACGTGACGGTGCTGCCGGTGAACGACCCGCCGCTTGCGGTGGACGACGCGGCGGACACGCCCGAGGACACGCCGGTGACCATCGACGTGCTCGGCAACGACAGCGATGTCGAGGGGGACGCGCTGGCGCTGGTGGAGGCGTCGGCGCCGACCCACGGCAGCGCGCGGCTGACCGACACAGGCGAGGTGGTGTACACGCCGGAGCCTGACTTTCACGGCGCCGACCGCTTCACCTACGTCGTGGGCGACGGGTCGGGACTGACGGCCCGGGCGGCGGTGGACGTGACGGTGCGGCCGGTGAACGACCCGCCGCTGGCAACGGGCGTCATCGCCGATCGGACCCTGGATATCGGAGACGAGCCGGCGGTGCTCGATCTGATCCCGTTCTTTGCAGACCGGGACGGCGACGCGCTCGACTACACGGCCGTCGCGTCGGATCAGGCAGTGGCGTTGCACCTCACCGGCGCGACGCTGACGCTGACCGCGACGCGTCCGGGTACGGCGACGGTGACGGTGACGGCACAGGACCCCAGCGGGCTGACGGCGACGCAGGCGTTCATGGTCACGACGACCGACCACCAGGAGGCGCGGAACGTCAAGGCGTGGCTTGCCCGCTTCGGGCGCACAGTGGCAAACCACGCTGTGGAAGCCGTAAGAGGGAGGATGTCCTCCGCTCAGGGGCCCTCACGCAGAGTAACCCTTGGAGGCGCGGAACTGAAAGAGCCTCCCGCCACGGAGATAACGCAAGCCTCCCCATGGGATGAACTGGTTCTGGAGGACCGCCGCCCCGAGAACTTCAATAGCCTCAGGATGCGTGAGTTCCTGCTCAGCTCTTCCTTCGAACTCCCACTTGCCCAAAACGCAAGCGGAGACCCCGGGCCCGGATGGACGGCGTGGGGAGGAGCCGCGCGGACGAGTTTCTCGGGACGAGATTCCGATCTCTCAATTGACGGAGACGTGACCACCGCAACCCTGGGAGTTGACCGCGCGTGGGACCGTGTGCTTTTGGGCCTTGCACTTGCAAGAAGCACGGGCGACGGCTCTTACGGCAGGGGTGATATAAGGGGAGATCTTAAAAGCTCCATAACAAGCGCCCACCCGTACCTCCGCTTCTCCCTTAACGACCGCTTAAGCGCCTGGACCCTTCTTGGCTACGGAAGGGGTGAACTCACCCTTACCCACGGCGGAGGAGAGGAGAAAACAGATATTGAAATGAAGATGGCGGCCCTCGGGGCCCGGGGGGCCCTGATTGCCGCCGGGGGATTTGATATCTCCGCCCGCACAGACGCGCTGCTCGTAAGAACATCTTCTGAGGGAACCTCCAGGATGGCAGAGGCAGAAGCTGACGTAAGCAGGCTTCGCCTTGTCCTTGAGGGTTCCCGGCCTCTTGCATTTGCTTCGGGAAGTTCCCTTACCCCGTCTGTTGAAGTGGGAGTGAGACGAGACGGAGGGGACGCGGAGAGGGGCGTGGGTTTTGAAGTGGGAGGCGCGATGCGCTACGCAAACCCCTCACTTGGACTCACAGTGGAGATTACGGCGCGAAGGCTAATGGCCCATCAGCAAAGCGGCTACTCAGAATGGGGAGCAGGGGGTTCAGTTCAGTTCGCTCCCGGGGGAGCGGAGAGGGGTTTCTCGGCAAGGCTCGGTTCATCCGTTGGAACGACGGCAAGCGGGGTAGAGGGTCTTTGGGCAATGGGAGATACGCGGGGGCTTACAGGAGGGGCTCAGGCCCCGGGACGCCTGGACGCTGAGGCGGGTTACGCTATGGGGGCGTTTGGGGGCTCCGGAGTCATCACTCCTTACGGAGGGTTCTCCATGTCTGGGGACAGGAGATACAGGGCGGGATGGCGCCTTAGCCTCGGCGACTCCTTTAACCTAAGCCTCGAGGGCGACCGCACCGAGAACCCCGACGCCCCCTCCCGCCACGGAGTGGCGCTCCGGGGCGACCTCAGATGGTAGCGGAGCCCGGGCGTCTGAATACTTAAGCGCCAGGTGCGGGTTCGGCGGGCCCGCGCGGGGTGCAGTCTTCGGCGCCGATTTTCTAAAGGGGGTTTTCCGAGGCAGAAGCGGAGAACTGAGGCTGTGGGGATATTGAGAGAGGAGTCGTAAAAAAAAGACTGACTGTCAAAAATAGATGTGCTTTCTGATGGAAGAGGTTAAAAATCCTCCAGATTCAGTTTGACACCCCCGATCTGGTGTCATAAAGACTTGGGCCTGTTGCCTGAGAATCCAGATTTCGAAACAGGAGGCTTCGTTGAGTATCTCTGGGAAGATCCGGATGATGATATACCCCCTGTCATTGAAGAAGACAGAGCCTCTGGTGATGTACTCAAGTTAAGCTATGTTGAACTGGTAGCCTTACCTGCTCTTGGTGGAACCTTTATAGTCGGTTCCGGTTATCATCCAGACAGCGGTGACGACGGATGCAGAATTGCTGGGGCTGGCAATACGACCAGAAGTACTATTTTAACCTGTTTTTGATAGTTTCCGTGTTATTCTTGGCGGGTTTCTGGAAAAATAACCGTTCAAGAGAGAAAGAAACGCTGTTTTAATAATTATGGGGTAATTCAAAAAAAGGGGCTATAAACCGGCTGAAAATTCAGACCGGTATGCGAACCTTCATGCATTCACGAGTAATGATGTAATGCCCTAGGCCGTGTTTTGGTGGAGGCGCCGTCCGCAACGGCTGCGCTTGAGATGGCAAGCGGAGTTGTTGCCCGAGCGTTTATGCTTGCCGAAGTGAACGGCCCTGAAAGCGTAGTGATGACCCTCTCCCCTAGTTGCCTTTCAATGATCGGTCGAGAACTGATCCACCGCGGGGAATGGCTCGGCCTGATCGAGGTAAAAAACGGAATGCCCGCAATCTATCCGGTGGCTTACGTAACCGTCGAAGGCGGCTACGATCCTGAGACATGGACCTACGAACTCATGCTCGCGGGACCGGATCGGACAAGCACTCTCTACTCCGTGAGCGCGGAGCGCGTAATTCATATCCGTTACGCACAGGATCCAGAGCGTCCCTGGCGGGGCGTCGGGCCTATCCAAACGGCAGCTCTTGCCGGCCGTTTGAGCGCAGAAACCCTTGAGGCCCTCGGAGACGAGGCAAGTGGACCCCGGGGGTCCTTTCTCCCGGTCCCTGAGAAAGACGGCGCGGACGATACCCTGACACTGCTTCGTTCGGACGTCGGAAAGGCCAAGGGAAAAATGCTCTTTGTGGAATCGATGGCGGAGGCTTTTCAGTCCGGTGCGGAACGCTCCCCGCAAGACTGGCAGGCGAAGCGTTTCGGAGCAATGGTTCCGGATGCGATGGTAGATATGAGCTCGATGGTAACCCGCGAGATCGTATCCGCCTGTGGAGTATCCCCTACCCTATTTGATCCGAAGAGTTCCGCTGCTATGCGCGAGGCCTGGCGCCAGCTGCTTTTCGGGACCGTGGCGCCGCTGGGAAGGATAGTTGCGGCCGAACTCTCAGCCAAGCTCTTTCCACTGACGCTTGAGTGGCAGGAATTGAGGGCATCAGATCTTCAGGGCCGCGCCCGGGCTGTTCAGAGTCTTACCGCGGCCGGCGTAGACCAAGAAAAGGCTCTTGAAATGGCTGGCTTAACGATCTGATTTTCTCAAGAATTATTAGAATTGACCAGAATCTTTTTTAAAGGGAAATACACCTCTACAAAATATGTTACAAGTGATAAAAATAATATGACATAGAGAATTGATTTATCTTGGAAATAAGTATCCAAAGCTGATTCAATAAGGTAGGTAGAAATCACAGAAATCAAGACAACAGCCACATCAGTATTCTTTACAGAGTAGGTCCTGCCCTTTGGTTTAACTTTTGTTACAACAGGCTCTTTCTCTCGGGAGGGCTCAACACTTAGAGAAGATGTTCTATGTGGAGGGGAATCAAGACGTAAGTCCCTTAAAGCTGTTGGAGAATAACTAAAGGCTGGAGAAGCAGTCCTACGGAGCGGAGAGGGGCTAATATCTGGAGGGGGAATAGAATAGAAATCCTTTGGATAAGAGCCAACTGAATAAGAATTATATGCAGAGGATCCGAGACCGAGGCCCTCTAGTAAAGCTTTCCGATTACCGAGGCCTTCTAGTAAAGCTTTCCGATTACCGAGGCCTTCTAGTAAAGCTTTCCGATTACCGAGGCCTTCTAGTAAAGCTTTCCGATTACCGAGGCCTTCTAGTAAAGCTTTCCGATTACCGAGGCCTTCTAGTAAAGCTTTCCGATTACCGAGGCCTTCTAGTAAAGCTTTCTTCTGTGAAAGGTCAGGAAGGTGTGTTTTTTTGTTTGGCATTTAGCACGTTAAATGGAATAGCCTTAGTGATAACGGAAATCTCTTAGTTCGATATTATCAAATAATTTCAGGCAGTTAAGAAAATACAGTGGTGGAGGCGCCGGGAATCGAACCCGGGTCCGGAAAAAGTTTCACTAGGCTTCTACATGCTTATCCTGTCTTTTGAATCAAACGGCAAAATCACCGGCAGGCAGGTTTTTTACCGTAGTCCCGAGTAAAATCTCGCTGGCAAGCGCCTCGGAAATCGCGTACCAGCCATCCCGCTTGAATTACGCCTCAGAAAGCCCAGCGGGCATGACGTTCTGAGACGTCGCAGTTTTTTTTAAGCTGCGAGTGCGTTAATTGGTTCGGCACTTATCGTGCTTGATCAGTTTTACGAGTTAACCAAGCTCGGCATGCGGCACAAGCTTCTCTATTTTCCGTCGAAGCCGATCGCCCCCGTGTTTAAGTTATGAACGTTTCAAAGATCGTCTTACGGCTTTCTGCATATCTCTTTGGGCCTCACGACGCTTGATATCCTCTCTTTTATCTCTTGTCTTCTTGCCTTTGGCAAGGGCCAGCTCGAGTTTTGCGATGCCGTTTTTAAAATAAATCCTGAGAGGAATTAGAGTATACCCTCTAATGCTGGTTTTTCCAATCAGCCTCCTTATCTCATGAGAGTTGAGCAGAAGCTTTCTCTCTCTGGTCGGTTCATGATTAAGCGTGTTAGCGGCGTCGTAAGGAGCTATGTAGCAGTTAACCAGCCTCGCCTCGCCCTCCCTTATGAGCGCAAAACTCTCCTTTACGCTCGCGTTTCCGTTTCTAAGGGATTTAACCTCGGAACCCTTGAGAGCCAGACCCGCTTCGTACTTCTCCTCGAATATATAATCCCTGTGAGCGGTAGGATGGCTGCATATGGTTTTCATCTACCCTAATAATAATCCGCCGCGGCGAAATAACCAGTATGAACTCAAAAACCCTTGGAACTGTCAACGAGAAGCGTAACGGGCCCGCAGTTCACTATATGAACATCCATTTGAGCCCCGAAAACACCGGTTTTCACCGGAACTCCACGCTCCGTAAGCTTAGTAATGAAAAGTTCGTAGAACCGCCTCGCTAAATCTCCACCCGCGGCCCGCACGTAAGAAGGCCTTCTACCCTTCCTGCAATCACCGTAAAGGGTAAACTGGGAGACAACCAGAATTTCTCCCTCTGTATCCTCGATACTGAGATTCATCCTGCCCGAGGAGTCTTCAAACATCCTGAGACCCGATATTTTCTCCGCCATGTAGACGACATCTTTTTCCGAATCATCTTTGCTAACCCCGAAAAAAACCACTATTCCCGGGCCAATGCTTCCGACTGTGTTCCCCTCAACGCTCACTGACGCCTCGGTTACCCTCTGTATAACGGCCCTCATTTGCAGATTTCCACCAGACAAATCAATGAAAACAAATCATACGTAACGCCTCGGAACCCTTGGCGAGATTCTTGATAAAACTTCGTAGGATATGGTCCCGGCCCAGGAAGAAACATCCTCAACGCTCACAAGCCTGTCTCCAAAAAGCACTACCTCGTCTCCCACGCAGACACCCGGAACATCCGTTACATCGACCATGATAAAATCCATGCAGACAGATCCTATAAGCGGAGCAAGTCTTCCGCCCAGGGAAACTTTCGCCCTGTTTGAGAGGGTTCTTGGGTAGCCGTCCGCATACCCAATCGGAAGGGTCGCGACCAGCGTTTCCCTCCCCGTAACAAAACTTCCCCTGTAGCCGACCTGAGTGTCCGGAGGCACTTTTCTGAGTTGCACTATCCTTGTTTTGAGTTTCATAACGGGCCTGAGATCAACTTCTCCCATGCTGCCCGAACCGTAAAGCATTATCCCGGGTCTCACGATATCCATGTGAGAATCCGGAAATCTCTGAATGGAGGCGCTGTTTGCGGAATGCGCGTAGCGGTATCTAATTCCCAGCTCGCCCAGAAAAACTAGACCCTCGCGGAAAATCCCAAGCTGATAATCCGTATAGTCGCTTTGGGGAATCTCGGAAGAGGATAGATGGGTAAAAACGCCCTCAAGCATTACTGCGGGAAGGGTCTCCGCTGAGGCAAAAAAAGATTCAATGTCTCCCGCTCCCACCCCCAGCCTGGTCATGCCCGTATCAATTTTTAAATGATAACCAACTGTTTTTCCGCGCTCAACAGCAGCCCCAGAGAGGGCCTTAAGCACAGCAAGTGAATAGCACGCCGGAGTAAGCGCGGTTTCTATAACAACTCCAGCCTCCTGCGGGTCAACACCTCCCAGAAGAAATATTTCGCTTTTTATTCCGGCTTGCCTGAGTTCCAGCGCCTCCGGTACGGTAGCCACCCCTAGTATGTCCGCACCATTACTAAGGGCAACTTCGCTTACCCTTACCGCACCGTGTCCGTAAGCGTCGGCTTTGACAATTGCCATGATACGGACATTTTCCCCTACAAGCCTTCTTACTTCACCAAGGTTCGATTTAAAAGAATCAAGACTGATTTCAGCCCAAGTAGGTCTCATCGCCTGGAAATTTCTCCAAAAGCCGAGTGAAGCGGTTCGTTCGAATTGCCTGTTTGCCGGTTCCGTATTTCCCCCGGGCGGCTAAAGTGAAATTATACCATTGCCTAAGACAAGTTTCAGGCTCGCCTAATATCAGAAACGTAAAAAGACCGCATATAAGGGGAATTGTGAAAGGGTTGGACCCTATTTTTTAAAGTATGCACTCGATATTCGGTGTGCCCGCGCTTTTCGGGACCCCGCCGCGCCCGGATACCCGGCGCAAGAAGGAATCATTCTGACTTCCCGTATATAGCGATACCCCACACGGTCGGGATTCTACCAAAGTCCTAATCTGACTCCGCCGCCGATGTAATGTCCTCCGAACTCGCCTTCTACAAAATTACCGGTCACCTTCTGCTTGAACCTAGGGTCTTCAAAGGAAGCCAAGTAGCGATAGTCCAGACTTACCGTTACATCGGGCCCGCTGCTGTACCCGCTGATTTTGTAACCTAACCCGGCGCCGATCTGATAAATAAAAATGCAATCAGCGCCATCAACAAGCAGATCGCCCGCAGTTGATTTCATTTCGTTTGACAGATCAGCCGCACCCAAGCCGCCTCCTACATAAGGAACCAGATTGCCGCCCAAGTTTATATCATAATAGGCATTCATCATGAGTGCGAGTGCCGAGAGATCACCTCCGAGCTTGTTTTCCCCAGGTTCAAGCTGCGTTACGAAAACCCCCGGCGTCCTTACGTTTATTTCCTGAAAACCGTTATTGATGTAGCCACCCTCAGCTTCAAGACGCAGTCCATTTCCAAGCGCGTAGCCCAGCATCAAGCTGAAACTGTATCCTTTGTCATAATCCACGGTAGCTCCTAACGGCCCATATTGGGAAGTTGAGACCCCCGATACACCATCGCTGTTTAGAATGCTGAGGGCACCGCGGACTCCAACGGTAAAACCGCTTCCCGCAGCGAGCAAATCCTTCTCCGGTTCAGCCATCTCTTCTACAGCTTCTGTGGAAGAACCCCCAGAGTCAGCACCTTGCTCCATCTCAGTCTCCTCCTTAACTTCTGGAGCAGGCTCCTTAACTTCAAGAGAAGGCTTCTCAACTTCGGGAGAAGGCACCTCAACTTCGGCACTTTCCTCCATCATGGACGCCTCCTTCTCAACGTCAGGGGGCATCCCTCCCGCCAAAACCACGGACGGACCAAGCATTATGGAAAACAAGAGCGTAAGAAATTTTATTGATAACAGTCTGGCTTCGCCAGATTGAAACGGCAGTTTCATCGGATGTTCCTCCTTACGGTTATTCCTTTTAATAAATTCCGGCTTTTCTTATTATCTTGTAGAGTTCTGCCATTGTCAAACGTGATAAATACCCGATTGCTATTTATTTAGGTATATAATTCCCCTATCTTTCATTGAACCGGTTTTTAAATTGTCTTCCTAAAAACGAAACCGGAACGGAGAATTCCGGGAAAAACGGCATGAAACTGAACAGATATGAACTTCGCTGCGTTCTCGTAATAGGAACGATAATAGCGCTTAGGCTTCTAGGGATATTCCTGATAATTCCCGTCTTCAGCATATACGCCGTAGACTACGAGGGAGCAACCCTCTCATCCGCGGGAGTCGCGTTTGGAATATACGCCCTCACGCAGAGTCTCCTGCAAATACCTTTCGGTATGGCAAGCGACAGGTTCGGAAGAAAGCCTGTAATAGTGTCGGGACTTATAATTTTCTGCCTGGGAAGCATTCTCTGCGCTTTTGCAGACAACATCTGGGAACTCATATTAACCAGGGCGCTTCAGGGAAGCGGGGCGATAGGCGCAGTCGCTATAGCTTCTCTCGGGGACTCCACAAGAAACGAGGTAAGGGCGCAGTCTTTTATGCTGACTGGAATAATAATCGGGGCGGCATTTATAACTTCGCTCATAGTCGGTCCGGTACTTGCAGCGAAATTCGGTTTCGAGAGCCTTTTCTTCATACTCGCGGTCCTGGGTTTCGTGGCGGTTTTCGTTACTCTTTTCATGTTTCCGGAACTTCCAAAGAAAAAAATAGGGGACAGAAAAGAGATTCTTCTCAAACTTCGGGAACCGGAAGTGGGAAAAATTTTTTCCTCAACCTTCATAACATCTCTCGTCCTTAACCTTATTTTGTTCATCTACCCATTGGACTGGAAGAACCTCGGTACCGGCCCCGAAGACCTGTGGTTCGTCTATCTGGTAATACTCGCTCCGAGCGCGCTTTTGGCTAACGCCTACATCAGGATTTCCGAGACAAGAAAAACACTGAAGCGGGCGACCCAATTCGGACTTTTCTTTCTAGTAGCCGCCTTTTCAATCTATCTGTTCCGACAATCCGACAGTCTTACTCTCTACCTGGCGGGAGGAGTGTTCTTTCTCGGGTACTCCATATTTCAGTCCATACTACCCGCGTTTGTCACACAGAGAGTTTCTTCAGAGAACAGGGGCGTTCTCTCCGGTTTCTTCAATCTGGCAAATTTCATGGGGGCCTGTGTGGGCGGGATGTCCGCCGGCATACTTTATGAGACTCACGAGTCTCTGCCCTTGATATTCGGACTCTTGTTCTTGATAGCGTGGAAGTTTATCGGGCTTCCCGGGCCACCGCTTGAGCGGACTGAAGAAAAATGAAATATATACGCTTGAGAGAACGGAGTTTCCGCCGGTCTCTCTTGAAACAGCTTGGGATTTTTTCTCCAACCCAAGCAACCTTCCCAGAATCACTCCCACGGAACTAAACCTGCGCATAACACCTGAGGCGAAAGAAAAAATATATCCCGCCATGATAATCACCTATGCGGTAACCCCATCCCCTTTTTCAAAAGCACTTGGACAACGGAAATAACTCAAGTTGACCCACTGCGTTATTTCGTTGACGAGCAACGATTCGGGCCCTACAAATTCTGGCACCACAAGCATTTCTTCACAGAGACCGGGGGACAAACGAAGGTCAGTGACCTTGTTCACTATTCCCTTCCGTTTGGTCCGATTGGAAGGTTGCCGAATCCGCTTTTGGTAAGCAGGAAACTGGATTTCTTATCCGATTACAGAAGCGCTAGACTTCGTAAACTGTTTGGAAACTGAAAAAAGGCCGCAATTTTTGCCTCGCCGTACTACCAAGCAATACTAGCAGCGTGATACTGCGCAGGGTATATTTAAGGGATAGGGTCTGCGCACAAAGGTATGCAGATATGATATGATGGAGGCAATTCTCGCGGGTTCAATTCGATTATATTGTGAACGTCCTGCGTACACTGACTGCATTGTAAGACGCGCATTCCCCACGGAAGATATACCTGTCCGTCTGACGGTCATTAAGACCGTTTCGGGCTTGGGGATATGTGTGTATCCGGCAGTTGGCGAATTCCCTTCCGCCCCAGTCGTTGTAAGGCGGCAGATATTGACCCTGATGGATACCAGTAAGGAGACAGTAAATGTCCACGCATGACCCGTCGCACTCCGCGGAACCGACTGGCGGGAAACAACACCGTGCGATAAGTTCTACCGCAGTCCGGCAGATGGTTATCTCCACGGCTATTATGGCACTTGTGCTTGTGTCATTGACCGAAGCATTCATCATTATGAGAAATACCCAGGAAGTGGTTGAAGCAGAAGAAAATAGATATCTCTCATACCTTCTGGCCGATGAACTGCGCCAGAGCTCCGACGACCTCACACGTATGGTACGTACTTACTCAGAGACTGGTGACGAGCGCTACGTAGAATATTTCCAAGAAATTCTCGATATCCGAAACGGAAAGGTTCCTCGTCCTGAAAAATATCACAGCATATACTGGGACTTTGTGGTATCTACAGGTGTGCAGCCGCGTTCAGGCGGCGCTCCCGTGGCCCTTAAGACGCTTATGAAGAAGACAGGATTCTCCGACACTGAACTTGACCTTCTGGCAACAGCCGAGAATGAATCAAATTCCCTGGTCAATCTGGAGGTTCAGGCGATGAATGCAATGGTCGGTCTTTATAAAGATGCATCCGGCAACTACACGGTTAAGGGAAGACCGGATCCTAGACTCGCACGCCGATTGCTACATGGCGAAGAATATCACAAGGCAAAAGAACGAATTATGTACCCGCTTGAAAAGTTCTTTAACGCCGTAGACAAAAGGACAGCAAAAGAGGTCGAACGCCATCAGGAAAAAGAAGAACTGCTGGTTTTCTTGCTCATAGGAACGACCTGCCTTGCGGCTCTGCTTGCCATCGTTTCCATAATAATGATGGCTGACTCCGCAACGAAATTATAGAGGCGTTCACACTCGCCAGATGAAACAAAGTGGACTTCATGTTTGATCACGGCAGTTTCGGGCTTGGAAAATTTTTTGGAAATTGAAAGAAATCCAGCCTGTAAAGTTTAAACCTCGGGGGGAAACCGTGAATTTTTCTGAATATAAGAACAAAAAAGAAAATGCTCCTTTTATATCCTTTGAGGTCTTTCCTCCGAAAGACGATTCCGAATTCGAAAGACTGAAAGACATTCTCAAAAAACTGGCTGAATTCTCGCCCAGCATTATAACCGTGACACACGGGGCCATGGGAAAGGGGCGTAAAAGAACCCTTGAGGTCGCCTCCTACGTAAAAAACGTTATCGGGATGGAGAGCGCCTGCCACCTGACCTGCATAGGATCTTCCGAGAGAGAAATAGACCTGATGCTCGAGGGCATAGAGCAGGAAAAAATACGCAACATAGTAGCACTCAGGGGAGATATTCCGAAGGAAGACGGCGAAAAACTGCTGTCCGACGGAGCCTTTCAACACGCAAATCAACTTGTGGAACGCATAAGAAAGTCTGAAAAAGGAAAGTCTCGGCAGTTTTCCATAGCCGTTGCCGGCTACCCTGAAAAACACATTGAATCCCCGAGTTTTGAGGAGGATATAGCGAATCTCAAGAAAAAGGTGGATGCCGGGGCCGATATCATAATCACGCAGCTTTTTTTCGATAACCGTTACTACTTTGATTACGTTGACAGGGTAAGGACAGCTGGAATAGACCTTCCCGTTATCCCGGGCCTTATGCCCGTGCTTTCATCAAGGCAGGTGATAAGAATATCATCCCTTTGCGGAACGGAGATCCCCGAGTCACTGAAAAAGAAACTTGAGGACGCAGGAGATGACAACCGCAAAGCGGTGGAAATAGGAATCGCCCAGTGCAGAGACCAGGCAAGGGAACTTATCGCTAGAGGAGTACCGGGAATTCATTTCTACGTTCTTAACAGAACCTCTCATATAGAAAGGATTCTGGAATCCATCTGATGCCTGAAACGAAGAAAATTTTTGATGAAGTGGCAAGTCACTACGACTGGCTAAATACTCTGTTCAGCCTCGGAGTCCACAAGCTTTGGAGAAAAAAGCTGGCAGATGAATTATCTGACACCGAGTACAACCTGGACATAGCAACAGGGACGGCAGAAGTTGCGATTGAGGTTGCGAAAAAATACCCTGCGGCCAAAACAGTCGGAATCGATCCCAGCATGAACATGCTCCGGATAGCGAAAAAGAAGATCGAAGACCTGGATTTCAGGAAGAAAATAGTGCTTGTGTCAGCTGCGGCGGAGAATCTTCCCTTCGCGGAAAAACAGTTTAACTCAGCTACAATAGCATTTGGCATAAGAAACACCGTCGATTACGAACTTTCCCTGAGGGAAATAAGAAGGGTCCTAAGGGAAAACGGAAAACTTCTTATACTTGAATTCGCGATCCCGAGAAATCCCGTTTTCAAACCGCTCTACATGTTTTATTTCAAAGTTTTGATGCCACTTATCGGAAGCATTTACGGCAGGGGCAAGGAATACAGGTATCTGGCTGAGTCCACCGCCTCGTTTCCTCAGAGAAAGAATTTCATACGGCATCTTGAAAACGCGGGGTTTCGGGATTGCCGGTACTCAGAACTCACCATGGGGGTAGTAGCTCTTTATCGCGCAACCAGATAATCAGCGGTTGTCGATTCTTCGTTCTAAGAGCTACGGGTAAAGTCTGTTTATACTCCAGCCACCTTCGGGGGAAGGAAGGTATCTGAAACGGTCGTGAAGTCTGTTTTTCCTTCCCTGCCAGAACTCAAATCGCAGAGGATTCACTATGTATCCTTTCCAGAAGTCGGGCCGCGCTATACTCTTCCCCTTCCATTTAAGCCGGAACTGGTCGGATTGCTCTTCAAGCAACCGCCTGTCCGTAAGAACTTCGCTCTGTTTCGAAACGCACGCTCCTATACGGCTTTGACGAGGTCTTGACGCAAAGTATTCGTCAGCCTCCCCTTCGGGTAAAAGTGAAACTTCACCGTCCACTTTCACCTGCCTTTCAAATTCGGGCCACCAGAAACAAAGCGAAGCGACTGGGTTCTCAGCAATATCCCGGCCTTTGCGGCTAAGGGAATTTGAATAGAAGGAAAAACCTCTTTCTTCGTAGCCCTTGAGAAGGACCACTCTTGAAGACGGAAAGCCTCCGGATCCAACAGTCGATAGAATAAAAGCGTTGGGAAAATCGACTTCGGCTTCTAGAACCTGTCTGTACCAGATGTCGAACTGAACAAAGGGGTTGTCGTCAAGATCTTTTCTCTCCAGTTTCAGTTTCAGGTACTGGCGTGAATTGAATCTATTTTTTTTCGACATTTTATCTCAAAACAATATCTTCAAGCGCGGAACCTAGGTCTTCGTGTAAAAACTCGTAACCGCAGGAAAGAAGCTTCTCGGGGAAAACCATGCTGCCGGCAAGTACAGTGCAGCGACCCATCTCTCCCAAAAAAAGCCGTACGGCGAACGCGGGAACAGGAAGCCACGCAGGCCTTCGCAGAATCCGCGCAAGCGTTGCGGTAAATTCCCTGTTAGTAACCGGATTCGGGGATACGGCGTTAACGGGCCCCCTTACCTCCTCACGTTCCAGCAGATAAACAATTATCCGCGAAAGATCTTCTATCGAGATCCAGCTCAGGTACTGCTCACCACTTCCAACGACTCCCCCAAGGCCTATCTTAAAGGGAAGCAGCAAAGAACTCAGCATGCCTCCTTTCGGGCTTAGAACAGGACCTATGCGCAGATTTATGACCCTTACGCCAAAATCCGAAGCCTTGTTAGCCTCATTCTCCCACTCGCGGCAAGTATCGGGAAGAAACCCCGAACCGACCGCCGAGCGCTCAGTGAGTCTTTCTCCTCCTCTATCTCCATAATACCCGGTTGCCGAGGCGCAGATAAAAGTTTTAGGGGGATTACGGAGTCCCGAGAAAAGATTTACCAGGTAGCGGGTACTCTGTATCCTGCTTTGCCGTATAGAACTCTTTTTCTTTTTGGTCCATCTGCCAATTATGTTCTCACCCGAGAGATGAACAACGGCGTCAAAACCCTCAAGCAGATCCGGGTTGTCGACACGGCCACCCCGTGGGTCCCAGAAAATCAGGCGCTCTCCCTCCGCGCGCGATCTTACTAGTCGCCATATTTCAGAGGAATTCGAAGAAATGACGTTGAGAAGATGGCTTCCTACGGTTCCGGTAGATCCTGAGACAAGCATTCTCATGTTTCTGGCTGAAAAAACAGGCGCTCACGAGGCAAAAGCCGCGATCAGTCGCTCCTGATACTCTCTTACCTCCCTGAAATCGAGAAAATAATGCGGGGCGCTTAGCACCGGAAGGTCAATATATTCTCTGTACTCCTCCACTTTCTCCCTGCAATGTTCCGCGTCCCCGACAACGGCAAACGCATCAACCATCTTATCGCTGACGCCTTTTATCATCGCGTGGACGTCCTTTTTGCGAAAAGCATCCCTTATACCTTCCACTTTTTCCGTAAAACCGTGAAGCCTGAAAGGAGGATCGTAAGCTTTTACCGTGGCGTAAAAGGCTACAGTCGCCCGGGCGGCTTCCCTTGCCTTTTCCCAGTCATCCGAGACAGCGCAGGTGATTATCGAGCACTTCATGAAATCCCCGTTTTTTCTCTCTTGTTTTTCCAATCCTTCCTTGAGCGAAGGTGAAACCACTTTTTTTATGTACTCAAGCGAACAGACAACATGTCCCATGTAACCGTCCGCGATTTCGGCCGCAGCGCGAACCATGTTGCCTCCTATACCGGCCACGAATATCGGTATATTTGTTCTGACAGGCTCAAAAGCTCTTTTGTATCCCCTTGTGTTTATACTGTAAAACTGCCCTTCAAAAGTAATTTCCCTGCCCGTATGAACCCCGGATAGGATTTCCCTTATTAACCCCACGCATTCCCTTATTCTCGCAACCGGCCTGTCTCCGTAGAAAACACCGTGGAAATTCTCATTTGTTCTCTTTGCTCCCGTACCAAGACCCAGTATCAGCCTCCCCGAGCTTATTTCGTCAAGATCAAGAGAAGTAATGGAAGTAATCAGCGGGCTTCTCACAAAGGCAAGAGCAACGGCGGTACCGAGTTTTATCTTAGAGGTAACGGGAGCAACAGCTGAGAGCTGCTGAAAGGGGGTTCTATAAAGTTCCGTGGCCCAGACGGAGTGAAAATTCGCTTTCTCCGCAGCAACCGCAAGATCTTTGAGTTCTTCGATTGACCCGGCATCAAGTACAAATCCGACTCTTTTCATCAGATCTATTATAAATAATAGGGAGGCCGGAAAAAACCCTCTCAGACTGCGCAGGGGAAAAAACGGAGGAATTTCTGATAAAAGTGAACGGGAGGAACTTTAATCCCCGGTCTTTTCGGAAGAATCGGCTTTCTCTTCCGGTTCTGGGGACTCAGCTTCGGCTACCGGGGCTTCACCCTGTTCGTCCATCTGGTCTTTGGTGGCTTCCTCTTCCTCGACAAGACCAAGTTCTTCTGCGGATTTTTTCTTCGAACTTTTCCTCGGCGCACTCTCTGTCTTCGCCTTGGGCTTTGCCTTTCGCCTTTTTCTCTTGGCTTTGTACTCTTCGGTCACAAGCTCAATAAGAGAAACAGGGGCATTATCTCCTCTTCTGTAACCAAGCTTTACTATTCTTGTGTAACCGCCAGGACGCTCCATATACCTCTGGGCAAGTTCGGAGAAAAGTTTCTCCACAACCAAACGATCCCTTATATAACCCAGAGCTTTTCTTCTCGCGTGAAGACTGCCGTTTTTACCAAGAGTTACGAGCTTCTCTACAACCCTTCTTATTTCTTTGGCTCTTGTGTCCGTTGTGTTTATTTTGCCGTTACGCAAAAGGTCGGTAGCCATGTTGCGGAACATGGCCTTTCTGTGCTTCGTTGTAACTCCCAGTTTTCTTCCCGATTTTCTGTGTCGCATCTTTTTACCGTGTACGGACCTTGATTACTGTTCAACACTCTCAGAACTCCGCTTCTCCTTTTCCTTCTCAAAAACCTCAGTATCTATAACCATCCCGAGGCTCAAGCCCATTTCCTTGAGTCTTTCACTGACTTCCTCAAGTGAGGTTTTTCCGAAATTTTCAAGATCGAGAAGCTGCTGTTCCGTCTTCTGAACCACTTCTCCGATGTATTTTATTTCTGCTTTCTTAAGACAGTTTATAGACCTTACAGACAGTTCCACATCCTCTATGGGGATAAAAAGCTTATCGTCGGTTCCGCTTATACCCATGGACTCTTCCTCTTCAATCTTGTCTACGAGTTCCTCATCAAAATCAATGAAGACGTTTAGCTGCTGCTTGATAATCTTTGCACTGTAAGCAAGCGCCTCTTCGGGAAGAATCGTGCCGTTTGTCCATATTTCAATGGTCAGTTTCTGATAATCGGTTCTTTGTCCCACCCTGGCGTTGGTAACCGTGTAGTTAACTTTCTTAACGGGAGAAAAGAACGCGTCAACATGTATCAAACCTATTGACTTATGGGTCTCTCTTTTCGATACCGGCTCGTAGCCGCTTCCCATCTTCACGGTGAGTTCCATTTCAAGCTTTGCTACATCCGCTAAAGTCGCTATATGCTGTTCGCCGTTAACCACTTCCACCATGTGGGTCGTAGCTATGTCGGACGCCTTGACTTCTCCCGGACCCTCCGCGCTCAGAGTTATTGTTTGCGGGTCGTAGGTATGCATTTTGAGATCCACGTTTTTTAGGTTCAGGATGATCTCTGTAACATCTTCCATAACTCCCGGTATGGTAGAGAACTCATGCGATACCCCGTCTATTACAGCGGCAGTAATCGCAGGACCCTGTATTGAAGAAAGAAGAACCCTTCTAACTGCGTTGCCAAGTGTAACGCCGTAACCCGGTTCCAGAGGTTCACAGATAAATTTGCCGTAGAAAGGAGTTGATACCTGCTCGTCTTTTTCAAGCGCTTTTGGATATTGTAAATCTCTCCAGTTTTTCTGAAAATTCTCCAAATTTAATCCCTCCGTCTGTGCCAAGCTTTTTTAAACCCTTGAGTAGAACTCAACAATTAACTGTTCATCTATTGGAACCGTCACGTCCTCTCTCTCGGGAAGCTTGGTTACAATTCCGCTGTAATTGTCCCTGTCAAGTTCAAGCCACTGGGGAAAACCCCTTCTCTCAAGGCCTTCAAGAGACTGGTTTACATGCGGGTTGTTCCTGGTTTTTGCTTTGATCTCTATTTTGTTCCCCTGCTCCACGCTGAAAGAGGGAATGTCGACTCTTCTGCCGTCCACAAGAACATGTCCAAGCCAAACCAAGTGCCTGGCCTCGTTCCGCGAACTTGCAAACCCAAGCTTGTAGACCACGTTGTCAAGCCTTCTCTCAAGAAGCAATATGAGCATGGCACCAGTCACTCCGCTTCTCCTGGCCGCCTCAGCAAAACAACGGCTGAACTGCTCTTCGGTCAGCCCGTAAATACGCTTAACTTTCTGCTTTTCCCTCAACCTTATTCCGTAGTCGGAGAACTTGGAACGGCCTATCGAGGCCCCGTGAACTCCAGGTCCACGGTTAGGTCTTTTCTGGATGGCGCACTTTGACGTATAACATCTAGCGCCCTTAAGAAAAAGCTGCTCGCCCTCTCTCCTGCAAAGCTTACATGATGGTCCTCTATACCTAGCCAATTACTTTTTTCCTCCTCGCAAACAACATGAACATGGCTTCTCCCATAATGCCTACACTCTTCTCCTTCCTGGAGGTCTGCAACCGTTATGGGGAATCGGGGTAACATCCTTTATCATCATAACTTTCACTCCCGCGGCCTGGACGGCTCTTATTGCCGGCTCCCTTCCCGGACCTGGGCCGCTCACGTAAACATTAGCAGACTTTAGTCCAAAGGTCTTTGCCTTTTTTGACGCGTCATCCGCCGCCACCTGGGCCGCAAACGGTGTCCCCTTTCTCGTCCCCTTAAACCCCCTGTTGCCACCGCTTGACCAAGCTATGACGTCTCCCTTCATATCACTGATCGTGATTATCGTGTTGTTAAAAGTAGCCTGTATGTTGACCACTCCATGTTCAACGAATTTCTTTGTTTTCTTCTTGGTGAATTTCTTCTTGCTCATTTGCAAAGACCCTTCTTATTTACCAGTTTTTTTCCTCTTCGCTATCGCAGTACCCCTGCGACCTTTTCTAGTTCTCGCGTTTGACTTGGTTTTCTGTCCCCTCACCGGAAGTCCTATTCGGTGTCTCAGGCCCCTGTAGCACCCTATCTCTATGAGGCGCTTTATGTTGAGCTGAACCTCGTTTCTCAGGTCTCCCTCAACTGTGTACTCGCCTTCAATTATCGTCCGAAGTTTCGTTACTTCCTGATCGTCAAGATCTCTGGACTTCTTGTTTACGTCTATACCGGCTTTGGTAAGTATGACGTTTGAAGTCACCCTACCTATACCGTATATATACGTAAGACCTACCTCCACTCTTTTGTTAAGCGGTATGTCAACCCCTGCTATTCTAGGCATTAAGGCCTGTCCTCCTGCGCACTATCCTTGTCTCTGCTTGTGCCTTTTGTTAACACAGATCACCCGCACGACCCCTTTGCGCTTGATGATCTTGCACTTGTCACATATTTTTTTTACTGATGCCCTCGTTTTCAACTTGCTTCCGCCCCTGTCTTCACTTTTTGAGTCTGTAGGTGATTCTTCCCTTTGTAAGATCGTAGGGAGATATCTCAAGCTTTACCCTGTCTCCAGGAAGTATCCTTATGAACCTAGTTCTCATTTTGCCGGAGACATAGGCCAGCACCTCGTGATTGTTCTCTATTTCGACCATAAACATCGCGTTGGGCAAAGCTTTCTTTATAGTTCCTTCAAACTCTATTTTTTCTTCTTTCTCCATTACCTGTTGTTCCTAGTGAATCCTTTCGGTAAGAATCTCAGGGCCGTTATCCGTGAGAGCCACCGTATGCTCAAAATGAGCGGAAAGTTTACCATCATAAGTAACCGCCGTCCACCCATCTTTAAGTATCTTTGTTTTCTCCGACCCCTCGTTCACCATGGGTTCTATGGCCATTACCATTCCAGAGCGAAGCTTTACTCCTCTTCCCGCGCCATTGCGGGGAATAAAATTTGGCACCTGTGGTTCCTCATGGAGTTCCCGGCCTATGCCGTGGCCGACAAAATCCCTGACTATCGAAAAACCCTCGCTTTCAACGTAAGTCTGTATCTCTTTTGATATGTCCATAACTCTGTTTGAGCCTGTCACCATATCTATCCCCTTGTAGAGGGAATTTCTGGTAACCCGCAGCAGCCTCTGCGCAACGGGCCGGATCTCACCAATTGCGACCGTTATTGCCGAGTCGGCGTAATAACCGTCGAGCACCACTCCGAAATCTATTCCCACTATGTCTCCATCCCTAAGCACTTTTTTCTTCGAGGGAATACCGTGCACTACCTCTTCGTTAAGCGCAAAGCACACCGATGCGGGGTAATTCGCATAACCCTTAAAAGCGGCTTTAAAGCCTCCCGCCGCGCACATTCTCTCCGCGATCTCATTAAGCTCCCAAGTGGTCACTCCTTCCTTTGCCTCTTCTTCAAGTCTCTTGAGCACTTCGGAAACCACCCTGCCAGCAGCCCTCATACGTTTGAGCTCTTCTTTGTTTTTCAAGCGAATCATTACTGCAACTGTTTCAGCACGCCGTCTACTCTCTCGGCGATATCCGATATCTCTCCCACTCCTTCGACCGTACGCAGGACACCGGCCTTTCCGTAAAAATCCTTAAGAGGAGAGGTCTGATCCTTGTAAACTCTCAGCCTATTCTTTATCACATCCTCCGTGTCGTCCTGCCTGCCCTCTATTTCCTGGCGTTTAATTATTCGCTGCACAACCTCTTCGTCGGGAACTTCAAGAAAAATAACCGCGTTAACGCCAATTCCGGCAGCGGAGAGAATACTGTCAAGAGATCTTGCCTGCTCCAGAGTCCTCGGGAAACCGTCAAGCATAAAACCTCCCTCGCCAAGCCCGGAGATCTTCAGTCTTATTATTTCCGTCACGACTTCATCGGGTACGAGTTCTCCTTTGTCCATAAACGATTTTGCGTAAAGTCCAATCTCGGTCTCATTTTTTATGGCTTCACGCAGCACGTTTCCAGTTGATATATGCTCAACTCCGTATTTCTCCCTTATGAAATCAGCCTGCGTTCCCTTTCCCGCCCCGGGCGGCCCGAACAGTATCAGTCTCATAGTCTCCGGTATCCTCCTTTTCCTCAGAACCTGTATCTCTGCGGTTCTTTCATACCCCTCTTCTTCATAAAGCCTTCATAACTGTGAGTTATCAGAAAAGACTCGATCTGCTGCATGAAATCAAGCGTTACCCCTATTACGATCAGAAGCGACACGCCTCCGAAGTAAAACGGCAGATTAAAAGGTTCTCTCTCAAGAAACACCGGCAGGACGCAGACCGCCGCCACGTATATAGCCCCTATGAACGTAATTTTCCCGAGCACACTGCCTATGTATTCCGATGTCTTTCTGCCCGGCCTTATCCCCGGTATGTTTCCGCCGTTTTTCCTCAGGTTGTCCGAGAGATCGTCCGGGTCGTATATGATTGAAGTATAGAAAAAAGCGAAGAATATTATGAGTATGGCAAAAATAAGGTTGTATACGAACACGTTCTGAAACACAAGGTCTGAGAAGCTGCGAAGAGCTGGAAGATCGGCAAACGTAACGATCGTAGCGGGGAAAATAAGGAGCGAAGAGGCGAAAATCGGCGGGATGACGCCCGAAGGATTAGTTTTAAGCGGCAGGTGAGAACTCTGCCCTCCCATAACCTTCCTTCCCACGACTCTCCTGGGGTACTGAACCGGTATTTTTCTGTAGGAACGCTCAAAGAAAACTATAAGACCCATAAGAAGCCCTAGGAAAATAAAAATAAGAAGAACTCCGAGAATAGAAATGTTCCCGGTGCCGACAAGCCTCGAGAGGTTCCAGAACGCCCCTGGAATACTGGCGATTATCGACGCGGCGATAAGAAGAGACATCCCGTTTCCGATTCCGTTCTCGGTTATCTGCTCTCCAAGCCACATAACGAAGAGTCCTCCCGCGGTAAGGGTAAGAACAGCTGTGATCTTGAACATCAGTCCGGGGTCCATAACGGCGCTTGCAACGGTCGCTGCGCCTACTCCTCCACGCTCAAGGGTAACGGCCAGCATAAAGCCCTGAATGAGACATATAAGAACGGTACCGTACCTTGTGTACTGATTTATTCTTCTCCTTCCGGCATCACCCTCCTTCTGCATTGCTTCAAGTGAAGGGAAGGCTTTTACCAGAAGCGACATGATGATTGACGCAGTAATATAAGGCATCACTCCCAAGGCGAAAATCGACGCCTGTTCAAGCGCTCCCCCTGAGAACATGTTGAGTATGTCGAAGATCGTGCCGCGGGTCTGCTCGAACATCTTGGCGATCTGATCCGGGTCGATTCCAGGAATCGGAACGAAAACACCCGCCCTGTAAACAACAAGCATCGCGGCCGTAAAAAGAAGCTTCCTGTTAAGTTCGGGAATTCTGGGAAGTGACGCGACGTTACTGCTCATACTATTTCCACTTTGCCTCCAGCGTCGCTTATCTTGCGCGCGGCCACCTCGCTGCAGGCATTAACCGTTATGGAAAGCGGCGCAGTGACCTGCCCGGTAGCCAAAAGCTTTACGGGCTTCTTGCCGCTCACTATTCCAGCCTCGGCAAGCGCCTGGATCGTCACCGATCCCGCGTCCGTGAAGCGCTCAAGATCCTTTAAGTTCACTATGTCGTACTGTTTTTTGAATATGTTCGTAAAACCCCTCTTCGGGCTTCTCATTTTGAGTGGAGTCTGACCGCCTTCAAACCACCGGGATACCCCTCCCCCTGAACGGGACCCCTGGCCCTTATGCCCCCTTCCGCTGGTCTTCCCCTGAGAACCAGCGCCTCTTCCTACCCTTTTTCTTTTTGCCTTCGATCCCTTAGTTGGTGAAAGTTCGTTTAACATTTTCCGCTCCACTGCTAAGCGCGTGGCCTAACGAGCCGCGCCATAATAATTGGGAAGATCAAGATCCTTTATCTCCTTGTTCCTCGCCTTCGCGATTTCTTCGGGAACCTGCAGTTCCGAGAACCCCTTTATAACGGCCATAACGACATTAAGCGGGTTTCTCGATCCTACAACCTTGGATAGAACATCGTGTATTCCTGCAAGTTCAACCACCGCGCGCACCGCACCACCTGCTATAACACCCGTACCCGGGGCAGCAGGCAGAAGCATAATCTTGCTTGACACATATTGCGTGCGGACTCCGTGGGGTATGGTGGTGCCGTTTCGCGGCACTCTTATAAGGCTTTTCTTGGCTTTCTCAACCGCCTTTCTGACGGCATCTGGAACCTCGTTTGACTTACCGAGGCCGGCTCCCACAACTCCATCGGAATTTCCGACTACGGCAAGAACGGTAAAGTGAAACCTCTTCCCCCCCTTGGTCACCTTCGCGACCCTCCTTATATGGACCACTTTTTCCTGTAATTCAAGTTCCGCCGGATCTATTTTATCCTCTGCCAAAATAAGAGCCTCCTTAAATTTTCTCTTAGAACTCCACTCCCGCCTCGCGGACTCCGTCGGCAAGCGACTTTATCCTTCCGTGGTAAGCGTAGCCCCCTCTGTCAAAACGCACCTTGGTTATACCCTTCTCAACGGCCATCTCTCCGAGATGCTTTCCAACCTCTTTAGCAACCTCGGTTTTCTTCATATTCTCCGCAGAAAGCCTCTTTTTCGTCTCAGAAAACATTGTCGACGCCTGAAGAAGGGTGACTTCCGCAGTATCGTCTATCAGCTGGGCGTATATATGCTTTGCCGAACGGAAAACGGAAACCCTCGGCACATCCGAGGTACCGCTTATCTTCTTCCTGACAGTCGTGTGTCTTCTTTTACGCGCCAAATTTCTACTTTTCTTCTTTATCATCACTTAGCCGCTCCAGCTTTTCCTGGTTTAAGCCTCAACTTCTCATCCTCGTAACGAACACCTTTACCCTTATATGAATCAGGTGGTCTTACCTTTCTTATGCGTGCCGCGGTCTCCCCCACAAGCTGCTTGTCAATTCCGTGGAGAGAAAGCAGGGTGCCCCGTTCCTCCACAGTCGCCTCTATACCCTTGGGAAGGGGGAAATCAACCGGATGAGAGTAACCGAGTGTAAGTCTGAGTTCCGTTTTTCCCACAAGATCCGCCTTGTAACCCGTACCGGTTATGCGAAGGACCTTTTTAAATCCTTCACTAACCCCTATTACGGAATTGTTAACTAGGCTTCGCGTAAGACCGTGAAAAGACTTTATTCTTTTCTCGTCGCTCTGTCTGGAGATAACCACAGTTCCATCCTCAAGCGCAGCTTTTATTCCCTCGGGTACGGGAACTTCTAGGCTCCCTTTAGGCCCTTTGATTTCGATCGCTCCCTGCTTGGGCATCGCCGTTACTCCGTCGGGAATAACTACCGGTTTTATTCCTATTCTTGACATCCGTTTGTCCTCAGACCACCGTGCAGAGAATCTCCCCACCTATCTTTTTGTTCCTTGCGGCAACCCCGGTCATTATTCCGTTTGAAGTTGAAAGTATTGAAATTCCCATTCCTCCCCTGACCCTTGGAATATCATCTTTGCCCACGTAAACCCTTCTCGATGGTTTGCTTATTCTCTTTATCTCCTCTACGGCAGCCTTGCCGTCAGGACCGTATTTCAGCTTGATTGTTATGGTTTTCTTTACCCCTTCTTCAGTGACCTTGTAACTCTCCACGTAGCCTTCCTCGGTAAGAACCTTAGCGATCTCGCCTTTTATAACCGAACCGGGAATCTCGACATGGCCGTGACCCGCCATGAAGGCATTCCTCACCCTGGTTAACATATCTGCAATCGGATCCGTCATTTTTTCTCCAAAATATGTTTCTTAAAAACTTGCCTTTCTAACGCCCGGAAGATGTCCCCTGCTGGCAAGAGACCTGAAACAGACCCTGCAGATACCGAATTTTCTCATGAAACCTCTCGGCCGTCCGCAAAGCCCGCAACGGTTAACCCCACGCACGCGAAACTTTGGCTTTCTCTTCGCTTTCTCAAGTAACGCTTTTCTTGCCATAATCCCTCTCTCCTAATTATTCACAAACGGCACTCCGAGACGGCTGAGAAGCTCCATGGCCTCAGTGTCCGTTTTTGAAGTCGTAATCAGACTTACGTTCATTCCCTTGTTGTACTGAACCTTGCTGTAATCTATTTCAGGAAAAACCAGATGCTCCCTTATCCCCAGAGTATAATTACCCGAACCGTCAAAAGACCGCGGTGAGAGACCCTTAAAATCCCTGACCCTTGGAAGAGCGAGATTCACCAAACGGTCAAAAAACTCATACATCATCTCCCCCCGAAGCGTAACCATGCAGCCTATTGGCTGGCCTTCTCTGAGTTTGAAACCCGCAACTGACTTGCGCGCCTTTGTAATCACCGGCCTCTGTCCCGTTATGTCCGCCAGTTCCGAGGCAGCGTTGTCTATTACCTTTGTCTGTCTCCCCGCTTCACTGAGCCTCCCAAGCCCCATGTTCACCACGATTTTCTCAAGCTTCGGAACCTGCATAACGTTTCCGTAGGAGAACTTTTCAATCAGCGCGGGTATGACCTCGCGCATATACAGAGTCTTTATTCTCGGAATCATTTCCTCAGATTTCCTTTCCAGTTTTTCTGTTGTATCTCACTTTTCCACCGTCCTCGCCGGTTCTGTGCCCAATCTTTACCGGTGTTCCACTCTCAGAATCGTACAGCATCAGGTTTGAGACATGGATTCCAGCCTCTTTCTCAATGATGCCACCGCCAGGGTTTTTCTGCGTCGGACGGCTGTGTCTCTTTATGATATTGAGCTTTTCCACGAAGGCCTTTTCGGCACCCCTGTCAATTCTGAGCACTTTGCCGGTCTTCCCCTTTTCCTTGCCAGCAACTACGTAGACCGTATCCCCGGCCCTTATATTAAACTTTCTCTTCCCAGTGGACATGTTCAGACAACCTCCGGGGCAAGCGAGATGATTTTCATAAAACCCTTGAGCCTCAGTTCACGAGCTATCGGCCCGAAAACTCTCGTGCCTATGGGTTCGTTTTCCTTGTCTATTATAACGGCGGCGTTATTATCAAAGCGCACATAGGTGCCATCGGGCCTTCTCTGTTCCTTTCTCACCCTGACTATTACCGCCTTGTATATATTGCCCTTTTCCACCTTGGACTTCGGAATGGCCTGCTTGACTGAAACTACAACCACATCTCCAAGCCGCGCATATTTTCTTCCCGACCCACCCAGGACCTTTATGCAGAACAGCTTTTTGGCCCCTGTGTTATCCGCCGAGTCCAGATATGTGCTTGACTGAATCATTTATTTTCTTGTTTTCTCCCGTCGTCCGCGGAATCAAAAACCCTGCCTTATGCGCTTGCGACCTGAGTGACCACCTTGCTTAGTCTCCACCTTTTGGTCTTGCTGTGGGGCCTTGACTCCATTATTTCCACCTTGTCTCCGATGTTGCATTCGTTGCGCTCGTCATGGACCTTAAATAGCCTGCTGACCCTTATCTGCTTTTTGTACCGACCGTGACTCTTTGTCCGCTGTACTTCTACAACCGCAGTCTTGTCCATTTTGTTACCTACCACAACCCCCGTTTTCGTCTTTAACTTTCCTCTTTCCATAGAATCAATTCTCCGAGGCGATATCCCGCTGTTTTGTTATGGTAAGTATCCTCGCAATCTCCCTTTTTAGCTGTTTTATCCTCGCGTTGTTCGGGTTCTGCCCGGTAGCAACCTGTATTCTGACATTGAAAAGCTCTTCGATCACATCACGGTGGCGCTTGCGCAGTTCCTCGGGCGTGAGGTTTCTGAGTTCTTCTGCATTTGTTGCCATCAGATAAACTCCTGCTCGCTTCTGGTTACTATCCTAGTTCTAAGAGGAAGCTTATAGGAAGCAAGCCTTAAGGCTGAGCGTGCAAGTTCTTCACTTACTCCCGATATTTCGTAAAGAAACTGTCCTCTTTTTACCGGCGCCACGTAACCGTCTACATCCCCCTTGCCCTTTCCCATCCTGGTCTCGGCAGGTTTTTTGGTAACGGGTTTATAGGGAAATATTCTTATCCAGAGGTGCGCTCCTCTTTTCACGTGTCTTGTAATCGCAATACGAGCAGCTTCTATCTGCCTTGAGGTGATCATCCCGTTCTCCACGGTCTGAAGCGCAAGATCACCGAAGGCAAACTTCGTCCCCCGGGTTGCAGCTCCTCTGTTCCTTCCCTTGAACTGTTTTCTGTACTTTGTCTTTTTAGGCTGAAGCATCGGTATCTATATTCTCAGGGGCCTTGTTCGCCCTCCCCTTTACCTTTTTCTGTATTATCTCGCCTTTGAATATCCAGACCTTTACACCTATTACTCCGTATGTAGTCGACGCTTCGGCAACCCCGTAGTCGAGGTCTGCGCGGAGCGTTGCCAATGGCACTCTTCCTTCCCTGTACCACTCCCTTCTCGCTATTTCGGCTCCGCCGAGACGCCCGGAGACCATAACTTTTATCCCGAGAACCCCAGCTCGAATGGAGGAGGAAAGCACCCTTTTCATGGCCCTTCTGTACGCAACCCTTCTTTCAAGCTGAAGGGCAAGGTTTTCCGAGACGAGCTGCGCGTCAGTTTCGGGCCTCTTTACTTCCCTTATATCAAGAAATATGCCTTTCCCGGTCATCCCCTGGAGTTTTTTCTTCAGTTGCTCTATCTCCTGGCCTTTCCTTCCTATGATGATCCCGGGCCTTGCCGCGTACACCAAAATCCTGACCTTGTCCGCCGCGGCCCTCTCAATCTCAATGTTCGAGATAGCCGCCTGATAAAAGGTCTTCTTTATGTAGTTGCGAATTTCTATATCCTCTTTGAGCAAGGATCTGTACATCTGTTTTTCGGCAAACCACCTGGAGTCCCACGACCTGGTTATTCCAATGCGAAATCCTATAGGATTAATTTTCTGGCCCAATTCAGAATCCCCTCTGTTCAAGTATTATCGTTATGTGACTCATACTGCTTTTACGGGCAAAAGCCCTTCCCATCGCTCTGGCCCGAAAACGTTTCAGTGTTGGGCCCTGCGTTGCATAGATTTCCTTTATGTAAAGGGCATCTATATCGCTGTATCCTTTTTCAGAGGCGTTGGCAACAGCCGACTTCAGCAGCTTCGAAATCAGCGGTGAGACCCTCTTGCGGGCAGAAAGAAGAATCGATGAAGCTTCCTCAACACCCTTGCCTCTTACGAGGTCAAGCACCACTCTGGCCTTCTTCGGCGATACTCTAGCATATTTATGTACTGCTTTAGAAACCATTTGTTATCTCTCTGTTATTACTATCTCTTTTTGGCTTTCCTGTCACCCGAGTGACCATGATAAGTCCTTGTGGGAGAAAACTCGCCCAGTTTATGCCCAACCATCTGTTCGGATACGAATACGGGGACAAATCTCTTTCCGTTGTAAACCGCGAAAGTCATTCCTATCATCTCTGGTATTATCATTGAGGCTCTTGACCAGGTCTTGATAATTCTCTGACTTCCGGAACTCTGCGCCTGCTCAACTTTCTTCATAAGTTTTTCGTGTACGTACAGTCCCTTTTTACTTGATCTTGCCATCCGAAGCTCCCGCGATTAATCCATTCCGTAGCCAATTCTTCTTGGCTTAACTATATATTTGTCCATTCTCTTGTTGTTTCTCGTCTTTTTTCCTATTGTAATCCAACCCCAAGGGGAAACAGGATGAGGATTTCCCTTGGCCGCTTTGCCTTCTCCTCCCCCATGGGGATGATCAACCGGGTTCATAGCCACCCCGCGAACTGTCGGCCTTACCCCCTTGTGACGTGATCTTCCGGCCTTGCCCCACACTATAAGCTCGTTTTCAGCGTTCCCGATTCTTCCTACGGTAGCCATGCACTTCAGGTGAACAAGTCTTATTTCGCCAGAAGCGAGTTTTATCTGGGCGTAGTTGCCGTCTTTTGCGGCAATCTGTGCAGATGAACCGGCGGAGCGGATTAGCTTTCCTCCGCCTCCAGGTCTCATTTCTATATTGTGAACAACTGTACCCACAGGAATATTTTCTATGGGAAGAGCATTTCCGCTTGAAATCTCTACCCCGGGTCCGGAATTCAACTCATCACCCACTTTAAGGCCCGCAGGGGCTATAATATATCTTTTTTCACCGTCAGCGTAGGTCAGAAGCGCAATTCTAGCCGAGCGATACGGATCATACTCCAGCGAGACTACTCTGGCAGGTACGCCGTGCTTGTTCCTTTTGAAATCTATTATTCTGTAACGTCTCTTGTGACCGCCGCCTTTTCTGAAGCTGGTAATTCTTCCATCTGAGTTGCGTCCAGAGCTTTTTTTAAGTGAGACAGTAAGGGACTTGTGGGGCGTTTTGGAGGTTATTTCCTCAAAATCAAACCCGGACATAAACCTTCTTCCCGGAGATGTGGGGTTATATTTTTTTACTCCCATGATCAAACTCCCTCAAACAGGTTGATTTCTCCTTCTCTGAGTTTCACGTAAGCCTTTTTAACCGCTGATCTCTTTCCCACAACCCTGCCGAATCTTTTCACTCTTTTTCCAGGAAGTACAAGTGTTCTTACTCTGTCCACCTTGACGCCGAAAATCTTCTCAATTGAGTCCTGTATCTCTTTCTTATTGCACCTTCTGTCGACGGAAAAAACATACCAGCCGTTTTCTCTGGCTTCGGTGCTTTTCTCAGTCACTATCGGAAGTTTTATGATCGAGCGAGGATCTTTCATGAAAGTCTCTCCTGAATTTTTTCAACCGAATCCCGCACAATGACTATGTTCTTGTGCCTAAGCAGATCGTAGACATTGAGTCCTTCATCTACCAGAACCTTTACGTCGGGTATGTTCCTTGCAGACTTACGGAGATTCTCGTTATCCGAACCGACAACCACAAGGGCTTTGGAAAATTCGAAATCCTTCATGAATTTCGCCACCTGTCTGGTTTTTATTTCCGGAAGCTCTAAATTGTCGAGCACAACTATGGCACCTTCGCCGAAACGGCTTGAAAGAGCGGAAACAAGCGCCCCTTTTCTTACCTTTTTCGGAATTGAGTAAGACCAGTCTTTAGGCTTTGGTCCGAAAGTCACTCCACCCTTGCGCCAGATCGGAGAACGTCTGGATCCCGCCCTTGCGCGACCCGTGTGTTTCTGTTTCCAAGGCTTTGCCCCGCCACCGCGGACTTCACCTCTTGTTTTGGTGGACGCAGTCCCGGCCCTTTTTTTGGCAAGCTGCCAGTTAACGACTTCATGAAGCAGGTGCTTTTTCACCGGAGCTTCAAAGATCTCGGAGCGAAGCTCAATCGTTCCCACTTTTTTCCTGGCGATGTCGTATACATCAACTTGAAGCATTTTTCGCCCCCTTTGACGTGTACCGGAGAAAAACCGTTCCTCCCACAGGGCCCGGAACTGATCCCTTTACGAAAAGAAGGTTTCTCTCAACATCTATATCGACTACCTTGACACCCTGAACCGTTACATTCTTTCCACCCATGCGCCCTGGCATTTTTATGCCTTTCCACACCTTGGCCGGGTATGAAGCCTGTCCTATAGAACCAGGTCTTCTGTGGGCCATACCACCGTGGGACATCGGTTGTCTTGAAAAATTGTGGCGTTTTATGGCTCCGGCAAACCCCTTGCCCTTGCTTTTAGCGGTGACATCAAGAACGTCTCCTACCTTGAAAATGTCAACCTTTACCACATCCCCTATGTTGTAATCTTCAACTGTGGCGGAGAACTCTCTGAGTTTCGCGGTGGGATTCACCCCGGCTTTCGCGAAATGTCCCTTCATGGGGCGCGTAACCCGCTGAGGCTTTACATCTTCAAACCCGAGCTGGATGGCATCGTAGCCGTCTGAGTCCTTGGTTTTTTTAGAAACCACGGGGCATGGACCCACTTCAACGACGGTAGTGATGACCTTCACCATATCGTCGTTGAAAAACTCGGTCATCCCCCTTTTTCTTCCTATAAGTCCCTGAATCATATTTTTACGAGCCCGTAAGTTTTATCTCCACTTCCACACCCGAAGCAAGATTTAGTTTCATAAGTTCGTCTATCGTCTGCTGGGTAGGTTCAAGTATGTCTACAAGCCTTTTATGCGTTCTTATTTCAAAATGTTCTCTCGAGTTCTTGTTCACATGAGGACCACGCAGCACACAGTACCTGTTTATACTGGTGGGAAGCGGAACCGGACCGGCTATCCTCGCACCGGTTCTCTTGGCGGTATCAACAATCTCCTCCGTTGAATTATCAAGAAGCTTGTAGTCAAAAGACTTAAGCTTTATTCTTATTTTCGAAGCTTTACCCATTATTCAATGATTTCGGTTACTACACCCGCTCCTACGGTTCTTCCACCCTCTCTTATCGCAAAACGAAGCTGCTCCTCCATCGCCACAGGCGCTATCAACTCCACCTCCATGCTCACGTTGTCCCCCGGCATTACCATCTCCACCCCCTCCGGCAATATCACTGATCCCGTTACATCCGTTGTCCTTAAATAAAACTGCGGCCGATACCCAGGGAAAAACGGCGTGTGCCTTCCCCCCTCCTCCTTCTTCAACACATATACCTCAGCCTTAAACTTCCTGTGAGGCTTTATACTCCCAGGAGCCGACAAGACCTGACCCCTCTCAACCTCATCCTTCCCTATCCCCCTCAACAACACTCCCACATTGTCCCCCGCCTGCGCGTCATCCAGTATCTTCCTGAACATCTCCAAACTAGTAGCCACTGTCTTAGTCGTCTCTTTAAACCCTACTATCTCTATCTCCTTCCCCGCTACTATCCTCCCCCTCTCCACTCTCCCGGTTACCACCGTGCCCCGCCCAGATATCGTGAACACATCCTCTATCGCCATCAAAAACGGCTTGTCCATCTCCCTCTTAGGCTCAGGTATGTATCCGTCTATGCTGTCCATTAACTCAACTATCTGCTCCGCTGCTCCTCCATCCCCCTCTATCGCCTTAAGCGCGCTTACCTTCACTACAGGTACGTCGTCCCCAGGAAATCCGTACTCACTCAACAACTCCCTTATCTCAAGCTCCACCAGCTCAAGCAACTCCTCGTCATCCAGCAGGTCAACCTTGTTAAGCGCCACCACTATGTACGGCACTCCTACCTGCCTCGCTAGCAGTATGTGCTCCCTTGTCTGCGGCATAGGCCCGTCAGGCGCACTCACCACCAGCACCGCACCGTCCATCTGCGCCGCACCCGTTATCATGTTCTTTATGTAGTCTGCGTGCCCAGGACAGTCAACATGCGCGTAGTGCCTCCCGGCTGTCTCATACTCCACGTGCGCTATGTTTATCGTTATCCCCCTCTCCCTCTCTTCCGGAGCCTTGTCTATGTTGTCAAACTCCACGTACTCCGCCTGTCCCTTCTTCGATAATATGTTCGTTATCGCCGCCGTTAACGTCGTCTTCCCATGATCCACATGCCCTATCGTCCCTATGTTTAAATGCGGCTTCCCCCTCTCAAATCTTGCCTTAGACATTCCTTGTTGACCTCCTTGTTAAAAAGAACATGAAAATATCAGCTGACATTGGCTGTCTGTTTTAACTCCTCGGCGATGTTGGCAGGCAGGGCAAAATAATGGGAAAATTCCATGGTGAACAATCCCCGCCCTTCAGTCATTGACCTTAAGTTAGTTGCGTAACCGAACATTTCGCCAAGCGGAACTTCCGCTTTCACCGCCTGCAAAGCGCCTCTCATCTCCGTACTGCTCACCCTCCCCCGCCTCGAACTGAGATCACCTATAACGGTTCCCATGTGAGGTTCTGGAATAATCACCTCAAGCTTCATTACGGGTTCAAGGACAACCGGAGAAGATTTATGAACCGCTTCCTTAAATGCCATGGAACCTGCGATCTTAAAGGCAATCTCTGAGGAGTCGACATCGTGAAAAGAACCGTCGTAAAGCGTGACTGCAACGTCAACAACCGGATATCCAAATACAACGCCAGTCTCCATCGCCTCAACTATCCCCTTCTGCACTGCGGGAATAAACTCCTTTGGAATCGCTCCTCCCTTTATCCTATCGTGGAACTGAAATCCTTCGCCCCTTTCAAGAGGCTCAACTCTTATCTTCACATGGCCGTACTGACCGCGCCCGCCGGTCTGTCTTATGTATTTTCCTTCGGTTTGGGAGGCGGACGTTATCGTTTCTCTGTATGCGACCTGAGGCTTTCCGACATTTGCATCAACCTTGAACTCTCTTCTAAGCCGGTCCACGATTATCTCAAGGTGAAGCTCTCCCATGCCGGAAATAACCGTCTGCCGGGTCTCCTCATCGGTTTTCACCTTGAAGGAAGGATCCTCCATGACAAGCTTGCTCAGGGAAAGACCGAGTTTTTCCTGATCGGCGTTTGACTTTGGCTCTATGGCAATCGAAATGACCGGATCGGATATATAAAGGCTCTCAAGAACCACTGGGTTCGAATCCGAGCACAGGGTATCGCCAGTAAGGGTGTTTTTGAGCCCTACGGCAGCCGCTATGCCCCCGGCCTCAATTTCTTTTATGTCCTCGCGTTTATCTGCGTGCATGCGAAGAAGTCTTCCGATTTTTTCGTTTTTAAGGTTGGATGAATTGTAAACCGTGGTGCCTGATTTAAGTTTTCCGGAATAGATCCGAAGGTAGGTGAGCTGTCCGACGAAAGGATCCGACATGATCTTAAACGCAAGTGCGGAAAAAGGGTCGTTCTTGTCCGGAGTTCTCTTGACTTCCTCTTCGGTTCTGGGATGAATGCCCTTTATCGGAGGCAGGTCTATGGGAGCCGGCATGTATTCCACAACGGCATCGAGCAGCAGCTGAACTCCCTTGTTCTTAAAAGCCGACCCCAGCATCACGGGTATTATGGTCGCGTCAATTGTCTGTCGTCTTATGGATTTTCGGATCATCTCTTCCGGAACATCTTCTCCGTCGAGATAAAGCTCCATTATTCCCTCGTCATTATCGGAAAGGGCTTCAAGGAGTTTTTCTCTGTATTCAGCCGCGCGCGGCTTTGTGTCTTCGGGAATATCGATGAATTCAAATTTGGCCCCAAGACTCTCCCCGTCCCACACAGCCATTTCCATCCTTATGATGTCAACTATCCCAGTGAAGTCATCACCGTCAAACCACGGAACCTGAAGACACACCGGATTAGCGTTAAGTCTCTCCTCTATCTGGTCCACAACCCTGTAAAAATCCGCCCCGACCCTGTCCATCTTGTTCACAAAACACATTCTCGGAACAGAGTAACGATCGGCCTGCCCCCACACGGTCTCAGTCTGAGGCTCAACTCCGCCCACGCAGTCAAACACCACCACCGCACCGTCAAGCACCTTGAGCGATCTTTCGACCTCTATGGTGAAATCAACGTGGCCGGGTGTGTCTATAATGTTTATCCTGCAGTCTTTCCAGAAACACGTAGTGGTGGCGGAAGTGATGGTGATACCCCTTTCGCGTTCCTGCTCCATCCAGTCCATAGTCGCCGCGCCTTCGTGCACCTCGCCTATCTTGTAGGTTATGCCTGTATAGAACAGTATCCTTTCAGTAGTGGTGGTCTTGCCAGCGTCTATGTGGGCAACTATTCCGATGTTTCTTACCCTGTCTATGGGAAATACCTGTTCTGACACCTTAATCCTCCGGAGGGAATTACCACCTGTAGTGGGCAAAGGCCCTGTTGGCCTCGGCCATTCTGTGAATGTCCTCTTTTCTCTTTACCGCGCTGCCCCTGTTGTTATGGGCATCGATTATCTCTGAAGAAAGCTTGTCTATCATCGATTTTTCCGATCTTGAGCGGGAGGAGTTTATAAGCCACCTGATCCCGAGAGACTGCCTTCTAAAAGAACTCACTTCCATAGGAACTTGGTAGTTGGCTCCGCCGACGCGTCTTGACCTTACCTCAACCGCGGGCTTTATCTTGTCAAGAGCATCAAGAAAGACCTCCAGGGGGTCTTTTCCGGTTTTTTCCCTTATCCTGTCAAGAGAACCGTAGAAAATTTTTTCCGCCTTGCTCTTTTTGCCGTCGTACATGAGGCTGTTTATGAACTTGGCGACTATCGGATCTCCGGTTCTTGAATCCGGGGTCAGTTTTCTTCTCGCTACCCTACCTTTTCTCGGCATCTTCTGATTCCCGCCCGCTACTTGGGCTTTTTGGCTCCGTACTTGGATCTTCCGTTTCTTCTGTTCTCAACTCCGGCCGAGTCAAGAGTTCCCCTCACTATGTGGTATCTCACTCCCGGAAGATCTTTCACCCTGCCACCCCTTACGAGCACAACTGAATGCTCCTGCAGGGTATGTCCTTCTCCGGGGATGTATCCCGTGATCTCTATGCCGTTTGTAAGCCTTATCCTGGCGACCTTCCTAAGTGCCGAGTTGGGTTTTTTCGGAGTGGTGGTGTAAACCCTCACGCAAACCCCCCTTCTCTGGGGACATCTCTGAAGAGCCCTGGCCTTGCTTTTCTTCTTGACCGACTCTCTTCCCTTGCTGAGCAACTGACTTATCGTAGGCATAAAAACATCCTCTCCCGAAATTTGGGTAATCCGATCATTATAAGCCTAATAATGGATCAATGTCAAATGGGTGAACTGAAAAAAAAACGCTAAAGACCCAAATCAAGGGAAGGACTATCTTACAGAAAGAAAATAGGTTTTCAACAGAAAAATTCGAGTGGGGAAAAAATTATAAACTTAGACTCCTCAGGCGTGATATACCCAAGACATATCAACCACCAATACGCAAAAGCGCCTTTTTCCCTATATCAGTCCTGTAGACCAGATTTTCATCGAAAATGGAACCAACTGCCTGGTATGCCCTCAGTATCGATTCCTCTATAGTATCGCCAAGAGAAGTGACTCCGAGAACCCTTCCGCCACTTGTAACCAGCTCGTCTCCAGAAAAAGCGGTTCCGGCGTGAAAAACCACTGTCTCGCGGGTGTCGGTGAAGTCCTTGAGTCTTTTAAGCTCAACCCCCTTGTCGTAGCTTCCGGGGTAGCCTTTTGAAGCCATGACGACGCAGACGCAGAATCCGTCTTTCCACTCTATCGGATCGGTTTTCATCTCGCTGCGGGCTATTGAATGAAGAATGGGGACTATATCCGATTCCATTCTCATAAGAAGCGGCTGGGCTTCGGGATCGCCGAAGCGGCAGTTAAATTCAAGCACCTTAAAGCTTTCGTCTTTTATCATCAATCCGGCGTAGAGAACTCCCCTGTAAGTTCTGCCCTCGGATTTCATCGCGCGCACGGTCGGAACCATTACCTCGTCGATTATTCTCTGCCTTAGCCGATCGTTTACAACAGGAGCGGGAGTGTAGGCTCCCATGCCTCCCGTGTTCGGCCCCTTGTCCCCGTCAAAAATGGGCTTGTGGTCTTGAGAAGGCTCAAGCGGAAGTACGTTTTCCCCGTCGGTCAAGGCAAAAAAGGAGGCCTCCTCACCCGTAAGAAATTCCTCTATTACAACCTTCTCCCCTGCCTCGCCGAACGCTCCGCGCTCCATCATGGAGCGAACCGCGTCTTCTCCTTCCTCGCGGGAGCGGCATATGATAACCCCCTTGCCGGCGGCAAGGCCGTCGGCCTTCACCACGAAGGGAGGTTTGGTTTCCCCCGCCTTGGCAAGCGCTTGCTCGATATCGGTAAAAACTGAATATTCCCCTGTCGGAATGGCATATTTTTTCATCAGATTTTTTGAGAAAGTTTTGCTTCCTTCAAGTTCCGCGGCGGCTTTTGAGGGACCGAAAATCAAAAGCCCTTCTTTTTCAAAAAAATCGGTTATCCCTTCGCAAAGAGGCTGCTCGGGGCCAACGACCGTAAGGTCAACGGTCTCTTTTTTCACGAACTGCGCAAGCGAATCGAAGTCTCCCACACCGATATCCAGACACTCGGCGTGGCGGCTTATCCCGGCGTTTCCGGGAGCGCAGTAGGTTTTCTCCACAAGAGGACTCTGGCTTATTTTCCAGCAGAGGGCATGCTCCCTTCCGCCTCCTCCAACAACAAGTACCTTCATTTAAAATCTCTCACGAAATTTATATCCTTGCGCCCCGCGACAGTGCGATATTATTCAACCGTGACGACTTTGGCCAGATTCCTTGGCTGGTCCACATCCGTCCCCAGAATATTGGCGACATGGTAGGCCAGAAACTGCGTGGGGACAACTGAGACCATCGGACTTACAAGGTAAGAGCTTTTCGGAATCACTATCTTCCTGTCCCTCTCATCGGGAAGCTGCAGATTCTCATCCGATGTTATGAAAATGATCCGCCCTCCCCTGGCTTTTACCTCCTGAAAATTCCCAAGGAGTTTTCTGTAGTATACGTCTTCTTCGGGCGCGACAAACACGACGGGCATGTTTCTGTCTATAAGGGCTATGGGACCATGCTTCATCTCCCCGGCGGCATATCCTTCGGCGTGTATGTAGGAAATTTCCTTGAGTTTCAGCGCGCCTTCAAGAGCTACCGGGTAATTAATCCCCCTGCCAAGATAGATGAAGTTCCTGTAACCGTAAAAATCCCTCGAAAGATCTTTAAGTTCCCCGTCAAGCTCAAGGGTTTGCTGCTGGAGTTTCGAAACAGATACGGCATCGGCTACCAGTTGCCTCACCTTGTCGGAATCAATCGCCTTCCTTGAGATCGCAAGATATATGGAAAAAAGATAGAACGCCATAACCTGCGCCGTAAAGGATTTTGTGGAGGCAACACCGATCTCCGGACCCGCCTTTGTGGTTATGACGCAGTCAGACTCTCTTGAGATTTTGCTCAGTCTCACGTTCGTTATGCCGATGGAGTTCATCCCGAGATCCTTGGCCTTTAGAAGTGCTTCTGAGGTGTCCGCGGTCTCGCCCGACTGAGAAACCGCGACAAAAAGCGCGTCGGGACCGATAACGGGATTTCTGTACCGGAACTCAGAGGCAAGCTCCACCTGGGTGTTCACTCCGGCCACTTCCTCTATCATGTACTTTCCTATAAGGGAGGCATGGTAGGAAGTGCCGCAGGCCGCAATAATTATCCTTTGCGTTTTTCGCAGAAGGGAGGGGTCCATGTCCTCGAAAACCACTTCCCGCATGTCGGCTGTGAATTTCCCCCGAAGCGTATCGAAAATGGCCCGTGGCTGTTCGAAAATTTCTTTTAGCATGTAATGGCGATAGCCCGATTTCTCAATTACCGAAGGGTCCCAGTCCACAACCGTCGGCGCTCTTTTAACCGCCTCGCCGGCCGCGTCGGTTATCGAGATGCCGTTTTCATCCAGAACCACGAAATCGTTATCCTCAAGAAAAACAAACTCTTTTGTGTAGGGCAGAATCGCGGGGATATCCGAAGCCAGAAAACATTCGTTTCCGCTGCGCGCTATTATGAGAGGGGAAAAACGCCTGGTGGCGATTATCTTCCCGGGTTCCGTATCCGACATGACCGCCACTGCGTAAGAGCCCTCCACTTTTTCAAATGCTTTTCTTGTTGACTCGAGAAGAGAGTTTCCTTTCTCCGTAAAATCGCGGATCAGATGAGAAATGACCTCGGTGTCGGTATCGGAGCGGAATTCGTAACCGGCCGCGATAAGTTCCTCCTTGAGCTCGGGGTAGTTCTCCACTATGCCGTTGTGCACCACGCTTACCGGGCCCGATACCTGGGGGTGGGCGTTTCGCTCCGAAGGGTCGCCGTGGGTGGCCCATCTTGTGTGAGCGATGCCGAGAGAAGAAGTCATCTCGCAGTCTTTTAGTTTTGAGAGAAGGTTTTCGAGCTTCCCTTCGCTTCTTATGACGCGGGAACGGCCGTTTTCAACAAAGCATATGCCGGAAGAATCGTATCCCCTGTATTCAAGCCTTCCCAGGCTTTCGCAGAGAACGCTTTTTGTTCTCTTGGAACTGCCCACGTATCCGACTATTCCGCACATCTCAGGATTTCCCCTTCTTCGCTCTTTTTCTCTCCGCCCAGCCCTTTATTTCCTTCTGTACCGCGCGCTCTATCGCGAGAGCGCCCGAGGAAACGTCTTTTGTTACGGTGGAACCTGCCGCCGTAGTCGCGTCCTTTCCCACTTTTACAGGCGCAACCAGCATGGTGTCACTCCCTATGAAAGCGCCGTCTTCCACCACGGTTCTGTGCTTGTTCACGCCATCGTAGTTACAGGTGATGGTTCCCGCACCGATATTAACCCCGGCGCCGATATCGGCATCTCCCACGTAGGACAGATGGGGAACCTTGGAACCGACTCCTATTTCCGATTTTTTTATCTCAACGAAATTTCCGATCTTGGCTCCGCTTTTTATCCTGGCCTCGGGCCGCAGGTGACAGAAAGGCCCCATTACAACGCTGTCTTCGACTTCGCACCCCGTAAGATACGAAGAGAACCTTACCTCGACGTTATTTCCTATCAGTGAATCTTCAATGTATACGGATGGTCCTATTCTGCAGCCGTCCCCGATGCGAGCTTCGCCGTGGATATAAGTATTCGGATACACAGTCGTATCCTTACCTATGCTTACCGAGTCCGATATGTAAGTGGTTTCGGGATCTACTATTGTAACCCCGTTTTCCATGTGTCGGCGGTTTATCGCGCGTCTTACGGTTTTTTCCGCTTCGCCGAGCTGTTCTCTGCTGTTCACTCCAGACACCTCCTTTGGATCTGCCAGCGTAAAAGCCAGAAGCCTGCGTTTACGGGAAACGCAGAGATTTATGATTCCGGGCAGGTAATACTCTCCCTGGCTGTTTTCCCTGTCGAGTCCGCCCAGGCTTTCCCAGAGAAAAGAGGAATTCACGCAGTAAATTCCGGCATTTATTTCTTTTTCTTTTTTCTCGTCCGCAGTGGCGTCTTTATCCTCCACTATGCGAAGTACTTCCCCTCCGGCATTCCTCAACACCCTTCCGTATCCGCCGGGGTCTTCGACCACTGTGGATATGAACGAAACATCCGTCCCGTTTTTCACGTGGGAATCCGTAAATTCACGCAGAGTAGAAATGCCCGTCGCGGGGACATCTCCGCTCAGTATAAGAATATCTCCCGAAAAATCCCGGAGAGCACCCTCACAGCACGAAACCGCGTGCCCCGTTCCAAGCTGCGGCTCCTGAATTACCGTCTTCACCGGGTAATCGGAAACCGTCTCTCTCACAAGCTCAGAGTCATGCCCCAGAACAAGTACGATTCTATCAGGTTCCATCTCTTGAGCCACATCCAGAACATAGTGCAGCATGGGTTTTTTGAGGATGGGGTGGAGCACCTTGGGAAGTTCCGAATTCATGCGGACTCCCTTGCCCGCCGCCAGAATTATAACGGCCAGAGACATAATCTTATTGTGTGTCAGTAAAAGCCAAAAGAATCAGAACGGAACGTCGTCGTCAGTGAGGCCGGCGCCCTCTTCGTAGGCGAAATCATCTTCAGCGGGGGGCGCTCCGCCGCCTTTCCTTCCGCTCTCCCCTCTAGGGGAGAGAAACTGCACGGTTCTTCCCACAATCTCGGTCGTATATCTTTTGTTGCCTTCCCTGTCGTCCCATGAGCGGGTTCTCAGATGACCCTCCACGTAAACGGAACTTCCCTTGGAAAGATACTCGCCGCACACTTCCCCGAGCCTGTCAAACACCACTACCCTGTGCCACTCGGTGCGTTCCTGGGAGTTTCCGTCCTTATCCCTCCATTTTTCCGTTGTAGCAACCGAGAAATTGGTGACCGCCTTTCCATCCGACGTATACCTTACTTCCGGGTCTCTTCCCAGATTGCCGAGTATTATAGCCTTGTTAACTGCTGCCATGAGTCTTAATCACCGCCGTTTTTGGATATTGCAGAAATTTACATGATCGTTAGGGAGATTTAAATATCATTTCGTGAAACATCCTGAAGTTTTCTTGAAGAATTCGTTAAGTATTCTCCCCGTAAGCCCCCATATTATGTGATTGCGGTAAGCAAACACGTGATCATCTATCACCTTTCCGTCCCGCTTTCTTTCCCTCACGTCCTGATTTTTGGGGTTAACTAGATGTGAAACGGGGACGCAGAAAAATTCCGATACTTCGTAATTGGGAACAAACTCCACTTCACCATCTATCATGGCTACAAAAGGCTTTACCGCATACCGCCTGACAGAAGGGGTGTAGGGACGCACAAAATCCATTTCCCCGAGAATTTCTACTTCTTTCCAGGTATCAAAACCAAGTTCCTCTCCAGCTTCCCTAAAAGCCGTATCAAGAAGAGTCGCATCATCTTGTTTTTTCTTTCCGCCCGGGAAGGCGACGTGTCCCGAGAAGGCGTCATCCTTGTATTCGGTCCTTCTTATAAACCATATTCCATAATCTCCACTCCGCTCGCAGAGCATAACCAACACGGCGGATGCCAGAAGTCCCTTGCCGGGATCAAGGGAGGTTCCCGGAGGATCAAAGTTTCTTCTTATTTCTTCTCTTATGTTCATCGCATCCATAGAGAAAAGCTCTTACGAAGAGACGGTTACAATAACGCTTCCGTATTCGTCCACTTCGCAGACGGTCTCAGGAGGAATAAAAGCAGTCGCGGTTCTCTCGTAAAGAATGCAGGGACCTTCGAATCGAAAACCCGGTCGGAGCTTTTCTCTTTCCCAGCACCTGGCCTTTATTTTTCTGCCCTCAAACATCACCTCTTTTATGAAAAACCGCGGTTCCGGACCTCCGCCAGGGGCGGGAAGAATTTTTATCTTGCGACCGGGAATATAGGCCCTGAGCCTCAGGGTCACGATCTCTACGACGGAAGACTCCTTCATATACCCGTACACCCTTTCGTGCTCGCGGTGAAAATCTGAAGCTATGGAATCGCTGTAGGGAATCGTAAGTTCATGGGACTGTCTTCGGTACCTGGCGTCAACATGTTTTTCGAACCTGAGGTCTTCCCTTTCGAGATCCGCCCGCGCAACCTTCTCGAGTTCCGCGAATTTTCGATCCGTCCCTTGGATATGGTCATCATCCGCCTGGGAAAAAAACGTAACTCCGTAATCCTTGAAGGAATCGGCAAGAAGCATACCGTAAGCGGAAAGCGCCCCGGGAGTCCTTGGGAAAACAACTTCCCGGATGCCCAAGGAACGGGCAAGGTCGCAGGCGTGAAGACCTCCCGCGCCTCCGAACGAAACGAGTGAAAATTCCCTAGGATCGTAGCCCCTCCCGACCGATATCACGCGAAGCGCTTTTTCCATGTTTGAATTCGAAATTCTGACTACAGATTCCGCGATTTCTTCCGCAGGGTGACCCGGGGCAAGCGAGCGAAGCGCTTCAAAGGATCTCTCGGGGTGTATTTTCATCTCGCCGCCCAGAAACCAGCCGGGATCCATTCTGCCAAGAACTATATTCGCGTCCGTTACGGTCGGCAAAACACCTTTTCCGTAACACGCCGGGCCCGGATCAGCACCGGCGCTGCGCGGTCCTACCTTCAGGATTCCCCCCTCGGCGATGTAAGCAATTGAACCACCCCCGGCCCCTATGGTTGAGATGTTTATCATCGGCACCTTGATTGCGGCACCGCCCAAGGTGTTTTCGGTCGTAAAGCTTATTTTGCCGTCGCAAAGAGATATGTCGGTTGAGGTTCCTCCCATGTCGTAGGTAATGATCTTCTTTCTCCCGGAGAGCGCGCATATCTCAAAAGCCCCGACCACTCCTCCAGCGGGACCGGAGAGAACTATTTTCGCAGGCCCCTCGGCCGCCTGCTCGGCGGATATAACCCCGCCGTTTGACTGCATGATGGAGAGCGATTTTCCCTTGAGGCGACGGGAAAGCGAGCGCATGTATTCGCTCACTTTAGGAATCAGGTAGGAATTCAGAACAGTTGTCGAAGTCCTTTCATATTCCCTGAATTCCGCGACAAGTTCTGATGAGATGGTAATCGGGATACCGAGCCTAGCGAGCACGGCTGCGACTGCGCGCTCATTTTCAGGATTCGCATACGAATGTAGAAAACAAACCGCTATCGCCTCAACACCTAGAGAAGATATCTTCTCCATTATTTCCTCTATTTCAGCGTCATCGGGGGCAGCAAGTACACGTCCGAGGTAGTCCGTTCTCTCGGAAACGCCGAATCTGAGTTCTGAGGGAACAAGAGGAACGGCAGGGCTCCAGAGCAGGTCGTACAGTTTTTCCCTGTTCTGGCGCTTGATCTCTATTACATCTTCAAAACCCTTTGTGGTGACAAGGCAGGTCTTCGCCCCCTCCCGTTCCAAAAGAGCGTTTGTGGCCACGGTGGTTCCGTGGATAATTTCCGATATATGGGGAAACTCAACGGGATGGCTTTGAAGCCCATTGAGTACTGCTATCGAAGGGTCGCGGGGGGTGGAAGGAACCTTGTTTACCGATATTTCTTTTCCGTCGAAAAAAACAAAATCAGTAAACGTTCCTCCCGCGTCTATGCCTACCGAGAGCATAAAAGGATATTTACCTCACTGGCGGGTTAAAAACGAACGTGACTACGTGTGTAATCAGTAATTGTCCCTGTCTCTGGGATATATAACGTTTACTTTTCCTTCAGCTATCTCTCTTAACGCCGAAACGACATGCTTGTTGTCGTCGTTTTCGGATGCCACAACAGTAGCTCCCTTGGATATCTGGCTTGCTCTTTTCATCGCAGCGATGGAAAGAGCAAATCTGTTCTCAACTTTCTCTAAGCAGTCTTCAATCGTAATTCTAGCCATAGGTTTTTACCTTCCTGATAATACCAAGATTAAACTCTGAGTTCATTAAAAACGGTTTAAACACGCAACATCCAATATCATCCGACTTTTCGCAGGTCTGTCAATGGAATCCCGTCTTGCACTATGTTTCAAAGTGGTTCCACTGAACTCAAGATAGGCCCGTTCAACGACCACGTACACATCTCCACATACAAAAAAAGGGAAGTATACCAAAAGACCTTCGTCCGTAGAAGTAAGGGCGGCTGAAGAAATCCGTATTGATAAAAAAACCGTCCAGATGCCGACTGCTCCTCTTAATGAATTAAAAAGACCCTCTCAGGAGAATTCGTTTTATACTTTTGATCGGTCTTTCCACAAAAATACAAGATGGGAGGGAAAGTACTATCAAAAACAATTTAATTATCAACAGGAGCCAGTTTACGTTCATCTGCGCCGGGAAGCACTATGAGCATCTTGGAAGCGGAGGTCTTTTCGTTGAACTCCGGTTGAGCGACGGTATCCACATATATCCATTCAGAATGAGCCTCTTGCGGAGTGAAGGTCACAACTAGGTAACCACGGTCTTTTGTGTTTGAATAAACAAGATCATCAATCAGCACCTCTAAGTCCCGGGCAAACTCTTCAGCCTGTCGCGGTTTAAGTTTCAGATAAGTCTCAAGACCTCCCGAAGACACAGATGCGGTGGCAAACTCAACGCCTATTTGGTTACCATTAGCGTCCTTGAGATTATTTGCCCATCCGTTGTGCGTATCCCCGGCTAGCACCACCAGGTTTTTGTCCGCGCTGTAAGCCGCCCCCAGTACCGCTTCGCGTTCCGCAGGGTAACCGTCCCATGCGTCAAGATTATAGGGAAGCACCGTATTTATACGATCCCGCTCATCCCGAGTCACAGAAGGATCGTCTCGAAGCAACCGGGCCTTAATCTCGGTCAGTTGATCAACAAGATCCGCGACCGCAGGCGTCCGATCACCTAGGTCGGGGATTATCTCAGCGGGAATATTCATTCTGCCCATAAGCACCTGCTGACCCAGAACCTGCCAGGTGGCGGTTGAAGCGGCTAGTTTCTCCTGAAGCCATGCAAGCTGATCCTGGCCGAGAAGTGAGCGGTTCTGTGAACCGATCTCTTCACGGAACCGTAGCCCGTCAAAACCGGTATTCGGGTCGAAATAATCTTTGTAGCTAAGCTGTTTGTCCCTCCCGGCAAGGCGGGTATCGAGCATGAAAAGCTCAACAAGGTTTCCAAAGGAAAAACTGCGGTAGATCCGTTCAGAATAATTCTTGTTTACGGAACGAACGGGCATCCACTCGTAATAGGCCCGAAGCGCAGCTTTTTTGCGCGCGTCGAAACTGCCTTCACTTTCATCATGGTTCTGGGCGCCTCCAGCATAAGCGTCGTTTGCGATCTCGTGATCGTCCCAGACGGTAATGAAAGGATGTGCGGCGTGAAGAGCCTGAAGCTGCGGGTCGGTCCTGTATAGCGCGTAACGCCTTCGGTAATCATCAAGCGTCAGGATCTCCTTATCGCTGTATTCCGGAAAATCCCTGCCGGTTTCTTCCGAATCATCGGTTCCGGGACCCGGCCTCCTGCCGTACTCATAGATATAATCGCCTAGGTGAACGACGGCATCCACGCTGGCCGTCGCCGCCGCGTGACCGTAAACGTTAAAGTAACCGCCATGGGAGGTGGGATAGTTAGCGCATGAGAACACCGCCAGTCTAACTGAGTCCACATCGCCCCGCGGCAAAGTCTTAGTACGGCCGACAACGGATGTAGCTTCACCTGAGCGGAACCGGTAGTAATAAACAGTTCCGGCAGAAAGACCCTTAACATCAATTTTTACGGTGTAATCACTTTTGGCCGTGGCGGTCTTAACCGAGCTGTGAATGAGGCTTTTGAACTTCCCGTCCGCAGAAACCTCAACTCTGACCCTGACTCTTTTCTTAGATGTTCGCGGAGTAACTCTTGTCCAGACAACAACTCTGTCGGCCAAGGGATCGCCGCTTGCGACGCCGTGATCAAAACTGACATGCCCCGAATCGTCGTATAACGTAAAACCTATAGCGACAAGCAAAGCGACAAAGAACAAAACCGCTAAAGCATGAAAGAGCTGTTTTCTCGAAAACACAGACGCAAGTCCTCCCTGCGCACAGCAGTCTTACAGTTACACATCTAAAATCAACAACAGCTCAGAGAAAAACTCCCAGACGGAAAAGCGCTTCAAACTGAACCCTCCACCACCGTTCCCCTCCGCTGCCAGCTCTTTGACAACGTAGGCTTTGCAATTATTATCTTGACGTATTTCCAGCGGAGCGAAACCCACATGGATATGGATCTTGAAAAACTCAAGTTTAACGACGAAGGTCTTTTGCCCGTAATAGTGCAGGACAGCTCAAGCGGGCGGGTACTCATGCTCGCATATGCGAACAAAGAAGCTCTTGAGATGACCGTCAAGACGGGAAGAACCCACTTCTGGAGCAGATCTAGAAAAAAGATCTGGAACAAGGGAGAAGAATCCGGCCATTTTCAGGACGTAAAGGAAATCTTCGTTGACTGCGACTGCGACACAGTGCTTATAACGGTGGATCAGACCGGGCTGGCTTGCCACACCGGAGAGCCGACATGTTTTTACAGATCAGGGGACATGGAAAAAAAAGCGGCCCCCGTATTTGAGAAAGGATCCCTTAAAAAGGTGTTTTCCGTAATAGAGGACAGGAAACAAAACCCCAAGGAAGGGTCCTACGTAAGCGGCCTTATGAAAGGCGGGCTTGACAGGATACTCAAGAAAATCGGAGAGGAAGCAGGCGAAGTCGTAATAGCCGCGAAAAACGGGGATAAGGACGAACTTGTATACGAGCTTACCGATTTATGGTTCCATTCCATGGTGCTTCTCTGCGAAGCGGGTCTTGACCCTCAGGACATATCAGATGAACTTGAGAAAAGATTCGGCAAGCGCAAAGAAGAATACGCGGGGAAAAAATAAACGTAATCAGGCGTGAGAAATCCGGCCGGTCGGAAGCGAATAATCGGACTCCGGCGGTTATCTCCTGCTCTTCGGAGGCCTGTTCTTTTTAGGCCTGTCTTTTTCCTCTATGTACTCCCCGATGTGAGTTCTGTTTCTAACCGAAGGCGGCAGGTGCGAGAGATTGGGCTTCGGCATATCGGTTGAGAGATCCTTCGTAAAAGCGAAAGTCGAGATTACTCTTTCCACCTTCTTTTTCTCCCCGCAATAGCACCTTACCTTTTCTTCGTCCCCTTCTTCGTATATAAGCTCAGAGAACCTGTAGTTTCGCATGTTGAAGAGCGCAAGCAGGGTTCCGTCTTTAAGGTAGAAATCATTGAACATGGAATCTTTTCCCTTTCTTCCGTGCTTCGCGACTATTTCTTCACGCTCAAGGTCGACAACCTCTATGGCGTAGATATTGTCATATTTCTCGACAAGGCTTTTTACGGTCTCTTTGTCCCGTTTTCTCTCAAGAGTCTTTAGGGATTTTTCAACGTTGCCTCTGCACTTCGTGCATTCAAATTCATAGAGGGGCATTTTCGTCTCCTATCTGTTGAAATACTGGCTCAGGTGGTCCTGCCCGACCCAGTCACTTTCTCTCTCTTCATCCTTTTGCTGCTTGTATTCAAGATGCCATCTGAGCTCGTCTCCGGGACCCGGAGCCCTTTTGCTCTTGTCCTCGAATATAGCCTTGAAGGTGGAAAAAACCCTTCTCACCGCCCCGGAATCGTCGCAGAGAGGGCATTTGATTTCATCCTGGTCGTCATCTCCGTACACAAGGTGGTTGAAACGAAAACTCTTAAGCTCAAGGTAAAGCACCCTCTCGTCATCAAGCTTATAACGAAATCTCCTCGCACCGCTTATCCCCTTTTCCCCAAGCTCGAAAAATAGCTTTTTGTTCTTGTCACTTGTGACTTCGATGTAACAGAAATTGCGGTTTTGCTTGAAAACTTTCCTTGCGTTTGTCTTGGTAAGCTTGGCGACCAAGTTATCTATGTCCGTGTTGTAATTTTCCATACAACTGTCGCATTCATATTCATATAAGGGCACGTTGGGCCTCCGAAAAAACTTTTGATCCAAAGCATTATAAACAATATAATTTGAGTTTAAAGCCCGGAAACTCCGAAGCATCTGAAATACCGCTGAAAGAGAATGATTTCCGATTCATAGTAAAGGGAATGAAAAAAGCAGGGAAACAGAAAACGCCGCGAGTGCGAAACGAAAAAAAGAACGCTTCTGTCGACGAAGACCTGAACTTTGTCGCGGTTGACGTGGAGACTGCGAATTCAAACGTCTCAAGCATTTGTCAGGTGGGCATCGCCGTGGTCAGATCCGCGAAAATCACAGACGTATGGACTCAACTCATAGATCCGGATGACTTTTTTGACCCATACAACACTGCCATACACTCCATAGACCATAACATGGTAAGGGGCTGCCCACGGTTTGAGGAGATATGCGATAAAATCGCGGGATATCTCGGAGAAATCGTGGTAAGCCATACTTTTTTTGACCGCAGGGCAATCTTAAAAGCATTTGGGGAGTGTGGGAAATCCCTGCGCTATGGAATCTGGATTGACAGCGCGCGAGTAGTACGACACGCCTGGCCGGATAAATACGCCCTTAGGGGCTACAATCTCGGGAACGTTGCCCATGATCTTGGTATCCGCTTTCGCCATCACGATGCGGGAGAAGACGCAAGAGTCGCAGCGGAAATCGTTCTGAGAGCGTGCGCGGATACTGCGCTTGGGATAAGCGGACTGCTGGACCTAGGCGTTGCACCGGAACCCGAAAAGCCTCGGGCAAAAACTAAATCTAACTCAGTCAGGCAAACCCGTAGATGATAAGCGAATCGAGCGGTTTCTCTCGCGCGCAATGTATCTACATGTCAAAAGCAGGTGCAAGTATTCGCTTAAACCATGATTAAAAATTGACCTCGCTTATTGAATGCTTTAGCAGGACATCCGTTTTCTCCAAGGTTTAAACCTTTATGTTTTAATCTCGTTAATGGTATTTTCTTAACTTAGAGAGAGACCAGTCAGTCTCATTTGCCTCCTACAAAAAGCCTTGACTTCACATGTTTTTCTTAATATTCTCGAAGTAAGATAGGTTCGTTTCTGGCTTGTAAAAACTGATAAGCTTGCATGTTCATTCTGCTTCAAACACAGGAGGTACGATAAAGGCCATGCTAAAAGGTGATATTACGAAAACCTTTGCACTAACAGGGATTTTTCTGTGCGTGCTGGTGGTTATATGCGTTTTTTCCGATGTGCGTACGGCCTCAGCCCACGGAAAGCACGCCAATGCCAGTAAAGAAACAGTAACAGCCGACGGGGCAACGGAGAGCCGTGATGCCCTGCGAGAATTCGTATTGCACGCAAAGGCGCACTGGGAAGTCCCGGTTCCGGACGAACAAAGCTTTGATCTCTGGCAGAAGATACTGTACGAAGTACAACATAAAGGAGACTGGAAGTCCGGTTCCAAATACCTCATTCTAGTTGATAAACAAGGCAGATGTATAGCTCACGGATACTATGAATCAGCCCATGGCAGGGACCTAACCGTTCTGCGGGACGCAAAAGGAACCGATGTAGTGCAGAAGCTCATCGAAGTGGCCGAAAAGAACAAGGAGGGAGGGTTTGTTGATTACTACTGGAACCACCCCGGCGATCCGTCACACTATGAAATTTTACCCAAATCAAGCTATGCCGTTAATTACACAGTTGATGCGTTGGGAATTGAGCTTGTTCTGATTGGAGGCTTTCATCATGACGAGTTGATCCCATCCATGGGTGAAGTCCTAGGAGAATACGTACCAGAAGTAAAGGCCAGTTCCGTAAAAGACAGGACTACGCTTAAGAATTTCGTTGAAAAAACGGTTGAGTTTGTTAATCACGCGTATAAGGCTACGCGGGGCAATATGGACATAGCAGAACTGCTGAGAGTCAGCAGTGGCAAGGAAGCCTGGAAATACAATGAAATCTACCTCTTCGCCATTACAAACCAAGGCCTTGTAGTGTTTAACGGCAACAATCCAAACTTCAGTCAGTCGTCCACTATAAATGTCGTAGACGAAAACGGAGTCAACATTGGAGAAAGAATCATCAAAGTGGCAGAAAGCGGAGGAGGCTTTGTCCACTACCTCTGGGACAATCCGTTGGTAGAGGGAGACGAAATCACAGAAGTCAGCAAAGCAAAGGGAACTTCTCTCAAGATAAGCTATGTAAAGCAAATAAGGCTCGGCGATGACACCTACATTCTCGGGTCGGGCATTTACCCGGCGGAAGACTCACAATACGCAACCGACATGAAAACCGAAAGTAAAGTTTTACGTGCAATCATTATTGGATGTCTAATTGTACTGCTCTCGCTCTGGGCAATCCGGTGGGGAATGGGTTCAAGCAAAAAGAAAGGATAATATTTCAGATAGGAAATTTTTGGGGAAGGATGAATGTCTGTAAATCTAATCGTCGCGGTTACAGATAACAATTGGTTTGAGCATCTGCGGCAGAGACCCTCCCTAACCGAAGTTAATTTCTGGAAACCATCGGCCAAGACGCGTTTCAGGGCATTGGAACCTGGTGAACTAATTCTCTTCAAACTCCATTCTCCATACAACTCCATAGCCGGCGGAGGCGTTTTCACCCGAGAGATTTTTATGCCGTGCAGTGTGGCCTGGGATGTGTTTGGTGAAGCCAACGGCACCGCATCTCTCGATGAGTTGCGTTCCACAATCGCTAGATATCACAAGGTGGATCCGGTGAAACAAAATGATTTTCAGATAGGTTGCCGGATACTAACCCAGCCGTTTTTCCTGCCCGAGGATGAATGGATTCCTATTCCAGAAAGCTGGACTCCTAATATCGTAAGGTATAAAAGATATTCCACCGAGCAGTCTGAAGGTCTTAAACTCTGGAAAGCAGTAAGCAAACAATTGGGTGTTCTCCACCCCGATGAAAAAAACCCGGCGGAGCGATTCGGCAGACCATATCTGATTCAACCCCGCCTAGGTCAGGAAGCATTTCGACATGTCGTAATTGACGCCTATGGGCGTCGCTGTGCTGTCACGCAAGAGAGAACTCTTCCAGCTCTCGATGCGGCTCATATTCGCCCTTACAGCGAGGGAGGAGAACATAAGGTATCAAACGGTCTTCTTCTGCGACGTGATATTCACAGCTTGTTTGATTCAGGCTACGTGACGGTAACCACAGATCTTAGGTTTGAGGTTAGCAAGAAGATCAGGGAAGAATTTGAAAATGGACGTGACTATTACGAACTTCACGGCAACAAAGTCCACGTTCCAGAAAAATCCTTGTTCATTCCCGAGCAATCGATCCTTGAATGGCATAATGAAAACCGTTTTCTGGGTTAAGTAATCACACAGAGCGCTTCTCATGACGAGGTGCAACGTTGAAACCATCTCGTCCAAAATCTGATCATACTCTGCGGTCTGCATGTTATACTTGATATCCTAATGAAGGCAATGGTTCTAAGAGGTACGTACGACCTGTCTGAAAACGATACTCCTCTTGAGTTGCTGGAATTCCCCACTCCAAAACCCGCTGAAGGAGAAGTACTTATACGCGTTTTGGCCTGCGGGGTCTGTCACACCGACATGGACGAGGTTGAAGGAAGAGTGGTGCCTCCGTCTTTTCCAATCGTTCCGGGACACCAAGTGGTGGGGATGGTTAAAGAACCCGGCTTGTGGGTAAGAGATTTCAACGTAGGCGACATGGTGGGAGTCGCGTGGATAGGAGGAGCCTGCGGAAAGTGTGCTTACTGCAGGAACGGAAGGGAAAATCTCTGCCGTGACTTCATTGCAACCGGTAGGGACAGAGACGGAGGTTTCGCCGAATTTATGGTCGCCGATGCAGGATTCATTCACCCTATACCTGAGGAAATGGATCCGGTGAAAACGGCCCCTCTTCTATGTGCCGGAGCTATAGGCTACCGGTGCGTGAGGCTTTCCGGAATAACTGACGGAGACGCTGTAGGGCTCATGGGGTTCGGCGCTTCAGCGCATCTTGTGATAAAGCTACTTCGCCACTCATACCCCCTAAGCGAGGTGTTCGTATTCGCAAGAGGAGAAAGGGAAAGGCAATTCGCCGTGGAACTTGGAGCATCTTGGTCGGGTGGAATTGAAGAGCGCTCCCCCAAGCAACTCTCCGCTATTATTGACACTACGCCCGTATGGAAGCCGGTTCTGCACTCGCTTGAGAATCTTGTTCCCGGGGGAAAACTGGTCGTAAACGCCATAAGCAAGGAGGACTCAGATATCGACTCACTGCTGAGTCTCGATTATCAGTCGCACCTTTGGCTCGAAAAAGAGATAAAAAGCGTAGCGAACGTGACAAGGGAAAACGTAGCTGGCTTCCTTTCGATCGCATCCACTCTGGGGATAGAAGCCGAAGTCACCAAGTACGAACTTGAAGAGGCCAATAAGGCGCTTTTGGAGATCAGAAGGGGTGGAGGAAAAGGAGCCAAGGTTCTGAAAATAGCCGATCGGTAAACTTTTCATGACCCGGCCTTAAAAAAAGAAATCGAATCAGTCCGCATCCTTAAGCCATCTTGCCAGCGCCTTGTCCGGGTCGGTTATCTCTTCCACGGAACCATACAAGTAAACCTCCCAGCCCTTTTCAGGCATGCCGGCAAACAGCATCAGGTTGAGCGGATAGACCTCGCTGTCGGTGCATCTGCGAAAGTCATCCCGGAACAGAAATACGGGTTTGTCCCAAGCAATCGCCATTCCTAGCTCCACCATAACTCCTTCGTCCGGCGGACATCCATTGACAACTGCGAACAATCCATCGGCCTCGCGTACGTCCCGAAGGTCCGACTGTCCAACCCTGTAGGCCCAACCGGCGGCCACCTTATCAACCTGATTATTCCGGGAAAACGGCTCCCATACCTCGGCTCCCATTGATTCCAGAACCTCAACAAGAACCGCCAGGGGCCCTTCGCGCTGCTGCACGGAAAAGCCGTAGGGATTAGCCAGATACAGGGTTTTTCGTTTCGTCATGTTAAAAAAGTGGTTCCGCCTGAGGGTCAGAACAATTCAGATCACATCCCGTGGTCGGCCAGAAACGCTTCAAGCATCAGTCACTATCCTCCGTCCGTTCCAGACCCACGGCGCCCGATCTTTTCAAGTCTCGCACGAAGTTCCACGCTGTCAAGCGAGTCGAACGGAAGGGGCAGAAACGCGGCGACACGCTCTTTGAGCAATTCGTAGGTTTTTTCAAAAACTTCGCGCTGTCCGGTTTCGGTTCCCCTAATACCTGCGGGGTCCGCAAGACCCCAGTGAGCCGTTACGGGGCCCCCAGGCCACACGGGACAGGGTTCACCCGCTGCGTTGTCGCACACCGTAATAACAAAATCCATTAATGGGGCGCCCGCCGCCTCAAACTCGTCCCAAGGCTTGGAACGCAGGTTCCCCGTGTCGTGCCCCCGGCTGAGCAGAAGCTCTAGAGCGCGGGGGTGAATTTCTCCCCGCGGATGACTCCCCGCGCTGTAGCCGACAAATCTTCTACCGCCATTGTGGTTCAAAATGGACTCGGCGATGATCGAACGGGCCGAGTTGCCTGTGCAAAGAAACAGCACCCTATAGATCCGTTCACACGATGGCTGCTTTTTTTTCATGACTCTCCCCTTTGGCAATTATACCCCGATTACTTTTCTGCGAGCACGCTAAATGGTCGAGAAGACAGAATCTTTTAAAAACCTCGCCTCCGCTTAGACACCAAGTCCTTGTAATATATAATTTCTCCATGACCGAAAACAAAGAAATTCTCGTAAAAATTGAAAATTCCGTATGCACCCTTACGCTTAATCGCCCCGAGAAAAGGAATTCTCTTACCCCAAAGACTCTCAAACTGTTAACAGAGAAATTTCTAAACCTGGGGAAAATATCCGAAATCAGATGTGTTGTAATAAGAGGAAGCGGTGATAGGGCCTTCTGCTCAGGATACGATATAGACTCAATATCTGACGAAGAGATTGCCATAGAAAACAACCATCCCCTCACCGAAGCCATGCAGTCCGTAAAGTCTTACCCTCTTCCCGTAATAGCAATGATAAACGGTCACGCTTTCGGGGCAGGGCTTGAACTCGCGGTGAACTGCGATATAAGAGTGTGCGTTGCCGACGCAAAGCTCGCAATCCCGCCTGCAAAACTTGGAGTCACTTATCATTACGGCGGAATAAAGCAATTTCTGAACTTGGTGGGTTCCGGGTTTACAAGGGAGCTTTTTTTAGCGGGAAACTCCGTTAACGCCGAAAAAGCCTTGGAAAAAGGGCTTGTCAACCATGTTGTAAGAAGAGACGAGCTTGAAGAATTCACCTACGCGCTTGCCGAGGAAATAAGCGAAAACGCGCCGCTTTCCATGATATCGATGAAAAAGATGATAAATATCTGGGAAGAGAAAAATCCGCTTTCAAGAGAAAATGAAGAACTTATAAAATCGCTTCTTGCCAAAGTAAGGGAAAGCAGCGACGCGAGAGAAGGAAAAAAAGCCTTTCTCGAGAAAAGAAAGCCCGTTTTCAAGGGAAAATAGAAGCTTTTATAATTCAGTCTCCGTAACCGAATTCCTTTATCAGGAAATCACTCTGAGTCCAGTTCTCCTTAACCTTCACCCAAAGTTCCAGAAACAACTTTACTCCCAGGATTCTTTCAATTTCAACCCTGGCCTCAGAACCGATCTGCTTGAGCATCCCCCCGCCCTTCCCTATTAGAATTCCCTTGTGGCTTTTTCTCTCAACGTAGATTTCCGCGTTTATCCTTATCAGGTTTCGCTCCTTATCCTCGCTGAACCCCGAAACCACCACGGCAACCCTATAGGGGATTTCTTTCCGCGTAAGGTTGAATACCTTCTCCCTTATGAGTTCACTAACGTAAAAGATCTCGGGCTGATCCGTGAAAACATCATCGGGAAAATATTTCGGTCCCTCGGGCAGGTGTTTTTTTAGAAGTTGGGTGAGTTGCTCTACCCCATCGTTGTTAAGAGCTGAGATGGGGATTATTTCGAGGAACTTCTCAGAGAATCTCTCGGCAGCCGAAAGTACCGATAGGAGCTTTGATTTTTTTACCTTGTCGATTTTGTTTACGACAAACACAGAAGGTTTCCTGAGCATCTTCAGTATGGATTCGTCTGCTGCTCCGAAAGGTTTTTCCACGTCCGTAACAAACGCCACTAGGTCGGCATCCGACAGAGCACTGCTTACCGCTCGGGCCATGGATTTTCCAAGCCTGCTTTTTTCCCTGTAAACACCCGGGGTATCAAGAAAAACCAGTTGGGAATCATCAAAAGTCTTTACGCCCAAGATTCTGTTTCTGGTAGTGCTCGGCTTATCCGAAACGGCCGAGACTTTTTCTCCCACGATGGAATTTACAAGAGTGGACTTGCCGACGTTGGGCCGTCCTATAACGGAAATGAACCCGGATCTGAAACCCTCTTTTGAAGTTGTTTTGGACATGGGAACGGATCTTTAGCTAGATCTTAACGAAGAGCTGCCGAGTTTTTCTCAGAAGAACATTCTTCTACAGTATAATTTACCGTCATCTCTGAAGCAAAAGCCGATTTCCCAATGGAAATGAGTCGAAGCAAAGATACATCACATCCAATTACTCACTGGTTCAGAAACGACCTCAGACTCTCGGATAATCCGGCGCTCGCAGAGGCAGCGAAATTCACTCGACCCGTAGTGCCGGTTTACATACTTGAAGACTCGGGGATTTCTTTAGGAAATACATGCCCTTTTCCTATTGTAGATCATATGAATGCTCGAAACCGTGCTCTGGAAATGTTCAAACAACTGAGATGTTAAATGTCTTTATCATTAATCGGTATACAACAAGAATATTTACGTTCAATATAACGGATATTCCTGAAGGCCAAGGCATTAAATCACTATGATCGAGTGGTTAAATTCAGAGTAAGATTGATTCAACAATTACTTTTGCCACAATGCCGAACTTATAAAAAAGCCCCCGAATGCGAGGGCTTGGTTCTCCTTGGAGATTACCTACGAAGCATTTGCTTCTTGTTATGAATAGCAAATTTCGTGGCCTATTCAGTCAGTTATAAACTTTCTGTGATATATTATACGACTTAGATTAGAAAAAGCAACAAACGGTTGTAACTACGAGGGGTAACCCATGAAGACTAAAGGATACGAATTCGGAGAATACTCAATAGGTTTGGATGTAGGAACAAATTCGATTGGCTGGAGCGTGATAAAAGAACAAAGCGGCAAACCCCAAGAATTTGTTGATTGCGGGAGCCGTATATTTGTCCGCTCGGTTGAAGACAAATCCCCTACTCCGAAAAACAGGAAACGAAGGGAATCACGCCTTCAGAGAAGACAAATACAGCGTCGCAGCAGACGCAAAAACCGCCTCAGGAACTACCTGATTCTAAAAGGCTTTCTCCCTGAAGTACTAAAAAACAATCCAACTCCTGAGGAAGAACTGAACAAACTTGGAGACCCCTACATTATAAGAGCGAAAGCACTGGATGAAGAACTGACTCCTTATGAATTTGGTCGCGCCATACTTCACCTAGGAACGAGAAGAGGGTTTCTGAGCAATCGCAAAACTTCGTTCGGTGATCTAGGGAATGATATGAACGCTCGTGAGATACTCGAGAAGGAGGACGAAAGCACGAATGCAAAAGACAAAGAAGAGGGAAAACTCAAAGAAGAAATTGAAAAACTCAGAGAGAACATAGCCAAAGGCGGCGCGCGCACCTTGGGAGAATACCTTGCTGGGCTTCCGCGCAAGCGAAACAGAGGAGACTTTCATGATCGTCATACCGACCGCAGGATGTACAACGAAGAGTTCTCCGAAATATGGAAAAAGCAGTCAGGCTATAACCCCCGACTCCATGATGAGAAAACAAGGAATGAACTCGAAAAGATCATCTTTTCTCAAAAACCTCTTAAACTAAAGCCGGACCGTGTGGGACGCTGTTCCCTTGAACCTAATCTGTCGCGGACAAGGCAAGGACGTCTTGAGTTCCAGCGTTTTCGCTACTGGCAGGATATAAATAACCTCTCTTACTATGACCCTGAAACCGGCGAAACGGGAATAGAATTATCAGAGGAGCAAAGAAAGAAACTCGCCGAAACCTTGGAAACAACAAGAGAGCTTACATGGGCCAAAATCAGGGCCCTGTTGGGATTAAACAAGAAAACGAGTTTCAACCTCCAAAAAGTTGAAGGCAAGAAAAAAGGTTTGAAAGGAAACCGTACTGCTCACGATATAGACGAGATCATTGGAGACAAGTGGAATTCCCTTAATGAGTCGGAACAAGGCTTGCTGGTTGAGGATATCATCTCCTATACATCAAAGAAGGGACTGAAAAAACGTCTCACCAATCACTGGAATTTCTCCGAAGAGGAAGCAACTAGGCTCGCTGTGATGGAATTGGAAGAAGATCACGCAAGTCTCTCGCTAAAAGCAATAAGAAAAATCCTTCCCCACATGCAAGAAGGGAGAAAGTATAGCTATAATCCGGATGATGCAACACAAGATGGCGCAATACAAGCCGCGGGGTACAAGGTTGAACCACCAGAGAGAGGGAATCTCGATATTCTTTCATCTCCACCTTGGATTCCTAATCCAATAGTTCAGAAAGCCCTTTATGAAATCCGCCGCGTTGTTAATGCGATTATCAGAAAGTACGGAAAGCCATCTGCGATAAGAATAGAAATGGCCCGTGATCTGGAGATGAACACAAAGAGATATAAGCAGTTTCTCGCGAGACAGAGTGAAAACACAAAAGCAAATCAAGAGGCGGAAGAACAATATAGCGTTATCCGGGATAAAAATCCTCATTTGAACCTTCGCAGAAATATAAGCTATCAAGACAAGCTGAAATATAGGCTTTGGAAGGAAAGCGGAAGAAGATGTGTTTACAGCGGAAAAAGTATAGGTATGACTGAGCTTTTTACTCATGCGACAGAAGTTGATCATATACTCCCTTACAAAAGTACTCTTGATAATTCATACATGAACAAAGTCATTTGTCTTTCCAAAGAGAACAAGGAAAAAAGAGATCGAACTCCCTGGGAAGCGTTCGGCAACACATCCAGATGGGAAGAAATTCTGATAATATCAAAGGATTTTCCAGAACCGAAAAGAAAGAGAATTTTAGCCAAAGAACTCCCCGATGATTTCATAAGCAATCAGTTAAATGACACACGTTACATATCAAGAGAAACAGCAAAGTATCTAAGGAAACTGGGTTGTGATATAACTTTTACTAAAGGGGGTGTGACAAGCTGGCTACGTCATCAGTGGGGACTCAACAGCCTGCTGGGAGGGAGTGAGGAAAAGAGCAGGAACGACCACAGACATCATGCTATTGACGCAACGGTGATTGCCCTTACAAATCGCAGTCTTTACCAGAAAATCGTTCATTTGGCTTCTGAATCTGAAGATGGTTCCGTATCACCGGAACATGGAATGGAAGTTCCTACACAGATTCCTGAACTTCGTGACGACCTATCCGAACGCTTAGATAAATTGATAGTATCGCACTCTACTAACAGGAAACTGGCAGGAGCATTTCACGAAGAAACAGCTTACGGAATAAGAAGAGGGACTGACGGAAAGCTTGGAGTTGTAGTCAGGAAAACGCTTACTAGCATGACAGACAGAGATAAAAGAAATATTGTCTGTCCGATAATCAAAAAAGCGGTTGAACTGTACGTATGGGAACGAGGTGGAAAAATAAAAGAAGCGATGAAGCGGTTACAGGAAGAACCTTTATTGCATCCAAGAACGGGAGATAAGATCCGACGGGTACGCGTATGGGTATCAGAGATGCTGAATAGAGATTCCTATTGGGAGCACATAGCTCCGTGGAATAAAGATAAAGTTTTGCGCATTTTACCATATGGAAATAATCACCATGTAGAAATATTAAGAAATCGTGAGAATGGAAAATATGGAGCTAAATTCGTAACTACCATGGAAGCCGCAAGAAGGGAAAGAACACTAAAACAACCGATTATACAGACAGACCATGGAGAAGATTGGGAATATATAACTTATCTATGTATTAATGATACCGTGAGTATAGAGGAAAACGGAAAAAGGAATTCCTATCGGATTCAAGTACTTGACCCAAACCAAAAAAGAGTAGTTTTAAGGCTTCATACAGCTGCAACATTGGAAAACAGTAACGAGAGAAGACTGAGAACCATTTCAGTATTAATGAGAGATTTAGAAATGAGAAAAGAATCGATAGATGTGCTGGGATGTTCTTCTATCTCTAATAAAAGTGGAATGAATGATTAAACGCATTATTGAGGTCAGCAATCCGTCTTACCTTCATATGAGAGACTACCAAATGATTGTTGAGCAAAAGAAAAATGAGATCGAAAGGATCCCTATTGAAGATATGGGAGTCTTGATACTATCAAATCCGGCAATAACAATTTCCTCAAGCCTTATAGCATCTTGCCAGCAAAATAATTGCATTATTGTTTTCTGTGACGGCAAACATCTTCCTGTATCTATTCTCCTACCACTATCCGGGAACTCCATGCATAGTAAGATTTTAAATATTCAAACAGGCGTAAAAAAGCCGACAAAAAAACGCCTGTGGCAAAAAATAATAATCGCAAAAATAGAATCCCAAGCAAAAGTATTGCTCTCTTGCGGTAAAAATGCTTCCGCCCTTGAGTCAATGAAATCACGCGTGAAAAGCGGTGACCCAGATAATGTTGAGTCTCAAGCTTCAAGGGTTTACTGGCCTCTTATGTTTGGAAAGGATTTCAGGCGGGACCAGAAGGCTGAAGGCACGAATTCTTTATTGAACTACGGATATGCTTTGCTGAGAGCCTCCGTTGCTCGTGCGATTTGTGGAACGGGGTTGCACCCCGCTTTAGGAATCCATCATCACAATCAGTACAACCCGATGTGCTTAGCTGACGATCTTATGGAACCATTCAGACCTGTTGTTGACAGAAAAGTCTATAAACTATGGGAAAAAGAAATATTTGTCGTCAGCAAAAAAACAAAATCATTTTTGTTGTCCTTTTTAGCTGAGCCTTTGATATTCAGGGATAAGAAACTCCCGTTTATGGTAGCTTTGCAGTACACCGCTACAAGCTTGAAGAAAGCTTTAACTGATGGACCGGAATCCTTAGAAATACCAAGGCTTGCAATCAAAGAACAACAGGAGATGTTTTTGATATAAAAATGATTTTCGGGGGATATAAAACTTTGTGGGTAATAGTAATGTTTGATCTGCCCACAGATACAAAGGCAGACAGACGCTCTTATACATTATTTCGCAAGTCTCTTCTTCAAGATGGCTTTTCTATGCTTCAGTTCTCCGTTTATATCAGACATTGCGCTAGTGACGAGAATGCATATGTACATTCGGGAAGAGTTCGTAATGCTTTACCACCTAAAGGAGAAGTTAGAATCATTAATGTCACCGATAAGCAGTTTGAAAGAATGCAGGTTTTTTATGGAAAAAAACGAAAGAAAACTGAAAAGGCTCCCAAGCAAATATCTCTTTTTTAATATGCTTGGGAGCCTAAATCACCCGCCAACAAGGCACTTTGGCGTGAAGCATTCTAACTGACTGAAAGGCCCCCGCTATTCACAACACGGAAGCCGAGATAGACTTCGAGCTTTTATTCTAACTGACTGAAAGGCCCCCGCTATTCACAACTGTTCCGCTGTCAGTAGTTTCCTTAGCTTATTCTAACTGACTGAAAGGCCCCCGCTATTCACAACTCTTTGTTTTATCGGATCCCAGAATCCCACATTCTAACTGACTGAAAGGCCCCCGCTATTCACAACGGTTATCGATCGGTCCAGGTGGACGATGGTATTCTAACTGACTGAAAGGCCCCCGCTATTCACAACCGTCAGGGCAGAGTCCTCAAGAACTATCCATTCTAACTGACTGAAAGGCCCCCGCTATTCACAACTTACGCGTGGAGCATGATGCTGAAGATTCTATTCTAACTGACTGAAAGGCCCCCGCTATTCACAACGCTTATAGATGTGGTTAATCCGGCTAACTCATCATTCTAACTGACTGAAAGGCCCCCGCTATTCACAACTATCACCCGGAGTTCCCCCTGTTTATCCATATTCTAACTGACTGAAAGGCCCCCGCTATTCACAACCGGTTCGGGCGGCAGAGATACGGAGGGGGATTCTAACTGACTGAAAGGCCCCCGCTATTCACAACTTAGTATCGAATGATTGAAACTGAACCAAGATTCTAACTGACTGAAAGGCCCCCGCTATTCACAACAGAAAAGGGATAATCCTTATCATGCCATCGATTCTAACTGACTGAAAGGCCCCCGCTATTCACAACTGAATCTATACGATATTGTGATGGGTTCAAATTCTAACTGACTGAAAGGCCCCCGCTATTCACAACAGAAAAGGGATAATCCTTATCATGCCATCGATTCTAACTGACTGAAAGGCCCCCGCTATTCACAACTGAATCTATACGATATTGTGATGGGTTCAAATTCTAACTGACTGAAAGGCCCCCCCACAACATTCACAACCCTTCTCGGTCCCGGTCCCGTGGCGGGTCCATCCTAACTGACTGAAAGGCCCCCGCTATTCACAACCCGCGTGTATCTCTTCCAGAATCGCGCTTAATTCTAACTGACTGAAAGGCCCCCGCTATTCACAACACAGTATGCTTAGTTGCTTCGGGTGGGAAGGATTCTAACTGACTGAAAGGCCCCCGCTATTCACAACTATAGGCTTCGGATTCATCAACCTGGTCGAATTCTAACTGACTGAAAGGCCCCCGCTATTCACAACGCTCAGAAAATCCCGCCTATCGATCTAACAAGACCCGCCTGAAGATGCGGTTTCGCATCCACAAAATCCAAGTTCGCCTTGTTGGCAACGCTTATAACTCTGGTCCTGTATATTTTCCATTTAACATCATCAGCATGAGAAGTCTGCTTGGTCCGCGTCGCAGTACCTTGAGATGCATCGGTATCTTCGCTCTGATAAACGAGTTCTCCTTCCCGGGCACGCTCCCTGATCTGAATATCGGTCACCATCGTGAAAAGATCATCCGTCACGAGCGCGTCAAAAATAAATCCTGCTATTCCGCCGGCGATTCCCCCAAGCACAGTGCCCTTGTTTATCTCATCAACATCTCCGCCTATGGCGCCTCCTATCACAGCTCCGACAACAGCGCCTTCGACCACACCTTGGTAACCCTCTCCAAGCATGGCATTTGTTTCCTTAAGATTGGTTTTTCCGACCTTGAGTATGTTGGCCTGAAGAATGAAAGTCGCCTCGGCCGGGTCTTCCGTGACCTTAAAACCGCTAGAGACTATCCTGCCCTTGATTCCGTACTCAATCCCGGGCAGTTCCTTGTCAGTCGTATTTTTTACGTCGACGTAAACTACTCTCTCTTCGGGCGACACCGGTTCAAGAAAAATCGTCTCCGACATTTTAGTTTCAACGGTAAGTTTCCTTTTCTCGATAAGGGTCCTAGTTGCCGCGCAACCGTTTACAAGAAAAACAAAACAGATAGCTATAGCAAAAAACAGATTTTTTTTACAGGCAAGCTCTTTTCTCATTTATCAAAACTCCTTTGATTTTAGTGTTGGTGGAAAAATTTCCGCCTTCCGAACTAAAATCGTATGTAAAAAAAGAGGAAAAAACAAATGGAAAAAAAGAGTATGAAGGACACGCTCCACCCAGGCTTCCTTTCTCAGAAATACAAAACAAAGAATCACGCCTTAACCTTTTCTTGAAATGGTGTGAGAACCTTGCCAATGCAAATCAATCTAGTATGATTAGCCAATTCTTGACTGCCGGGAGAACCACGTTTTCATGCTTGAACTTATGGGAGAGTGGAAAAGATCGAATTTCTGCGGAGAGCTTGGGAAAAAGCACATTGACAGTTCCGTTACGCTCATGGGCTGGGTACAGTCCCGAAGAGACCACGGCGGGGTGATTTTCGTTGACCTGCGCGACAAGGACGGACTCTGTCAGATCGTTTTTAACCCGGAACGTGACCCAAAAATCCATCAGACCGCGGAGCAACTGCGGGACGAATGGGTAATCGCCATAAAGGGTAAGGTAACGCCGAGAACGGAGGAAACCATAAACCCGAACCTTAAAACCGGCGAGATCGAGGTCATAGCGCAGCAGGTAAAGGTTCTTAACACTTCAAAAGTAATACCGTTTCTTATAGAAAACGAAGTGAACGCCGATGAGCTTCTGAGGCTGAAATACCGTTATCTCGACCTGCGAAGACCGCCAATGCGGGATAACATAATCTTCCGCCACAAAGTCGCCGCCGCGGTCCGAAACTACTTTAATGAAAACGGGTTTCTTGAGATCGAAACCCCTTATTTCACGAAATCAACTCCGGAAGGTGCAAGGGACTTTCTTGTTCCGAGTCGGCTTAACGAAGGGCAGTTCTACGCGCTCCCCCAGTCGCCCCAGATACTGAAACAGACCCTAATGATCTCGGGTTTTGACAGATACTACCAGATAGTGAAATGCTTCAGGGACGAGGACCTAAGAGCGGACCGCCAGCCCGAATTCACCCAGATAGACATGGAAATGTCCTTTGTCTCAGAAGATGACGTGATCTCCATTGTTGAAGGCATGATAAAAACGGTCCTTCAGGAGACGAAAGGAATTGATGTCCCCACTCCTTTTTTGAGAATGCCTTATGAAGAAGCCATGGAGAGGTACGGAACCGACTGCCCTGATACAAGATTCGCTCTTGAACTAAAAGACATCTCCTCCATATTCGAGAACTCGCAGTTCAAGGTGTTTCGCGGAGCCTTGGAAAAAGGAGGGGCGATAAAAGCGCTTAACCTTAAGGGAGGAGCCGGGAAACTCACCAGAAAGGAAATAGACGATCTTACCGAATACGCAGTCTCTCTCGGGGCAAAAGGGCTTGCATGGATAAGGGTCGGCGAGGATGGATGGAACTCTCCCATAGTGAAGTTTCTAAGCGAAGAGGAACGCGGGCTTTTAGCCTCCGCTCTCTTGATGGAAAAAGGAGACATAGTGTTTTTCGGCGCGGACTCCGTTGAGATGGTAAACCAGGTGATGTCAAACGTAAGGCTAAGCCTCGGTAAAACTCTTTCGTTTGTTGACGAAGAAAAACTTGAATTCCTCTGGGTAGTCGATTTTCCGCTTTTCAAGTACAGCCCCAAGGAAAAAAGACACGTCGCCGTTCACCACCCTTTTACCGCCCCCAAGGACGAGGATGTCGAAAAAATCGAGAGTTCCCCGGGGAGCGCCGCTTCAAAATCCTACGACATAGTCTTAAACGGAGTTGAGATAGGAGGGGGAAGCATAAGAATTCACAGAAAAGACATACAGCAAAAAGTGCTTGACGCAATAGGAATCGGAGAGGATGAAGCACAGGAGAAATTCGGTTTTCTCCTCGAGGCCCTTGAATTCGGAGCTCCTCCCCACGGAGGCATAGCGCTCGGTCTTGACAGGATTTTAATGCTTCTGCGCGACGAAGAATCGATAAGAGACGTAATAGCTTTTCCCAAAACGCAGAAGGGCTCCTGTCCCCTTACAGAAGCCCCGTCTGAGGTTTCCCCGGAGCAGCTTCTTGAGGCAGGAATAAGCACTATTGCCAAAAAATCAGAAGATTGACCTTCTTACGACTTGCCCGTAAAGCCTTAAAATTCCGTAATGCCCGCCGTGCGATTCACCAATTATTACCCGAATCCTTTGTCGTCCAGGCGCTTTGTGTCCGAAACACGCTTACGCAAGGTCGCTTATGCTGGCGCCAAAATTTATATGAAACGCGCTGTCGCCTATGACCAGCGCGGGGACAGACTTGACGCCGCTTGATTCCGCCTCCGAAATCCTGCTTTTGTCTTCTCCGAGATGCACGATTTCGAGCGCATACTTTTCTTTGTCAAGAGAATTCGCAAGACCTTGTTCGGCATCCACGCAGACCGGGCACCCGGCATGATAAAAAATCGCTTTGGTTTTCATATTTGTTAATCTCCTTATTTGGTTTCGACTCAATACTATCATGAGAAACTACTGCTTATCAAGCAAGTATCGATGCGATACTATAATTATTATGAGCCTTGCGAATCTGCTGAACCTGATAGAAAGAATCGGCAATCTGCTTCGTTCAGAACAAAGAAAACTCCTCAAGCCCCTTGGGCTCCTGCCAATTCATCTGGACATTCTTAATTATCTGTCGATATGCAATAAATACAGCAATAATGCGGCCGCTTTGACCAAATATCTCGGTAATACCAAGGGTACCACTTCCCAGAGCATAAACGTGCTTGAGGAAAAGGGCTACGTACTCAAGAAAAAGGCGGGAAGCGATAAAAGGGTAGTGAATCTTCACCTTACGGAAAAAGCTTTCGGCCTGCTTGAAGATCTGTCGTCTGAGAGTTCACGAAAAATTCTTGACGGGGAAAACATAAAAGTCGCCGAAGGTGTCTTGAGAAGCATTCTCAGGTCCATTCAGGTTTCAAACAAAAACCGCACGTTCGGAGTATGCAGGACCTGTGATTTTTTTATTGACGAGGGCGACGGATCATTGAGATGCGGTTTAACCTTGGAAAAGCTTCTTGAATACGAAACCGAACAAATCTGCCAGGAGCATGAACCCGCTTCGTACGTAATTTAGAATCGTTCTCGCGTCATTTTGACGAAGCACCAAAAATCCCTGTTTGCTTTATATTTTTTTATGCTATGATTCTATCCGTTTACGTTTCAGAGCAGGCGGAAGGTGCATGGACATCTGGAAAAATTTTCACGGACTCAATTCCGGTTACGTAATGGATCTCTACGAACGTTACGTAAGAGACTCCTCTTCAGTCGACCTCGCCACGAAAACCATTTTTGAGGGGTGGAAGCCCGATAATAAATACTCGTCCCTCAGGGTTGAGATCGAACCTGAAATCGAGAAAAACGGGTTTAAGCAGTCATCCGTAAAGGACGTGAGCAAGGCCGTCGCCATCGCGAACATGGCCCAGGCAATCAGAAGACACGGCCATCTGGAAAGCAAGATAGACCCTCTTGGAGGTCCCCTCCACGGAGAACTCACTCTGCACGCCGAAACGTTCGGGCTTGACGAGGAAGAGCTAAGAGACTTTCCCTCAACGCTCATAGGATGGCCTCTCTCCGAGAACTCCCTTGACGCACTTGACGGAATAAAAAAACTGAGAAAGCTCTACTCGTCCACGACGGGATATAATTACGATCATATCTACGAAGCCGAAGAGAGAAGGTGGATGAGGGGTACCATAGAATCGGGCATCTACCGCCCCCCCATAAATCCCGTGAACGAAATAGAGCTTCTGGATAACCTGACCAGAGTAGAAATATTCGAAAACTTTCTCCACAGGATTTTCCCCGGGAAATTCAGGTTTTCAATAGAAGGCGTCGACATGCTGGTGCCGATGCTAAATGAACTTATACGCCTCGCGATTAAAGCCGACATACACCAGATAATTCTCGGAATGGCCCATCGCGGAAGGCTAAACGTGATGCACCACGTGATGGAAAAAACCTACAAGTACACACTGCTTAAGTTCAAGGACCCGGTTCTGGTAAGGGATTTTGCCGATGACATGGGATGGACGGGAGACGTAAAGTACCACGAGGCCGTAAGACGCGATATTCCTAAGGGAGAAATGCTTGACCGCAGCATGAGGATAACGCTGGTACCCAACCCCAGTCATCTGGAATCGGTAAATCCGGTAGTGCAGGGAATGTCGAGGGCATGTGGAACAAGCGACGACGCTCCGGGTTCCCCGCAATTTGACCCTTCCGCTGTAATCCCGGTACAGATACATGGAGATTCGGCATTCATGGGACAGGGAATAAACGCGGAAACACTTAATCTCTCCGCCCTTCCGGGCTACCGCGCCGGTGGAACGATACACATAGTCACCAACAACCAGCTCGGCTACACTACGCTTCCCACTGACAGCAGGAGCACCCTTTACGCAAGCGACCTCGCGAAGGGATTCGAAATACCGATTGTCCACGTAAACGCGGATGACCCGGTTGCCTGCATAGAGTCAATACGCCTGGCCTTCGGCTACACATGCAAATTCGAAAAACATTTCCTGATAGACCTCGTCGGCTACAGGAGATACGGACACAACGAGGCTGACGAACCGGGATTCACCCAGCCCATGATATACAAAAAAATAGATGAGCATCCAAGGGTGATGAGCATTTGGGCGAAAAAACTGGTAGAGAAGGGCGTCGTCACGGAAAAACAGGTAGAGGAAATCAAGGAAAAACACATGGAGAAGATTTCAAAGGAATTCGAATCAATCTCTCCTGACGAATCCCCCGAAGAATCAACGGCACCCTCCCCGGAACGAGGGATAGCGAAAAGAACGGTTACAAAGGTTCCGGACGAAACCCTGCGCGAACTCAATGACTCCCTCCTTTCGGTTCCAGAAGGATTCACTGTAAATTCGAAGATCGCCAGGATACGTGACAGAAGAAGAAATATTCTTGATGACCCGAGGGAAAAGACAATCGACTGGGCCATGGCGGAAGAACTTGCCTACGCATCCATAGTCGCGCAGGGCATTCCAATCAGGATAACCGGGCAGGACTGCGAGAGGGGAACTTTCAGCCACCGCCACGCGGTACTTCATGATTCGGAAAACGGCGCAATTCATGCTCCCCTGCAGAGAATCCCCCAGGCAAAAGCCGCGTTTGAGATAAAAAACAGCCCGCTCAGCGAAAACGCCTGTCTGGGTTTTGAGTACGGATACTGCATCGAGAGAAAGAACTGCCTTGTAATATGGGAAGCTCAGTACGGAGACTTCATAAACGGAGCGCAGACGATAGTGGATGAATATCTCGTATCGGCAAGGGCCAAATGGGGTCAGACCCCATCCCTGGTTCTCCTGCTTCCCCACGCCCATGAGGGACAGGGACCTGACCACTCAAGCGCAAGGCTTGAAAGGTTTCTTATGTCAGCTGCGGAATACAATATAAGGATAGTGAACTGCACTACATCCGCGCAGTTTTTCCATGTGCTTCGCCGCCAAGCCCTGCTGCTTGAAAAAGACCCCCTTCCTCTGATCATCATGACGCCCAAGGGACTTCTGCGAAACCCGATGATGAACTCGTCTCTTAAAGATCTCTCCGAAGGAAAATGGCTCCCGGTAATTGACGACCCCATGGGTACGAGACAGGCGAAAAAAGTCAGAAGACTCATATTCTGCAGCGGCAAGATATACGTTGACCTGATCTCAAGCGGACTCGGGGCCAAATCGCCTGAAGTGGCGATAGCAAGAATCGAGCAGCTTTACCCGAGACCCAAAGAAGAGGTAAGCGCCATTCTGGAAAGGTATGTTAAACTTGAAGAGGTAGTCTGGGTGCAGGAAGAACCCCAGAATGCGGGGGCCTGGAAATACATGCTGCCTTTTTTCAGAAGAAAGATTATTAAAAAGCGCCTCCCCCTAAGCTATATAGGGAGAAAACGCTACTCAAGCCCCTCCGAAGGACTTTCCTCCATGCACAAATACAATCAGAACCTGCTTATAAGACAGGCTTTCAGCATAGACAATATAGTGAAAGGAAATGAAGAAAGCGGCATAACCTGGCACAGGGATATCTAAAACAGACACAAAAGCGAGGAAAAAATGGCCAAGAATATCGTCGTTCCACATCTGGGAGATTCAGTAATAGAAGCGACAATAATAAAGTGGACCAAGCAGCAGGGAGATAACGTAAGACTCGGGGAAACCGTAGTTGAGCTTGAAACTGAGAAGGCGAATTTTGAAGTCGCTGCCGAAACAACAGGGATCTTGGCTTCAATAGCAAAGAAAGCCGATGAGGACGTCGAGGTAGGAGACATACTGGGAACCATCGAGGTATCAGAACGCAAAGACGATACAGAAAAAGCCGCTAAGAGAACTGAGGCCGTACCAGAACCGAAAAGTGAAGAAACTCCACGGGAAAAGCAGCAGGAAGAAGAACCCCAGGTCCGCGTGACTCCCGTGGCGAGAAATATCGCTGAACAAAACGAAGTTGACCTTTCCCAGGTCGTACCCGCGGGGAACAGGATCACGAAAGATGACGTGGAAAAACACCTTGAATCCGAGAGAACCAGAGAAGAAAGCCCACAAGGGGGTCCCTCGGAGGAACAAATTCTCGAAACTCCGGTGTCACCCGAGCTTTTCCCGTCCCTATCCCAACTTACCGCGAACAAGGAAAGAAGGATGAAAATGTCGAGACGTCGCAGGACTATCGCAAGACGTCTTGTGGAAGCTCAACAGACAGCCGCCATACTCTCCACTTTTAACGAAATCGACATGTCAAACGTAATGGAGATTCGGTCGAGAAAAAAGGACGCTTTCCGGGAAAAATACGGAGTGGGCCTCGGTTTTTCTTCCTTTTTCATAAAGGCCGCTATCGGAGCACTCAAGCTGTTTCCTGAGGTAAACGCGGAGATCCAAGGCGATGAAATAATCTACAAGGACTACTACGATATCGGAATAGCTGTAGGGGCTGAGGGAGGACTTGTCGTTCCCGTAATAAGAGAAGCCGACAGAAAGACCTTCGCGCAGATAGAAAAAGAGGTTAAAGAACTCGCCGCAAAGGCAAACGCGAACACCCTCTCGCTTGATGAAATCTTCGGCGGGACTTTCACCATAACAAACGGCGGAGTGTACGGTTCCCTTATGAGCACCCCTATACTGAATCCGCCGCAGGTCGCCATATTAGGACTTCACAAAATAGAGGAAAGGCCCGTGGCGGTTAACGGAGATATAGTCATAAGGCCGATGATGTACACAGCTCTTAGCTACGACCACAGGATAGTCGATGGAAAGGAAGCAGTGCAGTTTCTCGTAAGAGTAAAGGAACTTATCGAAGATCCTGAAACTCTCCTTATCGAAGGTTAAGCCCCAAGCTTTGCGCCAAGAAAAAATAAGGCAAGAAGCGATACCCGCTCGGCATCTTATGAGTTCGTATCCAGTTCGAGCATTTCACCCCATTTTTCCGTTACGTGCGTGAAGAGTTTTTCGTATTCTGCGCAATTATCTACCTTGCCCTTTAATCCGCGGGCGCAATCTCTTGACTCGTTCAGCAGCGCAGAATCTCTTATAAGGTTGGCAAAACTGAAACCGGGAACCCCAGACTGTTTTGTGCCCATAAATTCCCCGGGACCCCTGTTGGTAAGATCAAACTCAGAGATTCTGAAACCGTCTGAGGTTTCACCCATTATTCTAAGCCTCTCCTCGGACTCCTCTCCCGACACAAACGAATACACTATGTAGCAGGTTGATTCATACCTTCCCCTCCCCACTCTTCCCCTCATCTGGTGAAGCTGTGAGAGTCCGAATCGTTCCGCGTTTTCTATAACGATGGCAGTAGCGTTGGGAACATCAACTCCGACCTCTATCACCGTTGTGGACACGAGAATATCGCTTCGCTTCGCGAGAAAATCGTCCATCACAGCTTCTCGCTCATCGCTTTTCATCCTGCCGTGGAGAAGAGAAACGCGAAACTCGGAGAACTCTTCGCGCAGTTCCTCAACCATTCTGGTTACGTGCCTCACGCGCTTGAAATCCTGATTCTCGGATTCCTCTATAAAGGGATAGACGAAATACGCCTGGCGACCTTCTTTAAGCCTTTTTCTTGTCTGATCGTAAAACCATGTTCGGTTTTTCTGCGTATCCCTAAGAACAAACGTCTCTACCTTTTTTCTCGAAGGAGGAAGCTCATCGATCACGGAGATTTCAAGATCTCCGTACACGGTAATAGCGAGGGTTCTCGGAATTGGAGTAGCCGTCATAACCAGCACGTCAGGCACCGTCGCTTTCCGTACAAGCTTAGCCCTCTGAATAACTCCGAACCTGTGCTGCTCGTCTATTACTACGAACCCGAGGGCCTTAAAATCCACCGCTTCTGAGATCAGGGCGTGGGTTCCCACCACGATATCGGCTTGTCCGGTTTTTATCTCTTCATGAACGTGAGATTTATCCGTTCTTGAAAGCGCACTTTTAAGAAGAACTACGCTTACTCCTATGTTCTCGGTCATTTGTCTCATATTTCGAAAATGCTGTTCGGCCAGTATTTCCGTCGGAACCATAAGTGCGGCCTGGTAACCGGACTCAACCGCCCGGAGCATGGAGACAAGGGCGACAAGAGTTTTTCCGCTTCCCACATCACCCTGAAGAAGCCTGTTCATCGGGTGCGGAGAGACCATATCATCCGCTATCTCCGAAATAGTCTTTTTCTGGGCGCGCGTAAGATCGAAAGGAAGTGAGCGGAGAAGTTTTTCTGAAAGAGAGCTACTGGAGTTAAAAGATATGCCGTGACCCTCGTCCACTTTTCGTTTTTTGGAAAAAAGGCCGAGCTGAAGGACGAAAAACTCGAAAAATATAACGGTCCTGTGAGGCCGCGAGGCCGCGACCGACCCGGGGTCGTCAAAATCAACCGGGAGGACGTCGCCCGGAGGGAAATGCACCTGCTCAAGTGCCTCAGGCAAGTTCATCAGGTCGTGTTTTTCCTGAATGTCTTTGGGGATAAGCCCCTTGAAGTCCTGCGCGTAGCCGTCAAGAGCGTTTCTTACCGCATCCCTCAGCTTTTTCTGCGTAAGACCTTCTGTAAGCGGGTAGACGGGAACGATTCTTCCAAACTGAAGAGGGTTCCCTGTATCTTCTTCATCTTCTATTATCTCGATGTCCTGGGGAAGCGGATGAATTATCTGAAGAGTTCTGCCTCCCGGGCCGAGCGATACTTTGCCGTGAACTATGAAATTTCTTTCCTTCTTGAAAATTCCCCTCAGATAGGAAGCCTTGTAGTTAAACCAGGTGAGTCTCAGCCTCTGCGTTCCGTCGTAGAGTACTACCTGGAAAAAGTTTCTCTTTCTGTTCCTTATGTCGCTCACGGAAACAACCCTGCCACGAACAGTGCAGGAATCCCCGGGAACGACTTCCGATATGTCAGCTATCTTTCTTCGGTCGTCGTATTTTCTCGGAGAATAAAAAAGAAGATCAGAAACGGTACGTATGGATTTTTTTGCGAGAAATCCCCCAACCCTTGATCCGATTCCCTCAAGACGCATGACGCTTAGAGAAAAGGGGTTCCCACCCGAGAGAGGCTTTCTTCCAGAGGCAGATGTTTTTTTAGGGAGACTTTCGCGCTCGCTTTTTCTGGCAAGGCCTATTGTCTTGCGCACGACCAAGAGGGCAGAAGATACTTTTTTTCTTTTCTCTGGCCGCCCCAATCCCTCAAAATCGGAAAAAGAATCCCGAAGGGCTGTTATGAGAGTTTTTATCTCTGCCGGAGGAGAGGAGGTAAGAATTTTTGTGCATAAATTCCTTACGTTTCCTTCCAGGTCAACCATCCTGTCAAGATTCGAGAAATTATTCTTTGAGGCAAAATCAAGGGGGTTTTCGAGACGACTCAGAGATTTTTCCAGCTCGCCCTGCATTATGAATCAGTGGTTTTCCGCTTTAGCGGCTTTTCTAACTATATTGCCGTCTTTATCGAGATTAAGGGTGCTTCTGCACTTGGGATAGCCGCTGCAGCCGAGAAACGGCCCGCGTCGGCTGCGGCGAACTACCATGGGCTTGCCGCACTTCTCGCATTTAACATCTTCGCGTATCTGGGGAGCTTCTTTCTTCTTTATGACAATCCTGCCGTCTTCCCTCGTGAATTCCTTGGGGTTTTTGCAATCGGGATACCTTGAGCAGGAAAGAAACTGCCCGTAGCGCCCTTCCTTTATCACCATGGGAGCACCGCACTTGTCGCATTCGATATCATCGCAGATTTCGGGATCGGTTTTCTTCCCCACGATGATTTCCCCGTCCTCTGCTCTTTTGAAATCCTTTGCGTTCTTACACTCCGGATACCCAGAGCAGGAAAGAAACTGCCCGTAGCGCCCTTCCTTTATCACCATGGGAGCACCGCACTTGTCGCATTCGATATCGGTTGGAATCTCCACCTTGCGCCCCTCGATTTCCTCCTCGGCTCTGGTCACGCTCTTTGAGAACCCTTCGTAGAAGCCCCGTAACAGTTCAACCCAGTGGACTTCACCTTCCTCCACTCTGTCAAGATCGCTCTCCATACGGGCTGTAAACTCCTCGCTCATTATCCCCGGGAACCCCTCCACCAGGAAATCGTTTACGGAGAAACCCAGAGGGGTCGGAATAAACCTTCCCTTCTGCCGCTCGGCGTATCCCCTGTCCTGTATAGTTGAAAGGATGGACGCGTAGGTAGAAGGTCTTCCGATGCCTTTTTCCTCAAGCTCCTTCACAAGCGAGCTTTCAGAATATCTTGGAGGAGGCTGAGTAAAATGCTGCTTGGGGTCGAGTTTTAGAAGAGAAAGAGCGTCTTTTTCAAAAAGCTCGGGAAGCCGCTTGTCCTCATCTCTTCTGGAGTTCTTACCAGTTTCGTTGGTTTCTTCTTTTTCCGCAGTCTCCTCGTAGGCGGCAGTAAAACCCGGAAACTTCATCACGTTACCTGTGGCTCTGAAAACGGCTTCGCCCGCCGTGATGTCAACCCGGGTCTGGTCGTATACCGCCGGGGTCATCTGCGAGGCGATGAACCTTTTCCATATAAGGGTGTAAAGCTTGTACTGGTCCTCGGTGAGGAATTTCCTTAGTTCATCGGGCTGTCTTGAGGGGAAGGTGGGTCTTATGCATTCATGGGCGTCCTGTGCGGATTTTTTTACCTTAAACACATTCGGGCGCTTCGGCACGTAATTGCCTCCGTAATTCTCGGATATGAAACCCCTTGCTTCCAAGACGGCGTTTTCAGACGCTCTCACAGAATCGGTTCTCATGTATGTAATTAGTCCGACCGGCCCTTCGCTTCCAAGCTCAATTCCCTCGTAGAGTGCCTGGGCAACCGACATCGTCTTTTTTACGGAGAAGCGGTTTTTTTTCGAGGAATCCTGCTGAAGAGTGCTGGTTATGAAAGGGGGAAGCGGCTTTCTTCTCCTTTCTTTCTTTTCTACCGCCCCTACGACAAAGTCTTTCCCCGAAAGCGCGGAAACTATCTCTTCTGACTGCTGTGCGTTTTCAACTTTGGCCTTTTCTCCCCGGAACATATGGAGCGAAGCCGTAAAGGCATCCGCGTCGGGGACTGCATTTTTCTTAAGGAGCGCATCAAGTGTCCAGTATTCCTGGGGCTTGAAATTCTCAATTTCCCTCTCTCTCTCCACAACGAATCTCAGGGCGACGCTCTGCACCCTCCCCGCGCTCAGTCCCTTCCCTACCTTCTTCCAGAGAACTGGACTCACCTTGTAGCCGACGATTCTGTCAAGAATTCTTCTCGCCTGCTGAGATTCAAAACGGTCCCTGTTGATCTCGAGCGGTCTGCTCATGGAATCCCTGACTCCAGCTTCCGTTATTTCGTGTATAAGCACCCTCTGGGCCTTATCCCAGAGATCAAGACGGTTGGCTATATGCCACGCAATGGCCTCCCCTTCCCTGTCCGGATCAGAGGCCAGATAAACTTTTTCCACGTCCCGCGACGCTTTTTTCAAATTCTCAAGATACCTAGTTTTGCCCTTTATGACGGTATAGTCGGGCTTGAAATCGTTTTGGATATCAACTCCGAGTTTGCTGCTCGGAAGATCTATAAGATGCCCCGAAGAAGCTTCCACGCGGAAATCCCGGCCGAGATATTTTCTTATTGTTCTCGCCTTTGATGGAGATTCAACTATTACAAGGGATTTAGCCATAGAAACAGTTTTCTGTTCGTAAAATGATTCTAAACTTATAAAAAGCCGGCGGAATTTGTCAAGACCGACGCAAAAACCGGGATTACTCCCCCGAAGCCGCTACAGCGTATCAAACTTCTATGCTCTGCGCAAGAGCCCTGTTGGCATTATACCACCTGAGCGAGTTTTCAATGCCCGTTTCGATATCAAAGCAAGGCTCCCAGTCCAAGACCCTCTTCGCCTTGTCTATGTTTGCCAGGGTAACCTTGATATCGGAAGGATGTGGAGGGCTGCAAGCGATCTTGGCCCTTTTGCCGGTTCTGCGTTCCATTACGCCTATGATCTCGTTTAGGGAAACCGAGGTCGCGCTTCCGAGGTTTATTACCTCAAAGCCGAGATTCCTTATCGCCAGAACCGTCCCCGCGGCGATATCGTCAACGTAGGTAAAATCTCTTTTCTGCTCCCCGTCGCCGAGTATTTCTATCTCCTGTCCTTCGTCTATCCACTTTATGAACCGAAAAACGCTCATATCGGGTCTTCCAGCGGGACCGTAAACGGTAAAGTAGCGAAGCACCGAGATGTCTATTCCGTAAAGGGAGTTGTAAACCGAGCAAAGACCCTCGGCGGATTTTTTTGAAGATGCGTAAGGAGAAAGCTGGTAGTCGGTCTTCATGTCCTCGCTGAAAGGAATATCGTTTCCCCCGTAAACGCTCGAAGTTGAAGCGAGTACGAACTTGCCTATCCCCTCGGAGCGACAGAATTCAAGGAGATTAAGAGTCCCCGTCACGTTGGTAGAGTAATATATCCAGGGGTTCTCAATGCTCTGGCGAACACCTGCCCGAGCCGCCAGGTTAATTATGCAGTCAATTCGGCCACCCTTGCAAAAACCCTTTATCTCTTCACACACAGAAAGAAGCCTGGGGTTATTCGATATATCACACCCGAAAAAACTGAACCCCTCCCGCTCGAAAAGAATTTCAAGCCTATGGTGTTTGAGTCTCACATCGTAAGCATCCGACATGTTATCGAGGCCGAAAACGCAATCCCCGCGCTCAAGGAGAAACTCGCATACTCTGGCACCTATAAATCCCGCGCAACCCGAAACGATGATATTCATGGCAGTAGAAACCACTCCCAGTCCATTTTTGTCACCTGCCGATTCCGAAATACATTATGCCCAAGGTCTTCAGTTTTGTGTGGTCATAAACATTTCTTCCGTCAAATATTACGGGGGTCTTCATAAGTTCCCTTATTCTCTCGAAATTCGGCTGTCTGTACTGGCTCCACTCGGTGTGAACCACAAGGGCGTCCGCGTCCCTGCAGGCATCATAGTAGGATTCGAAGTAATCCACTCTGTCTTTGAGAACGGCCCTCGCGTTTCCCATGGCAGCCGGGTCGTGGACGGCAACCGAGCATCCAGCCTCAAGCAGTCTGCCTATCACGTAAAGCGACGGGGCCTCTCTTATGTCATCGGTATTGGGCTTAAACGAGATTCCCCACACGGCGATTCTCTTTCCGCGAAGATCGCCGAAGAATCCGGCTATCTTATTGAAAAATCTCTCCCTCTGAGCTGCATTCACGCAGTCAACCGCGGTTACCACTTCGGGTTCGTATCCGACATCACGCGCCATTTTCTCAAGGGCCTTTATGTCCTTTGGAAAACATGACCCTCCGTATCCGATTCCCGGGTAAAGGTAGTATCTGCCTATCCTCGAGTCAGAACCCATCACCGAGCGCACCTGGGATACGTTTGCGCCCAGAAGCTCGCACAGGTTCGCTATGTCGTTCATAAAAGATATCCTCGTGGCAAGCATCGCATTTGAGGCGTACTTTGACATTTCGGAAGATCGGATGGAAACCACGATTGTCCTGTCGGCGGACCTCATGAAGGGGGAGTAAAGCTCCCTCAGGACTAAACCCACCGACTCGTCCTCAGCTCCTATGACGACCCTGTCGGGCTTAAGGAAATCCTCGACCGCCGCGCCTTCCTTGAGAAACTCGGGGTTCGATGCCACGCCGAATTCCTGATCCGTGAGGGATTTTATGGTGTCGCGCACTTTTTCTGTAGTGCCCACGGGAACCGTGCTTTTGGTTACGACTATCTTGTAGCCGTCAAGATTGCCTCCTATTGACCGCGCCACATCAAGAACAGAAGATATATCGGCTTCTCCGTTTTGCGCCTGAGGTGTTCCGACCGCGATGAATATCAGAGAGGATTCCCTGACGGCCGAAGCTATGTCGGTAGTAAAAGAAAGTCTTCCCTCATCTATATTGGTGCGCACTACCTTATCAAGGCCGGGTTCGAAAAACGGAACCTCCGCACGCCGAAGACTCTCAATCTTGTTCTCGTCTATGTCAACGCACAAAACGCTGTTTCCGCTTCCGGCAAGACACGCTCCAGTGACAAGCCCCACGTAACCCGTTCCTATGACTGCTATTTTCATCTTTTAAATCTCCCAGAAGAAACCCGCGAGCAACGCTCGCGCAGGAACTTTTCAGCAACTAAAAGACAAGATAGGGTACAACAAATCCTCAAAAAATAAACAGATCGGGGAAATCCTGTCAATGATACGTTATCCGTCCGGATTCACAGTACGGAAGTTCTCCACTTTCGCCGCGGGAGACCTCCTTTTAAAAATCAATGCCGAAGATTGCACCCAGCGCGGACCCGCTTCCCATCATGCCCGCACCTAGCGCTATGGTATGTGCGACGGGAAAAACCTCGCCGTCATTGTTTTCGCTTAAGACACCGGGGAAGTATTCAGACGCCCGCGCTCCGCTACCATCTGAGGTCGCCACGGAGCGCCACCGCGTGACGGGAGGGGGCATCGGGGTTCTCGGTGCGGTCGCCCTCTAGGCTGAGGTTAAAGGAGTCGCCGAGCCTAAGGCGCCATCCCGCCCTGTATCTCCTGTCCCCAGACATGGAGAACCCTCCGTAAGGAGTGATGACTCCGGAGCCCCCAAACGCCCCCATGGCGTAACCCGCCTCCGCGTCCACGCGTCCCGGGGCCTGGGCGCCTCCTGTAAGCCCCCGCGTATCTCCCATTGCCCAAAGACCCTCAACCCCGCTTGCAGTGGTTCCAACGGATGAACCGAGCCTTGCCGAGAATCCCCTCTCCGCTCCCCCCGGAGCGAACTGCAGGGAACCCCCCGCTCCCCATTCTGAGTAGCCGCTTTGCTGATGAGCCATGAGCCTTCGCGCCGTAATCTCAACCGTGAGTCCAAGGGAGGGGTTTGCGTAGCGCATAGCGCCTCCCATTTCAAAACCCACGCCCCTCTCCGCGTCCCCTCCGTCTCGTCTCACTCCAAGCTCGACAGACGGGGTAAGGGAGCTTCCAGAAGCAAATGCGAGGGGCCGGGAACCCTCAAGTACAAGGCGAAGCCTGCTTACGTCGGCTTCCGTCTCCGCCATCTCGGAGGTTCCCTCTGAAGAGGTTCTCACTAAAAGCGCGTCTGTGCGGGCTGAGATATCAAATCCCCCGGCTGCAACCAGGGCGCCCCGGGCCCCTAGGGCCGCCATCTTCATTTCAAGATCGGTTTTCTTTTCTCCCCCGCCGTGGGTAAGGGTGAGTTCACCCTTACCGTAGCCAAGGAGGGTCCAGGCGCTTAAGCGGTCGTTTAAGGAGAAGCGAAGGTAGGGGTGGGCGCTTGTGATAGAGCTTTTAAGGTCTCCCCTTATATCGCCAGAGTTGTAAGAGCCGTCGCCCGTGCTTCTCGCAAGGGCGACACCTGTGATCAGGCGGTCCCACGCGCGGTCAACTCCCAGGGTTGCCGTGGTTACGTCTCCGTCAATTGAGACCTCGGAGTCTCGTCCCGAGAAACTCGTCCGGGCCGCTCCTCCCCACGCCGTCCATCCGGGCCCGGGGTCCTGGGTTGCGTTTTGGTCGAGGGAGAGCTCGAAGGAAGAGCTAAGCAGGAACTCACGCATCCTGAGGCTGCCGAAGCTCTCGGGGCGGCGGTCCTCCGGAACCAGTTCATCCCAGGGGGAGGCTTGCGTTATCTCCGTGGCGGGAGGCTCTTTCAGGTCCGCGCCTCCAAGGGTTACTCTGCGTGAGGGCCCTTGGGCGGAGGACATCCTCCCTCTTACGGCTTCCACAGCGTGGTTTGCCACCGTGCGCCCGAAGCGGGCAAGCCACGCCTTGACGCTCCGCGCCTCCTGGTGGTCGGTCGTCGTGACCATGAACGCCTGCGTCGCCGTCAGCCCGCCGGGGTCCTGTGCCGTCACCGTCACCGTCGCCGTACCTGGATGCGTCGCGGTCAGCGTCAGCGTCTCGCCGGTGAGGCTCACCGCCACGGCCTGATCCGACGCGACGGCCGTGTAGTCGAGCGCGTCGCCGTCCCGGTCTTCGAAGAACGGGATCAGATCAAGCACCGCCGGCTCGTCTCCGACATCCAGGGTCCGATCGGGGATAACGCCCGTTGCAAGCGGCGGGTCGTTCACCGGCCGCACCGTCACGTCCACCGCCGCCCGGGCCGTCAGTCCCGACCCGTCGCCCACGACGTACGTGAAGCGGTCGGTGCCGTGAAAGTCAGGCTCCGGCGTGTACACCACCTCGCCCGTGTCCGCCACCGCCGTGCCGTGCGCCGGCGTCGATACCTCCACCACCGTCAGCGCGTCCCCGTCGACATCGCTGTCGTTGCCGAGCACGGCGATGGTAATCGGCGTGTCTTCGGTCGTCTCCGCCGCGTCGTCACCCGCAAGCGGCGGGTCGTTCACCGGCAGCACCGTCACCGTCACCGCCGCCCGGGCCGTCAGCCTCGATCCGTCGCCCACGACGTAGGTGAAGCTGTCGGTGCCGTGAAAGTCAGGCTCCGGCGTGTACACCACCGCGCCTGTGTCCGCCACCGCCGTGCCGTGCGTCGGCGCCGATACCTCCACCAGCGTCAGCGTGTCCCTGTCGGGGTCGCTGTCGTTGCCGAGCACTGAGATGGTAATCGGCGTGTCTTCGGTCGTCTCCGCCGCGTCGTCGACCGCCCGCGGCGGGTTGTTCACCGGCGGCGGCGGGGCCGTCCTGATGCGCCCCGACGGCGACCAGGGACCTGTGCCATCACTATTGGTGGCGCGCACCTGCACCCGGTAGGCGGCGGCGGGGGCGGTCAGGCCCGTGATCGTCGCGCTGGTGCCGGTCTCGTTCTGGGGGCCGGTCCAGTTTCCGCTGGTGCCTTCCCGGTACTGCAGGTCGTAGCTCTCGATGGCCGGCCGGCCGGTGTTCGACGGCGCGCTCCATCTCACCGTCAGGCTGTTGGTCGTGCCGGGGGTCTCCGTGACTCTGGGCGTCGCGGGCGCCAGCGGCGGCTCGTTGACGTCGTTTGTGAGATCAATCGTCACCGTGACCGTGTCGGTGCCACCGTTGTTGTCGTCGGCCTTCACGATCACCGTGTAGCTCGGCGTGGTCTCGTAGTCGTAGGTAACGCCGGACCTCGTGCGGATCTGGCCGCTGGTCGAGACGATGGTGAACGAGGCCACGTCGATCCCCTCCAGGGTGTAGGTCAGCTGGTCGTTGTCGATGTCCGTCGCGGTGACGGGGGCTCCGACATTGGTGCTGCCGCCGCTGTTCTCGGCCACGCTGCGCATGGCGGTCGAGGAGAGGAACGTCGGCGCGCTGTTGCCGGCGGTGTTGGTCTGCCCCGATCCGGACGGCGACCAGGGGCTGTTGCCATCACTACTGGTGGCCCGCACCTGCACCTGGTAGAGGGTGTTCGCGCTCAGGCCCGTGATCGTCGCGCTGGTGCCGGTCTCGTTCTGGGGGCCGTCGATGAAGGTCCCGCTGGTGCCTTCCCGGTACTGCAGGTCGTAGGTGTCGATGGCGGGACCGGTGTTCGTCGGCGCCGTCCAGGTCACCGACAGGCTGGTGGTGCTGCCGGCGACCGAGGACACCGAGGGGGCCGCCGGCCGGCCCGGCGGGGTGGGGGTAACGGCGTTGGTAACGGTGGTTGCTGCCACAGCGAGGTTGCCGTTTTCGGCGTTGTCCTCGACGGCGTCGGCGCTGAGCGCCACGGTGAGTGTCGCGGTCGTGTCTGTCAGGGCCGTCGACAGGGTGATTTCGACCTTGGTTCCAGCCACGCTCGCCATCGTTGTCGACAGGTTGACGCTGTTGGCCTGGATGGTGATGTCGCTATGACTGACCGCTCCGATGGCCTCGCTGAACACCAGCAACACCGTCTCGCCGTCGGTCGACGTCGTCGGCGCATTGGGGCTGGTGGTGATGAGCGTCGGTCGGATGCCGTCGACCTTGTGATCGGCGTCGATGGCGACCGCGGTGTGGTCGAGGTCGGCGTTTATGGTGGTGCTGCCGGTGGCGTAGATCGTGCCGCCGGTGAGCTTGTTCGCCGCGATCGCGACGCCGTCCGGGGCTGAGTCGCCCGCGTCCACCGTGTAGCTGCACGCCATCGTGGTCGTGTTCATGCCGGTCGCGCAGGTGGCCCCTTTCGCGGTGCCGTCAAAGTCAAGCTCAAGCTGCGGGCTGCCGGTGATGTCGACCGCCTCGTCGAAGGTCACCGTCGCCGTGACCGCGTCACCGATCGCGTAGGTGTTGTCAGTGCCGGGGGCGGAGGTCAGCGCGACCGACGAGACCTCCGGGCCCTCGACCGTTAGCGCCAGGCAGACGCCGGTGCCGTCGGGAAATTGGCTGGAGGGTATGTTGCTGGTCCACTTATACGTTCTTCCATTGGCGTCCAGCGTTGCATCATTGAACGGGTATTGGCGGCTGTCGACGTTCAGCACCAGATCAGCGGCGTCGGCGCCAAAATTGCTGCTCGACAGAGTGAAATACAGGCCTAATGTGAAACCCGTCCCGGACCGTAGCACGCTCTTAACGGTGTAGTTCGTTCCGTTGTAGGTAATCGTCTTGCTGTCCAGATGGCCGTAGTTGCCCTCCGAGAATCCGCTTATCGTCCCCAACCCGACGGTCATTTGTGCCGTCCAGATTCGGTTCACCATCGAGGCGGCGCTGCACGCGACGGGATCGGCGATGCGAACAATGTTGATGGTGTAGGTCTGTATGGTCGTTGTGTCGGGCGCGGTCACCTTCACTTTGACGATGGTGCTGCCCATGCGGAGGTTGACCTGGAGGCCGGCGGTCATGGTGTCGGCGTCCGTCAGGGTATTGTCCAGCGCTTCCCGAAACTCGAGATACTCAACCGTCGCCGTCGTCTCGCTTTTCGTCTCGGTGATCGTGACCTGGTTCACCGAATTCGCCACCGTCGCGCTGTAGGTCGTCGTGGCCGCGCCGAACGCCGGGCTGAGCGTCGCGCCGCTCACCGACAGGGCGCTCAGCGTCGCGTCGGTGGCGTCCGCGACCGTGTTCGCATAGCCAGAGACGATGATGCGAAGCGCCTCGTTGGCCCCGGACTTAAGCATCCAGGTACCGCCGCTCTGCCAGTAGAACTTGTTTTTGATGCTCCAGTCCGCGAGGCCGAGCGACGTATCTTCTCCGCTGGAGGTGGTGGTGTTGAGCTCCACGCTCGCGGTGCCGCGCTGCGTGACGACCACCACGTAGTTGGTGTTCGCCGAGAGGGCGAGGCCGGTGTGCGTGAACGTCGCGATGACCCCGGTCGTGAAGGTCGCCGGCGCCGTCAGGGCCGTGCAGTCGCCGGCGGTGGTGGATGGAAACTCGTTCGTGGTGCCATCCTCCTCGCAGACCTCGACGTCGAAGGGGTCGTTCTGGGCGTCCTCGGAGTTGACGCGCACGCTGGTGAGCGTGTAGCCGGCCGCGTTGGCCCCCGTGTGGAACAGCTGCGCATGTTTGTTGCCACTGGTGTCGGCGCTGTCATCGGGCCCTTGCGCGGAGTTGCTCACGAGGATGCGCACCGTCTGCGCCTCCGCCGCGGCCGCCCCGAGAAGCAGCAGGCCCAAGACGAGGACGAGGACGGCGGTGCGGCCTGGACGGGCGGGCCGCAGGGCGGCACAGCCAAGAAGGAGCACTGCAAGGGCGCGCAGTCCGCGCGTGAGGGACGAAAGCGGTTGGGTGGCTTTGGGTCGGGTGGCCGGGCTTCTTTTGCCCGAAGACCGCGCCCCGGCGGGGACGACGGAAGGCAGCTTGGCCGGGGAGGCCGAATTCAGGCGATAATCTCGGCTTCGTGTATTACAAAAATGGGGGGGGGGTAGTGCAAAGGATAGTTCTGGAATCCTCAGCGGAATCCATGGCTCTTCCCGGAATATCGCAGCCGGATGATACGGTGAAATCAAGCATTGTTCGGAAACCTCCGTAGGGAATCAGCTTCTTTGGGAGTATAACATACACTGACCGGTTATACCAAGTCATTTTACGCTGCAAAGATTTTCTGGTTCCGATTTCCGCGGAACCGGCAATCCTCACCGATCAGCGCATGTAGGCAAGCTCTGCCGCAGCCGGGAGAAGAACTGCCTTAACCCATCTGAAAAGGTTCCGTGGCGCTGGACAGTTTAGGCAGCTCTCGGTCAAGCAACCCGTGATTCAATTAAACTTGATTTTTTGTTTCTTCGCTTAACTCAAGCTCTGATAAAAAGTACTGGACAGTTCTATTTGTCACTAACACAGATTGGGGAAATCCTCAGCAGACAAAGTTATAGTTACCGGAAAAAAGCTAAGGAGGCACATCTTGAAATCTCATACAGAGTATCTGTGGTTTAACACGGACAAGAAAAAGGAGTTCGTTCACATAACTCCGACGGTAAGGCAGATGGTGGGGCGAAGCGGCATAAGTGAGGGTTTCGTCCTCGTGTCCGCGATGCATATAACGGCTTCTGTCTTCGTAAACGACCTTGAGCAAGGACTTTTCGAGGACATCTGGGAGTGGCTTGAAGGCCTCTCCCCCTTCAGGGAAGATTACCAGCATCACCGCACGGGGGAAGATAACGGCGACGCTCATCTGAAAAATCTTCTCATGCACCATCAGGTGATGGTTCCCGTAACAGAAGGAGACCTTGATCTCGGTCCCTGGCAGGAAATCTTCTACGGCGAGTTTGACGGCAGAAGAAGAAAAAGGGTCGTCGTAAAAGCCATCGGAATATGAAAAACAGGCAGCAGAGCAAAGAACCCAGAATATTCATAGACAGCCGAGGCAGATGGTTTCAGGACGGGATCAGGATAACCCACAGGTGGACATACCTTGAGAACAACAAAAATCTCGACATGGACGAGAACGGAAGATTTTTCGTTGAGGAAGGAGGTAGCAGGGTCTACGTCAAGTGCGAGGACACCCCTTTTGTTGTTACCATGGTCATTAAGACAGAGGACGGTTTTTCCATAAGGTTAAACGACGAATCCATAGAAAAACTGGATTTTACGACTCTCACCATAGCCAAGCAAAACATACCTTACGTAAAAGTAAAAAAGGGTAAATTCACCGCCCGCCTGCTGCGCCCCGCTTATTATGAATTCATGAAGTACGCCGGCAAGAATGAAAAAGGATTCTATATTGAAGTCGAGAGTAAAAAATACTACCTAGAGAGCCCGCAGCAGAATCAGTGAAAAACCTCGCACACCCTCGCCACCAACTCATTGGTAAAAACCCTTCCCTTGGCGGTGAGTCTCAGGCGGCCGCCGTCTGTGAGAATAAAGCCGTCTGACTCAAGGTACTCGAGGCCGCAAGCGTCAGGTTCGAAGCCGAAGCGGTTTTTTATATCTTCAATTCCTACCCCGCCGCGAAGCCTAAGCCCCATAAGAAGCGTATCTTCAAGAGCCGTTGTCCGCGAGAGATCATAAGAGGCACTGACGGCACTTCCATCGCCCGCAATCCGTTTCATGTAAAGTTCCGGATTTCTTACGTTTGACCACCTTCTTCCCCATCCCTTTTCTCCCCCGCGGCGAATGTGGGAATGGGCCCCGGCACCAAAGCCCAAGTAATCATGGCAGTTCCAGTAGATAAGGTTGTGCCTGCACTCATAACCGCTTCGCGCGAAGTTCGATATTTCATAATTGCCGTACCCATCCCCCTCTAGAATCTCCCGTGCGCTTTGCATAAACCTGACCAGGACGGAATCATCGGGCACAGAGAGTTTCCCTTTGCGTAAAAGCGTCGCAAACTCCGTACCGGGCTCAATCGTAAGGCAGTAGGCGGATATATGGGTCGGAGAGAAACTCAGGGCGGTACGAATATCTTTCTCAAACTCTTCTCGGGTTTCCTCTGAGCTTCCGTATATAAGATCCAGATTGTAGTTGCTAAAACCCGCGTTCTGGACATCACAAAGAGCTCTCGTACAGTCATCCGGGGCCGTGTGTCTTCCGTAGAAATCGAGTTTTCTCTGTGAAAAAGACTGTACGCCGACGCTTATTCTGTTTACTCCGATGCGCCTGAGCGAAACGAGCTTCTCCTTATCAGCAGTTCTGGGGTTCACTTCAAGGGTTACTTCTGCCGCGGGCGAAAAAGACGCGATCGAAGCAAGTTTCTCCATTACCAACCCTACGTTTCCGGGTTTAAAAAGCGACGGGGTTCCTCCCCCGAAAAACACCGTGCTTATCTCCCTGCCTTCAAGAATCCGCCGGGAACTTTCAATTTCCCTCTCCAGAGCACAGATGTAATCATCCTCCGGAAAGTTGCCATTAGTCCCATAGGAGTTAAAATCACAATACGGACATTTGGTAAGACAGTAAGGAATATGGACATATACGCCTAGCGGCGGTTGCTCTTTATAGATATTCTCTTTCATCCGCGCTCAAGCGGCACACCGACGGCTGCCACATGATGAGTATACCGAAAAAACTCCTTCTTTCTCTGATTTCACTGCTGCTGTTTTCCCAGACCGCGTGGACACAGGAGATAATCCCGATTGAGCGGGCCGTCGAGATAGCCCTGCTTAACAACCCCGAACTTCGGATTTCCCGTTCCGAGGTTGATATCTCGAGATCAATACTCAGGCAGACAAAAGCCCCTCTTTATCCCCAGCTCAAGGGAAAACTCGTAGTTCCGTTTGTGGGAAGGGAATCCGGTTTCTACGTCGATCAGATGATATGGGACTTCGGAAAGACAAGAGCAAGGGTAAAAGCAAGAAAACATTACCTCGAATCCGCAGAACATTCGCTTACGGGCTCAAAAACGATGCTTGTGCGCGACACGCGCATCGCCTACTACCACGCCCTTTCCGAGAAGAACCGGCTTCAGGGGGCGGCCACGGAAACTCAGCGCAGGAAATGGCTTCTTGAGAAGACCGAAGAGCTTTTCGCCGTCGGCAAAAAATCCGCTCAGCAGCTAAGTCAGGCAGAAATCGACTTGCAGCAGGCAAAACTCGAGCTCGTCTCAAGAGAAAACTCCTATGAACTCGCCATGCTTAACCTAAGGCACCTGATGAACGATCCCTCGCTCGGGCAATTCGATATCCGGGAGAATCTAGTCTATGAGAAGGTAAATGAGACCAGAGAGGATCTTGTCCGTTTCGCCCTTTCCGAAAACACCCAAATAAAGAGCCTCTCGGCAGACCGCGACGGAATAAGAGCCTCGCTTGCGGAGAACAGAGGGAAGTTTCTCCCGTCGGTATTCGGCAGGGCCGCGTACAGGTTTGAAGGGGAAGGCGCCCAGACGCCGGCGCTTATCGCCGGGGTCGGCGTAAAGATTCCCATCTTCGAAGGATTCTCAAGATTCGGCCAGATGGCGCAGTCAAGGGCCGAGCTCGTAAGAAACGACGCTCAGACGGAACTGCTCAGAAACAGAATCGTCCTTTCCGTCGGGGAATTCTACCTCGAACTCAAACACCTTGAGAAAAAGATGGGAATACTCGCGGAGTCGGAATCAATATCGGAGAAGAACCTGCGACTTGCAAAGGAAAGACACGCGGCCCGAAGCGCTTCAAAAATAGAACTTGCCGAAGCGCAGGCGCTTTACGAAGGAGCCGTAGCGGACTATAAAAACTCCATATATGACTATAAAATAGTGAGGTTAAGACTGCTGAGCCTCTGCGGAAAAGATATACCATGAAAAACTTGTCCCGCTCAAAAATTCTCTACGCCGTCGCCGCCGTAGTCGTTATCGTCGGCGGATACTTCCTTTTTTTCGGAAAAAAAGAAGGCCAAATAAAATACGTGACGCAGAAAATCGAGAGAGGAGACATAACTTCGCTGGTAAGAGCTTCGGGAACCCTAAAACCCACAAAAGAAGCAAGGATATATTCCGAAATAAACGGAACGATAAAGGAAATCCGCTCGGAGGTAAACGATGAGGTTAAAAAGGGGCAGGTGCTGGCCCTCATGGAGGAGCCTGAGGGTCTCTCGGGAGATGTCGAGTATTTTAAGCAGATACTGAAAAAAACCGTTACAGACCTTGAGATTTCAACCAACTCGCACGAGGCAAACAAAAGGCTTTATAAAAAAGAGCTCATCTCCCAAGAGGAATTCAACAAATCTCTTTCCGAACACAGCCTGGCAGCCGCCACCCGGGAAAAAGCCCAGGCTGATCTGGAAACGGCCCAAAGAGGACTCGACTCGACGCGAATCACTTCCATGCTTGATGGCATGGTGCTTGAAAAAAACATCATAATCGGCGAACAGATACACCCGAACAAGTCCGAGCCCCTGTACATACTCGCCGAAGATCCGCGAACCCTTCACCTGATCTCAAATGTAAGTGAAGCCGATATAGGAAAGATAAAAGAGGGTCAGGATGCCCTTTTCAGGGTTGACGCATTCCCGGGGGAGAATTTCAGCGCGAAGGTAGCGGAAGTGGCGAACTCACCCAGTATAAAAAACGACGTCGTCACCTACAACGTAACGTGCCTCGTGGAGAACCCGGAACTTGAGTTAAAACCCGGGATGACCGCCGAAGTAAAAATAGTCATATCAACCAAAAAAGACGTACTGAAAGTCCCCACCGCGGCGCTTCGCTTCATTCCCCCGAAATCTTCGGCCGTCGCGACTGAGGCGGGCGAGAATGTCTGGACCCTCAGGCAGGGAAAGCTCTCGGCCGTAGGAATAGAAACAGGGATAAGCGATGACTTCCACACAGAAATCGTAAACGGCCCGCTCTCCGAAGGAGACTCCATAGTGGTTGAGTACACCATGTCCGGCGGAAACAGCAAGAGTCCGGGCTTTGCGCTTCCCCAGCCGAAAAGATTCTGATGACACCGCCCGTAATCAAGCTTAAAAACATCGGCAAAACCTACTCGAACGGGAAAGTGCAGGTAGAAGCGCTTCGGTCGATAAACCTTGAAATCGGACAGGGAGAATTCGTCGCCATCATGGGGTCTTCCGGGTCAGGCAAAAGCACCCTTATGAATATTATCGGCTGCCTAGACACGCAGAGCCGTGGAGACTACCTGCTTGACGGTACTGATATAATGGAACTTGAAACGGACGGGAAGGCAGAGATAAGAAGCACGAAAATCGGTTTTGTCTTCCAGAGCTTTAACCTGCTGCCGCGGACGACGGCACTTGAAAACGTGGAACTGCCGCTGGTCTATTCCGCCATTGCGGGAGCGAAGAGAAAAAAACTTGCCTCAGCCGCGCTCGCTCTCGTCGGACTCGGTCAGAGGGCGGATCACCTACCCAACCAGCTCTCGGGGGGACAGCAGCAGAGGGTGGCGATAGCGAGGGCAGTTGTAAACGACCCGAGGATGATACTCGCGGACGAACCCACAGGAAATCTGGATACAGCCACTAGTTACGAGATAATGAGGATATTCAGGGACCTGAACGAACAGGGAAAAACGATAGTAATGATAACGCACGAAAAAGACATAGCCTCTCACTCAAAAAGGATAATAAACTTAAAGGACGGGGAAATCACCACTGACAGACCGAACAATCCAGTCTGATTCACCCGATTTACTGCCCCGCCGCCTCAAGTGGGGGAGATCTCAAAAAAGGTTTGATTGTTTTGCCCCGCGTGGTAATTTCATACCTTTCTAAAACCTCAAAGGAGTCAATAAATGGCCCGGATAAGAGAAATAAGAGCAAGAGAGATACTGGATTCAAGGGGAAATCCCACTATAGAGGTAGAGGTACGCTGCTCAGACGGCGCCTTCGGGCGGGCGATGGTCCCCTCCGGAGCATCGACCGGAGAGCACGAAGCGCTTGAGCTTCGGGACGGGGAAAAGCGCAGGTACATGGGAAAAGGGGTTCTCGGGGCGGTAAAGAACGTCCAGGACATAATAGCCCCGCGCCTTGAGGGTCTTGACGCGTGCGACCAGGCTCTAATAGACCGGACCATGATAGAGCTTGACGGAACAGAAACAAAGTCCCGGCTCGGAGCGAACTCCATTCTGGGCGTTTCGCTAGCTTCGGTGAGAGCAGCCGCAAATTCCGCCGGAACATCTCTTTTCAGCTACCTCGGAGGGGAGGATGCCAACACCCTTCCCGTCCCGCTTATGAACATAATAAACGGCGGCGCTCACGCGGATAACAACCTTGATTTCCAGGAATTCATGATAGTGCCCCATGGTTTTTCCACTTTCCGGGAAGCCCTTCGGGCGGGAGTGGAAACCTTTCACGCGCTGAAATCCATACTGGGAGCCAAGAAGCTCTCAACGGCTGTCGGAGATGAAGGAGGTTTCGCGCCCTCTCTGGGATCAAACGAAGAAGCCCTCGAATGCGTAATAGAGGCAATATGGAGAGCAGGATACAAACCCGCAAAGCAGATATCAATAGCGCTTGACGTAGCTTCAAGCGAGTTTTTTCACGAGGGTAAATATCACGTGGAACGGAAAACCGTGCCGGTGGCCCAGTTAATGGAAATGTACGAGGAGTGGATAGGGAAATACCCTATTGTTTCCATAGAAGATCCATTGGATGAAAACGACTGGGAAGGGTGGAAGGCTCTTACAAAGAAAATAGGTTCCGCCGTCCAGCTCGTCGGAGACGATCTTTTCGTGACGAACACCAAGAGACTTTCCGACGGAATAAGCTCGGGCGTGGCAAATTCCATCCTTATAAAGGTAAACCAGATAGGGACTCTTACCGAGACCCTCGACGCTATTGAGATGGCCAAGCAGGCGGGTTACAGTTACATAATATCCCATCGCTCGGGAGAGACTGAAGACTCGACGATAGCGGATATCGCGGTTGCCACAAACGCCGGGCAGATTAAAACCGGGTCGGCGTCCAGAAGCGACAGAATAGCGAAGTACAACCAGCTTCTGCGCATAGAGGAGGAGCTTGGGAAAGAAGCGCGATTTGGAAATGAAAAAACGGCGATTTGGAGCAGTTCATAATGGCGGGAAAAACTCTTTTTGATAAAATCTGGGAATCTCACCTTGTTCACGAAGAAGAGGGCAAGCCGTCCCTTCTCTATGTAGATCTTCACCTCGTTCACGAAGTTACTTCACCCCAAGCGTTTGAAGGGCTAAGAATCACGGGGCGGGGAGTAAGACGGCCCGAGCTTACTTTCGCCACGATGGATCATAACGTCCCGACCACAGACCGAAGCGAACCCATTTCTGATCCCATATCCGCAAAGCAGATAGAAACTCTCAGGCAAAACTGCAAGGATTTCGGAGTAACGCTTTTCGGAATAAGAATAAACAACCACTCCCAGGGCATAGTGCACGTGATCGGTCCCGAACTCGGCCTTACAAAGCCAGGGATGACCATAGTGTGCGGAGACAGCCATACTTCCACCCACGGGGCGTTTGGATCTCTTGCTTTCGGCATAGGAACAAGCGAAGTGGAACATGTTCTAGCGACACAGTGCTTAAGACAGAACCGCCCGAAGGTGTTTGAAATAAGGGTTGAGGGTGAACGCCAGTACGGGGTTACCGCAAAGGACATAATCCTGGGCATAATCGGACATATAGGAACCGCGGGGGCCACCGGAACCGTAGTCGAATATTGCGGGGAAGCGATAGAAGCGCTTTCCATGGAAGAAAGGATGACGGTGTGCAACATGTCAATAGAGGGAGGGGCAAGAGCCGGAATGATAGCGCCGGACCAAAAAACCTTCGAGTACGTGAAGGATCGCCGATACGCGCCGAAAGACAGCAATTACGAAAAAGCCCTCGAACACTGGAAAACGCTCCGCACGGATCCCGACGTCGTTTTTGATAAATCAGTCAGTCTTGATGCCCGCAAAATAGCACCGCAGGTAAGCTGGGGAACCAATCCGGGGATGGTAACGGATGTAACTTCAAAAGTGCCTGACCCTGGGGAATGTGAGGACGCGAGCAGAAGAAAATCCATGGAACAAGCTCTTGAATACATGGGTCTTAAGGCGAACACCCCGATAACGGACATACATGTTGACAGGGTATTTATAGGTTCCTGCACGAATTCCAGAATGGAGGATCTGCTGGCGGTTGCGAAAATGGTAAAAGGCAAAAAAGTCGCCGACGGAGTAAGCGCCATGGTAGTTCCAGGTTCCCAGCTCGTAAAGAAAAAGGCGGAGGAAATGGAACTTCACAAGATATTTACCGAGGCTGGATTTGAGTGGCGCGAATCGGGATGCAGCATGTGTCTTGGAATGAACCCCGACATACTCGCTCCGGGGGAAAGGTGCGCCAGCACATCTAACAGGAACTTCGAGGGTCGCCAGGGAAAAGGGGGAAGAACCCACTTGGTAAGCCCGATAATGGCGGCGGCGGCGGCACTTGCGGGACATTTCGTGGATGTGCGCGGCTGGGAAATAGAAAAGGGGATCTGAAATATGGAAAAACTTCGCAAGGTATCGGGAAAAGTAGCGGCTCTTGACAGAATGAATGTCGACACCGACCAGATAATCCCCAAGCAGTTCCTAAAACGTATTGAGAGAACCGGGTTCGGAGAATTTCTGTTTTTCGACTGGAAATATAATGACGACGGGACCTTAAACGAGGACTTCGAACTCAACCTGCCGAGATACTCAGGCGCCTGCATACTGCTTACAAGGGAGAATTTCGGAAGCGGAAGCTCAAGGGAACACGCTCCCTGGGCGATAAGGGAAGCGGGGTTCCGGGTAATTCTGGCTCCTTCCTTTGCCGACATCTTCTACAACAACTGTTTTAAGAACTCGATACTTCCCATAGTTGTTTCCAAAGACAGAACGGAGGAGCTTTTTAATCTTGTCTGGGAAAACGAAAATTATTCCCTTGCGGTCGACCTGGTTAAAAAATCCGTAACGGGGGAAGGAACAAACTTTTCATTTGAGATAGACGATTTCAAAAGAAAAGTGCTTCTCGAGGGACTTGACGACATATCGCAGACCCTTGAGGTAGAAGACAGCATAGAAAAGTACGAAAAACTTTTCATGAAGGAAAGAGAGTGGGTTCTTCCTGACGAGGGAAAAAGCCTCTAATCCCCACCTGACTTCCCCTGTTTCTCATTTTCTGAAGAAAAGCTTTCCCAAAAGCGTAAGCAGAACGCTCAGCACTATACAGGTCGCAATCGGGAAGTAAAAACTGAAGTTCTCACCCCTGATTCTTATGTCTCCCGGAAGTTTTCCGAAAAAATCAAACTTTGCCATGTAGGGCAACAGAACTCCAAGCACTATGAGTATTACGCCTAGGATGATTATGATCTTTCCGACTTCGGTAACGTTCACAAAAAGACGATAACCGCATAAAAACAATTAAAAAAGCGAGTGGCGGGCGAAGTTGCTATTTTGACAAACTGGCGAATAAACAGCAAAAAAAGAATCTTATTTAGTCTGACTGTCAAACTCTAATTGACAATCAAGCTATAAAAGGTTAAGTTTTTTATACCTATGTCGACTGATAATCAAAAAACTGGTTCCATAAGACTCAACGAGTTCCTAGCACGTCACGCTGTGTTCACCGTCGATGAACTGGACCGCTTTCTATCCGATCGAGGATCAGGCAACAAAAACACACGCAAGTCTCTGCTTTCCTACCACCGCAAGCAGGGCCGAATAGTACGCATACGCCGCGGACTGTACGCATCCATTCCTTGGGGAATGGATGCGCCATCTGCACCAATTAATCCGTATCTCGTGGCTGCCAAATTGACCAAAGACGCAACATTGGCCTACCACACGGCCCTGGAATTCCACGGGAGAGCTTATTCGGTCCATTGGAGAATAGTCTATGTGTCGGCGAGCAAATCGCTTCCGCTTACGTTTCAATCTCACACTTTCCGAAGCGCCCCGGTCCCTCCACCGATCCTGGCAAAAGGTCAGCAGATGTTCGGGGTCTCTCGCCAAAATCGCTCTGGCGTCGGAGTGCTGGTTACCAACCACGAAAGAACGCTGGTTGACGTGCTGGACCGACCGGAACTGACCGGAAGTTGGGAAGAAATCTGGCGATCCTTGGAATCGGTGGAGTTTTTTGACTTGGATCAGGTAATTGAGTACACGCGTCTTTTGGAAAATGCAACTACGGCGGCAAAAGTGGGGTTCTTTTTAGAACAACACAGAGAGTCTCTTATGGTTGAAGAGGTCCACCTTGAAGCGTTGCGCAAGCTTCGTCCTCGACAACCTCACTACCTAATGCGGGGCAAGCGAAAAGACTGTCATTGGGTCAAAGACTGGAACCTGATGATCCCAACTGAAATTCTCAACCGGGACTGGGAGCAAGTCCTATGAGATTTTCTTCAACAGAAATCCTCACTGCAGCCAGATTCGTCGGGTTCAAAGAGGATGTGGTCGAGAAAGTCCTCTATCTGATGCATCTGCTCAATATGCTGAACTCCCATCCATTTCTCAAAGGGAAGTGGGTTTTAAAAGGGGGGACGGCCTTGAACCTGTTTATACTTCGCCATCCCAGATTATCCATAGACATCGATCTTAACTATGTCGGCGCACTGGATCGCGAGGAGATGTTGGCCGACCAGATAAAGATTAAGCAGGTAACCCAGGCAATCTTCTCCCGAGAAGGACTTGCTGTCCGGAGAGTACCGAGCGAACACGCAGGCGGCAAGTGGAGGTTAAGCTACGAGAGCCACACCGGGAAACCCGGCAATCTCGAAGTAGATATGAACTTCATGTACAGACAACCTCTTTGGGAGATTCAACATGTCGATTCTCACCCCCTCGGAGACTTCCAAGCCAAGCATATCCCCATTCTTGACCTCCACGAACTGGTAGCTGGCAAACTCTCGGCGTTGTTTTCCCGCAGACAAGCCAGGGACCTGTTTGACTGTCATCAGATTCTAAATGTGGAGAATCTCCAATATGACCGCCTCCGTATCGCCTTTGTAGTATATGGAGGAATGAATCGTAAGGACTGGAGAACGGTTTCACTCGAAGATGTGGATTACGAAAGAGCAGAATTGGCAAAGCAGCTAAGTCCCACTCTCCGTGCCCATACATCAAAAGAGCAATACTCGCCGGCGAAATATGGAACGCAACTTGTAGATGAGTGCAGAAAAGCTCTTTCGGTCGTGTTACCCTTTACCGACGCTGAGAAAGCTTTTCTGGACCTGTTGCTTGAGGAAGGGGAAATTGATGCGACAATTCTGACATCCGATCCAACTCTGCAGAAACGCATCCAAGTTCAGCCGCATCTTCAATGGAAGGCTTTAAACGTAAGACGTCACAAGGGACTACCTTAAAAATCTTAACATTCACAAAAAATGATGCCGCGTAAAAATAATTAAGAAATTTCCCGTGGTGCCAAAGTTTTTCTGATATTATGCGATTACTGGTTTCCCGACAACCTGAATAGGTTTACTTTCGTCCTTGACCCATGGGAACCGGCATAGAAATCCAAGATTGCGTTCTGATTTTTTCTCGGGAACTTTATAAGAGAAATTCTAAAACTTCGTAGCTCCGGCAGCTTCTCAGGAGGAATTCAGATGAAATACAGAAAAACGCTTTTAGTCTTGACTATAATAGTCGCGGGGCTTTTCGCAATTTCCTGTGGAGACGACGGTGACGAGATATTGACCATACTTTTCTGGCAGGCCCCTACTCGCTCCAACCCTTATCTCACCGGGGGAAATAAGGATGTTGATGCTAGCGCTCTGATTCTAGAGCCCTTGGCGAACTATGATGAACAGGGAAGGTTAGTACCCCGTCTGGCCGAGAAAATTCCGACCGTGGAAAACGGCGGCATATCAGAGGATATGACAACGATTACCTGGGAACTTAGAGAAGGAATCCTTTGGTCCGACGGTACCCCCCTCACAGTCGAAGATGTTATATTCACACATAGATACCTGTGTTCCCTGCCATCAACGGAAAACTTGTGTGGTCCCGTACCCGTAGGGAATGTAGACCCTGTCGAGGACCTTCCCCTTGGTATTAAAATCATCTTCACCGACCCCGTAGTCTACCCATATACTCTCTTTGTCGGAGCCTCGTTGCCCGTTCTGCAGAAAGCGCAATTCGCAAACTGCGTCGGGGAGGCAGCTCAAGGATGTCATACGGAGAATCTATATCCCGTCGGCACGGGGCCCTACAAAATCACCGATTTCGAAGTCAGTGAATCAGAGGCAGGAAAGACCTCGGCTCTTACTTATGAAATCAACGAACATTTCCGCTCGACTGAGAAGCTCTTCCCAAAAGTGGTTATCAAAGGTGGCGGGGACGCTACTGCTTCCGCCCAGGCCGTTCTGGAAACAGGAGAGGCAGATTATGGTTGGAACTTACAAGTGGACCCTCAGATCCTAAAAACCCTGGAGGACGGCGGCAAGGGGACGGTTGAACCCGCCTTTGCATCCCTTGTTGAGCACTTGGTAATCAACTTCACTAATCCTGATCCGGCTCTGGAAGATCAACGTTCGGAGTGGTCAGACGGTAATAATCCTCATCCCTTCCTGACCGACCCGGCCGTGCGCAAAGCCTTGTCCCTAGCCATTGACCGCGGACATATCGCCGAACAACTATATGGATCTAACGGCAGAGCAACCTGTAATATGCTCCCGGCACCTCCGCAGTACGCTTCACCCAATAACGACGAGTGCCTAACCCAGGACATAGAGGAAGCGAAAACCTTGCTCGATGAGGCCGGCTGGATGGCCGGCGATGACGGCATCCGCGAAAAAAATGGAGTCCGCCTAGAAATTCTCTACCAGACCTCCACTAACCCGGTTCGCCAAATGACTCAAGACCTGATTAAGGGCTGGTGGCAAGAGATAGGGGTTGAAACCGAATTGAACAATATTGATGGGGGTGTTTTCTTCAACAATGAACCCGACAATCCCGACAATATCTGGAGATTTTATGCCGATATTGAAATGTACGCCAGCGCATCATCCATCGACCCACAGAGTTATCTGTCGAGCTGGCAAACTACAGAAATTACCAGTTCCGAAAATGACTGGATGGGCGGTAACATACCCCGCTGGTTTAGCCAAGAGTACGATGAGTTCTATCAAGAATTGACACAGACTCCCATCGGCGAAGACCGCGAAAACTTGGTTATTCAATTAAATGATCTGTTGGTTCAGAACTATGTAATGATCCCTCTGATTGATCGCGCTTTTGTCTCAGCCTTCAACAACAGTCTGAAGGGAGTCCGGGTAAACGGATGGGACTCTGAACTTTGGAATATCCACGAGTGGTACCGGGAATAATCCGGTCCGCCTCTATCCAGCAAACTCGTGATCTAGGTCTTGCGTTCAGGCCGCACCACTGCTTAACAGCTTAGTATCCCGAAACCCGCCTTACGACTGCAACGTAACCTGAGGAAGTCTGCTCTGAACAATCACTCTTAGCGCACCAACCCCTGATTAACGCTGTATAGTCCTGGGAGAGTGAAGATTAAATAAAGAGTCAAATGGTGTTATAATTTAAATGGGTTGGTTTTACGGGAGTCGGGAAATAGAAAAAGGGGAGAAATGGCTTAAATGAGCAGAATCGGTCTTGCGCAGACCCCGAATGTTGTACAGAAGCAAAAGCTCATACTCACCCAGCATCTCAGGCTTTTTCTAAGCCTGGTACAGATGAACACGGTTGAGCTCAGGGAATACCTTGAGGAACAGCTCATAGAAAACCCCGCCCTGGAAGAAGATCCTGACTCATCCGCGGAGACGGAGAAAGAGGACTTAGGCGAATCCCTTCTAAACGAGCTCGGTCCGACAGAAACCGACTACCCGATGCCCGAAGAGGTCTCCATGGAGATAAATGAGGAGGCAGCCTGGGAAAACCAGATCCCCGATCAGGACTCCCTCTTTGAGCACCTCAACTGGCAGCTCTCAATGACTGATTTAAGCGAACGGCAAAAGCAGATAGCTTCGCTTATCATCGGGAATATAAACGAGGACGGATACCTTGAAATTGAACTTGAGGAAATAGCAAAACTGCTTGACGTAAAAGGTTCCTCCACGGCGGATGGGGACAGTATGGCAGAGGTAGCATGGATCGCTGAGAAAATACGCACCACTTTTGATCCCGTTGGAATCGGTTCCCGCACCCTCTCTGAGTGTCTAGCCGCGCAGGCTGCGGACCTCGGTTACGAAAGGGGAAGCTCGCTTATGCGGGTGGTGGAAGATCATATCGACGATCTGGGCGAAAAAGACTACGACAAGATCTGTTCGGAACTTGACGTAAGAAGGGAAGAGATAAAGGAGATTGAAACCGTAATAACCTCCCTTGAGCCCAAGCCGGGGCGTCCCTATTACACCAAAGACACCGCCAGGAATATCGTTCCCGACTTTTATGTGTACAAGGTGGGAGATGACCTGCAGATGCAATCAAACAGAAGCTTTCCGAAACTCAGGATAAGTTCCTACTGCAGAAAAATTCTCGCCGACCGTGCCAACCTCACCGGAGAAATCACGGACTACCTGCGGGAAAAAATCGAGGTGGCTCAGAGAATCGTCCGCTGTATCGAAGAGCGGGAGACCACGATACGCAAGGTGATGGAAAAAATCGTAAACGAGCAAAAAGAGTTTTTCGACCACGGCAGTGCTCACATAAAACCCCTCAGGTTAAAGGACGTGGCTGACACCGTGGGTATCCACGAATCAACCGTGAGCCGGATAACGAGCAGAAAATACATACAGTGTCCCCAAGGGGTTGTAGAACTTAAAAAGCTTTTCTCAAGAGCGGTTCACTCGTCAAACGGGCAAAAGGTTTCGCTTGAAAAGATAAAATCAATGATAAGGGAAATAGTTGACGACGAACCTGCCCGGTGCGCGTTCTCCGACGAAGACATATCCAAGATACTCTCTATGAAAAACGTAAAGGTCGCGAGAAGAACGGTCGCGAAATACAGAAAAATACTCGGCATACCCAGTTCATCAAAAAGACTATCAAAGGAGGCTTGAACCATGAAAATTGATATCATCACGAAAAACATTCCCGACAAAAGAAAATCGGAGCACCTGAAGCGTTACGCGATGAAGAAAATGCCAAAGCTCCAGAGGTACATAGATCCCGAGAGAAATCCTTCAGAGGCGAAAATACTTCTTTCGGCTGAGAAACTCAGAAACAGCGCAGAAATAACAATCAGCTCAGGACCTCTAAAAGCGGCCGCATCAGTAGAAACGGAGGAAATGCACTCCGCCATAGACAAACTTTTCGACACGATCGTAAAGCAACTGCGAAGAAGAACTGACAAGCAACTGACTTTAAGGAGAAGAAACATCTCAAAGACTCCTTCTGCGGCGCGCGCGCAGAGAACTGAAGGGGAAAACAACCTGAGGGTAGATCACCAGTCTCTAAGCCCCAAGCCCATGAGCGTTGCGGAAGCACTGCTGCAGCTTGACGCGTCCGAAGAGAGTTTCGTGGCTTTTAGAAACAGCGAGACGCTTGAGATGAATGTTGTTTACAAAAAAACTGATTCGAAAAAGGTAGAACTTCTTACACCCTGAACACGGAAAAAAAGTGAGAATCTCGGAATGCCTGGAAAAAAATTCCGTATTTCCCGAGCTCGTTTCGACTACAAAACCGGACGTGCTGCGGGAGCTGTCAGAAAAAGTCGCAGGAGCTATACCCAGGCTTAACGTGCAGAGACTCAACGAAACTCTGGTCGAACGTGAGGGACTGTGCAGCACAGCAATTGATTCCGGAGTAGCGATCCCACACGTAAAGCTCCTTGACATCCCGAATATAACCATCGCATTTGCCAGAAGCGAAACGGGGATTGATTTTGACTCGCTGGATGGAGAAAAAACCCATCTCTTCGCCGTCCTGATAACCCCTGAGAACTGTCCCACGGAAACCCGAATAACATTGCTTGCGCGAATATCCAGGATACTCGGGCAAAACGACGTGAGGTCGAAACTTGTTGCTTCAAAAGAGGCTTCTGAGATTTACAACCTGCTGATTGAAGAAGATGAGAAACTCTGAGAATAGCCACTCCCTCTCAGTCGGGGACTTTTACGGAAAGTTCGGAGAAAAACTCTGCCTTGAACCTATTTGCGGGAAAGAGGGGTTTGAAAGACGCATAGTTTCACCGAGCGCCAAAAAGCCGGGATTAAGAATGATAGAAAAGAGAATAGAACTTGAGGAGGGAAACATACAAGTACTCGGCGGAACGGAAATTTCCTACATAAACGAATTTCCCGGCAGAACGCAAAAAAAGATAATAACGAATCTTCTGTCAAACGATACTCCGTGCTTTATACTCTCAAAGGGGGCTCGCCCGGAAAAATCCTTTGCCGAACATTTTGAAAGAAAACAGATACCGCTTTTTACCACAACCTTGGGCACGGGGAAATTCATAACCATTCTCAATGAACTGCTCGCCGAGGAATTCGCAACCCGGATAACGGTTCACGGAGTACTTCTGGATGTGCATCATATGGGAGTCCTGATCCTTGGGAAAAGCGGAATCGGGAAAAGCGAATGCGCGGTTGACCTTATAATACAGGGTTCCAAGCTTATCGCGGACGATGTGGTCGAGATAAGGAAGATAGGCTCTCAGACTCTTGTCGGAGTGGGTCCCGAGAACATAAGGTACCTTATGGAGGTAAGGGGAATAGGCATAGTAAACATAAAGGATCTTTTCGGAACCACCTGCGTTATGGAAAAAAGAGAGATCAACATGGTTATAGAGCTTCACCAGTGGGACTCTGAAACAGAATACGACCGTCTGGGCGTGGACACGAAAACATACTCCATACTAGAAATCGAACTGCCGTACATGATACTGCCGGTGAGCCCCGGCAGAAATATGGCATCCGTAATAGATGTGGCAGTGCGAAACCAGATACTGAAGGAAACCGGCAAAAACGTCGAGATTCCGTCCGGCACGCGGGAATAATGGAACGGATAATAATACTAAGCGGACTCTCCGGTTCGGGAAAAAGCACCGCGGCAAAAGTGCTTGAAGATCTGGGCTTTTTCTGCGTCGACAACCTGCCTCCCGAGCTTCTTTTCTCTTTTATCGACCTTTGCGGAGAATCTCTTACGCAGATAAAAAAGGCGGTCGTAGTCATTGACATACGCATACCGGTAAAAGACACGCTTTATGACTTCGAAAAAGTGCTGGAAAAGATAAAAAAATCAGCCAGCAGAGTCGACCTTGTATTTCTTGAATGCTCGGACGAAACCATTGTTAAAAGATACAAGGAGACAAGGAGGATTCACCCGCTTGGGGGCCAGAAAACCCTTCCCGAGGGAATTTCCGAGGAAAAACGAATTCTAGGATACATGCGAGAACTTGCGGATAAGCGCATAGACACAACCACTCTCAGTGTTCACGATCTAAAAGCGATCATAGCCAAGATTGCCGGAACAACGGACAAGCAGACCCCTCTTCTTACCTTCCTTTCCTTCGGCTACAAGTACGGGGTTCCAGAAGACGCGGATCTGGTTTTTGACGTCCGCTTTTTGAAAAACCCCCATTTTACCGAATCCCTGAGGGACCTAGACGGAACCAGAAGCGAAGTCGTGGACTTTGTCATGTCGGATAAAACTTCTCAGGAGTTCCTGGAAAAACTGTGTTCTTTTCTGCGCTTTTTGATCCCCAAATATTCCGAGGAAGGAAAATCATACCTTACCTTGGGCATCGGTTGCACCGGGGGGAAACACCGCTCGGTGGTTATAGCCAACGCTCTGGGCAAAGATCTCCCCGAATATTCCGCTATTATTAGACACAGGGACATAAATAAGCTATAAAAATCCTATGTTTTCCATAGTAGTAATCACGCACGGAGAGCTCGCGAAGGAGCTTATATCGGCCGTGAACTTCATTCTGCCTAAAAAACCCAGGGTCAAGATGACGGCGGTCTCAATAGACGCTTCGAAAGACTCCAAGGACTTTGAAAAAAAAGTGAGAGCCTCGATTGATACCGTTGACGAAGGGGACGGGATACTGCTTGTAACGGATATGTTCGGAGGAACCCCTTCCAACATAAGTCTTATGTTTCTTGAAAGCGGCGAGATGGAGGTAATTTCCGGGGTAAACCTGCCCATGCTCCTAAAACTCGGCACTGTTGAGGAAAAAACTGCTCTTAAAGAAGCGGTGAAACTTGCATCTAAGGCGGGAAGAGAAAACATAATAGTAGCGAGTGAACTTCTCAATAAAAACGGTTAAGATAGGCGGAAGAGGATATTGAAATGGATGTAACCACACTTGACACCGTAATAGAAATGTACACAAATCACATCCTTCAGGGCGAGCTTGAGGGGTTTAAGATCGACATATCCCCAGAAATAAAAGATGAACTCGCAGCAATAGCCCTTTACCTTGATTCAAAGACCGTCCGGGCGTCCGGGGAGATAGAAGAGTTCTACGAAGGGTACAAAAGGGCGGCCTTTGACATACTTTCTTTTATGGGGGTTGAGTTCTACGAAGACAGGGAAAACAAGCTGATCAAGATAATGAAGTCAAACTACAACTTCCAGCTCCAGGAAGAGCTTAAGAAAAACATCTGGGGATAGAACAATCTCCCCCCCCCCCATAAAATTCCCGACCCCTGTTATGGATTTTCAAAATTCATTTGACCATTTCGTCTTTGACCTAGACGGGGTTATATATTCAGGCAAAAAAGCCATCGGCAACTCCCCCCAAGTGCTCAAAACATTAAGGAAGAATAAAAAGGGCATACGTTTCATAACCAATAACCCTTCACGGTCTCCCTCGGACTACGCCGAAAAACTCCGCAAACTCGGAATTGAATCGCATGACAGCGAGTTTGTGACTTCTCCTATGGCAACCGCCTCTCTGATAAAGGAAAAACTTCCCTCGGAAAAATGGGGAACCGTTTTCATAGCGGGAAGCGATTACCTGAGAAAGGAAGTCAGGAAAACTGGACTGGTTGAGCTTAACGGAGAAGATTCCCTCGGCGCCGACCTCGTGGTGATAGGAAGCCATCCCGGATTTAACCTTGAGGAAATAAAAACCGCTTCCATAACTGTTGGAAACGGGGCAGGTTTTATCGGCACAAACGGAGATTATTTTTATCCCTGCGAACACGGCCGGGCCCCAGCGACAGGAGCCCTTCTCGCATCGGTTGAAGCCGCGGCGGGAAAGAAAGCTCTAACAGCGGGAAAACCCAAAAGATACATGTTTGATCTCCTAGAAAAAACCGGAATACCACAGACTAAAAAAACCCTTCTGGTTGGAGACAGTCTCCTCACCGATATTGCCGGAGGAAAAAAAGCGGGCTATACAACGGCGCTTGTGCTGACTGGGGTTACGAAAAAAACCGACCTTGGAAACGATGGAGTAGAACCCGATTTCATACTGGAAAACATCTCTTTTCTTTTAGGACCGTTGGGAGAAACAGGTAGCGAATAAGGGTGGCCCAAACCACTTAACCGAGACTTAATCTTATGCTGTTGACTTTTGGTAATCGGGGTGTAGTGTTTGGGTAGAGATTCTTTCCCGCCGGAGGTAACCATGCTCAAATTTATCAAAAAAGAAGACGAGAACTTGAATTACCCATTAGATGTGTTTGATGATGAAGATGATTTTGAGGATGAATTTGCCGACGAGTTTGATGAGCTTTTCGAAGAAGTAAACTATCTTTATTACGATGACGACTCAGAAGAAATTCTCGGAGATGAAAAAGAAAGAAGAGTGCTTCACTGAGAAAAAGTCAAGCCGGTACAGAACATTTAGCATATAGACCTTGCAATCACGGTATTTAATGCCATGATTGCAAGGTTCATATTTCTGAAACGAGAAAGGTGAGTTTCAAATCACCTTCCCAATTATTTCATCAGAAGCGCATGCGCGTAACCACGCCGAAAGTACGAGGCTGACCCACTCTGTAGGCAAGACGGGCCCGTCCTGCCCGCTCACGGTCAAATGAAAGCTCCACGTTTTCGTCCGTAAGATTCTTTACGTAAGCAGTGAATTCGATATTATCGTATACTAAGCCCGCGGAGAGGTTAAACAGGTGATATGAGTCGAGTAGCAGATCAACTTCCGTAGTCTGGTCAGCGGGCATACCGGCATATGGAAGATTATGCAGGAAAACCTCCCTACCGGATACCTGATCCCCCGACTGCGTGATGCTGTCACCTACGAACTGCCATGAGCCTGATATATAACTTTCTCTAGCGCTTAGAAGACCCGGGAGGGTATAGGTCGCGGATCCCGATAGCTGCCAGTCAGGAACCGAAGGTATTCTGTTACCCTTCTCTATTCCTTCAACCACAGCGCTCCCATCTGCAGTCCTGATAGTGGAATCAAACTCCGCTTCCACGTAACTTCCGGCAAAAGCAAGCAGCAGAGATCTTGTCGGCTGAATGGACAGTTCAAGTTCCGCTCCCATTGTGTGTGACTCAGGCACGCTGATCGCAACCCGTGAAGAGCAATCACCTGCATCAACGTTTACGCCTAGATTCTCAATATCAGTATAAAAGACCGAACCATTGATCGTAACGTTCTCAAACGAGGACTTAAACCCGACCTCATAGTTCCAAAGGGTCTCATCTTCAAATTCCTGATAAACCCTATAAGTATCATAAGCGTCTTTGCAAAGGGGCTGGTTAAGCGGATCATTTATACCGCCCAGACGAAATCCACGGGAAGCTTGGGCATTAACCGTAAGGTTATCGGTAGCATCATAGCTCACCATAAATCTAGGGGTGAATCCATCGGAGGAAATCGGTGTGTCCTGATTCTGTGCGTCCCAATTCGAAAAAGCACCGCCCGACTTGAAAGTTTTATCCTCTTCCCAGTCATACCAGCGCAGACCGGCCGTCAAGTCCAGACGTTCAAGCAATGCGTAGGTCGCTTCTCCAAAAATCGCAACCTGCCTCAGATCGTACGTAAGATCGGAGACATAGTTAGAATCTACATCGGGGAACCCGTTGCTGATATCTGAAGGCACTAAGCCTATCGGGTTAAGGATATGTTCGAGAGCGAGAGCGTCGTAACCCGGGGCAAGATTGCGCTGCGAATAGTCACGCTCCACATTCGCGTAGAAAACACCCGCAAGCCACTGAAGTGCGCTGTCATCATCTGAACTCAAGCGCAGCTCATGGGTCATCTGCTTCAAGTCGGTAGTATCACGTAGATTGGCGGGAATCAAGACTTTATCCTCTGGAAAAGTGAAGGGATTGGGGTCGGGGCCTAACTTTGGAGGATAACCACCGAAAGGACTTATGCTTACACTGCTAGTCAGCGCGCTGCTGTCTCGGCTGACCAAGATATCACGGTTTACATAGCTTGCTGAGTAAGTGACATCAAAAAGATCTTCAATCTTCCAGTTTACTATCATATCGAGAATCAGAGTTTCATCTTCAAAAGCTTCATCAAGCAGTAAAAACTGCTCCCTCTCGCCAAGCGTGATCGGGGTACGTATAGCGGGGTCGGTATAGGGGTTTGCGAAAAGGTTAAATGCCTCATCGCGGTTAAAACCTCCAAGATCAATTTTCTGATATACAACGCGTGGGGTTATGGACAGGTTCTCAGTCGGCTCCCATAAAAGGGCAATGCGGCCGCCAAAGCGGTTGCCGTCGTTTACATCCTCATCCACGCTGCCTCCTTCTTTAAGAGCATCGATGAAACCGCCGTATCTAGTACCATAAGCAACCAGTCGAACGGCGGCGTCTTCACCCAAAGGAACATTGAGAGCCGTTTTGACATGACCTCCGAGGGAATTTTCTTCAACGGAGTTGCCGTCAATCTCAACCTTGACCTCGGTTACACCCAGAAGCGGCTGGTTGGTTATATAGCGAACTGTGCCGCCAATGGAACCTGATCCGAACAGCGTGCCCTGTGGTCCTCTCAGGGTCTCCACGCGGTTCAGATCGAAAAGATCGATGTCAGGAGTAAAAAGCGACAAAGATATAGGGGTTTCGTCAAGATAGACTCCTACCTGTTCCTTTATGCCGGGCTGGTCTCGCACTATCTGTCCGGAGGAAATGCCACGGATCGTAACTACGCTTTGCCCTGGCCCGAGGTTCTGTATGGAGAGTCCGGCCACGTTGCGGGAAAGATCCTCCAGATCAGAGGTGTTAAGACGCTTGATATCCTCTTCTGACTGAACATTTAGAGAAAAAGGCACATCCTGAGCAAGCTGAGCACGCTTAGTGGCGGTCACAACCATTCTCTGAAGCGTGTAGTTGGCCTCTTCTACCGCACTGAGACTCTCATTTTGTTCATCCTGTCCCTCCTGCGCAACCGCGTTCAGGGAAAAAGCCAGTACAAACAAGAAAACAAATGCAAAAAATCTTATAGCCATGCCAAGCTGAGTTCTAAAATTCATCTCCAAAACCTCCAATAATATCAGCCGTCTGCCACAATTTAGTGCCAGACACCACATAATAATTTGCATTTTAACATATTCGTTTCAGGATTTGTTAAAAAAATGCCCAGGGCCGGACTCGAACCGGCACGGGAGATACTCCCGAGGGATTTTAAGTCCCTTGCGTCTACCAATTCCGCCACCCGGGCTTTACGCCAAACATGGTTAAGAACTGGAGGCGGCGCCCGGATTCGAACCGGGGTATAACGGTTTTGCAGACCGTCGCCTTACCTCTTGGCTACGCCGCCCCTGTAACTTTTGGAACTCTAGATTTTACCGAAAAAAAGAAGCTTTGTGAATTCTGGCAAGCGGCGCGCTTGCGCTCTCTTACTATGCAGGATTAATCTCGAAGCTCTCCCCAACAACCGCCTTTCCCGACAAAAAGACTCTTTTCTCAAGAAGTCTTGCATGAACAAGGCCTCCTCTTTCTGATGCCTGGTGGCCGGCAAGTTCCTTTTTCCCAAGCCTGCGGCTCCAGAAAGGGCAAAGACAGCAGTGAGCAGATCCAGTAACCGGGTCCTCTTCTATCCCGGCGTTGGGCGCGAAAAAACGTGATACAAAATCATAGCGGTCAGAACTTGAGACACTCGTTATTATAAGTCCTCTCGAATCAAGCCTCCTAACATGGCTCAGCTTCGGAACGGCACTTCGTACTATTCCCTCGTTTTCGTAAAGAGCAATATAATCAAAGCGGTTTCTGCCCACGTAAAGAGGCGCAGCCGAAACCGCCACCAATAGATCCTCCGGCGTCTCCACTTCCCAGGGATCTTCCGAGGGGAAATCCATCTCTATAAGGTCGCTTTTTTTCCTTGCGGTAAGAATCCCGCTTTTTGTGGAAAACACGGCATCTTCGGCCGCGGGGATGATACCCAGAGTAAAGAGAATGTGGGCGCTTGCTAGGGTGGCGTGTCCGCACAGGTCAACTTCCGTTTCAGGAGTAAACCACCTGAGTTCAAAGATGCCTTCTTTTTCGAGAAGAAAAGCTGTCTCGGAGAGATTTACCTGGGAAGCGATTCTCTGTTTTATCCGCTCCGGTATCTCTTTTTCAAGAATACACACGGCGGCCGGATTCCCGGAGCGCGGCCCGTCGGTAAACGCATCCACGGTGTATATTTTCATCAGAAACCCGCTGGGAACCCTGTCGCATCAGAGTGGCTGGGACGCCGCTTGAGAGCCAAAATCGCATCCTTTATACCCGAGAGGGTCAGGGGAAACATGTTGCCTTCGTAGAAATCGTTTAGAATGCCTATGGTTTCAGTCCACTTCCACTCATCCCGCGGCACGGGGTTAAGCCACACGGTAGAAGAATATTTCGCCTTCACTCTCCCGAGCCATCGCAGACCCGGTTCCTCGTTATTGTGTTCAACGCTTCCGTTTGGATAAACGAGTTCCCACGGGGACATTGACGCGTCGCCGACCATAATGCACTTGTAGTCACCGTTGTATTTATTAAGCACAGAGAATGTAGGGATCTGTTCACTGAAACGCCTTTCGTTGTTTCTCCAGACTCTTTCGTATATGCAGTTGTGAAAGTAGTAAAACTCAAGGTGCTTGAACTCATGTCTGGCGGCGGAAAAAAGTCTTGAACAAAGCTCGACGTGATCATCCATTGAACCTCCGATGTCAAAAAACATCAAAACCTTGACGTTGTTTTTCCGCAAGGGAGCAAATTCGAGGTCAAGCAGCCCCGCGTTTTTTGAAGTTCTGTCGATCGTCTTCTCAAGGTCAAGCTCCTCCCCCACCCCCTCTCTCGTGAGAACCCTGAGTTTTCTTAGGGCCATTTTCATGTTCCTGACGTTTAATTCCACCGAATCGTCAAGATCGCGAAATTCCCTTTTGTCCCATACCTTAACGGCCCGTCTCTGCCTGCCGCCGTCCTGTCCTATGCGAACCCCGGCGGGATTGTAACCGTAAGCTCCGTAAGGCGAAGTGCCGCCGGTGCCTATCCATCTGTTTCCGCCCTGGTGGCGTTTTTTCTGTTTCTCGAAGATCTCCCTGAGCCTCTCCATCAGTTCTTCAAGCCCGCCCATGGAACGGATCATTTCCTTATCCTCTTCGGAAAGGGTGTTCTCGAAATTCTTACGCAGCCACTCAAGCGGAATTTTCATGAACTGCTCTGTATCGGCAAGCTGAGCCCCCTTGAAATAAGCGGAAAAAAGCCTGTCGAATCTGTCCATGTGCCGTTCATCTTTTACCATTATGCAACGACTGAGATAGTAAAAATCGGTCGTGTCATAACCGATTACGTCGCGGTCAAGGGCTTCAAGAAAGGTAAGATATTCTTTGAGGGTAACGGGAAATCCGTCGTCTTTAAGCAGCAGGAAAAAATCAAGAAACATGAGCGTATCCCCCGACCGTCACCTTCTGAATCTTCGCCTCATCATCTCGAGCATCTCGTAGTCAGCCTCGTTTTTGATAAGCGCGCCCGAGTAAGGCGGGAGGTTCTCTTCAAGATCTATTTCCGGGAGTTCCCCAGCGGCCACGCGGTCAGCCGCAAGGAGCTTTATCCAGTCTATAAGTTCGCTTGTTGAGGGTTTTTTCTTGAAACCGTCGATTTCCCTGACGGAATAGAAGAGGGTAAGCGCGTTATCCATAAGCTTTCGCCCGAGATCCGGGTAATGCACCTTTACTATTTCCTCAAGAGTCTTGCGGTCGGGAAAAGCTATGTAGTGAAAAAAGCATCTTCTCAAAAAGGCGTCCGGAAGTTCCTTCTCGTTATTCGAAGTGATTATCACTATGACTCTTTTAACCGCCCTTACGGTTTTTTTGAGCTCGTAGCAGTAAAACTCCATCTTGTCGAGTTCAAGCAGGAGGTCGTTTGGAAACTCTATGTCCGCCTTGTCTATTTCGTCAATCAGGAGCACCATCTGCTCGGGGCTCTCAAAAGCCTCCCAGAGCTTTCCTTTCTTTATGTAGTTTGAGATATCGTTTACTCTCTCGTCTCCGAGCTGCGAGTCGCGAAGCCTGGCGACTGCGTCGTATTCGTAAAGACCCTGCTGCGCAGTGGTGGTGGACTTTATGTGCCATGTTATAAGCTGCTTTCCAAGCGCCTTTGCGACCTCAAACGCGAGCATGGTCTTTCCCGTGCCCGGTTCGCCCTTCACAAGAAGCGGACGCTCAAGCGTAATGGCAGCGTTAACGGCTACCGACAAGTCATTTGTGGCTATGTAATCGCTTGTTCCCTTAAATTTCATTTTTCACCCACCCGCGGGGAGACCCCGAAGACCCCTCGCTTATTTATTGAATACGATTGTCCTGTTTTTGTAAATCAGAACCTCCCGGCTGATATGGGACCAGATAGCGTTTGAGAGAATTTGTTTTTCAAGATCCTGGCCTTTTCTGACGAGGTCTTTAACCGAATCATCATAATTAACCTTTATCACATCCTGCTCTATTATGGGCCCGGAATCAAGTTCCTCGGTTACGTAATGAGAAGTGGCTCCGACGACCTTGACCCCTCTTTCGTAAGCGGAGTGATAGGGGCGGGCCCCTGGAAAGGCCGGAAGAAACGAATGGTGAATATTGATTATCCTGTTGGGGTAATGCGATACGAAATTCCCGGTAAGAATCTGCATATACCTTGCGAGCACTATGAAATCCACATTGTAGTCGCGGAGAAGCTTTAGCTGCCGGGCCTCCACTTCTTCCTTGTTGTCCCGAACGTTTTCGAACACGTAAAAATCCGCTCCATGAAGAGCTGCCACATCCCTGAGGTCCGGATGATTGCTTATCACGAGGGGCATCTCCACGTTCCATTCCCTGGCGCGGAGCCTGTAAATTATGTCTGAGAGGCAGTGGGGAAGCTTGGAGACGAAAACCGCCATGTGCGGCACGTCTCCAGTAAAGAAGACCTCGAATTTCATGTCGAATTTTTCCGCTACTTTCTCACGGAAAATTTCCTCCGTCTCCTCGCGGGAGAGGGTAAAACCGTCCATCCCCCACTTGGCACGGATAAAGGTCACCATGTCGGTCGTGTCAACGCAATGCTGCAGCGCGTGTATATTCCCTCCGTATTTGAATATAAAGTCGGTGACCGCACGGACCAGACCGGGACGGTCGGGGGAGTGCACGAGCAAAATCGCTTCTTCCTGTTTTTCCGGCATTTTAGTTGAGACCCGTTTCCTGGTTTTTTACAGCTTCCGTCCGTATAGTGGGAATTGCTGTGTGATCAAGGGAGATTTAAAACTCCAAAGTTCCAAAAAGCTTCGTGAGTCATTTATTGAACGTTATTGTCCTGTTTTCGTAAATCAGAATCTCCCGGTTGATATGGGACCAGATAGCGTTTGAGAGAACTCGTTTTTCAAGATCCTGGCCTTTTCTGACGAGGTCTTTAACCGAATCATCATAATTAACCTTTATCACATCCTGCTCTATTATGGGCCCGGAATCAATTTCCTCGGTTACGTAATGAGAAGTGGCTCCGACGATCTTGACCCCTCTTTTGTAGGCATTGTGATAGGGACGCGCTCCAGGAAAGGCGGGAAGGAAAGAATGGTGAATGTTGATTATCCTGTTTTTGTAGTGTGAGACAAAATTCCCGGTAAGTATCTGCATGTACCTGGCAAGCACTATGAAATCCACTTTGTGGTCCGCGAGAAGTTCAAGCTGTCTGGCTTCCACTTCCTCTTTGTTCTTCTCTACATCCCTGAACACTTCGAATTTTATGCCGTACCGGTCAGCAATAGGCTTGAGGTCAGGATGATTGCTTACAATGACGGGAACTTCCACATTCCACTCCTTGACTCTTAACCTGTATATGATATCGGAGAGACAATGGGGGAGCTTGGAGACGAAAACCGCCATGCGTAGCGCTTTCCCGGTGAAAAATATGTCGAATTTCGTGTCGAATTCTGAAGCTACTTCCTCTTGGAAACGTCTGGAGGATTCCTCTTTGGGAATGGAAAATTTCTCCATTCCCCACTTTACACGGACAAAGGTGACCATGTCGTCCCTGTCCACACAGTGTTGCATTTCATGTATGTTACCGCCATGCTTGGATACGAAGTCGATTATTGCGCGGAGAAGACCCGGACGGTCAGAAGAATATGTAAGCAGTATTGCCTCTTCGGATTTTTCTGGCATGATCGGGATCAAGGCTCCTTGTAGTAGTAGGTAAAGTTAGCGACTTTCGGTCGTTCCGTCCAACCTTTTTTTCTGTAAAAGCCCCGCAGATACGACGGTTTGTCCTTGCCGTTGGTCACCATCAGACGGTAGACATCCCTTGTTTTGCCTTCTTCCATAACTGCCTCGATAAGGCGGCTTCCCGCCCCCCTACCGCTTGCCGAGGGGCTGACGAACAGGTCCGAAACATAGCCTTCATAGCTTCCGAGCATCACGAACGGTACCCAGTGAACGGTAGTAAACCCGAGGACCCTGCCACCGGGATCACAGGCCACGTACATGGTGTGCCCTTCAGGATCTCCGCCGACTCCGAGTATCAGGTCCCGAATCGGAGACGACACCTCCTCAAGCGAAAGGGAATTCCTTCTCTCAGACCAGCCGATCTCTTTGAGTATCAAAGCCATCGCCTCCGCATCTTCACTGGTGGCTTTTCTTACGGTGATTTTTTTCAAAGTCCTTCCCGTAAAATTATCATTATTTCTTTTTCCCGAGAGTTTCAAGCAGCGCCCCGAGGCTCTCCAAGACCCCTCGGCTGCGCAGAACTCCCGGAAGCTCCCGGTCAAGTTCGGCGCAAGCTCCCTCCATGTTCGCCACGACCTCGCGGCGAAGGGCCCTTTTAGAAAAAGCGTACCCGGGAATAAGCGACGGACCGTATTGTCCCGCGAAATCAACGCAGTGGGAAAGAAGCTTGTCCGCTTCGCATCTCTCATCGAAAAAGCCGAGCGCGACGGCATCCTGCGGTTCGTAAAGAAAGCCTGTTGTCATAACTTGCTGTGCAATTGCCGTTCCCAGCACGTAAAGCGCGATCTGCGCTATGGCCGCGGGAAGGGGAAAGCCTATGGTGATTTCGTTAAGACCGAACCTTGCCCCTGAATCAACGCATACCCTGTAATCACAGCAAAGCGCGAGTATAAGCCCACCCGCTATGGCGTGACCGTTTACCGCAGCCACAACCGGTCTTTCATAAGTGAAAATCCGAAGCAAAGCACCGCGAAAGCGCTTGTACCACTGCCAGATCTCCTCCTCGTCTCCATTAGTGAAAAGCGAAAGATGGTATTTAAGGTCAAGACCCGCAGAAAAAGCCCTCTGCGATGAGGTAAGCACCACGGGACTCTCCGAATGAGCGCTTTCAAGCGTCGCGAAAGCCTCTTCAAGATCGCTGAAGAAACCCTCGTTAATAACGTTCATAGGGTTTGAGTTCATGCGCACGACCGCGACGTCGCCTGTTCTTTCAATTTCCCAGCCCATAATATTTCTCCATTCGCGCGGAGGCGCAAATTAAGCCACTCTGCCGCCCAACTGACGTTTCCATGAATCCCTCAGGGAAGCAGTTCTGTTAAAAACGGGCGCCCCGGGCGCGGAATCCACGGAATCAAGTATGAAATACCCTTTCCTTTCAAACTGGTAGTTGATCTCCCCGGCGCAGTTCCCAAGAGCCGGTTCGGCCGCGCAGTTCTCAAGGATCTGCAGGGAATCCGGATTTAGAAACTCGGTAAAATCCTTTTGCTTGTCAGCCATCGGGTTGGGAACGGTAAAAAGTCTGTCATAGAGCCTGACGGTAACTTTTGAGGCACTTTTCGCGCAGACCCAGTGTATAGTGCCTCTCACCTTCCTTCCGTCAGGAGCGGTTCCGCCTCTTGTGTCGGGATCGTATTCACAGTGAACCTCGGCTATCTCTCCGGTCTCCAGATCACGCTCAAAGCCCACGCACCTTACTATGTAGGCGTAGCGGAGCCGTACTTCAGAACCTGGGGAGAGCCTGTAGAACTTCTTCGGCGGGTCCTCCATGAAATCATCCCTTTCAATGAAAAGCTCTTTTGAGAAAGGCACTTTCCTTTTTCCCATGGATGGATCTTCCGGATTGTTCACCGCGTCGAGTTCCTCATGGGTTCCTTCCGGGTAGTTGACTATCACGACTTTCAGGGGGTCAAGCACCGCCATCACCCTCCGCGCCCTCTTGTTAAGATCTTCCCTGACGCTGTGTTCAAGAAGCTCCATGTCTATAACGCTGTCCTGTTTCGTGATGCCTATCTTTCGGCAGAAATCCTTTATCGACTCCGGAGTGTACCCCCTTCTGCGCAACCCCGAAATTGTAGGCATCCTGGGATCATCCCAACCGCTTACGAATCCCTCGGAAACCAGTCTCATGAGATTTCTTTTGCTAAGAACCGTGTAGCTGAGGTTAAGCCTCGCGAACTCTATCTGCCGGGAGTGGTATATGCCGAGCTGGGCGATAAACCAGTCATAAAGAGGCCGGTGATCCTCAAACTCAAGAGTACAGAGCGAATGGGTGATACCCTCAATGGAATCACTCTGTCCATGCGCCCAGTCATACATCGGATAGATAGACCAGGAATCCTTGGTGCGGGGATGAGACTTTTTCATTATCCGGTACATGACCGGGTCGCGCATGTTCATGTTGCCAGAAGCCATGTCTATTTTCGCCCGCAGCACGTACTGTCCCTCGTCAAAATCCCCTTTTCTCATCGCCTCGAAGAGTCTCAGGTTCTCCTCAACCGGTCTTTGCCTTGAGGGACTCTCCCTCCCGGGTTCCGAGAGCGTGCCCCGGTGCTCTCTTATTTCCTCAGCGCTCAGGTCATCAACGTAGGCTTTTCCCTCGCCTATGAGCCGCAGTGCGTATTCATAGAGCTGCTCGAAATAGTCTGAGGCGTAATAAATTCTGTCTTCCCATTCAAACCCAAGCCACCTGACATCCCCCTTGATGGCCTCTTCATACCTGATGTCTTCTTTTGAAGGGTTGGTATCGTCAAAGCGGAGGTTGCACTCTCCGCCGAACTCTTCGGCGATACCGAAATTAAGGCATATGGACTTCGCATGGCCTATATGCAGATATCCGTTGGGCTCAGGAGGAAACCGGGTAATGGGCTTTTCGATGCCGGATTCAAGATCACTCCTTATCCTGGCCCTTATGAAATCTTCGGGCTCTGAGTGTCCGTTGCTATCAGACTTCGGTTTCATGATTACGCGTGATGACATCCACCGAACAAGAGGATGGAATTCCGGGCGTTTCCCCGCAGCGGGGAAAAACCCACTATTTCCATTTTATGTTGCAACCGAGGCTCGGAATCTGCTCCCAGTCAATCGTTTCTCCTTCTACAATGGAGTCGAGTGCTCTTCGCATATCTTTTCCGGTAACCGGTTTTCCGTTTCCGGGTCTTGAGTCGTCAAACTGTCCCCTGTAAACACATCTCAGGTCCCGGTCATAAACGAAAAAGTCAGGGGTGCAGGCGGCGTCATAGGCCCTGGCGACTTCCTGCGTCTCATCAAACAGGTAAGGAAACGAATATCCCTTGTCCTCTGCAACTTCCTTCATTTTCTCGGGAGAATCGTCAGGGTAGTTCTCAACGTCGTTTGAATTTATAGCTATAAAGGAAACTCCTTTGGGAATGTATTCATCGGCAACTTCTACCAGTCCATCCTGCAGATGCTTTACGTAAGGACAGTGATTGCATATGAACATAAGCACCGTAGCCGCGTCCGACTTAAGATCGCCTAGCGATAGCTCGCTTCCGCTTACGACATCCGGCAAACGGAAATCAGGAGCCTCGCTCCCCAGGGGAATCATCGTTGAAGGAGTCTTAACCATTTTTTATCTTCTCCGGGTTTTTAAGTTATTTTCCAGTGAAACCGATGCGTTTGTGCGAGCCGTCACAAAACGGCTTGTTCTCAGAAGCCCCGCAGCGGCAAAGATAGTAAGGATCATCCCCCGAGAGCCCCGAATCATCCTCAACGCAAAGCTCAATATTTCCGCAAACCTCATAGGGACCAGCCTCAAACGACCTTATAACCGCGTCCCCCTCCTTGGCAGGGGCAGAGGACTCGGCGTGGGAAAAACTGCTTTTAAAACCTGCTCCCCTGTGCGAGCCGTCGCAAAACGGCTTGTTCCCCGAAGCTCCGCAGCGGCAAAGAGCGATCTTCTTTTTCACCGCAATCTCTTCACCGCTCCCACCTTCAAGCAACTGCAGGTTGCTTACAATCAGCGGCCCGCCATCCATGACTTCTATTTTGGTCTTTTCACTCATATCAAGCTCTTGATTAAAGCAATCCGCTACCCTCAAACAGTCACCGGTTACGGTGCAGAAACATACTTCTGAGTCTACATTTTTTCAACAATCATTGCTATACCCATACCGCCTCCCATGCACAAAGAGACCATCCCGTATCCGCCGGGGCGAACATTCTCAAATTCATGAAGAAGCTTCACAAGCAGTACCGCCCCCGTGGCCCCCACGGGATGCCCGAGAGCTATAGCTCCGCCGTTTACGTTTAACTTCTCCTGCGCAATGGGAAAATCGCTGAGCACGGCCAGGGACTGGGCCGCAAAGGCCTCGTTGAGTTCAACCAGATCGATATCGTCAATTGCGAGCCCGGCTCTGTCGAGAGCCGTGCGTATTGCGGGAACCGGACCGATTCCCATGATCGAGGGATCCACGCCGGAAATTGCGTAGGATTTAATTGACGCAAGAGGGTTTAAGCCCAGTTTTTCCGCTTTGCTCTCAGACGTGACGATCAAAGCAGCGGCGCCATCGTTAATGCCCGAGGAGTTAGCCGCCGTTACGGTACCGTCTTTCTTGAAAACCGGCCTTAACCCAGAGATCCGCTCAAGGGTCGCGTCAGACCTCGGGTGCTCGTCGGTGTCAAATTCAACGGGGGTCCTTCTGCCCTGGGGAACGGTCACCGGAACGATCTGGGAGGTGAATTTCCCGTTCTCAATCGCAGCCTTGGCTTTCATCTGGCTTGAGTAAGCGAACTCGTCCTGCCGCTCCTTTGATATTTCATATCTCTCCGCGAGATTCTCTGCCGTAACGCCCATGTGGTAGTCGTTAAACGCATCCCAGAGCGCGTCACACAGCATTCCGTCTACAAGTTCATCTGAAGGCGTTGACATCTTGTATCCCCACCTGGCCTTTCGGAGGTAAAATGGAGCCGCGCTCATATTCTCCATCCCTCCCGCCACAACACATTCGCAGTCACCCGACTTTATGGCCTGGGCGGCACTTACGACGGATTGGAGGCCAGAACCGCATACCCTGTTAATGGTAATTGCGGGGGTTTCGACTCTTAACCCCGAATTAATCGATACCTGTCTCGCGGGATTCTGCCCCAGCCCCGCCCCGAGTATGTTGCCCATTACGCAGTCATCTATCTGTTCGGGCGGTACGGACGTTCTGTTTATAATCTCCTTGACGACCGTCGTTCCGAGATCGACCGCGGAGACATCCTTAAGCGTTCCCCCGAATGTCCCTATCGCGGTTCTAAGCGGCTCTGAAAGCACGACTTTTTCCATAATTATTCTCCTTTAAACTCAGCCGTTCTCTTCTCGACAAACGCGCTCATTCCCTCGACCCTGTCATAGGAATCAAAACACTCAAATCCCGTTTCCATTTCATACGCAAGCGCATCGGAGAGCCCCATCTCGGATCCCTGGTTTATCGCCTTTTTTGCGTAACCGACGGCAAGCGGACTGTTGCTGGCTATCTGAGAGGCTATCTTCAAAGCCTCATCCATAAGTTCTTCCTGCTCAACCACCTTGTCCACAAGCCCAAGTGAAAGCGCTTCGGCGGCGGTAACCATCTCTCCGGTAAAAATCAATTTCTTGGTTTTTCCGGGCCCTATAAGCCTGGTCGATCTCTGGGTTCCTCCCCAGCAGGGAAAAAGGCCGAGCTTGGTTTCAGGAAAACCCACGCGGGCGTTTTCGGAAGCAATTCTTATATCGCATGAAAGCGCGAGTTCAAGCCCTCCCCCCAAGGCGTATCCGTTTATCGCAGCTATAACCGCAAAAGGCGCCCGCTCAAGATAGTCAAAGGCTCCTCTGCCGAGTACGCAGTAATCCTTGAATCCATCCGTCGTCATCTGACTCATCTGCTTTACGTCGGCCCCGGCGACAAAAGCTTTCTTTCCGGCTCCGGTGACAACCACCACTTTTACGTTCTCGGCGGGCAGCTGCTCGGTTACAAACTCATGGAGCTGCCGTATCGTGTCAGAGCTTAGGACATTCATAGACCTCTGCTTGTTAATCGTCAATACACCTACGCCGTTATCAGACTTTTCAAATAAAAGATCCTCGTACATTTATATCTCCTTTACCTTCTTCCATATTCAAAAAAACCTTTTCCCGTTTTTCTGCCCAGATTCCCCGCCCTTACCATTTCTTTGAGCAGCGGAGCAGGCCTGAACTTCGGGTCCCCGTGCTCAGCGTAGAGAACACTGAGTACGCTCAGGGTGACGTCAAGCCCTATAAGGTCCGCGAGCGCAAGCGGTCCTATGGGATGATTCGCTCCGAGCTTCATAGCGTTATCAATCTCCGCGGCTGCGGCGATGCCTTCGTCAAGTACAAAAATTGCCTCGTTTATCATCGGCAGCAGAATCCTGTTTACAACGAATCCCGACCTGTCTTTCGCCATAACCGGATGCTTGTCGAGGCTGCGCGCGAATTCCATTGCCTGCTCGAGGGTCTCAGGGGATGTTTTCGCGGTATTGATCACCTCGACCAGCTTCATTATCGGCGCAGGATTAAAGAAATGGATTCCCAAGACTTTCTCGGGCCTTGAGGTGCTCATGGCAAGCTCGGTAACCGAGAGGGTCGAGGTGTTGGTGGCGATAATAGCGCTTTGCTCGGTGTTTTCCTCGATTTTAGAGAAAACCGCCTTTTTAAGGTCCATATCCTCACTTGCGGCTTCAATCACGATATCCGCGTCGCGAAAGTCGGCGTAGTCTTCAGTTGCCTGGATTCTTGAGATAATCAGGGAGGCCTGCTCCTCCTCGATTTTGCCTCTGCGCGCAAGTCTCTTGAAGTTTTTCTCTATTCTTCCTATCGCCTCTTCCACAAGACCTTTTTCAATATCCAGAAGAACGACGTTTTTTTCCGCAGAGGCGACAAGCTCGGCGATACCCGAACCCATAGTGCCCGCCCCTACGATACCCACAGTTTTCATGTTTGACTCAGACATGCTTTTCCCCCGGCTTATAAGTAATTACAGACTGGAAATTATACCACCCTACACAAACTCGGAAAGAACCTGCCTGGCAATGACAATCCTCTGTATCTCCGAGGTTCCCTCATATATCTCCGTTATCTTGGCGTCGCGGAAATACCGTTCCACCGGATAATCGGTCGTATACCCGTTTCCCCCGTGCACCTGAATGCCCTTGGTCGCCGCCCACATGGCGGTCTCCGAAGCGTAGAGCTTGGCCATGGAGGAGTGCTTCGTGTATTTCTCTCCGCGGTCTTTCATCAAGGCCGCCTTGTGGGTAAGCAGCCTTGCGGCCTCGATCCTGGTCGCCATGTCGGCAAGTATGAACTGTATCGCCTGAAAACCGGAGATCTTCTCGCCGAAAGCTTCTCTCTCCCGGGAATACTGCGTCGAGGATTCAAGGGCCGCCTGGGCTATCCCCACGGCTTGGGCAGCAACCCCTATTCTTCCCGCATCAAGCGTTTTCATGGCGACCTTAAAACCCTCGCCCTCTTTACCGAGGACCTGGTCCGCCGGAACCTCGCAGTTCTCAAAAACAAGCTGCACTGTGCTCGTGCCCCTTATTCCAAGCTTGCTCTCCGATTTCCCAAGAGAGATCCCCGGGGCGTCAAGATCGATTATAAACGCCGTGATCCCCCCGCTTCTTTTTGACCTGTCGGTTCTTGCGAAAACCACGGCGACTTTCGCCTCGCGGCCGTTTGTGATCCAGCTTTTGGTTCCGTTAAGGATATAAGCCCCGTCTTTTCTCACGGCACTTGTCTTAAGGCTTGCAGCATCAGAACCCGACTCGGGCTCGCTGAGAGCAAAGCATCCTATAGAGCCCCGGCTCATCTGCGGCAGATATCTTTCTTTCTGCTCCTCGGTGCCGAAATCAATGATCGGAACGCACGCAAGGGAATTATGGGCCATAACTATCGCCCCCGTTGAGGCGCAGGCCCTGGATATCTCCTCAAGCGCGATTGCGTATGACAGGCAATCAAGGCCGCTTCCGCCGTAACGCTCCGGAACGAAATGCCCCATAAAGCCCAGATCGAACAGTTTTTCCACGATTTCCGAAGGAAAAGCGCAGTTGCTGTCGATTTCAGAGGCAACCGGCCTGATTTCTTTTTCGGCAAATTCCGAGGCAAGATTCTTAATTAGACGCTGCTCTTGCGTAAGAGTCGAAGCAAGCATGATTTAAAATTCCCTTCTTAAGATTTGGGTATGCAGAAATTCTAATTCACCCCTCTCTAAACGGAACTTCATTTAGCAAATCCACGGATTACTCAATAGTAGCGGGGAGATCAGTAAAATCAACCTGTCAGTTTACTGGGAACAAATTTGCCGAGGTCTATGCCTAGCAATTCAAACGCTTTTTTCTGCAGGGGCGTCGGTTCGGGCACAACGACGAAACGGTGCTCAGAATCCCCAGGCAGTGCCACTTCATTGAGGCAGAAGGTGGCCAGGTCCTCCATAAGCGTCTCGAAGCTATGCACGCAGAACCCCTCAGGAGTCTTTTTCGTGTCGCTTTTCGCCTTGGCGTTGTCAGATACCATGGCTTTTTCTACCGGCGTCCTCCGCTTCTTCTCCGCCCCCTCGCGGTCACAATCCTCAAACAATAGCGGCGCCAGCAGCCCGCGAAGGTGCCACTGAACGTAATAGGCGAGCATGCAGAGCAGAACATGTCCGCGCACGTGAGGTTCGCTGTACACGTAGAAGGGCCGTATCCGCAGAGACGTGGTTTTGATCGAACGAAACGCCCGCTCCACCCCAGAGAGACTCTTGTACGCCGATACCACCCCCGCCGCTCCAAGAGCCGAACCGCCAAGACTGGTTCGTATGATGTAGATGCCGTCAAGGCGGGCCTCCGCCTCTATTTTCTCCCGGTCACGAGACCATGAGATATCATCGTCCGTAACGGTGATCTCAAAGTGCTTCTCCACCTTGTTGCGGTTCGCTTCGCGTCCCACGCGCCTATTGATATTGTCTTTGCCTCGCAGCGAAGAACCTTTGCGGCGGACCGCTTTTTTGATGTCCTCAAGAATCCGCTCCGTGGAAACCAGAAGCTCTTCGCGCCTGCGCGCCCTCTGCTCCCTCAGACGAGGGTTAAGACAGACTATCAGGCGCTCGCCCGGAAACTGGGGATTCAGGATCTCCCCGACCCCATCGGGAACCAAAGCTTCGGGGCTGAGCGGCGCTTCGCCGTCCTTCGGCTTTTTCAGCAGCTTGCGGATGTCGGTTGACTTGAGTGCCGATATCCACTCAAGACCGCAAGATTCGATATCCTCCCTGATGCGCGCGGTGGTGATCATCCCGCGGTCTCCGACCAACGCTACGTTCTCAACCCCGAAGCGCCGCTGGATCTTCTCAACCTGAGCTCCCACCGTCGCCGGGTCCCCGGTGTTGCCGCAAAACACCTCCACGGCCACCGGACAGCCGTCGGCGGAGCAAAGCAGTCCGTACACGATCTGCTTCTTCCCCTTCTTTTTGTCCCTGTTGTGACCGAAGAAAGCCAGCGGGCATCTGTGTCCCTCGAAATAGCTGGAAGTCACGTCGTAGAGCACAAGCGTGCCTCCCTTGAGGTGACGGTTGGCCAGGCTTCGCTCAATCCACCTCTGGCGCTCCAACAGCCAGTCAAGCATGGAGAGCATCTCGTTGCCCGTAACCGACCCCAGACCCATGACGGCCCCGAGACTCGTGCTCGCGCTCTCGGGGGACAAGCCCCGGGAAGCCGCCAGCTTTGAATTGGGTTTCAGCACCCGCAAGACAATTGCCCCCAGGGCCAGATCCCGCGCGCGGCTGTTTTCTCTGTGCAGAATGCGATCCAGCCCCAGGTTCCTGGAGACGCCGAGTGCGGCGACGACATGTCCGTGGGGCAGATTGCGCTTTATGGGAAAAGCCTCCTTGAAGTCTTTATACACCACCCCGCCTTTTAGCATGGCCCGTATGCCGTCAACGATTATCGAGGGCACGTGGGTGAGGTTGCACAGCGTTTTCTTTCTGATTCTTTTTCCTTCGCGCCTCGCCTCGCGCAGGAGTATGGTAGGTCTGCTCTTGCGGTTGGGGATTATATCTACATGTAAAGACATGGGAACATGATAATATCAATATATAGTTATGTCAAGGATAAATAAAGAAATTAAGGCTTCCCAAAAACATGGGAACAAAAAAGACAGGTTCAAACCCGCATTCGGCAAGAAAAATTGTTTGTTTACAGTAAGTTGCGCCGGGAAATCAGCTCGAAATACCTATGAAGTTCCGTCTAAAAGGCAAAAGCGTCTGATTCATTTCATTGTTTTGCACTCGAACCAGACTTAAAAAGATTCCGGGTTTAAAAGAACAGACCAGGTCAATTCTGGGCAAACCCTAAGAAACTGCACGCCTTGCAATTCCCTTGAGCATCCACCTGAAAATAATCCAGTGAACTGGGTAAAGACCATACCAGTAGATCAACCACGCCGCGCAGATACCAGATCCAGGTGGCAAAATACCAGCCTTGGTCTCCGCCAATGCGCCGTATGGGCGCAAAGGCTCGGGCGGGTTCCACGTCGGTGTGAGGCACGCAGCCGCGGTCACGACCCTGGGCCTCACAGCACTCCCGGAATCACCGCTTTCCGTCCGGTCGGATAGTCCTCGAAACGTTCCCTGTACCACCGGTGGTGGGCGAGCGCCCTCGGAACAAGATTGGCCGCGGTGTAGCTGAAGAACGCCAGCCCGCCGAGCGACCATGTCGCCAGGGCCCACCCGGCCCATTCCAGCAGCTCCCCGAGATAGTTGGGGCATGAGACGTAGCGGAAAAACCCGCCCCTGGGGATGGAATAGCTCGGCCCACCGGGCTTGCGCAGCCGCAGCAGGATGTTGTCGGAGTGGAGGTTGAGGGCGAAACCGGTCGCGAAGACGGCCAGCCCCGCCAGGAATCGTGGATCCGCAAGCCACGTTAGCCCATACTCACCGAAGTGCGAGATGAAGCGCGCGTTGACGTACGCGTTGACCACGTTGAAGGCGAATCCGCTCCCCACGACCACGATCGGCATCTTCTTGCCCGCGGTGCGCGTGCGAAGCGGATAGACGAAGGTCCGGTTCAGGTAGTGACACTGCCAGATTCCCAGGAGGATGAGCGCAACCGGATCGCTGGCGGCCCTTCCCATGAGGTAGATGCCCGCGAAGAGGACCGTCGCCGGCAGCTCCATCACGATCCATCCTGCCCGATTCGACATCTCCGGGCCCCAGCCGCGCCCCGAATAGTGGCGGCCGTAAGGCGCCTTGAGGTGCAGCAGGCTTGCGAAGGTGAGGATCGCCACCGCAAACACCGCCCACACCAGCGCACCGTGGAAGGCTGTTTCAGTTATCACGGTGTCGTTTAGATTCCTGCCATTTTGGCAGACCTATTCGTTGAAGGCCCCTTGGGGCCAAGCCGCGGGACTCTGGATGACCAGATTCCTGCCATTTTGGCAGTCTTCTTGCACTTTCCAGTACCTCATCGCCCCTCACATCACCTCTCAACCATGAAGATCGAAAGTTGCGCTTTGGATTTTCCTGCACAAGGATACGCCCCATGACTCGTCTGGAACCGGTGTCAATATACTCAAAATGGAAAATCTTTTGGAAATTCAAGGCAGAAATCTGTTTCAGAACCGGTTCAAACTGTTCATGTTCACCACTCGTAAGCATTCCGGGGGTCTGCGATGGCTGAGAATTAAACGACGACTGCATTGTTCGCGAGTTCCCGATACTTGACCTGATCATAGGCTGACCGTATATCATTCGACACTGCCATCATCCTGCCGGGATATAACTGACCGCCAGTGTGTAGCATTTCCACTTGCTCGAAAAAACCGGCATAAAAAGATTCTCCGAAATTGCATGATGCCAGAAAGTCTGAATATGCGTGATTTTCCCCTTGGCCTTAAGGTATCCGTACTCGCACGAATGCCGAATGTCCTCTCTACCGTATCCGCTTTAGCGCTGTTCGGGTAAAGTCGTTGGTGTCCAGGTCGGTCCCGAACTCGTAGTCCGACCATAGCAGCACGGTACCCTTGCCCGTAAGCAGGTTTGTCATCGTTATCTTGCTGCTCCGCCAAAATCGATCAAGGTATTTTGCATAGTCCTCCACGACCATCGTCTTGAGGTGCTCATCCCTGCGGTCGAAGTATTGGGTCTGAATTGTTCGAAGTTCCTCCCGGTCGAGCCAAACCAGTTGGCGGGAGTACCCGGAATCCTGGCTTTTCGGGATACGCTCCAGAACGAGGCACTTGAGATCACCGCAGGACTCTTCGCGAAGGAACCGGTGAGTAAATTTCTCGACCTCAACCGCTCCCATGTCCTCGTAGGAGAATTCGCTGCCCATGAAAGAGCCGGATTGTTTCGAGGCGCTGATGCCTTTCACCCGCTTCAGGGCGGGAAGATAGAGCCACTGTTGGTCTGGCGCATCCTTGTGGGCGTGGACGAGAAAGGCGGTTCCTTTGACGTCCTGTGGGCGGTCAAACACAAACAGGGTTCGATCGCCGTCCCCCTGGCTTTCGATGACTTTGAGGCGGAGTGAGCGCTGGTTTTCTTTCCCCTGCTTGTTACGTAGCGTCATAGTCAGGTTTGCGGTGAAATTGCCGAAACCCTTCTGGCGCTCACGAGCTTCGGTCGCAATCCTGAGACCCGCTTCCTCAGCGGTACCGCCCAGGAGATCGGAATACGACTCAACTGGCCAGAAACAAATTGCAACAAAGCTCCAAAGCACCGCAAGTATTGTGCGTGGGATTGAGAACTGAATCACTGGCTCCTCCTGTTAATGGATATAAACAAAACCGGAGATATAGTCAAATCTGGTGTATGGGGGCATGACCAAGCGACAGACTGATTTCCTGATTTCACCTCGATTCCATTTTTGAGTTTCATTCCGGTTATTACTTTTCCAAGAAAGTTAGATCCGCTTAGTTTTCTCCAGTTATTTCCCGTGCACATTCCCAGCTTAAATATCATGCGTAGCACACCCTGAGAACTCAAGCACTCTTTGCTTTTCCCGGTCCCGAGTCCTGAAAGCAGACTTAATCGAATTCATTGTCCCTGTGCTTCTCCAATTCACTCTGTTGCGTTTGAGAAGCTCCTTTACCGTTGAGACTTTTTTTGTTTTTTCGCTCGATTCAAGCTTTGATAAAAGGTACTGGATTCAAGACGCCCAATCAGGTTTTCTTCTGTCCCTGACTTCAACGGTTTTTTGCGAAGAATTCCCATGCCTTGTTAGGACTAACTGTTCGGTAAAGTCCTGAAATCACTTTATAATACCTTGACAATCGTCAAAACTCCTTGTTGAATATAGAAGTCGCATTTGATACTTGAAACCACGCTGATAAATAATTTCAAACAAACCGGTTGGTGTTACTTGGGAGACAAAAATGATTGCACGCGTCATATGCATTCTTGCAACCGCTTTCACGATTGCCGCTTGTGGGGGGGAAGGTGGCGGAAGTGATTCTGTTCAGACCGACACGCAACTCCCTACGCTCAATGATGCCCGGATCGTACCTTTTGAGACTGTGGAAGCGGTTGCGTTGCGGGCTACAACCGATGGCGAGGTTGTTACCTTCTTCTCTTCATCCTCGACCTCTAACCCCTTAGATTCCAATATCAGATTTACGGTTGACAGCGAGGTCTGCCCGGAGTTTGATTCGACTACCCAATCAGTGACGGACACGCTTCTCAAGCGGCCGTTACCTCCGTCACCGCTTCGCCGCCATCGCTTGCGCGACTGGTCGCTGTTCAGTTATTCACCGTCCCGCACATTGGCCGCCAATGTCGCGGTGAGTTGGCACAATGAGATACTCTTGTTGCAAGAGTATCTGGTAAGTGGTTACTGGATGTGTCTGGAAGGAGACCTTAACGCGGGATCAATTACAGACGGAGAGATTGGAGTGTTTGTCGACGGCCCCGAGCTTTCAAATCCCGCTCAACTGCCGACAGAAGGCCAAACTATTTACAGAGGTCGAATAGCAGGAATGTATACGTATTATTATGGGCCCCTATGGGCGCTGCTTGACCCCCGACTTGTAGAAGGACTTAAAGAGACCGGAGAGTTCTCCGGCGCAATCGCGTTCAAGGCTGATTTCGCGAAAGGGACCATGGAAGGATGTATCGGATGTGTCGAGAACTTCGAGACTACCGGAGTTACAGTAGATTCCGGCGGACGCAGAAGCACGCTTTATACAGACGTAAGCCTCGCCTCGATGACCTTCGCCCCGGTCCGAATCCAGAAGGGCGGCACATTTCAGAGTATGAACTTGGTGACCACCATAGGCGACTCAGGGCTTGAAGTTTCCTTTGAAGTTGGCGACAACCAAGGGATCCTGGACGGTCAGTTCTCAAGTCATTCTACTGCGGATGGGGACCCTCGTCTCGTTGCAGGAACGATTCACTCGCAATGGACTCACCCGGATGGGAGTCGAGGTGTGTTTGTCGGCAGCTTCTTCGCTACCAAGGTGAGAACGCAATAATGCGCTGTACCGACAACACTTTGTCATCGCTCGTATCCTGCTTTCCCGCCTTCTCATCAGCGGCATCCGCCTCCTCAAGGGCTTGTGATACTCCTCTATACTTCTTCTCTATCCTCTCAAGTTCCCCGTCCACGTAAAATTCCGTCTGTATGCTTCCCCTGCTTGCATCCGCCTTGAAGAAAGAACCTAAACCGCCACATTTTCCCCGCCGAACAGGAACAACTCCCTGCACAGCAGAACAAAATCCCGGTTAACCTCCCGCAACTGCCGCACATGGTCCTTGCCGAAATCGGCAATGCTCCTGTAAAAAGGCCGCATAGCCTTCATAAGCCATATCAACTCAAGGTTCCTTCAGGTCTCAGATGCAAGCCTGCGGCTGCTGCGTATACCGTTTTTTCAAGCGCGGCCCAGAATCCAAGCGCTCCGTCTATGCAAACACATTTTCTGCCACTCTCATGAAAAAACCCAATACCGTATGCGGATACCGCCTCGATTGTCCCCTGTTTCACGTTTCGTCAGCTCTGACAAAGCAAGTACCAAAAACTCATTGATCCAGTTGCTTTCGGGTCTTGGACCGATTCAGAAATTGTAGGCCAAATTGACCCTTATGAAGCTGTCACGCCGGACGTAGTATATGAAGTCCTCTTCGTCGATATCCAGAAAAGCTGAGGTCTCAATATGCAGGAACCAGCTGTCCGACGAAAGGCGGCGCTTGAACTCGCCTGCGACGACGCGACTGCTGCTGTCAACGGAACCCAAAACGCTGACGACAAATTCGGTGCTCTGCGCATCGTTCAATCCGAGACGCGCGGCAAGGAACAGGTCGTTCTCGAATGCATTGGTTGCCCACCGGCCCCGTCCGTCGTAAGCCCATTCGGCAAACAGGACCAGATCAGAGTTCGAGCCCCCTATGGAATAGAATGTATATTCGCTACCCAAGATAAAGGCCGTGTAGTTCTCTTCCTCTAAATTATTGAGGTGCTGAATGAACCTGCTGTTCTTCGCGCCAGCGCGGTAGATGGCTTCCAGTTTGAGCAGCAGGGAGCCCTTGGTAAGCTGGGCATCCACACCGAATTGGCGAATCTTCTCGTAATATGGAACCAGGACCAATTCGGAGTCGACAAATCTCGGCAAAAGGGTGGGCTCTCGGTTCGTACCGTTGAACAGGCTGAGACCAATATCGAGCGGTCCGAAAAAGCCACTGTACCGGCTGGCAAAATCAATATGCCACTTTTTCGCGGCGGATTCGTATGAAATCATATTTTGGTCCACAACGAACTCATACCGCTGGCGACCATGCCGGCCCTGATAGGTGCGCGCACGGTGCCATGTCATCGCGAACAATTCCAGCGCTCCCCAGTCACCCGACCAGGTGAAATGGGCCATTGGCTGCCCCATCTTTATCTTTTCGTTCGGGTGTTCCACAACATCGGTCTGATTGATGATATCCACCAGGGAACGCAACTCCACGACGCCCCAAAAGACCTGATCGATGCCCAGACGCAATTCCCATTCGTCGTCGCCGACATCACCGTACATCAGTAGATAGGCCTCACGGAAATCAGCGTATGTGCGGTCCGGGTCCCCGGCATCGTAACGCAAAGAGGGTGTCAGTGTTATGCTTGTGCCTTCCTCGTTCTCAACATAGAACGTTGTCTCAAGCGCAAGGCCACCCGCATACGAGCGCTGGTCGGGATACGCAGCGCTTTGGGGATACAGCCAAGCCTCCGTCGAGAGGCGCCCGGAGATATCAATCCAGTCTGCGAACCCGGCCGGGTATGCTACGGTCGGGAGCACTGAAACAAGCACTCCCAGCACCGCCGCCAGAATCGCTGGGAGGGGTGAGGCCGGAGTGCTCTTGCCACCCTCAGAGAGTGCGGTGAACGAACTTTTGATAGTCCGGCGCTGGATCTTTTCAGATAACATGATGCTAATGCGTAAGCCATATTTTATTTCAGAGTATATTAACCTAAATTCTCGCGTTCCGGGCCTTGAACCAGAATTATATTCAAATCTGGTGTACGGAGGTTTTGAAAAAAGCGGGTTTGGTGATCCAAAGAATGTTTTTGACCCACTGACGGAGATTGGATAAGATGACTTCTGAAAATTCAGAAGAAAAATTAAAAGGTGATAAGGAATCTTTCATATAGAAGATTCTACATAGGGAAACACAAGTGGCAGATGGCTTCCATAACCCGATTTTGAAGGCAGTTCGGCCGGAGGACACGGTGGAGAGGCTGTCGAAGTACCGCAGAAGCCAGGGGCGGAGCAAGGAAGAGTACGCCAGCACGGTAACGGCGTTTTACAACCTCATTACCGACTTTTGCGAGCATGGATGGGGACAGTCGATTCACTTCGCACTGATGGAGCCGGGGGTGTCTTTCGAGGAATCCATTGCCAACCATGAGTATTTTCTGGGCGAAGCTATCGGGTTGAGGCCAGGCATGAAGGTGCTGGATGTCGGGTGCGGCGTAGGCGGACCCCAACGCGCTCTCGCAAGAAAGTTCGGCGCTTCGATCGTGGGCCTCAACATCAACGAATATCAGCTCGGGAAGTGCTCTGCGTATAACAGCAAGGCCGGCCTGGATCATCTCTGCAGCGTCCTGCACGGCGATTTCCTGAATATACCGGCGGAAGATGGAAGCTTTGACGCGGCTTACCATATCGAGGCCATGTGTCATGCGCCGGATAAAGCCGCCGCCTATGCCGAGATATTCCGCGTATTGCGGCCCGGCGCGGTCTTCGCCGGCTACGACGTGTGCATGACCCCGCTTTACGACGGCGGAAACCCCGAGCACCGGGAACTCAAGGAAGTAAACGAATACGTTTCGGCTCTTCCGGAAATCGCTTCATTCACGGAGGTAACCGACAGCCTGCGGGCAGTCGGTTTCGAACTTGTCGAGGCGCGTGACCGCGCCTTGGACGCCGACCCTCAGACGCCGTGGTATCAACCGCTGGAAAGCGGCAGCCTGAATCTGAGGAGTTTCTCGAGAACGGCTCTTGGCCGCAAAATCGCCTCGGTGGCTCTGCACGTTCTGGAAGGCGTACGCGCCGTACCCAAGGGGTCGTCCGAGGCACGGAAAATTGTCAATATCGTGGCCGACAGCCTCGTGGCCGCAGGGCGTCTGGGAATTGTTACGCCCATGTACTACCACAAGGCACGCAAACCGGGTTGACCCGTAAAGTAATCGGTACAACTCAAGCACGATACGGGGGCCGGCAGCGACCGTAATCACCCTGAATGGACTCCGAAGGGAACCCTGTCAATAAACATCAGGAATAATCCGGTATTTCTCCCGTGCCTGATACTCCGCCCACTTTTCGGCGCCGTATTTCTCTGCACAGTACGCGTCGTCAAAGAGTTGACGGAAGGTGAACAGCGTCACGATGAAGACAAAGTATGTCCACGACTGGGGATTGGTGAAGTAGCCAAATGCTAGGGCAATTGAAAGAGCAAGGAAAGCCTTCGCCTAGGTAGTTGAAGTGACGAGCGACACCCCATAGACCACTGCACAGGATCTTACGGTCACCGGCCTCGATGTACTCAGGCTCGATGAGTCTGAGAAACTTGCGGACGAGGCGAAAGAATTTTACCCTTTAATTCCACAAAAACCCCTAGAAACCGGTTGATTCGCTTCAGAACCCGTAAATTTCACCCACATCCCAATTGCGGGGAATCTCTGTTGAAAAACTTAGCGAAGTGAGAAGCAACTTACTAATATTATTTGATTTTAATGTCGACACGGGTTAGAACTTGAGTTAGCAACCGAATTCTATTCCCCGAAGGAGGAACAAACCCATGGCGACACAAACTAACTTCCCTTTTTCCTGGGACAAAGTCGATAAGCTCTCCGATCTTAGCCGTCTTCGACTCATTCTGGACACCCTGCCCGACGCAGACATTATCAACGCTCTTGAACAGATGCGTAAGAACGGACGCAACAACTATACCCGGTGGCGGCGAGATAACGCTTTAAATCTTTCGCAAATTAAAAAGAGAGGCGGCATTTCTTCATAAATCCGGTTAGATAAATAGTGCTCTTAAATTTATTTAACCGAACTCAACACCGCTTGCCCTCTGCGGGGTTAATCCCATACTCATGTAGGGCAAGGGCAGGGGGTGGGGTGATGAGACCTTTGGGCAGCGTACACAAGAACATCTTTTACACGGAGAGACGAAGGTTTGGTGTCGCTGTCCTGTAAGCGGGACAGAACGCAAGATGGTTTTTAGGGCAGTGAGAACAAGCGGGGCACTTTGAAGCTCCGCTGCCCGGCGGCTGCGTACAACCTGCGTTGCAAGGGGTGGAAGAAGTGTCACGGTGATGCCAGCTGTGTGACCAATGGCTACGGCAGGGTGGTCCGCATTCCGCTTGAGAGAGATCGTCGCATTTTTAACTCTCGCCCCGTGAGGTTCTCCATCATGGAAACGCACGTACAGGCACAGGAGCGCTGGGGTCACTTGTCTCGGAGGGTTATGCCAAGGCGGGATAAGGGTTCCACACACATAATTCAAGCAAAACAATTTAAGCGGCAACAGCCCTGAAGGGGATTGCCATGTCCGCTGGTTGGTGACTCCGGGGCAATTAGCCCCGTATTCGGTCTGAATAGAAAAATCCACCCCTTGGATTGCCGTAATACGGGCTTATGCTGCTCAGACCCCGCTCTCATTACGGAAACCGGAATTCTGAAAATTCTTACAACGCAAATACGTTTTAATATACACCAAGTTTGACTATATCTCGGTTGGGATATAGAATTTTTAGGTACGAATGGTATGGACTATGATTGTCGGCCTTACAATTTCTTGCAATCGTTCTCAACTGATTAGGTTACGCGGATGCTCTGGAATCCGAACTGTGTCTAGATTCAGATTGAAGGAGGCGACAGCAGATGAATGATTCTATTGAGAGTCAGCCACTGAGCTTGCTTGACGAGTTCATGTTGATGCTCCTCAACGAGGAGAGCGGCTACTTTTACCAAATACCCGCCCACAAAATGAACTGCGCTATCATCGGCGCGGCACTCGCGGAACTTTCCCTGCTTTTGCGCATCGACACAGACGTGGAATCACTTCACGTTCTGGATCCAACAGAAACGGGCAACCCCAGCTTGGACCTAATTCTCAAGGAAATCGTCGATGAGCCAGCTCGGCACAACGCCCAATACTGGATTGAAAAGCTAATCCACCATGCGGAACCAATCACTGATTTAACTTTGGAGAACCTGCTTGATCTGGGAATTCTGGAACATCACGAGGGTGATTTCTGGACAGTTGCACCTGACAAACTATACGGGACTGCAGACGGCGACTCCGATGATGGAACTATAGGTCAGTTCATTAGAACCAGAATCGGCAAAGACATCTTTTCAGACGACATTCCATATCCGCGGGATATTATCATCATTTGCCTGATCGAAACATGCGATATCCTCCCTTTCATATTTAAGCTCGACAAAAAGGCGGAAGAACGGATCAAGCTTATCTGCAGGATGGACCTCATCGGTCGTTCAATGGCGGATGCGGTCGAAGAGAACATCAATAATCCGCTGTTTGCAAGTTCTCTTCTTAGCAAAAAAATCCCGCGTGTTCCGCTTTATCGGCTACTGCTCAACCCACATGCTCGTACTGGGAACCTCTCAGCACTTTTTGCAGAAGTGACAAAGCAGTATGGCCCAGTCTTTGAGATCACTCCTCCTTTTTCAAAGCCGAATATCTTTCTTTCCGGGGCAGAAGTAAACCGATGGGTACGTCGACACGGACGGAAGTACCTGACATCCAAGAGTTACCTTGGCGACTTTGAGAAAGTGTATGGGGCGGTAGGCATATTACCTTCCCTGGATGGCGCGGACCATTTCCGGTATCGCAAAACCATGACTCCAGCCTATTCCCGCGGGAGACTGGAAGGGCAGCTGGATATGGTCTACAGCAAGGCACGCGAATACATGGCAAATTGGAAAGTGGGCGAAAGCTATCCTGGAAATAACCTGTGCGTACGAATGATTAACGCTCAGATGTCACCTCTATCCCTCAGTGTTGATTCGCAGGATATCATGGATGATATAATTGCCTTCAAGGAGCGGGCTATCAACACCCATCTCTTAAACATCCTGCCAAAATTCATGCTGAAAACACCGGGAATAAAACGCAAGGCCAAGGCAATAGACACTTTGATCGAGCGGATACAAAGTGTCCATACATCAGCCCAACGGACCGGTTGTCCACGAAATCTGGTGGATGATCTGCTAAGCCTTCGTGCGAACGACCCTATATTATTACCCGAATCGAATCTGAGGTTCGCTCTATCAGCATCGGTGCTTGCCGCCAAGTATATGGGTGATACATTTAGCTTCGTCGTTTATGCCATGGCATCACAACCTGAGCTTTACGACAAAATTCGAAGTGAAGCCGATTCACTGTTTTCAAATGGTGATCCAGTCGGCAAAGACTTCACTTCTGCCAATATGGAAATCACCGATCGCTTCATCAATGAATGCTTTCGGATGTACCCGATTGGTCCGATGTCTGTGCGTGACGTCGTGAATACGTTCACGGTCGAGGGCTACGAAATACCGCAGGGGTCCAGAGTAAACATTGCACAAACCGCCCCGCACTATATGGAAGATTCCTTCCCTGATCCCTTCTCATTTGATATCGACCGCTACCTCCCGCCTCGCAATGAGCATAAAAACCCCGGATACGCCCCATACGGACTGGGGCCGCACACGTGCCTTGGCGCCCGATGGATGACCCTGCATTTGGCTGTCAACCTGCTGATCATAGCGCATTACTTTACTCTTCGCGTATACCCCGAAGACTATGAACTTCGGATCAGTCCGTTTCCATCAATGAAACCAAACAAGAAGCTTAAATTCCATATCACCGAACAGAGACGCGAACTGCCCATCTAATGTGCCACGATCTCTGAATATCTTGACGCAGTGATCACTTTTCTCCCTGCATTTGTATCTCCTACGTGTGCAAGTCGGCAAATATGCTCAAACTGCCCAAGTCTTCGCAGCCCAAGGCCAAGAGGCAGTTGCATGACATCTGGCAGACCGAGTCTAGGGAAGAAGCTGAAAGGGCATTTGATCTGTTCATAACAATTGTATGAGGACAAGTATCCTAAAGCAACACAGTGTCTTGAGAAAGAAGTAATGAACTGGTGGCATTCTATGACTTCCCTGCCAAACATTGGAGAAGCATAAGGACAACGAATCCGATTGAGTCTGCCTTCGGAACGATAAGGCGCAGAACCGGGAAAAGCAAAGGTGTTTGAGTTCTCAGGGTATACTGCACATGATATTCAAGCTGAGAATCTATGCGGAAAGCAACTTGAGAAGACTAAACGGATTTGACTTCTTTGGAAAAGTAATAACCGGAGTAAAATTCAAAAATGGAATCTAGGTGAAGTCACACAATTAAGTCGCCGGTTGGTCATGCCCCCCATACCCCAGATTTGACTATATCTCGGTTGCGATATGGAACTTCCAAAGTTTATAGACTTAAGTTTACAAGTTTTCCAGACCTGTGTATTCCTCCCTCGAACCTGCAGAATAACACTTTGAGGGCTATCTAGTCCCAGCAACATCTTTGCTCCCCGTGAAAGCAGACAATTCTTTGCTTAAATTCATTGAGAAGTGGGAAGTCGGCTAGGACCAACTGTTCCGTATCACCCTGAAATAACTTAACTCTTGCTTGACAATAGTGTAAGCAGGAGAGTAGAATCTGAGCAAGTAGGGCGTGAAGAAAAGTCGTTTTAATCATGCGAAGACGTCTGAAATATTGAGGATGTTTTTTTGAAACATCAATTTCGCAGATGAATGATTCTATTGAGAGTCAGCCACTGAGTTTGCTCGACGAGTTCATATTGATGCTCCTCAACGAGGAGAGCGGCTATTTTTATCAAATACCCGCTCAGAAAATGAACTGCGTTATCATCGGCGCGGCACTAGCAGAACTTTCCCTCCTTTTGCGTATTGACACAGACGTGGAGTCACTTCACGTTCTGGACCCAACAGAAACGGGCACCTCCAGCTTGGACCTAATTCTCAAGGAAATCGTCGATGAGCCAGTTCGGCACAACGCCCAATACTGGATTGAAAAGCTTATCAACCATGCGGAAACAATCATTGATTTAACCTTGGAGAACCTGGTTAATCTGGAAATTCTGGAACATCACGAGGGTGATTTTTGGACAGTTGCACCTGACAAACTATACGGAACTGCAAACGGCGACTCCGATGATGGAACTATAGGTCAGTTCATTAGAACCAGAATCGGCAAAGACATCTTTTCAGACGACATTCCATATCCGCGAGATATTATCATCATTTGCCTGATCGAAACATGCGATATCTTTCGTTTCATATTTAAGCTCGACAAAAAGGCGGAAGAACGGATCAAGCTTATCTGTAAGATGGATCTCATCGGTCGTTCAATAGCGGATGCGGTCGAAGAGAACATCAATAATCCGCTGCTTGCAAGCTCTCATCTGAGCAAAAAAATCCCGCGCGTTCCACTTCATCGGATACTGCTCAATTCACATGCTCGTACTGGGAACCTTCCAGCACTTTTTGCAGATTTGACAAAGCAGTATGGCCCAGTCTTTGAGATCGCTCCTCCTTTCTCAAAGCCGAATATCTTTCTTTCCGGGGCAGAAGTAAACCGATGGGTACGTCGGCACGGACGGAAGTACCTGACATCCAAGAGCTACTTTGGCGACTTTGAGAAGGTGTATGGAGCGATAGGCATATTACCTTCCCTGGATGGCGCGGACCATTTCCGGTATCGCAAAACCATGACTCCAGCCTATTCCCGCGGGAGACTGGAAGGGCAGCTGGATATGGTCTACGGCAAGGCACGCGAATACATGGCAAATTGGAAAGTGGGCGAAAGCTATTCTGCAAGGGACCTGTGCCGAAAAATGATTAACGCTCAGATGTCACATATATCCATGAATATTGATTCACAGGATATCATGGATGATATAATTGCCTACAAGGAGCGGGCACTCAGCACCCATCTCTTAAACATCCTGCCAAAATTCATGCTGAAAACACCGGGAATGAAACGCAGGGCCAAGGCAATAGACACGTTGATAGAACGGGTACAAAGTGTCCATACAGCAGCCCAACGGGCTGGTTGTCCGCGAAACTTTGTGGATGATCTGCTAAGCCTCCACGGGAACGACCCTATGTTGATGCCCGAGTCGAATCTGAGTTTCGCTCTATCGGCAGTGGTGCTTGCCAGCATGTACCTGGGTGACGGCTTTAGTTTCGCCCTTTATGCCATGGCATCACAACCTGCGCTTTACGACAAAATTCGAAGTGAAGCCGATTCACTGTTTTCAAATGGTGATCCAGTCGGCAAAGACTTCACTCCTGCCAATATGGAAATCACCGATCGCTTCATCAATGAATGCCTTCGGATGTATCCGATTGTTCCGATGTCCATGCGTGACGTTGTGAATACGTTCACGGTCGAGGGCTACGAAATACCGCGGGGGTCCAGGATAAACATTGCACAAACCGCCCCGCACTACATGGAAGATTTTTTCCCTGATCCCTTCTCATTTGATATCGACCGTTACCTCCCGCCTCGCAATGAGCATAAAAACCCCGGATACGCCCCATACGGACTGGGCCCGCACACGTGCCTTGGCGCCCGATGGATGACCCTGCATATGGCTGTCAACCTGCTGATCATAGCGCATTACTTTACTCTTCGCATATACCCCGAAGGCTATGAGCTTGGGATCACCTCGTTTCCATCAATGAAACCAAACAAGAAGCTTAAATTCCATATCGCCGAACAGAAACGCGAACTGCCCATCTAATGCCCGATGATCCCTGAATACGTTGGCGCATCCGTGCTCATCGGGCTTCCTCCTAATTTCTGTTCACCCTTGCGTTACATCCGGTTGATCGGGTTCTATAATGGGCAAGTACATTAAGAGGCTATGGTGTCGGCTATGAACGAAACGGGGGACACTGGAAAAATGAGAAAGGTTGCAATTATCGGTGGTGGAGTATCCGGGTTAGGGGTGGCTTGGGCCCTGCACAAACACCCTGATCTGTTCGAGTTCCGAATTTTTGAAGCCCAGCCTCAGCTTGGTGGCAATGCCGTAACAGCTGATATGCCTCAAAAAGATGGGACCTCGATTCCGTTCGATATTTCCGTTACCGCATGCATTCCATCGGCATACCACCATATTCTGCTGTTCCTGCAGCAACACGATATTGATCTGTTAGACACCAAATTCAACTACAGCGTAAAGTACCGTGGCGAAATCTATGCACACGATTTCGACTCAGACATCAGGAGGCAGCTCCAACCGGAAATTGCCAAGTTCCAGAAACTCCTGGGGCGTCTCAAATGGTTCGGGCAACTTAACCACTCCGGATCCCGATTGCTCAATGCTCTCAATCCATTTAACTACATTAGCATGGGTATGGTTCTCAACTTGGGCAGGTTCTCCGGAGACTTCAGGTACAAGGTTCTCAAGCCGATGTTCGTTAATTTCCTGATGGCAACAAATGTGTTCGACATGCCCGCGTCCCTGTTTGCCCGGTATCTGGAGTTCTTTGATATAGAAACCGCAACACCAATGCAAACATGGGATATGGGTACGCGGCGTATATACGAGGAAATGTCTGCTGGATTCCGGGACAGGATATACCTTAACAGGCCCGTGAGGAAGGTGTATCGGCGTGCATCCGGTGTGGTCATTGAAGATGAGAACGGAACCACGGAGACATTTGACGATGTGGTTCTTGCATGCAACGCGAACCAGACATTGATGATTCTGGACAATCCGACCTTCCTGGAGAGCTTTCTTCTTTCTTCGGTTCGTTACGAGAGCGAATTGCACAACCATACGGTTGTCCATTCGGATGCCTCGGTCCTCCCGGACAACGCTGTCAAACCCCTCGAGACCCGGAGCAACCACATTGAACAGTACGGTGTGAGACCCGATAACTATGAAATCACCTACATCATGCACAACCAGCAACCCTGGGCAAAGGAATCGGACAAGCCATGCCTGGTGACCTACAACCCAATCAGTCGTATCAACGAAGGAAAAATCGTAAAGAAATGGTGGTTTCAGCATATCGTACACGATGTGTTTCACATAGCCTTTCTGATTAATCTGTTTCGTTTCGTTCAGGGCAGGAGAAGAACCTGGCACTGTGGTGCCCATACTCTGATCAACAGTCAAGAGACATGTTTCGTTTCCGGCCTCGTTACGGCGAGACAAATCGGAGCGGACTATCCGTTTCAGGATTCCGAAGCGAGGAAGTGGTTTAACTTTTACGGACGTATGATGTACGGCTGGCGCTTCAGAAAGGCGTAAAACAGCCCTGGCATCTCGGTTCCGGGAGGTGCGGCAAGTCGTCAGTCATCGTCGGATGCATTGAGACTATTGAGACTATTGACCGCTTTGGTGTGTAGTATCCGTTCGTAAGCGTCTTTCGCCGGCAACCTGATGGCGAGCATCAGCAGGTCCCGCGCCTTCTCCCGGTATTGGACATTATCCAGCGCCAGCAAGCCGAGTGCATATTCCAGGGGCACATCTTTCGCATGGGGAGCCAGAACAAGAGCCTTTTCGAAGGAGGTAATGGCATCCTTTTTCCGCGCACCGTAAACGATGCGGGCCGTGAACGAACCCATTGCGCCAACCAATTCCGAATGCCACCGCCCCAGGCTGAGATGTGCTGATGCCAATTTGGGATTAATCCGAAGCGCGTTTTCTGTGGATTCGCGTATTTTTTCCGCCTGGCCCGCTGCTTTGAACTTGCCGGTAGTCTGCGCGTACCGTCCGATAGCACGCGCCAGTTGCAGATGGGCATCCGCATTATCGGGGTCGGAGAGAATCGCTTTTCTCGCCAGCCTTATGGCGTGCTCAAGCAACTTTTTCTTTTTGCCTTCTTTGGCGATGTAGTGGGCGTAAACTGACAGCGACTTTGCGGACAACGCGAACCCCTGTGAAGTCCCGAGGCTTTTACCGATCCGGACCGCCTCGGCGAATCGCCCCTGTGCGTAGGCCGCCCTTGCCTCGTCGATGGTTTGTGCGTGGACAACACCGATCAGGGGCAGGGCGTACATAAAAGCCAGACAGCAAGAAAAAAACAGGCAGACCGCATTAACTGGATGGTGTTTATTCTGACTGTTCATTAAACGGTTCCAGAGTATTTGGTGTTTGCCAGAAAACCGAACGTTCGCACACCACACCAGTTCGGACAGACCATATAGTGTACCAACCACATGAGTTATATTCAAACCTGGTGTACGGAGGTTTTGAAAAAAAGCGGCGTATCCGGCTGATTCAAATTCACCAAACAAACAACAGGAGATAGGCCACTGTGGGCAGGAAATATAAAGATTTTGAACTGGAAGAATTCGATTGCGAAGGCTTCCGTGAGTTCCAGATCGCCGGGGTGGAAAGAGAATGATTTCCAAGGGCCTCGGGGAAGTTCCAGGAAAACGAAAGAAACGATGGTCAACGGTCTGATAACCCCACCGGGATGCAGTTTGTCTGCGTGCGCTTGTTCATCGTTACTTCTCAGCAATGGAAAACGCCTTCATAGAATTATCCGGTTTCGGAATCGTGATCAGGGGCGTTTTTGTGCGGTTTCATATACATACTTTGTGTAATCGGGTATATATGTGCAACCGGGTATGTAATTCCTGACTTAATAACTAAGGTAGTTTCTAAATGGACGACAGCAAAGTCCGAATTCTGGTTGTTGATGATGAAATAGATTTAGAACAGCTCATGCTGCAGAAAATGCGGCGTGAAGTTCGCCACGGTCGTTACGAATTTGAATTTGCACACAACGGTGCGGAAGCCCTCGAACGTCTACGCAAAGACAGCGGGTTTGATATTGTACTGTCTGATATCAACATGCCAGTTATGGACGGATTGACATTGTTGGCACAGATACCGGAAATAAACCCTGATGTTCGCGCCGTAATGGTCTCCGCATACGGCGACATGAAAAACATACGGACTGCTATGAATCGTGGGGCATTCGACTTCGTTACCAAGCCGATAGACTTCACGGACCTGAAGATTACAATCGAACGTACGATTGAAAACCTTACTCTCTGGCGTAAAGCACTGAGTGCGCGCGACAAACTTGTAGCTCTCCAGAACGAGCTTAATGTGGCACGGAAGATGCAGCAGAACATTCTTCCAAAATCCTTTCCGACTTCTAAAGCATTTGATCTGTACGCAAGCATGGTTCCAGCTCGTTCCGTAGGCGGCGACTTTTTCGATGTTTATGAATTTAAGGATGGCCGGGTTGGCGTTGTAATAGCTGATGTGTCGGACAAAGGAGTGCCTGCGGCAATGTTCATGATGGCCAGCCGTACACTGCTGAAGGCTTGCGCGGCAACTTCCGTTTCTCCGGCCACTGTGCTGGAACAGGTAAATACAATGTTGTCGGATGACAACGATGCCATGACATTCGTAACCCTGTTATATGGCATTTACGATTCTGAAACGAAAGAATTCGTGTACGCAAACGGCGGACATAATCCGCCACTCATCATCAAACCGGATCTGACAACTGAACTGTTGGAGTTAACGGGTGGAGTTGCTCTGGGCGTAATGCAGGATCTCGAATATCAGGAAAATACAGTCACCCTTGAGCCGGGTTCCATGATCGTGTTTTACACTGACGGAGTAGTGGAAGCGGAAAGAGAAAATAAGGAATTATTCGAAATGGACAGGTTTTGCGAAATTTTCCAAGGCGGCACTTTCAAGGACGCCAAGGAAGTTACGAATGAGATATTCAAGACGGTCAGAGAGTTTGCTGGTGAAAATTCACAATCTGACGATATAACCTGTCTTGTTCTGCAAATAACCTAATGGGCAAAGGCGGTAGGATGCGAGTTTCACGTACGTTGATCGTTCCCAATCGGATGGAAGAAATCCAAACGATTAGTGTGGCGCTGGAGGAATTTTGTGAACAGCAAAATTTTTCCTCTGAAGCATTGTTTCAGACACAGCTCTCCTTAGAGGAGATCTTCACTAACGTGGTCAGCTATGCGCATAATGATGATCAGGAACATGAAGTCGAAATTATATTTTCGGTAGAAGGTGAAACCATAACTGTTGAGATACTGGATGATGGATGCCCCTTTAATCCGCTACAAGACGCGCCGGAGCTTGATGTCGAAAGTTCGCTTGAAGACCGCGGTATTGGTGGAGCAGGAATAAGGCTGGCGAAGCAACTGATGACGGAGTTACGCTATCAACGCAACAGTGCTCGTAATCATCTGACTATGATCAAGAAAATCTAGCAAAAATGCGAGTGTTGGGCAGACTATCTCTCAAAAAAGTGCTTGCCGCTTCAGTAGTTGCAATACTGGCAAACACAGCATCAGGTGAAGCCAAAGAAGAAATATACGCCGTGCCGGGCGTGTACAGCGATCGTATTGTATTTGGGCAGTCCGCTGCCTTGAGTGGTCCGGCTAGCGAGCTTGGTAAAGGCATGCAAGCTGGCATTCTTTCTGCGTTTAAAGAGGTTAATGACCGGGGTGGCGTTAACGGACGTCGTCTGGAACTGCTATCATTGGATGACGCATACGAACCGGAAGCGGCAATTGTAAATACGCAGCAACTGATTGGTGAGGGTATTTTCGCACTCATCGGTGCAGTTGGTACTCCTACCTCCCAATCTGCGGTGCCTGTCGCGGAGGCACACGATGTACCTTACATAGCGCCTATGACCGGTGCAGAATACCTGCGTGCCAGTGCACGCCGGACAGTCATCAATCTTCGGGCTTCGTATTATCAAGAAACCGAGGAGATGATAGAACGATTGACGATTGATCTCGGAATTAATCGCATCGCCATTCTCTATCAGGATGATTCATTCGGTCGTGCTGGTTTGCAAGGGATCCTTCTTGCTCTTGAGCGTCGCGAACTTTCTGCTACCGGAACGGGGATATTCCCCCGCAATACTGTCGCGGTAAAGACGGCGCTTCTTGATTTGCGTGCCACCAAACCGGAAGCTGTGATTATTATTGGTCCCTACAAGCCAACTGCGACATTCATTAAGTGGGCACGCCACCTCGGTATGAATTCCATTTTTATGACGCTTTCTTTCGTAGGCAGTAATGCCTTGGCAAACGAACTAGGTGATCAAGGGTCCGGAGTTCTAGTTACGCAGGTGGTTCCCTTTCCACCCGGGAATACGGTGCCTGCTTCTGCTTCCTATCGTGCTGCATTGAAGGCGTACGATCCGGTGGCGAAACCCGGATTTATATCGTTTGAAGGATATTTAGCAGGGCGTTTGGCTATCTATGTCGTAGATCATTGTGGCAAGCAGGTTGACCGCAACTGTATTGATACGGTGCTGCGGACTGGCAACAACATTAATTTGGATGGCTTCACCTTGCGATATAGCAAGAATGATAATCAAGGTTCAGACAGCGTGTTCTTGACGATTATTGGTCCTGATGGTCAATATACGCCACTAACGTCTTTAACCTCCTCGACGATACTGACCGACGTTTTGCGTATGCGAAAGACATTGAGATGAGCGGAATGCTTTCAAAGCTTTGGAATCGAATTTCTACGCAACTCTATATAGGTTTCGGAGGTGGCGTCGTACTCATCATCATTATCAGTTTGCTTGCTCTTTTCTTTCTTAACTACATTGGTAGAATCCAGCAAACCGTTAATGAAAAGAATATACCCGAGATGACATCGGCGTTTGCAATTGCCCAGCAGACAGCCATGCTTGTCGCCGCTGCTCCTCGACTCACTGTGAGTACGCCTGAGCAGTTCGAGACCGTAGCTGCGACGATCGACCAGCAGACGGATATATTTAAAACACAACTCTCAGTCATGATGGAAAATCAAGGAGAAGGCGAACAAGCGCGGCAGATTCAATCTGACGGGATCGCCATAATCCAGAACATTGAGCGAATCAAATTGCTTGTCAGGGAAGGCTTTGACCTTCGTCAGAGCAGTCTCAATCTTAGAGACGAGCTTCAGGGTATCCAGAGTGAAATAACGCCGATTATAATTAACGAAATCGACGATCAGATGTTCTATATGATGACCGGCTATCGGTCTCTCGATGAAGTACAATCACCTCGCTCGGTTCATTTTTCCGAACCGGAATTCCTGATCTATCGTCGCTTGTTTGAACTCCGCGAAGCGGCTGCAGTTGCTGCGCAGTTGCTTGCAACCGCACTTATAGTGACCGATGCGGCTCTGCTGGAACCATTGCGAGAACGGTTTGAAGCCACAGCCGGTAGTATCAGCCGATCGCTTGATGCGCTTAAGAAACACGAACAGGACGGAGACTACCCTCACGATCGACTGTCTCGGATTTTTGAAAACCTGATCTCATTCGGCAGAAGGGAAGACAACGGATTCGACCTGCGCGGTCGGGAACTTGCAGTTGATGGCAAATTATCCGCTCTGCTCCGCGAGAATCAGATTTTAGGGATTGACATCGTAGCGCGAGTAGAAAGTGTTGTAAATGATTCAAGCTTGGCTGCAGGAGAGATGGCGAGCAAAGCAGCTGCAGCAACTGCTACCAGCGCGAAGCTACTACTGGTTGTCAATATTGTTAGTATAAGTGGTGCAATCTTGTTCGGGTGGCTACTTGTACAACGTCGCCTGATTCGGCGTTTGGAGCGAATATCGAATCAAATGCGACAAATGGCTGATGGCAACCTGGAACTAGCCGTCGACATCAAGGGTAATGACGAAATCGCGCAATTAGCCAAAGCGCTTGAGGTGTTCCGAAATAACGCACTGGAAGTACAGCGCCTTAATCTTGTAGAAACGCTTGCTAACCAACTGCAAGAAAAGAATGAGGAACTAGCACATATTAATGAAGAATTGGAACGGATGCAGGACCAGATCGTGATGCGAGAGAAACTTGCTGCGCTTGGTGAATTGACAGCAGGGGTCGCGCACGAAATCAAAAATCCAATGAACTTTATCATGAACTTTTCAGAGGTTTCACGAGAGTTGTTGGAAGAACTGGTGGAGGAGGTAGCCAAAAATGAGGCTGGCGAAGACACGAAAGAGGAATACGATCCGGAGTTAGTCGAGGAACTGGCTGAGGATTTGACAGGGAATCTGAAGCGCATTCACGAGCACGGAATACGTGCAAACCGAATTGTAACAGACATGCTCAAGATGGGTCGTGGTGGGGGGGAATGGCAACCAACTGACCTCAACGTATTGCTTAACGAGCACGCGTTGCTTGCGTTCCATAGTGCTCGCGCCATCGACACTGAATTCCAGCTAGAAATTCAGGAAGACTACGCGCCGGATATAGGCGAGATCACGGTACAACCGCAAGACCTTGGCCGGGTTTTCCTAAATCTAGTAACTAATGCCGGCTATGCAACGAACGAAAAACGAAAAATGCTGGAAGCTGACGATGTGTCGAAGAAGGATTATCAACCGACGCTTAAGTTGAGTACGCGGCTAATTGATGACCGTATTGAGGTACATGTTCGTGACAATGGAACCGGCATTCCCGAATCTGCATTGGAGAGTATCTTCAATCCGTTCTATACAACGAAGCCCACGGATCAAGGGACAGGTCTGGGATTATCGCTGTCCGCTGACATCATACGACAGCACGGTGGCGAGTTTCACGTAGACACGAAGGAAGGCGAATATACAGATATGATTGTTGTCTTGCCGCTTGACCCTGCAGCTCATCAAATAATTGATACTTCAGAAGAAGCGGCAGAAGGCGAGGATTCAGCAACTGCTTCTTCGTAACGCGTCTTAACCCGTTACTGTAGCTATAGCATCAGAACGAGAATTGAGCACATCAATGATTTTGTCAAAACCTGCGATCTCGAAGATTTCTTTTATGGGACCAGGCAAGGAACACAGCATGAATCTCGTATTTCTACCTCTGAGTGTTTTTGCAATAAGCAGAATTGAACGCAATCCCGCACTACTGATGTAAGAAAGCTTTTCAAGATCCAGAACTACGGGATTGTCAGAGCCGACAATTTCCTTGTCCAGGTTTTTGTGGAATTCCTGCGCGTTCATCCCATCAATTCGACCAGCTACGCTTATTACCAAGACCCCTTCGATCTGATCGGCCTGCAACTCAAGTTGATTGTTTTGAATGACCATTTTCCAGTGGCAGTAATCTATCTAACTATAGCGCGATAATCAAGATGGAACTTTCATATCGCAACGAAAGAGACGATACCGGGATATTTCAGGGGATGCAACCCCGGGAATCCGGGGTTGCACAGGTACTGGGAACTTCCTACCCTTTATCAAGCAAAAAAATTACGTAATTATAAGTTCCAGGCTTAGCTTTTGATTTAACCTCTTGTACAATAATACCATGCTAGGAGGTTAGATATGAATTTAATCAAGATTTTCAAGCAGTTCCCAGACCAAGAAGCCTGCATAGAGCACCTTGAAAACATCCGCTTCGGCGATACGCCATATTGGCCGCATTGTGGAAGCACTCATGAGGAAGGGGCATTCGATCATGATTGAATGGCTTGGTATCGGCCACCTTTTCGAGCTTTCCCGGACGGAAGCGATTGCGGGTTTATTCACCCCGCTGGTGATCTTCACCGTGTTTTTCCTGGCGCAGCTCGTGCTGCCTGGAAAGTGGGTTCCCGGCTACGTCATCAATCCGGAGACCGGCAAACCCCGTAACTATCGGCTAAACGGCATTCTGGTGTTTGCAATTGCGGCGATCGTGTGGGCTCTCGAGCTCACCGGGATGCCGCGTGACTGGTTCTATCGGTCTTCGATCTATGCTGTGGCCGGTGGAACTGTCTTCACCACCATCTTTGCAATCATAGCGGTCTTCAGCCAGCCGCAAGGCAAGATAAAGAACCCGCTCCTCGCGCTGTGGGATGGGCGGGTCCAGGAGCTGTCGTTCTTCAACGACCGCTTCGATGTAAAGATGTATTTCTATGTCGTAGGCGGGACGATGTTGGCGCTGAACGCCTTGTCCGGGGCCGCGTACCACTACGAACTCTTTGGCGAGAACTCCAATCCAGGCGTTTTCCTGTATGCGGCGTTCTTCACATTCTACATACTGGACTACTTTGTTTTTGAGCGCGTCCAGCTCTATACCTACGATCTGATCCATGAGCGTCTCGGCTTCAAGTTGTTCTGGGGCGGCCTCGTGGTCTACGGGTGGCTGTTCATCCTCCCGTTGTGGGGCATGGCCGCTTACCCGCACCCTGGATTCTCGTCGGCGTGGACATATGTCTGGCTCATTGGAACGACTGCGCTATTCCTGTTCGGGTGGGGCATCTCGCGCGGTGCCAACTTGCAGAAATACACATTCAAGCGATGGCCCGACCGCAAGTTTCTCGGGCTCATCGAGCCCGAGTACATCGAGGCCGGTGACCGCAAGATTTTGTGCAGTGGCCTATGGGGCGTCGCTCGCCACTTCAACTATCTGGGCGAAGGCTTCCTTGCTCTTTCAATTGCCCTGGCATTCGGCTACTTCACCAATCCCTGGGCTTGGACCTACTTCGTCTTCATAGTAACGTTGTTTACCTTCCGTCAACTTTTTGACGACAGGTTCTGTGCCGAGAAATACGGCGCCGATAAGTGGGCAGAGTATCAGGCACGGGTGAAGTATCGGATTATTCCTGGCGTTTATTAGGTCGGAAGAACGATCATGATCCGCAACCGCCACGATGTCGCCGTGTCCCACCGAGGACGGCGAGGCTCTGTTACTCTCGGCTAACACGCACATACGCCAGGCAGCCGGCCACGGGGCACCTCGATTAATCGACCTTCCCGGGGTTGCGTCCCCTGAAATATCCCGGTATTGTCTTTTTTAGTTGCGACATGAAAGTCCCATCTTGATTGTCGCAACCGTTTCATCTTGATTGTTGCGCTATAGTTATCCTGTGTTCAGTAAATACCGCACTGTCAAGGTGGATAGGGCCGGATGTGGCAAAGTGAAGAGGGAATGCGAGATCTGAAACCTACACATATTGCATAATTCGGCATGATCGTATGAACCTGAAATCCTGCATCGCGATGATCGTCGCCCGCCGCTGGCTGACCATTTTGCTCTCTTTGCTTGTTATGATGGTCCTTGCTGCGGGGGCCACACGCTTGACTGTGGTGGATGTAGACTTTCGTAATCACTTTGGTAAATCCGACCCACACCTTGTTGCGCTGGAACAGCTTGAAGACACATATGCGCTGTCCGATGTTGCACTGGTTGCCGTGGCGCCACATAGCGGCACCATTTTTACACAGGAAACGCTTGTTGCCATTGAAGAGTTGACTGAGCAGCTTTGGCGCACCCCGTACGCCACCCGTGTCGACTCTATTTCAAACTATACGCATAGCGAGGGGTTCGAAGACGAGTTGGTTGTTGAGCCGCTTATCGACGAAGCCATTTCCCTGAGTGATACCGATATAGAACGAATCATGGATATCGCGCTCGGTACTAAGGAAGTTGCCGGGCGATTCGTTTCCCGTGACGGACGAGTTGCCGGTTTGGTCGTCAGTATTACGCTTCCTGACGACAATCGGGAATTGGCTAAGCGAGAGGTTACCGACTACCTGTATGAAACTGTTGCCGACTCCCGGGAGAAATATACATCCATCGACTACCACCTTCTAGGTGAAATCATCCTCAATCGTGTCATAGGTGACGCGCTTGACGATGAAATGGCCGTCCTTGCGCCCATTGCTCTTGGAGTCATGCTGCTTGTCGCCTTGGTTCTGATACGTTCGATATGGGGGACACTTGCGATTGTGCTGATGCTTGTTGCCGTCATCCTATCTGCGCTGGGCTTTGCCGGGTGGGCTGGCTTAAGACTGTTTGGTGAAAGCGGTGCCGCAATGTTCGTACTGATGGCTGTGACCGTCGCCCATTCTGTGCACATTATTGAGGGAATGGCTGGGGGTTTACGTCAGGGTATGGCGAGAACAGAGGCAGCGACCCATACTGTGCGAGTGAACGTGTGGCCTGTCTTCCTTACCTCGTTCACAACTGCAATCGGATTTCTAAGCCTGAATTTCGTAGATATGCCGCCGTTTAAGGTCATGGGCAACATCGTGGCGTTCGGCTCTATGTGCGCTTTCGCCTTTTCGGTGACTCTATTACCCGCATTCCTGTCAATATTACCTATTCGTGCCCGGAAGATGCACGAAAACAAGCAGGATTTTTTCGATCGTCTCAGTCGTTTTGTCATCTCCCATCGTATGGTTCTTCTGTACTCCTTTGGCGCTCTGACTATCCTGCTGGTTGCCGGTATCTCTAGGATCGAACTTAGGGAAAACTGGCTTGAGGTTCTTGATGAGAGTTACGAGTTTCGGCGATCCGCGGATTTCTTGAGCAAGAATTTCCCTGGCGTGGAAACCTATGAGTATCCTCTCGACTCCGGCCGTGAAGGCGGCATCACGGATATAGAATACCTAAAACAGGTCGATGCGTTTGCGGAATGGTACCGGGCGCAACCGGAATTTGTCCATATCTTCTCAATTGCCGACATCATGAAGCGTCTGAACAAGAACCTGCATGGTGATAACCCGGATTACTACGCGCTTCCCGGTGATCCTGAACTTGCTGCACAGTATCTTTTGCTTTACGAATTCTCTCTTCCGATAGGCCGCGATCTGAACAACCTAATCGACCATGATCGGAGAGCAACACGCGTAACGGTCTCACTGAAAAGTATGTCCAGTTTGGAAAAGATCGATCTCGACAATCGTGCACGTGCATGGTTGCAGCAAAATATCCCCAGCCTGGAAACCGGCGCTACAGGAATTTCGATTGTGGGAGCTCATTCGATTCAGAGGAACATTGAAAATATGTTGTCGGGCACTTTTGTGGCGATGGCCATTGTCTCCCTGCTGCTGTTCTTCATATTCAGAAATATACGCCTGGGGCTGGTCAGTTTGATCCCCAATTTCGTTCCGGCTGCTATGGCCATTGGACTGTGGGGGTATTTGGTGGGAGAGGTCGGAGTTCCAGCGGCGGTCGTCACCGCTATAGCATTCGGCATCATTGTGGACGATACGATCCATTTCATGACGAAATATACAGAAAGCAGAAAAGCAGGGAAATTGCCGTCGGAGTCCGTTCAAATGGCTTTTCGCTCGGTGGGCAGGGCATTATTTACAACTACAATAGTGTTTGGGCTGGGCTTCATGGTGTTTGGAGCATCCGGGCTGGTGGCAAACCAAGTGCTTGGTCTGTTGGTGGGAATAACGGTAATTATTGCTCTAATTGCAGATTTTCTCCTTCTTCCACCACTTCTGATGCTGCTTGACGAGACCAAAGAAACCGACGAGGAGATTAGGGAGCGATTGAGAAGCTCAACCGCATAGGTCGCGAAGACTCCTCCGCAGTATGAAAAGGTCGAATGTTATGGCGATTTCGGCATAAACATCTCTACATCCCTCTACGGGTTATAATACTGACCATCCGGATAGAACTGCCTGCAGTAGCGCCGATACTTCCCGATATCGCCGTCAACACTACAAAGCCTCGGAAGTGACCGATGTTTTAGATTGCTCCAGATGACGACATCCTGCATAACATCATGTTCCTGGGAGGCTATGAGGATCTTGTTCATGAGGCGGGTCCTGAGTCCCAGGGGAAGGAGCCGCAACCCCAAGCCCAGCCCCTTAGGATTACGAAGTTGTCGCACTTGGCTCACCAACGTCAATTCAATAAATTTGCCATCAATCGGTGTTGCAAGTACCCACAGGCGGGTATCCATGTTGACCGAATGTTCGTGAACCTCGACAATTGAATAGCCAAGCCCGTGTATACTGGCGACCGCAGAAACGTCGTACTCGAAAAGCCTGATGCCAGCAACTGTAAGGCTACGTTTGAAGTTGAAGGAGTTCTTGAGCAAGGTGCCGTCAATTGATACCGAACCGACGATGTTCACACTGCCGTAGTGGTGCACATAGTTAAGGTGCGCAACATCCACGGAGTTCTCGGTAGTTTCCTGGGGATGTCCCGGGAAACGAAGGTGGCAGAATTCCATCCCACCCCAGTCGGTATCCGTCGTGGAAAGTTCGGGCAGGTGCCATTGAGGTTCTCGACCGCCGCTGCCCCACCAACCAAAGATAAGACCCTCAATTTCACGTGTCTCGAACACATTCAGCTTGGCGGTTTTTGGCGGAGGAGCGAAGGGTGTCGCCACGCATTGACCGCTCACATCAAACTCAAAACCGTGAAAAGGACATACGAGGCAACCGTTGCGCACCCGCCCCCCTACCTCAGGACCAAGATCGGATCCAAGATGCGGACAGACTGCCTCAGCAACACAAACGTCCCCTTCCCCGTTGCACCAGACAACAACCTGTTCTCCAAGCCAGGTTCTCTTCAAGAGTCCCTTTTTTTCAATCATCTTGCGGCTGGCGATGAAATACCAGCCTTCCGGAAATGGGTAAAGCAATGCTTCATCCTTGCGCACGTTTGGGTTTGGATTCATTTGCTGCTATCTCCGCTTATCCAGCGTTAAGTACCAGAAATGCATTCACATTAGCTTCGAAAATTGTATATTTCAACCAAAATATAGTCAAATCTGAGGTATCGTCTCGGAGATAGGGAAACTAGGAAAGCAGTTTCCGGATTCTCTTTATCCTCTCTTCTTCCGTTTCCCCTTCTCCCAGGCTTTGAGGAATCCCGCTTCCCTTTATAACGGCGGGTCTTTCGCCGACTTGGGCATGCCATCTGGTAAGATTTGGAAAAGCCCCGAGATCTATTTCCGCCCAGCCGTAAGCGTTTATCCAGGGCCAAGTGGCTATGTCGGCAATTGAATACTCTTCTGCAAGATACTTCACCTCAGAGAGTCTTTCGTCGAGTACCGAGTAAAGCCTTTTCGTCTCCTCGGTGTATCTCTTTATGGCATACGGTATTTTTTCCGGAGCGTATTTTAAAAAGACGTTCAGCTGTCCCTGCATGGGTCCTACACCCGACATCTGGAACATAAGCCACTGGATACACGTTGTTCTGCGTCTGTCCCCAACCGGCGGGAGAAAGCTTCTGAACTTATCAGCAAGATATATGAGTATTGCTCCTGACTCAAAAACCACCGTGCCGTCATCATTGTCAACTATCGCGGGGATTTTCCCGTTCGGGTTTATCTCGAGAAACCACGGGTCTTTGTGTTCAAGTTCAGAGAGGTTAAGCGCGTGAACCCTGTAAGATGTCCCCAGTTCTTCAAGCATTATTGAAACCTTCTTGCCGTTCGGCGTGGCCGCCGTGTAAAGATCAATCATTTTTCACCTCCTAGGGGGAGTCGGGAACCAGACGGCAACAGTGCAGGCCTCACCCGATCTTAGCATCACTCGCTTTCTCAAGGAGTTTTGCGTATTCAATAATCTCCGGGAAAAACTGGTTGAAATGCTCGTTCATCTCGTCGTAATGCGCAACAAGCTCCCGCTCGGATCCGGCAAGGGGGTTTTTTCTCCTTACCCTTCTCGATATCCCCTCAAACACGATACTGAGCCCGGAGATGCTCCGGTATTTCTCTATCCAGCCATCCTCGATAATGGTGCCGATCCTGGCCGCTACGGGTTCGGGGAAAATATCCGCCGCCCCGAGAATAATACCATACGCCCTGTCAAGGAAATCCCTGAGAGTCTCATCCGAGTACCTGTTCCAGTTTGCGGCAAGGAGGTGATCATAAAAAATGTCGATAATAACCCTGCCCCAGCGCCTGCGCTCGGGACTTATGAGCCGTGCGCATTTCCTCGTCCTTTCATGAGAATCCGTCCAGGCGTCAATCCTTCGGTGCATTACTATCCCGTGTCTTATGCCCGGGGTATAGCAGTCCTCGCTCAGTCTTCCCTTTACGAAATCGCCCAGAAAATTTCCTATCACGCATTCCGGGTCATCTCCTGCAAGACGAATATGAGCAAGGTAGTTCATCCGCGGACGTTACCCGGAACTTAAGCGCTCAAGCAGCGTGTTTATTCTTCCGACCATGCTCCCGGGGTTCTCCATGTACCCTGCGGCTAAAAGGGCGTTATCAAAGAGCTGCTCAACTATGATTGCGGCAAATTCCGCATCTTTTTCTCTCATGGAAACGAGGTTTTTTATAAGCGCGTGATTGCCGTTTATCTCAAGGCGTACAACCGAACGCATATCGGCACCCGTATTAATGTTCTTCATTATTCTTTTCATTCCCTGCGTCATAGTGGAATCGGAGTTAAACGCAGCGGCGGGACTCTCAACAAGCCTTCTGCTCACGCGCACGTCCCCGACCCTCTCGCCAAGCACTTCCTTCATCCAGCCGCAAAGCAATTTTTCCTCTTCTGAGGGACCATCAGAAGAACTCGTGGTGTCCTTATCCGCAATGCTTATGTCAACGCTGTCAGCCGAGACGATCTTTTTTTCCTTGTACTCGCCAAGAGTCGACATCACGAATTCGTCAATAGGCTCGTATATGAAAAGAACCTCGATATCCTCTGAGCGGAAAAACTCCATGTGAGGCCCGCTCTCAAGCGCTTCTCTTGCGGAACCGAGCAGGTAATAGATCTCTTCCTGGCCTTCGCGCATCCCCGAGAGGTAATCTTCAAAAGAGACGAGTTCTGCTTCTTCCCTGCGCGAGGATTCGAATCGTAGGAGCCCCTGGAGCTGCTCTTTATGCTCAAAATCAGAGGCCGCGCCCTCCTTTATGAAAAAACCGAACTTGCGGTAGAAATCAGCGTAACTTTTCTGATCGTCGGCGGCGCTTTGCTCAAGGAATTTTATGAACCTTTTCGTAATGGCGGAATTAAGCTTCCTCAAAAGAGAGCTGTCCTGCATGGTCTCCCTCGAGATGTTAAGAGGAATGTCGGCGCTGTCCACCACCCCCTTCAGAAACCTCGCCCACTCGGGAAAAAGCTTCTTGGGAGAGGCGTCGATTAGCACTCTTCTTGAGTAAAGACTCACTCCGGGTTCCATTCTCCCGAATCCCAGCCGCTCCATGTTGTCCTCGGGTACGAACAGAAGCACGTTCATGTCAATGGGGGCTTCGGAGGAGAAATGAAGCCTGTATCTGGGTTCGTCAAAGGAGTTTGTCTGGAACCTGTAAAAACCGCCGTATTCCTGGTCCGCAATCTCGTTTTTATTGCGAAGCCAGACGGCTTCCGTGGTGTTTATCTGCTCGCCGTTTAGCTTAAGCGGGAAGGGAACAAAAGCGGAGTACTTCCTGAGAATACCCCTTATCACGTCTGGATCTGAGTACTCCTTTGTATCTTCCCTTAAAGACACGACGACTTTGGTGCCTCTTCTGTGCCCTTTTCCCTTGGATATCTCAAACACTCCGTCGCCTCTGCTGCGCCAGATAAGATGTTCGGAATTTCTCCTGTAGCCCCGCGTTATTACCTCGACGGAATCGGCAACCATAAAAGAGCTGTAAAAACCCACACCGAACTGGCCGATCAGGTCTCCGCCTTCAGTGCCCTTTTTCTCCATCGCCTCAAGAAAACTCCTTGAGCCAGAGCGGGCTATCGTTCCTAGGTTCTCAACGAGTTCCTTTCTGCTCATTCCAATACCGTAATCGGTAAAAGTAATCGTATTGTCTTCGCTCGAAGTGGATATCTCGATTTCAAGCGGGAGGGCCTCGTCGTATATTTCTTTTTCTGTAAGCTGTATGTACCTGAGTTTCTCAAGGGCGTCTGAGGCGTTTGAAACCAGTTCCCTGATGAATATCTCCTTGTCGGTATAAAGGGAATTGATTACGATGTCCATCAGCCTTCTTACTTCGGCCTGAAACTCGTGTTTCTCAGTTTTCTGCTCAGTCATCTGAAACCTCCTTTTCCGTAATGAACTTCACACGGAAAAACCGTTTTTTTCACGTCTACATAGTAAAAAATAAGACTTGGTTGCTCTCTTTGCAAGTACAGCTAATACAAGAAACTGTCTTTATTAACGTACCAAGGCAGTAATAACAAACTTTGCGCAGTAGATTATACGGAAAAACGCATTTTAGGGTCAGGTCTTGACCACTTGCAGTTCAAAAAGAAGCGGATAAACCTATTTGCGTCCTAGAGCCTCCCCCCAGGCAAAGCCAGCTAAAGCACCAGGAGTCTCCCTCCACTGGTCAAGCATGGTGCGCCAGTCATTGAACTGTTCTTCGGTTGCAAGTCCATACTTTGTAGCTGCTTCAACGGTACCTGGGGCAAAGAACCATCCGATTATAAAATCATGAAGAAAGTCAATGTCCTCATCCGTAACGAAAGGTTCGAAAGACACTCCCGCACGGATGTCCGAGAATCCCGCTTCGAGAAACACGCGTTTAAGTTCCTTGCCTATCTGGGGGTGGCCGCCGTTTGCAGTGATAAGTTTTGAGAAAGTGTCCCAACCACCGCTGAGTTCAGGTTCAAGAAAAGATGAATCAACAAACATTTCCCGGCTTGAGATTATACCTCCGGGTTTTAGTACCCTGCGCACCTCGGTCAAAACAGCATTGGTATCCGGAACATGCATTAGCAGGGCATTGCAGTGTGCAGCATCAAACGAGTCATCTTCGAAGGGAAGGCCGGTCACATCAGCAGTCTGGAAAACTGCGTTTAGGTGCCCGCCGGCCGAAGCGGCGGCCTGGGCAATGCTTATCTGCGATTCCTCCATATCGATGCCGTGCAGCTCTCCCGGTTCCACCGCTTTTGCGAGTCCCATCGAGATTGTTCCGGGACCGCACCCGAAATCCAGAACACGCATGCCGGGCTTGAGATGAGGAAGCAGGTGCGCGGCGCTGGTCTCCGCATTACGACGTCTGAGCAATTTCTGAAAATCCTCGCTGTACCCCATGGTGTAGGTAGCCGTGGAACTATCCGGGCTGTCGCTGCTGCTCATCAATTGCTCCTTGCTGAAGGCTCATTATAGCCGCTCAAGGCAGTGTTTTAAAGCGCGTTCAAACCAGAATCCGTAAGGACTTCGATAATTTCGGTGCCGCTTGAAACCGGAGCGATTAAACCCCCTCCTCAAATATCCATAGCGAAAACCCGCATATTCACCTTTATTGACTATTATCCTTGGCCTTTTATTATTCTCCGTAGGTTTCGCACTGGGTGAGACCGCTTTTCCGCCCAGGCTTATAAAACCAAGACCATAAAAATTATGAGCACCGGAAGAAAACCCAAGACAAAAACGCCGGACAAGGACATCCCGTCTCTTGATCTGTCCGCAAGACCGAGAAGAAACCGAAAATCCTCTTCCATAAGAAACCTCGTGCGGGAAACCTGCCTTCTGCCCGGAGATCTCATCTACCCGCTTTTCATCCACGATAAAAACGGCGATGAGGAAATAGAATCGATGCCCGGGTGCAAAAGGTGGAGCGTTTCGGGTCTCGTGGAGGAAGTGAGACAGTCCCACAATCTGGGTATCGGGGCGGTAATGATTTTCCCGGCAACAGAAGACGGACTTAAATCCCCTTTTGCGGAGGAATGCTACAACCCCAGGGGTTTGGTGCCAAAAACCATAGCGGCCATTAAAAAACAGGTCCCAGAAGTCGCCGTCATAACTGATATCGCGCTTGACCCATACTCAAGCGACGGGCACGACGGGGTGGTGTCCCCTTCCGGGGAAATACTTAACGACGTAACTGTCGAGGTGCTCTGCAAGCAGGCACTCTGCCACGCCGCCGCGGGAGTTGACATAGTCGCCCCAAGCGACATGATGGACGGGAGGGTTGGAGCGATCAGGGAGATCCTTGACGAAGAAGGATATACGAACGTTTCGATCATGTCGTACACGGCCAAGTACGCTTCCTCTTTTTACGGACCGTTTCGCGGAGCGCTCGATTCAGCACCCCGAGGCGGGGACAAGATGACTTACCAGATGGATCCCGCCAACTCAACAGAAGCCCTGAGGGAACTCATTCTGGACGAAGAAGAAGGTGCGGACATTGTAATGGTAAAGCCCGCGGGATATTACCTTGATCTCGTATCCCTGTTTCGGGAAAACACCGATCTTCCCCTAGCGGCTTATCAGGTAAGCGGAGAGTACCTTATGATAAAGGCGGCCGCAGAATCGGGGTGGCTTGACGAGGAAAAAATCATCCTTGAGAGCCTGCTCAGCGTAAAAAGAGCCGGGGCCGACATCGTAATCACTTATTTTGCGAAAAAAGCCGCTGAAATTCTGAGCCGGACTTAGCAATCAGGAAAAATTTGATGCCGAGGCATTTACGCTGTTGAATATAAGCATATAGAACAAGGGGTTTCGCATGGGGCAAAAAACTTTTGGTAATTGTACCCTCTTGACAAGTAAATACAATACTTAGATACTTATAAAAAAGCCTGATACATCAGATTTCTCCAAAGTACCAGGCTAAATTTTAAATCCCCGTGACAGGCCCCTGTGGTGAAACAGGTAAACACACCCAACTGGTAATTGGGCGCCTTCTCGGCTTACAGGTTCGAATCCTGTCAGGGGTACAACCAATCCGGACAGGAAAAGTATATCAAGACTTCCTATAGAAATGCAAGTTCTACACAACCTATCCAATAAAGTATAAGCCAGATCACAAGAGCGCCAATGGCAAGATGTGCAATAAAGGAGAACAGGTTTATTGCAATTCCTGCAATTAGAATCATTAAAAATCCCAAGAACTTTAATCCTTCTTTAAATACTTTCCATGCTTTAGACAGTAGAGTCACTCTTCTGTCAAAGTACAGACATCAGCTCCATAGTCACTATATTCTCTCCCGAGATAATCTCCATTATCATCATAGAAATCCGCATAATCTGAACCTGTAAGAATGCCTGATTCGTAGGTGAATTCCTGACAGTTATAGATACCGGGCTGAAGATTGTCATACTGAACACATAGACGATCAGTTTCATCAATAATCCACTCACCTGTTTGCCCCAGATGTGGTGATCCCGGGTGACCTCCACAGTCATGCCAGTATTCCAGCTGGTTGGAGTAAGCCTGACTGGTAAGCGTAAACCATACTGTTCCATCGGAATGAAAACGTATGCTGTGTGTACTACCTCCCTCACACTTCCATTCATAGCCTTCCGGGGTTACCAGATACTCGGGGTGAGTTCCGAAGGGTAGTCTTGCGTCTCCCTCGTAGCATTCATATCCCTCTTCGTATTCATAATCCTCCAAATCGCTAATCAGATCTTCTATGCTGCCTGTGCATCCGACAGAAAAAAACAGTAAAGCCAATATTGCCAGTATTTTCACATTATTCTCCTTTCTGTAAATTTGGGGGAGTAAAGTGGCACCGAGGGTGCCGGGTCCTGTTGCCTTCAAAGTGATTTGAGGTTCAGTTTATTTCCCAAGAAGGGTATTGTATTAGAACTGAAGACCCGACGGAGCGGGTTCACTTCAAAGGCAACATCTAACATTATACCACAATGCCTTTCTGTTTAAATGATTACGGGAAAAACATTTGACAGGGTTGACAATCTTTACTAATACTAATATTGTCGGGGCACGGGAGATGGGACTGTATTGATTTTGATTTATGATTGATCTAATACAGGAGGCTTCGATATGAGTGACAAGTTGGCAGATTTTTTCAAGCTAGGTGTACTAGGCGCAGTTCTTTCCTTGTTTATATATATCGGACTTGGAAATAAAATTGATTTGCTTGATCAGAAAGTTGCCATTATTGAAGAAAGATTTAATGGCTTTGAAAAAAGATTTGATACCGTTGAAAAACTTCTAGAAGAGTTAGTAGACAAAAGAACAGCAAATCATTATGAGTAATGGACAATGACTAAGCAGACTCCAGATGGGAACAAGGTTGCTTTTGAGGCATTGCTAGAACAGATGCTTCTGGGTGAAGTAACTCAAGAAGAAGAGCAAACATCCGATGAGGAATCTTTCGAGTATTGTAACGAAAGTCAAACTCAGCAAGATACTTAGGCATATGCTTCGCTGAAATGTGTATATGAGTTCCAAGTACACTTCTCTTAAATAAACTCCAGTAACCTTCTATGCTGTTTGTATGACAGGTTCCGACTACCCACTGTTTTATTCCATGCAGAACAGTCTTGTGATCGTAATCAGGAGCCAGGTGCTTATAGGCCCACCATTCATCAGTGTTTACTTTTGAGCCTTTCCGAACATTCTTTCTGATCAAAGGTTCTATGGTGCTTCGCTTCGCATCAGGTACTACTTCGGTTTTCACAGATCCGTCTCTCTGCGCTATTCCCAGGACAACGGTTTTTCCCTTTGCTCCACGACCGGGTTTGCCCGGCCTCTTCCCACCTATATAGGTCTCATCAATCTCTATCTCACCGAAGAGTTGAGTCATATCCAGTTTAGCCATATGATCGCGAAGCTGATGAGCCATACGCCAGGCGCATTTATAGGTAACTCCAAGTTGCCTCTCAAGTTCCTTGGCCGACACTCCGTGTCTCGTGGAAGTAAACAGGTATATGGCATAGAACCATTTATGAAGGGGAGTAGTAGACTTTTCAAAAGGAGTTCCTTTACAGGGATAGACATGATCTCCGCAGAACTGACAGGCATAAGCCCTACGCTTTCTTATACGATAGTATTTTGTTTCCCTGTTGCACTTTCTACAGGCAGGATAACGTTTGGAGTAGAACTCCATGATCTTAGCAAGACAAGCGTCATTGTCAGGAAAATCTTGCTGAAAGTTGTAGAACGAGTATCTTTTCATTATGAGTTCTAATCCGAATCCAAAGGATTTTTCCCAAGAAAAGCAACTGCGTGAGCCAAACATCTATCTAACTCTGCGATTGCCCGAGAAAGTCCAGTTAGAGGGACTTCAATTGATAGCTTGGTGCATCCATTCACTACATGTTCGATTAGACAATGTTCTTCAAGACTTTCAAGCTCATTCTTCTTAGGAATCTTAGCCTCTATTTTTAAGTAATATTTTGGAATGCTTTTCATAATGAAGTAAGATTACCCGATTATCTACTTGTTATCAAGGGATAATTACCAAACTTTTTACCCCGAGATTTCCATAAAAACCCCTGAAAGTCAGCTGATTGACTCAAAAAACCGGAAATTTCACCCCAAGCCTAAATTACGGGAAACTTCTCTGAAAAAACTTACCGGAGAGATAAGTAACTTACTGATATTACTTGATTTAATGTCGCCATGGGTTAGAATTAAAGTTAGACACCAAATTCATTCTCCCGGAGGAGCAAACCCATGGCGACACAAACTAACCTACCATTTTCCTGGGACGAAGTCGACAGAATATCCGACTTCAACCGACTTCAGCTCGTTTTGGACGCATTGCCCGACGGCGATATCATTCGCGCTCTTGGGGCCATGCGCGGAAACGGCCGCAACGAATACCCGGTGTCGGCGATGTGGAGGGCTCTGATTGCAGGCATAGTCTTCCAGCACAACTCCATCTCTTCACTCATACGGGAGCTTAATCGCAACTCCTCATTGCTTGCTCTCTGCGGGTTTATTCCCGTACCGATGCAAGGGCGGACCAGGTACGGAATTGAACCGGGCGGCGGTCAAGCCGGGGTGACGGTTATAAATCCTCCTCCTCGCAGTCCCGCCCCCACAAGTTCTAACTTCTCCCGGTTCATCTCTAACGTAGTGAAGCTTGAGAAGACCCGGGGTCTTGTTTCAGAGATGATTGCCGATATGCGTGAAGAATTGATGAGACTTTGTCCCGACTTCGGGGAGAACCTGGGTTATGACGGCAAGGCCATAAGCAGCAATTCCACGGGACAGAAGAACCGCAAGACCGCCAAGACATCGGATCCGGAGGCGGACTGGGGGAAGCACGAAACCTCGGGAGTTGACTCCTCTACCGGCAGGATGTGGACAAAAATAAAGTCATGGTTCGGTTACGGGCTGCATATTATTGCCGATACCAAGTATGAGATACCTGTTGCTTTCAGTGTGAGTGGGGCTTCTGTTTCTGAGCTAAGGGAACTGGATCGCATGACAGACGAGTTGTTTGCGCAGGATCCCGGGTTGGCGGAGCGATGCGGGTATTTAAGCGCGGACCGGGGGCTTGACAGCTGTGCTTTGAAAAAGAAACTGTGGGACGATTACCGGATCCGTCCTGTTATTGACAACAGGGAGCTCTGGAGGGAGGAGAAGGGGAACCGCAACTATGTGCCCGGGCAGAGGATCATGAGACCTTTGGGCAGTGTTCACGACAACATCTTTTATACGGAGAAGGCGCAAGTGTGGTGTCGCTGTCCGGTAAGCGGAGAAGAACGCAAGATGGCGTTTTGCGGTTTTGAATCCAACCGACGCGGTTTGAAGTATCGCTGTCCGGCAGCCGTGTTCGGTCTGAGTTGTAAGGGCTGGGAGAAGTGTCACGGCGATGCCGGCTGCGAGACCAACGGTTACGGCAGGGTCGTCCGTGTTCCGCTTGAGCGTGACCGTCGTATTTTTACTCCCACCCCATGTGGCTCTCCATCATGGAAACTGGTTTACGGGCGCAGGATTGCTGTTAAGCGTATAAACTCAAGGATAGACAACAGCTTCGGATTTGAAAGACATTATATCAGGGGCAAGGCGAAGATGACTGCCCGTGTGGGTATTGCGGTGGCGGTGATGATGGCGCTTGCCGTTGGTCACATGAAGGCCGGGCGGCCGGAGAAGATTAGGTCTCTTGTCTCGGGGTGTTGGGCCCGAGCCGGGTAGCGTTTCTCTGCTATAACTTAAAAAACAATTTGAACGGTAAATATCTCTTAAGGGATTGCTGCGTCCGCTGGTCGGGCGGGATTGCCAGTTCCGAGGGAGTTGGTGTCGTATTGTGCCTGAATGCGGGGTGATGCCGCCCCGGCACTGCTCTCGTTACGGAAAAAAAACGTTGCAGCGCAAATGCCTCAGAATATCTTCACAGTTTGATCTAGTCGTTTTTATGATACGTGGTTTCAAGTTTGAAACCAGACTGTGAGAGTATCCGGCAAGAATTTGTATTAAATCCACATGCGTAGCGGCAAATACACAAATTTTTCGATGGTCAATTTCCCGATTCTGTTTAGTCGGTGAATCCGGTCTCCATTACGACAAATCAGTCGGATTCAAGCTGTTTTTTCCCCTGCTTCAGGCCATTTGGCAGCTGTGTGCCCTGCGCAAAACGCAGTACTCTACAAATCCTCGCACTCCCACAATTTTCAACGCCCTGGTTAAATTATACGCAAGCGTCATCAAGCCGAATTCACCCCTGCATTTCTCAAGACCCCGCATCAAAAACTGGTGCAGCCCGTTTCTATATCTGAGCGTGCCGAACACATATTCTACCATAGCCTCACGCTTTTTCATCTTCTCCCCGCATCCTTTCATTCTCTGCCTGTGGCGATCAATCACTTCTTCATGCTCCCACCGAAGCAACCTCTTGTATTTTGTCTTCTCGCTCAGACAACTGCCACGCAAAACACATACTCCGCAATCCTCAGCCCCGCCCGCATACTGAATATACCTCTTGCCGTTTTGAACGCACGGCTTCCTGCGTCTTCTTAACTGCTTGCCCGCCGGACAAAAGTAACTGTCACTCTCGGCATCATACTTGAAATCCCCCTTGTCATAGCGCCCCCTTTTTTTCATGGCTTCGCTCATCGTGTCCCGAATCGGAACATAAACCTCTATGTCATTGTCCTTACAATCCTTAAACCCCCATCCATCATAGTAACCCACATCCCCCAACCCAGTGAGCTTCTCCACACCCAGACTCTCCTTAGCCATTCCCAGCATAGGAAACAACTGATACGCGTCATTGCCGTCCTGAACCACATCCTGCGCCACTATCATTTTGTGCTTGGAGTCAACCACTATCTGAGCATTGTAGCCAACTACAGACCGCTCATGTTTTCTAAGCAGTCTCGCGTCCTCATCCACCACCGATACCTGAGTGTCTCCGCTTCTCTCCATACGGGATTTAAGCTCCCGCTTCTCTTCCTGCCGCCGCTTCAGCTTCTCTATCTTCTCTCTCAACACCTCATCATTGCCCACATCCTGTTTCCGCGACTTCTCATCAGCGGCATCCGCATCCTCAAGGACCCTGTGATACTCCTCTATCTTCTTCTCTATCCTCTCAAGTTCCTTGTCTACACAACCCTCCGTCTGTATGCTCCCCCTGCTCGCGTCCGCAGAGAAGAAAGAACCGTCAACCGCCACCTCATCCCCGCCGAACAGGGACAGCTCCCTGCACAGCAAAACAAAATCTCGGTTAACCTCCCGCAACTGCGCCACATGATCCTTGCGGAAATCAGCAATGCTCTTGTATGAGGGCCGCATACCCTTCACAAGCCATATCACCTCAAGGTTCCTGCGAGTCTCCGCTTCAAGTTTACGGCTGCTGCGTATCCCGTGTTGGTATCCGTAGAGGTAGAGCTTTAGCATTGCCCATGGATTATAGGGAGGCTGCCCAGCCACGGTGCCGCTCTCCGTGTGCTTGAATCCCAGAGAAGCAAGGTCGAGGGTGTCTACGTAGGCGTCAAGAGCCCGGACCTGGTGATTCTCTCCCACGTAGTCCTCCACCCTCTCGGGCAGAAGCAGCGACTGTGCGCGGTCAAGCGTGGGCTTGTATCGGCGTTGGTTCATTGTGTGTTCCACCTCGGTATGAATGAATAGTATGATTATACCTTGGGGAAGGGGTGACATCAATACCTAACTGCCTGAAATACAAAGATAATTATGCCGTTTTAGATAGTATTGGCCGGGGGGGGGGTGACAAATCGGTTCTTGCATTCTCGTAATTACCTCTCAAGTCTGAGGGTTCCGCCGGATAACACAAAACCACATAATATCTTCACAGTCTGAAACGCAACTTTTGATGTAGATTAAAAGGGCAAGTTGGGATAATCTTCGCAACTCTCTTTTAACGACCAGATCAAAAGGAGCGTTTGATGAAGAAACTAAAGCAGGTTGCCTTGGGACAAAGATACCAGATAGCCATTCTATTGAAAGCAGGCCTCAACCAAACACAGATAGCAAAGCAGCTTGAAGTGCACAAATCCACATCAGCCGGGAACTGCGTCGCAATCGCGGCAAACGAGGTGATCGTCCGAAGCAGGCTCAGAGATTGGCAGACGCGCGGCGCTTCGTCTCGCGGGAACGCATCACCCGACAAACCTGGCTCCGGGCAGAGCAGCTGCTAAGAGAAGACTGGAGCCCTCAACAAATAAGCCATTGGCTTTGGAACAACGAGGGGTTTAGGATAAGTCATGAGAAGATCTGCCAGTACGTCAGGGAAGACAAGGCAAGAGGAGGGAATCTCCACACTCACCTTCGCTGCCGAAAAAAGCGCAGGAAACTCTACGGGACCCCTTCACGCAAAGGGCAGATAAAGAACCGCGTCTGTATCGATCAGCGGCCCGACGTGGTGGAGGAAGGCTCGCGCGTAGGGGACTGGGAAGCCGATACCCTGCTTGGTTAAAGAAAGAGGGGCAAGGTGCTTGTCACTCTTTCGGAACGCAAGTCCCGTTATTGCATGATCGTCGTTTCAGAAGATAAGAAGGCCAGTTCCGTGTCCCGAGGCATATTTTCCGCTGCAGCACCTGTGCGCGAGAGTTTTATGACGGAGACGTGCGATAACGATAAGGAATTCGCATTGCATGAAGAGATCTCCAGTGAGTTTCGTGCGGACTGGTACTTCGCTCATCCTTACCACTCGTGGGAGAGGGGGCTTAGTGAAAACACAAACGGACTTATACGCCAGTATTTCCCGAAGGGAACGGACTTCGCGGAGCTGACGCAGGAAGATGCGAACAGAACTATGGACAAACTTAACAACAGACCGAGAAAGTGTCGTGGATTCAAGACGCCCAATCAGGTGTTCTTCTGTCCCAGCCGTCCGTGGTTTTTTGTGAAGAATTCCTATGCCCTTGTTAGGACTTACTGTTCCGTATCATCCTGAAATCCCTTGACAATCGTCAAAACTCCTTGTTAAATATGGAAATTGTATTTGATGCTTGAAACCACGATATATTATTCCCAAAGCAGGGAGGGGATTCGGCAGATGATGGACTCTAAGTTGTCATTAAACGGCGTAAATGAAATAAGTGTTTTTTCACAAAAAATCATAAAACCTTCTTTTAGTAAAAAAGGCTTCCCCCCCCCCCTCTGAGATACGGCGGCATTGTTCGCTATGGACACAGGGCAAGACCCATTCTTTTCTCTTCACTCTAAATTGCGTTTTAATTGGCCTTGCCGTGGCGTTTTTAGCTCTCGCGGGAAATGTGCATGCGCAACAATCTGTGCCGGAAACCTGTCCTCACACGCCGTCCGGCGTTCCAACTGACCGGGATGCGCTTGTAGCCCTTTATTGCGCTACAGACGGTGAGAACTGGACAAACAATTCTGACTGGCTGAGCAATATGCCGATTAATCAATGGTCAGGGGTTACCGTTGATTCTAATGATGACACCCTAGTCACTGGGCTTGACCTCGGCACCAACGAGTTATTCGGGACGATACCTTCGGAGCTGGGCGCCCTGACTGGATTAATACTTCTCTCGCTCGGAGAAAACGAGTTAAGCGGGACGATACCTTCGGAGCTGGGAGAACTCACCGGATTGACATCTTTGTGGTTCCAGGCAAACGAGTTAAGCGGGACGATACCTTCGGAGCTGGGAGAACTCACCGGATTGACATCTTTGCGGTTCGAAGAAAACGAGTTAAGCGGGACGATACCTTCGGAGCTGAGTGCCCTGACTGGATTAACGCTTCTCTCGCTTGGAGAAAACGAGTTAAGCGGGACGATACCTTCGGAGCTGGGAAAACTCACCGGATTGACATCTTTGTGGTTCCAGGCAAACGAGTTAAGCGGGACGATACCTTCGGAGCTGGGAGCCCTGGCTGAACTGCAGTCTTTGTTTCTTTCCACCAACAGCCTAAGCGGGACGATACCTTCGGAGTTGGGAGAACTCACCGGATTGACATCTTTGTTTCTTTTCACCAACAGCCTAAGCGGGACGATACCTTCGGAGTTGGGAGAACTTACCGAATTAATCTTTTTGTATCTCCAAGAAAACGAGTTAAGCGGGACGATACCTTCGGAGCTGAGTGCCCTGACTGAATTAATGTTTCTCTCGCTCGGAGAAAACGAGTTAAGCGGGACGATACCTTCGGAGCTGGGAGAACTCACCGGATTGACATCTTTGCGGTTCGAAGAAAACGAGTTAAGCGGGACGATACCTTCGGAGCTGGGAGTCCTGGCTGAATTGCAGTTTTTACATCTCTCCACCAACGAGTTAAGCGGGACGATACCTTCGGAGTTGGGAGATCTGACAGCGTTGAGGACTCTGGATCTCTCCACCAACGAGTTAAGCGGGACGATACCTTCGGAGTTGGGAGATCTGACAGCGTTGAGGACTCTGGATCTCTACAACAACAAGTTAGGCGGGATGATACCTCCAGAGTTGGGGGATCTGACATTGCTGAAGACTTTGGGTCTCGACAACAACAAGTTAGGCGGGATGATACCTTCGGAGCTAGGAAAACTCACCAACCTGCGGCTCCTGTATCTTAACAACAACGAGTTAAGCGGGACGATACCGGATTTAAGCACATTGGAAAAAATACAAGACTTTGATCTTTCGTCTAATATCCGGCTTCTTGGAGAGCTTCAGCAGGGCTTTATATCTTTAGAGAACCTCTTTTTCTTGGATGTAGAATGCACGCAAATCAGGACGCCGTCTGATCAGAGTTTTCAGCGATGGGTGAGCCGTATCAATTTCGTTGACAGCATTGGAGAGGGTGATTGTCCACTAGGACAGGTCATAGGGGTGAAAATAGCTGCGGAGACCCAGCAGTTGACAATATTTTGGGACGAGCTGTTAAATGCCGACGGCTACAAGGTGCAGTGGAAGTCGGGTTCGGAGGAGTACAATGAGACCGACCGACAGCAAAGGGTCAGCGACGGGAGCACCACCTACACGATCACGGGGCTCACTGCCGGTACGGAGTACACCGTGAGGGTGACTGCAACCAGAATGAGCACGCCTGACGGAATTCCGTCAGCCGGCGTTACGGGCACGCCGATATCGGGAATTCCGATCTGTCCTTACACGCCGTCCGGCACCCCAACTGACCGGGATGTGCTTATAATCCTTTATTGTGCTACCGATGGCAAAAACTGGACAGACAATGTTGACTGGCTGAGCAATATGCCGATTAATCAATGGTCAGGGGTTACCGTTGATTCTAATGATGACACCCTAGTTGCTGGGCTGGACCTCGGCAACAACGAGTTAAGCGGGACGATACCTTCGGAGCTGGGAGAACTCACCGGATTGACATCTTTGTGGTTCCAGGCAAACGAGTTAAGCGGGACGATACCTTCGGAGCTGGGAGAACTCACCGGATTGACATCTTTGTGGTTCGGAGAAAACGAGTTAAGCGGGACGATACCTTCGGAGCTGGGAGAACTCACCGGATTGACATCTTTGTGGTTCCAGGCAAACGAGTTAAGCGGGACGATACCTTCGGAGCTGGGAGAACTCACCGGATTGACATCTTTGCGGTTCGAAGAAAACGAGTTAAGCGGGACGATACCTTCGGAGCTGAGTGCCCTGACTGGATTAACGCTTCTCTCGCTTGGAGAAAACGAGTTAAGCGGGACGATACCTTCGGAGCTGGGAGTCTTGGCTGAATTGCAGCTTTTACATCTTTCCACCAACAGCCTAAGCGGGACGATACCTTCGGAGTTGAGAGCCCTGACTGAACTGCAGTCTTTGTTTCTTTCCACCAACAGCCTAAGCGGGACGATACCTTCGGAGCTGGATTCCCTTACTAACTTAAGCTCTTTGTGGCTCCAAGAAAACGAGTTAAGCGGGACGATACCTTCGGAGTTGGGAGAACTTACCGAATTAAGCTTTTTGTATCTCCAAGAAAACGAGTTAAGCGGGACGATACCTTCGGAGTTGGGAGAACTTACCGAATTAAGCTTTTTGTATCTCCAAGAAAACGAGTTAAGCGGGACGATACCTTCGGAGCTGGGCGCCCTCACCAAATTAACTTCTTTGCGGTTCGAAGAAAACAAGTTAAGCGGGACGATACCTTCGGAGCTGGGCGCCCTCACCAAATTAATTTCTTTGCGGTTCGAAGAAAACAAGTTAAGCGGGACGATACCTTCGGAGCTGGGCGCCCTCACCAAATTAACTTCTTTGCGGTTCGAAGAAAACAAGTTAAGTGGGACGATACCTTCGGAGCTGGGCGCCCTCACCAGATTGGAGCTTCTGTTGCTCCAAAACAACATTTTAGAAGGAACGATTCCGAACTTCGGTACATTGAGAGAGTTAGAAGATCTTGATCTTTCGTATAATATCCAACTTACAGGAGAGTTTCAGCGGGACTTAGCCGATTTAGAAAACCTTGGTTTATTGAATATAAAGTGTACGCGAATCAGGACGCCGTCTGATCAGAGTTTTCAAGTATGGCTAGAAAGTATTGATTTCACTGATGTTCAAGGGGATGAGTGTCTACCGGTAAAGGTGAAGGGGGTAAACGTGACTGAGGGAGTGCGGCAGCTAACGGTATCGTGGAGGGGGGTAACGGACGCCGACGGTTACAAGGTGCAGTGGAAATCAGGTTCGGAGGGCTACAACGAAAGTAACCGACAGGGCACGGTCAGCAGCGGGAGCACCACCACCCACACGATCACGGGGCTCACCGCGGGCGTGGAGCACACCCTGAGAGTGACGCCGACCAAGATGGTCAGGCTCAGGAACCTCATGACTAACAGAGTTGACGGAATTCCGTCAGACGAAGTTACGGGCACTCCCAAGTTTGCGGTTCCGGGGCAAGTAGCGGGGGTAAGCGTGACTGAGGGAGTGCGGCAGCTAACGGTATCGTGGAACGAGGTAACGGACGCCGGCGGTTACAAGGTGCAGTGGAAATCAGGTTCGGAGGGCTACAGCGGAAGTAGCCGACAGGGCACGGTCAGCAGCGGGAGCACCACCACCCACACGATCACGGGGCTCACCGCGGGCGTGGAGCACACCCTGAGAGTGATAGCGAGCAGGGCCAATGCCGATGACGGCACTCCGTCAGACGAAGTTACGGGCACTCCCAAGTTTGCGGTTCCGGGGCAGGTAGCGGGGGTAAGCGTGACTGAGGGAGTGCGGCAGCTAACGGTATCGTGGAACGAGGTAACGGACGCCAACGGTTACAAGGTGCGGTGGAAATCAGGTTCGGAGAGCTACAGCGAAAGTAGCCGACAGGGCACGGTCAGCAGCGGGAGCACCACCACCTACACGATCACGGGGCTCACCGCGGGCGTGCAGCACACCCTGAGAGTGATAGCGAGCAGGGCCAATGCCGATGACGGCACTCCGTCAGACGAAGTTACGGGCACTCCCAAGTTTGCGGTTCCGGGGCAGGTAGCGGGGGTAAGCGTGACTGAGGGAGTGCGGCAGCTAACGGTATCGTGGAACGAGGTAACGGACGCCGACGGTTACAAGGTGCAGTGGAAATCAGGTTCGGAGGGCTACAGCGAAAGTAGCCGACAGGGCACGGTCAGCAGCGGGAGCACCACCACCCACACGATCACGGGGCTCACCGCGGGCGTGGAGCACACCCTGAGAGTGATAGCGAGCAGGGCCAATGCCGATGACGGCACTCCGTCAGACGAAGTTACGGGCACTCCCAAGTTTGCGGTTCCGGGGCAGGTAGCGGGGGTAAGCGTGACTGAGGGAGTGCGGCAGCTAACGGTATCGTGGAACGAGGTAACGGACGCCGGCGGTTACAAGGTGCAGTGGAAATCAGGTTCGGAGGGCTACAGCGGAAGTAGCCGACAGGGCACGGTCAGCAGCGGGAGCACCACCACCCACACGATCACGGGGCTCACCGCGGGCGTGGAGCACACCCTGAGAGTGATAGCGAGCAGGGCCAATGCCGATGACGGCACTCCGTCAGACGAAGTTACGGGCACTCCCAAGTTTGCGGTTCCGGGGCAGGTAGCGGGGGTAAGCGTGACTGAGGGAGTGCGGCAGCTAACGGTATCGTGGAACGAGGTAACGGACGCCGGCGGTTACAAGGTGCAGTGGAAATCAGGTTCGGAGAGCTACAGCGAAAGTAGCCGACAGGGCACGGTCAGCAGCGGGAGCACCACCACCTACACGATCACGGGGCTCACCGCGGGCGTGCAGCACACCCTGAGAGTGATAGCGAGCAGGGCCAATGCCGATGACGGCACTCCGTCAGACGAAGTTACGGGCACTCCCAAGTTTGCGGTTCCGGGGCAGGTAGCGGGGGTAAGCGTGACTGAGGGAGTGCGGCAGCTAACGGTATCGTGGAACGAGGTAACGGACGCCGGCGGTTACAAGGTGCGGTGGAAATCAGGTTCGGAGAGCTACAGCGAAAGTAGCCGACAGGGCACGGTCAGCAGCGGGAGCACCACCACCTACACGATCACGGGGCTCACCGCGGGCGTGGAGCACACCCTGAGAGTGATAGCGAGCAGGGCCAATGCCGATGACGGCACTCCGTCAGACGAAGTTACGGGCACTCCCAAGTTTACGGCTCCGGGGCAGGTAGCGGGGGTAAGCGTGACTGAGGGAGTGCGGCAGCTAACGGTATCGTGGAACGAGGTAACGGACGCCGGCGGTTACAAGGTGCGGTGGAAAGCAGGTTCGGAGAGCTACAGCGGAAGTAGCCGACAGGGCACGGTCAGCAGCGGGAGCACCACCACCTACACGATCACGGGGCTCACCGCGGGCGTGGAGCACACCCTGAGAGTGATAGCGAGCAGGGCCAATGCCGATGACGGCACTCCGTCAGACGAAGTTACGGGCACTCCCAAGTTTACGGCTCCGGGGCAGGTAGCGGGGGTAAGCGTGACTGAGGGAGTGCGGCAGCTAACGGTATCGTGGAACGAGGTAACGGACGCCGGCGGTTACAAGGTGCAGTGGAAATCAGGTTCGGAGAGCTACAGCGAAAGTAGCCGACAGGGCACGGTCAGCAGCGGGAGCACCACCACCCACACGATCACGGGGCTCACCGCGGGCGTGGAGCACACCCTGAGAGTGATAGCGAGCAGGGCCAATGCCGATGACGGCACTCCGTCAGACGAAGTTACGGGCACTCCCAAGTTTGCGGTTCCGGGGCAGGTAGCGGGGGTAAGCGTGACTGAGGGAGTGCGGCAGCTAACGGTATCGTGGAACGAGGTAACGGGCGCCAACGGTTACAAGGTGCAGTGGAAATCAGGTTCGGAGAGCTACAGCGGAAGTAGCCGACAGGGCACGGTCAGCAGCGGGAGCACCACCTACACGATCACGGGGCTCACCGCGGGCGTGCAGCACACCCTGAGAGTGATAGCGAGCAGGGCCAATGCCGATGACGGCACTCCGTCAGACGAAGTTACGGGCACTCCCAAGTTTACGGCTCCGGGGCAGGTAGCGGGGGTAAGCGTGACTGAGGGAGTGCGGCAGCTAACGGTATCGTGGAACGAGGTAACGGACGCCGGCGGTTACAAGGTGCGGTGGAAATCAGGTTCGGAGAGCTACAGCGGAAGTAGCCGACAGGGCACGGTCAGCAGCGGGAGCACCACCACCTACACGATCACGGGGCTCACCGCGGGCGTGGAGCACACCCTGAGAGTGATAGCGAGCAGGGCCAATGCCGATGACGGCACTCCGTCAGACGAAGTTACGGGCACTCCCAAGTTTGCGGTTCCGGGGCAGGTAGCGGGGGTAAGCGTGACTGAGGGAGTGCGGCAGCTAACGGTATCGTGGAACGAGGTAACGGACGCCGGCGGTTACAAGGTGCGGTGGAAATCAGGTTCGGAGAGCTACAGCGAAAGTAGCCGACAGGGCACGGTCAGCAGCGGGAGCACCACCACCTACACGATCACGGGGCTCACCGCGGGCGTGCAGCACACCCTGAGAGTGATAGCGAGCAGGGCCAATGCCGATGACGGCACTCCGTCAGACGAAGTTACGGGCACTCCCAAGTTTACGGCTCCGGGGCAGGTAGCGGGGGTAAGCGTGACTGAGGGAGTGCGGCAGCTAACGGTATCGTGGAACGAGGTAACGGACGCCGGCGGTTACAAGGTGCGGTGGAAATCAGGTTCGGAGAGCTACAGCGGAAGTAGCCGACAGGGCACGGTCAGCAGCGGGAGCACCACCACCTACACGATCACGGGGCTCACCGCGGGCGTGGAGCACACCCTGAGAGTGATAGCGAGCAGGGCCAATGCCGATGACGGCACTCCGTCAGACGAAGTTACGGGCACTCCCAAGTTTACGGCTCCGGGGCAGGTAGCGGGGGTAAGCGTGACTGAGGGAGTGCGGCAGCTAACGGTATCGTGGAACGAGGTAACGGACGCCGGCGGTTACAAGGTGCAGTGGAAATCAGGTTCGGAGAGCTACAGCGAAAGTAGCCGACAGGGCACGGTCAGCAGCGGGAGCACCACCACCTACACGATCACCGGGCTCACCGCGGGCGTGGAGCACACCCTGAGAGTGATAGCGAGCAGGGCCAATGCCGATGACGGCACTCCGTCAGACGAAGTTACGGGCACTCCCAAGTTTACGGCTCCGGGGCAGGTAGCGGGGGTAAGCGTGACTGAGGGAGTGCGGCAGCTAACGGTATCGTGGAACGAGGTAACGGACGCCGGCGGTTACAAGGTGCAGTGGAAATCAGGTTCGGAGAGCTACAGCGAAAGTAGCCGACAGGGCACGGTCAGCAGCGGGAGCACCACCACCTACACGATCACCGGGCTCACCGCGGGCGTGGAGCACACCCTGAGAGTGATAGCGAGCAGGGCCAATGCCGATGACGGCACTCCGTCAGACGAAGTTACGGGCACTCCGATAGGTCCGCTGTCACCGCCGCCACCGCTGTCACCGCTGTCACCGCCGCCACCGCTGTCACCGCCGCCACCGCCGCCACCGCTGTCACCGCCGCCACCGCTGTCACCACCGCCACCACCGCCACCGCTGTCACCACCGCCACCACCGCCACCGCCGCCGACCACAGATCTGTTGCCTATAGATATGCCAAGTTTGCCAGGACTTCTAGATCAGGTAATGGGTGTGATGGTGACTGCAGGAATCGGGCAGTTGTCGGTGTCGTGGGACGCAGTGGGGGATGCCGACGGTTACAAGGTGCAGTGGAAATCAGGTTCGGAGGGCTACAACGAAAGTAGCCGACAGAGCACGGTCAGCAGCGGGAATACCACCACCTATACGATTAATGATCTCACTGCCGGAACGACGTACACCGTCAGAGTAAGAGCGACTAAGGCCGGTGCGGATGACGGTCCTCCGTCATCCGAAGTGACAGGTATACCGGAGGCATTTGATCAACCAGTTCCTGTTGGTTCTTCTGTCGACGGAGGAGGTGGAGGATGTGTAATTGTTTCAGGAAATACAGTGAACAATATTTCTGAGAGAGGGTTATTCAATTTGTTTTTGATTATCTCAATCCTTCTTTTGACAGTTAGAAGAACAAACTTTAGGAACTTTTTACTGGGTATTCATCACGGCGCCGGATCGTGATGCATGTCCCCAAAAGGCGTGCGCAGGCACGGGGGATAGGATGCAGCTCCCGATAGAGCGGCCTGTGAACTCAATTCAACTTGATTTTTTAATTTTTCACTAAACATAAAGTTTCAAAGAGATACAGGAGTTGCCTAAACCCTGAACGAGAGAAGAAGGTTCGCTCACGAGGAAGAACTTTGCCTTTTTAACTAGAAAACCTTACCACAATGAAGAATGACGGGAAAACAAGGAGTGGACGACGCGGCGGGCGAGCTTGGGCGACGATTTTCTTCGGACCACCTGATCCTTCAGGCGGATGCGGAAGTGCCGGTGGATCACGATGTCTACAGGAAGACTTGGAAATCTTAATTTCAAGGTTTGGGGTTCCAAGTGGTGGCCTGTCTATCGTGTTGATTCTAGGAGTGCTTGTAGTCGCGAGTTACTTTCCAGCCCTGTGGGGAGAATTCGTATGGGATGATTTCTTGTTAACAAAGCTTAAGGCTGTTTCGAGATGGGACGGGATCTGGCAGTTGTGGTTTGATCCCGTTGACGCCTATCTGCAGAGAGATGCAGTGGAGGGTCACTACTGGCCGCTTCTCTATACTACTTTTTGGCTGGAGCATAAGCTCTGGGGGTTTGTCCCGATGGGCTATCATATAGTTAACCTTTTACTTCACTTTGTGAACACGTTACTGCTCTGGCGCCTGCTTCTTCGCTTGGAGCTTCCTGGCGCATGCTTTGCGGCGGCGGTGTTCGCTGTGCATCCTCTGCACGCAGAATCAGTTGCGTGGGTGATTTCCCGAAAGGATCTGCTCTCCGCCATGTTCTATCTTACTGCGTTTTCTATGTGGATACGCTTTATTGAGAGACCTAATCTCAGACGTTACGCAACGGTGTTTCTGCTGTTTACAGCGGCTCTACTTTGTAAGTCAGTCGCGGTTACCTTGCCCGTGGCGCTTCTTATTTGCCAGTGGTGGAGGAAAGGCCGCATTACGCCCACTGATTTGCTACGGGTAGTACCGTTTTTTCTTCTTGCGTTTGTTGTCTGTGGGTTTGACATCTGGTTTTACAAAACCAAGACTGCTCTTTCTTTTGACTATTCAATTTATGAGCGGATGCTTATCACCTCCCACGCTTTGTGGTTCTATGTGGAAAAGCTGCTTTGGCCGGTTGACCTCGCTGTGATTTACCCGCGCTGGGAAATCGATGCGGCAGATCCGCTCGGCTGGGCTTACGTCGTTGCTACGGTCACGGTTAGCATGATGCTATGGATTCTGCGACGTCGGGTTGGCAGGGGGCCGCTTGCCTGTGCACTTTTTTTTGCGATCACGCTGTCTCCGACGCTTGGTTTCGTTGACTACAGCTATATGGGACATTCCTTCGTGGCGGATCGTTATCAGTATCTGGCTGGCATTGGAGTAATCGTCTTTTTCGCCGCTGTCGCGGCGCGTGCAGCGGACAGGTTACCATCTGTGGCGGCTAACAGGGCGGTAGCGGGTACCGCCTTAGCTGTGCTCGCTTTGCTTGGTATAGCTACGTGGAATCAGACAACCGTTTATAAAAACGAGGTTTCCCTGTTTAATCACGTTATTTCTCACAATTCCCAGTCATGGGCAGCTCATCAGAATTTGGGCATGGCATTGCTTAGGCTTAAGCGGTTTGAGGAAGCGGAGAAGTCGCTACGCCGCTCCTTGAAAATTTTTCCGCTGAACCCTAAAGTCTTCAGGAATCTGGGAGAAGCTCTAAAAGGGCAGAAGAACTACGAGGAAGCGCTAAAGTGGTACCGGGCCGCAGTCGTCCTAGAATCTGATGAACCTTTGAACCATGCGGGCATGGGGATCGTGCTTTTCCAACTGAAACGATACCCGGAAGCCGTTTCGAGCATGAAGCAGACCCTTGAACTTCAGCCTGACTTTTCAACGGTGCCGAGGATACACTCTCTCATGGGGCAGGGATTTCGCAAAATGGGTCGCCACGACGAAGCGGACAAGCACTTTAACCTTAGTGTGAAACTCGATCTGAGAATGGATCCACCCGACTCCGAAGTTTTTTTCTTCCGAGCCGAGGATCTGCGGAGGCGAAAACTGTACGAGGAGTCGCTCGAGTGGTATCACTCGATTATTGAAACGGATCCCGAGTTTGCTTTGGCCTACGCCGGCATGGGAGATTCTCTCTATCAGTTGGGCCACTATCTGGAGGCTGTTTCGAGCATGAAACGGGCCCTAGAGCTTCAGCCTGATTTTCCTCTGGCGCCCACTCTCTATTACCTGATGGGCCAGGCATTGCGGAAAATAGGGCGTTACGAAGAGGCCGAGGAGCAATATAAAAACGCGTTACGAACCACTCCGGATTTTAGGGAAGCCATTAATGGCCGATAACGTATTTAATTTTCGCAAATTAAAAGAAAAAAGGCGGCATTTCGTCGCTTTTTTAATTTATTATATGCCGCTTCTTTCTTGATCTCAACTCCGTGAAAACATGTTTGCTTGACTTGGGTTCGTATGTTTGTATGCTAGAAATTCAATTCCTAATACGGGGGTCCACTTCTTTAGGATCCAAGACTGTCTACTTGAGGCATTTACGCTGTTGAATATACGCATATAGAACAAGGGGTTTCGCATGGGGCAAAAAACTTTTTACCCCGAGATTTCCATAAAAACCCTTGAGAACCGGCTGGTTCCTGCAAAAAACCACAAATTCCACCCCAAGCCTAAATTACGGGAAACTTCTCTGAAAAAACTTACCGGAGAGGCAAGTAACTTACTGATATTACTTGATTTAATGTCGCCATGGGTTAGAATTAAAGTTAGACACCAAATTCATTCTCCCGGAGGAGCAAACCCATGGCGACACAAACTAACCTACCATTTTCCTGGGACGAAGTCGACAGAATATCCGACTTCAACCGACTTCAGCTCGTTTTGGACGCATTGCCCGACGGCGATATCATTCGCGCTCTTGGGGCCATGCGCGGAAACGGCCGCAACGAATACCCGGTGTCGGCGATGTGGAGGGCTCTGATTGCAGGCATAGTCTTCCAGCACAACTCCATCTCTTCACTCATACGGGAGCTTAACCGCAACTCCTCATTGCTTGCTCTCTGCGGGTTTATTCCCGTACCGATGCAAGGGCGGACCAGGTACGGAATTGAACCGGGCGGCGGTCAAGCCGGGGTGACGGTTATAAATCCTCCTCCTCGCAGTCCCGCCCCCACAAGTTCTAACTTCTCCCGGTTCATCTCTAACGTAGTGAAGCTTGAGAAGACCCGGGGTCTTGTTTCAGAGATGATTGCCGATATGCGTGAAGAATTGATGAGACTTTGTCCCGACTTCGGGGAGAACCTGGGTTATGACGGCAAGGCCATAAGCAGCAATTCCACGGGACAGAAGAACCGCAAGACCGCCAGGACATCGGATCCGGAGGCGGACTGGGGGAAGCACGAAACCTCGGGAGTTGACTCCTCTACCGGCAGGATGTGGACAAAAATAAAGTCATGGTTCGGTTACGGGCTGCATATTATTGCCGATACCAAGTATGAGATACCTGTTGCTTTCAGTGTGAGTGGGGCTTCTGTTTCTGAGCTAAGGGAACTGGATCGCATGACAGACGAGTTGTTTGCGCAGGACCCCGGGTTGGCGGAGCGATGCGGGTATTTAAGCGCGGACCGGGGGCTTGACAGCTGTGCTTTGAAAAAGAAACTGTGGGACGATTACCGGATCCGTCCTGTTATTGACAACAGGGAGCTCTGGAGGGAGGAGAAGGGGAACCGCAACTATGTGCCCGGGCAGAGGATCATGAGACCTTTGGGCAGTGTTCACGACAACATCTTTTATACGGAGAAGGCGCAAGTGTGGTGTCGCTGTCCGGTAAGCGGAGAAGAACGCAAGATGGCGTTTTGCGGTTTTGAATCCAACCGACGCGGTTTGAAGTATCGCTGTCCGGCAGCCGTGTTCGGTCTGAGTTGTAAGGGCTGGGAGAAGTGTCACGGCGATGCCGGCTGCGTGACCAACGGTTACGGCAGGGTCGTCCGTGTTCCGCTTGAGCGTGACCGTCGTATTTTTACTCCCACCCCATGTGGCTCTCCATCATGGAAACTGGTTTACGGGCGCAGGATTGCTGTTAAGCGTATAAACTCAAGGATAGACAACAGCTTCGGATTTGAAAGACATTATATCAGGGGCAAGGCGAAGATGACTGCCCGTGTGGGTATTGCGGTGGCGGTGATGATGGCGCTTGCCGTTGGTCACATGAAGGCCGGGAGGCCGGAGAAGATGAGGTCTCTTGTCTCGGGGTGTTGGGCCCGAGCCGGGTAGCGTTTCTCTGCTATAACTTAAAAAACAATTTGAACGGTAAATATCTCTTAAGGGATTGCTGCGTCCGCTGGTCGGGCGGGATTGCCGGTTCCGAGGGAGTTGGTGTCGTATTGTGCCTGAATGCGGGGTGATGCCGCCCCGGCACTGCTCTCGTTACGGAAAAAAAACGTTGCAGTCATCATGATTTGACCTTCCCGTTTGCAAGGGGCTGGTTATTGTGAAAAAAGGAGAAACTTTTTGATCAGGGAGGTCAGTTATCATGAGTGATAACACAAGATACAAAGCAGTTCACGCGGATGACCGCAGAAGTTATTCTGCCTACATAGGTCTGGATGTTCATAAGGAGACCATTGCGGTATCGGCGTCTTATAACGGGCGCAAAGACCCGGAACATCTGGGAGAGATTCCCAACAATCCGGAGTCGGTGAGGAGGCTGGTCGCTCGAGTGAACGAACAGTTTGCCGACGAACCGCTTCTGTTCTGCTATGAGGCAGGCCCTTGCGGGTATGTGCTCTACAGACAGCTTCTGGAGCTTGGGCACCATTGCATGGTGGTTGCTCCGTCTCGGATTCCGGGGGAGAGGGTGAAGACGGACAGAAGGAACGCGTCCAAGCTTGCGAGGATGCTTCGTCGCGGAGACCTTGCCCCCGTTTGGGTTCCGGACAAGCGGCAGGAGGCAATGCGTGATCTTGTCCGCTTGCGTGGGAACGTCAAAGATCGGGAGAGGAGGGTTCGTCAGCAACTCAACAACTACCTGCAGCGTCATGGATTCATCTGGTCTTCGGGGCGGAAGCGCTGGACAAAGGCGCATTACAACTGGCTTGAGGGACTTAAGTTTCCTGATCCCACGCAGCAGGTAGTTCTTCAGGGATATATAGATGACGTGAAGGCGGCGAGTGGGCGTCTTGAGGAAGTTGAAGTCGATATGGAGAGGGCGAGGGAAGGATGGTATCTTGCCCCGGTGGTGGAATCGCTTATAGCTCTTCGGGGAGTGGACAGGCTTTCGGCAACCGTATTGCTTGCCGAGCTGGGAGACCTGAGCCGATTTGATACCGCCCCGCAGTTTGCGGCTTTCCTGGGGCTTGTGCCCTCAGAGCACACAAGCGGAGGACGCAGACGCCAGGGAGGGATTACGAAGACGGGAAACTCTCTCGCCCGCAGGACGCTTGTGGAATGCGCGTGGAGTTACCGCTTCCCCGCTCGCCAAGCCATGCATCTTAAGAGAAAAGCCGAATACGCGCCCGAGGACGCAAAGAAAATTGCGTGGAAAGCGCAGAAGCGGCTTTGCGGCCGTTACAGACATCTGGTGTTCAGGGGTAAAAGCACCGGGGAGACTGCCGTGGCCATCGCACGGGAACTGAGTGGCTTCATCTGGGATATAGCCTGCAGGGAAATGGCAAAATTAACGCCGCAGGCGGCGTAACGCGAAAGGATGACCTCTGTTATTGAAACACAAGGCACGGTCAGACCGGTGTGGAGAACCCCTGAGTTTGCGAATAACGGGCGCCTGTTCAAAAGGGATAATCTCTCAATGAGCGTTCCCTGGGGGCGATCCCTGAGCTACAGTGAAAGGCGAGCTCCGCGACGTAGCGAGGACATGTGGCAACCAACCCACGTATATAAGAATGATCCACCGTCGCATTCTGTCTGTCCGTGCCTCGTTTCAATGTAAACATCGGTATGGGTAAAAAAATACGGAGGTTTTATTGACAGGTCAAATCATATAAGCGCAAATGCCTCATGCCAGCGCGCTTTACAAAATTTTATAGTCGTATAGAATTCCGTTTCTCATAAAAAATACTGGATAGATAAAATGAAAAAAGAAATTCACCCAGATTATAACTATGTGGTCTTCAAGGATTCGTTCACCGGGCATATGTTCCTTACGCGCTCGACCAGAACATCCGAGGAAACTACGAAATGGGAAGACGGAAACGAGTACCCGCTTATAAGCGTGGAAATCTCAAGCGACTCTCACCCTTTCTATACCGGGAAGGAAAAACACTTTAAAAAAGAAGGCAGGGTCGAGAAATTCCGTCGCAAGTACCAGAAAAACTCCGCCAAGAAAGAGACCGCAGAAGAGGCTTCGCGGTAAAAGAGGCTTTTAAAACTTTCTGTTTTCCCCTTAACCGCCTGGCGGAAATTCCGGATCCACCTTGCCCTTACGCTAATGCAACGATGAACAGGCGGCGGAAGGGATACAGCGTACGGTTATCCGAACGTTTGGGATAGGCATCGCGCAATCGCTGCTTGTATACCTTTAAAAACCAGTTCCGATCGGCATCACCCAAGCTATTTAGAATCGGGCGAAGACCGCTTCCTTTAACCCATTCAAAAACGGGATCCTCGCCTTCCAGTACATGGAGATATCGCGTTTCCCAGATATCGAGGTGCCGCGTACAAGGGGCCAGAATATCATGGTAAACCTCCGTATCCTCAACCCAGTTGCTTGACAGGGAGGCCCGCAACGCGGCATCGCCGACGGGTGTCCCATCGGGACCGCCCTGTGCCAACGTCTCCCTCATCAGTCGGTGAGACGGAAGATCCCAGCTAAGCGGCATCTGGACTGCAAGGCAACCGCCCGGGTTAAGGTAGCCCATCAGGCGCGGAAACAGGTCAAAATGGCCGTTGACCCAGTGCAGAGTCGCATTGGAATAGATCAGGTCAGGGGTTTCCAGGGGAATCCAACTGCGGATATCGGCATTCGCCCAGTGCACAGTCGACGGCTCCCCGGCCGCCTCAGCCAGCATCTGCGGCGAATGATCAAGCCCGTAAACTTCGGATGAGAACCAGCGCTCGGCCAGAAGACGCGTCAGGTGGCCTGAACCGCAGCCTAGATCATAAACCACACCAGGTGCGCCAAGAGGTATACGGTCAAGTAACTCAAGAGCCAGCCGCAAGCGGTGCTCGGCGAACTTCAGGTACTGACCAGGGACCCAGTGCGTTCCGGCAACCTCGCCCTGATGCGCTCTTTCCGACATGCGATTCCCCTGCTATTCCACCCCGCTCGGATATGTCCGGTTTGTGCGTCGCGCGGTCCGTGATGCCGTCTGCTGAATTTCAGGAGCCGTGATCAGTCACCGCTCAGGTAACTTACCACATCATCCTGAATAGACTCGTCCACAAGCTCTTTCCACTCCTCATTGCCGCTTGCTATCGACTCGCGTATTTTGGTCGCTGATATGAACCCTATGTTCTCAGGCGGAAAAAACTCGTTCATCTCGTAACCGACTCCCCTGCCCCAGTTTACCGACTCAATATCCGGAATTACCATCACGACCACGTCATCACCCTTGCTCTCGTGATACTTTCTTATCATTCCGACCGTTTGCTCAGTTGTAAAAGGGTTTTTCGGGTCGGGAGGAATATCCCTTACCATTATCAGGCACGGAACTCCATTGTCGAGTTTCTGCCTGACAAGGCTTATGTGCCCTGCGTGGTAGGGCTGATACCTGCCGATAAATATGGCTCTTCTGGAAGGAGAAGGCTTTATGTCCGGATGACCGTGATTTTTATATTCCCAGCTGTTCATTTTCACCTCGTCGAGTGGATTGAAAAAAGATTTTTCGTAACTGAAAAACGCACGGATTATACACACGCCCGGTTTTTTTTCAACAGCGATCAATAATGAAACCACCGAACTGGCCACATAACCTGAATTTTTTCAACTTAAATGGATGTAGGGAAGAAACTGCTGACATGCTCTTGACGACATATGCGATTTAGAGCATATTTATACCATGAAATGGGAAGTCGGTTTCGATTCGGCCTTTGATGCTGAATTCGATGACCTGCCCATCGCGGTGCAGGACGAGTTGCTCGCACAGGCAAAACTTCTTGAGGTGTTCGGACCCGAATTAGGACGCCCGCGGGTAGACACGCTTAAGGGATCTTGCCACGCCAATATGAAGGAACTTCGCTTCGAGGCCGAAAACGGTGTATGGCGGGTTGCTTTTGCCTTTGATCCCAAGCGCAAGGCGATTCTGCTTGTGGCTGGTGACAAATCGGGTGTTGGTGAAAAACGTTTTTACAGACAGTTGATCAAGAAAGCTGATAGAAGGTTTGATGCGCATCTTGACCGGCTGAAGTAGTTATAAGGAGGTGTATTATTATGTCGACCCTAAAGGAGAAAATGGACAGACTCCCTGCGTCCCGTCGTAAGAAAGTAGAGGAACGGGCAAAAAAGCTTATTGCTGAGGAGATGTCTCTTCGGGACTTGCGCAAGGCACTCAAATGGACCCAAGTGCGCGTAGCGGAAAAACTCGGCATCAAGCAAGAAAACGTATCCCGTATAGAGAAGCGGAGCGACCTTCTGATATCCACGCTAAGCGACTATGTAGAGGCAATGGGCGGAAAACTGAACCTAGTGGCTGAGTTCCCCGACCGACCGCCCGTCACTCTTACTGGTATTGCGGATCTGGACAATGATGACCTTTCAGGGAAGTCATCCGAGAGGGATTGAACTCCGGTCTGAGCACACGGCGACTGTCTTAGGTGCGTGCTTGAATAACAAGGGGAACTTCAACTCGGACAATACGTAAGAGAAGTGGACCCCAAAAAACTGGACAGCTTGGCGGAAATTACGGGTTTATAGCAATGCAGTTTGGTGACTCCGTTCTTACCCCCTTCGTAGAAGATGTTGTAAAACCGGCAGTGAAGGAGGATGTAGGATACAATCTTGTGGATATGAATGATATCGCACGCGGCTAAGTTCAGACAGAAGGCATATGCGCTTTTTTTTCTGATGGGGCGCCAAGCAGGTCAATAAAACCGCTGAAAGTACGTCTGCTCAGTTCGGAAAGCGTATTTATGTTTTTCGGCGTCTGGGACCTTATGGTATCCGGGTTTATCGTGCCGCCGAGCTCTTCGATTTCCTTTTTGTTAACCGGAGTAACAAGCCAGCGCTCTATCATAGGCGCGTCGACTTCGAGGTGGAACTGGAACCCGTATACCTTATCTCCGTATCGAAATGCCTGGTTTGCGCACGCGGGAGACGTGGCCAGGTGCGAAGCACCCGGCGGAATCTCAAAAGTATCCCCGTGCCACTGAAAAACCTTCTCAATCTCGCCGAATACACCAAGAAGCGGATCCCTCTTTCCTTCCTCGGTAGTGGAAACGTCATACCAGCCGATCTCCTTTTCGGGGTTTTTGTATACGCGGGCACCAAGGGCCTTGGCAATGAGTTGGGAACCGAGACATATGCCGAGCACGGGAAGGTCCATATTGATAAACTCCCTTATGGATTCGATCTCCGGTACAAGGTAAGGATACTCGTCGGACTCGTCCACGTTCATCGGGCCTCCGAGAACGACAAGACCGTCGTAGTTGCGAAGTTTGGGGATACTGTAATTAGATCGGCCGAAGTTTACGTAACGCATCCTGAAACCAGCGTTTCTGAACATCGGGTGAAGCGTTCCCAGTATCTCGTGAGGTACGTGCTGAAAGACAAGCAGTTTTGGCATGAGACGGGATTTTAACCATTTTTCCGGCCTCTGTCATTTCACCGAATGACAGACAACTCAGATCCCCCACACACCGCGCACAGTCTTTTTCTGAACAGAAGATTTAAGCGCGAGCAAAAACTCCTTTCTGCTGATTTCTCTTCCTCCAAGAGCCCTCATATGATCAGTGGGAACTTGGGAATCTATGAAATCGAAACCGAATTCCCAGCATTTTCGCGCCAGATGAAAAAGAGCTACCTTGGAAGCGTCGGTTTCGAGGTGAAACATCGATTCTCCGAAAAACGCGCCGCCGAGAGACACTCCGTAAAGACCCCCTACGAGGTTTTCTTCCAAATAAACCTCAAAAGAATGTGCGTAACCGAGTTCATGAAGCTTCCGGTAGGCAGTTTTCATCTCCTCCGTTATCCACGTCCCGCTCTGCCCTTTTCTTGTGACCAGAGCGCAGCTCTCGATAACCGCGGCGAAATCCGTATCGACTCGTACCGAGAATTTTCCGGAAGACACCGTCTTTATGAGGGTTTTTGAGAATCTGAAGTCACCCGGGAAGAAAACCATCCTCGGGTCGGGAGAAAACCACAAAATGGGGTCTTCTTCGGAATACCAAGGGAAAATACCATTTTCGTAGGCCAGAAGAAGCCTCTTCGGAGAAAGATCTCCTCCTATGGCCAAAAGCCCTCCCGGCTCCGCTTCGGACGGGTCAGGAAACCGTATTCGGGAATCGAGAAAGTAAACGGTCATGAACCCCGGATAAAACCCCTCTTATCGCGACGGCCGTCGCGACCGGTAAAGTTCCCCCGGGTATCGGCCGGGCAACTGCAGTTCGTAACGAAAGCATGCTAAGCGACTCTTGCTTCACTCAAGAAAATTCCCCGGGTCAACCAGATCAAAGGAAGCCTCCGTGTCTTGGAATTTTAGGTATCTGTACGAATATCTGTCAAAACCTTTTGAATGGATATATTCAGAAACCTCCGAATAAGTCCATCTGAGGCGGGCTGCAATTCCAGGGATTTTACTTCCTTCCAGATAAAAATAGACTGCAGTAATCCCGCCCTTGGTTCTCCCCTTGGTGTCTCCGTACGCCTTCATATGTTCTTGTGCTGCGTTATAGGGAATTTCTACCAGAAAGATCTGATTTCGTTTGCTCTTCCAGTGTTGAACTACATCAAAATCGTATGAGTGATCGTGCCCCCCGCAGGCCATAAGAACCAGGAACAAAAGCGGAAGCGGTCTTAACATGATAAAACCTCCTTTCTCCGTATCCTTATACAACTAACCAAACCGCAAAACTGTGGCCTGCCGGTTCGCTCCAAACTCTACTCTCCCCAGGTTCTTTTAATGAAGCCCTCTCTTCCCGAACCTCTTTTGTAATTGCCGTAGTGAATCGGCTTTTTTTCGTAGTACTTCTGATGGTACTCCTCCGCCCTGTAGAAAGAAACGAACTTCTCTACCGAGGTAACTACCGGCTTTTTAAATTTCCCGGACTCCTCGAGTTTCTTTTTCGAAAGAAGGGCCTCCTCTTTCTGTGAATCATCGTGGTAGAAAATGGCGGTTCTGTAATGCCTTCCCCTGTCGGCGAACTGTCCATCCTCCTGGGTCGGATCAATATTTATCCAGAAAGTCTCAAGAAGGGTTCCGTAGCCTATCTTCTCGGGATCGTAGACGACCCTTATCGCTTCGGCGTGACCGGTCCTCCCCTGCCAGACCTGCTCGTAGGTAGGATTTTCCTCTTTTCCCCCGGAGTAACCAACTACCGTCTCAACGACCCCGGTAAGGCTGTCAAAAGGAGGCTGCATGCACCAGAAGCATCCTCCGGCAAAAGTCGCCTCTAGGTAACCGCTGTTTTTTCCGCTTTCCATGTTTTTAACCTCCCCTGAGCTTTCGTTGTACATGGAGAAAGTCACGCCCGCAAATACAACAAGCGCCATCGAAATAACCCGAAACCAAAAACCATTATATGACATTTCCCCTCCGTACCCTGTACAAATCAAAAAAATCCTTGATTCTGTCTGCTTTCCCGGCAATTCATAAAACCGGTTTCAGACGGAGATCAGTTGTACACTCTTATTTCATTATAAAGCGCGTCTCTTTCGACGGGAACGTATCCCGAATCCCGGATCATCTTTATCATGAAATCCCTGCTGTGACCCACTTCCGAAGGGGCGCCCGCGTCGTGGATGATCTTTTCCCTCATTATCGTTCCGTCCGCGTCGCTCGCGCCGTAATGCAGGGCCACCTGAGCCGCTTTTTCCCCGAGGGTGATCCAGTAGGACTTTATGTGAGGGAAGTTGTCAAGATACAGTCTCGCGAGTGCGTGAACCTTCATGTCGTATGAAGCGGGGAAAGGTTTTACGTTTTTAAGGCCCGTGTTCTCCGGCTGGAAAAGAACCGGAATGAATGCGAAAAACCCCGGGGACTCGTCCTCTATTCTTCTCAGTCTCTCCATGTGGTCAACGACATGGAAAGGCTTTTCCAGATGGCCGTAAAGGATAGTGGCATTTGTCGGAATACCGAGCTTGTGGGCGAGGCGGTGGATTTCCTCCCACCTTGTCGCGACTGTCTTCGGGGCGCAGATTTTCTTTCTTACACCTTCATGCAGTATCTCCGCTCCGCCGCCCGTAAGGGCGTCCACGCCCGCGTCTCGAAGCGTAAGGAGCACGTCTTTTAGCGAAAGACCGCTTATTTCCGAGAACCAGTCGATCTCAACTGCGGTGAAAGCCTTTACGTGAATATCCGGGTAGTGACGCTTTATCATCTTCACTATGTCCAGATAATGATCGAATTTCCAGTCGGGGTGAAGACCTCCGACTATGTGAACCTCCCTTATCTCGTCGCTTAGCATGGAAAGCATCTGCTCGTTTGAAAGTTCATAGGCGTTGGGGGATTTCTTCGTAGTTCCAAAAGCGCAGAACCGACACGATATGGCGCATATATTCGAAGGATTAATGTGACGGTTTACGACGAAATAGACCTTTTCCCCCGATTTCTTTCTCTTAACGTAATCCGCCATCATACCGACGGTATTAAGATCCGGGGAATCAAGTATCGAAAGCCCGTCTTCAAAAGAAAGCCTCCGGCCCGAAGCGATCTTCTCCATTATCGGAAGCAGATTCGCATCCGTGCAGAAGCTCTCCGTCAGTTCCAGTACTCGCTCCATCTCGCCTCCACCTTGTCTTTTATATCTTCTGACATCTCTATAACCGGGGGATACCACTGTTTTACTGTAGCGTCAATTCCCATTCTGCCGTCATAAACAACCGCGGAACCCCGCAGTTCGGTATGTTCGAACAGAACATCCAGGTAAGGATCGAATCTAGTAAAGATACCCCAGATAAGCTCCGTGTCATCCATTACATCTATATCCGGGCTCACAACCGCGATTATACGCACCCCCTCAAGGCCGGGAGTTTCAAACAGCCTGCGTATCATCTCCTTGGGGTCGGTCCTCGATTCATCAATCCGAACGACGCAGAAACCCCCCGCAAGAAGCCTGAACCCTGTTATATCCGCGTGTTTTTCCCTTGGATCCGGAACCTCTTTTGCGTAGCTTTTCCTAGAAGCGGAGTTTTTCCTGACGGCGTTTATTCCCATTTTGCTTCCCACGTTGAACTTGTTGCTCGTAAAATCAAGTGTGTCAAGAGGCGCCCACTGTATCATCAGGAAATCCTCTCTGGGGTCGAAATTCTCACCTACCTCATTCAGCACCGCGGAAAAATCCCTGGGGTTAACGTCGCTTGAAACGCAGATCATGCATTTAGTCAGAAGAAGCTGTCCCGTGCCCCAAAGCGCGAGCATGGCCTTTATCCCGCCTTTTGGATAGCGCTCATCGACTGAGACCGCGAGAAGGTTGTGAAACCCCGCTTCGGGGTACGCCCACATGTCCTTTACCTCCGGCTGTATTATCCTTATAAGAGGGGAGAACATCTCGGCCGCCGCGATTCCCAGGTAGATATCCTCCTGCGGCGGTTTGCCGACCACAATGGCGGGATACACGGGGTTCTTTCTGTGGGTTATTTCCTTGAGATTAAAGACAGGGAAATCGGCCTCCATTGAGTAGTGACCGAAATGATCGCCGAAGGGTCCCTCCTGTCTCAGCACGTCTCTTGGAACGGAACCTTCAAGTATGAATTCCGCTTCGGCCGGGACGTGAAGCGAAATGTTTTTGCCCTTTACCATAGGCATCGGGCTTCTGCGAAGATAGCTTGCAAACGCAAGTTCATCCATGCCGTCTGGAAGCGGAGCGACCGCGGAGAAAATCATCCTGGGGTCTCCTCCGAGGATGACCGCGGCTTCAAGATCTCTTCCAAGTTTTTTCGCTTCGTGGTAGTGCGCGGCTCCTCCCTTGTGCGCGTGCCAGTGCATCCCGGTGGTCTTGCGGTCAAATACCTGCAGCCTGTAAACCCCGAGGTTTCTCGAGCCCGTAGCGGGATCCTTTGTGAGCACCAGACCAAAGGTTACGAACTTTCCCCCGTCGCGCGGCCAGCATTTTATCGCTGGAAGCCTAGAGAGGTCAGGTTCAGCTTCAACCTGCTGAACATCGCCGCGCCTTACTGTTTTCGTTCTCATGGAAAGCAGACCGGCGGCCTTGGGAAGCACGGAGAAAATCCCCCCTATCGTAGGAGGATTAACCTTGCGGAATATCTCGACAAGTTCCTCGCCGACGTCTGAGGGTTTTCTGCCAAGGGCAAGCTCCACCCTCTCCTCGGTACCGAAGAGGTTTATGACCAGGGGGAAATCCGAGCCCTCCACGTTTTCAAACAAAAGGGCCGGGCCGCCGTCCCTGACGGTTCGCGAAGCTATTTCCGTTATTTCAAGTTCCGGCGAGACCTCGGTTTTTATTCTCTTGAGGTCGCCTATGCTTTCAAGATGGCTGATATAGCTCGAGAGATTACGGAAACCTTTTGTGGACATGAGAGAAAACTACTCCAGTTCGTCCCTTTTCCATCCCCTGCCAGTATCGACTCCCACAAGGCTTAAAAGTTTGTCCACATATCCGCTCACCACGTCCGAAATCGATTCGGCACCCATGTAGTCAGTCGGAGAAATCGGCGCGATCACGACTCCCTCGCGGGAAAGCTTCAGAGCGTTTTCAAGGGCGATTGTGCCAAGCGGCGTTTCCCGCAGGGCAATTATGAGCTTTCTTTTCTCCTTGAGCGCTACGGCCGCTATTCTGGTTATGAGTGTGTCGGCTATGCCGTTTGCGATTTTCGCAAGCGTTGAAACCGAACAGGGCACTATGACCATGGAATCGAAATGGTTGCTTCCAGAGGAAAAAGGTGATGCCAGATCGGAATCACTATAGATATCGGTTACCCAGGGACGCATTTCCTCGACCTTGAGGCCGAGTTCCTCGTGAAGGACCCTCTTTCCCCATTTGCTTGCCACCAGATATTTCTCATCGGGGCACCTTCTTAGAAAATCAACCCCGTAAGCAACCCCTGAGGCTCCGGTAATTCCGACTATCGTTCTCATGGTTTAGGGTAAGTATATACCCGCGAGGGTGAAAAACAAAACCGCAAACCCTATGAGGATATTGGTTCTGAAAAAAGCGGAATCCACTTGGCCGAAACTTCTGTGCTCAAGGTAAAGGAGGTATCCGCAAAGGGCTAGCGGCAAAAGCGCGGAGAAGGTCCGAAACGAAAGCAGGTACAGAAGAACAAGGGAACTGAACGAAAGCAGGTGAAAAATCCTGGAAACAAAAAGCGCCTTCTGTTTACCGAAACGGGCAACAAGAGAGAAAACACCGCGGCTGCGATCGAATTCCTCATCAGCGGTGGCGTATATTATATCAAAGCCGGAAATCCAGAAAAAAGTGAAAAGTGAAAGCACTATTGCCGCGAACATCTCCTCAAAAGAGCACCTCACGGCAAGCCATCCACCCAGGGGACCAAGCGCCAGAGAAAGCCCGACGCCGAAATGACACAGGCTTGTGAATCTTTTCATCAGCGGATACACGGTAAATGCCACAAGCGGCAGCGGAGAGAGGAGAAAAACCAGCGGGCAGATAAGATAAGCGGATACAAAGTAAAGCATAGATCCCCCAACCGCCACCCCAACCGCTTCGTTTAGGCCCATTTTGCCCGAGGGAAGCTCTCTTGCGGCGGTTCTAGGGTTTTCCCGGTCTATTTCCCGGTCGAAAACCCTGTTAAGCGCAAGGGCAACTGTCCGCGCTCCCGTGCCCGCGAGGATAATAAGCACGAAAAGCCGAGCGCTGAAAATCCCGCCGGCGGCCAGAAAAGCCCCCGCGAAGATAACCGGAAGGGAGAAAAAGGTGTGCTCTATTCTGAGAAAGCCCGAGAGGTTCTTTAAAAATGTCATTTTTGGATACGGAGTCCTACCGGATGTTCCATTTGCACGTACGGTCTTTTGAGTGAAAAGTCCCTCGCGCAGCCTTACCCGGCTTTACTTTGCCTGTCATTTAAAATAACTGTAATCTTCTCAAACACACCGCAAATTTCAATGAGAATCCGAAAGGCCATTCCACGGGAGGCAGAAACGGGGGCTGGATCCAATGCCGCTTCCGTTCCCCAGAGCCCGCATTTCGAACCTAGGCAGAGACGATGGAAACACTTGAAGCGCTGATTTTAAGAAAATCCAGTTACGGGGAAGCCGACCTTCTGGTAACGCTTTTCTCAAGGGAATCCGGAAAATTCAGGGCGCTTGCCAAAAACGCGAAAAAAAGCCAAAAGCGCTTCGGGGGACGTCTCGATTTCTTTAACCGTCTCGCAATTGACGTAACTCTGAACAGACGGAGATTCAATCTCATCGGGGATGTGACTTTAAAGCAAAGCTACAGGGAAATAACCGGGTCTGTGGATTCTTTCGTCACGGGGACCCGCGTCCTAGAGCTTATGGACTTCCTCACCCCCGAACAAGAGCCTGCAAGCGAACTGTTCGATCTCGCCACGGACACACTCGAGCTTCTTTCAAAAAGACGGGAACCGCATTCCATTTTCCTCGTTTTTCTCCTCCGCGCGGTAACTCTTTGCGGCTACAGGCCCGATTTGCGCTTTGACAAGGAAAAAGACATCGCGGGGTTTGACGTGGAGAACGGGAGGGTTCGCAATTTCGAGAAGACTCGGGGAAAAAGAAACGTCTACCCGTTCCACATGGACATAATGAGACATCCGGAAATAATGGATGCAAACCTCGAAAAAGTAAAAAACAACATAGGGGTTCTCATCAGATACACAGAATACCGTACCGGCAGGCGTCTAGGGAAAGCAGGATTCGCAGGAGAAACCGCGACATGAAGCGAAGAAGTACTCCTCCGGGGCATGCTCGAGTTAAGTCCTGTAATCGGAATTGATCGAGACATACCTGTGGCTCAGGTCGCTTGTAAGAAGCGAGTAAGCCTCTTTTCCCTCTCCAAGGCTCAGGGTTACCGTAAAGGACGGTTTTTTGAATACGGAGGCGAACCTTGATTCCGGCTGGGACCTAACACCTTTTGAGAACACTTCAGTCTCATCGAAATAGAGCTTTATTTTTTCGGGATCGATCCCGACGCCGGCCCTGCCGGCGGCCGCCACTATCCTTCCCCAGTTAGCGTCCTCTCCGTAAAACGCGGTCTTAACGAGCTGGGAAGTGGCTATCGTCCTTGCGATTTTCTCGGCGTCTCCCTCGGTCCTTGCCTCCGTAACACTGATTCTTACGACTTTCGTAGCCCCTTCACCGTCGCTTACTATCATTTCGGCGATCTCCCCGCATAGAGACGAAAGCGCCTCTACGAACTTCCCGTAATCCTCGCTTTTCTCCGTGATTTTCCCGTTCCCGAGAACCCCATTTGCGAGGATGAAAACGGAGTCGTTAGTGGAAGTGTCCCCGTCAACCGTCATGGCGTTAAAGGAACCTTCCGCGGCCGCAGAAAGAGCCTTCGAAAGAGCCTTCCGCCCGATGTTAAGATCCGTCATTATAAAACAGAGCATGGTCGCCATGTCGGGACATATCATCCCCGCCCCCTTGGCGATAGCCGAGACGGTGGCGGTCTTTTCTCCCAATACGAACTCTCTCACGGGGAACTGCCTCGATGCGTATTTGGGAAAGGCGTCGGTCGTCATTATGGCTTCCGCGGCCTCCCGGGCGTTATCCCCACCGAGGCCCCTTACGAGCCTGGGGATGGACTTTTTGATTTTCCCGGCGGGAAGCTTTTGCCCTATAACACCGGTTGACGAAGGAATTACGAGCGACTCGTCTATTCCGAGCCGGCTGGAGAGCGAGTTTGCCACGTCAAGCGAGTCTTGGTATCCCCTTTTGCCCGTGCAGGCGTTTGCGTTCGCGCTGTTTATGATTATCGCCTGGCAGAACCCGCTTGCTATTCTCTCCTCGGCAAGAAGCACGGGCGCCGCCTTTATCAGGTTTTTCGTGAATATGGCGGACGCGCGGGCCGGAGCGGTTGAGAATATGAGAGCCAAGTCCTTTTCCTCGTTTTTCTTAAGTCCGGCGGATACGCCGCTTAGCAGAAATCCCGGTGCATTTTTCATAGGGAAATTATATACAAACTATGCTGTCTACGGAATAAGAACCGAAAAACCCGAAGGAAGCCGCAACTCCCGCGGAACAACCGCCGGGAAAGAGGCTCCCTGTACCGCTTCCTTTAACGCTCCCGCTAGGTTCACTTGTGATCAGAACCGGTAATCTCGCCCAGGTCGCTAATTCCGTTTTTATCCATGAACCCAAGGAGCCCCCTGTTTATCGAGTTCGCAACCGATAGCCCCTCTCCGCGAAGACCAGTGACTACTTGGAGGGCTTTCGCGCCCGCGCGCAACTTCTCAAGCGCAGAAGCCGTGTCGCACACGCCTCCGACCCCGATTATCTCAACCTGCCCGCCTGCAGTACGGTAAATATGGGAAATAATTGACGTGGAAAGCGACTTGTACTCAAAATCGTTTCCGCTTATTCCCCCAGGAAGACCTTCCCACTTCGCACCGTATTTTCCCTTAACCAGACCGCTGTCGGTCGTATTGGTGGCGATTACGCCCGAAATCCCGGAATCGATCACGACCCTCAGTACATCGTCTATCGCTTCTGTGGCAAGGTCAGGAGAGATTTTTACAAAGAGAGGCTTGGCCCTGGAAGAATCCCCGAGAGACTCCCTTACGGCCTGTATTATAGCCTCAAGACGATCTCTGCCCTGAAGCTTTCTTAACCCAGGGGTGTTCGGAGAACTCACGTTTAAGACAAAGTAGGCCGCGTTGCCGCAGAATTTCCGGGCGACGGCCGCGTACGCCCGCGCGGCGTCTTCGTGGTCTACATCGGAGTTTATGCCGAGGTTTATTCCCACAGGCATGTCCAGGCGTCCATACCACGCGAGGTTTCGGAAGACGGCATCCATCCCCGGGCTGTTAAGTCCAAGAGAGTTGAGACACACCTCGGGGGTTACCATGAACTGTCTGGGTTTTGGATTTCCTCTCTGGGGTCTTTCAACGACCGAACCCACCTCAACTCCCCCAAAACCAACCGAGTACAGGGCCTTAACCGCCCTTGCGGTCTTATCCCACCCGGCACCCACGATAAGGGGGTTCTCAAAGGGCACTCCGGCAATCGTAACGCCAAGTCTTTTGTCCTGGACCCTAGCTCCGCCGCTTGCGGCAAATTCAAGAAGTCTCAGTGTAAGACCCGAGAACTCGCAAAGATGCATAAGCTCCTTTACGTTATGGTGCCATGTTTCAGAATCAAGGCGGTCAAGAACCGGTCTTACAAAAGTTTTATAGATCATTACCCTGAGAAGATTTTATCCGAATCAGGAAACTTCGGGAAAAGCCGGCTTTAAAAGGGAGTGTCGAAAAATCAGACATTGAACCTGAAAAACATCACGTCCCCGTCGCAAACTTCGTAGTCCTTTCCCTCAACCCTCATCTTTCCGGCTTCCCTAACCATCTGCTCCGACCCCTCGCTTATGTAATCTTCGTAGGATATGGTCTCGGCTCTTATGAAACCTCTTTCGAAATCAGTGTGGATAGCCCCAGCCGCCTGAGGCGCCTTGGTTCCTTGGCGAACAGTCCATGCTCTTACTTCCTTAGGCCCCGTGGTAAAATAGGTGAGAAGTCCGAGATTCGAGTACGCGCAGTTAACGAGCCTGTCAAGACCGGAATCGCTAAGCCCGAGTTCCTCAAGAAAAGCCGCCTTTTCCTCGCTTTCAAGTTCGGATATTTCAGCCTCTATCCTGGCAGAGACAATGATAACATCATCCCCCGAGCGGCTTGCGTGTTCTTTTACCTTCCGGACTTCAGCGTTTTCTTCAGTTCCCGAGACTTCCTCTTCCGAGACGTTGCAGACGTAAATAACGGGCTTTGAGCTTAGAAGAAAAAGCTCCCGCACAGTATCCGCGCATTGTTCTGACCCGGGAAAGTCGCGCGCGCGCTTCCCCGTCTCGATAAACTCCCGAAGCGACCTTACCGTCTCAAGTGCCCGGACCACTTCCCTGTCCCCGCTTTTGGCCTGCGTGGAGAGTCTTTCCTCTTTTTTCTCAACTGTTTCCAAGTCCTTTAGGATAAGTTCATCTTCAATCGTGCGGATATCCCGAATGGAGTCAATTCCCTCCTCTACGTGGATGACGTTCTCGTCTTCAAAACATCTGACGACGTGCAGTATCAAATCCACGTCCCTTATATAGGACAAAAAGGCGTTTCCCCTGCCCTTTCCCTCGGAAGCTCCCTTCACAAGCCCCGCGATGTCAACAATCTCTATGCTTGTGGGAATGGTTTTCTGGGGTTTTACAATATTCGAGAGCGCATAAAGTCTTGAATCCGGAACCCCGACGACCCCTATGTTCGGATCTATGGTGCAGAAAGGAAAATTGGAAGCGTCCGCGCGCGCGTTTGTAAGCGCGTTGAAAAGAGTTGACTTCCCGACATTGGGAAGTCCTACTATTCCGCATCGTAGTCCCATATGTTTTTTCTTCCCGCAGCCTGGAGGAAATGGGGTGGATGACCGGATTTGAACCGGCGACCTCTTGGGCCACAACCAAGTGCTCTAACCGGGCTGAGCTACACCCACCGTCGAAATCTTCATCGTCTATGAAGCAAAACCGAATCCGCTAATATACCGGCAACCTTGTTAACAAACAAATCATCGCACACAAGGCACCAAGCCGCGACGAAAACCGCTGTTTTTTCGACCTCCGGACGGGTCTTGGAATACATATTTGATTTAATCGAGAACTTGTTTATACTAGGCAGTTTTTGATTTAATCTCAACAGGTATCCGAGGAGTAACAAGCTGATGGGCACTAAACTGCACATAAGAGACAACATTGAGCAATCCTATGGCGACGTGTACACGCCAGAGGCGCTCGCGGCCCTTGAATTCATGGCCCGTTTTAACGGGGAGCAGAAGGCAATTATGGAGAAAAGGACGCAAAGAAGGAAGAAACGCTATGAGGCCGCTGAGAGAATAACGTTTCTTGATCCAGATTCCCTGATCCCCCGTACCAACATCAAAGTCCAGGACGCAAGGGACGGAAAATTCGAGGGAGCCGAGATTCCCCATGATCTCAAAAGACAGTGGATACAGGGAACTGGTCCCGCGGCCAAGCCGAACTCGCCTGTTGAAAAAAGCATAAGGAACGTTGCCTACGCTCTTCTCTCGGGCGCCGACGGGTGGATGTTCGACGGAGAGGACGCCCTCGGACAGATCTCCACGATGTCCCTAGATAACCAGCGAAACCTCAAGCTCGCCATCGCGAGAGACGAGGTTTTCATGAAAACAGCCGAGGCGGTAGCCGGAGAGATGAACAGATGGGGACAGAGCTTCTTCGGACATGACATAATAGACGACTGGGAAAAGCAGCTTGACTTCACTACCGTTATTTTCCGTGCCAGGGGACTTCATCTCGACGACCGGCACATACGCGACGCTGACGGCGTAGCTCTTTCCGCTTCCGTAGCCGATATGACTCTGTTTGTGGTGAACAACTACAGGGAGCTTGCGAAAAGAGATTCTTCCATAGTTCTTTACCTGCCCAAGATTCAGACCGCGGAAGAAGCGGCACTCTGGAACGAGATGCTGACGACTCTTGAGAGCCATCTCGGACTTCCCGAAGGATCCATAAAGGTATACGTGCTAATAGAGCAGCTTGAGGAAACGTTCCAGCTGATGGAAATCAGAGCCGCTCTGGGAAAACATTTCGCCGGATTTAACACGGGCAGGTGGGATTACATAAACAGCGTTTCGGACGCCATGGCGTGGGACAAGGATTTTCTGAATCCGAACATAGAGTCGATCACCATGACGTACGGTTACATGAGAAACTACGAAGACCGGGTGAGAAGAGCGGTGAATACGCCTGATATCAACGGAAATTTCGCGCTCTGGCAGGGAGGGATGGAACCGAACATCCCCGTGGGGTCAAAAGAAGGCGTTGCGAGCAGCATGGAAAAAGCTTACGCTGGAGCCGTGCGCGAACAGCGGGAAGGGGCAAGCGGGAAATGGGTAGCCCACTGGAAGATGGTGCATATAATAAGGCCCGTATGGGAAAAAGCAGGTGAGGAAAACCAGCTCGGAAGAGAATTTCCTCCGTTGACCTACACTGAGGAAGACGCGGACGGCCTTACCCTTCTTGAACCGGCTCCAAGAACTATAAGAGGAGCCCGCAACCTGCTCAGCGTGGGGCTTCAGTACGGAAACGCTTTCGGACAGGGCTTCCAGGCCGCGGCGCTAAAACCCGCGGATTTCTTCGGCAACGACGACATTCTTTACCTGATGGAAGACGCCGCGACCGGAGAGATAAGACTGAGCATACTCTGGGAATGGGTCCACAAGGGAGCAGAGCTCACCGAGGACGACCCTGAAACCGGACTGAAAGCGGGGGATGTGTTCACCGTCGAGGTTTTCCAGAGGCTTCTTGAAGAAGAATACGAAAAACTGCAGAAAGCAAGTGACAGAGACGTCCATGACATCTCGAAACCCACCACGCTTCCCATAGCGAAACAGGTAGTGAGAACCTACGTGCTTGACGACGTCAAGGTGCCGTGGTACATAGACCTTCTCAACATAAACCTAAACAACCACGATCACGATATAGCCGCGCAAAGAATCGAACTCTACATGTCGGAGTTTGCGGGCAAAGATAAGAGAATCACCGAGAATCTCGATTTTGTAATCTAGGTTCCCGAGGAAAACAATAATTTTTTAGGAGAGCAGACTCATGAGCCAGTTTGAAGCTGAGATAAGGAAAACGAAAAGATATTTTTCAAGCGCGCGCTTCCGGGAAATAACCCGTTTCTACTCCCCCCGCCAGGTGGTGGAGCAGAGAGGAACCATAAGAAGGGATTATTCGATCGCGAAAAACGCGGCGGAGAACTTTTACAAAAGACTCCGGGAGCTATTTTCCCAGAAAAAGCAGATAACGTCCTTCGGTCCGTATTCACCCGGCCAGGCCGTTATGATGAAAAGAAAGGGAATAGAAGCCATTTATCTCGGCGGATGGGCCACGTCGGCAAAGGGCTCAATGAACGAGGACCAGGGAGCGGACCTCGCAAGCTATCCTCTAAGCCAAGTGCCGGACGAAGCCGCTCCAATAGTAAGAGCCCTTCTGGCCGCAGACAAAAACCAGAGATACAACCGCTCAAGGATGACGGAGAAGGAAAGGGCGCGGACACCGGAGATTGATTACAGCCCTTTCATAGTCGCGGACGCGGACGCCGGGCACGGGGGCGACGCCCATGTGAGAAACCTTGTCCGCAGGTTCGTTGAAGTAGGCGTAACCGGTTATCACATCGAAGACCAGAAATCCGGAACCAAGAAATGCGGCCATCAGAGCGGAAAGGTCCTAGTGCCTTCCGACGAACAGATAAAAAGGCTAAACGCGGCAAGGTTTCAGCTCGATATCATGGAAGTGCCGGGGATAATAGTTTCAAGAACCGACGCCGAAGCCGCGACGCTTCTTGACGGAAACGGGGATGAACGTGACCAGCCGTTTCTTCTGGGAGCCACCAAGCTTAATATCCCAAGTTACAAAAACGCTTACCTCGCGATCCTTAAAAGGATCAATGAAAAGGGAGTAAAAGAAATAAACGGTCAGAAGCTCTACAAAATAAGCGATGAGACCTACGCGGAGACCGACAAGTGGCTTGAGGAGATCGGAATAGCGTCGTTCATAGACGAAAACGCGGAGAAAATGAAAGGGGATACGCAGGAACTTGAAACCACATTTGATTCCATAGTCACCAATTTCGTCGAGATATGGGGAGAAGAATCCGGGTTGAGCACCTTCGGCGAAACAATAGAGAAGCTGATGCTGTTCAACATGGAGCAGGGTATTGAGTTCGACATGACTGTCGAGCAGTGGAAGAAGTTTGCCAAAACCGCGTCAACAAAAGACGCAATGGCGAAAGCTGACTCCCTGGGAATTGACTATACGTGGGACGCCGAGATCTCAAGAACTCCCGAAGGATATCATCAGGTAAAAGGGGGAATCGAGTACGCAATCGCCAAGTCGCTTGCCGTAGCGCCTTTTGCCGACCTGCTCTGGATGGAAACCAAAACAGCGGATCTAGAGGACGCAAGGCAGTTCGCAGAAGCCATTCACGAGGTCTTTCCGAACAAGATGCTGGCCTACAACCTGTCCCCCTCCTTTAACTGGGATACAACGGGAATGACCGACGAGGAAATGAAGAAATTCCCCGAAGAGATAGGAAAGCTCGGCTTCGTGTTTGATTTCATAACCTACGGAGGTCATCAGATTGACGGTATGGCCGCAGAAGAGTTCGCAACGGCGCTTCAGGAAGACGGCATGCTGGCCTTGGCCCGGGTACAGAGAAGACTAAGGCTCATAGATTCGCCTTACAAAACTCCGCAGACCCACGTCGGAGGACCCCGCATGGACGGAGCGCTTGTGGCAAGCTCCGGCAGAACCGCGACGACAAAGGCCATGGGCAAGGGTTCCACCCAGTTCCAGCACTTGGTCCAGACGGAAATTTCAATCAAGCTTCTCGAAGAGTGGCTTGATTCTTGGACAAAACACTACAAAATCGAGGATACCTTCACCGTTGAACTCAAGCCCCACACCGTGGGAACGTTCGTGCTTGAACTGAACATTCTAAACGGCAAGGGCGAAAAGGTAGCGGATATCATATTCGAGATTCTGCAGGACAGAAAGGGAGAGAAAATACTTACGATAAGGGATGAGAACAATTTCGATACTGCTCTTCGCCAGAAACGTCTCGCCACCCTGCTCCATCTGTTCCTCATTCATCGCTACAAAACGGACTTCGTACATTACGTAAGTCCCACGGATGATAACCTGATGCAGACCAAGGGAATGATGAGACTCGGGATTTACGAATCGGTCAACACCGAAGTCGGTCATATAATAGTGACCAAGGTGAATGTCGATTACGTAAAAGAACTGCTGAGCCCCGACCGAAGGGAGCTGAAAAAACTCATTGCGAAAAAGACTAAAGCCCGTAAAAAGAAGTAAAGAGTTCCTAATTGAATAGAATCTCTTTTCGTGCAGGCTAAGGCGAAAAGCAACGCTTTTCGCCTTGAGTTGTAACCGTCTTTGTCTGGGTCTTTTGCGATATCTCCCTCGCTGATGAAATCTCGCTGCCCGATGACCACGCCCCTATAGGACTTTCTACCATTAATCAAATCAAAAAATAATAAAAATTAAAGAAGCGGGTGTGGCTGCAATCCCGCTTGATCTACAGACTTACATGAGATATTCGCGGCATTCGCCTTTAACATCTCCTTCGTCTCGCTGGCAAGTCCAGGCAGTTATCAGTCGGTCTATGTTTCTATAAGTCCTCCTTATGACGTTGCAAAGTTCTTCTCAAACAGCACTCCCTTTTCAAGCAATGTGCACGCCACGTAAAGAAGACGGTCTCCCACCGAGCGCAAGGCCCTGTAATGACCGTGCCCCCTCCCGCGAAGCGCGTTGTATTTAGCCCTGCTTGCAGGGTCACACTGAATTGCCGTTCGAGCCCAGTGATAAATTGCGTTGACAAGTCTTTTATGCGAGGCTCTTCTTTGCGTAACGCGCCTGCTCTTTCCCGACTGCTTGGTTACCGGAGCCACGCCGCTTAGGCTGCGAAGCGATTTGTAATCGCGACGCCGAAACAGTTCACAGGCTTCACCGAGCATTGCGGCGAGCACAATCTTTCCCGCCCCGGGAATTGACAGTAGAATCTCGACATCGTCGAATTCCGCTTCCCCTCGGCCGCTGCCACCGACAGATATGATCCGAGAGTCAATCAGCTTCTCGGCATCCTTAAGCTGCCTCAGCACTGCTATCATGCGCTCCACAATGCTTTGAACGCGCATAACGCAGCCGCTTGCGGTTGCCGGGAAGATGTTCATTTCCTTTGATCTCAGGATCTCCAGAACTCCTTTGGCGTCAACGCGGCGGATACCATGGCGCTTTAACAGTTTTTCAATCGTCCGAGGTCTTGCGCGCCTTGCGGCCTGCGGGGTGGGCACGCGTTGCCATAACTCCAGGAGCCATGGATGAAAGCGCTCGCCAATAAGTTCATTGAACTGGGGATAATACTTCCACAATTGCGCGCGCATGCGAGCCGCCAGGCGAGTGCGTTCCCCTACAAGCTCTTCTCTCATGCGGGAGAGTTCCCGAAGTTCTATGATGACCGGTTCCGGCGCCGTGAGCCTGCGGAAGTGACGTATATCCGTGCCAAGCGCCGAAGCAAGCACATGCGCGTCGCGGCGGTCGTCCTTCGCTCCCGAGGGAGAGAACCGGTCCCTGAACCGATCCAGCTGCTTGGGATTGATGGAATGGACACAGAAACCGTTTTCCATAAGAATCTCCACAACCGGACCGTGAGGCACCTCGATAGCCGCGGCGACTTGCTGCGGTCCGGACTCGCAGACATCCACTACCCATTGAACCATCTCGCCGAGACCTTTTCCCCCGTGGGGGAAAGAGCGCTCTCCCAAGATGGAACCGCTCTGGTCAATAACGCAGACTTGGTGGGACACGGAACCCCAGTCAATGCCCGCGAGGAATTTATAATTAACGGATTGCATGATAAGTTAATACCTCCATGTAAATTCGGGTCGGCCGTGATTACTTCCTATTCCAGTACGGGTGCTCCAAGGCACAGACTTTCTACCGGGAATAAAATCACGGTATTCGGTCGAGGCGCATGTCCTATTGAGGCACTCTTGGTGCGGGAAGTTACAAGGCAGCTCTCGACCGAATGACCCGTGTTTCTATTTAAACCTTAATTTCGCTGAGAAAAAAACCGAAGGAATGGTACTGGAGTTATGAGCGACTATACTCACAAAACAGGTGAATGGATGATCTCCTACCGCTACGGTTTCATGAAAATGGACGGAAACGGCTACAGCTTCACAGTCGGCTGGCAGATGTCAATCTGAAAACGGGATTCGATTAAAAACCCCCTGCGATTGACATAAAACCCCAGAGAATTCTCCGTCAGCCATCATTCCGGAGCGGAAAGCTTTACGGTTTCAAGGAAAAAAGCCGCGAAATATATTTTTTGTAGTAATCAATACCGAAAACTGTATTCTAGTTTATTCAGAACAGGGGCGACTCAGCACGTCTCTTGAGAAAACACGCAACCGAGAGTAACGCAATGCCGGTAAACGTCAAAAAAACCTTAAAGAGAATAGACAGGGCTCTTGAGAAGGGAAACTGGGATGCCGTGAGAAGCATAACCCAGTCCATGCACCCCTCCGAAATAGCATCCCTGATACAGGCTTCTCCACAGGGGAAAAAGCATCTTATACTGGAGGCCCTGGACACGGAAGTAGCCTCCGAGGTCTATTTTCAGCTAAACCCCGAGGAACGCGTAAGCATACTGAAGCTTCTGCGGGAAACATCCATAACCGCGATGACCGAAGAGATGGAATCGGACGATGCCGCCGATTTCCTGGGAGAACTGCCGGAAGCTCTGGCGGAGACGGTTCTCAAGACCATGGACCCGGAAGAACGCAAGGACGTAACGCCGCTTCTCAAGTACCCGGCAGATTCCGCGGGCGGAATCATGCAGACCGAGGTCCTTAGAAGTTCCCACGACGCCACTTCGAGAGAAACCGTCGAACTTATAAGAAAAATCGAGAAGGAAGATGAAGAAGACGTAGAGGACCTGCACATGGTCTACGTGGTGAACGAAACGGGAAGGCTCGTCGGAAGGGTGTTTCCGCTTAAGCTCTCAACGGCGGCAGCTGATTCTCCCCTTTGGACTATCATGGATCCGGTCGAGGTAACGCTCACTCCGAACATGGATCAGGAGGAAGTGGCCAAGATCTTCAGGAAATACGATGAGATGTCGCTTCCCGTGGTGGATGATTCCGGCGTGCTGCTCGGCAGGATAACCGCCGACGACATACTTGACGTCATATCCGAAGAGGCGGGGGAGGATATATACAAACTCGGCGGAATAAGCGGCGAAGGACTCCACCCCATACACTCGTCCATATATGACAACGTGAGGCTGAGAGCGCCATGGATAATGCTCGCTCTTGTGGGAGAACTCCTGGTGGCGTTCATAATAATGCAGAAGTTTCAGACCACGCTTGAGAATTTCATCATTCTCGCGGCGCTGCTTCCCCTGGTTATGGCCACGGGCGGAAACGTCGGAGTTCAGACAAACACCATCACCGTCAGGGTCATAGCCACCGGTGATTTCGTGATGAACCAGATAAAAGACCTTCTTCTGGCGGAACTCAAAGTGGGGCTGACTCTCGGGATCATAAGCGGCATTCTGGGCTCCCTGATCGGAGTTCTGCTAAATACAGCGGACATAGATTTCATAAGACTGTTTCTCGTAATATTCGCAGGGATTGTCGGAGCCACGCTTACAACTTCGTTTCTGGGCGTTGCGGGCCCCCTTGTTCTTAACAAGTTCAAGATGGACCCGGCGGTGTCCTCGGGACCGTTTCTCGTTACGTTTAACGATATATTCGGTACCGCTTTCTACCTGTTTCTAGGCGCAGCGCTTCTTTGAAGATAGTAGAATCAGTATCTTTTAGCTTGGAATTTCTTTTCATCCGGGTTTCTTAAGGGATTGCGTCCAATAAAAGGACTCTGCCAGAGCATTGGAATGCGCGCCCGAGAGGATTTGAACCTCTGACCTACGGATTAGAAGTCCGTTGCTCTATCCTGGCTGAGCTACGGGCGCCAAAAAACCCGAACATGCGTCGAATCGCGAGAAAATGTCGGGGTGAGAGGGCTCGAACCTCCGACCTCAGCATCCCAAATGCTGCGCGCTCCCAGCTGCGCCACACCCCGATTTAAAAACGCATAATTATAACGACAGCGGCTGAAGAAAACAAAGCCACGATTATAACGAAGAACTCAGGAATCCGAAAGCCTGTATTTCTTCCAGTACCTTATAAGTCCGCCGGCGTTCATATGGTAAGGAGCCATGAGATCGTACTTGCGATAGGTCTCTTCGTTTACGCTTTCGCGCTCAAATATTTCCCTGAAGTAGGCCCCGAACTCTTCGGTTATGTCTTCATCGCTCTTCCCTGCCGATACTCTTTCGCCTACCCACTCCGTCCACTCCTCGAGTCTTTCGGCGGCGGCGTCAAGCCGGGCATTGACATCCGTGTACCCACCGAAATGGGTAAGGTAAATCACGTCGGGGGATATCTCTTTCATTCTTTCAATAGAAGCGTACCATTTTTCAACGTGTATCTCGGGAGGAGGAGTCGCGGGAACCATAGGACCCCCCGCCATTACGCACCCGGCAGTATCTCCGGTAAAAAGGGAGTTCTCGACGAGATACGAGTAATGATGTCCGGCGTGCCCGGTGGTCTCAATAGCCTTTATTTCCATGCCTCCTATGCTGACGCTCTGGGCATCCTCAAGGGCAACCACGCTGCTTTGATCCATTCCCCTGACCTCGCCCCAAAGCTCTTCCATTTTGTCTCCGTATATCCTTGCGGCGGACTTCATGAGTTTCTCGGGGGCAACAAGATGCGGAGCTCCCACCGGGTGAACATATATTGTGGAACCCGCCGCGGCGAAACGCCAGGCAGCCCCTGAGTGGTCAAGATGAATGTGGGTTACAAACACGTGTTTTACGTCCGAGAGTGCATAGCCCAGATCCGAAAGACCGTTTTTAAGGTTTTCAAACGAAGTGTCGGGACCCGTTTCTATCAGTATCGGTCCCTCGCCGGTCTCGATAAGATAAGATGCTATCGTCTCTGTCGTAAAGAAATTAACGTCAATGATCTTTAAATCCATTTAGATTTGTCCTCCTGAAAATTGCGGTTGCTCCTTGTTTAGAATCCGAAACGTATACCTGCGTGGACGGTGGTATTGTCGACTGACCACGAATCTACTATATCGCTGCCTCTGGCAATTCCCAGTTTCAGCCTCGCGCTATCGCCCAGGTTCAAGAAACCCGCAAGGGCTAACGCGGTGTTGCCTTCACACGGGTCTCCGCCCTTTACCGAGTAAGACGTTCCGTTTGTATAGTGACTAATGCCCATACCCAATTTAACTCCCGCTACCTTGAAGCCCGCGCCTCCCGTAAACACGCTGATATTATCAATCCCTGCGTACTTTTTATCTAACGGGGTGTGTGACGCGGTTACGTCAAACGTAACTTTTTGGTGAGCAAGTTCCGGTACCGCGTGGATTGCGAGATTGTTGTTCTCAACGGTACTGCAATCTTCCGCAGTTGCCAGTGTCGGCATAATAGCTATTAAGCCCGCTATTATGCACAGCTTAATCTTATTCATTTCACTACCTCCTTTCAACTGGAAACATACTTTCTCCGCCGGACAGTTTACCAATCTCGTCGGCTACCTGCATCGGCATAGCCACCATTTCGTAATCCTCAGGCAGGGAGCAGTTTATCCGCACTATACTGCCCCTTGTCAACATTTTATGATAATTTCTCCTTTCTAGATATTTTTGCAACTATCCTGACTTTCCGGAAAAACAATTCTCCTCGGACAAAGATCCCTCTCACGCATCGGCTTTCACGCGACCGGAGTTAACGAAAAACGAATGGAATTCCCCCCGTCTGGGTATCTCGTCTTTATCGGTCGAGGTAACGAATACCTGCCCGGTAAATTCTGAAAGCGTCTGGAAAAGAAAGCCCCTGCGTTCCATGTCAAGTTCGCTCGTTATGTCATCGAGAAGAAGTATGGGATTGGTCCCCGCGTGCTCCTTAAAGAGCCTTATCTCCGAGGCCTTGAGCGCCAGAACCAGGTTTTTTGACTGTCCCTGCGAGGCAAAGCGCGAAGCGTCCTGTCCGTTCAGCAGAAAACCGACCCGGTCCCTGTGGGGACCGACGGTCGTGTGACCTCTTTTTCTGTCCGAAGGGAAATTCTTTGAAAGCGCCTCCCTTATACCCTCGCCGAGGTCCGCCTTGCGTTCAAAGGAAAACCCGTAGCTTACACGCGCCGACATGTCCGATTCTCCATGCTCCCCGTAAACTTCGGCAAGTTTGCGGTTAAAGCTTTTTATCATCTCAATGCGCCTGCTTACAATGTCAGCCCCACCTCTGGCTATCTGTTCATCCCATAGTTCCACGGAAAGCGAAGACACTTTCTCTCTTGAAGCAAGCATATGGTTTCTCTGGCTCACGACCCTCTGGTAGTCGCGGAGCTGCTTGATGTGAACCGGGTGAATGGCGCTTATCACGGAATCAAGATAATTTCTTCTGGCCTGCAACCCTCCCTTTACTATCTCTATGTCCGACGGAAGAAACAAGACCACTTTGAATCGACCGAAGTGCTGGCTTATGCTTCGCACGGTCTTTGAGTTAAGCCGTGTGTGGCGGCCTTCTTTCTTCACGGTTATGTGCACTTCGTTTAGGCCGTTTCCCGAAAGAATCTCCCCCTTTACGAGCGAGGCTTCACAGCCGAAGCGCACAAGGTCAGAGTTTTTCGCGCCCGAGAAAGGCCGCAGCCCGCAGACAAGATAAATGGCTTCGAGAAGGTTGGTTTTTCCCTGGGCGTTTCGGCCGTGAATGACGTTGAATCCCGGATAGAACGGAAGGGAAAGGCTCTCGTAATTTCTGTAGTTCCTAAGGCTTAGATGTTTGAGCTGCACTTGATTTGCCGACTGTTTTTTTTTCTGAGAAAAACCGCTTCTCCGCTTCCCGCGGATGCTTTCTTGACCATAAAATTTTAAGCGTTAATATCTTTTTTGAAATGATATCGCTTAAAATATCGGAAATCCACTCAAAGGACTGCGGAAAAGGCTATGCCAGGATCAGCAGCATGGACATGAAGGAGCTCGGCCTCACGTCTTGGGACCTCATACAGATAGACGGAAGAAGAAAAACCGTTGTGAGAGCCATGCAGCTTGATGCGGACGAACGGGAACCGGAGTCCGTCATAGAAATAGACATGGTAACAGAGAAAACGCGGGAGTGGAGCTTGACGACATAGTAATAGTAACAAAAGCCGACCTCGAAAAGGCAAGCAGGATAACCCTGTGTCCGAGAAACAAGGCTTTTCTCTACGACCCCGCTAAAAACAAGCGTCTTTGCAACAGACTCGAAGGACTTGCCGTAACGGCCGGAGACAGGGTGTCAGTCAAAATGTCCTCCGCTAAGACCGAAGACTTCGATGTGCTTACCACAATGCCGGAGCCCTCAGTGGTCATAAGCCAGAAAACCCGCATGGACGTGATACAGAGACCCAGAACCAAAGTAGACGCAGAGAGGATCTCGTACGCGGACATAGGAGGATTTTCAAGCCAGATAAGAAGAATAAAGGAGATTTTTGAATTTCCGATACGCTTTCCCTCTCTTTTTGAAAAACTCGGAGTTCAGCCACCCAGGGGAATCCTTCTGACAGGTCCCCCGGGAAGCGGGAAAACCCTTCTTGCAAAAGCCATAGCGTTTGAGACGGATTCAAATTTTCAAGTAATAAACGGCCCCGAGGTAATTCACAGGTTCTACGGAGAAAGCGAGGCTAAGCTGCGCCAGATATTTGAGAACGCGACGAAGAATCAGCCGTCAATAATATTCCTTGATGAACTCGACGCGATAGCTCCTCGCCGGGATAGGGTGACGGGAGACGTGGAAAAAAGAGTAGTGGCACAGCTCCTCTCCCTCATGGACGGACTTAAGGGCAGGGGAAACGTTACGGTTGTCGGAGCGACGAACCTTCCCGACATGATTGATCCCGCGCTACGGCGCCCGGGCAGGTTTGACAGGGAGATTTACCTTCCGGTTCCCGATACCAAGGCCCGCCTCGAGATATTTCAGGTTCATTCAAGGGGTATGCCGCTTTCAAATGACGTGGATCTTCAGAGGCTCTCTGAGCTTTCAAGCGGTTACGTGGGAGCCGACATAGAGAATCTCTGCAGAGAGGCGGCCATAAATTCTCTTACCAATATTCTGCCGGACATGGAGCATGACTCCGTCTCCGACCTCGGACACAGCTTTCCCGTTGAAGTCGGCATGGAAGACTTCCTTGAGGCGCTTCGCAACATCCATCCCTCGGCAATAAGGGAGATAATGGTTGAGATACCGAAAACCTCCTGGGATGACGTGGGAGGTCTTGAGAACATAAAAAACGATCTGATTGAATCCGTTATATGGCCGATGAAGCACAGAAATTTCTACGAGGCTCTCGACGTAGCGTCACCCAAGGGAATACTGCTTTACGGTCCTCCTGGAACGGGAAAGACCCTTCTTGCAAAAGCGCTTGCGAACAGAACGGAAGTCAACTTTATTTCCATAAAGGGAGCGGAGCTTCTCTCCAAGTATGTCGGCGAATCGGAGCGCGCTGTAAGAGAAGTCTTCAGAAAGGCAAAGCAGGTTTCTCCCTGCATAGTGTTTTTTGATGAACTCGACGCTCTTTGTCCCAGACGATCCGAATCAAACTCAACCCGCGTGAGCGAAAGAGTCGTAAGCCAGTTGCTTGCTGAAATCGACGGGGTTGAGGAACTCCCGGATGTTCTGGTGCTGGCCGCGACAAACAGGATTGACATGATTGAACCGGCACTTCTACGACCCGGGAGATTTGACTTGGTAGTCGAGGTTCCGACTCCGTCAAAACAGGAAATTCTTGAGATCCTGAAGATCCACACTCGGAAAAAACCTCTCGGCACCGACGTGAAAATCACCGCGCTTGCAAAACAGCTTGAGGGCAGAACCGGAGCGGACGTAAGACTTGTATGCAACCGGGCTTCCCTGCACGCGATAAAAGAACACCTGGGGAAAAGCAGGAAAGTCCTTAAACTCTGCAAAAGACATTTCGACCTGGCGCTTTCGGAACTTCAGAAAAGAAGCTTTTGCATAACACCAAGGCACTAGTCTCTTGGAAAATTCTTCTTTCTTTCTAAACAGCATTCTTCCCGAGATATGGTTTTTCATGCTGGGAGCGGCGCTTGGAAGCTTCGCGAATGTCTGCGTGAGGAGAATTCCGGCGGGGGTCTCCGTCATCTCTCCCCACTCCCGCTGCAATAGCTGCGAAACCCCCATCAGGGCTTTTCACAACATCCCCGTTTTAAGCTGGGTTTTCCTCGGGGGCAGCTGTTCCTACTGCAAAGAGCGGATATCTGTCGAATATCCGATTGTGGAACTTCTATGCGGAGTACTTGCACTTCTTCTCTACAGGGAGCTTGGAGTATCGCTTGAGCTGTTTTTCTACCTTGCGCTTTGCGTATCGCTTGTTGTTATAACCCTGATAGATATAAGACATCTTATTATTCCCGACATGATAACGCTGCCGGGAATAGCTGTCGGTATTGCGCTTAACGCGATCAGAACCGACTGGGGGACGGCGACGGATGTGCTTTTTTCTTCCGGGTTCGCAAACTTCCTGCCCGCAACAGCGAATATCGCGATTTTTAATTCGATAGGGGGAGCGCTGCTTGGAGGAGGAACTTTTTTACTGATCGCTACTCTGTACAAAACAGTTAGAAAAAGAGAAGGAATTGGAATGGGTGACGTCAAGCTTGTTTCAATGCTGGGCGCTTTCTTTGGAATGTGGGGAGTGCTGGTCATAATATTTCTAAGTTCCATCCTGGGAACCCTGATAGGACTGTCGGTTATAATACTGCGCAGAAAGGACCCGGGACACGCTATTGCCTACGGTCCCTTTCTTTCCTTCTCGGCTGTGTTATATCTGCTCGGAGACAAACTTTTTCTCCTCCTCGGAATAAACATCGGGCCACTTGGGTAGAACCATGAACAGAATAATCAAAAATCTTTTTCTTCTGATCGTCTTAGTTATCGCGGCTAAGTTTCTGGTTACGACATTCGGAAAGGGCCTTTCCACCGAACACACGGAAAAAATAATCCTTGGGGACTGGACGGAACAGAGCATTGAAACGCTTATAGAAAAAGCCGGCGCGAAAGATAGTCCCGAGGGGGAAATAGAATTTCTCTCGGAAAGTTTTCTAGAGACTCCCTACGCCGAGAATACGCTCGGCGGAGGAAGCGAGCAGAGGGAGCAACTTACCGTGGATCTCTCCGGACTCGACTGTTTTACCTATATCGACTACGTGGAATCGCTAAGACTGTCGGGAAGCTTCGGGGAATTCAAGGAAAAGCTCGCGGAAATCAGATACAAAGACGGTGAGGTGCAATGGGAGAGAAGGAAACATTTTTTCTCGGACTGGGTTAGCGGAGACGATAAAAACGCGCATGATGCCACCAGGGAAGTCGGAGGCGACGCTGCGGCAACGGCAACCAAGGAATTAAACAGGAGAGCAGACGGCTCTTTGTGGCTCCCGGATCTCGCGGCAGTAAAAAGGGAGATAAACTACATTCCCTCTCAGAAAATCAGCCCGCAGATACTTCGGGCGATACAGACGGGAGACTACCTCGGTATATACTCCGATAAAGACGGTCTTGACGTTTCTCACACAGGAATCGCTGTAAGAAAGGACGGCGGGGTTTACCTGCGTCACGCTTCTTTGGTGCACAAAAAAGTACTGGACGAGGAGCTTACCGTCTACATGAAAAACAAGCCCGGACTCTTGGTATACAGGGTAAAATAACAGATTATGTGGTAAAATCAGAATGCCCCAAGGCGGGACATGATCGAAATCAAGGAGGCGGATTAATGTCTTTAGACCCAAAGGAACTCACGAAATGTCTTAAGGAAGTGAAAAAGGCGCAGGACTCTCTGGATAATATTCTGGATTTTGTAGACCTGATGAAAAACATAAAGGAATCGTTTCCGGGAGACGTAGTGACTCCGGCTGAGAAGATCAAGGAAATCTCAAGCGCCGCGGCACCTTACATAAAGGAGATAAAGGCCGTTTTTGACGTGGAGCTCAACAAGATTCCCACAAACGACGAAGAGGTTGCCGATGCCGCGAAAAAACTGGTTCTTTATCACGGAGACCACATGCAGGTTCTTATCTGGGCCGAACAGCAGAAGGCGAACCACGATCCGGACTCCTACTGGTGGAGATATTGGGACGGTATAACGGGAAACGTAAAAGAGGATATGGCGCAGCATCAAAAACAGCTCTGAGCTTCGTCCCGGACACAGTAGTCCGAAAGACCGTCTGGCCATCTCCAGAACCGAAGCCCCCGCGAAATGATTCGCGCCCGCCCAAGCCAAGATGCAATTCATAGACGAGGCCAAAATAACCGTTATCTCGGGTAACGGCGGCGACGGATGCGTCAGTTTCAGAAGAGAGAAGTTCGTTCCCAAGGGGGGTCCAAACGGCGGCGACGGCGGTAAGGGGGGAGACGTTGTGGTGGTCGCGGACGCGAATATGTCCTCTCTTCTTGACTACAGGTACAAAAAAGAATACAAAGCCCAAAACGGGCAGCCCGGAAGGGGCAAAGACCAGCATGGGAAGTCGGGTTCTGACCTGATTATCCCGGTTCCCGCGGGAACGGTGATAACGTCCTGCAAAGATGGAGAGACACTCGCTGATCTCACCCAGGACAGTCAGCACTTTATGATAGCTGAGGGCGGAAGAGGAGGCAGGGGAAACTCAAGATTCGTCTCGCCGACTAACCGGGCGCCCAGACAATCGGAGAGCGGACGCCGTGGACTGCGAAGGGAAGTAAGGCTAGAGCTCAAGGTGCTGGCGGATGTCGGCATCCTAGGGTTCCCAAACGCGGGAAAATCAACCTTTATATCGAAAATCTCGGCCGCGAGACCCAAAATTTCCGGCTATCCGTTTACCACCCTGGTACCCAATCTCGGGGTCGTAAGCTACGGCGACCACGAGTCTTTCGTAATCGCCGACATCCCCGGAATCATTGAGGGCGCCCACAAGGGGCTGGGGCTGGGTATTCGGTTTCTAAAACATGTCGAGAGAACCCGTCTTCTGGTTCATATGCTTGATCTTGACCCCATGTCGGGGAGAGATCCCGTAGAAGATTTTGACAAGATCAACTCCGAACTCAGGGAGTATTCGGCAAATCTTGCCGAAAAACCCCAGCTGGTCGTGCTGAACAAAATCGACATCACTGAAGCCAGGGAGAAAAGCGTCCAAGCGACTCAGCGATTTAAAGAAAGAAAGATTGAGACACTCAGCATATCTGCGGTCACGGGAGAAGGTTCACAACAACTGATCTACTTAATCGGCGAGAGACTAAAGCTTCTTACTGAAGATTCCCGTAATCAATCTCCTTGCGCGGAATAGGCATCAAAGAGGCGTGGTGAAGCGCTACCTTCCATCTTCCATCAGCAAGCTCAAATATGTTGGTTGCCTGGGCCAGCACAACGACCCTGCGATCGTCTATTGAGTAAGTCGCCCTCTCGACACAGTTAAGCCAGGCCGAATTTCCCTTCACTTCAACAAAGAAATCCGAAATATCAACACGGTCAAATCCGCCCGTTTCAAAAATAGTCTTCCAGCTCTCTTTTATGGCTTCCCATCCGAGAATTATCGGCCAGCCCGCATGGACGCACTTGGCGCGGCGATCCGTAAGCCAAGCCTGCTCTATCAAGTCAAGATCGTAACGGTTGCGGGCATCGTAAAATTTCCTGTTCGCTTTTATTACTTCGTCTTTTTCATAACTCATAAAAAATACGCCTCAGCTTCGCATGGAATCAATACCAGAATGAATCTCTTCCAGTACTTCTTCGTCGGTTTCGGTTTCAAGGAGACGCTCAAGCTCAACCAGACAATCTTCGCCCTCAAGCCTGCAAAGCGCCCAGATCGCGTGAGCCCTTATGATCGGCTCATCATCACAGATAAGGTTCCTTACGTATTTTATATACTCCTTATTTCCGGAATTTCCAACAGCCACGAGTATATTTCTCATAAAACCCCTGCGTTTGGCCCTCTTAACGGGACTTTTCCTGAAAACCTCCCGGAAACCGTCCCCGTCAAGTTCCAGAAGCCATTTGAATTCTGGACTGAGCAGTTTTTCGCGCGGCCTGAAATTTTCTTTCAGAGTAAAAAGGGCTTTGCTGTTCCACGGACAGACATCCTGACACACATCGCATCCGAAAACATTGTTTTCCACGCCTTCCCTCAGTTCAAGCGGGATTTTCCCCTTAAGCTCTATCGTAAGATAGGAGATGCATCTCCTGGCATCAAGCACATAGGGTTCCACTATGGCATCGGTGGGACACGCATCTATGCACTTGGTACAGGTACCGCAGCGGTCCTCAACCGCAGTGTCGTAGTCAAGTTCAATATCGGTTATCACCTCGCCTAGAAAAAGCCAGGAACCGACCTGCTGATTGATAAGACAGGTGTTTTTGCCTACCCACCCTATTCCGGAATGGCTCGCGTGTACTTTCTCAAGAACCGGTCCCGTATCCACATAAGCCCTAACTCCGACCTCCTCGGGACAAAGACCCGTTATGTAGTCGGCAAGCTCGCCAAGCATCTTTCCCATTACGTCGTGGTAATCATCTCCCCACGCGTACCTTGATATCCAGCCCCCGCCCGAAGCTTCTGTTGAGAGGGGATTTTCCGTATTGTAGTTAACGGCGCAGGACACAACCGACTTGGCACCGGAGAGGACCGTGTCCAACTCCTTTCTCTTCGAAAGTCCCTTCTCAAGATAGCTCATCTCCCCTGCGTAACCCCGCCCGAGCCAGCGCTCAAACAGGTCCGCTTCCCCGTAATGACTCTCAGACGGACTTATTCCAACAAGGTCAAACCCGAGAGTGAGCGCATGATTTCTTATAAGCGCCGAGAGCCGCGTGGCTGTTCTCATCACAATACTCAAACTCCCTTCTTTGAGTTTACGATCAGATTCCCAAGCTCCGTGAAGACCGCTTCTCCGTCAAAGTTAGATACGTAGCTCGAGACCATTCTGAGGTCAAGCGGAGCGGAGTTGGGCGCTACGGAAAAAACCCCGGAACGGAAAAAATCAATGTCGTAGACCTCCGAACCGAGCAGCACGCAATCTTTTTCCCCTACCCTTTCTTGAACGTAACCGTGGCCGGCGATGACGCGGTGACCGTTTTTTTCGATCAGGTCCCCGAACCCGCTTGCCGAAGCGAAATCCCTGTCCCCCGAACCGTAAAACACGACCTCGGTGTCAAGTGAACGAAGCTCCCGAAGAAGCTCGGGCGCAGAGAAATTCCCGGGAATTTCAAGGTCATCGCCTGACGGACAGCCAAACACCCCGACGTTTACCAGAAGGGAAGTGGCTTCGCGGAACCTCTTCTCCATGTCCGTCCTGATCCTTGTCAGAACATCTGTGCGGCGCTTTCGCAATCTACCCTAACTCCCAGAATTAACTCAAGTATACTTCTCCCCGTAATGATACCGATTAGAAGCACAATAAGAACCGAAATCGTACCCTACGTAAATTACACGCTTCTCGCCGTAAACATACTGGTTTTCGCGTACACCCTTTCTCTGACGGGCGAGTCGCTTGGGACGTTCTATAATACACACGGTATAGTGCCCAGCAAGATAACCGCCCTCGAAACCTACGGATTCTTTGACAGGACGGCGAAATATTTCAGTTCCATGTTCATTCATGAGAACTGGCTGCACATAGCCGGGAACCTGATTTTTCTGTATATATTCGGAAACGGAATTGAGGACCTGCTCGGCCACACAAGATATCTGCTTTTCTATCTTGTGTGCGGACTGGTAGCCGTATTTATCCAAGTGACTTTAAACTCCCACTCGGCAATTCCCGTAATAGGTGCAAGCGGTGCGATTTCCGGAGTTCTCGGCGCGTACATGCTTTTTTTCCCAAGATCAAAGATACTTACGCTTCTAATAGTCCTTGTGTTTGTCCATTTCATACGCATAAAGGCCTACCTGTTCATACTTTTCTGGTTTGCCGTTCAGTTTCTGACCGGAATCGGCTATATTGGTGACGCGGGAACCGATGGTCTATGGGCCCACTTAGCAGGATTTGCCTGCGGAGCCATAGCCGGAAGCGGGTTTCTTTACACACGGGGATATCGCAGCAAGAAATACAAAGCCGGTTACGGAACCGGATGGTACGGAGAAGACTAGCAAGATAATGGACAACTTGGGAATAATAGCGGCCGGAGGACCCGCGCCGGGAATAAACGGCGTGATAAGCTCGGCGACTATCGAAGCCACAAACAGGGGAAGGAAAGTAATCGGAATTCTCGACGGGTTTAAGTGGATCTCCATGGGAGACACGTCAAAGATCCTGAATCTTGATATTCAGAACACCTCAAGGATCCATACAATCGGCGGCTCTATTATCGGAATATCAAGGCAAAGCCCTCTTGCAACTGATGAAAGTTTCAAAAATACCGTATCTTCAATCGAGAAACTGGGTATAGGCAGCCTGATAACCATAGGTGGCGACGGAACCATGTTTCTCGCAAAGACGCTTCACGAGCACTTCGGGGGAAGACTGAAAATAGCGCACCTGCCCAAAACGATAGACAACAATATCGCCCTTCCCGACTATATATCCACCTTCGGATTCGAAACCGCAAGGGATGTCGGAGCGAAGATAATCAATCACATAATGGAAGAGGCAAAAACTACAGGCAGGTGGTTTCTGGTTATAACCATGGGCAGAAGAACGGGTCACCTGGCTCTTGGAATCGGGCAGTCTTCAGGAGCCACAATAACCATAATCCCCGAGGACTTCGAAGAGGAAAAAGTGCCGCTTGAAAAAGTCCTAGCTATTCTTGAGGGCTCCATAATAAAAAGAATGAGCATGGGAAGAGAGTACGGAGTGGCGATACTCGCTGAAGGAATGCTCGACAAGATAGATCCTGTCGACTTGGGGCTTATGGACAAGGACGGCATGGGAAGAATAAGATACGTGGACGTTAACTTCGGTCAGCTACTGAAAACCACTCTTAGCCAAAAGTTTTCAGAAAAAGGGGTTAACGTGGAACTGGTGCACAAAAGACTGGGCTATGAAATGCGCTCGGCCCCTCCGATTCCGTTTGACGTGGATTATACGCGAAAGCTAGGCTACTGCGCCGTCAAGTATCTGCTTAATGGAGAGGGAGGCGGGGCTCTTGTATACGTAAGAAGGGGAAAAATGCAGGCGACCCCGTTTCAAGAACTCATAGATGAAAAGACAAACAGCATCAAAGTGAGATATGTGGACAAAAATACCGAAGCCTATGAAGTTTCGCAGAAATATATGATCAAGTTAAACCGCGACGATATCGAAACGCCCGCGACTCTAAAAAAACTCTCAGAACAGACCAACCTCACCAGCAGCGAATTTAGTGAATACTTCGCGAAAATCTTCCGCTGACGCCGCACGCTACGTTCGTTTCCAGCGCGAGCGGATTCTCTGCGAAATCGCCGGGAACACGGCGGATACGATCAGAAGCAAGCTGAACACGGTGCTTTTAGAAGCACCGGCCGTCCCCGCCGCAACCGCGCATCCTCTCTCAACCTTTTCCACTTTCGGATAGATACCGGAACCGAAAATAATAACCCGATCACTCTTGGGCAGGTCCAAGGCTTTGACATAGCCCAGCTTGGGCGAAATGCCGGGGGCGCCACCCGGGTCATCGATGTCGTCCTCCTTTATCCTTGGGTCGTCCCAAAGATATAGAATAAAGCCGTCCTCGCCGGGTTCTTTCGCCTCTTTAATGATCGTGGGACCTATATGGACTCCGTTGGCGTCCGTAACCAGCAGGCTCGCATCCTCAAGGGATTTATTGTTCCCGTTAAAAATCACTCTTTCGCTCTCATCATACATCATGAAGAGGTAGACAGCGTTTTGGTCAGACTTCCAAGGCCCTTCCGCCGACCTCATGACCGGCCGGTAAAGTGAAGTTTTCGAAAGATCGCAAGTCGTCGGGTCAGAGGAATCAACGCAGTGCCTCATGCTGAAGACCTTATAGGCTTTGATCGCCTCCTCCACGAATTTCTTCAGGGTCTCACGGTCACGCACCTCGCTAGCCGTTATCGAAGGCTTGTAATCTGAGCCTGGAAGTTGCGCAAAAGTTCGGGCGGGCAACTTATCATGATGATAGCCTGCGACCAAAAGAAGCCGCTTGCCGAAATCCAAACTGGAGAAATAGGTGACTGCGCAGTTCCATCTCCGCGTGCCGGAATCGTCATACTTCAAGCAGACTTCCCGCCCGGCTGCCGCGACCGCAACGGCGCTTAGCCGCTTCAGACTCGCAATGTCGATTCCTTTGGTGTCGGACGGAAGACTGAACAACCTTCTTTCTTCCGCTTCCCTGTCGTTTCCGTGAATGAAGACCTGGCCATCTTTGGGATCCATGACAATGAGATAGATGGAACCGGACTTCCAAAACCCTTCCCGCCTCATCTCTTGGCGAAATCCTGACACCGTAACAAAGTCAAGGCTCTTGATATGCTCTTTCGCGTGCAGCAAAAATTTTTTCAGGATCGCCTCTTTCATTTCGCTCGTCGCGGCCACCACGTCGTCGGCCGTTTCGCTCTGGACGTTTAAATCTTCATAGTGCGCGCTGGCGGGACGCGAGTCGGAAAAAAGGCCGACCAACATCAGTACGCAGGAAAAAAGACCTGCCAATGTTGCGGTTTTCATGACACCTCTCTTTTATTCCACTCTAGCACACATCAGTCCTTTATGTGATGTTTCTCGTGAACAGGCCTTATCAGGACGTTGCTTATCAAAGCGATTATTAATAACGCTGCCATCACATACATCGTCGAGTTGTACAAGGAAGCCGTCGGGTCTACTGTCCCCTCAGGCGCGATATCCATGAGTTTCGCAAGCGTTACGGTCTTATTTCGCACCAGTATCTCGAGGTCGTTAACTCCGGCTCCAAAAGTCTTGAGGAATTCATGCGGTGATACCCTTTCGGCGAGGTGATTGATTTCGACCATAAGCGAACGATCTCTAAGCGAGGTGACCGCCAAGGGACCGAGAACGCCGGCAACGCTCCAAGCGGTCAGCAAACGCCCATAGATGCCCCCGACGTAACGAGTACCAAACAGGTCGGCAAGATAGGCCGGAGCGGTAGCAAAGACACCTCCATAGAAAGTAAAAATTATCATCGTCGCCGCGTAAAACATTAACAGCCAGAAAATCGAAGGATTAAGATTCACCTGATGGGCGGCCACGGGAATGGACAAATACAGCAAAAGACCGACCACGCAAAATATCGAACACGTATTGCGTCGCCCGAGTTTATCGGAGGCGCTCGCCCACGTAATGCGCCCCAGCATGTTGAACACGCCGATCATCAAGACGTAAGTGGCGGCAAAGGTGACGTCAACAATATCCGGAAGCGCGTTGCTGAATATCTCGGTCATCATTGTCTTGGCGACACAGATAATCCCGATGCCGGCTGTAACGTTAAGGCACAGTACGACCCACACCTGGTAGAACTGAGGTGTTTTTAACGCCTGATCGATATGCACATCTTTCTGACTGATCATTCGCTTGCTAGAATCCTTGCCGGCCGGCGGTTCCCATCCTTGCGGTTTATACCCCGGAACTGGGACACGATATAAAAAGGCCGAGACCATTATCACAAGAAAATAAACCACTCCGAAGAAAAGAAATGTCTGGGCGACTCCCGCGGAACCGGTGCCAACCACATACACCCCGGCCGCTTCGGTTCCGGGCGCCAGCACATGTGCCGCTTCGGCAGCCCCCGCGACGACAACCTCCTTGAGCTGACCGCCAACCTCGGCAAAGCGTCGGCCCGAATGAATGATCATATCGACGGCGTCGACCGTCCCCAAGTATTGAGGCGCCTTGTAAAAGTACTGGAGAAAAAATTCCTTAAGCGGCACCGCGATTATCGCCCCACCACCGAAGCCCATGATCGCCATTCCGGTAGCCAAGCCGCGTCGGTCCGGAAACCAGCGAATTAAATTGCTGACCGGAGAAACATAACCAAAACCCAGACCGATACCGCCGATTACGCCGTAACCCAGATAAATCAGCCACAGTTGATGCAAAGTAACACCGAGACTGCTGAGAATGTAGCCGCCACCCCAAAGACACGCTGCCATCACACCGACCATGCGTGGTCCCACCTCCTCAATCCATTTGCCGGCAAACGCCGCCGTAAGCCCAGTGAACACGATTGCGACGGTGAATATCCACACTACTTGGCGTAGAGTCCAGTCGTCCGCCGCGCTAGTGGCAACACCAAGCACCTCAATTAAGGCGGGATTATATATGCTCCAGGCGTAAACGGATCCAATGCACAGGTGAACCGCAATAGACGGAGGCACAACCAGCCAGCGGTTGAATTCCGGACCTCTAACGATACGTTCCTTTGATAAAAGACTCGCCATTGGCTATATCACGCAGTTAGTCGCCGAGGTGGAACTGAAACTACATACAGCCGACGAGGGGATTCGAACCCCTGACCTGCTCATTACGAGTGAGCTGCTCTACCGGACTGAGCTACATCGGCAGTAATCATCCGACTAATTATGACACAGGAAAAAATTTTGTGAATATGAAAACAAAGAAACCACTTCCTGCTTGCCGTGGCGGGACAATAATTAAGACAGACAAGACAAGCCGCAACACGGATGTCAATGGTTCTGTGGCGATGCCGTACCCAAGCGGAACACATCATTACATACAACAAAACGGTTGACAACAATTTCGTTGTAAAGTGTTGCCGGGATTCCTTGACCAGCAAGGAGAACCCGAGTTGTTACCCGGCGCAAAACTCTTGGGCAACCAGAATATAATCCCCCCGAGAACATACTCCTCCCCGTTTCCATCCTTTCACCGCTCAACGGGTCATATCCACGTAAATTTTCCTGGCGGCGAGGTCTCCCGAGCGTGTGCAGTCCGGGATTCCGATACCATGGTAAGCCGCTCCGCAAAGAGCAAGCCCCGAGTGGCGCGAAAGTCTGTGCATAACCCCCGAAATCTCCTCTTTATGTCCCAGCGCAAAGCGCGGCATGGACATCGGATATCTCCTGATATAAATCTCCGTCGGATGGTTATCGAATCCAAAGATTTGCCCAAGTTCCTCCTTCAAAACAACTTTTATTTTTTCCTCATCCCAAAGTGCAGCCTCGGGGTTAAGTTCTCCTCCCAAAAAACACCTGATCACCACTTTTCCGCTCCCGGATTTCCTGGGGAATTTACTGCTGTAAAGCGAACACGCCACGAGGTCCATTCCCTCCGCAGAGGGGATTATAATCCCTAACCCATCTGGAAGACCGCGGAAATCCTTTTCCTCGAAAACAAGAGTCGCGACAACGGAAGAAACATAGCACACGCCTGAGAGTCTGGGTCCGAACTGTGGATCAACATCGGAAAGTAACTGCCCGGCCGTATCAGCTCGAATCGACAGAACCACAGCGTCAAATTCTTCTTCTCCGCGGTCAGAACCTACAAGCCACCCTCTTCCTGATTTCTTAAGTGACAAGACCGTAGTCTCAAGATCCTGCCTGGCAAATTCGGCACTCTCGCAAAGCTTCTCAATGATAACGGACATCCCCTCCGCCGGAGTGAGAAAAAGGCCGTACCTGGCCCCGCTTTCCCCACGGGATGTGGGAGGATTTCGAAGAAGATCCCAGAGGACGCTTCCGCTCCGCTTCTCCATTTCAAGGAACTGCGGCATTGTGGCCGAGAGACTGAGCTTGTCCGGGTCGGCCATATAGATCCCGCCCAGAAGAGGCTGTGCGGCCTTGTCAAAGATTTCCCTCCCGAATCTTCTTTGCACAAACGAACGGACGCTTTCATCCCCTCCGCCGCCGCGCGGAAGCAGAGGCTCAAGAAGAACCCTGAGTTTGGCCCCGGTGCTGAACAGCCCGCTGCGCAGAAATGGCAGAAGCTTTGAGGGAGCCATGAGGAAAAACCCTTCGGGAAGTGCTTGCAGCTTCCCATCGTGGTATACAAACGTGTGTTTCCCGCGGCCGTAACCAACCCCGATGAGCGAATCTTCAAGTCCGAGTTCCCTTGCAAGATCAAGCGCCCAGGGCTTTGACGTTATGAAGGAATCAGGACCAAGTTCAAGGACCATATCCCCTTTTTTTACAGTATCGAAAACCCCGCCCGGACGCGCAGAGGACTCGAAAAGAACAAGTTCGAGAGGAACACTCTCCTCCCGGCAAAGCTTTCTCAGATAATGGGCAGAGGAAAGACCCGAGATTCCTGCGCCGACAATCGCGACTCTCATACCGAACTATCTTACTTATTGCTGGGAGTTTTCTGAATTGAGGAGTCTAAACACCCCGTCGCCGAGGGCCATTATGTAGCGGTCATCATCGTTCACAGTCTCGGCCCTGTAGAGGTTCACCCCGCACTCGCGCGCGGCTTCACTTGCTTCAACTCCTATATCGAAAAGCACCTCAATATGATCGCACACAAACCCTATCGGCTGAACCACAATGTCGGTGAAACCCCGGTCAGCTAGATTCCTTATAACATCGCAGATGTCCGGCTCAAGCCACTTTTCGTTCGGAGAGCCGCTCCTGCTCTGATAGGCGGTCATCCATTTTTTGTGCCCGGCTCCGTCTGCCACCAGCATGGCTGAAGTTTCAAACTGCAAGGCATAGGGGGATGAATCCGACATTCTCTTGGGAATGCTGTGAGCCGTAAAGACGAGCATAGTGGTATCAAGCCTGTCCGCGGGAATCTCGCGCATACATTCGATGACCTTGCCTGCGGAACTCTCTATGAAAAAAGGATGGTTGAAAAGCGGCGGGACGTATTCCACGTGAAGTTCCATCTTGAGATCTTCGCAAGCCTCACTTACATCCCTCATGTATCTCTCCCAGCTAGCATCGGAGCGGTAGACAGCCATTATGAGGCCTATGAGGCTTCTTACTCCCTTTTCCCGCATGCTCTCAAGGGAATCCTTAATGAACGGATGCCAGTTTCTCATTCCGACATAAACCGGAAGATCGTACCCGTGTTCCGAAAGAAGCTTCTCAAGTTTTTGAGCCTGCTTGTATGTAAACTCGTTCAGCGGAGATTTTCCGTCGAAGATTTCGTAGTGATGGGCGACTTCCCGCAGCCTGTCCTCGGGTATCGGTCTTCCGCCCGCCACGTTTCTTAGAAAGGGCATTATGTCCTGTTTTTTCTCAGGGGCGCCGTATCCGATCATCATTATCGCGTCAAAGCTTTTTGGCATATAACTTCTCTCCTAAGTGCCTGTTTCCGCGGAATATTGATGAACTTCATCAATCAGTCTGAGAACATTGTCAACCGGTGTCTGCGGCAGTACTCCATGACCCAGGTTGAATATGTGGCCGGGCTTCCCCCCTACCCTGTCCAGTATCTTCCTCGCCTCCCCGACAACGTGAGACGGGGTTGAAAGCATAGAAACGGGGTCAAGGTTCCCCTGGACCGCAAGAGAACTGCCGGCCCTATGCCAGCCGTCAAGAATATCTACCCTCCAGTCAAGACCGATAACCCCCGCTCCCGTCTGCCCCATGAGCTCGAGAAGAGAACCGGTTCCGGTTCCGAACAATATTACGGGAACATCAGACGGTATTGCAGAGATGAGTTTCCTTACATGGGGAAAGACGAACCTTTCATAATCCGCCGGGGAAAGACAGCCTACCCAGCTGTCGAAAATCTGCACGGCATCCGCCCCGGCATCCACCTGAGCGCAGAGGTAATCGGAAATGCTCGCGGTTAGAATCTCCATCAGTCTTTCCCATAAAGAAGGATCCCCGTACATGAGCTTTTTCGTGTTGACGTAATTTTTTGAGCCACTTCCCTCAATCGCGTAGGAGGCTACTGTGAACGGAGCACCGGTAAAACCAAGAAGTGAAACTTCGGGATCAAGCGCCTGTCTCGTGGTACGCACAGCCTGATAGACAAAATCCATGCTTTCAGGATCAAAGTCTCTAAGAGCCTCTATGCGCCTTCGGGTTCGAAGAGGTTTGCCTATCACGGGACCGTCAACGCTTGAATACTCAAGCGAAAGCCCTAGGGGTTCCAGTATGAGCAGTATGTCGGAGAAAATGATAGCCGCGTCCACGCCCAAGCGATCAACCGTCATTAGCGTGATCTCCGAAGCCATATCCGGGGTCTTGCAAAGCTCCTTGAACGAAACGCGGGACCGGACCTCCCGGTATTCCCGAAGAAATCTTCCCGCTTGGCGCATAAGCCAGATGGGAGTATGATCGGCTTTTTCAAGCCGACACGCCTTCATAAATGCCCCGGCGGACGTGGTCTCGCTTCTTCGGGTCCGCGCACCGTCCTCCGACCAGACCATCTGGGTGCGGTTCCAGTTCCGGGTATCAACCCCGTTCTGAAAAGCGGTTCTTTTCTTCGCCAGAAGCGCCGCGGATCTTCTGGCCACTTCTCTCACCAGATTCCCCATCTTCGGGCTGTCGGGCTCATAATCAACAGATATCCCGTTTTCTCTGAGCGTCTCGGTAGTGGTTGGCCCGATTGAGCATACAAGGGCTTTTTTCATTCCTTCCATGAATTCAGTGCTGCGTTCGTGCGTACCCGCCACCTCAAAAAGATTGGATACCTGCCGGGAGCTTGTGAACAGAAGGCAATCCTCTGCGCCCTCGGATATGGACCTTACCGCGTCCTGCAGGGGACCCAGGTCTTCCGGCAACGCCCACCTGTAAATGGGAATTCTTCTTACGTCCGCCCCTCTTTTCTCAAGGGAAGCGAGAAATTCCTCGTTGGAAACGCCGTATTCCTGAACATACACGACCAGATTTTCAAGCGACATGTCCCTCTGGTCAAAAGTGGAGAGAATGTCCCTCCACGTGTTCGGTTCAGAAACGGTGATATCAGGTCTCAGCCCCAGTTTGCGAAGCGCCGCGACGGGTTTCGGACCTCTTGCAAGAATCGTTGTCGCACGCAGAGCCTCGACATACTCTTTTTCCCCGGACTCCGCAGTTACCATGTCGGAGAGAATCCGGGTGCCAACCCCCGTCATGAGAATAAGAAGGTCAACGTTGCCGGAGAAAAGATCATCGGCGAACCTTGCAACGTAAGGAGTTTTCAGATCAGGAACTTCTCTCATCGAGGGCGCGACCCTGGGAACACCGCCGTGATAAGAGATAAGTTTTTTCATCTCCTCGCAACGGCGACTTTCAAAAGACGTTACCTTAAGTCCGTTAAAATCCTGTTTCATGACTTAACCCCCAAGCCAAGGCGCCACAACCACTACCTTAGATACTATAGAAATTCCGCAAGGGTCTCAGCTTTCAGCATATCCTCAAGAGTTTCCCTGGCCCTTATCTCGCAGTACCTCTCGCCGCTTACAAGAACTTCCGCCGCCCGGGGTCTCGTATTGTAATTCGACGACATCACGAAACCGTAGGCCCCAGCGCTGAAGACCGCAAGCAGCCCACCCGCGGAAACTGCGGGAAAACTCCTGTCTCTGGCCAGAAAATCGCCTGATTCGCATATGGGGCCGACTATATCCACCACCTCGGAGGGTCCGGAATCTCCTCCGCGCACCGGTTCTATGCGGTGGAAGGAGTCGTAGAACGCGGGTCTTACAAGATCGTTCATCGCGGCGTCAACTATTACGAATTTCTTCGAGGTTCCCTCCTTAATATAAAGCACCCTGGTGCCCATTATTCCCGCATTTCCAACCATTGATCTTCCGGGCTCAAGAACCAGTCCGTAACTGGTATCGCGAAGATGTTCCTCGAATACCCGTGCGTACTCGGATTTCGCCGGAGGCTTCTCCTCGCTCTCATAGCTTATCGCCAGGCCCCCTCCTATATCTATGTAGGAAATTTCAATCCCGTCGTCCCCCAGCCTGTCGGCGAGGTAAACGAGCTTCGATATGGACTCGGAAAAGGAGGAAAGATCGAATATCTGGGAACCTATATGGGCGTCAATTCCCCTTATCTCAATTCCCTTCATCCGCGAGGCGTTTCTGTAAACATCCATCGCTTTTGTGATTCCGATTCCAAATTTGCTTTTCTCAAAACCCGTTGATATGTACGGATGTGTATCGGGATCGACATCAGGATTCACCCTTATGGCGACCGGGGCCCTCTCCCCGATGGAACCAGCCACTTCGTTTATTTTCTGAAGCTCCGCTTCGGATTCCACATTGAAAAAAAGTATCCGGGAGCGAAGTGCGGCTTCTATTTCCTCTTCGGTCTTTCCGACTCCCGAGAACACGACTTTCGAGGTGTCTCCCCCCGCGGCAACAACCCTTTGAAGTTCCCCCGATGAAACGATATCGAAACCGGAGTCCATTGAGGAGAAAATCTTCAGTACGGATATATTCGAGTTTGCCTTAACGGAATAGCAGATCAGGGGATCAATCTCGCAAAACGCCTGCTTATATTCAAGGAAGCTTGACCTGATGGAATTGTGGCTATAGATATAGACGGGAGTGCCTAGGTTCTCGCATATCTCTCGCACCGGAACTTTTTCCACGTAAAGTTCGCCGTTAACGTATTCAAAATCGGAAGTCATCATATAAATCCCCGCAGGTTTGAAGGTAGAAAATTTACCCGAAAAAAACAGTGGAAAACAATTACCGACCCCGCATCCGACTGAAGTTCTCAAGCCCCCGGACATAAGCAATGATGAATGAAGTAAACTTCCCCCTCAAATTTTGCTTGGACAAAACCCGGATTTGTTTTATAATGGTTTCGTCGTACCTAGAACCTAAACTTTTGGAGCGAAAACCTCTCTTTAATCAAGGATAAATTCCCATGGACGCAATTGTTGATCTGTTTACCAAGGGCGGAATATATATTTTCCCCCTCATTTTATGTTCCATATTCGGACTTGCGATTTTTCTGCAGAAGCTTCAAACGCTTCAGAAGAAAAAACTTCTTCCGCAAGAATTTCTTTCAAGCTTGTATGAGACTGTCGAGACAAAGGGGCTTGACGAAGCGAAATCGCTTTGCGCTTCAAACGACTCCGCGGCAGCAAGGATAGCGCTTGTCGCCGCAGAGAACTCAGGCAAATCGAAAGCCGAGATGCAGGAAGCGATCGAGACGGCCGGAAAAGCGGAGACGCAAGGTCTTGAAAAATATATTGAGACTCTGCTCACCATAAGCAGCATAAGTACTCTAATAGGGCTTCTCGGAACGATATCGGGCATGATAAAGGTGTTCGCCGTCATATCCGAGAAGGATATAGTGGATCCGCCTTCCCTCGCGGGAGGCATCTCAGAAGCCCTTTACACAACGGCCCTCGGACTCACGATAGCGATTCCGGCACTCATAGCCTACAAGTACACCGACGGGAAATTCAAGGAGATACTTTCCGAGCTTGAGGACGAAGGCAAGAAAATACTGGAGGCTTTTTCCGCAAAGACATCCCTATGAACTTCAGGACAAAGAAAAGTTCTGGTGCAAGATACGGCATAGACCTCGCCCCTATTGTGGACGTGGTTTTCAACCTTCTTATTTTCTTCGCCCTTACACTGAACTTCGCCATATCAAGCGGCATAAAAGTCAACCTGCCGAAAGCGACCGGTGAAATCGTGGAGATAAAAGACGTAAACATAAACATTGCCAAAGACGGAAAAGTTTACTTCAACGACATACTTATGCCCTCCGCTAACTCCTTAAAACGCGAGTTCCAGAAAATACCCGACAAAGACACCCTGATAATAATCAGGGCTGATTCCGAGGCCCTGCACGGCCCGGTGGTAAGCACCATGGACCTGGCGAAAACCCAAGGGTTCTCAAAAATAGCAATCGGAGTTGAGCCGAAGCGATAAAACTCCCCCCAATCGCTTCCCCGGCAATCCGACGACCCTGACGGTAACAGAAAAAGTTGAACTCTCTTAAAGACTTGGTAACAAGGTTTTTCATACTCTGGATAATACTGTTTTCGGCTGTTGCGTACTTTTTTTCCTCCGTTTTTGAAAATCTTGGTTTCCTCATAGTTCCCATGCTCGCTGTGATAATGTTCGCTATGGGCATAACCCTCAGGACCGATGACTTCAGGAGGGTTTTTTCAAGACCGCTTGAGATCCTGGCGGGGATTTCCGCTCAGTACGTCGTGATGCCTTTTCTGGGTTTCATCCTCGCCCTTGCGTTCGGGATAAGCCCTTTGATTGCCGCAGGGGTCGTTCTTGTGGGTTCGTGCCCCGGGGGAACCGCATCAAACGTGATCACTTACCTGGCAAGGGGAGACCTAGCGCTTTCGGTAACGCTTACGTCGGTTTCAACGCTCCTGTGCCCGTTTCTGCTGCCCGCGCTAATGTACGTTTACGCGGGAAGATGGATAGACGTTCCGATGGCCGATCTTTTCATCTCGGCACTTCAGATAGTGCTGCTGCCGGTACTTTTGGGAGTGATTTCAAGAAAAATGTTCGGGAGAAAATTAGAGGCGGTCCTGCCTTTTCTACCCTCCGTATCGTCTCTGGTGATAGCGCTTGTGGTAGGAATAATCGTGGCTTTGAACGCAGAATCCATAAAAACCATCGGCGCGGTGGTTTTCCTTATCGTAATTATTCATAACGCTCTGGGTCTTGCGTGCGGTTACCTTATAGCGAAGGCGCTGGGTTTCGGAGAAAGCAGCGCCAGGGCGATATCCATAGAGGTGGGAATGCAGAACTCGGGGTTAGCGGCGGCTCTTTCCCAGTTGCATTTCGGTTATCTCTCCGCACTTCCAGCGGCGCTTTTCAGCATCTGGCATAATATCTCGGGCGGAGCGATAGCGTGGTTATGGAGAAACAGGAACATTCATGAACAAAACTGAGAAAAAAGAAAAGCTTCCAATAAAAGGCTATCTTTTTCTGGTAGCCACCGCTTTTTTTACGGCGCTTTCCTACGCCATAGGAAAGGCGCTTGAGCGAAGCGACCTTCACCCGGAAACCACTACGTTTTTCTGGTTTTTCGGGGCTTTTGTGGTTGCCCTGATTTTGTTCCCATTTCTTCGCGCGCAGAGAGAGGAACTGAAAAGAATCCGCCAGTACCGCGACATTTTCATCTGGAGCTCCGTTATAACCTCGGCCGGAGCCGCCTTGTGGATGGTGGCGCTTTGGACAATCGGACCGGCCATTACCTCGTTCCTGATGAAAGCCCAGACGCTTTTTGCGCTCCTGCTCGGCATAATCTTTCTCGGGGAAAGGCTTAACAAGGGGGAGAGCATAGGAATAGCTATGACCGTGGCGGGTGGAGCGGTAGTCGCCTACCAGAGAGAAGGTTATCTCATCTTCGGAACCGCAATGGCTCTTGGAGCCGCGTTTTTGTATTCCCTTCTTTCTTTCATGGTAAAGAAAATAGCGCAGGACCTTAACATGCTCACAGTCGCGACGCTTAGAACTCTTGGAGTCTCCATAGTTCTTTTCATTTACCTTATGCTCACCGGAACCTTCGAGCCCCCTAACCTCAAACAGGCGCTTGTGATGGCGTGCGGAGGAGCATGCGGAGCATACATAGCCAAAGGAAGCCAGTTTCACGCCATAAAGCTTCTCGACATCTCAAGAACAACGGCCGTGATGCCGATGGAATCGATCTTCGTACTGATTTTCGCGCACGTTTTCTTCGATGGCCTGCCGTCGGTCACGAAACTTTTGGGGGGAGCTTCAATAATCGCCGGAGTCGTTTTCCTGGTGCTTTTCCGGGGACAGAAAAACGATATTCTCGGCAAGTGAGCCCTATCGGGAACTCGAAAAATCCGTTCTGAGTTCCCTTCTCATCCGATGTCTTTGCTCTGCAAGCTCAACCAGCATCTCGAGCATTTCCCCGACGCAAAGTCCGCTTGCCTCCCACAGCTTCGGATACATGCTTATGGGCGTAAAACCCGGGATCGTGTTTATCTCGCTTACAAATACCTGTTCCGTATCGGCATCAATCAGAAAATCCACCCTGGCCATACCAGTGCAGCAAAGAGCGGAATAGGAAGCAACAGCGAGGGTTTTGATTCTATCCTGAATCTTTTGGTCAAGGTCGCAGGGAATGCGAAATTCCGTGGATTCGTCTTGGTACTTCTTTGCGTAATCGTAAAAACCCCCTTCCACAACGAGTTCCCCGGGAATTGACGCCCGAGGGTCATGGTTCCCTATAACGCTTACCTCCGCCTCCCTGAGATTCAAGACGGCCCGCTCGACAATCACCCTTTCAGAAAAATCAAAAGAAGCCTCCACGGCGTCGGCAATTGTCCCGGGAGAACTTACCTTTGAAACCCCTACGCTTGAACCGAGGTTCGAGGATTTTACGAAGCAGGGAAAGCCTATTTCATCTTCCAGACGACGGAGAATTCCTTCTTTATCTTTTTGCCACCTGGTTTTTGCGAAACCAAAAAAGGGAACAACCGGAATACCATTATCCCTGAGGATGGTTTTTGAAACTATCTTGTCAATGCAAAGCGAAGACCCAAGCAAATCCGCGCCCACGCACGGAACACCCATAAGATCGATGAGACCCTGTACCGACCCATCCTCGCCGAAGGTTCCGTGAAGAACGGGGAAAACGGTATCCACGGAGAAAATCTCCCTTATCTCTCCTTCGATTATTTCAGCGAAACGGCCCGGGGGAGAACCGTAGAGCATTGGAACAATCTCGGAGTCGGGAACTAGGGCGGGAGGTTCCCCCTCCGGCCAGTTCTCAAGAAAAGCCCTCTGCCAGCGGCCCTCTTTCGAAATAAAAATCGGCAACAGGGCGAATTTCGAAGGATCAAGGTTGCTTACGATAAACTTTGAGGAGACAAGAGATACCTCATGCTCAACCGAAATCCCACCGAAAAGAACCGCAACGACTTTTCTGCTCAACTCATGACTCCCGGTGTGTTTCAGGAAAAATTTTTAAGAAAACCTTTAAGAAAACAAAAACCTTACAAGTCTCGTTTCTATGAAATTTTCCACAACATACTTTGACTATTGAAACTATGTGGTTAGAATTATTATACAAATAACTGAAGAAAAATAAACCGGAAGACTTTTTTCGGGGTATTATTATCCCCGCCGTTGATTTAAAATTACGCAAATAATAATATGGACAAGTTTACCGCAGACAGAATCAACTCTAGCTTAACCCTGATACTTTGCGCGGTTTTCGCCGTTCTTTTACCGTGGGTTTCCGCTACCGCTTTAAGCCAGGATTTACTGAAACCACGTGTTTCTTTGGAAAAAGAACAGATCGAATTCATCGAGTTAGCCCAGCGAACTGAAGGAATTGAAGAAATCGGGGAGGCAGATACTGCCGCAGCAACGCGTCTATCCTCTGACCCTAGCGAACAAACCCCCCAAGTTCACCAGACACAACCCGAAACCGAAGCAATCTCGGCGCTCGAGCACGAAGACACTTCACAGGATTATGAGGACATCGAATTCGAGATAAAGAGAACCTCAAGGGTAGAGCATTACATTCGCCGGTTCTCAGGAAAAGGAAAGGAAGATTTCGCTACGATTCTCAGCCGCTCCGGGAAATTCCTTCCGGAGATTAGAAAAACGCTTCTCTCCGAGGGGGTTCCTTCAGACATCGCGTATCTGCCGCTTATAGAAAGCGGATTTAACCCCCGTGCCGTTTCTAGAAGAAGCGCCGTCGGTCTCTGGCAATTCATAAGACCGACCGGACTAAGGTACGGACTAAAAGTAAACTATTGGGTAGACGAGAGAATGGACGTCGAGAAATCAACCTTGGCGGCCGCCAGATATCTCAAGGAGATGTTTGACGAATTCGGTTCATGGGAACTTGCCCTAGCCGCCTACAACTGCGGAGAGAAGAGGGTGTCCAAGGCCATCGCCAGAACAGGTTCGACTGACTACTGGGTGCTCTCAAAAAAGCTTCCTAAGGAAACAAGAAACTACCTTCCGAAATTCAACGCCGCTTTGATAATAGCTAAAACCCCGGAGAAATACGGCTTCAGGGTTACAGGAGCGGAAAAAGATTATGAAACCGTGAGCGTTCCCCCCAGAAAGAGTCTCGCGGAAATCGCTAACCTGCTTGACATGGGATACAAGGAAATTTCCAGGTACAACCCCTCGCTTGTCGGACTTTCCACTCCTCCGGGAGGAGACTATGATCTCAAGGTCCCCAAAGGCTATGGGGAGAAACTGGTTTCGGTCCGAAGCGAGTTGGTGGCCCTGAAAAACATTGAAATTCCTTTCAGGACAAGACCCGTAAGATACACGGTGAAACCGGACGACAGTCTCTGGAAGATAGCCAGGCGATTCGGAACCTCCATCGAGAAACTCAAGTACGCAAATCGCCTCTCCAGCTCAATCATACGTCCCGGACAGAGGCTTAAGATACCCTCAAGAGGAAATGTCGTATACGTAAAACACAAAATTCGTCCTGGGGAAAACATTTACGTCCTGGCGAAAAGATACGGCGTTTCCATTGACGAGATAAAAAGGGCTAACAACCTCAAAGGTTCGCTTATAATAGCGGGGAAGACCCTTTCAATCCCCCAGAGGCTTTCCTCCACTTACGTGCAGCGGGACGTTCCGAGAAAAATGAGCCACAAAATAATACCCGGTGATACTCTGAGCGAGCTGGCGCTTCGCTACAGGGTATCGGTATCCCAGATCAAGAGATGGAACAACTTGTCCTCAACCACTCTGATCGCCGGAAGAAATCTCGTCATTTACAAATAAACCCCGGATGTTGACAGTACGGTCAATAAGGGAAAACCTTCCGAGCAAAGCTCCCGAGATACGCTTCAAACTCAGGGAATTTGAGAACGTTATCAAAAACGCTTCCGAAGAGGCGATTTTCGAGGAACTGGTCTTCTGCATATTTACGGCTGGAACAAGCGCTAAGATGGGGCTAAGCGCGATTCATGCTGTAAGGAACATACTTCCAAGTGCAAGCGAGGATGAACTCAGAGAGAGGCTTCGTGGAGTATACAGATTCCCAAACGTGCGCTCAAAACACGTGATCCACACAAGAAACTACCTCGCCCGCGAGTACGGACTCAAGCTAAGGCCGCTTCTTTTCTCCTTTGAAGATCCGGTTGAGAGAAGAGATTTTCTTGCACTTAACAGAGACGTAAAAGGACTTGGTTTCAAGGAAGCAAGCCATTTTCTAAGAAACGTCGGTTTTCGCGGCTACGCAATACTTGATAAGCACATACTCCAGTGCCTTTTCGAACTCGGTATAACGGAATCTGCCCGGGCGCCGCACTCAAGATCGAAATACATTGAGATTGAAAAGAAGTTCAAGAGATTCTCGGAGAAAAACGGATTTGATTTTGATGAAATGGATCTGTTTCTTTGGAGTGAAAAAACAGGGGAAATACTGAAATAACGCCTCGAAAAACAGGGGTCTCCGGATGACTGAAAAAGAAAAACGAGAACTCCTAGAACTTTACGAGCTTAAAAAAGAAGAAATAAGGAACCGGCTTTTGGAATTCAAAGAAGCTTTTCAAGAAGCCGACGACCACCAGATCTTCCACGAACTTTCATTCTGTATACTGAGTTCCGGGGTCGGTCCCAAAATAGCTGGTCAATGCATGAAGGCCATAGGAGAAAAGCTCGTGGACGGAGAAGAAAATGAACTGCTAAGAAGCCTTGAAGCAATTCACAAATATGCCGAGAACGTGTCCCGCTACATTGTTTTTACCAGAGAATATCTTAAAAAAGAACACGGATTTCTTCTGAAATCACTTGTCGGTTCCTTTGAAGACGGGGTGGAAAGAAGAGACTTTTTCGCGAAAAACCCCGGGATCAAAGGGCTCGGATACGTGCAGGCAAGCCATTTTCTAAGGAACCTGGGATTTCCCGGTTACGCGATTCTTGACCGAAACAACATAACATCTCTTTTTGAACTGGGGATTATAAGCGAGGCGAAATATCCCCTGACAAAAAAAAGATATCTTGAAACCGAGAACCTGATGACGGATTCCGCACACCAACTGGGAATGAGTCTTGATGAATTTGACCTGCTTCTTTGGTCAAGGAAAAGAAAATATGTTCCGAGATAAGATCACCCGGAATCACACTTTATAAAGACCTCAGCCCAAAGCGGTGCGAATCCGTCCGCGGTATCGTGAAAAACCCCCCTGTACCTGTTAAGACCCATTATGCCGTCGGTGTAGTCCTTATAGGCCGTCTGGCTTCTGTGAGCTTCGATCGCCTGGCGCTTGCGGTCGGCAAAAGACGTTATGTCCTCGATACGGTCGTATGAGGGAAAAGGTGTCCATACTTCATAAAACCAGCATTCACACTCAAAAGCGCCTGCGTCAGTCGCGACGCTCAGACAGTCAAGCGTCAGTCGGGAAACTGTTCTGTGGGTTTTGTGCTTGTCAATTTCGGGATGGGGGATGTATATCTCATTTGGACGGAGCTTGGTTATAGTTTCCAGCATCCTGGAACTGAATTCATGCTTGCTCGCATCAGATTCCATATCTGCAAAACCAAGAAGGGAAAGTTCCACCCCAAGTGCTCTTGAAGATTCCCTGACTTCTCGCTCCCTTGTCCGTATAAGCTCCTCCCGCGTAATACCCCTCGGGTTTGCGCTTCTCCTCCCATCGGTAACGACAACGGAAATCACGTCCATACCTTTTTCCAGAAGCAGGCACGCCGTTCCTCCCATGCCTATCTCAAGATCATCGGGATGCGGGGAAATTATAAGGGCTTTTGCGTCGGACATATGAATTTTCTCGATAAAAAGATTACCGGAATCTACATTACACCGTGAATTCAAATTAGAAAAATGCCAAAAAGCACTCGTCAGATGCTTTCTTGGATAACATCCTACGGTGCCAGAGGTCTATAGAACAGAAAACCACTGATTCAGTAATAATTAACATGGCTATCTATGTTTTGAAGAAGATTCCGAAAGGACATTTACCAGCAGGTCGTGCTGCTTTCTGTGCCTATCAGGGTTTGTGTCTCGTAGTTTCTTCAAATTCTGAAGCTTCCACTGAACTGCTGGAAATTGTTCAAAGTCATAAAGACTCCAATCAGGTTCAGCATTGTCAGCACGTAAAAGAAAATCCTTGTCTTCGTCAGTAAGAGACGCATTTATCATCCAAATTAGTTTATTTCTAGCTTTTTCGTATTCCTCGTAGGAGAAAGGTTCACGTGACATGCCTTCAAATTGGTTCTCAAAGATATCTCTTTGGTCTTGCGGTCGCGGGGCAAGCAATTCATATATCGGCCTGTCGCTACAAAGCAGGGTTGTTTTGCCACCTCAGGCAAAACTTCAAGCAAAAGTTCCACCTGTTTTTTATAGTCCTGTCTCATTGCTCTTTGCTTCTAATTCCTTAGGAACAGTGATTTGATACTTTGGCAGATAAACACCATTAGTCAGAAGACTTCGTTTGCCTTTGCCCAAATCGATTTTTTCTAAATCCAAAAAATTAAACCAGTCATGTGACGCTTTTTCGCTCATATACAAAAAAAGCCGCTTCACTTTTACCGAACGGCACTGCTCAAGCAATGTCTGCACTTGGGCAGGTCTTAAATTGTTAAGTCCCTCCATCAACTCAAAGGCCTCAAGCAAAGACTGCTTTTCAGGCGTAAGATAAAGGCATTCCATTAGTGCTCGCGCAGCCCCGGACACATTGACGGAAAAAGTTTTCAGTTCAACGCTGGTCAGTCCCAGTTGTGGGGGAAGAAAGGAAGATGCGCGGTAGTAAACATCTAACTCCCAATCATACTTCTTAAACCAAAGGGGTAATCTTTCGCTAGCATGACCAAATAATATTGCCCGTTTCGAGGACAATTCAAGATAATGGGATTTACCGAGCAATGATAAAGCAGTTCGACCACCAGGGTGAACACTTAAACCTTGCTGTTTTTGCAGGGCATAGACCGCACCCAAATAATCAACTTCGTCTCCCGCACGGACCATAGCACCCGCACCTATTGATTCAAACCAATAACTGCGTCGATAGCGTTTCTGAAGATCAAGGCTGTAACCCCGCTCTGCCAGCCATGGTGACAAGAGTACAACTCCTCTAGGTACAGTCCTTAAGAGTCGGTTTATTTTAGAATTATTTTGGGTATTCATAGTACCAATATATAATATTTTTTAAACCTAGTCAAGAATAAAGTTTATTAAACAACTTTTAAAGGTACTAAAAGTACTTTTAAACATTATTTTATAAACCGACAATCTACTATACCTAATCCTCCCAGAACATGTTGTTCCAGCATCCATGTTCAAAACTCAAGTAGAAATACTTAAACAGGGTTGCCTGCGGGCCAAGCGCATATATAATCTTCGCTCGGTTATCTTTATCAAAATTCCTCTGAAGGAACAACCAATGGAATACGAAGCGGTAATCGGTCTTGAAGTGCATGCGCAGCTTGCCACCGAATCAAAGATATTTTCTTCTTCCTCAACTAAATTCGGAAGTCCTCCCAATTCCCAGGTGAACCCGGTCTGTCTTGGAATGCCGGGGGTGCTGCCGGTTTTCAATGAAAAGGTTCTTGAATACGCGATAAGAGCAGGTTTGGCAACCAACTGCGAAATTGCCCGGAAATCCAGATTCGCAAGGAAAAACTATTTCTACCCGGATCTTCCGAAAGGCTACCAGATTTCCCAGTACGATGAACCACTGTGTCTTAGGGGGCACCTCGAGATAGATTTGGGGGACGGTAAAAAGAAAATCAGGATAACCCGCATACACCTCGAAGAAGACGCAGGGAAACTCGTGCACGAATATTCCGACTTCGAGAGCCACGTGGACCTTAACAGGGCCGGAGTGCCCCTTGTGGAAATAGTGAGCGAGCCCGACATCTCAACCGCCGAAGAAGCGGTTGAATACGTAAAGAAACTGAGGACAATACTGAGATATCTCGAGGTTTGCGACGGGAACATGGAGGAAGGAAGCCTGCGCTGCGACGCGAATGTTTCCGTGCGACCCGTAGGACAGAGCAAACTTGGAACGAAAACCGAAATCAAGAATCTGAATTCATTCCGCTTCATACAAAGAGCCATAGAATATGAAACAAACAGGCAGGAGGCAGTTCTGCGAAGCGGAAAGAAAGTGGTTCAGGAAACAAGGCTTTTTGACTCCCAAAGAGGGGTTACGTTTCCGATGAGATCAAAAGAAGAAGCTCATGACTACAGGTATTTCCCAGACCCGGATCTTCTGCCGGTCGTCGTGGAAGAAGATTGCCTAGAAGGAATCCGTCTTTCCCTTCCAGAGCTTCCCGATGAAAAACTCAGCAGGTTCATGGATGAATTCTCCATATCGAGAAATGATGCGGAGACACTTTCATCCTCAAAACCGCTCGCAGAATACTTTGAAGAGTGTGCAAAACACGCAAAGGACAAAAAGGCGGCAAGCAACTGGATTTTAAACGAACTTCTAAGAGAAGTTGAAAACGAGGACAAGATAAGGGGATTCCCCGTTAAACCCGAGGACCTCGCCGAACTATTAAACATCCTCGGGGAAGGGAAAATAAACCGCAAAACTGCCAGGGAAATATTCTCCGAGATGATAAGCGGGGGTAAAAGCGCCGAAGAAATAGTCATGGAGAAGGGGCTTACCCAGATTACTGATGAAGACGAGATTTCTTCGATTATAGCAAAGATAATTGAAGAAAATCCTAAGGAAGTTGAAAGGTACAGAAATGGGGATATGAAACTTCTCGGCTTTTTCGTTGGTCAGGTGATGAAAATAACAAAAGGGAAAGCCAACCCAGCGATCGTAAACCAAATACTTAGAAAATCCCTTGAAAAAGAGTAATGGAACCCTAAGGGATAATTCCAAGAAGTATTCAGCCAGAACACCGCAGGAACCAACTGAACCTACGGAAAAAGAGAGACATGAGCAGACCCAAGAGGATTTTTATTATCGCAGGACCTAACGGCGCAGGAAAAACAACTTTCGCTATGGAATTTCTTCCTAACGAGGCACATTGTCCGACTTTCATAAACGCAGACCTGATAGCGGCGGAAGTTAACCCGCTTCAACCGGATCTAGCGGCAATTCAGGCAGGCAGGCTGATGCTGAAAACGATTCACGATTGCGTGGCAAAAGAGGAGAGTTTTGCCTTTGAGACCACCCTGAGCGGAAATGGTTACGCACGCCTGATTCCCCCCTGGCAAGAAAAGGGCTACTTGATAAAACTGTTTTTTCTTAGATTGCCGACACCGGAAATGGCTATAGCCCGCGTCAGGCAGCGGGTCATGGAAGGAGGACACAATGTACCGGAACAAACCATTCGTCGACGGTACCGTTCCGGATGGCGTAATTTCAACTCAATCTATCGATATCTAGTAGATGAGTGGGTAATATATGAAAATTCGGGGCACACACCTGTGCTATTAGAGGAAAAGAATTGAGTATGACCACAAGGAAACAGAAAAGCCCGAGGCTTGCCAAGAAGTCGCGAGATCAGGATTTGGTTGGCGCAGAGGCAGCTATGCTAAGAGCCTCTGAACGCGCGCGTCGCCGGGCTATAGAAACCACTGGATCGGTAGCCATTTTTAGTCAAGGAGAGATTGTTTGGGAAAAGGATATAAGAAATATCTTTCCCGATGATGTCAAAGGCGACTGATTCTGACGTAAAGATCTCAGCTATCGAAAAAACTAACTTACGCGGTAGCGCCCCGCCGAGATCAAACGTACACAAGAGGTCATCTCAAACCGAAGGCTGCCCTCTTTTTATATGCTCCTCAAACTCGTCCCTGAATTTTCTCACTATCGAGTCAACAGGCATGGCGCAACCGTCCGCAAGCGCGCATATGGTCGTTCCCCTCATCTGCGAGCATGCGTCAAGTATTATGTCGATGTATTCAATAGACCCTTTACCTTCATCAATCTCTCTCAGTATCTTTTCAAGCCACCACGTTCCTTCCCTGCACTGAACGCATTGCCCGCATGACTCATCCCTGTAGAAATGGGCAAGATTCTGGGCTACCTTCACCATGCTCACCGTTTCATCCATCACCGTTACTCCAGCCGTTCCAAGCATGGAACCCGCGGCCGCTATGGAATCGAAATCCATCGCAATGTCCAGTTCATCCGCGGAAAAAACCGCGGAAGAAGAACCGCCGGGAGAAACAGCTTTTATTTTCCTTCCCCCGGGAACTCCTCCGCCGTACTCCTCAATCAGCTCAAGAAGGTTTATTCCAAGGGGAAGTTCGTAAAGCCCGGGGTTGTTTACGTGCCCGCTTAACCCGAAAATCTTGGTTCCCGTGTTTCTTGGAGTACCTATTGAGGCAAACCAGTCCGCCCCGTTGTTTATTATATGAGGAACGCAAGCGAGCGTCTCCACGTTATTAACTATGGTGGGACAGCCGAAAAGGCCTATCTGGGCCGGGAATGGAGGTTTTGGTCTCGGCTCTCCCTTCTTTCCCTCTATTGACTCAAGAAGACCGGTTTCCTCTCCACATATGTAGGCGCCGGCGCCGATGTATAGCTTTATATCGATATCAAAACCGCTTAGAAGTATGTTTGTACCGAGATAACCGTGTGCGTAAGCTTCGTCTAGGGCCTGCTGTATCCTTTTGGCTCCGTAGGGCATCTCTCCTCTTATGTATATGTAGGCTTTGTGGGATCGGATAGCGTAGCAGGCAATTATTATGCCCTCAATCATCTGGTGAGGATCTTTTTCCAGAATCTCCCTGTCTTTGAAGCTTCCGGGTTCGCTTTCATCGGCATTGCAGCAGAGATAAACGGGTTTCTTGGAATCAGGCGGGACGAAACTCCACTTTATTCCCGCCGGAAAACCCGCCCCTCCCCTTCCCCGAAGACCCGATTTTTTGACTACGTCGGTTATATCCCCCGGGGCCATACCGAGGGCCTTTCTGAGCGCTGAATACCCACCCGAGGACAGGTATGACTCGATAGTGTAGGAATTCTGCCTATCAACGTAGTTTCTTATGATTCTCTGCTCAGGCATTTTCGAGTCCGGTTAAAGCAACTTCTAAATGGGAAAAAGGATAATAAGTACGGATAAATATTAAATGCGATTGCCGGAATTTTTCAAGGAAAAACGCAAAAAATAAGAGCACGCACAAAAAAGTCTCAAGTTCACCGCACCTGCGGCGCTTTTTCCTCAAGGAGTATATCCGCCACATGCTTGGCAAATGACATCGAAGAGGTAAAAGCGGGCGATATTGCGTTTAACACGTGAAGACTGTCCCCTTCTGCGAAGACAACATAGTCCATGACGAGTTTTTTCTCTTCCCAGTCCACAAGCTGGGAGCGGATGCCTGTTCTCGCGGAGGAGATAAGATTGCGGGGAAGAAGCGCGGGAACCAGCTTCCTGGCCTCGGAGTAGAAGTGCCGCCCGAGATATTTTTTTGCCTCGGAAAATGCGGTTGCCCTGAAGCCGCTGTCGCTCATGAACATCGATGCGTTTCTGTAAAGAAAGCGAAACGACTCAAGTCCCAGATCCTCAAGAAATCGGTAGCTCTCCCTTCCGAGAACCGGCACGGCTGTAGGGCCGATAAAGACCTGCCCCGAAGTGCTCCTTGTAAAGTGCACCCCCAGAAAAGGCATCCTCGCGTCGGGAACCGGGTAGATGTTGCCGCGGACAAGATAAGAGCTTTTTTCGGTAAGTTCCCTGTAGGAACCCATAAAAGGAATTGATCTGTATCTAAGACCTACTCCGAAATGGCGTGCCACTACGTCCGCGTGGAGCCCCGCAGCGTTTATGAGTTTCCCGTAACTTACGTCTCCCCTGCTTGTAAGAGCGACGCGATCTTCCTTTTTTCCGATAAAAGCCGTATCGAAAAGCACACGGACTTTCCCGGTTCTTTTAATTTCGGAGTAAAGGGCCTCCAGAACCCCCAGGGGGTCAAACACGGATGTCGCCGGAGAATATATGGCTTTCTCAAACGTAACGGCATGAGGTTCTATCTCCGCAAGCTCTTTTTCATCAACAAGATACGATTCCACTCCGTTTCTTTTTGCCCTCTGCTGGAGTTCCAAGAGTCCCTCAAGTTTCTCCTCAGAGTCCGCCACGATGACCTTACCACATTCAGATATGGCAACTCCGTTCTCCCGGCAGAAATCCCCCATCAACCGGTTTCCCTCAATGCAGTACTTTGCCTTGAGAGAATCGGGCGCATAATATATCCCGGCATGAAGAACACCGCTGTTTCGACCGCTTGAGTGCGCTCCGAGACTTTTTTCCTTTTCCAAAACAAGAATGTTCTTACAACCGCGCAGAAGAAGTTCATTCGTGATGGCAAGACCCACAATTCCCGCGCCCACGACAAGAAAATCGCAATTTTTCTCCATTACTCGAGCCCTTCTCACCCATTTTCTGGTAAATCGACCGTAAATCAGGTAGATTATCGGTTTTGTATAACTTAATAAAATGAGCAAGAAATTTAAAGCAGGGCAAAACGCCGTGTATCCAGTGCATGGGGTGGTTGAGGTTCAGGGAGTCGAAGAAAAGGAGATACTGGGTTCGAAAAAAGCCTTTTACATACTTAACGTTCTTGAAAGCAACGTAAAACTCATGGTTCCCACGGACAACATAAACTCCGTAGGTTTAAGGCCCGTGGTAGCTAAAAATGAAGTAAAGAAAATCCTCGACATCCTAAGGGAAGAAGACGGCGAAATACCAAAACTAGGTGTACAGAGCTGGAATAAGAGGTACAAGGAATACGCCGACAAGGTTAAAAGCGGAGACATCTACGAAATAGCCTCGGTGTTAAGGGACATACATCATCTGAGGAAGGTGAAAAACCTGTCTTTCGGTGAGAAAAGAATAATGGAAAACGCCCTTTCCCATGTAGTTAAAGAACTTTCCATAGCGCTTAGAAAAAAAGAGGGAGAAGTCAGTAACCAGATAGAGGAAATCTTCTCCTTAAGCTAGTCACCCAAGAATATCCCTTCCATCAACGCCCTGAGGAATATCAAGCCCTAGATAACGGACAATGCTTGAAAAGATATCCGCAGTTCGTATGTAGTCGCATTGCGCCGGTCGGCTTACAAGAACGGGAACCACCATGTGGTCTTTGTGCAGGGAGCCGTGGGAACCGTGATGTTCAGGGTTCTCGTGGGTAGCCCTGAGGTCATAGCCCGGTTTTGAACTCACCACCACATCGCCGGTGCGAGGTGATTCGAAAAGCTGGAGAATCTGGAGGGGTGCGTCGGGGTAATCAGAATCTATCGTGAGTCGAAGCGACTCGGCAGCATCCATCTTCCTTGACTGAAAGCCGTAGCCGAGAGGGTCGCCCGAAACATTACGGTAGTAAATGAAACCTTCAGGATCTACGCTCACAAGAGCCTCTCCCCTCGGGTTTATTATTTTTACCTCACCACCCGTCCCGCCAGTTCTAGCGCAGACAATGTCCACTTCGGGCCGGCTGGAGAGATCACCCACTATATCCGCTATTTCTTCGCAACGAGTATGTCTCTTCCATCCGTCGGAATTTTTGAAATAGTAATGTGCCATTGAGTTTCCCGAAACCATGACGGATGAATCGGCATCGAGAAAATGCCTCAACACGTTGGTGTAATAAAGCGGTTTGAAGCCCCGGTTGCGAAGAAAATCCAGGGAATCGAAATGGGAATGGGTGGACGTGAGACCATGGTCGCTTCCCACAACGAAAAGCGTATCGTCAAGTTCCCCTCGCTCCGCGATCTTTTTCGCTACCATCCCAACGTACCGGTCAAGCCTTCTGTAGGATTCCATAACCTTGCGGTGAAAAGGATGATAGCGGTGGGAGTAGGCGTCTATTGCGGGAAAAACGCAGAAAATAAAACGCGGAGAACTTTTAAGGGAGTCAATCAGAATTCTTCCCGCGGCCTCTTCGACACTATCGCTTCTTTCCGTGAAGTGGCTTTTCACAACCAGGTAATATTTAAGATACTTGGTTCTGTTGTTCCCAGCGGGTTTTATATCCCTGGTTATCTCATTAAGAATGCTGATACTTCCCGGGACCAGTCCGAAAAGTGTCTGGGAGTCGCACTCTATGTCCCGGTTGATAAGAAACGACTGGGGACCCGCATAGCTTCTGAATCTTCGCAGGGAAAAAGGGGTCGCATCGTAATACCTTCTGTCAAACCACCTTATGCCAGGAAGATTGCACCTGCCGGGAAATTTGCCGAGAAGGTACGGGGTATAAGCCGGGCCCGTCGTTGAAGGAAAAACCGTGATTCCCTTAAGAAATTTTCCGGGTGAAACGACATACTTCTGTATATTCTCAAGATCGCCTCTTTTGAAAAGCTCGGCGAAGACATCCAGTCTAGAGCCGTCGGCAAGAAAAAAAACGCATTTCCTTTTATCCATCAGGCGCTTCCCAGAAAATATTTGTTATAAATTCCCCTGATATCCCCGGTCACGCGCACGTATTCATTTCTGAGAAAACCTCCCTCCCCGCCGAAACCGAACTCAACAGCCACCCGGTCAAAATCGTCCTGAGTAACCTCGTTTTTGGACCTCTCGTTAAGCAGACTGAGCAGGTTGCCCATTCTTCTCAAAAACAAATACCCACCGGCAAGCGCACGGACCTCCCAACTCCCGATCAGCCCGCACCGCCCGAGTGCCCGGATGGCTTCTATGGTGCTTGTCGTTCTCAGTTCAAGGTGTTTCGGTCCGTGGGCAAGCTGAAGCATCTGCACCAGGAACTCCACGTCAACCAATCCCCCCCTGCCCGTCTTCAGGTTAAACCTGGATTCCGTCTCGTTGGCGAGTTCTTTTTCGACCCTTCCGCGGAGCCTGTGGATTTCCTTCCGAAAATCTGGAGCGAGCTTTTTCGCATAAACGAAATTCTCGATGACTTTCATTACCTTCTCGCCGAGCGCGCGGTTTCCCGCAACCGCACGGGCCTTTACAAGAGCCTGTTTTTCCCAGATATGAGCACTTGATTTATGATATTCTTCAAAAGCCTCAAGTGAGCTAACGAGGGCGCCCGAGTTTCCCGACGGGCGAAGTTCCACGTCCACCTTGTAACAGAAGCTCTCGGAAGTGTAAACCGAGAGATTGGATATGAACCTCTGACCGTACTTGGAGAAAAGCTCATGGTCATCCCCCTCGTAAATGAAGATTATGTCCAGGTCGGAAGCATAGCTCATTTCCCTTCCCCCAAGTTTTCCGAGTCCCAGGACAACCATGTTGTCAAGAAGCTTCCTTTTCCCGGCAGAGCACTTAAGAGACTCCTTGGCAAGCTCGAGGCTTGAGTCCATTACCACATCGGCCACCATCGACAGATATTTCCCCACGTAGATCGGGTCGAGTTCCTCTGAAAGTTCTCTAAAGCAAAGCTTAAGGGACTCAATGTGCTTGAAGCTTCGAAGAGCGTTCAGCTTGTCCTCAAAAAACTCTTCCTCCGAAACGGCTTCGGTGAGAGCCGCAGCCAGAGCGTCTTTTGAATCGTAGAACCGCGTTACGTCCTTTAATATGATCGAGTCGAGATACTCGGGATGCCTGATAAGGAAATTAGACAGCATGCCGCTTCTTGAAAACAGCTTAGAGAGAAGAGAGATGATTTCCGGATTTTCCGTTAAAAGCGCGTAAACCGACATCTTGGAGCCCAGACCGGAAATGAATCTTTCAAGATTCACAAGCGCCGAGTCCGGGTCGCTTAGCTTAATTATGGTTGAAAGAAAAGCCGGTATCACTTTCTTTGAAAGTATCCTTCCTCTTTCCGTGAGTCCGGCCCTCCTGGGATCCACGAGGCGCGATATGATTTCGACCGCGTCGTCCGGAACTGAAAAACCGAGATTGCCAAAAGCTAAGACTGCCTCCTCTTGGTTTACGTTTCCCTCGGCCATAAAGTCGGCCACTTCCCAGAATTCCCTGCCTTTTTCCTCAACCTGCATTCCGGGATCATAGAACAGATTCCTATAGTTCTTCATAACAAGCGAAGTTATCTCTTCGTAAGCGGCTTTAAAATCATCTGTCCTTTTAAAACCCATCCTCCTCGAGAGCCTTGCAAGTGAATTTTTCTCCGTGGGAATTCTGTGCGTCTGAACCTCATCCCAGAGCTGTATCGAATGCTCCACTTTTCTTAGGAAAAGATAGCAGTGCGCCATCTCTTCCTTTACCTGTTCGGTTATAAAACCCGTCTTTGACATGGTCCTGAGAGCGTCAAGGGTATTCATAAGTCCTCTGAGCCTTTTTACCGCTCCGCCGCTCATAAGCTGGGTTGCCTGTACGAAAAACTCAACATCTCTTATTCCACCCCTGCCGAGCTTAACATCGTTTTCCTTCCGTACGCCCTCAAGACGAACCTTCATGTCCTTAAGATCCTCTATGGATTCGTAATCAAGGAACTTGTGGTATATCACCGGTTCAAGCTCCGCCAGAAACTCGCGACCAAGTTCGAGATCCCCGGCAACCGAGGTCGCCTTAAGCAGCACCGCTCTCTCCCAAGTCTCGGCCCAGTGGTAATAATGATCAAGGGCCGCGTCAATCGACACCGCGACCGGACTCCTGCTGCCCCCCGGGCGCAGGCCCAGATCGACTCTGTAGAGAAAACCGCCGGCAGAGACAGAACTTATCGTTCTGGTAATCGAGGAGGAAATCGTAAATATCTGTTCGGCGTACCGCTCGCTTCTGTAAAGATAGACAAGGTCTATATCGGAACTGAGGTTAAGAAGCCTCCCGCCGAGTTTCCCCATACCCAGTACCACGAATTCGAACCGATCTCCGCCATTGGCTCTTGACCTGTAAAAATCAAGCACCGCCCTCACCACCGCAACAGCAAGATCCGAGATTTCCTCCATAGTCTGGCGAAACGCGCAGAGACCCAGAATTTCTCTGTAGATTATTCTCGAAAGCTCAGTGTACTTGTATTCCTTCAGCCTTTCGGAGAGCTGTTCTGAGTCCTGCGAATTCCTCACAACTGAGGCAAGGGGGATTTTGTGGGAAGAAAGCGTTTTTTTTCTCCCAAGGGACTTTTTATTAGCTAGTACTTTCAGTGTGCGTGGATTTCTTATGATTGAACTGCCGAGGAACCTGCTGTGCGAGGAAACGGCGTAAATGATTTTCTCTTCTTCCGTGGAAAGCCTGCCATTTATCTCCCGGAATCTTTCAACGGTTAAGCGCGCGTTTTCCTCGTCGGGAAAGAGAATTTTCTTTTTCATCACGCCGGTTCACATGAAATCATAAGGGTCAACATCCACTAGAAGCTTAATTCCCGAAGCGTGTTTTTTCAACGAATCATGAAGTGCAGAAGCATAGTTTCTAAGCAGCCCCAGATTTTTTGACACGATAATAATCTGCCACCTGAACCTGTTTCTCAACTTGTATATGGGAGCCTCGGAGGGACCGAGCACTTTAAGCGATCCGGGTGGAAGTTTTAGGAGAAACTTTTCCGCCGTGCGTTTCATCTTTTCGGCGAAATCTCTTGTCTTCTCCTCATTGAGTCCATTTACCCTAAAGGATATGAACCTTGAGAAAGGAGGCTGGTTAAGAGACTCTCTAAGCTGCAGTTCTTCTTCCAGAAACCCGGAACTGTTATGAGTAACGGCAAATTTTACCGAAGGATGTCCGGGGTTATGTGTCTGCAGAATAACCGTCCCAGGCTTCTCTCCCCTGCCCGTTCTCCCGGCTACCTGTGTCAATACCTGAAACGTTCTTTCTCCAGAGCGAAAGTCGGGCATCCCGAGCATGTGATCGGCAGAGAGAACGCCGACCAGCGTAACCCCCGGCAAATCATGTCCCTTGGCTACCATCTGGGTCCCGACAAGAACGTCCACCTCTCCGGATTCAAGCTTTCGGTAAAGGTCAAGAAGCTTGGTTTTTCCGCGAGTGTAATCCCTGTCCATAACGAAAACCCTGGCATCAGGAAGGATGTTTCTTACCTGTTCCTCTACTTTCTGGGTACCCAGGCCCTTGCCCATGTATCTGGCCCCGCAGTGACTGCAGTTGTTCTCGAACTCTTGGCGGATTCCGCAGTAATGGCACTTGATTGAATTATCTTTTTTGTGAAAAGTAAGGGTTATCGAGCAGTTGGGACACTTAAAAAGCTCACCGCAGTCCCCGCAGACTAAAAAACTGGAAAAACCTCTTCTGTTAATAAAAAGAATCGACTGTTCCCCCCGGCTGAAATTCTCCACGAGAATGTCCTTGAGGCGCGGGGAGAAGACACTCTCATTTACGGTTTTCATATCCACAAGCTCAACATCGGGAAGCCTGCTTGCCCCCACTCTCGCGGGAAGGGAAAGATATTCGTATTTGCCTCTGATCGCGTTTGCGTAGGATTCAAGGGAAGGAGTCGCGGAGCCCAGGATGACCGGACAGCCGTATATCGTTCCAAGCACGACCGCGGCATCGCGGGCGTTATAACACGGCGCTTCGCTTTGCTTGTAGGAAGATTCGTGCTCTTCATCCACCACTACGAGGCCGAGATTCTCAAGCGGAGCAAAAACCGCGGAGCGTGCGCCTATTACCACGCTTAACTCGCCGCTGCGGGCCCTTCTCCAGACGTCGAACCTCTCCCCTTCGCTGAGTCCGCTGTGAATCACCGATGCCGCGTCGGCGAAACGGGAACGGAACCTCTTCACCAGAAGCGGGGTAAGCGCTATTTCAGGAACCATAACTATCGCCTGTTTTCCCCTGGCTATCACTTCGCTCACAACCCTGAGATAAACCTCGGTTTTTCCGCTTCCCGTAACTCCGTGAAGAAGAAAGCAGCGATATTCACCCTTTTTGACATAAGGCAGAATTTTATCCATAGCCATCCGCTGATCCTGAGTAAGTTGCTTGGGCGGCTCCTCCTCAGCATCAAAGACGGCGTAAGGATCCCTTCCGATCTCCTTTAGTTCCAAAGAAACCAGAGCGTTATCAATAAGCCACTTTACGTGGACGGTGAAATTGCCGAATATCTCCTTTAATTCCGAATGGGACACCGAGCCGTGGAGGTTTATGAATTCAAGTATGGCTCCCTTGGCGGGTTTTTTCCGCTTAACCCCTGAAACGGTGTCCACATCACAGGCGACACCGTAGATTTTTTCGTATTTTACCTTCTCATCGCTTATAACCCTGTAGTCGAATTCAATATGCCCCTTTCTCTGAAGAGAGTTAAGATTCTCAAGCGATGCTCCACCACTGAGTTCCAGAAGTTTCTCCGAAGTCAGTTCTTCTTCAAGCAAAAGAGTTTTAAGGATTTTTTTCTCGAGGTTATCCGAGCCCCTTTCCCGAAGACGGTTTTTTCCTTCTTCCGTGACCCGCACGGTTTTCCCGACGCTTTTACCGAGCCCAAGAGGATGCGCAAACTTAAGTACGATTCCGAGAGGCGCCATGTAGTACTCAGAGACCCGGCGGAAAAACTCCAAGCGTTTTTCGTCAAAAAGCGCGGATTCATCCAAAATGTCGATTATATCCTTTAACTCGAAATCGACTTTCCGTTTCGCTTCATGCCCTACCACGTACCCTATGGCCTTGCGGTTCCCTAGCGGAACAAACACCCTCTTTCCCGTAGCGACACTATCTTGGAAATGTCTCGGAACCGAATATAGAAAAAGCTGTTCGGAATGAATTGGCAAAGCCACTTGAACAATCTTTCCTGAAGCCATAACAATCTCAGAAGACCCGAAAATCAAGTCTCACAAAAGAGTATATATAAAAGCCGGGAAAGAACCTTGGGTTCGGGCCGAGAAACCTCCCCTATGAGCTTCGAGATGTGGAAAGCGGGAACATGTACGCAAAAAAAGGGGATATGAAACCAAAGCTCTGCCCCGCACGATTCACCCACGCGCAATATCAGGCAAGATCTGCGGGCATCATTATCATATCGTCCATTGTACCCCCGGGAGCTATCATCGGATAAACCATTTCCGTTTCATCAACCTCTATTTCCATGAGGACGACTCCCGGAGTGTTAAGACCTTCCCTGAGGGTGGGTTCAAGCTCTTCGGGTTTCACCGCCCGAAGGCCTCTGGCGCCGAAAGCCTCGGCAAGCTTTACGAAATCCGGCAGCACTTCAAACCGCGACGCGGAGTAATTGCTCTCAAAAAACATCGTCTGCCACTGCCTTACCATTCCGTGATGACCGTTGTTGAAAACAATGATCTTAAGATCCATATTGTTTTCAACCGCCGTTGCGAGTTCCTGGAAATTCATCTGGAAGCTTCCGTCGCCGGCAACGCATATCACCTGCTCATCCGGTCTTGCGTACTTCGCTCCCATCGAGGCGGGGAAACCGAATCCCATTGTTCCCAGTCCCCCAGAGGTAATATGGGTTCTGGGTCTTTCGAACTTGTAGAACTGGGCTACCCACATCTGATGCTGACCCACGTCGGAAACTATTATGGAGTCTCCTTTCGTGATCTTGTAAAGCATGTCTATGGCGTAGGTCGTGAGAATCTTCTCGCTTCCCTGGGAATAGGTGAGCGGATGTTTTTCCTCCCAATCCCTTACCCGTCTGAGCCAGGATTCCCTTCCCTCAAGGTCAATCTCTCCGGGAAGAGCGTCAAGTATCTGGCGCAGCACGATCTTGGCATCCCCTACTATAGGACACTGAACCGTTATGTTCTTGTCTATTGAGGAAGGATCTATGTCTATATGGATAATTTCCGCGTTGGGGGCGAACTCCTCGAAGTTTCCGCCCGTAGCCCTGTCGTCAAACCGCCCGCCGATCGAAATAACGAGATCCGACTCGGTCACGGTCATATTGGCCGCGTAGGAGCCGTGCATCCCGAGCATGCTTATGAAAAGCGGATCGCTTGCCGGATAACCTCCAAGCCCCATAAGGGTTGAAGCCACAGGTATCTGAAGCCGGTGGCAGAACTCAAGGAGCTCCTTCGTAGCCCCGGACCATATAACTCCTCCTCCGGAATAAATAACTGGCCGCTTTGAGGCAACCAGCATCTCTACAGCCCTTTTTATCTGCGAGGGATTTCCCCTCATATTAGGCTTATAACCTTTGATATCTATTTCTTCGGGGATTACGAATTCGTCTTCTCCTATGAGAACATCCTTCGGCATATCAACAAGAACCGGGCTGGGTCTTCCGGTGCCGGCTATGTGGAAGGCCTCTTTCATTACTCTCGGAAGATCCCGGGTTTCCCGCACAAGGTAGTTATGTTTCGTGCAGGGCCTTGTTATGCCGATATGATCGGCTTCCTGAAACGCATCGCTTCCAAGGTACTGCGTCGGAACCTGTCCCGTAAAAATAACTATGGGAGATGAATCCATCTGCGCCGTCGCGATACCGGTAACGGTATTGGTTGCTGCTGGACCCGAAGTGCAGAGTACAACTCCCGGTCTTCCAGAAGCTCTTGCGTACCCGTCGGCCATGTGCGTTGCTCCCTGCTCATGTCTCACCAGGACGTGCTTTATCCTGTCGGTGTAACCGGTCATCACGTCATATACCTTGAGAACGTAACCTCCCGGTAGTCCGAAGACCACGTCAATACCTTGGTGAAGAAGCGTCTCAAAGAACATCTGTGCGCCGAGCATCTTGGCCATTTTACATTGTCTCCCGTGATTGTTCTGAAAATGCGGAATACCTACAACCCACCCGCTTAATCTATCACTGCGCGCAGACAACTTCAAGACCGGCAGGGAAAAAGATTCCTACCGCCGTTTCGGCGACGACGTTTCACGCTCCGCCCCGGAGCGGCGAAGATAAAACGGAGTTAAAGAAAACGGATCATCTTTTCGTCCGGAAAGAATCTTTTTTCTCCCCAGAAGCGCGCATGCAGATGCCTTGGGGGTGTTGAGATTAGCAGGTAAGAACACAGCGTCTTCCCCCAATGTTTCCCGTATAAGTTTCGCGTGGAGAACTGCCGCGCTGCCCACAAAAACGGTCTTTTTTCTTATCCCGGAACATACAGACTCCGGGGCGGCGATTTCCGCGGGAGTCATCTCTTCGCTCTTGGGATCATAAAACGAAAAGAAAACCTCCCCCCTGCCCGCGTCGGTCATGGCGCATACGTCGTTTCCGGACCAAAACGCGTTCGAGGCGACAATCTCAAGCGAGGGAACTCCCGCAAGATCCGTTCCCAGGGAATAGCAGAGCGCCTTCGCGGTGGAGACCCCTATTCGAAGCGAGGTGAAGGAACCCGGCCCCGTTGATACGCAGACCGCGTCCAGATCATTTTTCCCGAGCCCGCAATCCGAAAGAAGCCGCTTGACTGTGGGAATAAGTACTTCGTTATGCCTCGGACCGGTGTTGAAAACATATTCGCAAAGAAGCGTGTCGTCATCAGATATTGACACACTTCCCGAAAAAGTAGAGGTTTCGATTCCCAGAATTTTCATGCGTGTTGCTCAGATGTAGTAAAAGAACGAGGCATTTTAAGGAGTGACGGTTATGCACTCAGATTTAGTGGATTTGGAATACCGGAAACTATTCTTTCGCGGTTTCCGCTTCCTCAGAAGAAACTACCCCGGAGGCCTTTATGATCTCGTTTCTTATTTTTTCGCGAATTTCAGGGTGTTCGTGCAGAAACTTCTTGGAATTCTCCCTGCCCTGACCCATTCTCTCACCGCCATAGGAGTACCAAGTCCCGCTTTTCTTTACCACGTTGAACTTGGTTCCCAAATCCACAAGCTCCCCGAGTTTTGATATTCCCCTTCCGAAGACCACATCGAATTCCGCTTCCCGAAAAGGAGGGGCGACTTTGTTCTTTACAAGCTTTGCCCTGACCCTGTTACCCACGATACGGTCACCGTCCTTAAGAGACCCAATGCGCCTTATATCAACCCTCACCGACGAATAGAACCGGAGCGCGTTACCTCCCGTGGTGGTCTCCGGGTTCATGTAAGATGGAACCCCGATCTTCATGCGAAGCTGGTTAACGAAAATCACTATGGTCTTCGAACGGCTCACGTTAGCCGTTATCTTGCGAAGCGCCTGCGACATCAGTCTCGCCTGAAGACCTACGTGAGTGGCTCCCATCTCCCCCTCGATTTCAGCGCGGGGGGTAAGAGCCGCGACCGAGTCAAGCACTATGAGGTCGACCGCGCCGCTTCTTATGAGAGTATCGATGATTTCAAGCGCCTGTTCCCCAAAATCGGGCTGGGAAATAAGAAGATCCTCAACCTTGATGCCAAGCGCCGCCGCGTAGCTTGTTGAGAGAGCGTGTTCGGCGTCGACAAAGGCGGTTATTCCGCCGGCTTTCTGGGCTTCCGCGATGGCGTGAAGCGCTATGGTGGTTTTACCCGAGGCCTCGGGACCAAAGACCTCAACGATTCTTCCCCTTGGAAAGCCGCCGACACCAAGCGCTATGTCAAGTCCGAGGGAACCCGAGGTGATCACCGGAATGTCGGCGAGAGAAGCATCCTCGCCAAGTCTCATTATGGAGCCCTTTCCAAACTGCTTCTCTATCGTATCGATAGCTACGTTTATGCTCTTGTTTTTCTCGTCGATATCGCTCATTTTCGTTTGAATCTCCGTTTTGGTTTTTGCGGTTCTAAAGCTACTATCCTACATAATCGAGGCAGAACTTCCTAACCATATCGATTGCGGTGGAAGCAGCAAAGTTTTTTATCTCATCCCTTGTGCCAGTAAAATTCCGTTTCTCGCAAAAAGTCCCGCATGAAGCGTGAGTGAACCCGAACCATACTGTACCCACGGGCTTCTCCACGGTTCCACCGCCCGGACCCGCGATCCCGGATACAGAAAGCCCTATATCGCTTCCGAAAAAATCTTTTGCCCCGCAGGCCATCTCGGAAACCACCTCCTCGCTCACCGCGCCGAACCGCGCGAGGGTGCCGGCGCTTACCCCGAGAAGCTTTTCCTTGGAATCGTTACTGTAGACCACCGCCCCGCCCAGGAAATAACTTGAACTTCCCGCAATGTCCGTAAAGCGGCTCGAGCAAAGCCCTCCCGTGCAGGACTCCGCAACAGATAGGGTCAGGTCTTTTTCAAGCAGCAAAGACGCGGTTACTTTCTCAAGAGTTTCATCCCCTTGCGAAAAGAGAAAATCCCCAAGCCTTTCTCTAGCGTCTCCACAGGCATCGTGCAGAAGCAAATCCAATTTCTCACTGTCATGACCCAAGGCGGTGAGTCGAAGATGAATTTCCGGAAGGCGGATCCTGTATCCGACATCCACTCCTTCGGGGGAAAAATCCCCCAGTTTCTCCGCTACTTCGGATTCACCCAGCCCGAAGGTTCTAAGCACTCTCACGACCAGGCTTTTTCCCTTTTTCGCGGCATTGTTTATATCCGGGAAAACATACTCTGAGAACATCCGCCTGAATTCCCTTGGAACACCCGGAAGAAAGTAGAATTTCGAGCGGCCGAAGAGAAAACTGAAGCCAGCCGCTGTGCCAACTGGATTCTCGATAACCGTCGTTTCTTCGGGAAACATGGCCTGTTTTTTATGGTAGCTGTTGGGCTCTCTTCCCCTCTCCCCAAGCTTTCGGACGATGTCTTCATATACAGTGGGACTAAAAACAAGGGGAGTTCCCAGAAATTCCGAGGCGGCAAGTGCACTTAGATCATCCTCCGTAGGGCCGAGTCCCCCAGAAACTATGATAAACCTGGCTCTTTTTGCCGCCGCCGTAAAAGAAGCGAGAAGATCCTCAAGGTCGTCAGCCACCGCGCAATGGTACCTGACCTCAATACCCGATGAGGACAGCTCCGCAGCGACCCAGCTGAAATTGGTATCCCGTGTAAAACCGCTCATCAGCTCGTTTCCGGTCGTTATTACCTCAACGCACATTGCCGGGTAATTCTAACTGGAAAGAAAACCCGACGGTAAGAGAAACTCCCGAAAACGCAGACCCCGCAACCGGAGTTAAGAAATGGTTTTTTGCAAATCACGAAATTCAAGGTATCTTCCCAGTATGGATTCCAGCTTGAAAAATCTACCGGTTGATGAACGGATTCGCCTTGTAGAAGATCTATGGGACAGTATTGCCTCTGATCAGAACTCGCTTTCTCTCTCGTCCGCACAGAAAGCTGAGCTGGACAAACGGCTTGACGTATATGAACTGATTAAAGATCCGGGGCGACCGATAGATGAAGTTATTTCGGAAATCCGCAGGAAACTGTGAGTTACGAAGTCCGGTTCCGTGAAGAAGCGGAAGTGGACCTAGCCGATGCCACTTTCTGGTATCAGCAACGACAGTTGGGGTTAGGAGACGAGTTTCTCGAAGAATTACTCACCACGATCCGGTCAGTTCAGCAACAACCTTTCATGTTTCCAATTGTTCACCGCGATGTCCGTAGAACTTTGATGAGCCGATTTCCATTCGGGGTATTTTATCGTGTTGAATCCGAATTTATTATCATTTTCGCAGTTATGCACGCGAGTCGACATCCGCTCCGATGGCAGAGCAGGACATAATAGCTAGGTAACGGCAACGGATATGTTCCTCAACGCAACCATATAGGGATTCGCACTCTAGCACAACAATAAAATGCCTTGCAGTTAGCAATGCCATGGACAAGTTAACCCTTGCACATGGTCTGAAATTCCCGCTTTGATTCCGTCTCGTCTTCATGGATGTGCTCCAGATTAAGTTGTTATCCCTCAAAGCCGCTCCGATTACTTCCTGTCAGAGTAAGGGTTAACCGAAAAGAAAAACAAACGCCTGAAGACACAGATTACCGTAAACTCCGGCCAAAACGTCATCCATCACGATACCGTAGCCCCCTGGGAATTTCTCAACTCTTCTTATAGGAAACGGCTTTGCGATATCGAAAAACCTGAAGAGGAAAAAGCCGAGCGCGAGGTTAATGGGATTCGGCGTGATGAAAAGCATGCATACGAGAAATCCGCATACTTCGTCAATGACAACCTCCGGCGGGTCCTCCCTGTTAAAAATCGATACGCAACGGCCCGCGGCTATAAAGGAGATGATAATCAATCCGAACGTAAGCACTGAATAAAGAGCTGCTCCGCCCGCTAGGTTGAGCAGGTATACAACCCCGACCGCCCCGAGAGTCCCCGCGGTTCCCGGGGCTCCCGGAACAAACCCCAGTCCGAAAAAAGTCGAAAAAACAACACATATCCTGTTTATCAAGGTTAGCCCTCCGGGAGTTGTCCGCGGGCGCGGCGCCGGGATAAAATTCATTTGACTGATAACATTCGCAAGTTTATCATTTTTTTATCTCCAAATGTCAAAAATAATATGCGTGGTAAATCAGAAAGGGGGAGTCGGTAAAACCACAACCGCGGTCAACCTTTCGGCTTCTCTGGCAGCGGCAAACCGCCGCACGCTTCTAATAGATCTTGACTCTCAGGGAAACGCAACCGGAGGGCTTGGCATTGACAAAGAGTCGATCAATTCGAAAAACATCTGCAGCGTCATACTGGGGGAAGTCAAGCTGGCGGACACCATAATTGACATATATCCCGATCTTCTAAACGGTTACCTGCATGTATGTCCGGCGAATCACGAGCTTACCGGGGCAGAGATACATCTTATAGAAACGGAGAGCAGGGAATACCGTCTCAAAAATGTCATTGACGAGATAAGGGATGAATATGATTACATATTCATAGACTCTCCCCCGTCACTGAGTCTGCTCACCATAAACGCTCTTGCCGCGGCCGACCGGGTGCTTATACCCGTTCAGTGCGAATACTACGCGCTTGAAGGGATAGGCCAGTTGCAGACGACTATATCTCTTGCCAGGCAGAGGCTCAATCCTTCGCTTGAAGTGGAAGGCTATCTTTTGACGATGTTCGATTCCCGCAATAATATATGTCACTCCGTGGCCGAGGACGTAAGAAATCACTTCGGCGAACAAACTTTTGACACCGTGATAAGCAGAAACGTAAAGCTCGCCGAAGCGCCAAGCCACGGAAAACCCCTTCTGCTTTACGAAATCAAGTCGAGCGGGGCACAGAACTACATGAAACTCGCAAATGAAATAATAAGCAAAGCGGAGGTTAACTGACGTGAAGAGACGAAGTTTGGGAAGAGGGCTTGACTCGCTTATTCCAAAGAATCTGGAAACGGAATCCGCAGGGTATCAGATGGTAAGCACGGATCTGCTGAAGCCGAACGCGTCGCAGCCGAGAAAACACTTTGAACAGAGCGCTCTTGAGGAACTTGCGGAGTCCATAAGGGAAAACGGGGTCATACAGCCGCTTATAGTAAGGAGAAAAAACGGCGTCTTTGAAATAGTGGCCGGTGAGCGCAGGTGGAGAGCGGCAAAAATAGCGAAACTTGAAAAACTGCCCGTCGTGATAAGGACCGCTACAGACCAGGATGTGGCGGAGCTTACGTTAATAGAGAACATACAAAGAGAAGACTTAAATCCCATTGAAGAGGCAGAGGCTTATGAGAAGCTCGCGGAGCGCTTCCGGCTTACCCACGACGAGATAGCGAAGAAAACAGGGAAAAACCGCTCGGTCGTCACAAACCAGCTGAGGCTTCTCAGGCTTTCTCAAAAAGCAAAAGAAGCTCTTGTTTCGGGCGCTATAACCGTGGGGCACGCAAGAGCGCTTCTCGCTGCTTTATCCCCACAAGAAATGGATTCCCTTCTCGGCGAAGTGGTGAAAAAGGATCTTACGGTAAGGGCAACCGAAGCTTTGGTAAAAAAGAGAAATCGAAGCGCCCAACTACCCACCGAGTTCACTTCAGATAAGGTGGAAGAAGATATTTTCACCAAGGATCTGACCGAACAGATTGCCGGGAGATTCTCAACCAAAGTAAAGATAAGCCGCAACAAGAAAAGGGGGAAGATAGAAATAGAGTACTATTCTCCCGAGGAGCTTGAGAGAATTGTTGGCATACTTCTCTCGCGCGGGTAATATCCCGCGGAAGTCACACCGGAGCAAAGGAATCAGAGATGAAACGGTTTTCGGTCAAAATAGAGGTTAAGCTTAAGCCCGTGGTGCTAGACCCCCAGGGCAAAGCGGTGCTAAACGCGCTCAGCGGTCTCGGATTCAGCGGGGTTTCCGACGCGAGGGTAGGCAAAATCGTGGAACTCACCATGGAGGGCGAATCCGCCGAGGAGATAAACCGCAAAGCGGATGAAATGTGCCGTAAACTCCTTTCCAACCCGGTAATTGAAGATTCTTCTGTAGAGATAGCGGAAAAGTAAAATGCCGAATTTTGGAGTTCTGTTCTTTCCGGGTTCTAACTGCGACCACGACTGCTACCATGCCATAAGAAAAATTCTGGGCCAGCCCTGCGACCTCGTATGGCACGAGGAAACTTCCCTTGAAGGAATAGATTGCGTCGTGATACCCGGAGGGTTTTCCTACGGGGACTATCTCCGCGCGGGAGCAATATCGCAGTTCTCCCCCGTGGTAAGCCCACTTAGGGAACTTGTCGGAAGCGGAGTCCCCGTAATAGGAATATGCAACGGATTCCAGATTCTTGTTGAATCCGGCCTTCTTCCCGGAGCGTTCATACACAATTCCTCCCTGAAATTTGTCTGCAGATGGACAAACGTAAGGATCGAGGATACCGATACGCCTTTTACCTGCCTTCTGCACAAAGGAGAAGTGCTGAAACTTCCGGTCGCAAACGCCCAAGGGAACTTCGTACTGCCCCCGGGCAGGGAAGACATGCATGGACGGAGAATAGTTTTACGGTACTGCGAGGAGGAGGGAGAGCTAACCGCCGAGGCAAATCCAAGCGGCGCCGAGGACAATATAGCCGGAATTGCCAACAGCCAAGGCAACGTGCTCGGGATGATGCCTCATCCGGAACGCAGTTTCGAGAGCCTGCTCGGTTCAGAAGACGGCAAAAAGATGTTCGATTCCGTAATATCGTGGATAAAGTCCCGAAATGCAGACGGGAAAGCGGTTTGAGTAAAACGCGGACTGTGTTAGTCTTAACGGGAAAACGCGCGCACGAGGTTCTTTAACATGGACGATACGCAGGGCAAGGAAAGAATAGATATAACGGGCGACATCTGTCCGATGACGTTTGTTAAAACCAAGCTTAAGCTTGAGAAAATGGAGCGGGGAGAACTCCTCGAAGTCAAGCTCTGCGAGGGAGAGCCGCTTTCCAATCTCCCAAAAAGCGTTGAACAGGAAGGTCACAAGGTTCTTTCCATAGTGAAGGAAGAAGGCCGTTACCACAAGGTAATTATCGAGCGCTGCTAATGTATAGGTCCGAAGGCGGAACCTCCACGGCCAGAGGTTCAAGAGTCGAATCTGTGGTTGACCTTATAGGCAACACCCCCCTCTTGGAACTTTCCGAAACGGTAAAAGAATGCTCCGCGGGAGTACGTATTTACGCAAAGGCCGAGTGGTTTAACCCCGGAGGTTCAGTAAAAGACCGCCCCGCCCGCAGAATGATTCTGGAAGCCATCCGCTCCGGCGAACTCACAAAAGACAAGGTCATCATGGACTCCTCTTCCGGAAACACAGCAATCGCGTACGCGATGCTGGGGGCCGCACTGGGATACGAAGTTGAAATCGTAACGCCCGAGAACGTAAACACCGAAAGGAGAAAAGCGATTGAAGCCTACGGAGCTAAAATAGTCTTCTCAAATCCTCTTGAAGGTTCCGACGGAGCGATAAGAATGGCCCACGAACTCAAGGCGGATAAACCCGATAGATATTTCATGCCGGACCAGTATAACAACGTCAACAACACCCTTGCACACTATGAGACAACCGCGCCTGAGATCTGGGAGCAGACAAAAGGCACCGTGACCCATTTTTTCGCGGGACTCGGCACATCGGGAACCTTCATGGGAACCGGAAAAAAACTTAAAGAATACAATCCCGACATAAAGATAATCGCGATTCAACCCGAAGAAAGTCTTCACGGACTTGAGGGCATGAAACATATGCCTTCTTCAATAGTTCCCGGCATATACGACGAGAAAGCGGCCGACGAAGTTGTCTTCATCTCAACTGAAAAAGCGTATGATATGATGGAACGGCTGATGGAAACCGAAGGGATATTCGTGGGTCACTCAGGAGGAGCCGCGGTTTGCGTAACGCTTGAGTACGCAAAAAAACTGAAAGAGGGAGTGCTGGTAACAATTCTTCCCGACTCGGGCAGAAGGTACCTGAGCGAAAGACTCTGGTGGTAAGAATACATAGATCGGCTTATCTGGGCATGACACGGGACGCTGAATCCGGTTATCCTTACGAGGTTTGCGGCGTGATGATAGGGGAAAAAGATACCGTGACCCACTTTCGTAAATGTGCCAATCTGGTCGCTGACGACGGGTCTGAAACGGCGTTTAAGGAAACAGGCAGCATTGACAGGAAAAGGTTAAAAGACCGCTACGAGCTTGACCCGCGTTCCTACATAGAAGCGGATTCGTGGGCAAGGGAGAATGGTCTTGAGATCCTCGGCATATACCACTCACATCCAGACCATCCTTCGGTCCCCTCGGAAACGGACAGAGAGGTGGCATCGCCCGGCTGGGCGTATATAATTTTTTCGATAAACCGCGGAAAACTTGCCGACGCGAGAATATGGTACATTGACGAGCGAAACTTCCAGTTTGAAGAAAAGAAGTTTGAAGTAATCAAAGACTCCGATTGAAGCAATGAAAAAAACAACTGAGACCCGGGAAAGGTCGTAAATGCCGGGAGGAACGCAACCATGAATATTCAAGTTTTACTTGAAAGCACGCTTGTTATCCTTCCCGAGTGCATACTCATACTCGCCGCACTGCTCATACTCGTCTGCGCCCCGGTTTTGAAAAAAAGATGGGCGGGGGCGCTTTTTCTCCTCGCGATTTCGGGCACCGTGCTCTCGTTTGTCCTTAACTTCGCCAGGTTCTCCGGGACCGACTCCGCGTTTTCCGGCGCGATCGTAATCGATTCCTTCTCCGCATACTTCAACTCCCTTTTCCTCCTGGCGGCACTTGCGACGATTGTTTTTTCAAAAGATCACCTGGAGAAACGCACTCAATGGCTTGAGGAGTTTTACGCGCTTGTGCTTTTTTGCACGAGCGGGATGATGATTCTCGCCTCGTCGGTTGAACTCATGACGCTTTTTGTAGGATTCGAAATCATGTCAATCGCCGTCTACATACTCTCGGGATTCAGAAGCAGGTCTCTTGACTCGACGGAATCAGGCATAAAGTATCTTGTTCTTGGGGGATTTTCCTCCGCCGTACTGCTTTTCGGAATTGCCCTTCTCTATGGAGCTACAGGTTCCACTTTTATAGAGGAAATTCTCGCAAATCCCGCGAATCTCCCGATGTATGTCTGCGGAGCCGCTTTCGTGGCAGTAGGAGTTATATTCAAGATAGGAGCGGTGCCGCTTCACCAGTGGGTACCCGATATCTATGACGGCGCTCCTCTCACCGTTACGGGATATATGTCAGTAGCGGTAAAAGCAGCTGCGTTTGTGCTGCTGCTGAGAATATTTCTTGACCCCGGTTCGGCGTTTGAAAATCATATAACGGCTGCGATACAGATAGCGGCGGTGCTGACAATGGTAGTGGGGAACATAGCCGCCATATATCAAAAAAGCGTAAAGAGAATGCTTGCCTACTCAAGTGTGGCTCACGCCGGATACGCCCTCGTCGGAGTGGCGGCCGTTCTCTCGGACGCTTCGGTGGGAAGCGGAAGCGTTCTTTACTATCTGTTTGCCTATACCTTCATGAATCTCGGGGCTTTCGGAATCCTCGCCTACGTGAGCGGGGAAAAAGACGATTGCGATACTTTTGAACGGATATCAGGACTCTGGAAGAGAAAACCGGCGACGGCGCTCGCGCTCGGGGTATTCATGTTCTCGCTTGCGGGAATCCCGCCGACTATAGGATTTTTCGGAAAATACAGGGTGTTTTTAGCTGCGGTTGACGCTAATCTGACGCCGCTTGCAGTGATAGGAATAATAACAAGCGTAATCTCCGCGTACTACTACCTCAAGGTGCTCGTCTACGCGTTTATGAAGGAGGACAGCTACGGGGCAAGCGCGAACAAGCCGCTTTCGGGAGCTACAATTGCCGTTCTTACCGCAGTCACGGTTTTTTTCGGTGTATTTCCTTTTTTGTCATGGGATCTGGCGGCTCAGGCCTCAAACATGCTTCTCGCCGCAATCGCCTTTTAGATAGCGGAGAATTTTCCCTTTCGCCCGGGTGCGGAGGGTTTTTATTTCAGAATTTAAAAAATGTCTAAAGACAAGGACACTCAAGGTATATTCGTAGATGTGATGGCGGTTTTTTTCTTCGCCCTCGGCATATTCACCTTCGTAAGTCTTCTGGTCTTCAGCAACCTGCTTGAGATTGACGCAAAAGGCGCAATGGGAAACGCGGGACTTTACGTATCGCACTCCCTTGGAAATTCTTTCGGCACGCTTTCCTTCGTGTTTCCCGTCTTGATGCTCTATGCATCGTACGTGATCCTGAGAAAACAGCCCGCCCAGAAGATATACTGGAAGCTTTTCTCCACGATTATCTTCCTTCTCTCCTCAACCACGCTGCTCGGGCTTGCTTACGGAGGAAGTGCCCTTTTAGGCTACTCACCAGCCGGCGGATGGCTGGGTCTTGCAATCTCCCAACAATTCGCGCAGAACATCTCGGGAACCCTGGGAACATACATTATCGCCATAATCGTCATATTCCTCTCCGTGATAACAACGACGGGAACCAAACTTGCCCGCGTGGCGGAGATCATCCGCGCGCTCTGCTCAGGTGCGTTAAAAAAGATCTTCGCGCCGTTCGGCGCGCTAAAACGCGCTTCGGCAGCAAGAGCCCGAGCCAGAAAAAAGCAAGACGGCCCGCAGATGACGACTCGGGAAACTAAAGCTCCGGTCGCAGCGAAAAAGCAGGAGCCCTCGGGAGAAACCGACGCGGAACCGCAGATAGTGTTCACACCTCCCACTCCTGACAAAAAAGCCGAGACAGAACCTCCTGCGCCCGAGAGCAAATGGCTTGATTTCTCTCTTCCCCCCATTGATCTGCTTGACCCCAAAATCGATACGTCAGTAGAGATAGACAAAGAAGCCATGTACCAGAAGGCCACTTTGATTGAGGAAAAACTCGCCGACTTTGGAGTAACCGGAAAGATCATGGAAATACGTCCCGGCCCGATTATCACGATGTTCGAATACAAGCCTGCCCCGGGAATAAAAATAAACAAGATATCGTCTCTTGAGGGCGATCTGGCAATGGGTCTTAAAGCTCTTAGCATAAGAATCATAGCCCCAATACCAGGAAAAGACGTTGTTGGAATAGAGGTGCCGAACGAAAGCAGAGAGATCGTGGTGCTGCGGGAACTTTTCGAGAGCAGTTCGTTTACGACGAAAAAGTCAATGCTGACCCTTGCCCTCGGAAAAGACATATCTGGAAAACCGCGCTACATGGACCTTCAGACCGCCCCGCATCTTATGATCGCCGGAACGACCGGTTCGGGGAAAAGCGTATTGCTAAATGCCGCGATCACAAGCCTTCTGTACAGGACAACCCCTTATGAACTCAAGCTGATAATGATAGATCCAAAGATGCTTGAACTGTCCATATACGAAGATATTCCCCACCTGCTCCATCCGGTGGTCACCGAATCGAAAAAGGCCGTGGCGGCTCTTAGGTGGCTGGTGGAGGAAATGGATTCCAGATACAGCATGCTCTCTGAGGAAGGAGTAAGGGACATAGACAGCTATAACAGAAAGCTTGAGACGCTCGACATTGAGGAAAAACAGCTCAGATGGCTTCCCTACATAGTCGTTATCATAGACGAACTTGCCGACCTCATGATGGTCTCCCCGAGCGAAGTGAGAGACTCCATAATAAGGCTCGCGCAGAAAGCCAGAGCCGCGGGAATCCATATAATAGTCTCTACTCAGCGACCCTCGGCAGACGTCGTGGCGGGACTTATAAAGGCTAACTTCCCCGCGCGGATATCTTTTCTCGTATCCTCAAAAGTGGATTCAAGAATCATTCTCGACACCGGGGGAGCGGAAACTCTGCTTGGAAAGGGCGATATGCTTTTTCTGAGTTCCGGGGGAAGCAATCTGTTAAGACTGCAGGGTGCCCTCATATCGGACGAGGAAAGAAAAAGGGTAACGGATTTTCTAAGATCCCAGGCCACCCCCGTCTACATAAAGGAGATAACTCAAAATGACCCCAGCGCCCAAAGCGCAGGTTCCGATGAAGACGAGAAAGATGAACTTTACGAAACCGCACTTGGAATAATAGCCGAAACGGAACAGGCATCCATTTCGATGATACAGAGAAGACTCAAGATAGGATATAACCGCGCTGCGAGAATCGTTGAGATAATGGAGAAAGAAGGCCTGATAGGACCGCAGGAATCAGCCGGAAAACCAAGAGAAGTCTATGTAAACATGATCAAAGCGGACAGGGGAAATCAGGATTGAAAAAAATCGCGCCTGCGGCAGCGCTTCTTGCAACATTCCTTCTTCTTACCGCGCAACCTGCGAGGGCCCAAGATGCAGCCGCTATTGTAAGCAGCATCCAGAAAAAATACGCCTCGATAAACGACCTTAACTCTAGATTTACCCAGGAAACTCGGATAAAGGACCTTGAGGAGAAAGTCCTTTCTTCGGGCAAAGTGTGGTTCAAGAAACCGGGGATGATGAAGTGGCAATACGAAGAGCCTTGGAAAGACACGATCGTTTCTGACGGAAAGAAGGTCTGGTATTTTGACAGCCGGGAAAATCAGGTTGCCGAAACGGAAATTGACAGCGTCTGGGCAGGTTCCCTCGGTTCCTATACCGTTATTTCAATACTTGAGGATCTTGACCGTCTTTTCGATGTCCGCCTAGGCGCCGGAAGCACGGACGAGCAGGGGAATATTCTCCTTGACTTAAAACAAAAAAAACAGGAGCACTCAAAGCAGGTAACGATAGCAGTTGATCCAAAGACCCACATGCTGAGGAAAATCATAATCGGTGACATCTTCGGAAACACGACGATCATAGAACTCGGCGCCGCAGAAGTTAACCTAAACATCCCCGACTCGTTTTTTACGTTCAGAAAACCGAAGGGAGCGGGGACAGTGACTTTCCCCTGAGATTCAGAACTTACCTGTCAACTTCCCCGAGCACTATGTCAATGCTGCCGATTGCCGCAACGACATCAGAGACAAATCCCCCCTTTACCATATCCGGAAGGGCCTGCAGGTTTACAAACGACGGCCCGCGAACCCGCATCCTGTAGGGTTTTCCCGTACCGTCACTTACGATGTAGTAGCCCAGTTCCCCTTTGGGATTCTCTACGGCGTAGTAAATCTCCCCCGGAGGAGTCTCAAAACCGTTGTAGACCAGCACGAAATGCCTGATCAGGGATTCCATTTTCGTGTAGACGAGTTCTTTTTCGGGCAAAACGATATCGGGAAGGTCGGCAATGTAAGGACCGTCGGGGAGATTTTCAATAGCCTGGGAAATTATCCGAAGGCTTTGTCTCATCTCTTCCATCCTGCAAAGGTACCTTGCGTACACGTCTCCTTCGTTGGCGACCGGTATATCGAATTCGTAGTTTTCGTAATCAAGGTAGGGAACGGCTTTTCTCAAGTCGTAGGGAACTCCGCTTGCTCTCAGTATCGGACCGGTAATGCCCAGATCAACCGCCTGCTCCTTGCTTATAACCGCCACTCCCTTCGTGCGGTCAATCCATATCTTGTTCCTTGTAAGAAGGCTGTCTATCTCATTTAAGGTCTTGGGGAATATCTTCAGAAAATTCCTCACGGTGTCAGAGAACTCTTCGGGAAGGTCCTGGGGAAGACCTCCTACCCTCGGGTATGAAGTCGTGAGTCTTGCTCCGCATACCATCTCGAGAATCTCGTAGATCCTCTCCCTCTCCTTGAAGCAGAAAAGAAAGGCACTCATCGCACCAAGATCCATCGCGTTTGCGCCTATACCTATGAGGTGGGACTCGATTCTTCCGAGTTCAAACATTATAACTTCGGCAACTTTGGCTCTTGGGGGAATTTCATCCTCAATCCCCAGAAGCTTCTCAACAGCCAGTATGAAGCCTATGTTGTTGCATATTGAGGCCAGATAATCCATCCTGTCGGTGTAGGGAAGACATTTCTGATAGGTGATGTCCTCGCAGAGCTTCTCTATTCCCCTGTGCAGATAGCCTATGTGAGGAACAGCTTCCTTTACTATCTCTCCGTCAAGATAAAGAACCACCCGCAGGACCCCATGGGTCGACGGATGCTGCGGTCCCATGTTAAGCATCATGGTGTGCTTTCTGGTACCGTCAGCCTCAGTGCTAAATTCTTCTGTGACAATCTCTACTTTTTCCATTACTCAAGCCCTTCCTCAAGAGCCCGCTCGAAACATCTTTTGGAAGATTCCCTGTCTCTCACGTCAAAATCTTTTCTCAGAGGAAACTGGTCGTAATCCTCGGGCATCAGTATTCTTCTCGGGTCGGGGTGCCCCCTGAAGGTTATCCCGAACATATCGTACGCTTCCCTCTCAAGCCAGTTCGCCCCGGACCACACGGGCGTTACGGAATCAATAGCGAAGTCATCCTGCTCAAGTGAAACCTTAAGCCTTATCCTCAAGTTTTCCTCATAATTCTCACCGAAGCGGTGAAGCATGTAGACAACCTCGTATCTTGGAAACTTGACGGTCAGATAGTCGACAACCGTAACATCGACAAGATAGGAGAAACCGAGCGTATTTTTCAAAAGCGAACAGCACTCGGCTATCGACTCGGCCTTTACGGTAAAACTGGTCTCCCCGCGGAATGTGTTTTCCGAGAGGAGGTAGCCGTGCAGTTTTTCCCTTATTAGATCGATCGATCCAGGTAGCGGGGTCATACGATCGGGGGTCCTTCGTTATCTATTTTCTTCTGAATCTTCATCACGGCGTCAATAAGGGCCTCAGGTCTTGGGGGACAGCCGCCCACGTAAACATCTACCGGAAGAAACTCGTCAATTCCCTGAACGACGGCGTAACTGTCAAAAGGTCCGCCACCGCAGGTGCATGACCCCATTGCTATTACCCACTTTGGCTCGGGCATCTGCTCATAGATTCTTCTGCAGACCGATGCCATCTTGTAGGTTATGGTCCCGGAAACTATCATCAGGTCCGCCTGTCTAGGCGAAAACCTCACCGCTTCGGCCCCGAACCTAGCGATATCAAACCTTGAGGAGAAAGTCCCCATCATCTCAATTGCGCAGCAGGCCGTTCCGAAAGCCATGGGCCAAAGGCTGTGCTTCCTTCCCCAGTTGGCAACCGCGGAGACCTTGGTTGTAAGAAAACCGTCTCCGCCAAGCAGTGATCCGCTGTTTACTCCCATTCCAAAGCTCCTTTTTTAAGAACGTAAAAGTAACCACCGATGACAACAACAAGAAACGCCAGCACCTCGACAAGCGCCACCATTCCAAGCTCCCTGAACACAACCGCCCAAGCTACCAGAAACACGATTTCTATGTCAAACAGTATGAAAAGAGCTCCTATCAAGTAGTACTTGAGCGACACCTTCTCTCTTGCGTCTCCCTTGGGAATCATCCCCGATTCATACGGAATAAGCTTGCGCCAGCTTCCGTACCTCTTCGGACCGAGCAGATAGGAAACGGACAGAAGCGCCGCGGCTAAAGCGATTGCTATTACTATTATCAGCAGAACGGGAATATACTGGTCTAACACAACAGAAACAAGGTTAGTACCACGGGATAAATTGTCAAGAGAATCCCCCGCCCCCGCAGTCATGTCTTGGCGCTGAACAATGGGAAAGAAACCGGGAACCGGTTAACATATGGCGGGTTGTCGAAACATGGAAAAAGAAATCGCAAAAGCGTACGAACTTGTAAGCAACTCCAACGAAATCGTCGTTCTTACAGGGGCGGGAATCTCGGCTGAAAGCGGCATTCCAACCTACAGGGGAGAAGAGGGACTCTGGAAGAATTACAGCCCCCAAGAACTTGCAACGCCCGAGGCCTTTTTCAGGAATCCCGAACTGGTATGGGAGTGGTATGACTCTAGAAGGGCCATAATGAAAAACGCCAAGCCCAATCCCGGTCACTTCGCGATAACAGCACTTGAGAAAGAAAAAAGGGATTTCACCCTCATAACGCAAAACGTAGACGGCCTTCACTTCGCGGCCGGAACCCGAAACGTAATAGAGCTTCACGGAAGTCTCTGGGAAATTAAATGCACCGAATGCGAAAAAGTGGAGAAAAACTACCAAGTGCCTATTCCAGAGCTGCCCCCGAAGTGCGGTGCCTGCAACGCGGTAATGAGGCCGAACACCGTGTGGTTCGGAGAAATCATCCCGATGGAGAGAATAGACAGGTGCCTATTCGCCATAGAGCAATGCGACCTCCTGCTGATAGTTGGAACCTCAGGAGTGGTTGAACCCGCGGCTTCAATGGGACTCATGGCGAAAAAAAGTGAAAAGCCTGTAGTCGAAATCAACATTGATGTAACCCCGGGCACGGGCCTTTATGACGCAAGCGTAATGGGCAAATCGGGAGAAGTACTTCCCCTCCTGGTGGAATCAGAAACCTCTCGAAACCGCATGTAACGAAAAATCAGTCCGGGGCTCCAGAACCCGGATAAGAGAATCCATCCATCAAGATGCGGGAGCGGAGAAACATCGAGCACGCCGGCACACCTTTATGCTTTTTCCGTGCGGTAGCTTGTAGCACTGCCCGTGGCAATTTTCTAACGCTGCGTACGTGACTTGATAAATTCAAGTCGTTTTGTAATAATCTAGACCTATACAACCCCCCCCCCAGCGTTTAATCCACGGAGGAAAACTATAGTGCATAAACGAAAAAACCGCTTTTCTCCATACAGATTCAGATCTATACGGCTGCTTACAATATGCTTGGCGCTGCTTGGAGTATCGGCTTTTCTCGGCTGCGGTGACAATGATGAAACAGAACTAGCAGAGGAATCGGTGTTTTATCCCAGTGAGAACTTCGAAAATGTGTGCGCCGACCCCGACAGAGCTTACGATCAAAACCGTGCGTATCCGGGCACTTACGTAGCGTATCCAGGCACTCACGTAGATGAGAACAACTGGCTACGTTCCTGGAGTCACGAAACTTATCTCTGGTACGATGAGATTGAAGACAAGCATCCCACCTGCTGCAGCACTCCGCACTACTTTGACATGATGAAAACCTTGGAAACAAATGTTTGCGGAGAACCTAAGGATAAACCAAGATTCCATTTTTCTCGACCTACTGCACAATACTTTGCATCCCTCACGGAAAGGGTTTCGATAGGATACGGTGCCGAGTTCGTGGTTCTAAAACGTAGCCCCCCGCGAGATGTAAGGATCGCTTACACAGAAACACCCTCACCAGCTACCACTCCCGGTGTTAATCTTTCGCGCGGCGCACGGATTCTCGAGATCGACGGTGTAAGGGTAATAGATTCGGATAACATAGCCGTATTAAACGCTGGCCTGAATCCATCAGGAGTGGGCGAGAGCCACACGTTCACCGTTTTGGATCTCGGATCATCAGTTCCCCGCATGGTAACCATGACATCCACGGTAATAACTTCTGACCCAGTCCTAAACGAAAGAATCCTGCCCACTTCCAACGGAGACCGCATCGGTTACATGCTATTTAACCAACACTCCGGACGGGCAGCCACAGAAATCATAAAAGCGGGCAACAAATTCCTGAAAGACGAAGGCATTGATGATCTGATCGTTGATCTTCGTTATAACGATGGCGGACTCCTCTATATAGCACAGATGCTCTCGTCAATGGTTGCCGGAACTGTAAAAGAGGGTCTGACTTTCGAAGAGCTTGAAACAAACGGCAAGATTGAACCGGAAAAGTTTGAGTTTACTCTTGAATTCGCAGCCGATGATATAATTGGTGAAACAGATCTAACGGTACCCAGTCTCGGCTTGTCGCGCCTGTTCATCCTGACAGGCCCTAGAACCTGCTCAGCAAGCGAATCAATCATAAATGGTTTGCGCGGGGTTGATATAAAGGTTATCCATATCGGATCGGTTACCTGCGGTAAACCCTACGGTTTTCGTCCAACTGGGAATTGTGGCACTCATTATTCTTCAATTAACTTCAGGGGGATAAATGCTAAGGGTGAAGCAGATTTCGAATGTGGCTTTACTCCGACCTGTCCCGTTGTAGAAGACTTTAATCATCAGCTTAGTGACCCCGAGGAAATTCTTCTCAAAACAGCCCTTGCCTATCGAGCCAACGGTGTCTGTCCTTCTATCGAATCTACCGAGGAAAGAGTTGGTAAAGCCAGAAGTTCATCGGCGGAGTTGTCATCTGGCGAACCTATTTCCGTAGAACCCCCTGTACTGCCGGGCAAGATAGTTGTTGAGCCCTCGATACTACATTAAACGAACCCCTGATAAAGGTAAGAGCTCCTTATCTTTGTCCCGTCGTATTGAGTTTCTTATTGTAGCCTAGTCATAATGGTTTAGTTTCTTTACCAGATAGTTTTCCATAATGCATTTGTAACATACGGCAATTGCAGCCCATACCAAAAAGAATTGCTATTGACGGGAAATTATAATTGGACAAGCGAGAGAACACTGGGAATGCTCCGCAAACGAGCTTCCAAGCGGGGGCTAAGTGTAAATATATGCTGCTTACTGAGACAGTTGCGTAATGCGTTTTGACTATCTCGCGTCGCATATTTCCATGGCAACTTTTACAGCCTGAATCATACTCTCGGGACGGGCAGCGCCCTTCCACGCTATATCAAAAGCGGTTCCGTGGTCAGGAGAGGTCCGCAGTATAGGCAACCCCAGAGTTACGTTTACCCCGGTATCGAAAGAAAGCATCTTGAAAGGCACAAAACCCTGATCGTGGTACATGGCAACCACAAGATCCCACTTGCCGCGAAGGGCGTCGTAAAAAAGAGTGTCAGCGGGAAGCGGCCCCTCGACCGACACGCCTTCGGCTCTCGCTCTCTCAAGAGCTGGAATGATATGCTCTTCCTCCTCGTTTCCAAAAGATCCCGATTCCCCAGCGTGGGGATTAAGTCCGCAGACAACTATCTTGGGATCCTCGACTCCGAATCTTTTTTTGAGCTCCCGGGCTGATATCGAGACAGTCAAATAAACACTTTCTTCTGTAATCAGGTCAGGAACTTCACGAAGGGGTACATGTATAGTCACGGGCGCGACGCGGAACCTCGTTCCCTCAAAAAGCATTACTACGTTTTCAGAACCGGTAAGATCCATGAGCATCTCCGTGTGCCCGGGATAGGGGGAGCCGGCCATATGGATGGATCTCTTGCTTATTGGAGCCGTGACAACAGCCGTAACCTCGCCGGAGAGAGCCATGGCTACCGCCTTTTCTATACACACAATAGACGCCCTGCCCGCTTTTTCGGACCTCTCCCCCTCCTCAATATCCCCAAGCGTAAAATCCGTTGGGTCTATAATTGAAAGAGGACCGTCCTTTCCGAACTCGCTGTTAGCCCTTTGGAGCACGGGTTCGCTTCCGATAAATACGATGTCGTATATCTCCTCAAAGAAACCGTCGTAAAAAGCCCTTATGCAAACCTCGGGCCCTATTCCGTTCGGATCTCCCATAGTTACAGCTATTTTCGGTTTTCCGCTCACGCAACCACCTCAAAAATTCTTTTTACTAGATAAGACCATCTTTGTCCTTTGACACTTTTGGGAAAAGCTCCGTCATGTTTTCAAAAACAATCCGGGTGAATTCCTCAATAGACAGCCCCCTGAGCTGCGAAATAAGCCTGGCCACGTAAACGACATTACGTGGTTCATTCGGCTTTCCCCTCTGGGGCACCGGCGCCAGGTAAGGGGAATCCGTCTCGTAAAGAAGCCTTTCTATGGGAATCTTTGCAGCCGCGTCCCTTACCTCTTCGGCCCTTTTGAAAGTCGCTATGCCGGAGAATGAAATGAAGAAACCCAAGTCAAGGTATTTCTTCGCCGTCTCGTAATCCCCAGAAAAACAGTGAATAACTCCAGGCCTCGGACCAAGGTCTCTGCCACGAAGCATCGAAAGCAGTTCCTCCTCCGCGTCCCTTACGTGAACAACGAAAGGAAGGCAATGCCTCCTTGCAAGCTCCATGTGTGCCTCAAACGACCTTATCTGATCTTCTCTCGGAGAATTCATGTAGTGGTAATCAAGCCCGGTTTCTCCAAGCGCCACGACCTTGGGATCCTCCAGCATGCCCTCAATCTCCCGCATCACTTCTTCGCTGAAGTCAGAAGCGGAGTGCGGGTGGATTCCGACCGACACATAAACGCCCCTGTATTTTCTTGAAAGCTCTATAGTGGCAAGCGAAGATTCAAGTCCGGTTCCGATTGATATGATTTTCCCGACACCCTCGGCCGCAGCACTGGAAACGGCGCCCGCGGGGTCCTCAAGGCTAAGCAAGTGCGCGTGGGAATCAACCAGCATACAGCTTACTTTTTCTCCTTTAAAAGACTTGATACTTCGTCAAGGAATTCGTTTACGTCCTTAAAAGACCTGTATACCGAAGCGAACCTGACGTAAGCAACTTCATCAATCTCGTAAAGCTTGGATATTAACCTCTCTCCTATCTTTTCGCTGTGTATTTCCCGCTCCCCACTTTCCAGAAATTCTTTTTCCAGGGCGGACGCGAAATCCTCTATGATTTCAATGCTGACCGGCCTTTTCTCACACGCCTTGCGCATTCCGTTTATTATCTTGTTACGGTCAAATTCCTCTCTGCGACCGTCCTTTTTCACTACCATCATGACTTCGGCGTGATGGATTCTCTCATAAGTGGTGAATCTATCCTGGCAGTCGTTGCACTCCCGCCGTCTCCTTACGGAAAAACCGTCTTTTCCTTCCCTTGAATCAACTACCCTTGTATCATCTGACTTGCAGAAAGGACACTTCATTTTTCACCCGCCGAGTCTGTGGCCGTAAACCGGAAAACGCAAGCACAGTTCCTTTACGTCTTCTTTTATTCTACCGAGAACTTTTTCGTTTTCATGATTGTTAAAAGCTTCCATTATGAAGCCGGATATCGTATCAATTTCCGCCTCCTTCATCCCTCTTGTGGTGATAGCCGGGGTCCCGATCCTTATGCCGCTTGTGACCATGGGAGGACGGGGATCAAAAGGAATCGCGTTCTTATTGACCGTTATGCCTGCTCTCTCAAGCGTCTGTTCAACAACCTGTCCCGTAAACTCCGTTTCCCTAAGATCGACAAGCACCAAGTGGTTGTCGGTTCCGCCCGAGACAAGCTTAAGACCCGCGTTTGCGAGATTTTCTCCAAGGCGCCTTGCGTTTTTCACCGTCTGGCGCTGGTACTCTAAAAATCCAGGCCCAAGAGCTTCCTTAAACGCAACCGCCTTGGCCGCTATGACGTGCATCAGCGGACCACCCTGAGTTCCCGGAAAAACCCTGCTGTTTACAACCTTCGCATGCTTTTCCTTCATCATTACCATCCCGCCTCGGGGTCCCCGAAGCGTTTTATGGGTAGTAGTCGTTACGAAATCACAGTGGGGGACGGGATCCGAGTGAAGCCCGGCTACCACAAGCCCTGCCGGATGCGCTATATCCGCCATTAAAAGCGCCCCGCATTCATCCGCTATGCTTCTGAATTTCGCGTAGTCCACATCCCTTGGATAGGCGCTCCAGCCGGCGATTATAAGTCCGGGGGAGTGCTTGAGGGCAAGATCCCTTACCTCATCGTAATCGATCGTTCCTGTTTCTTTTGAAACCCCGTAGGCAACGACATTGTAGAGGCGGCCTGAAAAATTAACCGGATGTCCGTGAGTGAGATGACCTCCGTGATCAAGTCTCATGCCCAAAACCGTCATTCCGGGCTCAAGCGCGGCGAAAAACACGGCCATGTTCGCCTGGGCCCCAGAGTGCGGCTGCACGTTCACGGCGTCCGCCCCGAAAAGCTCAAGGGCCCGCTCGCGCGCCAGATCCTCAGCCACGTCAACGAATTCGCATCCTCCGTAGTAACGCTTTCCCGGAAGACCCTCGGCGTACTTGTTTGTAAGCACAGACCCCATGGCCTCCATGACAGCGTCGCTCACGTAATTCTCAGACGCTATCATCTCGAGTTTCCATTCCTGACGCTGTGTTTCCATGCGGATAACTTCCGCTATCTGCTCATCAACACCCTTTAGATGAATCATCTACTCACCTCGAAACGGAAAAGTATTCAGAAGATGGCCCCGCATGGCCAAGCGCCGTCCGGCGCGGCGACCCATCAATAATCCCGTATCCCGGGAAAAAGTCGCACGATAATTGTGTAAAGTTAAAGTGAGAAACCACGGGATATTTCATTTTTCCCGAGGAAAAGAATACCGAATACCCCGGCAAACCTCAATTTCCGTTATCGTTATAAATGCTGCGCGGGGAAATGGAAAACCCCTTGAGATCGGACAAACCCGGTGTGGGAGAATTACATGGCGAAAACCGCAAAACTAAACGGATATATAGAAATAAAAGGCGCCAGGGAAAACAACCTAAAAAACATAGACGTTTTGATCCCGAGAAGCATGTTCACGGTGGTAACCGGTCTCAGCGGCTCGGGCAAATCATCTCTCGTTCTTGACACCGTGTACAGAGAAGGACTCAGAAGGTACATAGACTGCCTTTCAACCTACGCGAGACAGTTCATAGAGAAAGTCGACCGTCCCGCGATGGACGACATAGAAGGTCTTCCGACCCCGATAGCGATTGAAAGCCGAAACAGCGTAATAAATTCCCGTTCCACCGTAGGCACCACAACGGAAATATACGATTACATGAGACTTCTGTTCGCAAAAATCGGAAAAACCCACTGTCCTAGTTGCGAAAAGGAAGTGAGCGAGCACTCCCCCCAGTCCCTCACGCGACTTCTGCTCGAAAACTTCCCGGAAAAAAGAGCCGTCATCTGCTTTGAGACCGAAAAGGGAGCAACCCTCTCGCAATACATGAAAAAAGGCTACTCCCGGGTTTACCGTGACGGAAAAACTCAGGATATGGAAAAAATCGGGGAGAATTCTGACGGAAAAACCCAGATAGTCACCGCAAGAACGGTTATCGGCGAGCGATCAAAACCTAGGATCACCGAAGCACTTGAGGCCGCTTTTTCCGAGAGCAGCCAGGCTTTTGTGCATATCGTTTCCGGGCAGAGCCTTCGTTTTTCAAAAGAACTTCGCTGCGATCTCTGCGACATCGCGTTTGAAAGACCCACCCCGAACATGTTCTCCTTTAACAGCCCCTACGGCGCTTGCGAGCAATGCAGCGGATTCGGAAGAAACCTGGAAATCGACTCCGAACTCCTTGTTCCGGACCCCGGTCTAAGCCTCGCCGAAGGGGCAATAGAACCCTTTACGAAAACTTCTTACCGCAAGCAAATGAGAAAACTTCTTGCCTTCGCCGAGTATGCGGGAATAGATACGGAAAGACCTTTTTCGGAACTCTCGGCGGGGGAAAAGGATCTTGTCTTAAACGGAAACGACGACTATTACGGCGCAAAAGGATATTTCAGAAGACTTGAGCGGAAAAATTACAAAACCCACATAAGGGTTTTTCTCTCTAGATACCGCTCCGCCTTTACCTGCGGGGACTGCGGTGGAAGCAGGCTCAAGAAAAAAGCCCTTAACGTGCGGATAAAAAGGGAAACCATATCCGATCTCTCCCGGATGTCCGTAAAGAATCTGAAATCCTGGTTTGATCGCGTAGTTCTGTCCGCTTACGAACTGGAGATCGTCTCTGACATAATGAAGGAAATAAATTCACGACTGGATTTCCTTATCCACGTGGGACTTGACTACCTGACTCTCTCCAGGCTCACGCGCACGCTCTCGGGTGGAGAGGCACAGAGAATAAATCTTGCCTGCCAGATGAGCTCGCGGCTCACTGAGACCCTCTACATTCTGGATGAGCCCTCGATCGGTCTGCACGCAAGGGACATGGAACGGCTTAATTCGCTTATAAGAGAACTTCGGGGAAGAAACAATACCATTATCCTCATAGAACACGATCTTGACACCATAAGATCCGCCGATTACATAGTGGAACTCGGTCCCCGCGCGGGAGAAGGCGGCGGGGAAGTCGTATATCAGGGGACGCTCGGGAGTTTCCTGCGTTCGGCGAAGAACTCAACCACGAGAAAATACCTCTCAAACGAAAAGAAAATAGAGGTTCCGGGTTCCCGCAGGAAAACCACCGGAAATTCAATAAACGTAATAGGCGCGAACGAAAACAACCTTAAGAACATTGACGTACGGTTTCCCCTGGGAAGTCTAACGTGCGTAACCGGAGTATCGGGATCGGGGAAAAGCTCCCTTGTAAACGACATTCTGTATAACGCTCTTCTAAGAAAATTCAGGAGAAAAGCCGACAGGGTCGGAAAACACGAACGGATAGAGGGCACGGATTATATAGACGACGTAATAATCCTTGATCAGGGAAGCATAGGAAGAACCTCTAGATCAAATCCCGTCACTTACATAAAGGTTTACGACGACATAAGGAAAATCCTTGCCGGACATTACCAGGCGAAACTCCGCAAGCTTACCCCGTCACATTTTTCTTTTAACGTAAGGGGAGGCCGCTGCGAGAAATGCATGGGAGAGGGAAGCCACAGGGTCGAGATGCACTTTCTCGCCGACGTCATGGTGACGTGCGAGGAATGCGGGGGCAAAAGGTTCGGAAAAGAGGTTCTCTCCTACAGATACAAGGGGAAAAACGTAGATGACATACTTAACCTTACGGTTGACCAAGCCATGGTTTTCTTCTCAGGAAGCCTGGCTGTCACCAGAAAACTCAAAGTTCTAAAGGATGTCGGATGCGGTTACCTGAGACTCGGACAGCCCGCAACGACGCTCTCCGGCGGGGAAGCGCAAAGGATAAAAATAGCCAGGGAACTCTCAAGAAAAGAAAAAAACAAGATCCTTTACATCCTTGACGAACCTACCGTCGGACTTCACGTAGACGACATAGGGAAACTTCTTGACGTTCTTAACCGACTTGTCGACACAGGTAACAGCGTAATAGTAATAGAACACAACCTTGAGATGATAAAATGCGCGGACCACGTAATCGACCTGGGACCAGAGGGAGGAGACAACGGAGGGCAAATAGTGGCCGCGGGCACCCCGGAACAGGTGGCTTCCGTAAAAAGTTCTTACACGGGAGAACATTTGAGACCGCTTCTCTGTTAGCAGCATTACATATTTTTTTCGCCATGGGGTAGAATAAGACCTTTAAAATAATCTTTTGGAGAGAAAAAATGCTTGCAGACAGAAAAATACCATTCAGCGAATCCAAGGAACAGGAGTGGGAGCTTCTGATACAGAAAACCGAAGGCGGCATAGAACTTATGCTCGAAGACTCCGAGCGATGGTTCCTAGCCACACCAGAAGGCGACGGAATCAGGATAACTTCCGCCGAGAAAAACGTGCGGCCGCTTACCGTTCGCGAACCACCGCTTATCAAGTTCGATGAGTTCAAAAGAGTGGCGGAAGTTTATAACGACTCCTTTTTCGGCGGAATCGGGGATCTCTCGGCAAGACTCGATGCCCACAACTCAAGCCCGAACATGCGATATCTCTTTATGATGATTTACTGTCTGATCTAGATAGTGCTGAAGGCAGTAAGTGCATCAAGAACCATCTCACCGCGTTTGAAAGAATTATCCTAGATCAGGCACGTCTTACGGAGCGGAGAACAGCTTAAAAATTTCTTTAGGCTAATTCAAGAAAGCAAATTGAAATAGCCTAGACTGCCCGCTTCGCCCCACTTGGTGATTAATCGTAACTTCACCCGGGAACTTGCGAGAAAAATATTAAAGCCGCACTTGTAGGGCACATAACTTAGATGGGCGGGAATCTGGCTCCGGCGGCAGGACTCGAACCTGCGACCCGATGATTAACAGTCATCTGCTCTGCCAACTGAGCTACACCGGAACTGTAGAAAATAGAAAAAAAACCAAAGAGTAGTTAATTTTATATAGATAAGAAAAACAGTCAACCAATCTCATACCGAGTAAAAATGGCCGCAAAAAAAGAAGAAAAAAAGAAGTCCGAAGAAGTGAATTCATCTCTTCCCGCGCTTTCAAATTCCCTGCAAAGTTATCTGGCGCAGATCAGAAACCACCCCGTTTTGAGCAGGGAAGAGGAATATGAACTCGCAATGAGGCACAGGGAAACGGGAGATCTTGAGGCCGCGAGAAAACTGATCATATCAAACCTGAAGTTTGTCGTGCGTGTAGCGAACGAGTACAAAAACTACAACGTAAACACCATGGACCTTATCCAGGAAGGGAATATAGGACTCATGAAGGCCGTAAGAGGCTTTGATCCAACCAAGGGATACAGGCTTATCTCTTATGCGGTCTGGTGGATAAGGGCGTACATACAAAACCACATAATGAAAAACTGGAGTCTGGTAAAAGTCGGAACGAACCAGTCCCAGAGAAAGCTTTTCTACAAGCTGAGGTCAACAAAAAACAAGATTGAAGCCACCGGAGCGGAGACGGGAGAGGATATCTACTCCGAGATAGCAAAAGAACTTGACGTGCCCGACAGCCAGGTAATAGAGATGGACCGGATAATGTCCGGAAAAGACCTGTCTCTTGACGCAACCGTAGAAGGCAACACGGAACGCACCTATGTCGACATTTTAGGAGACACATTTGACCAGGAGAAGTTCCTTGAAGATTCCCAGACCCGGTCGCTTGTGGCGAAAAAAATAAAAGAGGCCCTGGCGAACCTAAAAGACAGGGAGCGGTACATCATCGAAAGACGTATTCTTACCGATTCTCCCGAAACTCTTGAAAAACTTTCCCGCAAATTCGGCATCTCAAGAGAGCGGGTAAGACAGATAGAGAAAAACGCTCTTAACAAAATCAGACAAAACTTCCAAAAAGAGCAATTCTACGTATAGAATTTCTGACGTAAACATAAGTTCTAGAGGATTTCCACACGGTTACTCCCCCAAATTTCCCTCTGACCCAAGAACTTTTTATTTTCCGGTTGGAACGCAAAATTGTGATTGAATTCACGCCGGAGTTATAACATATTCTATTATGGAAATCGTGGTTGTTTTTTTTTACAATCGTTTATTCATGGTAGTGCTCGGAATTTTTCGCAAATTTAAGTTTTCAGCATTTCTTCAGTTTCAGAATCAAAGACTCATGAGTCTTTGATTCTGAAATTCCGGTTGTTCAATTACCCTACCTCAATTGCCTCCTTGCTGTCCATTTCCCTCAGCAAATCCATATCCAGATACCTCCTGCTTCCCCACTTGGTCCCCGATATATGCCTTAACCTAGCCGCGCACAACATCAACGCGCTCTGCCCGTCAGGGAAAGCTCCCACAACCCGGGACCTTCTCCTTATCTCCTTTATTATCCTCTCCATCGGATTGTTCGTTCGGATCCTGCGCCAGTGAGAAGACGGAAACCCGTAGTAACCAAGAGTCTCTTCAATGTTTTCCTCTACCCACTTCGCCGCGGAACCCAGCCGCATCTCCTTAAGTCTCTTAACAACCTCTTTCGCCTTTCCCCTGGCAGCCTCCTTCCTCTCTGAAGCATGTATGGCCTTTAACATCAGGCTCACTTCCCCGACCCTCCCCCGAGGCACGTAACTGAACACGTTGCGGTAGAAGTGAACCACGCAGCGCTGCCACAGCGCCTCCGGATAAAAATCTCCCAAACTCTCCTTCAAACCCAGACACGCGTCGCTTATGAACATCCGTACCCCACTAAGCCCCCTCTGCTTGAGATGACGCAGAAACCCGCTCCACCCGGCCTTGTCCTCCTTCGCCCCCTCCACAACCCCCAGAACCCTGCGATAACCGTCCTCTCCCACCCCTATGGCTATCAGCACCGAAACGTTGCCCACTTCTCCTCCCCAGCTGCGCTTGAGACTCACCCCGTCGAGATAAACATAGGGAAACTCTCCTTCTATGGGCCTGTTGCGCCACTTCTCTATGTGCTCGTACACGCTTTGGTTCAGCTTGGAGATCGTGGCCGAACTCACTCGGGTGTCCCAAAGCGCCTCGGTGATATCCGCCACCCGCCGCGTCGACACTCCAGCAAGGTACATCTCCACCAGGGCTTCTTCCACCGATGACTCCCTTCGCCTGTATCGCTCTATTATGGCCGTCTGAAACGTCTGCTCCCGAAGCTTGGGTATGTTAAGCTCAACTTCCCCCGCTTTGGTCTGGAGCTTTCTTGTGTAGCTTCCGGAACGATAGTCCTGGCGATCGGCACTTCGCTCATACCTGCCTGCCCCGACCATCTCCTCCGCTTCCGCGTCGAGGACCTGATTCAGAACTTCCTGCACTGTATCCGTGACAAGGGTGCTGAGGTGTTGCTGCAGCTCCTTCTCGTTAATCTGAATTACCTTTTTGGGGCTCTTCGTTGTATAATCTCTCATGGCGGTGTTTCCTCCTGTTAAATAAATTTAAGAGCACTATTTATCTAACCGGATTTATGAAGAAATGCCGCCTCTCTTTTTAATTTGCGAAAGATTTAAAGCGTTATCTTATTCATATAAGGAGGTAATAATGACTAGGATATTAACCATTTTCTCTTTCCTGCTTGCTTTCGCACTGTTTCCTCTTCCATCAAGCGCCCAGCAGTTCTATATAAGTACTGAGGTGGGACTCGGTATCGGAAATTCCTTAGATACTGATTCCAGCGACACTGATTTCGGCACACTGTGCGATAAGCACTTAAACGACCCAGAGGGCGACAATTATTTTGAATCCGGTACATGTAGTTACGCTACGTCAACTTGGGATAACAGCTTTGACGGTTCGGCAGGGACAATCGCGGGTCTCGCTTTGGGTTTCAGCACCAACTTCGGGGCAAGGATTGAAGCCGAATATTTTAACTTCGGCGCGCAATACGACGCGACATCCGCGGTTGTTGGGGGAGGTGAGGATATTGCGGATAAAGCAGATCAGGAACTTGTCCGTTCTGACGAACGCATAGGAGGGGTAAACATAAACAGTCTTTTCGTTAACATTTACTATGACCTTCCGGTCTCTGGACAACTCCGTCCTTACATTGGAGGCGGCGTGGGTTTCGGAATGGCTGAAGTGGAATTTGACACTGTTTGGGCCCGTAATACAAACCCAGATGTTATTACGACAGCGGATGATGCAGTGTATAAAGGCAGCGGGGATGCAGATACAGCTCGCGAAGATTTTCATAAGAGACTTGCTGGCACCTCGAGCACAGCAAGCCACACGCTTGAAGATACTGTGTTCGGTTACCAAGCGGTGGTTGGAGTGGACTACATGCTGACCGAAAGCGCTTCCATCGGGGTCAAGGGACGCTGGGTCAGATATGCCAAGTTCGGCGACTCAAATGAGTGGGACCAGCTGCGCAGTCACGCCTCAAATAATGGCCCAGGAACGAATACGGTTGAGTATACAATTGAAACTGACGACTTAAGTGCTTTTGGAGTCAGTTTGGTAATGAAATATGCGTTCTGATTTCCGTCTCTCCCAAGCGAACCGGAAAAAGACTTAACGGACCGAGGTCCCGTATGATTTTTGGAACATGGCGGTGCCTTCATATAAAAGTGAAGGCATAGAGCCGGTCACCTTAAGTTCGTACGGGACTCTCGAGTCCACTTCTGTAAAGAATTCAAACTTTACCGTTACAATCACAGCAGATTTTCTACAGTCCCTAAATCCCAACCCCTGTTCATATCCATCTATGCATAAAAGACTTTCTTCATGTGAATCTTCTATGTAGAGATGCGTTCTCTCCGTCCAGACGGCCTGAACATTGCAAAGAAGAGTTACTTACAGGCTACCTGGGATTCACAAGCTAACCCGGTGAATTTTGCTGGACTCAGAACCGGCGAATTATCGCCAACCGGGCAGTAGAAAGCCTGTTTTCAACCTCGTAGGACGCGGCCCTTCTGGGAGTGTCGGGTCCGCAGCAGCGGTTATTCCCCGAGCGGTTAACAAGATGAGTGCTCTCGCCGAAATCCAGGTACGATCCCTCTAACCGTAGCGCCCAGACATCGGACAGCGCAGCTTCCAAGCCAGCTCCGATCACCCAGCCTACCTCCGTTGAATCCTTGCTGAAAGAGTCGTCAGGATCCACCATGGAACCCGAATCACTGGAATCAATATCGGTTACCGAATTGCTGACCCCGGCAAAAGCCAATCCTCCCGTGACAAATACTGTTACGCGGCCAACTGCTTGTTCAACTCCCCCGCGCGCAGAAACGATCCATGAAAATTCCGATTCAGCAGTTTCATCCAAGCCGTCAGGATCAAGCTTGTCAGTCGATGCCGATACATTGGTCAATGTACCGTCAAGCTCCATTCTTAGGGTCAAGCCGACTACATCGAATTTTCCCCCTACAAGGACGCCGCCGACAAAGCTCGTATCGTCATATTTGGAAACCGAGCCGGGATTGCCCCCGCTCGCGAAGCCGTCAATGTCGACAACCCGGTTTCTCATAAAACCGGGACCGATAAAGACCCCCGCGTAATTGTCAAAGCGCATAAGCTCGGTTTCATTCTGCGGGGCATTATCCTGCGCGGTACCTGCAAAACCGGTATTTGGAATGATCAAAAAAGAAAAGAGAAAGACTACCAAAAGTTTTGCTCTATTGTTTTCTATAGGCACGAGACTCAAGAAGAAATTAATAATCTCTTTCATATGAGGTCCCCCAAGGAACTCAGCATTTTCGGTATGTTGCCGGGCATGTTTCCACCCGCCTGAGCCATCTCGCCCCCTCCGCCACCTTTTCCGCCGACAATTCCGGCAAGCTCGCTTACAAGTTTTCCCGCGTGATACCTGCCGACAAGATCTTTCGTGATACCTACAAGAATAAAAACCCGTCCTCCCTTCTCCGCGACAAGAACAGCAACTCCGTTATTCATTTTCCCTTTCAGGTAATCCCAAAGAGAGCGCAGTTCCGCCGGTTTCGAGACGGAAACCTTGACCCGAAGAAGATTAATTCCTCCAACATCCTCAACCTTATCAATCAACCCGGCCGCGGTTTCAACAAGGGTCTTTGCCCTGAAAGATTCGATTTCTGCTTGAAGCCGGGCGTTTTCATCGATCACTCCGGCAAGCCTTGAAAGAAGTTCGGAACGGGGAGCATTAAGGGTGGAAGAAAACTCGCTCAGGATATTTTCCTGTCCTTTCATGTAATTCCATGCCGCCTGGCCGCTTACGGCCTCTATCCTTCTCACCCCGGCAGAAGACGCACTCTCGGAAACTATCTTCACCATTCCTATCTCACCCGAGGCCCGCACGTGGGTTCCACCGCAAAGCTCCTTGCTGTAATCCCCTATCATTACCACCCTTACCCTGTCTCCGTATTTCTCTTCGAATATCGCGGTGGCCCCGTCCTTTATGGCTTCGTCGTATGAAACGTCTTCCTTCGTTATGACTGCATCGTCACGCCTTATTCTCTCGTTAATAATCTGCTCTATGGAATCAAGTTCCTTTTTTTCAATCGAGGAATAGTGACTGAAGTCAAACCTGAGCCTGTCGGGTCCGACGAACGATCCCGCCTGGTTTACGTGAGTACCAAGAACTTCCTTTAAAGCAGCGTGAAGCAAATGGGTTGAAGTGTGGTGAGCCATAACCCCCTGTCTGAACACAGGGTCAACATCCATGCGGACCCGCTCTCCGACCCGCGCATTTCCCTTCTCGATAACAACGTTGTGGATGAAGAATGTGGGGGTGAGCTTTTTCGTATCAAGGACTTTAGCCCGGAATCCCTGCCCGGCAATCTCGCCCCTGTCTCCCGTCTGTCCACCCGACTCTCCGTAAAAAGGAGTGATATTGGTCAATATTTGTGCTTCCTGACCCTCTTTGGCGGTCCGGGAGACTTCCCCTTGGCTTATTATTCCCATAACCACGCTATCAGAAGAAAGCGTCTTGTAACCTACAAACTCCGTTGTCATCTCTCCGGCAAGCTCAAGTAAAACAGATGTAGGGCCGTCTTCACCTCCGCCCCCGCGGGCTTTTCTCGACTTGGTTCTCTGCTTCTCCATTTCTTTTTCAAAGCCCCCGCGGTCAACCTCTATACCCTCGTTTCTAGTTATGTCCTCGGTGAGATCGACCGGAAACCCGTAGGTATCGTAGAGACTGAAAACCACCTTTCCGGAAAGCTTCTTCTTTTTCCCAAGCTTTGCGATTTCTTGATTAAGAAGTTCGAGTCCTCTGTCCACCGTCTCAAGGAACCTCTCTTCCTCGCTTTTTACCACTTGGGACACGAAATCTCCTTTCTCTCTGATTTCAGGATAGGCATCTGCCATGATCCGTTCAACCGCGGGCAGAACCCTGTAAATAAAAGGTTCGTTTATCCCTAAAATTTTCGAGTGTCGAACCGCCCTTCTGAGTATTCTCCTAAGAACATATCCCCTCCCTTCGTTTGACGGGAATACTCCGTCTGAGATAAGAAAGGCAAGTGCTCTTGAGTGATCAGCAATAACCCTCATTGCCACCTCGGTTGAGCGGTCGGCAGAGTATTCTCTCCCGGAAAGTTCCTCTATCGCGCTAATTACGCCACTTAAAAGATCAGTCTCATAGTTGCTTCTTGCTCCCTGAAGAACCGCCGAAAGCCTTTCAAGGCCAAGCCCAGTGTCGATACTGGGATCTGGAAGAGGCGTCATCTCCCCTCTTTCGTCTCTCTCAAACTGCATGAACACAAGATTCCAGAGTTCAAGATAACGGTCGCACTCGCACCCGACGGCACATCCCGGCTTCCCGCACCCGAACGACTCTCCCTGATCTATCAGTATCTCGGAACACGGACCGCACGGACCCGTATCTCCCATAGACCAGAAATTGTCCTTTTCTCCCATCCTTACGATCCTTTTTTTGGCAACGCCGACGTTTTTGTTCCATATCTCAAAGGCCTCGTCATCTTCTTTGTACACCGTGACCCAGAGTTTTTCCTTTGGCAGCCCGTAAACGTTGGTCATAAGATCCCATCCGTAACTGATGGCTCCTTCCTTGAAGTAATCGCCGAAGGAGAAGTTCCCGAGCATTTCAAAAAAAGTGTGGTGTCTCGCCGTATATCCCACGTTGTCAAGATCGTTGTGCTTTCCCCCCGCCCTAAGACATTTCTGCGAAGAAACCGCTCTTTTGAAATCTCTGGTCTCAGTTCCAGTAAAAACATTTTTGAACTGAACCATCCCGGCGTTGGTAAAAAGAAGAGTCGGATCGTTCTCCGGTATAAGAGTGGAACTGCGGACCGGTTCGTGGCCCCTTTTGGAGAAATAATCGATAAACTCTCTTCTCACCTCGTATCCTTTCATTTAACAAACCTCCGTGCGGAAATCACCTTGGCGAACCGCAACTGACTACAGAACCGGTTGTTCAGCTTGAGAGGAAATATAACAGGAATGATGGAAAACTGAATTGAAGCAACTGTAGGAATTAAAGAAAGAACGCTATCTTCCGGTCCGTTGCAGCGCTGCTTCCTCGACCCCGGTCACGGCGTAGCAGAGTTCACCCCCAGCCTTTTCACGTCTGACCTCAAGATAATCACTGGAGCCTTCGCGGAAATCAGTCGTAACAAATATGCTCCAGGTCCGTGCCCCATCGCAAAGAGTCTTGGCCTCGTCCACAAAGGGTTTGGCCAGCGTGAAAACGTCCGATTCCGCCTGTATCAATAAATCGGCAGAAGAAATACCCATTTTGAGCCTTATATCCGACTTGGCAGATATTCTTTTCCCCTCGACCACTCCGGCGAAAAGCTGCATTATCTCAACCGCGCAGCATACGCAACTGAGTTTTGCCACGGGGCCCAAATCGGGGTCGGAGTTAGTGAAAAAAGCCACAACCTCATCGCGGAGTATGGCCTCTACTGTCCCTCCGAAGGAATCTACAGTGGTTGAAATGGATTTTCTGTAATCGGCTGTAAGGGAGTTGACGCTAGATGGCGAAAGATCTTCAATCAGGTTCTCAAAATCCGCGATCTTTACGATGAGTATGCTTATATCCGTCTCCTTTCCCTCAGAATCCACAACATCGGTAACCGGAGAGGGTGTACGTTCAGGTTCAGTGTCCTCTCCATCAGAAACATGCACGATCTCCACTAGACCTTCATCAAAAGAATCTTCGGGAACCTCGAATGAAGGAGTCTCAGGCGGTTGTTCCTGGCTTAAGACTATCTTCGGACGAAAATCCGTCTGCAGTTCAGTGGAACCATCAAGGTCAGTATCCTCTGATTCCTCCGTGCCGTCCCCCCCTGCTGATTCACCCTCAAGCGAAGAGGCCATTTCGTTAAATTCACGGCAGAGCCACTGAACCCCTGCCCCCGCAATGAGCGAAGACCGCCCATCCAGACGAACCGAGTAATCTCCGCTGGCAACGGAACTTACAGCGTCTGAGAATTCCCTTAGGAACCTAAATGCTCGATCGCTTATAAAACGTATTAAGGAGGTAAAAACAACTGCCATCAGGGAACCGAAAATCAGGCTCCAGAGCAGGGCGTCAAGGTAGAACTTCTTGCCGACAGAGCTTCTCAGCCCCAAAAGGACAGTCTTTCCCTCCGGCCCCCTGAGCGTAAGCTTTTCAAAACCCTTGTCATCCTGAAAGCCGAAGCTTTTCTCAAGCACCCCGTTACTATCAAGAAGCCTTATGTACCCAACATCGTTTCTGGTATCAAGAACACTTCTCGCGCGGTCGGCAAAGAACTCCTCCTCGCCGAACACTTCTTCCATCTCCGCGACTCTGAGATCAGCGTATCTTTCTGGAAAATAAAAATACTGGAATACAAAGACCGCCGAAAACGAGAGTAAAAGACAGGAAAGAAATACGGGAAAGAAGGGGACAAGATTGAAAGATTTTTTCCGGTTCTTCAAAGGATTCAAGATAAATTTCCGTTTAACTCATCCAGGAAAACAAAATGCCGGTAAAAGCGTTGCAGTAATTATAATAAGAGAAAAACAAAAAAACTAGTTTTACGGGGAACCGCTCAGGCAGGAACTACGGAGACCTTGGTTCTGCCCTTTCCGGATTTCTGAAATTTCACAACCCCGTCGGACATCGCGAATATCGTGTAATCCTTTCCAAGCCCCACGTTCAAACCAGGCTTGATGCTGGTACCGCGCTGCCTCACTATTATATTCCCCTTGACAACCGGCTGGCCTCCGAATTTCTTTACGCCAAGCCTTCTGCCTATGGAATCCCTTCCGTTCTTGGAACTTCCGCCGCCTTTTTTGGTTGCCATGATTACCCGCCTCCGCGAATCAAGCGCTTATGTTCGTAATCTCGACGCTGGTCAGGTTCTGGCGATGACCTGCCTTTTTCCTGTATCCCTTTCTCCGTTTGAACTTGAAAACTATTATTTTCTCGCCCTTTTTCTGTCGCACTATTTTACCCTCAACCTTGGCACTTTCAACAAGAGGGCTGCCGACCTTGACATCCTCTCCGTCAGCGGACACAAGCAGGACTTCTTCAAAGTTCACGTCTTCACCGGGTTCGCCGGAGATTTTCTCTATATCAATAATGTCACCCGGCTTGACTATATACTGCTTTCCGCCGGTTTTTATAACAGCGTGCATAAGACCCTCCGCACTTTATGGAAGCACTATTTTGCCTGTTAAAAAATTCTTTTGTCAAATACCGCCCCGAAGATCCCATGTCTTGAGGCTGATGTAACGGGATCCCCGGGGTCCGAGTTCGCTTTGCACAAGTCCGATCTTGGTGATGGAGAACCTCGTTCCGTCCGGCCTGGGGATTTCCCTGATCCCCTCAAAACTCCCCCTGATCCTGCCTATGGTAACGTGCGGGATAAATTTTCTTCTTTCCATCTCAAACCCATTTTGCAGGACTGCACTTTGCACTTTGTCAAAAAGAGACTGGAACCGCTCGCTTTTCACGAGGCCTAAAGCCAACACCCTGGGGTTTCTCGAACCCGGAAACAGACAAAGGTCGCTAAATCCCGACTCAACCCGCCCCGAACCGTAAACCATAGAACCGATATCCGCTGATACGCCCGCAAAACGCGATTCGTCCACATCGCCTAGGAATCTGAGCGTAACATGGAATTTCTCCCTCGGCTCCCACCTTACGCCGCGAAGAGAACCCCGAAACGACTGCACGTAGCAAAAAAGCGCGTCTTGTGTTTCTTCGGGAAGAAAAGCCGCGACAAAAAGTCTCAAGAGCAAAGCCCTCCCCGTCCGCTATTTCACGCACCAAGTGGAAAAAGAATCGTTCTCGCCGCTTGAAAGCGGGAGCTTGTTCTCACCGTTTAAGTACATAATATAGATTTGTCTTTTTCCGAGCCTCTTTGAGGAAAAAGTGATGTAGTGACCATCTGGAGACCAGGAGGGATGCTCGTTTCTTCCCGAAGAGGTAAGCTTCTGCTCCCCCTGGCCGTCAGGTCCTATGGCGTAGATATCGGCCTTTGATTTTCTTACTTTTACAAAGGCTATGCGATCAACCGAAGCATTTGGAGACCAGACCGGGTCAGTATTGTAACCGCCCGAGGTAATTCTCACTGCATGACCTCCCTGCGAACTTATCACGTAGATATTCGGCGCTCCCGCTCGATCGGACACAAAGGCAATTTTCTTGCCGTCGGGAGACCAAGTGGGTGATAGATCTATGGCGGGAGACCCGGTAAGGCGCCTCAGTATCTCTCCTGAGGGCGAAGCTATGTATATGTCCCCGTTGCGGCTAAACGCCACACGCGTGCCGTCGGGGGACCAGCTCGGAGAATTATCAAGGTGAATACCCCGGGTTACTCTCTTGCCCTCGGCGGGAAGGGGGGTGGCCTTGAAATTCAGCAAGTAGACATCATGGTCCCAGCTTCTGTCAGAAGTGAAAACCAGCTGGCTTCCGTCACGCGAACAGTCCGGAGAAAGGACCGAAGATCCGTGGTTGGTGAGTCTTTTTGTGTTGTGCCCGTCGTAATCCATTATAAAGAGATCCCTTCCATGCCCACGCTTTCTGACAAATACGATCTCGTAATCAAAAAAACCTTCAAGACCGGTAAATTCCCTCATAAGTTCGCCCGCAAACTTGTGCACCACGCTTCTTATGTGGCGCGGAGACGTCACGTATCTTCTTCTCATGCGCTCCCGTCTGCCGGGCACATCATAAACTACTAATTCGTAAAGGACCTCTTGGGGAGAAACATCGAAATTTCCGCTCACCAGGTACTTGGTTTTCTGCGCATTCAAATATTCGAAATCTATATCTTCAAAGGAGGAGGAAAACAGGATGCTCACCGGGCGGACATCGAAAAGGGCGGCGTTGGTAAGATCGTTTCCGAGGACATCGGTGAAATTCTTTCCATGTATGCTTAAATCCCCTCTGGCTTTAAGCACCGCGACGGCGACTGGTATTTTTTTTATCGGAGAGGCTACCGGGGGAAGAAATATCTGCGCAGTCGCCAAGCAGGGAAGAAACAAGAGCGTAAAGAAAACCGCAAGCGCTGATCTCATCTTTTTCTCTTTCCAAGCCCCGAGGCCGCAAACCGGACAACGGTCTCGCGGCGAAGACATATCCTGAGATAAACCTTCAGTCACTCAATTCAACGTTCCAGTAAGACATATCGACAAAGCTCAGAAAAGGTTCCCACTCCTCATATCTCACGGTTTTGAAATGGAGGTTGGTAAAAATACTCGCAGCGGGTTTCACGGGCTTGGCGAGCAATCTCATGTTCGCCTGCTCGGGAGTCTTCCCTCCCTTTTTCCTGTTGCACTTAACGCAACAGCACACTATGTTGTCCCAAGTACTTCTTCCGCCCATTGACCGCGGAATCACGTGATCAAGGCTGAGATCTCTTTTCGGGAAAGTCTTAGCGCAGTACTGGCATGCATCGCCGTCCCTTCTGAAGATGTTTATCCTGTTGAACTTAGGCTGTTTTCTGTGATACCCATCATACCTCACGAGAATTATCACCCTGGGAGCCTTTATGACGGTTGTAACCGTCCTTACGCAGTCTTCAGTATCGACCGAACGGATATCCTTCCACGAATCGAAGTCAAACGTCTCATACTCCCTGTTTACAGCCCTCGCGGCGCCACCGTAAAGAAGAATAAACGCCCTTTTAAGGCTAGTTACCGAAACAGGGACAAAAAATCTGTTCAATACCAGTACCGGTGACTGAAGCATATTAGCCGACTAATGTACCGGCTTGCGGAGGTTATTCAAGAATGCAACGGCACTTTTATTTTCGCAAACTCTTCGTTAGAATTGTCATCGCCTAGCCGAGAGGAAGTCCCGTAATATGGAAATGAAAACTAACCTGCTGATCCAGATAATTCTCTGCACAGTGCTTTTTCTGTCCATATTCTTTCTCATAAGATCAAATTCCAAAGCGGAAAAAGAACTGGAATCGAGAGAAAAAGGAAAGTAGATGTTTCCCGAGCTTCTCAGAATAGGTGATTTTCAAGTCACCTCCTTCGGGGCGATGGTCGCCGCCGCTTTTCTTGTCGCATTCTGGGTTTCCGGGATGGAATTCGAGAGAAAAGGAATATCCAGGCAACTTCACGAACACGTTTTTCTCGCTTGCCTTGTGGGAGGCATACTCGGCGCCAAGCTTCTTTTTCTAATCGAGAACATTCCCCTAAGCGATCTTTTTTCCTACCCGAAGCATTATCTGCTTCTAAGAGGCGGCCTTACTTTTTACGGAGGGTTTTTTCTAGCTCTTTTCGCTTTTTTCGCAGTAATAAAAAAGCACAAAGAAAGCTTCTGGAAAGTTCTTGACGCCACCGCCCCGGCCCTCGCAATAGCCTACGCGACGGGGAGGGTCGGCTGCTTTCTGGTCGGGGACGATTACGGAGTAACTTCCGCCCTTCCCTGGGCTATGCCGTTTCCAAAGGGTTCTCCCCCGACGCTTGAGGCGGTGCATCCGACACAGCTTTACGAAACGATCGTAATGTCGCTTGTGTTCGTAGTGCTCTGGAGAATAAGAAAAAGCGAAAAATCTGCGGGATGGCTCGCCGGCATATACCTTGTGCTTGCAGGTTGTGAGAGGTTCTTCGTCGAGTTCATAAGAAATACCACTGAGAGCTCGATACCCGGCCTGTCGGTAGCGCAGATAATGGCGCTTCTTCTGATTCTTGTCGGAACGCTCAAATACGTCTCTATTCGCAAACGCAACAAAGCATCTTAAACCCGTAAGCTAATAACAATGAAAAAAATCCGGGTAATCAGGCCGACCGGAAGCGAAATCCTCGCCGCCGGGTCGGGGATACTTTTTTCCATATCCCTTTTTTCAAGCGCTCTAGGAGTACTGGGCTGGATATGCTTTGTCCCGCTGCTTGCGGCCCTTCGGGAAAAAACCGCCCGGCAGTCTCTTAGACTGGGGATGATATCCGGGACATCCATGAACCTTGTCTCGCTTTACTGGCTCGTCGGAACCCTGACCAGATTCGGGGAAATACCCCTGGTCGCGAGTACGGTGCTTATATTCGTTTTTTGCGTCTACTCATCTCTTCAGTTCGGAATTTTCACCTGGTATATCTCAAGGCTTGGACTCTGCCGCGGAAAAAGCGTCGCAAACGCACTCATGATTTCTTTTGCCTGGGTAGTCGTGGAATTTTTCTTCCCGGTTCTTTTTCCCTATGGAATAGGGGTCTCCCAAGGCTACTACCCGACGGTAATACAGGTGGTTGATACGCTCGGGGTTAGCTTTCTCGGGTTTTTGATGTTTTTTGCAAACGTATCGGTTTTCTACCTCCTGGACGATATGCGGCGAAGAAACAGACCCGTGCTCGCTCCCCCGGTAATCTCGATCGCCGCGATTGCGATTGTGCTCGGTTACGGAACTTTCAGAATAAATGAAATAGAGAAACTTCTTGAGACAGAACCCCGGGTAGAGGTCGCGGTGGTTCAGGCAAATTTCGATTACGCGGAAAAGAATCTCGACAACGAACCGGTTATAACGGAAAAACACAGGGAGATGTCACGAGAGTTCACCGAGGCGGACCTCGTGATCTGGCCGGAAACGTCTGTTCAGCACTGGTTCCCCAAAGAAGATTCCGTGTACAGAATCGAACACCAAAAAGATGTGGTGCCAACGGAGCAAGCGGCGCACTTCCTAATCGGGGGACTCTCCTTTATCCAGGACCCTGACCTGCTCGAAGACGGCTGGGACGAAGAAGATAACAGAAAATACAACACGGCTTTTCTAGTTGATCCCCAAAGCAATATCCTCGGGCACTACAGCAAGACACGGCTTTTTCTGTTGGGTGAATATTTCCCCTGGATAAACGAGGACCTCAGGTTTTTGAAAAGAGTTTTTCCCATGATCGGGGACCTTACACCGGGAGAGGGACCCAGAGTGCTTGAGATTCCCGGGAAGAACATAAAAATAGGTCCCCTTATATGTTATGAGGATATAATGGCGGAACTTTCGAGGAACTATGTGAAAACGGGAGCTAACCTGCTCGTGAACCTCACAAATGACGCATGGTTCGGAAGGAGCATAGCTCCCTACCAGCATCTGCTCCTTTCAATTCCGAGGGCGGTCGAGACGCGTCGCTACCTGGTAAGATCAACAAATAGCGGTATAAGCGCGATCGTATCTCCGACAGGGAAGATCGAGGCCCGCACGGGCATATTCACTACGGAGAGTTTGAAGGGAGATGTGGTTTTGATCGATTCGATTGAAACTCTCTACGCAAGGGTAGGAGACATATTCGCGTGGATAGCACTTGCGATAACAGCGCTTTTCGCCGTGAAGAGATATTTAGGAAGAAAATATGCCGACTAACAGTCGGAAACCCCGTCGCCGTCTTCAGTTCAGCAAAACAGTAAACTGGCGGGCATAATTCAATTGCAAAACGAGGATTGAAAACCTGACCGGCAACTCTTGCTCCGTGAATACTGTTGATCAAATAGCTGTGGTGCTCGTTCTTATCCACACGGAACTACGGACCGATCTGCATTCCAGAGTGGGGTATATGCGGAAAAATTATGTGGGAAGACCTCTTCCGTAACTCCTAGAAAACTCAAACTTCCGGCGGATTCCCGTGCTCGGGTTGCCCGGGATATCTGATCAAGATCAATTATTGACGCGCCGGGAGATCAAATCGACACGGTCTCCATAGGTACGTGCACCGAGATTTCGCACCGAATAAAAACAATGGAAAAAACATAAATACAACTAAAAACAGATTTAATAGAGCGCTTTGGAGCGTATTGCCGGTTCCCGCAATCGCGCACGCTCCTCCTCCATCAGCTTCTGTTTCTGAAGTCTCTGTCGTATCTGGTCCTAGAGTTGGACCCAAGTCTGGTATCGGATCCGAGTCCGGTATTGAACCTGAGTCCGGCATTGAACCTGAGTCCGGTATTGAACCCGAGTCCGGTATTGAACCCGAGTCCGGCATTGAACCCGAGTCCGGCATTGAACCCGAGTCCGGTATTGAACCCGAGTCCGGTATTGAACCCGAGTCCGGTATTGAACCTGAGTCCGGTATTGAACCTGAGTCCGGCATCGAACCTAGATCAGGTGTGTCATTGTCGGTTATAATCACCTTCACGGAATCCGCCGATGTAACCGGTCCGTATCCGACTACAGAGTGTGTAAGCGTCACCGCCGGGTCATCATCCACGTCGTCGTCCTCCCCGACCCTCACTGTTACCGCCTGCCCCTCATCCCAGTTATGCATGGTGAACACAAGCTCCGACCGATCCACCGTGACGTCCGTGCCCGAAGGCACTTCCACCGTTACCGTAACGTTCTCCCGGGGCTGGGTCGCAAGCCTTACCGCGTACTGCTCCCCGCCCCCCTCGGTTATCCCAAGCGACGTGGGGCTCGCGGTTGCTTCCCTCGTGTCGTCGTCCGTTATCGTTACCGTTACATCCGGAACAGAAACGGAACCGTAACCCCCGCCTGAAATCGTATGGGTAAGCGTCACCGCCGGGTCATCGTCCGCGTCGTCGTCCTCCCCGACCCTCACTGTTACCGTCTGCCACTCATCCCAGTTATGCATGGTGAACACAAGCTCCGACCGATCCACCGTGACGTCCGTGCCCGAAGGCACTTCCACCGTTACCGTAACGTTCTCCCGGGGCTGGGTCGCAAGCCTTACCGCGTACTGCTCCCCGCCCCCCTCGGTTATCCCAAGCGACGTGGGGCTCGCGGTTGCTTCCCTCGTGTCGTCGTCCGTTATCGTTACCGTTACATCCGGAACAGAAACGGAACCGTAACCCCCGCCTGAAATCGTATGGGTAAGCGTCACCGCCGGGTCATCGTCCGCGTCGTCGTCCTCCCCGACCCTCACTGTTACCGTCTGCCACTCATCCCAGTTATGCATGGTGAACACAAGCTCCGACCGATCCACCGTGACGTCCGTGCCCGAAGGCACTTCCACCGTTACCGTAACGTTCTCCCGGGGCTGGGTCGCAAGCCTTACCGCGTACTGCTCCCCGCCCCCCTCGGTTATCCCAAGCGACGTGGGGCTCGCGGTTGCTTCCCTCGTGTCGTCGTCCGTTATCGTTACCGTTACATCCGGAACAGAAACGGAACCGTAACCCCCGCCTGAAATCGTATGGGTAAGCGTCACCGCCGGGTCATCGTCCGCGTCGTCGTCCTCCCCGACCCTCACTGTTACCGTCTGCCACTCATCCCAGTTATGCATGGTGAACACAAGCTCCGACCGATCCACCGTGACGTCCGTGCCCGAAGGCACTTCCACCGTTACCGTAACGTTCTCCCGGGGCTGGGTCGCAAGCCTTACCGCGTACTGCTCCCCGCCCCCCTCGGTTATCCCAAGCGACGTGGGGCTCGCGGTTGCTTCCCTCGTGTCGTCGTCCGTTATCGTTACCGTTACATCCGGAACAGAAACGGAACCGTAACCCCCGCCTGAAATCGTATGGGTAAGCGTCACCGCCGGGTCATCGTCCGCGTCGTCGTCCTCCCCGACCCTCACTGTTACCGTCTGCCACTCATCCCAGTTATGCATGGTGAACACAAGCTCCGACCGATCCACCGTGACGTCCGTGCCCGAAGGCACTTCCACCGTTACCGTAACGTTCTCCCGGGGCTGGGTCGCAAGCCTTACCGCGTACTGCTCCCCGCCCCCCTCGGTTATCCCAAGCGACGTGGGGCTCGCGGTTGCTTCCCTCGTGTCGTCGTCCGTTATCGTTACCGTTACATCCGGAACAGAAACGGAACCGTAACCCCCGCCTGAAATCGTATGGGTAAGCGTCACCGCCGGGTCATCGTCCGCGTCGTCGTCCTCCCCGACCCTCACTGTTACCGTCTGCCACTCATCCCAGTTATGCATGGTGAACACAAGCTCCGACCGATCCACCGTGACGTCCGTGCCCGAAGGCACTTCCACCGTTACCGTAACGTTCTCCCGGGGCTGGGTCGCAAGCCTTACCGCGTACTGCTCCCCGCCCCCCTCGGTTATCCCAAGCGACGTGGGGCTCGCGGTTGCTTCCCTCGTGTCGTCGTCCGTTATCGTTACCGTTACATCCGGAACAGAAACGGAACCGTAACCCGGTAAGTCGTCGCCTGAAATCGTATGGGTAAGCGTCACCGCCGGGTCATCGTCCGCGTCGTCGTCCTCCCCGACCCTCACTGTTACCGTCTGCCACTCATCCCAGTTATGCATGGTGAACACAAGCTCCGACCGATCCACCGTGACGTCCGTGCCCGAAGGCACTTCCACCGTTACCGTAACGTTCTCCCGGGGCTGGGTCGCAAGCCTTACCGCGTACTGCTCCCCGCCCCCCTCGGTTATCCCAAGCGACGTGGGGCTCGCGGTTGCTTCCCTCGTGTCGTCGTCCGTTATCGTTACCGTTACATCCGGAACAGAAACGGAACCGTAACCCCCGCCTGAAATCGTATGGGTAAGCGTCACCGCCGGGTCATCGTCCGCGTCGTCGTCCTCCCTGACCCTTACCGTTACCGTCTGCCACTCGTTCCAGTTATGTATGGTGAACACAAGCTCCGACCGATCCACCGTGACGTCCGTGCCCGAAGGCACTTCCACCGTTATCATAACGTCTCCTGTGGTTTGAGCCCCAAGCCTTACCGCGTACTGCCCCCCGCCCCCCTCGGTTATCCCAAGCGACGTGGGGCCTACAGTTAATGATGGCGAAGGTGGCGGAGGTAGGGTAATATCGGTGTTTTCTACCTTCACCACAAGATGTGACTCCCAGTAACGAATGAGCAAGGGCAGCGGAAGCTCTCCGGTAAGTCCTGTATTGTCCCTGAGATCTAGATGCACGAGGTTGGTAAGATTCCCAAGTTCGTCTGGAAGTTCTCCACTTAACAGATTGAAATCGATATCAATAAACCGGACGTTGGTAAGATTCCCAAGTTCGGCCGGAATCCCTCCACTTAACTGGTTGCCGTCGAGACCAAACTCCTCGACTAGGGTAAGATTCCCAAGTTCGGTCGGAATCTCTCCGCTTAACTGGTTGTTGTCGAAATCCAGACGTCGGAGGTTGGTAAGATTTCCCAGTTCGGTCGGAATCTCTCCGCTTAACTTCCCGTTAAAACTGAGATCCAGACGTTGGAGGTTGGTAAGATTTCCCAGTTCGGTCGGAATCGTCCCGCTTAACTCGTTGCCACTTAAATCCAGACGTTGGAGGCTGGTAAGATTCCCAAGTTCGGTCGGAATCGTCCCGCTTAACTCGTGGCTACTTAAATCCAGACGTTGGAGGCTGGTAAGATTTCCAAGTTCGGTCGGAATCTCTCCGTTTAACTCGTTGATACTTAAATCCAGACGTTGGAGGCTGGTAAGATTTCCAAGTTCGGTCGGAATCTCTCCGCTTAACTCGTTGACACTTAAATCCAGACGTTGGAGGCTGGTAAGATTTCCAAGTTCGGTCGGAATCTCTCCGCTTAACTCGTTGTTCCTAAGATTCAACTCTGAGACTCGACCGTTGGAACCCACCGCGACCCCGAACCACGTACCAAGTGCAGCGTCATCGTCCTTCCAGTTGGTGTTGTCTCTCCAGTTATCCCCGCCGGTTGCGTCGTAGAAAGACTCAAGTACTGACCGACCCTGCTCCTGCGCGACCGCGCCGGAGCCTATGCAGGTGAGAATTAAGGCTGCCATTGCCAGCACGAAGACGGAAAAGACGCTTTGCGCAAAAAACTCTGTAAAGCACGTGAGGCCGGACGCCGACCTTACGTCCTTCGTTTTATGGAGCGAAGGCGGACACTGGCAGAACCGCAGAGGTGAATGGAGGACTTGTGCTGACGCATTGAAAAATAGGGGGGGGGGTGTGGGAGTTTTGGAACATTTTGTTCGTGATTCTAGTCTTAGAACACCAGTTTTTCGAATAATTTGAATAACTCTGTCTCCTAATGATTTATATTAAACGGTCCTATCTAATTATTTGTACATCTTTCACGATTGTCAAAAGCGATTGCTAATGTAAATGGCAAATTAGAGTGACCCGAAAGCGGGGTCGCGTCGAGCGGATCCCGGCGGTTTTCCGTCATTCGTCCACTTGCGAAACGCTCTCGCATGCCTACTTGAGACCACTTCTAGCCGACTCGAGGAAAGATCTAAGGAAAGAACTCGCTTGAAACTTCCGACCGCTTTGTAAACTTTTCCCGTGTTAAGCAGGGAATTAAGCATGTTATGGTGAGCCTTCGTGCTTTCGTACCCGGTCCCAATGAGGGTTCGGTAGAACGAGAGCGCTTGGGCGCTAGGAAGAAAATATACCGACTAACAATCGGAAACCCCGTCGCCGTCTTGAGTTCAGATCAGCGAAACAGTTGCCGGACCGGTAGGCGTCAATTCAATTGCGAAACGGGGCTTGAAAGCCTGACCGGCAACCCTTGCCCCTTTAATACTGTTGATCAGATAGTTTTGGTGTTCGTTTTTATTCACATTGTAAGCCCTAAGGATTACATTTCCCTTGTTAGTACGGCGAAGCGAATAGGGTTCAATGCGACTTGTATATCTTTCGTAGTCCAGATCCACGCAAAGCAGATTGGAAGCGGCAAAACGGATGATTTCGATATAGGCCTGAGTCACGACAGAAATCGGCAGGCGCAACGTGCGTTCTCGTATAGCCTCTTCGCCTTCATCTCCAATATATGCAGCAGGAATTCGTGGTGAAGTTCCGTCGTGAAGCCACTCAAAGAAAATTGGCAGCTCGTCCCAGAATGTTACAAACGGAGGCAAAGCAGGCAACTGATGTGACAGCATCTGCGCCCATCTGCTTTCTAGAAAAGGCCTATTAATTTCAAGTTGAGCGAAAACAGGAAAACCAAGATTCTTGAACTCGCACTTCTGACGGAGCACGTCATCTAATACCGTAGTAGCGGGCCGCGCCTCAGGATTGCGAAACAGGTTGACTACATCGTACAAATCACGGGGTCGCCCCCGCTCGGCAAGGGCCCTTATCTTTTCGCCGAACGCCTCTTCGTATGCATATGACCGTATGATGATACCTCCGTCCGGGGCATCGCTGTAAGGATGATAGACTTGTGACTGAATCGGACTTAGCACCACAAGCTCATCGGCCGTGAGGTCAAGCTTGATCCTCGGCATGCTTCTGCCACGCGGCGATACAGGTTCCTGGTACCCTATCCGGGCTTGGCAGGATTTACCACCACGTGGGTTTTGGTAAACTTCAAATTTGTGAGAATGCGGCGGCATTTCGATACCGGTCTGCTCATAGATGTGTTCGCATATCTCCCTAAACACGGTTTTAAGAAAGCTGTCATCGATATGCGAGGCATCAGCAAGAGTAAAATCGAGGTCTTCGGAAAACCTGTAGGTCTCAAAAAAGCATTTTTTCAGACAGGTACCGCCCTTAAAAAGCCAGCTTTTACCTAATATTTCATGATTACATATCCCCCACAGCAACCAGCCAAGAACATAATCCTTCTCAACAATGTGGGGATTGAGTCCCTTAATTGTCGCTACATCAATGATCTCACGCTTGCTAATCATGTCATTCTCCCGTTGTACCGTTCGGCGGAACCCGAAGACGCCATTTTGAGATCAGGCGAGGACATTTCAATGCGGGGTCAAGTTTGGCATTCCCTTTTGTCAGATGTTTCAGACAGGCCTCGGTTAAAACCTCGGTGTTGGGATATTTTTCAGCTAGGAAACCTAGCCGTTTGAAAACCGCACCATTGGCAAGTCCTTTTGCGTAGTCTATCAGCATTTCATCATTTCGATCAGGACGCTTCAGATAAACAGCCAGACAATCAGCCACGTGCTGAATTCCCCCGCCGATGGATGGTTCATCAAGCATATCAATAATTGTGCGGTGAACATCAGAAACCAGAATTTTAGACCGTCCGCGCCAGACCGGTTTAGTACCGAAGAATTTTCGTTCCTGTATATGGCGCACCATGAATTGTGCCCCGTCACGCATCTCGTGCTTTTTACGGACTATTTTCGTGGTCACGACAAGAATTTGGCGAAATAGCTGTTCAGTGAGGTCCCAGTGCTCGGCAGCAGTCCACCCACCAATATACGCAGGTGCATAAAGAACCGGAACCAGTATCCAGGGATCATCCAGAATACGTTCGCTTTCAAGCGAATCAAGCTGGACAGCGACATAGGTTCCTGACCCGACGCGCCTTAGCCAGCCTTGCCTAACCCAGCGCGAAAGCAGTTTGGCAGCATCCGATCGCCCTACTTGAAGTGCAGAAACGACATCGTCAATTCGAATGACATCATCAGCCGCCCTGATTACAGCTACCAGTTTGCGCCTGCCTCGCGGGATTGATCTTCGTGGTATAATATTATTATCCATAAATCACCAAAAATGTGAATTATTGATATTGTATTATACATTGCTGAAGAACAATATTCAACAAAAATTATATATTGTAAGTGCAATAAATCACGTTTTAAGTGAAAATTCGGATATTTATTACTTTGACGTTTTTCGTCGAAAAGAAGCGTTGATAAGTGTATGGAACCGCCGTAAGCGGGACACTTTTCGCTGAAAAACTACCTAAGAAGAAAATATGCCGACTAGGGCTTCTATGAGCCGGTCGTTTTCATCGCTGGTTCCGACCGTGATCCTGAGGCAGTCGGCAAGGCGTCCCCCTCCCTCGAAGCGGCGGACCAAGATATCGTTCCTGACAAGCTCCGTGAAAAGGAATTCCGCGTCTGGAACCCTGACCAGAAAGAAATTCGCGTCCGTGGGATACACATAAATGGCCTCAATCCGCTCAAGCGCATCGCGAAGTCTTTCTCTTTCGCTCAATATAAGGCTTATCTTCCCTTCAATAACCTCGGAGTGCTCAAGCGCGAACGACATTACCATCTGGCTAAGAGAATTTATGTTGTAGGGCAAACGCGCCTTGTCTACTTCGCTTACTATCTGCGGTCGCGCAAAGAGTATTCCAAGCCTGGCACCCGCAAATCCTGTTTTGGACATCGTTCTCAGTACCAGCAGATTTTCATATCTCTCTATATGAGGAATATAGCTTTTTTTCGAAAAATCGCAGTAGGCCTCATCGACAACCACTGCGCCTGCGCTTGCCTCCAGGATTTCAAGCACTTTTTCCTCTGAAAAAGAGTTTCCCGTAGGATTGTTCGGTGTCGCGAGAAAAACGATGTCAGGATCCTCCGCGCGGATCATCTCCAGAGTCGGTTCGAGATCTATATCAAAGTTCTCATCAAGCTCTACCTCTCTTACTTCCTTGCCTAGGATAAGCGAAGTGATTCTGTACATTGAAAAAGTCGGGGACGGCACGAGCACGCAGCCGCTTTTTCCCCCGAACACCTCGACTGTCATCTGGATGATCTCGTCTGAACCGTTGCCAAGCAGTATGCCATCCTTGGGAAAGGCGACTGCGCGGGAAAGTGCGGACCTTACGCCGAGAGCCTCGGGATCCGGGTAACGGTTCATTGGAAGTTTTGACAGCCGCTCGAAAAGCAGAAACTTATCCTCGCCCTCAAGATCGTAAGGACTTTCGTTTCCGTCAAGTTTCACCGAGCACTCGATCCTCGGTACCGAGTAAGGAGATATGGACCTTACGTTTTTAGAAATCCTGCTTTTAATTGAACTTGCGTCAGACACTGGCGTCTCCCGGTCTAAATCGTAGTATGAACATTGCTCAGGAATCCTCAATCCGTCTTTTTACCGAAAACGCGTGCCCCGAAAGTCCCTCGGCGTGGGCAAGGTTCATAACGGTGGCACCAAGAGATGAAAAGCCTTTCTTGGACATCGATATAGTACTCGGCATTCTCAGGAAATCGTAAACGCTAAGGGGAGAGGAGAACCTCGCCGCTCCCCCAGTGGGAAGCACGTGACTTGGACCCGATACGTAATCGCCGAAAGGCTCGGTTGAAAGCGACCCTAAAAAAATGGCTCCCGCGTGCTTTATGCTTTTGAGAAGAGATTTGGGGGACCGCACGCAGAGTTCAAGATGCTCAGGAGCGACTGTGTTTGAAAGCGCCACGGCCTGCTCCATGTTCTCGGTCACGTAGATTCTTCCGTTGTTAGACACCGAGGCGCCCGCGATTTCTTTCCTGTCGAGTTCTTTTAACTGCGAGAGCAGTTCCTTTTTCACCTCTCTTGCGTAATCGTAGCTTGTGGTTGCTAGAATCGGGATTGACATCTCATCATGCTCTGCCTGGGCAAGCAGATCCGATGCCACCCACTCTGGCGGACATGAACCGTCAGCGATAATCAGAACCTCGGTCGGCCCTGCCAGCATGTCAATATCGCAAAAACCGTAAACCAGTTTTTTGGCTATCGTAACGTAGATGTTTCCCGGACCCACGATCTTATCCACTTTCGGTATGCTCCTGGTCCCAAAGGCCATAGCCGCTATGGCGTGGGCCCCGCCGATTTTATAGACAGTGCTCACCCCGGCGATCTTGCACGCCAAAAGAACCTCGGGATTTACCCGCTCCCCGGAACACGGCGTGACGACGCTTATCTCGCTTGATCCCGCAACTTGTGCCGGTATGGCGGTCATAAGCACGGTTGAAGGATAAGAGGCCTTTCCGCCTGGAACATAAATCCCTACCTTCTCGATAGGTCTTATCAGCCAGCCAAGCTCGTTTCCGAGCGCATCCTTGTAGGTTTTGGCTTTCGGAAGCTTTTTTCTCTGGTAGGAGCGGACCCGCGAAGCGGCTTTCTTAAGATCCTTTGCAATGCCCGGCGCGACGGCGGTTACCGCCTCTTTGAACTCACGATCGGAAACCTTTACGTTTTTCGCGCTTACATGCGGTCCGTCAAATTTTTTCGCGTAGCGGAAAAGTGCCGAGTCTCCGCGCATTTTGACATCTTCTACAATCTTTTCCGTCTGCGAAACAAGCTCGGGGTCAAAATGGGAAACAGATTTTTCTATTTCCCTGGACCTTCTTTCCAGATTTTTCGAATTGATCCTTATAACCTTCATGGCCGTAACCGCGTTTTTCTCTTAAAAACCGGGGTTGATTTTATCCTGTTTGCAAAATGCCGCGAACTCAGTTCTCCGGATCGATTCCTTCTCCAAAGCCGTTTTCAATCAAACTGGAGACTTCCTCCATGGCAAGCTCCGAATCTTCTCCCTCTATCGTAACGGCAACTTCCGTACCGTAAATAGCGGCAAGGGACAAAACACCTAGTATGCTTTTCCCGTCTATCTCAAAGCTGTCTTTCCTTATCATTATACTGGAAGTGAACCTGCTGGTCAGGGCAACCAGAACCGCGGCTGCTCTGGCGTGAAGACCCAGCCGGTTTTTTATTACAAAGTTTTTTACAAGCGGGTTTTGCGACAATTCAACGTTACTCCGTCGGCCGGAACAAAGAAATATCCGCCTTTGAGTTTACCCGTAAATTTTCATCATAATTCACGCTGAGACTGTAATCAGCGGTTTCAAACAGCAGCTTTCTCGGAAAATAAGTATCCGGGGCAATCCGCTTCGGCAGGGAGAATTCAATTCTGGCCTTCTGTCCGTCGGAAAGCTCGCCCTCAACTCTGGTTATAAAGTTTCTCCGGGGATCAACCGTGACCCGAACGGGTGTCTTTCCTGAAAACACGAAAACTATCTCCCCTTCCTTCTTCCCCGCCCGCACGGAATAATCCTTCTTGGGAATGGCAACCGGAGATCCCCCGAGCAAAAAGTTAATAACGTCCTCAACGCCAAGCTGAGGCGGGAGTCCGGGATAAAGATAGGAAAGCCTGAAATCCTCCGCGTTTTCAAAAACCAACTCTTCCCAGTTGGTTTTCATTCTGACGCTTTTCCCGTCAGAAACTACCCTTGCTAGCATCTCGCCGAAAGGAGCGAAAACGGCAATCCTCAGAAACTCCGGGCGGACAACAGTGGCTACCTGATCGAAAACAATTTTCGCCTGCGGGGATTTTATCGACACCCTGGCCCTGGCTTTTATTGAAGTAAAACCCTGCTGGGTCTGTTTTGCCTTCGCCAATATGGCGGAAAAATCCTGGTGTTCAGTAACTGCCGGCGGGAATTTGCCGGCACAGGAAAAAAGGAGAAGGACAAGCAGAATAAAAACGCAGCTATGCCTCATCACGTCCGAATTCCCTTAGCTTCTCTTGGAGTCTCGCGCGTACTTTTTTATCTTCAACCGTAAAAAGCTTCTGTGAATCTAAAAGTTCAAGAGCCTTTGCATAATTTTCCGCCGCAAGCTCTCTTTGGCCGAGTTTTTCGTACACGTCACCCACATGCTCTAAAATGGCCGGGTCGGGAGGGGGAATCTCAGAGGCGCGAAGCAGGTACTCAAGGGCTTTGGTGAAATCTCCCCTCTGGTAGTAAACCCACCCCAGACTATCAATTATATAACTCCGCTCTGGAGCAAGTTCCAGAGCTTTGTTTATAAGCTGCTCGGCGTAATCAAGTTTTTCTCCACGCTCGGCATAGGTGTAACCTATAAAATTTATCGCATCGAAATTCTCTGGATTCCTGCTCATTATATCCCCCATTACCAAAAGCGCTTCCGATATACGGTCGCTATAGTAATAGGAAACGGCAAGCGAGTAGAGAACGGATTCGTCTTCGGGATGCTTTTCAAGATACCCGCCGTATAAAGAGATCGAATCTTCCTGCTTTCCCTGCCTTCCGTAGAGTTCCCCCAGAGAATTTACGACCTTGGGGTTATATGGATCTTTTTCGTAAAGCGTTTTCAGTATCTCGATCGCTTTTTGCGCTGAACCCTCAAGTTCGTGTATATAGGCTCGGTGGACGGTTGCGTCTACATGAAAATCAGAGCTTTCGGGTATTGAATCGAGAAGCTTCCTTGATTGAGAATACCGTTCGAGCTTAGTGTGGGCGACGGCAGAGTAATATTTTGCCCCGAAATGCGCCGGCAACCGCTCTAGGACCCGTTCTAGTTTTCCGACCGCTTCCTCATAACTACCGCTTTCAAGGTGCAAGAGACCTATTCTGAATTTGATCTCGGGATTCTCCGTGTCCGCGGCCTCCGCGCTGCGGTACTGCTCAATTGCCTCCTTGAACCTGCGGTTGCGGTAAAGCATGTTGCCATAGGAAATGAAAACATCGCGATAAGGAGCAAATTTCCTGATTGCAGACTCGTACTGTTCTATCGCTTCTTCAATTCTTTTCGCTTTCTCAAGAGTTTCCACGAGCCCGACAAACGCCGGATAGTAAGTCCGCTGAATTTCAAGCGCTCTTTTGTAGTGCTTTACCGCGGCGTCGAGATCGTTTCTTCTGACAGAGATACTTCCGAGGTAGAAGTGACCCATGGTATTGGTTGGACTTATTGAAAGGCTTTTTTCGGCGTATTGTTCTGCCTTATCAAGATTGCCGGAATACAATTCACTTGCGCAAAGAAGCAGGTAAGTTTCCTTATCCCCGGGATCGATCTCAGCCGCCTTAAGCAGGAACTTTTTTCCCCTCTTCTTCATTGTTTCATCAGGGTATGCGAGGTAGATGCGGGCAAGGTCCCTGTAAGCCGGAGAATTTGACGGATCAAGGACGATGGACTGCGTGAACTTGGCGACGGCCTTCTCGGGCATATTAAGGATCATGTAAATCAGACCGAAACGGTATTTTATTTCGGAAGACCGGGGATCGATCTGTTCTGCTTTTTTAAGATTCTCTACCGCGCGCGGCAGGTCTCCCTCCTCGAGATAAAATCTTGAAAGCGCGAAATAATAATAGGCATCCTCCTGGTCGCCGCTCTCGGGGCTCCGGCTAGGGTTAACGGAAAGTCCCACACCGCTGCAGGAAAGACAAAAAAACAGAAAAAAAAGAAGGAAAAGCTTTTTTTCAGGAAATTTCTTCAAGCCACACACCTAAGCACATATCAATCTTCGGTTCCGAAATCCCGGTGCGTACTAGCCACGAAAGAGAAAACCGCAGACATACCACCGGGCAAGACCTTATCAAACAGGATAACAAAAATAGATCAAAATACACAGCAAAGGCAACACCGCCTGCTTCTGCGCAACGAGTTAACCGGACAACTTAATTGACTCCCTACACCCCATAACAAAAGCTTGACGGGGAGATTCATATTTGATACCATCCGGTCATACCAAGTTAACTACGGAGGTTGACAATGAGAAGTCGTGTACGTATTGCTTTCGGACAAAATGAAATGGAGAATTCTACTGTTAAAGACCCCGGAATTATAACCTATCCCCCTCATGATTTAGCCTGGCAGGCGGTTTCCAGATGTCTTGCCGCTACGGTGTTACTGCTGACGGTCCTGGCTGTTTCTCCTGAGTCCCTGGCCCAGTCCTCTGACGATGTGCGCGCGGGCGCGCGCAATTTCGGGGACATAACCTCGCTCACGGGCCCCCGCTTTCCCCGGGGCAATCTGAACGGCCAGGGGGACCAGGTCGACTACTACCGGTTCACGCTGACGGCGGCGAAACGGGTAGGTCTCGGCCTGCGGCAGCAGGACGCGGATGCCGACATGTTCCTTGAAGATTCAGACGGCGACGAGCTCTACAGCAGCACGGCCTCCGGGACGGACAACGAGGTGATAGATGAGACGCTGCTTGCGGGAACATACTACGTGCGGGTCGAGTCGCAGGAAGCGGGAGTAAACGCGTACGTGTTCCGCTATGGGGTCTCGGTGCCTGACGCAGGTGTCAATGCGGACGACACGCGCACGGGAGCAACCGATTTCGGGGACATCACCTCACTCACAGGCCCCCGCTTTCCCCGGGGCACACTTGACGGCGATGGGGACCAAGTGGACTACTACCGGTTCACGCTGACGGAGGCGAAACGGGTCGACCTCGGTCTGCGCCAGCAGGACGCGGATGCCGACATGTTCCTTGAAGATTCAGACGGCAACGAGATCTACGACAGCACGGTCTCCGGGACGGACAACGAAGTGATTGCGGGGACGCTGCTTGCGGGAACGTACTACGTGCGGGTCGAGTCGCAGGAGACGGGCGTAAACACGTACGTGTTCCGCTATGGAGTCTCGGTGCCGGATGCTGGCGAGCTGACCGCCCCGCAGGAGCAGCAGGGCACTCTTGAGATTGTCTCTGAGCCCGACGTTTATGACACGAGCAGGGTGCAGGGCACCCTCGATACCGTCTCTGAGCCCGACGGAGAGGATTTTCCCGCGGATATGTCCACCAGCGGGCGGGTCCTGGTCGGCGGCACTGCCAGGGGCGAGATCGGGAGTGAGTATGACCGCGACTGGTTTGCGGTGGATCTGGTGGCGGGGCGCACCTACACCATCGATCTGAAGGGCAGCCCGACGGACGACGGCACGCTGAGCGACCCCTTTCTGTACGGCATCCACGATCCTCGCGGCACCCGGATTGTGAACACGAGCGACGACGACATGGGAATCGGCCGCAACAGCCGTCGGGCGTTCACGGCGACCGAGACCGGCACCCACTACATCGACGCCGGCGCCTTTGTCTTCCGTCAGGGTACCTACGAGGTGGAGGTGTCGGAGGGGCCGCCGATTTGGGTATTCGATGCCATGGCCTCCGAGAGCAGCAGTACCGATATCGAGATGCTGTTCCGCGTGAGGCTGCAACGCGTGTCATCGGAGCCGGTGACAGTGGACTATGCGACCGCCGATGGCACGGCAAAGGCGGGAGAGGACTACACGGCAACATCGGGCACGCTGACCTTCGCGCCGGGCGAGATCGAGAAGACGGTCGCGGTGACCATCATCTACGATACGGTGGACGACAGGGGGGAGAGATTCACCCTGGTGCTGAGCAATCCCTCGGGCGGGGCTCTGGGGGACCCGGAGGCAACCGGCACCATCGGTTACCGTTACCGCACATGGTGAACATCAACGGCGGCGAGGACAATAACAGCCGGTTGAGTTTCACGCCGACCGAGAGCAACACCTAGTACATCGTGGCCGGCGGCTACGGTTACCGTACCGGGACTTACGAGCCATCGGTCGATGAAGTGATGTAGTCAGGGCGATTGCTACATGGCGCGCCCGGATCGTTTCGACCATGGCCGCATTGAATAGAGTGCGAACACGGTCGGACCGTGACAGATGAGCGCGGATGCCGATGGCCGCGGCGAGATCTGCGCGGCGCTGGGCGAGGCAGACCGCGCCTTCGGCGTTTTCCTGGGGTCCCTGAAGCCTCAAAGACAATTGTAAAGCGGAGTTCGCCATGAACAACGATTTCTCTGGTGACATCAATACCACCGGTGCGATTGCTGTTGGGGGCACGGCTGAGGGCAACATCGAGACCGCGCGTGACCGCGAAGTGAACTTCTAGCCAGTGTGGATTCCGATGGAACTTACTACATCGCCGCCGCTGCCACCGGCAGTCAACTCGGGACCTACCAATTGAATATCGAGGAGTTGTAGGCACACCGACTGGCAGAAACGACGCCCGGACGATTGTGCCAGGCGCCGTTGGCCGCGTTTTTGTCCCTGATGACGGGGTTGCTCGACTACTTCCGCGTCGGGTTTTTTTGGGTCTTACGGAACTTCATGAATGGTTCCACAAGCAGACTGTCTATGCCGGGAGAGTCCGCGGCTGTTCTCTTGTAACTATCATCGCAACCCGGTTCAGTTCCACGGGTTCTCTGGCGGAACCGACTGTTATGTCAACAAACAGCTTTTGCTGATAAATCAACTTAGACCGTGAAAGTATTCAGGGAAAGCAACTTCTTTGGCAACAAATTATCCTAAGTGTTAATGATAAAAAGTACTGGACAATGGCTATCGCTCTTCGGGCCGCTGCATCCAGCCGCGCTCCGCAAGGATTCGGGCAAACTTCCCGATTTCCGCTGCGCGCTCCGGATCAATTCGTTCGATTTCACCTTCGTGCTCGACAAAGAATTGGATCTCTGAAAAAATACAGCCGGATGGACAATCGCCCCATGCCTTGCGAAACACCACGTACCATTTCCCGTCCGACCACAGCACCTCAATATCGGAACCATCTCCCAATACGAATTCAGGCTGGGCGTAGATGATTCCTTCTATCCCATGATATGATATGGCCGCGGAATGGATGCGCTCGCGCGGGTGAAACCTGATCACGATGGCGGGCGCATATACAAAAGGAAGAATTTCCACGCCTCGAAGGCCGACCGCCACATTAAGAGCGTCAAATCCCGGGTGCCCGGTACAAAAAGGACCGGAGATTCCCTCTTCGGGCAGACCGACGGACACAGCTTCAAATAACGACGGTTCCAGACCCAGAATTAGTGTCCCGGGTTCCCATTTTGGACGTGCACTCACCTCGACCATTTCCGGGGAGACAGCACGTATCAGCCCCAAGACCCGCGCTATGTCGTCGATCAGACTGTATCCGGGAAAATCCGGGGTTCCTGACTCCGTTTCGTTATAGGACCGAATGATGACGCGACGGGCCAGAATTACAGGATCAGTCTCGCTGGTCCGTTCGAGACTTCCGCGAGTGACAACCGGTGCCTCACCGTTACACGGATCCGCGGGGACAACCGCAGATGGGAACGGTACCGGAGACCCCGCGAAGCATGCCGTCACCAGCATCCACAAAGCAGCAATGACTGAGATTCTAACCATGGGCTCTTAAACAAATCACGTCACCAACTCGAAGGTGCCAAACACTACGCCTAACTATACGCTTTTTCTCAACTGCGGGAAACCTTCTGCTCACACCCGTTTTGAAGGTGGTTTCAGGAACACTGCACACAGAATTGACTTTGTGGTTGCTATTAGATTTATTAGTTTCGCTATGGGTTCGCTTGAAAATATCTACGGGAAGGTTTTTGAGGGTAAACGGATATCGACCGACGAAGCCATCTCGCTTCTCGGGAAAGCCGACCTGCTCCAACTCGGTTCCCTGGCCGATATCGTAAGGAAAAGGTTCAATCCGGAAAACATAGTGACCTTCGTCGCGGACACAAACCCAAACTACACAAACGTCTGCGACACGGAGTGCCTTTTCTGCGCTTTCTGGAGACCGCCGGATGCCTATGATGCCTACACGCTGAGCGTCGACAAAGTAATCGAAATAATGCGCACCTCGTACTACAACGGCGCCACTACCGTCCTTTTGCAGGGAGGTCACAACCCGGAACTTAAGCTTGACTACTATATTGAAATCGTAAAAAGGGCCAGAAAGGAGATACCGGATCTTCATCTCCACGCCTTCTCCGCCCCGGAGATAGCCGCTATTGCCAAGTATGAGAATCTTGATACCAGAGATGTGCTGCAAAGCCTTTGGGAAGCGGGGCTAAGAACAATACCGGGAGGCGGCGCCGAGGTATTGTCCAACAGGACGAGAAGAGCTATAAGCCCTCTCAAGATAGACGCCGACGTATGGATGAGAATCACGAGGGAAGCTCACCACACGGGCTTTAAGACAACCGCGACCATGATGTTCGGCCACTTTGAGCAAGATGAGGACATAATAGAGCACCTCTCTAGAATAAGAGAGCTTCAGGATGAGACGGGGAATTTCCTGGCGTTCATTCCGTGGACGTTTAAGCCCAAAAACACACTGCTTGAGAAAAGAATAAAGGATGAGGTCGGCGGGGAGAGATATCTAAGGGTTCTCTCGGTATGCAGGATATTTCTGGATAACTTCAAGCATGTCCAAGGCTCTTGGTTTACCCAAGGAAAGAAGATGGGTTCAATGTCCATGCACTACGGGGCAAGCGACCTCGGCGGAACTCTTTACGACGAAAACGTCCTGGGGTGCGCCGAGAACAAGATTCGCTCAACTGTTGACGAGCTTGTTCATATGATAAAAAGCGCAGGGTTTACCCCAGCGCAGAGAAATACCTATTATGAAATTCTGGAAAGGTTCTAGATGCACCCCCTGCCTCAAAAAAGAAATTCTTCCGTCTTCACCCACACACTCCACAAAAACATAACGGCCGGAATAATGACCGTTTTTAATTATTAACGGCTACTATCCAGCTGTTTCCCGCAAAATCCACGCCGCATATAACTTCTGAGCTTTGGGAAAAGACATAGTCGAAGAATTCAAGTGCGCTGCTTGTATGCACCGGGGTCCCAAGATACTCCTTGAGATCTGTTGCGGCGACGCCCGAACACTCGAAGGCGCAGAGTTCAAAGTCAATCGCCCTCTCCGAATCAACTGTCAGGCCTCGGGGCGAGAAAAAAGCGGTTACAACCAAGGTCTCTGAAGCAATTTCCATTCGGACATCAAAGCAGCCGCCGAAAAGAAAAAAGATCTCGGCGAACACCTCGTCTATTGAATCAAGATAAAACTCCCTTGACTGCGGATTCGTGTTCATTTTCACGTGGAAAACCGGGAAAATTCCTCAGCCCTTCGTCTTATGGACTGATAGTCATCTCCCCCGCCCAAAAGCGCGGTAGACACTCCGGCAAGTGCGGCTCCCGCCGCGAGATAATCCCCGATGTTGTCTGTGTTAATTCCTCCGGTGACCAGAATATCCATGAATCCGAGAGGCTCCTTTATAGCCTTCACGTAGCCCGGGCCGAAACTCGAAGCGGGAAATATCTTTACGAAGTCCGCTCCGATGCTGCGGGCGTTAACCATCTCAGAGGATGTAAACGCTCCGGAGATGACCGTGATGCCGTTTTTCCGGCAATACTCGATTATCGCGGGGTCTGTGTGCGGAGAAACTATGAAACGGGCCCCGCAGTCGCACATCCGCTCGGCAGAGCTGCGGTCAAGAACCGTACCTGCCCCGACGCATATTCCGTCCTCAGGGGCAAGCTCCAGAAGAAGTCTTTCAGAACCGGGAGAGATTGATATGATTTCTATGATTTTTATCCCGCCGTCAACGCATGCCCTTGCAAACTCAAGAGATTTTTCGTAACTGGCGGACCTTATAACAGCCACGACCCTGTTTTTCTTCATAAACTCGATCTCAGTTTTTTCCATGGCGCGTGTTTTGAGGCTTAAACACTTTTAAGGTACACTGAAGTTGGCCTGTTTAAATTCCCTTCAAGGGACGGATCATGAAGAATTCTGAACCCAGAACCGAAAACAAGATATCGCAATTCATAAAAAGAAGCAAAGAACTGAGGCTTAAGGTAACTCCCCAGAGAATAGCGATATACAGGGAGCTTGTGGGAAGCATGCAGCACCCAAGCACCGAAATGATCTACAAGAACATAAAGGACTACTATCCGAACATATCTCTCACCACCGTGTACAGGACGCTTGAAACATTTGAAAAAATGGGACTTATATCCGTAGTGAACACCCTGTATCACGCCGCCAGGTATGATGCCAACATGGAACCTCATCATCACGTCGTATGCGTGAAATGCAAAAAGATAGAGGATCTATACGACGATTCGATAGTTTATTCGAAACTTGACCCGCAAATAGACAATTACAAAATTCTTGGATACTCGGTGCTTTTCAGCGGAATCTGCGAGGAATGCAAAAACCTTAGCAACTGACCGGAATCGGGCCGTTTCTCGCAAGACCGCCTAAAAGAGCGGAAAAATGAAAATCCCCAAAGGCTTTGAACAAGCCATAAACTTCAGTCTGCTGGACTCCATATTCTCAAGAAGGTCGCGACGCTTCGGCCTCGGCATGGAAATTCCCGAGGGGAATCTGGCTTACAGCTCCTCTCACGACCCGGTTCCTCTTTCCGAACTTGAAGAGGCTTTTCTAATCTGGGCGGGAACGGGAACCACGGGCCTTTCCCTGGGGGACCTTCCAAGAACCGGCATATCATGGCTTTTCCAGTGGACTGGGAGAAGCTGGCCGTGCTCCTGCAACTCCCATTCGACCGAGCTTTTCTATACAAACGACGAAGGAGTCTACATGGTACGGCTTTTTGACCTGATGCCCCCCGATACCTCCATCTTTATGTCATTGGACAGGGAAAAACAGCTTAAAAAAATACTTGAGCTTTTCAGGGCAAGCAGAATTACCCTTGAGAACCAAAGAGCAGACCTTCCAAAGGGAGAACCTGGTCTTTTCGACTTTAACGCCTGGAACACCAACAAACCGGGAACAACTTTCTTTATTCCCGTGACTAACACCACCGTTGAGTACATGGTGCTTCTGTTCATATACTTCGGAGCTAAATACGGTTTTAACATTATTGACGAACTCAACGGGGGAAGATCCTGCGGTCTTGATAAGTGGATAGAAAAAGGCTACATCAGAAACGATGTCAGGCTTTCTTTGTTTGACTTGGAATTAAGGGTACTGACCACCCTTAACGTAGAGCAGGCCTTCATAAGCCAGAATATGAATCTCGCGCTTCAGGCTCTGGGTCTCGGAGGCTGGACATTTACGGGACTGCTGCCTCATTACGCACTCGGGGTTGACCCTTCCCACAAGGGACTCGGGTTTCGGTTCGTCCAACCAGAGGAAAGTCTTAGGAGCACCAATCCGCCATATCCCGTGGGAAAAGACGGAGTTTTCGAATCCCTCTGCCCTCCTTACGTAGCAGACATGGGCGAAGCGGTCGACAGGTTCCTAGAGGTCAGGGGAGAGTTCTGGAAAGAGGACAATCCGTTTCCATACAGAGACCCCGCCTCGATTCTGCGGGATGAATATCATCCTTCCGAAGTCAGGATACAGATAGTAAAGGATTTCTGCACTTACGTTTATGAGAACTACGGCAGATTTCCTGCTTTTTTGGACCCGATGTTCGTGCGGCTAGTATTTCAGGCCCATCACCTCGATCTTGAATTCTACGACAAGTATTTCCAGAAAGATTCATACCACCAAATGCACAGGGAGCACTTCAAACTCTGGCACCCGGAACTGGAGGATCCTTTCGAAAAATAGGCCGTGGTTAATGATTCAGCGGTCTTCGCTCAGGATTTCGCCCTTTCGAGATAATTTCCGTTTCTGGTATCGACTTTTATCATGTCCCCGATATTAATAAAAAGAGGGACAGCCACCACTGCTCCGGTTTCTATGGTTGCCGGTTTTGTAGTGCTTGAAACCGTATCTCCCTTTACTCCGGGTTCGGTGTGCGTAACCTCGAAGACAACGGCAGTGGGAAGTTCCACACCTATGAACTCTTCTCCGAACATCTGCACCGCAACTTCCTGCTGTTCTTTAAGAAACTTCGCCGTATCCCCTATTCTGTCAGCACTGAAAGGAAACTGGTCAAAAGTCTCGGAATCCATGAAGTAAAACATCGTATCGTCCCTGTACAGATACTGCATCGTCCTTTTCTGGATATCGGGAACGTTAAACGTGTCTCCAGCTCGGAATTTCATTTCCCGCACGGCTCCCGTGGCGATATTCTTAAGCCTCGCGGTAACTATCGGGCTTCTCTGCGCCATCTTCGAATGCTTGTACTCGACTATCTCCCAGATCGCCCCTTCAGTCTCGATCTTCATGCCCTTGTGAAAACGACTAGTGTCAACGACAGCCATTTCGGATTTGATCCTCCTTTATGAGGTTGCAAAAAGTAATTTTTTCTTGGAAATTCTCGCTTACGATCGCCATGCATCAACCTTCTGAATCAGGTTCTTTTAAACATCTTCTCAAGCATATTGTACGATATCCGGGTCGCAACCGGCCGGCCATGAGGACAGGCGTGCGGATTTTCCGAAGCGTCCATATCCGCGAAAAGAGTCTGCGCCTCCCGTTCTGAGAGTGTCCGATTTGCAGTTATCGAACTGTGGCATGCTATCGTGGCACACACGGTGTCAAGATGCTCCCCCAAACTCTTGGGGTCGCCAAAACCATCAAGCTCATCAAACAGATCAGTAAAAACCCGGGCGTAATCAGAATCCCTTAAAAATCCCGGAACGGATTTCACCCTCACCGCATTTTCTCCGAAAATTTCAAAACTAAAGCCGAGCTTTTCCATCTCGCCTGCAAACTGTCGTGCTGTATTGATTTCCCGAATCGTAAGTTCGACAACTTCAGGAATGAGAAGCTCTTGGGAACAGGAAGAAGTTTCTTCGAGATAGGACTTTTTTATTCTCTCGAAGTTAACCCGCTCATGGGCCGCATGCTGGTCAACAAGAATGAGCCCGTCTGGACTCTCGCATGCTAGATAGAGTTTTCCGACTTGTCCGAGAAACCTGAGGCTTGAGTAAAAGCCATCGGAAAACATGTCCTCTTTTGCAACCTGAGGGGGGTTTTCGAAGACAGCGGAAGCGCCTTGGTGGGAACGGTGAGACGTCAATTCGGGCTTGTACGCGGCTTGCGCGGAAGCTGTTTTAGTCGAGTGTGTTGCGGCGGAGTAATCCTTCTTGGGAGAAAATCCAGGGTCTTTTCGCCGCTCGTAGAAATCTTCAAGGGCCTTCTGAGTTCTTTCCCTGTAGCCCTTCATCCAAGGAGCATCGGCAAGCATGCCGCCTATCGCGCGGCGAATGCTCTGGCCAACTTCGTACTGGCCCTCAAACATCACCTCGCTTTTGGTCGGGTGTACATTAACGTCCACCAATGCGAGGTCCCTTTCAATGAAGACCGCCCCCTGGGGATACTTCCCCTTTTCAAGCGTCCTTCCGTAGCAGTCCATTATAATCCTGTTTATAAAACGGTCCCTTACGGGTCTTGCGTTCACGTAAGCAAAGAGCCTACGCATGGAGGAGCGGGGGTCTAGGGGACTCCCTAAGAAACCGTGGAGTGCAAGCGTTTCGTCTTCAAAGTCTATCTCGTAAAGGGATGTGCCAGGAATTATCTGCGCTACGCGCTGCTCAAGCGATTCGCTTCCGCCATAGCGATGGATATTCTTCCCGTCTGAAAAAATTTCAAAAGACACCTCGGGCTTTGAAAGGGCCTCGCGCTGGATAACCTCGAGAATTCTCCCAAGTTCGGTTTCCGGCTTTTTCAGAAACTTAAGCCGCGGCGGCGTGTTGAAAAAAAGGTTCTTAACCTCAACGGACGAACCCACGGGAGACGCCGTCTCCTTCACTTTCCTGATGACTCCGCCTTCAACATAGATTTCGGTACCGGACTTCGAGCCCTCGGCGGCAGTTATTATTCTGAACCTCGAAACACTGGCTATGCTTGGAAGCGCCTCGCCGCGAAAACCAAGGGTCCCTATCGAGAAAAGATCATCGATATCCCTTATTTTGCTCGTGGCGTGGCGTTCAATACTCATAAGGGCATCGTCACGGGACATCCCGTGGCCGTTATCAACCACCCTTATAAGTTTCTTGCCTCCAGCCTCAAGATGTATGGATACTCTGGTCGCTGCGGCGTCAATTGAGTTTTCAACAAGTTCTTTTACTACAGAAGCCGGTCTCTCGACTATTTCTCCGGCAGCTATTTTAGAGACAAGGACATCCGGAAGTGTTCTGATTTTTGCCATTAATACTTTAGAAAAGCTTTAGCAGAATAAACAGAATGAGTAGAGCAAGGGGTAAAATGACTGCGGCAACTGAGAAAAACGAAAAAGCCGAGAGCGTTTTTTTCGCATGCGTCCCGAAGACGTCCTGCGACTGTTCTTCCACTACGCCGAAATATTTCTTAAACATCTTTATCCTTCCGCGCCTGCTGGGGAGGAGTTTTTTGCGTCCTGGCCATGTTAAGGGACTTCACCAGAGATTCGACCGAAACCGCCGGAAGAGTAATCAGCTCGAGCGTGCCCCTTGAGCAAAGGTCAACCGACACCTTTCCTATGGTCTCGTTATCAGGAGCCTCCACTATGTTTACAAAATCGTATCTGCCCAAAGTTGCATACTGCTCGATAACCCTGACGCCTATATCCTCAAGTTCCTTGTCGACTTCCTTTATTCTCCCGGGCCTTTCCTTCACGGTTTTTCTGCCCTCGGGAGTAAGTCTGCTGAGTAATATATAAGTTGCCATTGAGAAAACCTGCTTTTATGCCTTACGGCGAATTGTGCGCCGAGAAAACTCTCGGCTACCGATTGGTGGATTTTAGATTTATAACTTTTTTTAGAGATATCTCAAGAGAAAAAGCCCCCTTCTGGAGTTTCCATAACAAAAACTCTCCGTTATATTATTAAAAGTATTTTTTCAGACCTGATGAAAAGCATAGTCTACGCTACGACAATCACGCTTATTATTCTGCTTCTTCCGCTTCTTTTTTCTCCGCGGGCGGAGGTCGCTTATGCGCAGGCAACCCCGCAGGAAGAACTCAGCGTAACAAACTACTCATGGAAATCCTACGGAGTGGGGCGCGTCGCAACGCTGGGGGAAATAACCGTCGTAAACTCCGGCAAGACAAACTATAAAAACATCAAATTCAGGATTGATCTGCTTACGAGAACCGGCAAGTTTCTGGGCTCGTTTCAAGGAACGATTCCCGAGGAACTGCCTGCCGAAAGCGAAAAAACCTTCTTTGACCTAGACTTGGGACTTATGAACTCGGATCTTGAAGATTCCGAGGCAATAATAACGGGTGCGGAGGTATCGGGAAGTTCTTCGCTTGCAAGCGCCGAGAACGTGATTTTTATAAAAAACTGGGAGTTTGAAGGTGCCAGTTTCGGAACAGAAGGTTTCATAACGGAAATCACCCTTGAGAACACCGGGAAAAACCATTTTAAAAACATAAAATTACTCTTAACAGAAAAAGAGGGTGGAGACGCCCCAACCAACACTCATCTGTCTTCGGTGACAATACATGACGTTCTTCCCGCCGGGGAGGAGAGAACTTTTACGGGAATAAACGTCGGCTTCTCGAGCCCCAATGCTCTGGAAAGATCAATCGCCATCTCCGGAGCCGAGGCGATATCAGCAAAAGAGCTCAAATACATTCTTGCGGGCGGGGGAAGCCTTGGCGAGAAGATAAGGGAGAAAATCAGCTCCGTTAGAATATTTAGGAAAAAAGACGAGCCGAAACAGCAACCATCCTCTTCCGATACATCCCAAGACGGCTATGGTGAGGTGACCGAAAGTGGTCCACATTCAGCCGAGCCGGCTATAGACAAGGGGATGGAGCTTTCTCAAGAGGAACTCAGAGAACCTTTCCCGAAACACGATATAGTCATAAGGGAGTTTAAATGGGGAAGCGGAATCCCCGGTGCGACCGCAACGCTCAGCAAACTCGTTATCGAGAACATAAGCGACATCACTTACGAGAAAATAGAGTTTGAAATAGAGTTTTATAAATCCGCGAATACACCTTTCGGGTCAAACCGCTTCAAGGTAAAAAAAGTCCTAGCTCCTGGACAGGTAATGCGGCTTAGAAACGTTCAGGTCGGGTTTATAAGCAAGCTTCCCGACCCGAATCATATAAAACTCAGAGTGATAAAAGCAAAAGCGATCATGTAGGGGGAGAGGTTAAAGCGCTTGGAAACTTATCTAGCTTCCCACTAACTCAAGGGATTCTTTTATTGTTTCGACCAGCTTGTCCCTGAACTGCTCTATTCCTTCAAAAGGAACCACTATGCTGGATCTTCCACCGCTTAGTTCCGTAATCCTCAGGTACTGACCCTTGTGATTTTCCTTAACGTCAAAGAAAAACCTCTTGGATTCAATATCAACGTGGTTACTAACATGCTCCTTTTCTGTCCTTTCTTCCATCTGATTCTGCCTCCTAGAAAAATTTATGGAACAATTATTGAGGCATGACTATAACCCCTTAAAACTAAAAAGCAAACAATTCTTTTCTAGCCGCGAAAATACTGATATATTCAGGGAGAAAACCCGAAAAAATGTCCAGAATAAAAATAGACCTCCCAGACAGATTCGTCTTCTCAACGCAAATTCCGATAAGAATAGACGACATAAACTACGGCTCTCATCTCGGGCACGACTCAGTTCTCACACTCGCACACGAAGCCCGCGTAAGGTTCCTGACAACACATGGCTATACCGAGGGTGACATAGAGGGAGTGGGAATCATAATGGGAGATGTGGGAATCACCTACAGTTCGGAAGCGTTTTACGGAGACGTAATAAAAATAAGCATCGGAATCGGTGAATACGGCAACCATTTCCTCGAGCTTATTTACGTGCTCATTAACGAAAAAAGCGGTAAAGAAATTGCCAGGGTAAAAACCTCGCTTGTGTTTTTTGACTACGAAGAGAGAAAAACCGTGCGGATGCCGGAGGAATTTCGAAAGGAAATCATCTCCAAGGTCGAGGGGTAGTTACCGCAATCCCAAATGTTCGCCGCTACTGTTTCTTTTTGACAGCGTAGCCGAGGTAAATGGTGTTTTTGCGTTTTTTTACCAAGAAAAGATACTGTTTCCCGGGTTCCAGGCTGCCCACGATCTTGTTATAGTCCCCAAGGTTTGTCACGGGTTTTTTGTCAACCTCAAGTATCAAGTCCCCGGGACGAAATCCCGCTTCCCAGGCGGAGCTGCCACGGCTTACATTGGTAACCAGCACTCCGGCTTTATCCTCAACACCAAACCGCGATGCGATATCCGGGGTAATATCACTTAATTCAATATCCTCGTCCTGCCGAGACTCGGCAGCGGTCTGATCATCCGGCATCTCGCCAAGAACAACGGAAAGATCCTCACGCTTTCCATCGCGGAGGATGGTGATTTTAAAGGAAGTACCGGGAGCTTTCATCCCCACGAGTTTTGACAAAGAGGTAAACTCCTTTATAGGGTTTCCGTCAAACTCCACTACCACGTCTCCTCTTCGCAGACCAGCTTTTTCCGCGGGGCTTCCCGGGCTTATATCGGATATAAGGGCCCCGTCAGTACCTTCATGACCTATGCTCTCGGCAATCTCCTGCGTTATGGGTTGGATAATGACTCCGAGCCATCCTCTCACCACTTTGCCTTTTTCCATGAGCTGGGATATTACCCCCTTGGCCATGCTGGCGGGGATAGAAAAACCTATTCCTTGCCCCCTAGCCGCTATTGCGGTGTTAACCCCGACCACCTCTCCCCCCAGGTTAAAAAGCGGACCTCCGCTGTTTCCGGGGTTCAGGGATGCATCGGTCTGAATGAAATCGTCATAGGCCCCAAGACCCAGAGATCTTCCTTTCGCGCTTACTATTCCGACTGTGACGGTGTAACCAAGACCGAAGGGATTTCCGATGGCCATAACCCAGTCACCGATTCTCAGTTTTCCAGAGTCTCCGAAAACGACGGGCTTAAGCTTTTTTTCAGGTTTTATTTTCAGGACCGCGAGGTCTGTTTTTGCGTCCTGTCCGACAATCTCGGCCGTATATCTTGACCCATCGTAGAGAACGACCTGTATATCTTCTGCTTTGCTGATCACGTGGTTGTTGGTAACTATGTAGCCGTCTTTGGTGACTATGAACCCAGAGCCCAAGCCCTTTTTTCTGAATTCCCGCTCCCGGTCATTTGGAAAAAATTTCTTGAAGAAATCCTCGAAAACGTCTCCTTCGCCGAAATCAGGGAACACAGGTCCCCGTTTTACAACACTTGTAGTGCTTATGTTCACAACAGAATGTTTTTGTTTTTCGACAAGACCCGCGAGGGAGGGGAAAATTCCCGCAGAGTTTGAAGAAGATAAAACTTCCGAGGTACTTTCACTTGACAACAGTCCAGAGGTTTCATCGTCTTCGTCCACTCTCGCACATGAAAGAGAACCAACAAGCAAAAAACAGGCAGCAAAAAACAGGAAAACAGGTTTTTTCATAATTAAAGCCTCCAGCTTCATTTCAGCATCCCAACTATTTTATCAGCAACTTCGGAAATACTCACATCATCCGTAGAAACAGCGTTCGGCAAACGTTCGTAGATACCTTTTCTTTTCATGAAAAGCTCCTGAAACTCAGCGCGAGGGTCCTTGACGTCAAGAAGAGGCCTTCCCTCCTCGCCCCTTACCCTGTTCCAAAGGGTATCGATATCCGCCTTCAGATAAAAGACCTCGCCTGAGGCATGCATTATGTCGCGGTTTTGTTGTCGCAGGACCACTCCGCCTCCCGTTGAAATCACGGCCGGGGACACCTTCTGGGAGAGAGTCTCTAGCATCTCAGTTTCTTTCTGTCTGAAACTCTCCTCTCCGCCTGCTTCGAAGATCTCGGTTACCGAAAGTCCCTGGGCTCGTTCCACTTCACCGTCAAGATCATAGAAATCCCTTCGCAGTTTTCGGGAAAGCTCCTCGCCGACGCCGGTTTTGCCCGCTCCCATAAACCCCGCAAGGAAAATGTGTCGTTTCTCGCTCAAATCACTCTACAGTTTTCTTCCGACAGGAGAACCCTCGGAGGGGGCGTCTGCGCCGGAGAGCATTTTCTCAACGTACTTGCCTATTATATCGCACTCTATGTTGACTTCCCGGCCCCGGCGAAACTCAGAAAACGTCGTTTCCCGAAGCGTGTAGGGAATTATGTTTACCGAAAACTCCTCACCCTTTACCGAATTAACGGTGAGACTTGCGCCGTCAACAGCGACTGACCCTTTCTCAACCACATATTTTGCAAGCGCGGCTGGAATCGAAAAAGAAAAAACCCGGGATTCTCCGACCGGAGCAATGGACTGAACGATCCCGACTCCATCCACGTGACCCGTGACCATATGCCCACCCATCCTGTCTCCGGCCCGAAGAGATCTCTCAAGATTTACTCCGCTTCCCGCCCGAAGTCGAGAAAGATTCGTCCTGGAAAGGGTTTCGTGGGACGCGTCAACGGAAAAACCTCCGTCTCCTGCCGAAACCACCGTAAGACATACGCCGTTTACAGCCACGCTCTCCCCAAGGCTCAGCTCCCCGGCGTCAATTTTCCGAACCCCGATTTTTAAAAGAACCCCTTTGTCTTTTTTCTCAAGCGCCTGGACCGCTCCCACATCTTCAACTATCCCGGTAAACATCTATATCTCCTTGCTCCGTCCCAAAGCTCCAAAAATCAGAATCGAAATCGCTCCAACCGTGATCGCGGAATCGGCCACGTTAAAAGGAGGCCAGAGCAGACCGGGATTTCCCGGCCAGTAGACCGCGATAAAATCGGTCACGTACCCATAGGCAAACCTGTCTATGGAGTTTCCAATCGCTCCCCCAAGTACAAAAGCCAGCGCATACCGAAAGATCTTCTGCTCTTCGCCCAGTCTGCGAAGAAAGAAGAAAATCACGACCAGCACCAAAACGAAGACAGCAACGTAAAAGTAAAATCTTACACTCTCGGACATGTTGCTTAACATGCCAAACGCGATTCCCGGATTTCGCAAATGCGTTATATCAAGCCAGGAAAACACGTTTATCCTCGAGAGAAACGGCACGTGCGCCTTGACAAGCCACTTGGTCAGCTGGTCAAGCGACACGATCAAAAAAGATATAACGAATACGCCCAGATAATTTCTCATGAAAAAAGCAAAGGACCTCGACCCCAAAAGAAAATCTCGGAAACTCCCGGCCTACACCCTAGCCTCCCTCCAGTCGAAACTCTATCGGAACCTTTACCCAGCTTGAGACTGCCTTGAAGCCTCTTTGTGCCGGAACGAATTTCCACCTTTTTACTGCGGACAAAGCAGCCTTATCAAGAACCTTATGACCAGAGGATTTGAAGATAGTTACTTCCTTAGGCTTCCCGTTTGGAAGCACATGCACATTAAGCAGCACACTGCCCTCGTAGCCACGTCTTATGGCAACTGCCGGGTAACCGGGTCTGGGAGTAAAACCGTAAGAAGGTCTCGCGGTGGCGTAAGCCTGTTCCTCCTCGGCTTGAGCGGGTTTTTCTTCCTTCTTAAGCGCCAGGGAATCATCCCGCTTTTCCACTTTCTTTACGACCTTCTCTTTTTTTTTCTCGATAACCTTCTTTTTCTTTACAACTTTTTTTGCGGGTGCGGGTTTTTTGAATTCAAAATGCCTAAGGGAGACCTCTATGTGATCGCCGTATACGGGAAGGCTTTTCTGCACGACAATCTTCCCCCAAGCAAAAGATATAAGAACATGGAAGACAATTGAAAACAGTATAAATTTCTTGAGATTGTCAACCGGCCCACTCATACCAAGGGATTATTCTATATTAATAACCAGAAATTCCTTAATTCCTCCGGGAACCCTGACCTGTATCTCGTCATCAACTCTCTTTCCGATAAGCGCGCTGCCGACCGGAGAGGTTACGGATATAAAGCCTTCTTCAGGTTCGGATTCGTCTTCTCCCACCAGCTTGTATTTTTTTATCTCCCCGGAATCGACATCCTCCACGGTAACCATAAGGCCGAAAACAACCCTGTCACGTGCAGTGATTTTCTCGGGGTCGATTACTTCCGCGCGGCCCAGTCTGCCCTCTATATCCAGTATCTTGCCCTCTATAAACGACTGTTTCTGCTTGGCGGTTTCATACTCGGCGTTTTCGGAAAGATCCCCGAGAGATCTCGCGTACTCTATAAGCCTGATCACTGCCTGTCTCTCGACGGTCTTTAACCTGTGAAGTTCGTCCCGAAGTTTTTTCCACCCACCGGGAGTAATTAAAACTCTTTGGGTACTCATTAAAATCTCCTACGCACCTTAATCATCGTTCCCGCATCCGGGTTAATAGTAGCTTTGCAGGGCCTTTACTTCCAGACCGCTTCTCACAAGAGCCTCAATCGCCCCAACCCCGGCAACCGCACCGGCAAGAGTCGTGAAATAAGGAACATTGTTTACAAGCGCGGTCCTTCTTATCGAATAGGACTGCTCAATCTCCTTTTTCCCGAAAGTAGTGTTTATAACCAACTGTACCTCACCGTTTTTAAGATGATCAACTATGTGAGGCCGACCTTGCTTAACCTTTTTCACCGTTCGCGAAAATATACCATTTTTATTAAGAAATTCCGATGTGCCTCCGGTAGCCATTACATCAAAACCGGTATCACTTAGCCTTCGAGCTATATCAAGTATTTTGGTTGACTTATCCTCGTCTTTTACGCTGATGAAAGCCACTCCGCCCTCCGGAAGGCTGTTGCCAGCTGCGAGCTGAGATTTGGCGAACGCCTGGTCAAGGTCGGGGGCAATCCCCATAACCTCGCCTGTAGATTTCATTTCCGGACCCAGAATCGTGTCAACTTCCGGAAACTTGACGAAAGGAAAGACTGATTCCTTTACGCAGTAGTGCTTCGGAACGATTTCTTCTGTGTACCCGAGTTCTTCAAGAGATTTTCCGATCATCACCTTGGTCCCGATCTTGGCCAGCTGAACCCCTATTGCCTTGCTCACGAAAGGAACTGTGCGGCTGGCTCTTGGGTTTACCTCAATTATGTAAACCTCGCCGTCCTTTACGGCAAACTGGATATTAACAAGCCCTCTCACCTCGAGAGAGAGCGCAAGTGTTTTCGTCTGGGATTTTATTTCCTCAACAATTTCGGGTTCTATCGAGAACGGGGGCAGGATCGCCGCACTGTCTCCCGAATGAACCCCTGCTTCCTCGATGTGCTCAAGCACTCCGCCCACGACAACCGTCCTCCCGTCACAAACCGCGTCCACGTCAACTTCCTTTGCGTCCTTGAGGAACTTGTCTATCAGTATCGGGTGGTTCGGGGAAACGCTCGCCGCTTGCTGTATGTAGGTCCGAAGAGACTCCTCGTCGTAGACTATTTCCATGGCGCGGCCGCCCAGAACATAGGATGGGCGGACCATGACCGGATATCCTATTTCGCGGGCTATACCAATGGCCTGCTCCTCGCTTCTCGCGGTATCGCTTTGGGGCTGAAGGAGCCCCAGGTCCGAGACAAGCTTCCTGAACCTGTCTCTGTCTTCGGCAAGATCAATGCTCTCGGGGGAAGTGCCTATTATTCTCACCCCCTCACTTTCAAGCGCGAGGGCGAGACGAAGGGGAGTCTGGCCCCCCAGATGAACTATAACTCCCCAGGGATTTTCCCTTCTTATAAGAGCCAGTGTGTCTTCAAGCGTAAGCGGCTCGAAATAAAGGCGGTCCGAGGTATCGTAATCCGTGCTCACGGTCTCGGGGTTGCAGTTAACCATGATAGCCTCGTACCCCTCTTCCCGAAGCGCAAAAGACGCGTGCACGCAGCAGTAGTCAAACTCTATGCCCTGGCCTATGCGGTTCGGTCCCCCGCCGAGTATCACCACCTTCTTTCTGTCGGTGGGAAGCGCCTCGCTTTCGCTCTCGAAAGTCGAATAGAGATAAGGTGTGTAGGCTTCAAACTCGGCGGCGCAGGTATCAACCATCTTAAAAGAAGCCTCAATTCCCTCACGGAAACGGAAATTTCTCACTTCTTCTTCCTCCGTGGAAAGGATCCTTGCGATCTCAATGTCGGAAAAACCGTGGCGCTTGGCCCGAAGGATGGTTTCACGGTGAAGCCCGTTTTCCGCAAGATGCGATTCGAAATCGGTGAGCTGCTTAATGTTCTGAAGAAACCAGGGGTCTACATGGGAGATTGAATAAATTTCCTCTAACTCCATGCCCAGACGAAACGCGTCGGCTATGTACCAGAGCCGCCGCGGGGAGGGAACCCTGAGTTCTTCCCTAACCACTTCCGGATCATCCGACATCTTCTCAAAACCGTAAGAATCTATCTCAAGAGATCTTATTGCCTTGTGCAGGGACTCCTTGAAAGTCCTTGCGATGGACATTACTTCTCCCACGGATTTCATCTGAGTAGTGAGAGCCTGGGTTGTCTGTGGAAATTTCTCAAACGCAAACCTGGGTATTTTCACCACCACGTAATCTATCGTCGGTTCAAAAGACGCGGGAGTGTATTTCGTTATATCGTTTGAGATCTCATCGAGCGAATAGCCGACCGCGAGCTTAGCCGCTATCTTGGCTATAGGAAACCCGGTCGCCTTTGAAGCGAGCGCGGAGCTTCGCGAAACCCTTGGATTCATCTCTATGACCATCATCCGCCCGTCTTCGGGACTAACGGCGAACTGGATGTTCGATCCTCCGGTGTCAACGCCGATTTCCCTTATTATCGCTATGGATGCATCACGCATCCTCTGGTATTCCTTGTCGGTAAGAGTCTGCGCGGGAGCAACCGTTATGCTGTCTCCCGTGTGGACACCCATGGCGTCGAAATTCTCTATGGAGCAGATTATGACGACGTTATCCATATGGTCCCGCATGACTTCGTACTCAAATTCCTTCCATCCCACTATGGATTCCTCTACGAGTATCTCGCTTGCCGGAGAACTTTCGATTCCCGCTTTGGCGAATTCTTGGTATTCCTCTTTGTTGTAGGCAACGCTTCCACCGGTTCCTCCAAGGGTAAAAGAAGGCCGTATGATGACCGGAAACCCTATCTCTTCTACAACGTCCCAGGCTTCTTTCATGTTGTGTGCGATACCGCTTCTCGGCACCTCAAGACCTATGTCCGCTATAGCTTTTTTGAAAAGATCTCTGTTTTCCGCTTTTTTTATCGCAGGGAGTTTGGCGCCTATGAGTTCCACGCCGTGGCGTTCAAGCACGCCTGATTCGGCAAGGGAAACGGCAAGGTTAAGAGCTGTCTGTCCGCCTATTGTGGGCAGAAGAGCATCGGGTTTTTCCTTCTCTATTATTTTTTCCAGTATTTCGGGAACGAGCGGTTCCACGTAAGTCCTGTCGGCAAAGTCAGGGTCGGTCATTATGGTGGCCGGGTTGCTGTTTACCAAAACCACCCTGTAGCCTTCTTCTTTCAGTACCTTGCACGCCTGGGTACCCGAATAATCAAATTCGCAGGCCTGTCCTATCACTATCGGACCCGAGCCGATAATCAGTATGGTTTTTATGTCAGTTCGCTTGGGCATGGAACGGAAAAGCCTGCAAAAGGTTGGAAATATATACTTAATAACACCCTGACAGGCAATAAAGAAATGCCTACTTCCCGTGCAATAGTCTATCCCTCACTGATACACAATATGTATTAGCATCTAGTTTTTCGATGTCGCAACATGTGTATAATGTATCCATGAGCAACGGCTTGTCCCAACACGAAGTCAAACTACTAGACGGCCAAGAACCATTTCATGGGCCGGGAATAACGAAACCGCTACTATTGGTTGAGTATTGGAAATGGTCAGGTTCCGTACTTTTGGATAACACCGCCCGCGGGATTCTGGCAGAATTTCTTATTGCTACAGCACTAGGTCTACACAAAAAACCAAGGAGAGAGTGGGATGAGTTTGATATCCGCATGGCATCCGGTACCTCAATTGAGGTTAAGAGCTCCGCATATGTGCAGTCGTGGGAGCAATCTAAACCTTCTGTTATCGAGTTCGGGATCGCTCCTCACCGAAGCTGGAACGCTGAAACTGGAGAGTACAGAGAAGGGGTTAAGCGTTGGGCTAATATCTACGTGTTCTGCGTTTTCAAAGGGAAAGAACCTCTTCACCCGCTTGATACAAGTAAATGGGATTTTTACGTCGTTCCAACGGAGACACTTGACCAAAAATGCCCGGACCAAAAAACGATTCGCCTGAGTTCTCTCAAGAAATTATCACCGCGTAAATGTAGCTATGCGAACCTGGAGAAGACTATTTCGGATGTTGAACGCAAGATTAAGCGACAACCTTGACGAACTCCTGCAATCACTTGACCTGATTGTGAATCTAGCTTTGTAGATATGGGCACTACCTTAGAACCTAGACAGAGTTACATAATTCCCTAGTTATTACAGGTCGTTTTGAAGAAAAGATATGCATACGGTAAACTAGCATTTCCAGTCATGAGCAATTTCCCCGAATATCTTGAGCGTGGCGAGAGGGCACGTCTTTTCCCAGTTCTTGCAGATACTTCAAAAGAAGGACGCAGTACAGCAATTCTCTTATCATGTTTAGTCCATGTCCGTGAATTTGGTCAATCAATGCTAGGCTCGGTCAATCAAAAAGTTGGAAAACTCGCAAATCTCAAATCATACACTGAGGTCACATTCAACGGAAAGACTCAACGGCCGGATGGTCTGATTGTTCTAAGAGTAGGCAGGCGCGAATGGAGAGCTCTCATTGAAACAAAGGTCGGAAACGCCAAGTTGGATCAAGAGCAAATTTCTGACTACATGGAGCTTGCCAAAGAACACAATATTGATGCCGTAATCACTATCTCAAACCAATTCACATCAAGGCCCGATCACCACCCGATCAAGCTATCCACGAAGACTCGCTCAAGGGTAGAGATCTATCATTGGTCATGGATGTATATAATCACGCAAGCCGACTTGCTGATCTCCAACAAAAGCATTGAAGATGAAGATCAGCATTTCATCTTAACCGAGATGGTACGGTTTCTTACACACTCAAGTACGGGAGTAAAAAGCTTTGACCGAATGCCCCCTGCTTGGACCGATGTTGTGCAAAAAGTTGCAGATGGTGCTCCGCTCCAAGCAAGAAGCGAAGAAATACAAGATGTTGTAGCCGCTTGGCATCAAGAGGTTCGGGATATTAGTCTAATGTTGAGCCGACAAGTTAATGTGAAAGTCGAAGTCAAGTTGTCACGTTCTCACGCATTGGATCCAGCAACTCGCGTAAAGGAAGATATCGCCAAGCTTGTCAAAAACCATACACTCTCTGCTAAATTGGAAGTACAGAATGCCGCTGCATCAATTGACGTAGTCGTGGACATAAAGAGACGAACTATCAGTGCATCAATGATGCTAGTGGCACCCAGCAACAGAAAAACTACTGCTTCCCGTCTCCGTTGGTTGCTACAACAACTACAGAAATCCTCAGAAACGGATATTCACATAAAACTACATTGGCCCGGGCGTAAAGCTCACACACAACACACTTTAAAGGAATTAAGAGAGAATTCAAAAATTGCTTGGGAGAACACCAAAGACCGACATGTTGTTAGATTTGAGATCTGTATGATTCGTCAGTTGACCAAACGTTTCGGGCAACGAAAGAATTTTATAGATGAGTTGGAAAATTTAGTATCCGGTTTTTACGAAACTGTTGGCCAACGTCTGCGCGCGTATCAATCTCCAGCTCCTAGGGTTCGTGAGGACCGAGTTGATCCAGGAAGTGTTACCCCTGAGGGACTACAGCGTACAGTTAAAGGAGAAAAATCCGAACATATATAATTTTGGCACTTAAAACCAGAAGGAAATCTAAAAAAAATTATCTAATCTGGACGCTCAATATATATCTCTTTCCCCTTCTCCACAAATTCCCTCGCCTTGGAATCAAGTCCCTTCTGAACGGCGTCCATCTCTGAAAGACCTTGCTCTCTTGCGTAATCCCTTATATCCTGCGTGATTTTCATCGAGCAGAATTTCGGACCGCACATGGAGCAGAAATGCGCGACCTTGGCTCCTTCTGCAGGGAGAGTCTCGTCATGAAACCCCCGCGCCGTATCCGGGTCAAGAGAGAGATTGAACTGATCATTCCACCGGAATTCAAACCTAGCTTTGCTGAGCACGTTGTCGCGAAGCTGCGCGGTTGGGTGACCCTTCGCAAGATCCGCCGCGTGCGCAGCGATCTTGTAGGTTATAACCCCGTCCTTTACGTCCTTTTTGTTGGGAAGACCGAGATGCTCCTTCGGGGTAACGTAACAGAGCATCGCAGTTCCGTACCAACCTATCATCGCCGCTCCTATGGCGGAAGTTATGTGGTCGTAACCGGGCGCTATGTCGGTCGTAAGAGGACCCAGAGTGTAAAAAGGAGCTTCTCCGCATATCTCAAGCTGCTTGGTCACATTCTCCCTTATCATCTGCATCGGGATGTGTCCCGGACCTTCTATCATGACCTGAACATCGTGCTTCCAGGCTATCTGCGTAAGTTCCCCAAGGGCATCAAGCTCAGCAAACTGCGCGGCGTCGTTCGCATCAGCTATCGAACCCGGCCGGAGGCCGTCGCCCAGAGAAAACGCTATGTCGTAAGCCTTCATTATCTCGCAGATCTCCTCGAATTCCGTGTAGAGAAAACTCTCCTTGTGATGTGAGAGACACCACTTGGCCATTATCGACCCGCCCCTTGAAACTATCCCGGTAACCCTGTCTGCTGTAAGCGGAATGTAGCGAAGGAGAACTCCCGCGTGTATGGTGAAGTAGTCAACCCCCTGCTCCGCCTGCTCTATAAGGGTATCCCTGTAAATCTCCCAGGTAAGTTCCTCAGGCTTTCCCTTAACTTTTTCAAGGGCTTGGTATATGGGAACGGTTCCTACCGGAACCGGGCAATTCCTTATTATCCACTCCCTGGTTTCGTGGATGTTGTCTCCGGTCGATAGATCCATTATGGTGTCTGTTCCCCACCTGCACGCCCAGACCGCTTTTTCAACTTCTTCCTCAATGCTTGAAGTAACGGCGGAGTTTCCGATGTTCGCGTTTATTTTGACGAGGAAGTTCCGTCCAATTATCATGGGCTCGCTCTCGGGATGGTTTATGTTGTTCGGAATTATGGCGCGCCCCGCGGCAACTTCTTCCCTTACGAACTCGGGGGTGATGTGGCCGGTCTGAATGCGGGCATCGAAATCGACTCCCTCGTGGTAAGCCCCAAGCTGCCCGTAATTTTCCCTGAGTTCGTCGATTCTCTGGTTTTCCCTTATGGCTATATACTCCATCTCGGGCGTTATGATTCCCTTTTTCGCGTAGTGCATCTGAGTTACGTTTCGCGAGGGCGCGGCACAAAGGGGTTTTCTTATGTTTCCAAAAGTTATCCCGTTTGCTCTTTCAAGCCTTTTTCTAGCGAATTCCGAGGAAAAATCGGGCAGTTCCAAGATATCTTCCCGCTCCCTTATCCACTTTTCGCGAAGTGGCGGCAGACCCTTGTGAACGTCAATATCAGCCTCGGGGTCGGTATAGGGACCGCTTGTGTCGTAAAGGGTTATGCTGAACTTTTCCGCGCCGGGGGCATCCGAGAGAAGATCATCGGTTTCAACCTCTCTCATGGCCACTTTTATGTCGTGGATTTTCCCGTCAACGTATATCTTTTTCGAGTTCGGAAAAGGGTCTCTCGTTATTACGGATTCGGTGGGTATTTTCTCTTTTTTCTCAGAAGAACTCATAAGCAGCGGACCTCTTAACGAAAACGCTTCGGACATTATTAGTTTAGGGGATTATAGACCCCTTTACAAATAATTTGGTAACAAGAAGGCAACGGCAACGCAGTGGCAATGTCAGCGGGAAATCCTGTAAATAGCACCCCTGCGGTCATCGGATACGAGCAACGCCCCGTCGGGGGCGACGAGAACGTCAACTGGCCTTCCCCACGCGGTTCCGTCACTTTTAAGCCATCCTTGCGCGAACACTTGGTAGGAAACCTCTTCCCCCGGCCTGAAACACGCCAATGTTACCCTGTATCCTATGGGTGTGCTCCTGTTCCACGAACCATGCTCGGCAATGAAAATGCTGTTTTTGTAAGGCGCGGGAAACATTGAACCCGTATAAAACCGCATCCCTAAAGCCGCGACATGGGCGGGAAGTTCCAGTTCGGGAGGAGTAAATTCGCTGCAGGCGCGCATTGAACCGAAGTCTGGATCTGAAACATCCGTTCCATGGCAATATGGAAAACCGAAATTAAGTCCCGCGCTGCCCGCGCGGTTAAGTTCGTCAGGAGGACTGTTATCATTAATTTGCGGGTCGCTACTGATGTTGTCTCTTCCGTTGTCTGTAAACCAGAGTTCACCCGACCCCGGATGCCAGTCAAACCCCACGGTGTTTCGCACTCCGTGCGCGAAAACCTCTAGATTCGACCCGTCGGGGTCTGCTCTCAGGATCGCAGCGTACCGTTCGTCATTTCTTTTGCAGACATTGCACGGCGCTCCGACAGGAACGTAGAGCTTTCCGTCCGGTCCGAACCGCAGGAATTTCCACCAGTGCGAAGCACCCCCCGGAAGCATGTCAATTACGACCGCGGGGGCAGGAGGGGACGAAAGCCGACTCTCAATCTCATCATAGCGGATAATCCTGTGGCGTTCGGCGACATAAAGATATCCGTCGCGAAACGCCACGCCGTTTGGAACATCAAGATCACTTGCGATTATGTCCACGGTTTCAGCGAAATTATCGCTGTCCGTATCTCTAAGGGCATATACGGTACTACCTCTTGTACCCACAAACAAAGTACCCTCGGCCCCAAGGGCAAGTGAACGGGCGCCCGGCACCTGGTCTGAATAAAACGAGATGGAAAACCCCTGGGGAAGGGATATCTGATATGACCGGGACCCCGAATCCGTAAGGGTTTGCGGAACAAGCGCAAGCGAAGGGCAAGGAGGCGGCGGCGGTGCTTCAGTGGAAGGTTCTGGAGGAGTTTCCTTGGGTATCGGTTCCGCGGGAATCTCCTGTGATTCCGGTTCCGCAGGAACCTCCCCGCCACCGCAGCCGGGTAAAAGAAGAATAAAAAAACACGGAAGCAGTACTTTGAGAATTCTCTGTGTAATAAGCCCTCCAGTAGAAAATACGCACAAACCCAACGGCTATTAGCCGCAATGCTGTTGCACGCAAATATTGGGAATTATAGCGATAACTAGACAAACTCTATTTCTTAAACTTGATTTTTCTTGAGGATTGCATTTCCCTGTCCGCATTGCGGAATATTGCCCGTGCCAGTTCCTCTGGCGTTGTGTTTATCCGCTCTATCTTCCGAGTCTCTGGTCGCCCTCGGGATTTCTTGGTTTGTTGCTTACTTAGCCTACCGAGTTTCTTTTTATCTCCCTTTTCCATCTTTAACTCAACTCCAAAAACTGGCTAAGTTCTTTTTCCGCAAGACGTATTTTTTCTTGCAATTCATCATATTTAAGTTGCTGTTCAGAAAATCGAGCCATTTGTTTTTCGTTAGGAGTTGGGATTTTAATACGACAGAGTTGTTCCCAATTCAAATTTGCTCTAACAGCTCCATGTTTTGTATCGTATGCCCTAATAATATGAAGATAAGTGTTTGTCTTAAGAAGGCGAAACAGGTATTCAGGAGGTAGTTTTTTGGGGTTTTTAGAACGAAACACAACATAAATTCCGCTTATTATGCCACCACTTAGATCTTCTGGAACTAGTCCAAGAGAACCAACATTCACACGGTGAGGATTATACACCAGATCCCCTGTTTTAACCCTGATATAGGTTTGTTTGATTTTGTCTCCTAGTTTCTCTTCATTAAAAAACACACCGACTTTGTTATTAACTCCGAGAATACGAAAATTTTCATCTGGATATTCGGAAGGCTTAAAGCGTTCACCACTTTCCTCGATATGTTTCCCTAGAGGTTCGAGAGGTATTGTGCTCGATGGAGTTACTTCTATATAATCATATATCCAAAGTGAATGACTCGTTTCCTTGATAAGATCATTTTCAATAATAGCGTGATCAATTTGTAATTTTTTTGGTTCATCGTTTTCATTGAAGGCACTGAGAATTTCTGGTAAATCGTTTTTCGCTGTGGATTTTTTGCGTGCCCCGAATGTATGCCCAACATCACGTACAACAAAGAAGAAAGTTGAATTTCTTACTCCTGGTTTCTCAAGATAAATGATACTCGTTTTTGTTGGTGTATAAGGTTCAAACAACCTGCGAGGTAGAGAAACAATACTGAAGTTTTTTGCAGAATTAAGTACCATTTCTCGAACTTTTCCTATATCTCCATCCTTAGTCAAAAAATCTTCTTTGACAAGAATGGCCGCACGGCCTCCAGGTGCAAGAGCTTTCATACAATGCTGTATGGCTATAGCATCGCCGTTTTCGGAAGGAATATCATAGAGATTGCCATGCCGAGTTGGCTGTGAATAAGGGGGATTAGTTAAAACTACATCAAATTCTCCCATCTTTGAATTGAGAAAACTATCTTGCTGTATAACGTTGCTATGACCATCTCCATATAAAATCATGTTCATGCGAGCAACGCGTGCCGTCTCGGTTAGTTCCGAGCCGTAAATCGTGTCTCTACGCAGGATCTCAGATATGTCGGAGGTTAATTTGGTGCGGAGTTGAATATAACGAAAAGCTTCAATCAGAAAGCCGCCAGTTCCGCAGAACGGGTCATATACTTTCTCTCCTATTTTGGGATTGACCATGCTGACCATGGTTCGTACTATATTTCTAGGCGTAAAATATTCTCCCAAATCCTTTATGCTGATTCCTTGATAAGCATTCTTCAAAAAGTATTCAAAGGCATCACCCTTAACATCAACATCGGTTCCAGTAAAGTTGAGGGACGACAAATCCCGTACTATGTCATCAAAAATCTGGGGAGATTTTATTGGAAAAGCGTGACCAAATATGTCTCCATAACGTTCATTCATATCACGCCATACGACATCACGCACGTATTCAAGACGTTCGTCTGGCCTCTTTTCTTGAAATTCAGACCATCGAAGATGTTTAGGGATCGCCGGTGGCTCGCCAGCATGCTCTCGGATTTGCGACAACTCATCCATCAATTTCAGAAACAACACATCCGAGAATGCTCCAAAGCGTTCTAGTCCGGCTTGCAAACCAGCCTCACGCAAATAATTGGCTTGACGCTTAAAAATACGTATCAATTCTTCTCTTGATACTTGAACATATCCAGGGGCTGATAAAATTTCAGGACCCTCATTGACAAAACGCAAGGAGGTATGATGGTCAACAAATTGCCTGATGTCCTCCCCATCAATCTTAAGAGGACGTCCATTGTGTAGATACCGTGTTTCGACAAAAGTATCGTTATAAGCAAATACGAGGGGGGCTTCAAGCAGTTTAGCATATCGGTTTTCAGCTTGGTCCAAAGCCTTTTCTAAGGATTCACCCGGACGCTTTGCTTCAATGATGGCAACAGGTCGGATGCTCCCTTGTTCGTAAAGAACGAAATCAGGGAATTTTAGATTGCCATTTGCTTTTCTTAACTTGCGCTTTTCCGCATCGGTTTTAGGACGTTGTTGTGTAACATTATTGTTAGAGTCTTTTTCATCTACTACCCATCGTAGGTTTTCCAGTTGAGTGCAAATAGAATGAACGACAGATGCTTCTAGACGACGGGGAGGCATTTAACTAACTCCTATAAGTTCTTTACAAGGAAGCCCAATATAGCTTCTGTGATCGTCAGTATAAACCTTCGCCTCGGGAGATACATTCTCACCGATAAGTCCGTGTATTTCTTCCTTGCTTCTTTCAGGAACGGGCTTGGCAAAGACTTTGTTTGCTTCTCGGGCTTTCATTCCCACAATCACAGTTTTTCTCGAAGGCCCTCTTGTATGACTACGCTTGTCTTCATGCTTGTTTTTCTCTTTCCCACCTATGAAGGTTTCAGGCAAGTTTTTTGTGAGTTTGTCTAGTTATCGCTATAATTCCCCAAATATTAGATAGGACCAGAAGTTACTATTTAACAAGCAGTTTACTAATATCGAGTGCTTAAGTAAAATTCTTGCCTATTCTCTTGCAATAAAAGGTCCATTCCATGTCTTCTCTTATTCTTGGTATTGAAACATCATGCGATGAAACTTCCGCGGCGGTGGTCAAAGACGGAAACCAGATGCTCTCAAACGTGGTTTCCTCGCAGATTGACGTTCATAACGCATTCGGCGGAGTCGTCCCGGAGATAGCGTCGCGCATGCACACGGAAATAATCCTCCAGGTAATTGATCAGGCTCTCGGGACCGCTGGAGTTTCCACCGGGGAAATGGACGCCATAGCGGTAACCCAGGGACCAGGGCTCATAGGCTCGCTTATGGTCGGAATCTCAACTGCCAAGGCGCTTACGTTTTCCCACGGAAAGCCCCTTGTGGGAGTAAACCACCTGGAAGCGCACATAGCCGTAGCGCATCTTGAAAACGAAATTGATTTCCCGTTTGTCGCTCTCATAGTTTCCGGAGGGCACACTAACCTTTATATGGTAAGGGGATTTCTGGATTTCGAACTGCTTGGAAGCACGAGGGACGACGCCGCGGGGGAGGCTTTTGACAAGGGAGCAAAAGCCCTCGGGCTAGGATATCCCGGAGGAGTTGAAATAGACAGGCTTTCAAAAAACGGCAATCCCGACGCGATTAGTTTCCCCAGACCTTTTAACAATGAGTCCTTTGATTTCAGCTTCAGCGGACTTAAAACAGCACTTCTTAACCACATAAAGAAAAATCCCGTTGAAAGCGAAAAAAATCTCTGTGACGTGTGCGCAGGGTTTCAGGAAGCCATAGTGGAAACCCTTGTTGACAAAACTCTTAACGCCGCGAGGAAAAACGGAGTGGGAAGCGTAGTCTTAGCCGGCGGTGTGGCCTGCAATTCAAGGCTGAGGCAGCTCAGCGAAGAGAGAATCAGAAGCGAGGGGATAAACGTTTTCATGCCCTCGCCTGCCCTTTGCACCGATAACGCGGCCATGATAGCTACGCTCGGTTACCACATGTACGCAGATAGCAGGATATCCACGCTTGACATATCGCCTTATTCGACTGCAAGACGCAGAGTCTCCTAAGGCCGTCTTAGTAAGGTAAATGTCCTTATATCCAAAATAGATTAATACTTTCCAAATCTTCTCTACTAAGCCATTTCAAGATTTTTATTCAGAGCACCGCATGTCTCTCTAAAAGAAAGATATGCGCAGATTTTGACTGGCAGAGTTGCTTTCTAAGCAGAAATACAATATATATGGCTCCTTTAGAGATAAAAACAATTTATCTATTGCAATTAATTAAAAAGAAGCTAATATATTGTTATAATTTTTAAGAGCATCTTATTTGTTTACAATATTAGCTTGGAGAAAAGACTGAAATGAGCAGAATACGTGATCAGATTAAAAGCCGCCGAAAAGAACTCGCCCTAAAACAAAAAGATATGATGTTGCGCGTCGGCATGTCAAGACAGCAGTACCAGCGGCTGGAATCCAGAGGAAACCCACGCTTAGACACTCTTGAGCTTGTTGCCAAGGGGCTTAGGATGGAAGTTGTACTCGTCCCGCAGGAAAAACTGCGCTTGGTTCGCGACATACTGGAAGGAAAAACCCATATAGGTTCGGGCGCTGAATTTGATTTCAGCCTTACAGTGGAAAACGAAACGGTTTCTGATAACCCTTGGAAAGGGCTGCTGGAGGAGTGATCGTGAGCGGCGCAGAAGAAGTCAGTGTTTTAGAACTCATCCTGCACGGCATGAAAGTCGGATACCTGACGGGCTACAAAGATGGCCGAAACGTCCTTACGTTCACGCCCGAGTTTACAGGGAGCAGTTCGCGACCAACCTTTACTCTGACAACGCATCCGGATTTTCCTAACGTAAAAAACCTGCTTGCAAAGCCTTGGTTAAAGAGACAGAGGCTGCATCCGGTGTTGTCCAATCTGTTGCCCGAAGGAGTATTAAGAGAGTTGCTGGCGCAAAGTCTAAAAATCCATATTGACAACGAATTCGAGTTGCTCGCCCGTCTTGGAGAGGATTTGCCCGGGGCTCTGATCGTCACTGTCGCAGAACCCGATGACGTTCCCGACTACGCATTGGCAACCAGAGCAAAAGCTATCAAAGCCAACATACGGAGTGGTGCAAAACATTTTTCTCTGGCCGGCGTACAGATGAAATTCTCGATGCGCGAACAGGATGGACGCTATCGGGTTGCTGAATCCGGAGATCTTGGGAACTGGATCATCAAGACCCCGTCCACTAGACACAAACTTGTTCCCTTAAACGAGTTCACCGCCATGCGGCTTGCACAGACAGCGGGCGTTGATATACCGGATATCCGGCTGGTTGAAATGAATGCCCTAGATAAACTTCCCGTCATCAACCTGCCTGAGGAAAAATTCGCATTTGCCATAAGGCGATTTGACCGAGCAGGTGAGAAACGCATTCACGCAGAGGACTTCGCTCAGGTTCTGGCGAAGTACCCACAGCAAAAGTATGACGGTCCGAACTATGAGCAGATAGGAAAGATTATTTATCAGTACACCGGCAACAGCCTTAGAAACGCCCAGCAATTCGCCCGACGATTGCTGGTTAATATTCTTTTGGCCAACGGTGACGCACATTTAAAGAACTGGTCTCTGATCTATCCCGATACGGTCACACCTGAGCTTTCCCCCGCTTACGATATCGTGATCACCCGCGTTTATATGGGTGATGAAAGGGAATATGCGTTGAACTTAGGCAAAAACAAAGATTGGTACAAAGTCACTTTCAGCCATTTTAAAACCTGGGCGGATAAAGCCGACATTCCATGGAAAGCTATTAAACCGCAGCTTGACGACACGCTTGATAAAGCACGCTCTCTCTGGCCAAAATCTCTTGATAACCTGCCCGCAGACAACACTCATAAAAAACAGCTAAGAAAACACTGGCGGCGGCTGTCTGCAGATTTTCGGATTGAAACTGCTGGTTGAGTCAACAATGGACTCATCATCACAACAATAAGCCGAAAAATTCTGTTTGAGCAGAAGCTGAAAAAATTTACGTTTCGTAGTCGGCAAGAGCCACATCCGTTCTTATCTGCCGGATGAACTGCGCGACTTTCACGTGCTCGGGGTGTTTCTGGTAGATTTCGAGATCTTCCATTGATTCAAACTCGGAATAAAGGGCGACATCGTACGTTACGGGAAGTTCATTAAAATTCTTGCCAAGCTCCATTGTCTTTATCTCCGGAATGGCGCTTTTGAGTCCCTCAAGGTCCTGCTTGATCTTGGCTATACATTCATCCTTGCTCATCCCTTCGTGTGAATCCTTTAGTTTCCACATTACTATATGTTTTATCATTTGGGTCTCCTTGGAAAAAGTGGTCCGTAAATTCCGTAAACAGCGTAAATTATTTTTAACGAAATTGCGAAAAATTCCTCATTCTACACAAGCAGTTACCTCCCTTCAGACGTCAAAGTATATTATGGCGACAAAAAAGGTATGATTTATTTTTATGTGGGAAAAAAGAGAGATATTCAACGAGCTTCCGTTTGTTTCGAATTTCGAGAAAGACAAGACCGATTTCCTGCTTAAAATCGGCGAACTGATAGAAGTGCCCGAACGCTATGTTCTCACTAAACAGTTTGAACCGAGCCATTCTTTTTATTTCCTCGTTGAAGGCCTGGTGAATTTCTCAATCAGCGTCGAGGACAGAACCGATGAATTCTCAGTGGGCAAAAGCAGCGAAAAGTTCACTCCCCTAGGCTGGTCTGGCTTTCGCTCTCCCAAACGTTACTACACGACGATTGTATGCGAAAAGCCATGCGTCCTGCTGAAGTGGAGTCACCAGAATCTCGAGAAGTTCTTCGATCAGGAACCTCTTCTTGGACGTGAATTTTTTCTGTTCGTTCTCAGCAAAAGCATAAACCTTCTAAAGCATGTTCGAGCTGAGCTTGCTGAATACAATAACGTCAACTGGGACATGGAGGCGGGGAAAACGGGCGGTTTCTCCCAGGAAGGAAGATACATATCCGTGCCTAACCCGCTTGCGCTTCTGAGACAATCCCCTTTTTTCGAGGTTTTTCCCGACAGAATGTTGCGTCAACTGGCAAAAGCGACCCAGAAAAAATACTATCTGAACAATGAACCCATATTTAATCAGGAAGATATTTCAAAAGGAATAGACATACTGGCTTACGGAAAGGCCGTACTATGCTTCTCACCCGACGGTTCGCAGGGCGGAGTTGAGGAATCCGCGGCGCTTCACCTGATTAACCTTCCCGGATACCTGGTCGGCTGGATGGGCGCCGCTCCCGCCGGGCCAAACGACGTTACGGCTGTTGCGAGCAGAAATTCGGTTATCTATCACATAAGCGCCCGCAATCTTCATAAAATCCTGAATCAGGATCCATCCATGGCCCTAGCTCTAGCCAGAAGACTTCTGTGGCTGGTGTCGATCCGGCTTCGAAACGCTCGCGCGGGACTCATATCGCAAAGATACGAACGCGAAATACTGGCCATAAGCAATCTTATCGGGCAAAACGCCATGCAGCTAAGCGTAACCTCTCCCATTCATAAGCTACCTCATCTGCTAAACAGCCCGCTGACACTCGATGACGCTTTTCGGCTTCTGTTCAGACTGGAAAAAGAGGGCGAGAGTCTTGAGAGGGAACTCTCCCGTCTCAGTCTTGATATCCTCGGAAAAATCTACAAGGAATACAACTTTTTCGAGGGGCTAAAAAACGTCTATCAGTCCGTGACCGCCGCGCCCAAGTCACTTTCTCCAAGCGAAATAAGAACCATGGCGGCCAAGCAGTTCATGGGCGTTTTCAAAAGCACTCCTTACGTAATCGAAGGCTGGGAGAATCTGCCCGACAAGCCGGGACACATATTCATATACAATCATCTGCTAAATCATCCCTACAACACCCTTCCCAATCATTTTCAGATTACGCTCGATTCTCACTTCATAAGCTCGATGGTTCTTTACGCCAAGTACGGCGAAGCCGGGATCCGGGTTGTCCGAGTGCCAAGGGCGGAAGAATACGGACACGAATACTACTACCAAAGGCTCGGACACATTAACGTTTACTCCGACGAATCCGACACTACCAAGCAAACTCCCGAGCAGAGAAAAGCGTGGAGGAAAAAGTTCTACGAAACAGCCAGTGAATATCTGGAAAAAGGATTTAACATAGTAATAAGTCCGGAGGGAACCAGCATGACAACTGAGGAATCACCCGGTCCGTTCAAGCTTGGCGCTTTTTTTCTGGCCACCTCAATTGAGCCTGAACCTTATATAGTTCCCGTGGCGGTTGCAAACTTCGACAAGAGAATAAACCAGAACGTGTTTTCCCTGGTAATAAAAAAGCCCTTCAGAATATCCGATCATATAAAAAATCCCGAGGAGAACAAAGACAGGCTCTTTGAGTTCGTTAAGGAATACGGAAACGAGTACAGAACATACGTGGAAGAGGCAGCTGGACTTGCAAGGCGGGTGGAATCCACCAAGATCAACTTAAAAACCTTTGAGCAGGTCGAAAAAGAGTTCCTTGTAATCGATAAGAACCTGTTTGAGCAGGACGTAAGGATTCTTGAAAGACGTCACGTGGGAAAAAGGAATGACGCAACGGTGTTTTACGGCAGCTCAAGTTTTCGCCTCTGGAGGGGCATGGCAAGGGATTTTCCCGAATATAACATCGTGAACCTGGGTTTTGGCGGCGCCAGGATCACTTACTGCCTGCATTATTTCGAACGGCTGATAAAGCCGAATGACGTTAAATCCCTGGTTTTCTACGCGGGCGATAACGATATCGGGGACGGCTGCCTGCCAAAGCAGGTACTGAATTTCTTCGTGGATTTCTACCACCGTTTCAGAGAGTCCTATCCCCACACCAAAATAACTTTCGTTTCCATAAAACCCAGTCCCGTAAGGTTCCATTTTCTTGACAGAATGGAGGCATCAAACGATCTCGTAAGACAGTTCCTGTCAAGAGAACCCAACGCTTTTTACCTCAATGTCTACGACTACATGCTAAATGGGAATGGAGAGATAAGAGAGGAGCTGTTCACCGAAGACGGTCTTCATATGAACAGGAAGGGATACGCTTTATGGAAAGAACTGTTTTTAGCAAACGCAAAAGAGATTTTTTATGATCCAAGACCCGAAGAATCTCGAAAGCGGGTCGAAATTCCCCCTCCGGGAAAAACCGAGCATACGCGAATATCCACCGACCTCGGCTTAAAATAGCCCGTTACTTCCGACCGCGCTCCCTCCCCGAAGCGGGAATCAGAAGCCACATCTTTCTTCTTAGGTGACGTCCCCAGCTTGGAGAGAGCAAAACGTAATTGCCCTTAAGAAGCGGTGAGTCGTCAAGACGAAAAGAGAGCTTTGCGGGACCTTCATATCCCGAAACGTACCTTCCCGAAACGGAAAAATCGGTTTTTGCCGAGTGGGACTGCCCGCGGAGAAAAGCCCACAGGTCATTTTCCTCAAGCTCAATCCCGACAGCCTTCTGCCTTTTGTCCACCCACTCTGCGTTTGGAAAAACCCAGTGGCGATGACCGTCTGCGAGTTCAAGGGAAAGTACGAAACATGTGGTTTCCGAAACGATTTTCCTAACAGAGTATCTGCGAGTTGAGTTCATAGAGCAATCTCAGGCCGTGAAGAGCAAGATTCTTGTCAACCCGCGTCGCACAGGCGCACTCCTCGCTCACCGCGTCAGCGAACCCCCCGGTGATTACAACCTCCGGAGAAGATCCCATCTCCTCTTTGAGTTTTGCGCAGAGCCCGTCAATCATTGAGGCGTAACCGTAGAACAGTCCCGACTGTATGCATTCAACGGTGTCTTTGCCGATTACCTGTTCGGGTTTCTCGGGTTCTACCTTTGGAAGCTTGGATGTTCCGTGGTAAAGCGCAACTGTAGAAAGCTCGATCCCGGGAACTATCGCTCCACCCAGATATTCTCCTTTTTCGGAAACGCAGTCAAAAGTGGTTGCTGTCCCGAGATCAACCACTATCACACTTCCGCCGAACCTGTCATAAGCAGCAACGGCGTTTGCTATCCTGTCGGCCCCGAGTTCTTCAGGATTATAAATCCGAATCGGCATGCCCGTTCTTGTCTCGGGACCCACGATTATGGGCGGATGACCAAAGTATTTCTCTACCAATTTCGCCACCCCCTCCTGCATTTCGGTAACCACGCAGGAGAGTATGGCGCCGCTGAACGAAGAGGGAGATATATCATTCTCGTCCATCTTCCCGAAGAGGATAATTCCGTAATCGTCAGGGCTTTTGGTTCTGTCAGTATCGACCCTGAAACTGTGTACAAGATCCTCTCCGGAAAATATTCCGACCATTATGCTGGTGTTGCCGACGTCAATTGCGAGAAGCATAGCGAATTAAACCCGGTTATTTTGATCTGGCTTGCTGACCGAAAGCCACAGGTACTCCGAAACGATGAGACATCTTTATTCTGACGGAGAAAAACCGGTTTCGAGGGGAGTATAACTTAAAAACCGGATAAACCGAAGCGCTCCCCTCTAGGCTGACACCCCTTTTTACCTCAAATTCATGGGGAATAAAACGCGGTTAAAAACCCTACTCCACTTCAAAAGGGTTTTCCCCGGTCCGGCAGAACTTTATTAGGACGGATCGCTCCCTATCATCTTGAAATTATTTTCAAATCAGATTACCAATATTCTTGACAACAACGAAGGATTGTTATTAAATTGAAAAGTAAGTTGGGGGACTGGATTCTTTGATACTGGGAGAGAGGAAATCTGGTCATGTCAGAATCTTTAAAACATTATAAATAAAGGAGGTTTTAAGAGATGGAGAAATTTTATAATAATCCCGCGTGGCGCCGTATCAGAGGGTTACGCAGTTTCGGAATACTTGCTCTTTCGGTGGCGTTCTGCCTTACCGGATTGCTCGCACTTTCATCCTGTGACCTTGAGTTTTGGGAAGACGATGATGAAGCGGCACCGGAAGCGATGGAGATGAGAGGGTTTTTTACGAGTGTTGACGATAATGGTGACACGGTCTGTAGCTTTGAAGACACTAACGTGTTTCTGGAAGGAGATGAGTCTACCGGAAAACTTGACGTCACGATGGTTGGTGGGAGTGGCCAGTTCGGTGCGGAATTCGGACATGTGGGAATAAAGCTCATTGATGATATGGGTGATAAGACTATTGTAACCGCTTACGCATCTCAATCTGATGACGACCAGGGAAACTATGTTCATCCTGGGTCATATTATCTCGCTTCAACAACCGATAGTGACATTGCCGGAGGAGAAACAATATTCGCCGGTTACTGGGTCGGCCACCTTTATCGCTACGACAACCACGTGGTTTTATGTCCGTACGTGCTGGTACCAAGGAGCATGTCAGATAAAGAAGACTGTGGCGGAATGACGACGACGGTAGATGGTGAAGAATCGACGACGAATGGAGAGGATCCAGCCATGGTCCACGCGGGGCTGCAAAAATATCTTACACAGGATGGCGGCAACGAACTGAGAGCATGTTACTCCGTTTTTGATAATGATGGCTTCGTCTCGCCCACGCAAGACGACTAAGCAATCTGCTATGGTCGAAATACCACGAAACGACTAGGTACAAAAGAAGCGGGCATGAGGTTCAAACCAAAACCTTCATGCCCGCTTCTTTGTCTGCTGAACGATTTAAGCGAAAATCATTCGGGAGTTTAATGTACCGCGGATGTCTCGGGCAAAAACTCCGCGCAAGCGAATCCCGAAACCTTCCCGCTTTAAAGTCTTGGAAAGCGGCAAGGTCACGTGAGAAGGTAAGAGTTTAAATCTTCGTGTTTCCCCGAAAAGGTTTGGTTTAATCTTATCGGTCGCAAGAACCGGCAAAGGAAACTTTGAACGCAACATATTTGCGTGCCCCCGTTCTTTGACAAAATCCTAGAAGAAACCTATTATTTCACCGCATCCAGAAGGAGAAAAAGTGAGAATAATAGTCACAGGCGGAGCGGGATTCATAGGCTCCTGGGTATGCGAAGCGTATATTTCCGAGGGGCATGAGGTTCTCGTGATAGACAACCTCTCTACGGGGTCTGAGGACAATATCCCGTCCGAAGCTGAATTCATTGAGTGCGACGTAAGGGGTTCAGCCGCACTCGAAAAGGCGTTTCGCCAGTTCCGCCCCGAAATCGTAAATCACCACGCGGCGCAGATAAACGTAAGAGATTCTGTTGAAGATCCTTCTCTTGACGCTGAAATAAACATAGGCGGTTCCCTTAACGTTCTAAGACTCTGCGCGGAACACAAAACCGAGAAGTTTATCTTCTCATCCACCGGAGGAGCCCTTTACGGAGAACCGGAAAAACTTCCCGCAGACGAGTCAACCCCTGCCCTTCCCCTCTCCCCCTACGGCATCTCGAAACTCGCCACGGAAAATTACGTAAGGTACCATTCGAAAAACCACGGTTTCGGACACGTGATCCTAAGATACGCAAACGTGTACGGAGAAAGGCAGAACCCCGAGGGAGAAGCCGGAGTGATAGGGATTTTCTGCGAGAACATACTCAGCGGAAAACCCTGCCTCATATTCGGAGACGGAGAACAGACAAGGGACTACGTACATGTCTCTGACGTCTCCCGGGCAAACCTGCTCGCCGCCAATCTAAAAGAAGAGGGAACATTCAACATAGGAACTTCGGTTGAAAGTTCCGTAAATGAAATAGCCAGCATACTCACTGAGGTAACAAAAACCGAATTCAGAATTGTCCATGAAAAACAGCGCCCGGGGGAGGTAAGAAGAATAAGTCTTGACTGCTCACTGGCGGCGGAGAAGCTCGGATGGAGTGCGCAGGTAGCCTTGCGTGAGGGACTTCTTAGGACATGGAACTGGTTTTCGCAAGGAAAGAGTTAAGAGCCGACGAAAGCTTTTTGTCTTTGAAAAAACCTCGCCCGTGGTTACAATCTTCCCTTCACGGAGGCTGGAAAATGAAGGATAATGAAAAATTCTTTGATGTGCGAATTTATAAAAGATATGTAAAGGAAGGGGAAATCACCCTTAAGGATTATGAAAAACACGTAAAATCCCTGCCTGACGTAAGTGACAAGGCAACGTTCCTTATAATAGACGAAGAAGAAACAGGAGAGCAAGAAGAATAATGGAACGCTGGCAATACAAGGTAGTCTCGACCGACGTGCTTGTTAAAAGGCCTCAGGACCATGATATAGCCGTCTACAAGGAAGAAGCTGATTCGAGAAGGGAGGGTGCCAGGGGAAGTCTTGAAGATTCCCTCGTTTCGCTTGGCACGGAAGGCTGGGAACTTGCCACCATTACGGGTGAATTCGCCATATTTAAAAAAAGAGTCGGCTGAACGTCACTGCCACTCTATGGTGCCGGGAGGCTTTGTGGATATATCGTACACTACCCGGTTTATCCCCTTTACCTCGTTTATGATCCTCACCGAAATTCTCCCTAACAGATCATAGGACATCTTCGACCAGTCGGCGGTCATTCCGTCCGTACTGCTCACGGCTCTCAGCGCGCAGACGTTTTCATAGGTGCGCTCATCGCCCATTACCCCCACCGTCTTTACGGGGATAAAAACACAAAAAGCCTGCCATATCTCATCATAGGCGCCGGATTTTTTAAGCTCATCGATAAAAATACTGTCGGCGTGTCTAAGTATGGAAAGTCTCTCGCGCGTGACCTCTCCCATTATCCTGATAGCAAGACCGGGACCGGGAAAAGGGTGACGTCCTATGAGGAATGAAGGAAGCCCGAGTTTCTCGCCAACGCTTCTAACCTCGTCTTTGAAAAGTTCCCGGAGAGGTTCGACTATCTCAAGATTCATTTTTTCCGGAAGTCCTCCAACGTTGTGGTGGGACTTTATCACGGCCGATGGGCCCTTGACGCTCACGCTCTCAATCACGTCGGGATAGAGGGTTCCCTGGGCAAGGAAACGGACGCCGGATATCTTCTCAGCCTCTTCCTCAAAAACCCTTACGAACTGCTCGCCCATAATCTTTCTTTTCGTTTCGGGGTCCTCAACGCCCTCAAGACAAGAGAGAAACCTCTCAGAGGCATCCACGTGAATGAAGTTCATCTCAAACTCGGAAAAAGCGTCTCGGACCTCCTGCGCCTCATCAAGCCTCATGCACCCCGTATCGACGAAAATACAGTAGAGCCTGCGGCCCACCGCTTCGTTGATAAGAGCCGCTGTGACCGAGGAATCCACTCCTCCCGAGAGCCCGCATATGATTTTGCCGTCCCCGACTATTTCTCTTATTCTGTGTATCGAGTGCTCTATGAAAGAGCCCGCCGTCCAGTTTCCACCGAGACCCGCCACTTGGAAAAGGAAATTGGAAAGTATCTTGGCTCCAAATTCCGTATGCGCAACTTCGGGGTGAAACTGTACCCCGTAGATGTTTCCGTCCGCGTTTCTTACTGCCGCGCACTCCGTGTTCTCGGTATCGGCTATCGCCGCAAACCCCTCGGGCACTCTCAAAACCCTGTCGCCGTGAGACATCCAGACGCCTGAGGTCTGCGCTACACCGGAGAAAAACGGGTCTTCTGCTCTCACGTTCAAAACGGCCGGGCCGTACTCCCTTTTCTCGGAACGTTCGACTTCCCCTCCGAGCTGGAAAACCAGCACCTGAAGCCCGTAACATATGCCCAGAACGGGAATTCCCAAAGACAGTATTTCTCCATCTAATCTGGGAGAAGTTTCCTCCCAGACGCTTGAGGGCCCTCCGGAAAGTATTATCGCCCCCGGTGGGTCTTTCCTTATTTCGTCCGCGGTAGTGTTGTAGGGTTTTATCTCGGAATAGACCCCGAGTTCCCTCGTACGCCTGGCGATCAGCTGCGTATATTGGGAACCGAAATCAAGAACCAGAACTTTTTCCCGCATCTTACGGTTGCCTCCCTCGTTGCGGTAAAGTCCCAAAGATACAGAATGGTAAACCGCTCTTTCCGAGGCTGACTTTACGAGATAAGAAAACCGTTATCACCCGATCCTGTAGTTGGGAGATTCCTTGGTAATTACGATATCGTGAACATGACTTTCCTGAAGCCCGGCGTTGGTAAGCTTTACGAACTTCGCCTTTTCCTGAAGCTCCTTTAGGGTTGCGGAACCGGTGTAGCCCATTCCCGCCCGAAGCCCCCCGACCAGCTGGTAAATTATGGCCCCTATATTCCCCCTGTAAGGAACCCTTCCCTCTATTCCTTCCGGAACAAGCTTGGCTTCCATCATCTCATCGTCCTGGGCATAGCGATCCCTGCTCCCGGCCCTCATCGCTTCAATCGAACCCATGCCACGGTACACTTTATAGGTTCTCCCCTGGTAGAGAACGACCTCCCCGGGAGCTTCATCAGACCCGGCAAGCAGATTTCCTATCATGACGGAATCCGCCCCGGCGGCAAGCGCTTTGGTTATATCCCCCGAGTATTTTATTCCCCCATCGGCTATTACGGGTATATCGTGTTTTTTCGCTACGGAACAGACCTTTATTATTGCGGTTATCTGTGGCACCCCTATGCCGGCTATCACGCGCGTTGTGCATATCGATCCGGGACCGACCCCTACCTTAAGACAATCCGCACCCGCTTTTATAAGATCCTCGGCCCCTTCAGATGTGGCTATGTTGCCTGCCACAAGATCTATGTCGGGGTACTTTTTCCTTATGCGGGCCAAACTGTCGAGCACCCTTTTCGAATGTCCGTGGGCGGTATCTACCACTATGACGTCACAACCCGCCGCGACAAGCTCATCCACCCGCTCCTGACTGTGCTTGTCAACCCCGACTGCGGCTCCCACGAGAAGCCTTCCCATCGCGTCCTTAGATGCCTTGGGAAACTTCTCTATTTTCTCTATGTCCTTCATGGTTATAAGGCCACGAAGCTTGAAGCTGTTGTCGACGACCGGAAGTTTTTCTATCTTGAACTTGTGAAGAAGCTCCTTGGCTTCCAGAAGAGTGGTGCCCTCTTTAACTGTGACAAGCTTCTTTCTGGGGGTCATGACCTTGTCGATTTTAAGGTCCATGTTCTTTTCGAATCTTATGTCCCTGTTGGTGATTATTCCGTGAAGAGTGTTGTCGGGTTTTACGACGGGAAGACCCGAGATATCGTTTTCAACCATTATCTCGAGGGCTTCGCTGACCCGGGTTCCCGGACGCACGGTCAGGGGATTCACTATCATTCCGCTTTCGTACTTTTTTACCCTCTCAACTTCGCCCGCCTGTTCGGGGATGGAGAGGTTCCTGTGGATTATTCCTATGCCGCCTTCCTGCGCCATGGCAATCGACGTCCGAAACTCCGTTACGGTATCCATGGCAGCGCTCAGTATGGGAATATTAAGGGCTATGCGCCGGGTAAGACGCACCGACACGTCAACTTCGCTGGGAAGAACTTCCGAGTAGCTTGGAGATAGTATTACGTCATCAAAGGTAAGAGCTTCTTCAAAAACAAAATCCTGCATAGCAGCTAGCCAGCCTTCTTTGTGGTGGTGACTTTCCTTGTGGTGGTGACTTTCCTTGCCCTGGGTTTTCTTGTTTTCGGGGCGGGTTTCGCTTTTTGCTTATCGCTGGGGACAGCGCCCCCGCTCATGCTTTGAAAACCTTTTCCGAAAAGATCAAGAATTTTCTTTCTCGCGTCGGAAGCCTCCACCCCGAGTTCAATCTCTATTTCCTGCTCTTTTTCCAGAAGATTCAGAAAAACGGATACGATACCCACGTAAGTAGTGTCATCTACTTTTTCAAATCCCATGGATTTCAAAAGCTTTTTCGGAACGACCGGGAACTGGAAATCAACGGTGCCGACGGACTCTTTGGAAAGGGAACCGTCTTGACTTATGCTTATTTTTATTCGTGTAGATTTCATTACTTAGCCACCGGATTATTTCTATAAAGGAGACATAGTTTACTAAAAACGGCTTAATAAAGCAATTTCAGTCCTTGAACCTCCCACCGAAGCAGCAACCGTGGGAGATTTACGCTAGCCCTCGGACATCACTTCGAAATCTGTAATCTCGATTTCGTACTTAAGGCCCAAGATCTTGTTCACGGAAAGATAAAAAGTGTTGAAGAAAACGGTGTTGCCGGGCTTTATGTTGAAATTGGCCGATGCCTCCGTGCCGGTAAGCACCGAGAGGTCATCCCCGCCTTTTCTGCTCAGTTTTTGAAGAGGATCATCCGTATCGGCGTTTCTAAGGTCCCGCAGGGAAAGGGTGTTGCCGGAATAAAAGTCCTGAACGTAAACGGTCCGCCCCGATACTTGGAAACTGCTTCTGAGCTTTATGTAGCTGACGGGCACGTCGCTTTCGTTCATGATTTCCCCGCGAACGAAGAAAAGATAGCCTTTCTTGGTTGTTATCCAACGGGAGTCGGTGTTTCTCACAATCAGTTTACGGGAAATATCATCGCTTTGCCAAAACCATCGCTCGGGATAAAGCCCGAGCTTAAAAGCCCCCAGGCCGAGCGCGAGAACAACCCCTATCAGGATAAATATCCGCGGGTGGTTTCTCTTTTTTACCTCGTCTATTCCGTAAAATATCTTTTCCGTATCCATAAGTTAGGTCCCGGAAATAAAAAGCCTGCGAAAGGGCAAAGTGCCGCCTTCGGAGGCAGATTATAACCGTAATATCCGCTTTTCCCACAAACGGAACTGGCCTCGCGGAGCGCAAGCCGGAAAGTGCCCGTGGCCATTAACCGATTCATTTTACAACACACATCCTTCAAGCTATAAATATTAAGGACAAAGAGCTTCAGGCTCTGCCCTGCGTACGGATTTAACCTCAGAAATAAGAACTTATCGGGAGAAAAAATCATGAGCAGAACGCTTAAGAATCGAAAGACGAGTTTTTGGGTTTTTGTGTTTGCTTTAGGGATGATTTTCGGTGTTTCCGGCAATGCGGTTGCCCAAAGCGGCGGTTTTTACGTCGGCGCTTCGGCCGGGGTTGAGCGAGCGAGCATAGAACACGCGAAGACCGTTGACAGCACCGATGTTCCAGGCGATTTTCTGCAGAGCGGAAACGTTTACAATACAAGTGATTCCGCAAGCGAAACGGGTTTTGGAGGCGGACTGTTTGTCGGCTACCGCTTTAACCTAGATCCAAGCGGCACCCTATATCTAGGCGCCGAGATTGACGGGCGGTTCCACGGCGGCACGACAAGCGGAATGCTTCCCGGAGACGGGCAGTCCGAGGGCAGAAACCAGTACGGAGAAGCTTGGCCCGATGAGTGGAGCGTTGAGAGGAAAAACAGCTACGGGGTAACGTTGATGCTCGGTGCAAGCCCCCCTTTTCTTGTTTCGCTTGTGGGTCCGGGAGTGAGCGTCTACGTGCTTGGCGGTCTTCGCCGCATGGACGCGGAGTTAACGGTTGATTCCAACGGCTGCTCAACTGGTCGCGAGCTTTGCGGTCCCGGAGATCTAACTTCAGGCACCAACTCCTACGACGAGACTTTCTACGGATGGACAGTCGGGGGAGGCCTTGAGAAGACGATCGGAGACAAGATAGGAATCCGGGGCGAGATACGTCACACGCAGTACGGAAAAGAGGACCGGGAAGCTTTTCCGGATGACCCTGTCAAGGTTCCCATATCGCTTGACGGGAACGAAACCAGCTTCTCGCTCGGCGCCGTTTTATACTTCTGAGCCGTTTTTGGCCCTACCAGAACTTGCTGTAAAGAGTCTCGGCGTTATTCCAGAAGATATTCTCTTTTAATTCCTCGGAAATGTCCGCGCCCTCTATTTTCCAGTATTCAGAAGCGAAATCGCTCCACGGAATATCCGACCCGAACAGGAAACGGTCGGCTCCTATGCCTCTTTCCTCGATCTCCTTGAGTATCCACGAGGACCCGAAGCCCACGGCCCATGAGGAATCGGTGTATACCTGATATCCGTCCTCAATCAGTTCGAAAAAGCGGGGGACGAACTTGATATGACCACTGACTCCGCCTCCCATGTGAACAACATGAATCTTGTTGCGCTTCCCGTACTCTTTTATCAGGGCAAGCGCGTTATCGATATCGGAACCTCCCCCGGGACTCGTATGAATATGAAGGGGCATATCGTGCTCGGCTCCGGCGTCAAGAATCATGTTCCAAAGTTCCGCGGACTCTTCGTCCCATTGCCCTGGGTCAAAAGTGCCGCCCAGAAGACACGTGGTTTTAAGGGCTATCAATCCTTTCTCACCGATGAGCTTAAGCGCTTCCTGGGTCCGTTCCTTGTCCTTTGGCAGGGCGGAAACCCATATCGCGCCCAGCAGCCGGTCATGAGACGTTTCCGCGCTTTCCGCCACAAGCGGGTTAAGTTCAAAGGGCTGGGCGGAATCGGGATACCCGTAATTTGACATCACAAGCGCCCTGTCAACCTTGTGCTTGTCCATCCCCTTTATATATTCCTCCGCGGTCTGGTAATCGGTTGTAGGCTTGACCGCTTCGGGCAAACCGTAATAGGCAAATCCCGGCACGGGACCGATATGACTGTGGTTATCAAATAACCGCTTTCTCCTGGTTATATTCATGAACGACCTCCTTGATCTTGAAAATTCTTATAAAAACACCCATAAAACATTGAGTTTTTACGGCATCCCGAAAGATCGTAAAATTCAATGCGCCTGCATCTTTTCACCGACGCGCGCACGAAGGGATTTCTCGATGGAATCAGGTTTTTCCCCTTTTTCAAGCCTGTGGGCCACTTCACTGAAATCATCTCCGTAATCCCGCCCGGAGCGGCGGCTTTCTTTTCTCATCGTTTTAGCCAGCGATTTGCTGTCGTTTTCAGGAACTTTCGCTGAATCTGTCTTCTTGGGTTCTGTGCGGGTTCTGATTAAGGAAGTCGAGGAGAGGACGCGCTTAAGGTCGCTTTGCCCGCATTCAGGACAGACCGCCTGCTCGTTTTCGGCTTCAGAAATAGTCAGAAAAAGTATCGAGACGATCTTTTTACAATCCCGACAATCGTATTCATAGATAGGCATTCAAATATCCCTATAATGACCAAGTATAAAGGAAACGCGACATTTCAGTCAAGCTAATCTTTAGCGGTTCCAAGGAACCGTCACGGCCGCTTTTTCCTTTTGCCGCAAGTCTCTTAAAAGCGGTTGACCTTGTCCACTAAAATTGATAATGTATTAAATATAGTGGATATGATACCAGATTAAACCTTATGGCGAAATTTGAGTTTAAAATCATTACAAGTGAAAAAGATCTCGAAACTTATTACAAACTTCGTGAAGATATTTTCGTAAGGGAGCAGAAGATATTCTCCGGAACCGATATTGACGAATATGACAGGGCCGCGATACACATAGCGGCCATCGAAAAAACAGGCGCGAAAATGGTCGGGGGCGTGAGGTGCTACAACCTCGAGGGAAACACCTGGGTAGGAGGCCGTCTGAGCGCAGCGCCCGGTTACCGAAACGGCACAGTCGGTCGCCATCTCGTCAAATTCGCGGTAGAAACCGTAAAAACAAGGGGATGTGAGCGGTTCATCGCGTACGTTCAGCCGCAGAACGTGAGGTTTTTTGAAAGACTCAACTGGAAACGCTCGGGGGAGCCGATCATCTACCAGGGAAGCCCCCATCAGTTGATGGAAGCCGAGCTCGGAGCAGGGGGGAAGGCGTGAGTCGCAAAGTCACGGCAGGATTCATGAAAGAACTGGCCAAGTCCCTGCGCGGTTCTGCGAGACTCAGTGAAAAAACCAACATAAGGGACATCTGGAATTTCTTCCCCCAGTTCGCAAAGGTTGAAGGAAAACAGGTGCGCCTCGGCGATGACGCGGCGGCTATTGAACATGAAAGAGGCTACTTGCTAGCCGCGGCAGAAGGGGTATATCAGCCCCTTTTGAAATCAAACCCCTATCTTGCCGGAAAAACCTCGGTCTTAACGAACGTAAACGACATCTATTCAATGGGCGGAAGGCCTCTGGCGATTCTGGATGTGCTTTGCTCCGCAGACGCTGGCAAAACGGACGAGATACTCTCGGGCATATACGATAACGCCGAAAGATACAACGTCCCGGTAATCGGAGGCCACCTAAGCGGCGAAGCGAGCGAGTTGACCCTCGCCGTATTCATCCTAGGCAAAGCCAGGAAGCTTCTTTCGAGTTTTAATGCCAGAGAGGGCGATGACCTGGTTATGGTGGTCGGCGGCGAAGGCAGATTTTATTCCGGCTTTAATTTCTGGGATTCCTCAAGCGGCTTAACCAAAACGGATGCGCTCCGGCATCTAGAGATCCTGCCCGAACTGGCGGAAGAAGAACTTGCCGACGCAGCCAAGGACATCAGCATGGCTGGCACTATCGGTTCTGTTCTGATGCTCCTTGAGTGTTCACAAAAAGGCGCTGAGATTCACATTGACGACATTCCGGTGCCACGGGGCGTCGGGTTGACCGAGTGGCTAGTTACTTTTCCGAGTTACGGTTTCGTTCTTTCCCTGAGGACGGAGAGAACTTCGGCAGTCCGCAGGAAATGCAGGGATCACGGCCTTTTATGCGAGAAAATCGGAGAGATTCGCGTGGAGCGGAAAGTCTATTTCAAGAACAAAGACAATCACAAGGAGCTTTTCTGGGATCTTGGGCGGGGATATTACATGGAACCCCCCGAATCGAAGGAGGCGGCCAATGAATGAGCAGAACAAGGAGATTGAACGTATAGTCGCGAGAGTTGGAGAAAAGATAAAAACTATCCGGATGGAAAAAGGGTGGTCCCTTAAAAACCTCTCGGACAGATCGGGTATATCCGCGGCCGCCATCCACAAGATTGAATCAAACGGAATTACTCCAACCATAACCACCATGATGAAAATTTCCGACGCGCTCGGGAAAAAAGTAAGCAATTTCGTCGAAGAGGAACCGGGAGACAAAGATGTTTGCCTGATAAATTCAAACGAGCGCAAACCCGTATTCACTTTTAAAAAAGGTCTGGACCTGCAGGGAATATCCGCCAAGCAGTACGGAGAGTTCATCATGACCGCCGCGTACGCCACGGTGGAAGTGGGCGCCTCAAGCGGCAAAAAAAGCATGAGTCACCGAGGGGAAGAACTGGTTTACTGTCTGCAGGGAAAAATGAGATTCGAAGTAAACAAGAAAACTTATGATCTGCGGGCCGGAGACAGTATGCATTTCAGAACCCATCTGGACCACAAATGGAAAAATATCGGAAAAGTTCCCGCGAAATTGCTATGGGTGCTTTCTATCGAGGCTTCCTAAGGAGTTGTTCCGTGAGCGCTGAGAGAAAAACAAAAGAACCTGATTTGCCAGAGCGCATTGACGCCGCAAACGCCTACGCGCTTGAGATGCTGCTTTCCGTTGAGCCTGCCCTCGCGGGAGTGGAAAGGGCCCTTGACGTCGTTCCCGGAATGACTTCCACAACCGTTTTGCACGCGGGTCCGCCGATCGGCTGGCGCAGGATGTGCGATCCGATGAAAAGAGCCGTGCGGGGTGCGCTTATATTCGAGGGGCTGGCAAAGGACTCTTCGGAAGCTGAAAAAATAATACTGAAAGACAAAATAACCCTTTCCCCGAATCACCACCATGGCTGCGTCGGACCTATGACGGGGATAATCTCCGCTTCAATGCCGGTGGTCGTCACGAAGGACCTGAGGACCGGAAAAAAAGCTTATTCCACGTTTAACGAAGGCGGCGGGCAGGTGCTTTGGTTCGGATCGTTCGGAGAGGAGACACTACAGCGCCTCAGGTGGATAAGAGACAAATTCGCCCCCGTTATGAAAAAAGTATTTGCAAGCGCCGAGGCAATTTCAGTGTGGAACATACTGTCTCAGGGAATACAGATGGGAGACGAATGCCATAACCGCCACGGTGCTTGCACCAACATTTTTCTGAAAAATATCGCCGAGCCTCTTTTCTCTCTGGGCATCCCGCGCGCAAACGCCATGTCCGCTTACAGGTTCATGTCCGCAAACAGCCACTTTTTTCTTAACTTTACCATGACCGCATGCAAGCTTGCCACAGATGCCGCCCACGATGTCGCCGGCAGCACATTGGTTACCGCCATGTCAAGAAACGGAACCGACTTCGGCATAAGGGTAAGCGGGCTCGGAAACAGGTGGTTCGTGGTGAAGTCACCCTATCTCCAAGACGCTCTTTACAACCTCGGTTACGGACCGAAAGACGCCGCCCCAGACATAGGCGACAGCTCCATCATCGAAACAATGGGGCTTGGGGGGTTCGCAATGGCCGCCGCCCCTTCCATGGCGTCATTTGCCGGAGGAGGGTTCAGCGACGCAGTGGATATTACAAGCAGTATGAATCTCATTACGACGGTGAAAAATCCCAAGTTCGCGATACCTTCCCTGGATTTTCAGGGAACGCCGACCGGGATTGACATAAGAAAGGTGGTCGACACGGCGATACTGCCAAGCATAAACAGCGCGATTGTGCATAAAAGCTCGGGAGCGGGGCAGATAGGAGCCGGAATAGCCAAAGCGCCTTACGGGTGCTTCGAAAAAGCGCTTCGGGCGTTTGGAAAACGACATGATTTAGCGGCATAGGTTATAAAGCGAGAGGTACGTATTGGTAACGCTCAATACCGTAAAACAGAACCATTACCAGGATTCGATGAAGCTTATGCAGATAAGCAGAGAGCTTGCTAATTCTCCCGGTATCAAAAAGGCTTCGGCCATAATGGCCACTGAAGCGAATTTAAAAACGCTTCGGGACGCGGGATTAATAAAAACCGCGTCGCGCTCACTCGGCGCGAACGATCTTATAATAGCGGTTGAGGCAGAATCGGAGACGGCAGGCCACGACGCCTTGGGAAAAATCGATTCCTTTCTGACCGCGCCGCCAGATGGAGTTGGCCATACAGCCGGATACCGAAGCTTTGAAGAGGCCCTAAGAGCCCCGGGCAACCCGAACATCGCCGTTATCTCCGTTCCGGGGGAGTTTGCGAAACTTGAAGTCGCAAGAGCCATAAAAAACAACATTCACACCTTTCTTTTCAGCGACAACCTGAGTGTCGGCGAAGAGGTTGAACTAAAGCGAAGAGCCGCGCGCAAGGGATTACTTATGATGGGGCCGGGATGCGGTACTGCGATAATAAACGGCGCGGGCTTTGGGTTTGCCAACATCGTAAGACGGGGACCGGTAGGGATTGTCGCCGCCGCAGGTACGGGCATGCAGGAAGTAGCAAGCCTGATTCATAACTGGGGAGTCGGCGTTTCTCACGGAATCGGGGTCGGCGGAAGGGATCTTTCCGAGAAAGTGGGCGGGCTGATGGCAATCAAGGCCATGGAACTGCTCGAGAAAGATGAAAACACGGAGATCATTCTGCTGGTCTCAAAGCCGGCTCCGATAAAGGTAATAGAAAAAATAATCGAAACGGTGCGGCGAGGAAAAAAACCTTTCGCGATGTGCCTGCTCGGGGAAAACGGAATTGAAGCGGAGAAAAACGTGTTTTCTACCGATACGCTCGAAGAGTTGTCTTTGCTTGCAGTAAATCTCGCGGGCGGGCAAGGAGGCAAGCGGATCAGAGTTTCCGATGCCGGCCTGAAAAGATACGGAAGGAATTTCGTCAACTCGCTTCGCCCTTCGCAGAAATACGTAAGGGGGTTGTTTTCAGGTGGCACCCTGTGTTACGAGGCCCAGAAAATACTCACCTTGTCTCTCGGAAAGATTTATTCAAACGCACCTTTGTCAAAAGACTGCCTGCTTGGCGATTCACGCAAAAGCCGCGGGCACTGCTGCGTAGATCTCGGCGAAGAAGAGTTTACCGTCGGACGCCCCCATCCGATGATCGACTCCACGCTTAGAAGCGAAAGGATAATCGAGGAAGCAAAAGATCCCCAGACAGCGGTAATTCTCCTCGATATCGTACTGGGCTACGGCTCAAACGCCGACCCCGCCGGGGAACTTCTCCCGGCCATTGGGCAAGCAAGACAAATAGCTAAAAACAAAAACAGATCGCTCGCCTTCATCGCGCACGTGTGCGGTACGGATGACGATCCTCAGAATCTTGACTTGCAGGAGAAAAAGTTAAGGAGAAACGGCATAAAAATTGCAACAACTAACGCTCAGGGAGCCAGGGCCGCGGCCTTGATCGCGCGGCTTGCGTCAGAGAGGAGAGCAAGGCGATGAAACTGGCCGTCGTTGCTTTCGGAGGTAACGCGTTTTCAGGTGATAAGAATCATGGAACACACCGAGATCAATTCGCTTTCGCGGAAGATATATCAGGGGAATTGGTGAAACTTGTGGAATCGGGTTACGGAATCGTCATAACTCACGGAAACGGACCCCAGGTGGGAAACCTTCTGCTCCAGCAGGAATATGCTTCTTGCGCGGCCCCACCCATGCCCGCCGACGTATGCGGCGCGATGACACAAGGCCAGATCGGATACTTAATCGTTCAAACGCTGAGAAATCACCTCAGAAAAAACAATGTAGATAAACCCGTTGCGGCCATCATTACCCAAGTAGTGGTAGACGAAAATGACGAAGCTTTTTCAAACCCGACGAAATTCATAGGACCGTTTTTTGACAAGAAAACCGCCGACTCTCTTAAGAGAGAGAAAGACTGGAAGATAGAAGAAGACTCTGACAGGGGATATAGAAGGGTCGTGCCTTCGCCAAAGCCGGTGGACATAGTGGAGAAAAAAGAGATCGCAGACATGATAGGAAGAGGTTTTATCGTCGTTGCGTGCGGAGGGGGCGGAGTGCCGGTTGTCCGCGGGAAAACCGGTGAACTCAGGGGAGTAAGCGGCGTGATCGACAAAGATCTGGTTTCAGAAAAACTTGCGACTCTCATTGGGGCCGAGACCCTTGCCATAATTACGCCCGTGGACAAGATATCGCTGTTTTTCGGAACTAAACGGCAGGTGGACTTAGAGAAAATAACTACAGACGAAGCGGAAAAATACCTTGAGGAAGGACATTTTCCGCCCGGAAGCATGGGTCCCAAGATAGAAGCGGCGATAAGGTTCTTACGAAAAGGCGGCAAACGCGTGGTGATAACGTCGGCGAAATCGACAACTAAAGCTCTTGAGGGGAAAAAAGGTACTGAAATAGTTAATGGGATGAATTAAAATGAAATCAATGAGTGGTGACAAGCCTCATAACATAAACGGGTTAAAGGACAGAAATTCCGGGAGGTCCCGGAGAGTAAAACATAATAAATATCTTTTTTAGGAGGTGCAGTAATGGCAGTAGACAGAATAAAAAGCGAGAGGCCCCAGGAGGGGAAAGCTCTTGTGGATTACGAAGAAAAGCTTTTTCCTGACCATATGGCAAAGGAAGGAGAAAAAGCTTTGTTTCTCATACATTCGGTTCCGTATGAAGGTTCTGTAGCAGGTATAAACATGCTTACCGCTATCAGGGCGAAAAAGAAAGGATATGGAGTGACGGTTCTTTTCTACGGACCCGCTTCCGGCATACCGGTATACAGAGGCTGGCCGAATGTGGGAGATGACGGTTACGGCGCTGGTATTCAGCTCTATCCGAATCTTGTCAAGAGGCTGCTTTCGGAAGGAATAACGGTATACGCGTGCCGTTTTTCCGCTGCCGCGCTTCTCGGACAGAATGAATCGAGCTTTATCGAGGGAGTTGTCCCGATTCATCCGACGGACATACTGGACATAGTTATCGAGCATCACAGGGAAGGCGCCATGATGTTCAGCACGTGGACTGTTTAAGGTTTTAAACTCCACGTTGTTGTCCAGGTAATACCGCTTCTTCTTGAAGTTGCGGACAGTTTTAATCCGCTTGCCAGCGGGGCAAGCGGATAGGGTGTTGTGTGAAATAAAAACGCTGGGGGTGAAAAATGGATTCCAGAACCCTTAAGGTAGAGTTGCAAAGTTACGGTTTGAGAATTCCTGATTCCAAAAATATCAGGCGAGGGGGCGCCGGTCCCACGGGAGGAATTCATCTGAGGATTCTTCCCGATACCGACGCGAATGTACCGGTTGTTGGCGATTTCGTAGAATCTTCGCCGTATCATCTTGACAAGATAAACGGCGAAGACTGGATTTTCCGAGATGAAGTGGCTTTAGTACAGGTCGAGCTTATGGGTAATGGAAGGTTTTACGACCACAAAACCTCAAGCGGAATACCGATGCAGAGAATCGGACTTCTGCACTGCCCGACCACTTTTGCCACGACTCTGCTTCAGACCTGTGATTTCTGGAAGGACGAGAGAAGGTGTCAGTTCTGCGGAATAGAACTTACTCTCAAGGACAGAAGTACCGTCGGATTCAAAAACGCAAAAGCGCTTGTTGAAACAATTCAACTCGCAAAGGAACTCGACGGCATTTCCAACATTGTCTTTACTTCCGGCGTTGCACCTGACGAGGAAAAAGCGCTTGAAAAATACGCCGAGATATGTTCCGAGGTTAAAAATCATACAGGGCTTCCGATTCAGCTGCAGATTGTTCCCCCCGAAGACCTGGGCTGGCTGGAGAGGCTGAAATCTTCGGGGGTGGACGCTCTCGGAGTCCATATTGAAACATTCGACCCGGAGGTATTCGAAAAAATAACCCCGGGCAAGGCTATGATAGGACTTGACAGGTACATAGAGACTTGGAAAGAGGGCGTAAGGGTTTTCGGTAGGTGGGCGGTAAGCACCTATATTCTGGTCGGGCTCGGCGAAAGGCTGGAAACGGTTATCGAGGGCGCGGAGATTTGCGCAGAGATAGGGGTTTATCCCTTCATCGTGCCTTTCAGGCCTATCGCAGGCACCCCGATGGAAAACGTAATGCCGCCGAGGGCCGAAGTTATGGAATACGTGTATTCCGAAGCCGCCAAGATTCTGTCCAGATACGACGGAGGGTCCAAAAGCGGCGTGGCCGGCTGCGTAAGTTGCGGGGAATGTTCCGTGCTTCCCGATTTTGAGAGGCTGCACGAGTCAAAAACAGTAGAGTTTAAAAAATTCATAAAGTCGGTCCCGGTAAATTGAGACGGGGAAAATCATGATCCGAAGCCTCGTCACTCTGGATTGCGGATTAAATCAAGGAGACGCAGATGAGTCAAGAGAAACTGAAGTTTATCATAATAGGCGGAGGTGCTGGCGGCATTTCCGCGGCTTCCACCGCAAGGGGTCTCGCCGATCCCGATTCATCCGTTACGCTCTTCACCGAGTTTGAAGATGTCGCCTACAGTCCCTGCGGCATCCCCTTTGTCCACGGCAGGGAGATACCGGATTTCAAAAACCTTTTTCTTCAAACCGCCGAGCACTACACCGGTATCGGAATCGATATCAGATACAACTCCAAAGTAACGGGAATAGATCTTGATAAAAAGGTCGTGGCTGTGGGCTCCGAGGAGTTTCCGTGGGATCGGCTCATAATCGCAACCGGATTCGAATACGGAAATCCGGACATTCCCGGCATCGATCTTGACGGCATTCATTACGTGAAGAACATCCGAAGGGCCATGGAATTTGACAAGGAGCTTGACCGGATAAAGAAGATCGCCGTGCTATCCGCCTCTCCTCTGGGTGTCGAGATGGCGGGCAACTTGGCGCAAAGAGGAATCGAGACCCATCTTGTGGACGAAGGCGGCTGGCTTATGTCCGAGGTCGCAGACCCGGATATCATGGAGCCGGTACAGGATTCCTTCGAAGAACTGGGCGTTAACATGCATTTCGGAACCAAGGCCCATGAGATAAAAGGGCAGGACGGCAAGGTAAAATCCCTGATTACCTCGAAGGGTGAAATAGAGTGTGAAGTCGTTATAGTCGCCACTCACAAGGTGCCGAACAATACTCTTTCCCGGGAAGCCGGAATAAAACTCGGCTCTACCGGCGGGGTCCTGGTTGATGACCACATGAGAACCAGTGTCCCCGGCGTCTACGCCGCCGGCGACTGCGCGGAAGTGGTGCACGGGGTCACGGAAATCCCCATTCAGGGACTCTCGGGAAGCCATGCGTACTCCCAGGGAAGAACAGCCGGGGCGAATGCGGCGGGCGATGACCGCGCGTACGATCCCGTGTACGTGCCGTGGGGCATGGTTGGCGGAAAAATCCAGATCGGCGGAGTGTCTCTCGGCGAAACCCTTCACAAGGCTCTAGGCATACCTCACGTCGTCGCGTTCTCGCAGGGAATATCCAGAGCCAGGTATTACCCCGGAGTCACGAGAATGAGGGTAAAACTCATTGCCGACCCAGAGACTCACAGAGTGTTGGGCGCCCAGATGGCCGGCGGGGAAGGGATAAAGGAAAGAGCCGATTTTCTCGCTTTTTCAATCAAGCGCAAGGCTACGCTTGAAGATTTCGCGTGGATGGAAAACGTGTATTCACCCCCGATAGGCGCCCTGATGGAACCCATCGCCCTAGCGGCGCAGGCGGGGTTGGCCAAATTGGCCGGCAGGTAGTTTTTTAAGGAGGTTAAGCAAATTGTCAGAAAATAAACCCCCGGGCGGCTGGTTAAGAAAAAACGCGGAAAAATACCTGCTTGAGGCCGCGGCGGATGATATGGCGAATCGTTACCGGGACTGTACTTCCAACGCTTACCGCGAAAAAGGAGTGCTGCCTTTTTTCTGGAGAAACATATTCGTCCCCGTTTACCTTGCCATCCCCTGGAAAATTCGCAGAAGAATAATCCTTATGAGTTCTTACCCGGGGGGTGATCGTCCCAAGTGGAAAAAATTCGATTAACCCGTCCCCCGGTTCTGTAAACCTCTCCGTTAAAATGTCGAAAGTAAGCGCCAGAGAGCAGTTGAACGTAAAAACGATCGGAGTTAACGCCTACGAGACTCTCGTAAACCTCAAAAGCCCCGCGAACATCGAGGGTGTGTTCGAAAATTCCTTCTACGTAAAGGTCGGCGAGTATGAGCTGATCAGGGTTACCCGACACGAACAATACGTTTCAGCAAGTTCGATAATCGTAGAGGAAAAAGACCGGGATTCGGGCTTCAAATCCATGGGAATCGAACAAGGCATGAGGGTTCTCTGCGGGAAAAAAGATATCTTAATAGGAAAAAGATTCGCAGTTGCCAATATCCACGGCGTCGCAAAATGGCAACCGCCGCGCGTCCCGGACAGCGCGTCCATACGCCCGCTTGAGATAATAAAGCTTAATCTTAGGGTGCTCCGGGACGTGATATACACCTGTCCCAGCAGGGAAGGACTCGTACCGCTGCTTGAAAACGTGGAACTTGTCGGCTCCATTGATCTTTTCCTAAAACCCCGCACCGACAGCTTTGCCGAGAGAGCAAGACCCGGCATCGAAAGAGTGATGTGGGGGATTTTCTCACTTGATAAGGCCGCGGTCATGGAAAGTGCGAGGACAATAATAGGTCTCGGACCGGGACTCACGCCGTCATGCGACGATTTTCTCTGCGGGCTTGTAGTCAGTCTTAAGACCGGAGCGGCAGTGTTAAGCATGAGTGACGACACTGGGTTTTTCGATGAAATCGCCGGAGCTATTTACGAGGAAGCGCGCCAAAGAACCACGGTTTTCGGCTCAAACATGCTGAGGGAAGCCCGCGAGGGAGTGTGCCCTCTCGCGGTAGTCAATCTCATCCATTGCCTTCTTACCGAAGATGTGGCGGAGACAGTTGAGGTTTCGAAAACGCTGATCAGAATGGGCGAGACCTCCGGGGCGGACATCGCTATCGGGGTATTTTACGGAATCAGGTTTCTGGTCTCGAGGCTTGAGAACCTGGAGGTTTTGCATGAAACGGCTTAACATAGCGCTTTTCACCTATTCCACAAAACCCAGAGGAGGAGTGGTGCACACGCTTAACCTGGCGGAAAAACTGGAAGAACTTGGCCAGAAGGTTCATGTTTACGCGCTCGGGACGGAAGGCGGATTTTTCAGAGAAGTTGACGTTCCACACACTCTGGTGCCGTGTCCGAAAAACGAATTCGCCGGTATGGACGAAAAAATCCACGCCTATATAAAAGCATATGTCGATTACCTGAGCGGCCTTGACGAAACCTACGACATCTATCACGCCGAGGACTGCATATCAGCAAACGCGCTTTTGGATATAAGGCAAAGAGGTCACATAGAATTTTTTCTGAGAACCGTTCATCACGTTGACGATTTCGTATCGGAATCTCTCGTGGAATGTCAGATGAAAAGCATAACGAGACCCGACCACCTGCTGGTCGTAAGCAATTACTGGGAAAAGGAACTCGCCGACAAATACTCCCTCAGACCGCTGCGGGTAAGAAACGGCGTTGACCTATCCAAGTTTCACGGCACGGCCACCCGAAGCAAAACCCCCGAGGCCTCGAAGCTTGAATTTTCAGCCGGCGGATGCAAGACGGTTCTCACGATCGGCGGTATTGAACCCCGGAAAAACACGATATCAACCCTAAGGGCGTTTGCCCGGGTAAAAGCGCGCTTCGCGGTAAAGGACAAGCGGGTAATCTGGCTGCTTGGAGGCGGGGAAACGCTTTTTGACTACAGGGATTACCGCAAGGAGTTTTTCTTCGAGATGGAAAAACTGGGAATAGAAGAGGGAAAAGATATTTTCATTCTGGGAAGGGTTCCCGAAGAACTGATTGCCGATCTTTATAACGCTGCTGACGTTTTCGTTTTTCCCTCGTTAAAAGAGGGCTGGGGACTCGTGGTGCTCGAAGCCATGGCTTCCGGAGTGCCGGTTATAGCATCCGACATAGAGCCGCTTACTGAATTTATGGAAGACGGGAAAAACTCCCTGCTTGTCTCCCCTCTGGATTGCGGGGCTCTCGCGGAGGGAATTATCAGAATACTGGAAGACGGGGCGCTGCGTGAAAAACTCAAAACCGGCGGCACGGACACCGCGGGACAATACGGATGGGACCGTGTGGCGCTTGAACATTTGAACATATACAGGGATATACTGAATACGGGTGTTTCGCACGTAGCGGAAAAGAGGTGAAAACAATGAAAGTCGAGGCAACCTGGAAAAAAAACTATCAGGTGACCGTAAACGCAAGGCAGTTCGATATACCGGTTGACGAGGCGCCCGAATTCAGCGGGGACGATACGGGGATGATGCCCACGGAGCTTTTTTTGTGTTCCCTGGCTTCATGCTTCTGTCTTGCCATCGTCTACGCGGCGAGCAGAAGGAAAATCGCGCTAAAAGACCTAAAAGTTGACGTTACGGGCGAGAAGGATAGGAGAAAATTTTTGTTTTCCAAGTGTATCATCAATGTTAAAAGCTCCATTGCCCGAACCAGCCTTGAAGACCTTATGGATTCGGCGAAGCGCTACTGTTTCATTACAAACACGATCAAGGGAGGCTGTCCGATCGAATACAGCGTAAACCCGGAGTGACGGAGCATATAATTGGTCGTTGAATTCAAAATCAGAAAAAACGTCTACTATGATTCCCTGCGTCTTATGCGTATTTCGAAAACCGCGAGCGGGGCCGCAGGGGTAAAAAACGCCTTTGCGGTGATGGCGACCGATAAGGCCAAGTACGCTCTTAATTCCGCCGGGCTCCTGGCGCACGAGATCAAAAAAGCCAAAGGAAGTGATCTGGTCATCATCGTTGAAGCGGAATCAAAGGAGCTTGCCAAACAAACGATTAATAGAATAGAAACGCTGATTTCATCAGATGATTCGCAATCGGCTTCGGCAGCGCCGAACATCCTCAATGAACAGTTACGGGTTGTTAACGTGGGCCTTGAGATATTCGGCGAGTCCTTGGCAGTCCAGGGAGTTGAGGTAAGGCACGTGGAATGGAAAGTTCCGGCGAAGGGAAACATGAAACTTGTAAATCTGTTAAAGAAAATGATGTAATTTTCCCCGCGTGGAGGAGAAATTCAATGAGTATACGAAACCCCAAGGAATTAAAGGAAGTTCTCTCAAAACCCGAGAATCTGGGCAAGGCGCTCAGCAGGCACACCTACGGTATGCTATCATGGGTTGATCTGTTCGGTGCCAAGCTTCCCTCGGTTAACGGTATCGAAACCAAGATTATTGTCTCAAGAATAGTTGCCGATAATGCTAGGCATTCGAAACTTTTTTCCGACAGAGCAAAAGAGCTTGGCCAAAACCCCCAATCATACAGACCCCCTGAAATTGGACAGGAAATCTACGATCTTCTCGATACCTACAACGATACGTTTGACTGTCTCGCGTACGCCTGGGGATCGCTTGTGCATTTCAAGGAACTGCTGGAACTGTACATAAGCGTTGCCGACTCTCGAAGCCGGGAAATGCTACTTGAGGTGAAAAAAGACGTCGAGGGTCATTTATTGATGCTGCTGGGGTATTTCCAATCGCAAGCCGACAGCAATTCAAAAAAAGACCGCGCGGAAACCATAAAGACCGTTGCCGAAGATAAGTACGCCGAAAGAGAGGAACAAGAAATAAACTGGTACTCGCTTCCCGATGTCCCAAACGTTTGAACAGCTTCGAAAACCTCTGCCTCCCTACTCGGCGAAGAACATGTATTACAAGCTTCTCGCCGCTTTTCTCAGGACGTTCGGGAGACTGTCATACGGAATTGACACGGGGTTTACCTACGGGTTCGACTCGGGAATTATCATGAACTACATCTACGATAACAAGGCGCGGGGAAGATTCGGCGTCGGGCGGGTTCTTGACAGGATGTTTCTGGATCAGGTTACGTGCAGAGCTTTCAGATCGATAAAGCAGATACAGATTGACATGATTGGTCAATATCTGCGGGAAAGGGATGAAAAGCCAACTTTCATAGTCGATCTCGCCTCGGGCAAAGCGGACTACATCTACGAAATCCTCAAATCATCCAACCGCAAACTTAAAGTCCTGCTCTGCGACATAGCGGAATCCTCTCTTCGCGAAAGCAGGAAAATCACAGATGAACTGGGTTTTGGCGATAAAGTGAGGTTCCGCCAAGGCGATGCGCTTGATACAGAAAATCTCAGATGTATAGAACCGAGGCCCGATCTTTTGATCGAGGTCGGCCTTTACGGGATCATACACGACGACGCCCTCCTGCGCGCCCACCTGCTTGATGTCGGAGAGATTCTTTGTCCCGAGGCTATCCTTTTTAACGTCCAGACGCAAAACCCGCAAATAGAGTCAATCGCGAGGGTTCTTCAGAACCAGCACGGAGAAAGATGCGTCTGGCATCTTCGGTCGGTGGAGAAAATCGTCAGCTGGGCGAGAGAAGCAGGATTCAGGGACCCTGAAATCGTAATGGACCCTTATAATATATACGCCGTTGTAATGATGAGGGGAAAGTAATAAGATAGTGTTTTCCGGGATGAGTGATAACACAAATTCGGAGTTGCGCAATTGAGCCAAAAACGGTTCGTACTAGGCTGGCAGTCGCAATCGGAAACATTGCCGCTGCTTGAGAGAACAAAATCCGGAAAACTGGATTCCGTCACGCAAAGCCCGCATGGAATGTGGAACTACATGACCTACAGGGACGCAATAAATATCCTGGGCATGGATCCGGCACGGATATATACTGACGGCAGAATTGACCTTGATCCGGAGCAGTGGGCCGACTTCGGCTGGATGCTCTGTCACTGTGGTCCTCCCGAAAGCGCGGTTCGGGAAATGAAAAAACGGACATTGCGCTCCAATATAAACCCCTACTCTCCCGATCTCATAAATCCTCTCAGGGATTTATGCGCCGAATCTGTGTTCAAACGCAAAAGAGGTGGGGATTTCGAAGTGATAGGCACAGAGGGTGCGCAGGCGGGCATCTCCTATGTCCTTAACTCGTTTACGAATCCCGGCGATGAGGTAATAATCACCGACCCCGGTTACTTTCATTTCGAATCGGCAATCCTGATGGCGGGAGGAATCCCGGTAAAAACAACGCTTGACGCCGGTAATGGGTTCAGGCTCGACCCGCTTGAAATTAAAAAGCTAATTTCCGAAAAAACGAAGATCATAATAGTCTGCGATCCGATAAACCCTTTCGGCACGATACAGAAAAAAGAGGAGCTAATGTCACTAATCGAGATCGCTAGGGATAACGACATCATAATAATAAACGACATAACCCATAACACGCACCGGATCAATCCCCGTAGCGAGCATTTTCCCATGAGTTCGCTTTGCAAAGAAACGAACACCGACAACGTGGTTTCGATCTACAGCGTCTCGCACGGGTACGGAATGGCCGCCGTTCGCATCGGTTTTCTCGCGGGACATCCGGATATCATGAAGGCGTGTCTCATGACGAAAATCTCCATGACGCGCCTCAACACCAACCTGATCGCCCAGTATGGAGCTCTGGCCGCTCTTAAGGACGCCGACTACATAACTGAAACAGAGGAGATTATCAGAACAAATTACCGTTTCATAAAAGACGTCGTGGCTCGCACTCCGGGAATAGAAATACCCGTCGAACCGAGTTACGGATTTTCCATGGTGATAGACGTAAGCGGCACAGGAGTAACGGCACAGGAACTGACAGTCTCTCTGTTTAAAAGAAAGATAGCCGTGTACCCCGGCGACGGTCTCGGGGACAGCGGCGCCACTGACTACGTCAGACTGAATTTTTCGCATTCCGACCAGCGGGCACTAAAAAGATTCGAAGATTCGGTCGATGAATCTATAAAAGAAGCCCAGACGGGTATTTACACGGAAGGCGTAATAAGGTTTTTCGAACAAAAACAAAACGAGAGGGCAGGATGGATCCTTCGGAAATTGAAAAACAGGTCAAAGGGCCGTCAAGCGGCATACTAGATCAAATAGGCAACACACCGCTTGTAAAGTTAAGCAACATTAGTTCCGGCCGTATCCCGAATTTTTACGCTAAACTCGAGTTCTTTAATCCTTCCGGAAGCATAAAAGACAGGGTGGCGCGATACATACTGGAGATTTCCGAAAAGAACAATCTATTAGAACCCGGAGGTCTGATAGTTGAATCCACCTCGGGTAATATGGGACTTTCCTTCGCGCTGATCGGTACGCTTAAGGGTTACAGGTGCCTGTTCGCCATTCCGGAAACCATAAGCGAAGAAAAAATAAAAACCCTCAGGCTGTTCGGTGCCGAGGTAGTTCTCACGCCGAGGGGACTGCCTCCGAGCGATGAGAGAAGCTGTTACAAGGTCGCTCAGAAAATCGCAAAGGAAAGGGGTGCCCTGTACATTAATCAGTACTTCAACGAGTTAAATCCCGAGTCGCACTACCACTCGACGGGCCCCGAGATATGGAAACAGACCGCAGGGATGGTGGACGAAGTGTTTTGCGGTATAGGAACCGGAGGCACCATAAGCGGAGTCGGGAAATATCTTAAGGAAAAAAACCCCGGCATGAGAATGATAGGGGTGGAACCCGTGGGTTCGGTATTCAGTGAATATTACAGGGAAGGCACCGTCCCGCAGGCCGGCAATTTTGAAGTGGAGGGCATTGGAAAAAACTTTATTCCAGGGACACTTGATTTTGACTTCGTTGACGACGTGGTTCAAGTAAGCGACAAGCGCTCTTATGAGGCCGTAAACGACTTGATAAGCAGCGAAGGGATCCTTGCCGGAGGATCCGGCGGCGCCGTCATCGCGGCGGCGCTCGATTATTCCGGGTCGCTTGAAAAAAACCGGTGCGTCGTAGTAATACTGCCCGACACTGGACTTAAATACTTGTCGAAATTCGCCGTTTAACGCAATCCGTCATGTCATGAAAAATATTGAGCCCGCATACGTTGACAACCTTGTCAAGAGATACGGAAGCCCTTTATTCCTGGTATCCGCTGAAACACTTGAAAACAACGTCAGAGCATTTAAAAAGATGTTCCGCGAAAAATACCCGAAGACCGAAGTCGCCTACGCTTACAAAGCAAATTATCTATCTCAGATTCTAAAGATAATCCACGAAGAAGGTGCTTGGGCCGAGGTCGCCTCCGGATTTGAATACGATATAGCAAGAAAACTGCAGGTTCCGGGCAGTGAAATAGTTTTTAACGGCCCCGGCAAAACCAAAGAAGATCTACGCACCGCGGTTTCGCAGGGGGCGTTGGTAAACGTTGACAATGAAGATGAAATCAGCCTGCTTGGCGAGATTGCCAGCGAACTCAAAAGTTCCCTAGACATTGGAATCAGAATCAATGCGGATGTTGGAATAAATCAGAAAATTGACAGATTCGGCTTTAATCTTGAAACCGGAGAGGCATTCAGAATAGTGGGACTATGCAAGGCGACAGGGGTTCTTAACGTCATCTGCCTCCACTTGCACCTAACAAGCTATATAGTTGAGACGGATGGGGAGGAAAAATATACGCCCGCGCAAAACATAAAGCTTATCTGGCCCAAAAACGCCGACATGTATGAGATCGCCGCCAAAAAGATTTCAAGGCTGGTAAAAAGAATAGAAAAAGAACTTGGCGCCGAAATAAAATATATAGACCTTGGCGGAGGGTTTCCCTCAATAAAAGACCTGAGCATCTATGTAAGCAAGGTGACGGAACCTTTAATCCACGAATTCGGAGAAGACGGGCCGATTTTGCTTCTGGAGCCAGGAAGAGCTATCGTAAAGGACGCGATTTCCCTTATAACGACCGTGCTTGGTTCAAGGGAACTTGAAAACGGGCAGAGGGCTGTAACGACCGATGCCGGAATAAACAGCCTTCCCACTTCGTACTGGAGTTCCCAGGAGGTAAGACCGCTTAGACCTTCCAGAGAAAAGTTAAGAAACACAATAATATACGGTCCTTTATGTCTTCAAACGGATATCATTGCCAAAACACTCATAAACGAATTTGAGCGTGGGGATAAAATCGTCGTGGAAAACGTGGGAGCATACAACATTCCCCAGGGAAGCCCTTTTATTTACCCAAGACCCTGCGTCGTTATGCTCCAAGGCGCCGCGGCACGGGTGATCAGAAGAACTGAAACGGTTAATGACTTTTGGGAACTTGAAGAAGTAACGGATACCTGAAACCGCCGGTAGAACGTGGCCTAGACCTTTCCAGATATACAAAACCGGTTTACGCAGAAACAAATTGAAAAAAGTATCTCTTTATGTAATAATAACGCTCATTGCCTTTTTCAGGAGTGGATAATGAACCCCGCTAACCCTTTTGCGTCCCTTCGGGAAGAAATGGATAAGCACGTAGTCGGACACGACGATGTAAAAACTGCTCTTCTTCTCGGAATAATCTCAAGAGAGCACATTTATATCGAAGGTCCTCCAGGTACGGCAAAGACCATGCTTTCGGAAATCGTTTCCAAGGCTGCCCAGCTTAATTTCTTTTTCTACCAGCTTCACAGAGACACAAGGCTCTCAGAACTTGTCGGAGACCTGACTATAGTGAAGGAAGAAACCGAACTAGGAGAAAGAATAAAGCAGGATATCATAAAGGGCGGAATACTGACGTCGGAGATTTGTCTTTTAGACGACATATCGCGCGCACCCGGGGAATCGCTCAATATCCTCCTGCGAATACTTAACGAAAGAAAATTCTTCACCGAACCCATTCCTCTTCTGACCGCGATAGCGACAAGCAACCCCACGGCGGACGAGTACTACAACGAACCCCTTGATCCGGCAAACCTTGACCGGTTCGTTCTTCAGGTAAAGGCCTTAGGAATTTCCTACGGAAGAAAATGGGATGAAGCCAGGAAGGTTATCGAGCTTTACGCCGAAAAGCCGTTTGAAGAAAAAATACCGAAAAGGGTAAGCAAAAAACTTTTCGACAGGAGCTACAAGAAACTTGAGAAGATGCAGATTCCGCCCGATGTACAGGAAGGTCTTGCGAAGTTTACGACCATAATGATTGAAGACTTCGGGCTTAACGAAACCAACTCCCTTATTTCCGACAGGACGTTTTTTGTAAAAGCGCTAAAGCTTATCCGCTCCCACGCGCTTCTAAACGAAAGGGAAGTATGCTCGAGGGAAGACCTTGAAGTTCTCAAATACATGACCGCATTTCGAGTTCCTCCCGACATCTACGAACAGATGGACAATATTCTTCGGAATATCGTTCAGGATAAAAAAAAAAGTCAGATGACCAGCTGACGCCTGACCCGGATCAGATGCCTGATTCGGAGTTTGATCAGGATTTTTCCCAGGAACCCAAAGGGGAGATTCCTGACGAGGAAGCGGACAAGGAAACCGAGAATCCGCTCGCCGAGGCCCAGAAAACCTTCTTTGACGCGCTTCGGGACCTCAAGCAGAACCTTGATAACAACCAGAGCGAAATGGCTCCTCCAGAAGGCCAGGACGTGCCGAGCGATCCTACCGGAAACCCCCAGGACAGCGGAAACACGGAAAGAGAGGATAAATCCGCACGCGCCTACATGAGCAGCAAGTCTTCCAAGGCCGGAGAGGACGATGAAACGGTCATCCCGGGAAGGGGAAATTCGGAAACCGCCGAGAACATAAAACGCATCATGAGAGTCCTCGAGGGCAACTTCCATAAAAGCATGGCCAAAAAAACCCCCCACCCGGGAGGTTCTCCGAGGAAATGGAAACGCATGTCCTCTTTTGACGAAATCGAGGACATAGATCCCGTCGAGGCGTTCATATGGTCCCAGCATACTTCCCCCAAGCTGCCGCGGGTTCATCTCCGCGAAAAAGAGACGCTCGGAGGAGAAATAGCCATACTCAGGGATATAAGCACTTCGATGATGGGAGTGTACAGCGAGTGGTCTTCATCCGTTGTAAAGGGAGTAATAGAGCTTGCGAGAAAAAAGAGAATGAGAATCGGCTATCTGGAATTTAACCACCGTTCCAGAAAACACGTGAAAAACTCGCGTTTTTTCACCAGGGATTACAGGTGGATAGAAAACCTCGCGGAAAAAACGGACTGCTCGGGCAATACCAACTACGAAGAAGCGCTGGGAGAAGCGCTCAAGGAGTTTCGCGGCAGAGGGCTTAGAAACAAGCATATACTCTTTATAACCGACGGGATTCCAACTTCCGGCGATGCGGAGGTGAAAAATGAAAGAAAACGCGCGAAAAGTATCGGCGTCTGCATACACTCCATATTCATCGGGTCGAAAAACTACCCCGCAATACTTGAGAAAATCTCAAAGGAAACGATCGGAACACAGTTCATGGCCTCCAAGGGGCGGGACGACATAATACGCATAGAGAGAAAAGACAGGGCTTACCTGCAGGCCGAGCAGGAAAAGATTGCCAAGTCGCAGCTTGATGGCTTCGCAAAAGCGTTCAGAGGAGAATTCTAACGCGCCCCTCAAAGACGCCTCTAACGTATAAGATCACTGTTTTGCCTTCTTTAAAATCTTGTTCACGGCATTTATATGATCCCCGTATGTGCTTGAGAAAATATGGACCCCGTCCCCGTTTGAGACGAAGTAAAAATAGTCCACATCCGCCGGTTCAAGCGCCGCGCGGATTGAATCAAGACCGGGAGCCGCTATCGGACCCGGAGGGAGTCCCGAAACCACGTAGGTATTATAGGGGGAAGGGAAACTCAGGTCTTTTTTTCTAATATTGCCGTCAAACCTCTCTCCAAGGGCGTAAATCACCGTAGGGTCGAATTCAAGCTTCATACCTGTTTTGAGCCGGTTGCGTATTACGGCGGAAACAAGGGACCTTTCCGGGGGAAAAGCTGTTTCTTTCTCTATTAGTGAGGCGATTGTTACAATCTCCTTGATATCGGGTTCCGTATTTGCGATACCAAGCGTCGCGCAAGCCTCCCGAAACCTATTGAGCATCGTTTCAATTACCTTTTCCGTGGCGCTGCTTTTTGCAAAAAAATAGGTGTCGGGAAAAAGAAATCCCTCAAGGCTCAAAACGTCTACACCAAGTTTTTCCGTGGAATACTCACTGCTTTTCGCAAGCGCGAGGAACTCTTTGCCGGAAACTATTTGTGAAGCCTCGAGAATCCCGGCCATCTTAGCGAGGGTAATTCCCTCAGGAAAAGTGACTTTCCTCAAGAACACTTCGCCACGGCGCAGCTTTCTGTGAACGGAATAAGGAGCCTCACCCGCCGAAAACACATATTCGCCGTGCTTAAGCTTCCCCTGAGTTCTGCTGAGAAAGGCCGGGAGAGAAAGAATCTCCGCCTTTCTTATCACTCCTTCTGCCTCAAGCTTCTTCGCTATGGATGATAGGCCGAAGCCTTGCGGTATCTCGACAATTTTTGTTTCCGCGGGGAAGCCGTCTAGGAAATAAAACCAGGCAGACAAGGTCAACAGAACAAAAACAAAAACCGCAAGCCCCGCTGAGAACCGGTTGAACCCACGAGTCCCGCTCATCTGGAGAGTATCACCATCTCGTTTCGGTGTATTATCTCGTCGCTGTACCTGTACCCAAGCACATCCTCTATTTCCGATGATTTCTTTCCGAGAATCTTCCTTACCTCTGAAGAACCGTAGGAACAAAGCCCCCTGGATATCTCAACTGCGGAGGAATTAAAGCAGCTGACAAGATCCCCTATTCCAAACTCCCCTTCAACTTCCTTTATGCCGGAAGGAAGAAGACTCCTGCCTTTTTTGGTAATCGCCTCGGCCGCACCCTCGTCCAGTATAAGTTTCCCTTGGGGCTTAAGAGTGTAGGCAATCCAGTGCTTTTTGCCTGTGAGCCTCTCCCTTGTCGGAAGTATTACGGTTCCGTACTCCTGGCCGTTAAAAATGTTAAGCAGGGAATCTTTTCTTTTTCCGTTTCCGATGATGGTGGGCACACCGAAGGCGGCGGCGGATCTTGCCGCCTGGATCTTGGTTCTCATCCCCCCGGAAGTGGTCTTGCCGAAAGTGTCCCCAGCAAAAGACTCTATTCTCGAATCTATCTCGGCAATCGTGGAAAGCAGCTTCGCGGTTTCGTCTTTGGCCGGGTCCTTGTCGAAAAAACCCTCCACGTCGCTTAGCAGCACTAAAAGGTCCGCCTCGGTAAGGGAAATCACAAGCGCCGCAAGGTTGTCATTATCACCGAACATGATCTCCTCGAAGGAAACCGTGTCGTTTTCGTTTATGACGGGAATTATTTCCATCTCAAGCAGCCGCCTTATTGTCTTTCTCGAATTAAGGAACCTTTTCCTGTCGGAGAACCCGTCACGGGTGAGGAGAAGCTGCGCGACGTTCAGTCCGAATTTCGAAAAAGCCTCCTCGTAATTCCTGATAAGCTCGGTCTGGCCGCAGGCGGAGATCGCCTGTTTTACGTCTATTTCTCTTGGTTTGCTCGAAAGACCCAGTTTCTTCATGCCCGATGCTATGGCTCCCGAAGAAACTATGATGGTCCTCACTCCCCTCTGCTTAAGGTCAAAAACCTGTCTTGCTATTTCCTTAAAAACGGACTCGTTAAGAGATCCGTCGCCGTGCGTAAGAACGCTGCTTCCTATCTTGACGACGGCGGTTTTTACTTTTTTAATGAGATTTTTTCTTTCCTGCTCGTTCATGGCGGTCTCTATTCTACCCAAAAAATCCATCCTATTTGACAATAACAGTGCCCCTTGATATCTTTTCAGTTCGCTTTTATTGCGGGAATAGCTCAGTTGGCTAGAGCGTCTCCTTGCCAAGGAGAAGGTCGCGGGTTCGAATCCCGTTTCCCGCTCCACTCCCGCAGATTGTCTCGCTCAGATCCCGGTTGCTTCGAAAAATTCGCCGATCTTCTCGCGGATCACTATATCAGCCTCGTCATCAAAAGGAGTCTCCATCAGGTTTATGATCACAAGCGCGGCCCCCCTGGAGAGAGCCAGACGGGGAAGTCCGCTTGCCGGAGCAACCAGAAGGGAAGAACCCATAACGATAAGAGCCTCGGAACTTGAGACTAGGTCAACCGATTTCTCCCACGGTTCCTCGGGAAGAGCTTCTCCGAAAAAAACGGCGTCGGGTTTCAAAATTCCCCCGCATTGGGAACAGAGCGGAGGGTTTTCTCCCTCAGCGACGCTGCTCATCGCATCTTCCATCGGATAATACTCCCGGCACTGGAGGCAGACGACACGTCTTAGGGAACCGTGGAGTTCAAACACGTTCTCGGAACCCGCCTTTGTGTGCAGGCCGTCCACGTTCTGCGTTATAACGCCCTTAAGCCAGCCCTTTTTCTCAAGACGCACAAGCGCGTAGTGAGCCGCGTTGGGTTCGGCGGCCGCCCTCACCGGATAGGATTCCATAGCGTATGAGTAGTAGTTCTCGGGATTTCTCAAAAACCCGGGGAGTGAGACCACCGACTGATCCATTTTTTCCCAGAGACCGGTTCCGGGAGAACGGTAGTCGGGTATTCCGGATTCGGTGCTTATTCCGGCTCCCGTGAAGGCAACGGCCCCCTGGGTCTCCTCAAGCAGTTCCAGAAAAAGCTCGACTTCTCTTTCCATAAAATACGCCCGGCACTACCCGGCAAAAGCAATAAAGTTCCGAGTTCCCTCGACGCTTCCGCACCATCTTCTAACCGACGGATACGCTTCCAGATCAAAACCCCCTTCCCCGCAAAGCATCGTGTAGGGATAACACGCGATGTCGGCTATGGAGTAATCACCGCAGAGAAACTCGGTTCGGGAAAGGTGATCTTCAAGAATCCCAAGCGCGACGTTTCCCTGCGCGTGAAGCTTCTCCATAGTTCCCGGCGGCACCTGATCAGGGGGCAGGAACTTCACGAAATACCTGGCAAGCGCCAAATTCGGATCTATAGTCGTCTTTCCGAAAAAAGTCCACTGCGCGATAAGACCGTAGGTCTCCGGATCATCGGACAGGTAGGGGTTCGGAGAAAACTTCTTTGCCAGATAGAAAAGTATGGCGTTTGATTCCCACATGACAAAATCCCCGTCCGAAAGAACCGGAATCTTGCAGTTGGGATTAAGCGCGGAGAATTTCTCTTTTTTATGTTCCCCCGCGAATATGTCAACCGTTACTCCCTCGTATTCGACCGAAAGCTGGTGCAAGAGAAGCTTCGCCTTGTAGGCGTTTCCAGAAAGCGGATGTTCATACAGTTTCATCATATTAGTCTCTCACATATTGTAAAAATTCTTCACCTAGGCACTCTGGACCCAGTATTTCACGCAGAGTTTCTTTTCGGGGAAACACATAGGTTATAGCAGCGCTTGCCAGCTCGGTTCCATCCTCATCCCTTATGACCGAATCAACCTCGACCCGCCTTCCCCTGATTTCCCTTATCTTTGCTCTCACGTCAAGGGTTCTGCCACTCGGAACCTTTTTCATGTAAACCATGTCTATCTTTGCCGTTAGGGCAATCTTGCGGGTTTCATTGAACATGGCCCAGAAAGAAACCTCGTCGACAAGCGTACACTGCACTCCCCCGTGCACTATCCCCGGCCATCCGGAAAAATGCTCCTCGGTACAGACGGTAGTGAATACCTCGTCGGTTTCCTGGTCATGAAAAAACTTGAGGCGAAGTCCGTGCTCGTTGTGCGGGCCGCAGGCAAAGCAATTATAGCCAGGAAAACTGGAGAGCACGTTTTCAATTTCCTTTACCATCAGTTCCCCTCGGCAACTCTCGCAACCGCAGCCACAAGCTCGTCGGGCTCAAGGTTTATGACCTTTACCCCCTGGGTGCTGCGCCCCGTGTTGCGTATCTCGGAAACGCTCGTTCTTATAATCTTGCCGCCTTGGTTGCTTATAAGCATTATCTCCGTGTCGTCATCCACCTGAAACGCTCCCACCACCCTTCCGTTTCGCTCGGTTATGTTGACGGTCTTGACCCCAAAACCTCCCCTCTTGGTAAGCCTGTACTCGGAGATTCTGGTACGCTTGCCGTAACCCATCTCCGTTATGGTAAGTATCTGCGCGTTCTGGTTCCCTATGACCTCAAGGCTCACCACCTCGTCGCCTTCTCTGAGATTTATACCCTTAACGCCGATTGACACTCTGCCCACATTCCTTACGTCAGTTCCCTTGAACCTGATCGCCTGACCCTTCCTTGAAGTGAGCAGTACCTCGTCATCCTCGGAAGCAAGCGCCGCACCCTCGAGCTCGTCCCCCTCGCGTATGCTAAGAGCGATTATTCCCCCAACGCGCGGGTGGGAATAGGCCTTAAGCTTCGTTTTCTTAACGATTCCGTTTCGAGTCGCCATGAGTATGGAAACATCGTCGCCGAAATCCTTAACCGGCAGCACGGCCGCCACCTTCTCCCCCTTGTCAAGGTTAAGGAGGTTCACCATGGCTCTTCCGCGCGCCGTCGGGGAAGACTCCGGAACCTGATAAACCTTAAGCCAGTAGCATTTCCCGAAGCTTGAGAAAAACAGAATGCTGTTGTGTCTTGACGCCGTGAACAGGTCGTTAACGAAATCGGTGTCCCTGGTGCTCATTCCGGTTCTTCCCCTGCCGCCCCTTCTCTGGTTCCGGTAAACGCTAAGCGGTATGCTCTTTATGTAACCACCGTAAGTGGTGGTAACCACCATCTCCTCGTCTGTTATAAGATCCTCGATGGATATCTCCCTGACATCCTCGACGATCTCAGTTCTCCTCGCATCCCCGAACTTCTCCCTGAGCTCTGTAAGTTCCTCGACCGCAAGATCGAGTATCAGCTTTTCGCTTCCTAGTATTTCTCTGAGTTTTGCCACGGTCTCGATAAGCTCGCGCCTCTCTTCAAGTATCTTATCCCTCTCAAGGGCCGTAAGTCTCTGAAGACGCATCTCCAAAATGGCCTGGGCCTGCCGTTCCGAAAGCGAAAACGTCCGCACGAGACCCGCTCTCGCGACCGCCGGACTCTCAGAACCTTTTATGAGTTCGACGATTTCATCTAAGTTATCAAGAGCGATCTTGAACCCCTCGAGAAGGTGAAGTCGTTCCTCCGCCTTTCTAAGCTCGTACTGGGTTCTTCGGGTAATTACTTCCTTTCTGTGCTCTATAAAGTGGGCAAGGAGTTCCTTTAAGTTAAGAACCTTCGGCTGGTTTCTCACAAGCGCGAGCATTATGATGCCAAAAGAGGTGTACATCTGCGTATGCTTGTAAAGCTGGTTGAGAACCACCTGGGCGTGTTCTCCTAACTTCACATCGATAACGAGCCTTATTCCTTCCCTGTCGGATTCATCCCTTATGTCGGATATGCCCTTTATTTTTTCCTCCCTTACGAGCTCGGCGATTTTCTGGGCCAGCCGCGCCTTGTTAACCTGGTAGGGAAGCTCGGTGACAATTATCACATCCCTGTCCCCTCTTTTCTGCTTCTCTATAAGAACCTTGGCCCTCATCCTGACTATTCCGCGGCCGGTGGTGTAGGCGGAGCGGATGTCATCGCGACCGCTCACAAAACCCCCCGTGGGGAAATCCGGCCCCGGCATGATCTCAATAAGTCTGTCAATGGTGATGTCGGGGTTACGTATCTGGGCAACTACGGCGTCAAGAAGCTCCCCGAGGTTATGAGGAGGAATGTTGGTTGACATGCCCACCGCGATTCCCGAAGAACCGTTTAGAAGCAGGTTCGGCACTTTGGTCGGCAGTACGCTCGGCTCAAGTTCTCCCCCGTCGTAGTTCGGATAGAATTCAACCGTCTCCTTATCCAGATCTTCAAGGATCTCAGAAGAGATTCTTGAAAGCCTTACTTCCGTGTAGCGCATGGCCGCCGGACTGTCCCCGTCAACGGAACCGAAATTGCCTTGTCCGTCGACAAGCGGAATCCTCATGGAGAAATCCTGCGCCATCCTGACAAGAGAATCGTAGATTGCCGAGTCTCCGTGAGGATGATATTTACCCATTACGTCCCCCACAACCCTCGCGGATTTCTTGTAGGGACGGTTCCAAACGTTTCCGACCTCGTTCATTCCGTAGAGAATTCTCCTGTGAACGGGCTTGAGTCCGTCGCGCACGTCGGGAAGAGCCCTTCCGACTATCACGCTCATGGAGTAGCTGAGATAGGACTCCTTCATCTCATCTTCAATGTTTACAGTCTGCACTCTGGATAAAGTGTCCATTACTGAAAAAAAACCTCCGGAGGAAAGAAAAAGGATGCTTGTGAGATAAACCGGTTGATGAGATATTTTACACGAATAAATCAGGGGCTTCTAGAGTAAAACACGGACTTTGTCGGCAAGCCATCCGGGTTGTAAAGTTCGTTTTAAAAAGATATAACAGGCTCAGCCCGAATCAACTTAGCTCACCCCGAGAGCAGAAGATACCGGTCAACTGCATTATCATGTTTCCAACGCAGTACTAGGCTTGTCCATCGTTCTACACCCAGACGGGGACGTCACACTAGATCCACCCCACAATCAATACTTTCCACAGACAGTTGCAGCACGGAATGGTCTTAGGAACGGTGCCACAATTCATATCCGGCAAGAAGTCCTTGACTTTAGAATGCTGATTGCCATACCATTTTAAATTTAAAATTTTTACTACTTAATGGTTATTGCAACTTTTGACAAGTTTATTTCTAACACATTATCTCAAGTGTTCAATTGAACAGAAAAAAGAGAATACCAAAAAAAGATTATGGATTTCCCCTGATCAGCAACCGTTCCGAGTGGGACAATCATAAGGCTTTGCGCCTTCTATTTCTGCTTGTCTTCTTGGTGGTTGCCTGCGGCGGTGGCGAGGAGAAACCGAATCTGAACGAATCCGAAAGGCCCCCTGCTGAACCAACTTTACCGGAAGTTCTCCCTGAACCAACACCACAACCCCCTCCTCAGTCAACACCAACACCACAACCCCCTCCTCAGTCAACACCAACACCACAACCCCCTCCTCAGTCAACACCAACACCACAACCCCCTCCTCAGTCAACACCAACACCACAACCCCCTCCTCGAAAAAGCGCAAACGCGAATTTATCGAGCTTGGTTCTTTCAGACATAAGCATCAGTTTCTCCGTAGCCAATACTTCCTACACCGCAGATGTGCCAAACACGGTGACCGGTACAACGGTTACCGCGGTTGCGGAGGATACAAACGCGAATGTGAGTATAAGCCCCTCTCCCGTAGTAAACCTGAATGTAGGAGCAAACGTGATAACAGTTACGGTCACAGCTGAAAACGGCACCGTGAAGGTCTACACCGTCACTGTAAACCGCGAGAAAAGCGCAAACGCGAATTTATCGAGCTTGGTTCTTTCAGACGTAAGCATCAGTTTCTCCGTAGCTAATACTTCCTACACCGTGGACGTGCCAAACACGGTGACCAGTACAACGGTTACCGCGGTTGCGGAGGATACTAACGCGAACGTGAGTATAAGCCCCTCTCCCGTAGTAAACCTGAATGTAGGAGCAAACGTGATAACAGTTACGGTCACGGCTGAAAACGGCACCGTGAAGGTCTACACCGTCACTGTAAACCGCGAGAAAAGCGCAAACGCGAATTTATCGAGCTTGGTTCTTTCAGACGTAAGCATCAGTTTCTCCGCAGCTAATACTTCCTACACCGTGGACGTGCCAAACACGGTGACCAGTACAACGGTTACCGCGGTTGCGGAGGATACAAACGCGAATGTGAGTATAAGCCCCTCTCCCGTAGTAAACCTGAATGTAGGAGCAAACGTGATAACAGTTACGGTCACGGCTGAAAACGGCACCGTGAAGGTCTACACCGTCACTGTAAACCGCGAGAAAAGCGCAAACGCGAATTTATCGAGCTTGGTTCTTTCAGACGTAAGCATCAGTTTCTCCGCAGCTAATACTTCCTACACCGTGGACGTGCCAAACACGGTGACCAGTACAACGGTTACCGCGGTTGCGGAGGATACAAACGCGAATGTGAGTATAAGCCCCTCTCCCGTAGTAAACCTGAATGTAGGAGCAAACGTGATAACAGTTACGGTCACGGCTGAAAACGGCACCGTGAAGGTCTACACCGTCACTGTAAACCGCGAGAAAAGCGCAAACGCGAATTTATCGAGCTTGGTTCTTTCAGACGTAAGCATCAGTTTCTCCGCAGCTAATACTTCCTACACCGCGGACGTGCCAAACACGGTGACCAGTACAACGGTTACCGCGGTTGCGGAGGATACTAACGCGAACGTGAGTATAAGCCCCTCTCCCGTAGTAAACCTGAATGTAGGAGCAAACGTGATAACAGTTACGGTCACGGCTGAAAACGGCACCGTGAAGGTCTACACCGTCACTGTAAACCGTGAGAGGAACAAAAAGGCGGATTTATCGAGTTTGGTTCTTCGGCCCGTAGATATCACCAACTTTTCCGCAGATGAGATTTCTTACACCGTAGACGTGAAAATTACAGTGACCCAAATAACTGTTACCGCAGCTGCCGAGGATCCAAATGCAAGCGTGGAAATCTCCCCGCCTTCCCCAGTGGAAGATCTCGAAGTGGGAGAAAACGAGATAACCATTACGGTTACGGTTGAAAACCTTTCGAGGACCTACACGGTTATTGTGAATGTTAAACCTACGGATTCTCTGCTCTCGGACATCTCTCTTCCCAGTGGCTTTTCCATTTCGTATTATTCAAATAAGGTGCCGAAGGCACGTTCGCTCGCTTTAGGGAGTGAAGGTACTTTGTTCGTCGGCACTAGAGACGACAACAACATCTATGCTCTTGTCGATGAAAACGACGATAATTATGCTGAAGTGGTCTATGAAGTGGCGAATAATATTTCCGGTCCAAACGGGGTGGCGTTTAAAGACGGAGATCTTTACGTCGCCCAACGCGACAGGATTATCCGCTATGTGGATATAGAGGACTATCTTTCATCCCCACCAACCCCCCAAGTCGTAATCAGCATGCTCCCGGCGGGTTCAGGGCACTGGTGGAAATTTCTGGGGTTCGGACCTGATGGAAAGCTCTATGTTTCCTCCGGAGCACCGTGTAATGTCTGCGAAAGTGAAAACGAGCAGTACGCCACAATTCTAAGAATGGATTCGGACGGGACAGATCTTGAGGTCTTCGCGCACGGAGTAAGAAACACCGTGGGTTTTGACTGGCATCCGGACTCGGATGACCTCTGGTTTACCGATAACGGAAGAGATAATATCAGTACCAATACGGAAATTAATGACAACAGTCCCCCGGACGAACTTAACCGTGCTGACAGTGCGGGACTTGATTTCGGTTTTCCGTACTGCCACGGAGAAGATGTCATGGATCCGGACTTCGGTTCGGAGGATAATCCCTGCGATGGATTCACCGCTCCCCAGTGGGAACTGCCTGCGCATGTCGCACCACTGGGAATGCGGTTCTATACGGGTTCCATGTTTCCCGCGTCCTGGGAAAACGTGATCTTCATTGCGGAGCACGGCTCGTGGAACAGAAGCACACCTGTAGGATACAGGGTAACCTCGGTAAAACTCGATGAAGACGGGGAAGCGTCTTCATATGAGGTTTTCGCGGAAGGATGGCTCGAAAACGACGGAACCGCCTGGGGAAGGCCCGTTGATGTGCTTGTCGCCTCTGACGGGGCGTTGCTCGTATCCGACGACCGCAAGGGTGCTGTATACAGGATTTTCCACTCCCCCTGACAACACCACGGCACCGCCCAAACCCAGCCTAAGCACCTGCTAACTTTAACAAATGGAATTCATGCTATAATTAGAGAAAAAAGGGGCGGAGGGAATTAAGAATGCATAGATATTGCAGGCTGATTATCATTTCAGTTGCTTTGCTAATCGCCTGTTCAGATCAGACCTCGAACCAAGTCGTTGAATGCGAAAGTTCGCTGGCTTCCTGCACTTTTCAAGAGATAATACATAGCATACTGCGCAGACAACCTTCCACCCCACTAGAGACTGAGCCATTCATAATTGACTTTATAAAGGAAAGATACGGAGTCGAAGAAATCGATTGCTCCCATACGCTTTTAAGCGATCATTCAGAATTCGTCAGGATGGCAGAGCTTTCTCTTGAAGAATCTGGCACCGAAACCGACTGGGAGTGCAAGAGCGGCGAGAGTTTTACCGAATACAAGAAGGGGACTCCCAAACGGACATCGGAGTTCGAGGTTATAGATCAGACCGCAAAATACGGAATAGTTGAGGGTACGGTAATCGATCCTGAAATGCTTAAGCAGTTGGAGGTCTTGTGGGAGAGTTGCGAAGTCGGAACCGAACCACCTAACTTTACGGGCGTTTTTAGAAGCTCTATAGGCTTTCTCCCCCTGGAAGATCAAAAGTTTTGCGTAACGCTCGACGTACTGCCCGGAGCGAAGCAGTGTTTCGCTAAGACTACTCCCCCAGATGCTATCGAATATTCAAGCCATAACGGAGAAATTAGCCGAGAGTCGATACAAGTTTCTGAATCAGATTACTGTCGTCTTAAGGAGAACACGGATAGCCAAGCGCAAAGGGTGAAAATATTCTGATATCCATGCTGACGTTGGAAAATTGCGAATATGAATTGCAAATGCGGAGCGAATCCAATTTTGCCGACGGAGCGGCGTAATCGACATGCGCGTACTTACAGGACAATCCAAGGGAAAAAGACTGAAGGTTCCGCGGGGGAAATCGCTTAGACCTACTGCGGCCAGAATAAAAAAGTCCATTTTCGACATACTGGGTCCCGAAGTACAGCAGACAAAGGTGCTTGACCTGTTCTCGGGCTCGGGAAATCTGGGAATCGAGGCTTTAAGCCTGGGCGCCGAGTCCTGCGTGTTTGTTGAGAAAAACCCCGCCACGGCTGGGATAATTACCCAGAACCTGCGTTCCTGCGGGTACACTGAACAATCAAGGGTACTCAATTTTGATTTCAGAAAAGCATTGAGTATGTTAAGTGCGGAAAATCGTGGGTTCGATCTTGTCTTCATTGATCCCCCATATGAGTTTTACGAAAAAACCGAACCGCACGCGCTTGCACGCGAGATACGAAGCGTCGTCGGGGAGAAAGGAATCATGATCATTGAACATCCGTCCGGAGACGTCATGAAATCTGAAGGATTTGACGTGAGGACCAGAAAATACGGAGGCACCTCCGTAAGTTTTCTAAGGAGGCTAGATTGAACGGCAAAACGGTAATCTATCCGGGTTCCTTTGACCCTTTCACGAACGGGCACCTGAACATAATCGCCCGGGCTGCGGGCATCTTCGAGAAAATCATAATCTCGGTTGGACACAACACTTCTAAGGAAACAACGCTTTCAACCGAAGAAAGAGTGTCTCTGATCGCCGAGGTGACCAAGGATTATCCCAACGTTGAGGTTGAAAGCTTCGAAGGACTCCTGGTCGACTACATAAAAAAGAAGGAAACCAATACCATATTGCGCGGAATGAGATGCCATTCCGACTTTGAATACGAACTTCAGATGGCCACCGCGAACAAGCTTATGAACAAAGAGGTGGAGACGCTGTTTATGGTGACCGAAAGCCAGTTCTCTCACATAAGCTCATCTCTCATAAAGGAAATAATTTCCCTGGGAGGTTCAGCAGAGGGCTTCGTGCCAGCGGTGATTGAGGAAAAACTAATCGAGAAACTTCGCCCGGCAGAAAAGCGGAGGAAATGATAGGATGAGACTCTCAGAAAGGGTCAGCAACCTAAAACCGTCAGCCACGCTTACGATAACGGCAAAAGCGAAGTCTCTTCGCGCTCAGGGAGTCGATATCATAGGGTTCGGAGCCGGAGAACCCGACTTCGACACTCCCGAGCACGTGAAAAAAGAGGGTGTAGCCGCGATTAAAAGCGGCTTTACGAAATATACCGCCGTGGGCGGAATCGATGAACTCAAAGACGCGATAGCGGCATCTTTGAAAAAAGATCACGGCATTGAGTACTCAAGGGATGAAATACTGGTTTCCTGCGGAGCGAAACACTCGATATACAATATCACCCAGGCGCTTTTCGAACCCGGAGACGAAGTCATAATTCCCGCCCCCTACTGGGTTTCCTATCCCGAACAAGTGGCACTAACAGGCGCAACCCCGGTAATCATAGACACAGACGAGCAAGGACTTTTCAAGATCACCCCGAAGCAGCTTGAAGCGGAAATAAATGAACGGACACGCGCCCTTATTCTCAACTATCCTTCAAATCCCACGGGAACCACGTATTCGCGGGGGGAGCTTGAGGAAATAGTCAAAGTCGCCCTTGATGCCGGCCTGAGCATAATCTCAGATGAGATATACGAAAAAATAATCTATGGAGAAACTGAGCACGTATCAGTTTGCTCTCTTGGCGACAAAGCGAAAAAATCTACCATCCTCGTAAACGGAGTATCTAAATCCTACTCAATGACCGGGTGGCGTATAGGATACGCGGCGGGAGATAAAAGAGTGATAAGCGCGATGGCGAAGCTTCAGGGCCAGTCAACCTCAAACCCTTCGTCGATCTCGCAGATGGCCGCCCTTGAGGCGCTTTGCGGACCGCAGGATCTGCTTAACAAAAGGGCAGGGGAATTTGAGAGAAGGAAAAATTTCATAGTAAGAAGGCTAAATGAAATCCCGGGATTTACGTGCTTTGACCCCATGGGAGCGTTCTACGTGTTTCCGAGCATAAGTGGTTTCGTTGGAAAAATATACGGAGACAAGAAGATTGACGGATCTGTTTCGTTTACCGAATTCTTGCTTGAAGAAGCGAAAGTGGCCGTCGTGCCGGGTATAGCCTTTGGAAAGGAAAACCATCTCAGGATATCTTACGCGACATCCATGGAGAACATAGAAGAGGGCCTAAACAGAGTCGAAGAGGCGGTAAAAACCCTGCTCTGATTCCAAACAGAAGGAACCCTTAAAAAAAAGTCGGCAGAATTTCTTAACCTTCAGCTTGGGTGATCCCAGCTCCCCCCCCCCCGTCCGCTTTAAAGGCGAAACGTTTGTTCATCGACTGCCCTTCCCCATCCTGCCATTCACCACGCCACCCCAGTAACATGTCCGAACGTATCCCTTTCCGATACACCTCTCGCCGGTGCCAAAGTTATAATAATATCCCGTTGCGCTATCGTAAGACCAAGGACTGTAATCGGTATTGTAACCTCTCATATCTCCGTCCGGTTCAATAGTTGCATTCCAGTACTTTCCTGTCCTCGTATCAAAGCCATGAAAGTTCGTATTACCTTTAGAATCGGTATTCCAATAGTAGCTGTTTCCAGAAAACCAGTCGTGGCCTGTCCCGCTTTGGGCATAAGCAGGAAAAGAAAATGCGGTCAGCGACATCAGTAATAACAGCAAGAACTTCATTCTGCTAAAATAACAGGTTTTGAGCATGCCCGCAAAAATCCACCCGACAATGAAAAACCAGCACCTATAAATAAACCCCAAAACTACTTCCAGCGGCTTTCCAGAGCATTGTTTAGTGGAAACTAGGATTTATGGCCAGTTGTTTCTGAAACTCTTGCCGCATAGACGTTGTGATTACCCCTAAGCTTGTCTTTGTGGGGGATAATCTGTATCATTTCCGTATTGAGGTGAAGGGGTATGGGCAGGGAATTCTGCTAACTTTCCTTTATAATTCCCCAATGAAATCTTTTAAGATCGGATTTTCCGCAACGCTTTCCGGACGCCACGCTGTTCAGGGCAAAGAAAGCCTTAAAGGAATAAAGCTTTTTACCGAGCACCTGCGTGAACGGGGCGGAATAAAAACGCCGGACGGAAAGCTCTTACTGCCGGAACTTGTCTTCTACGACGACGCGAGTGTTTCGGAGAAAACAAGGGAAAACACCCTTCGCTTAATAGAAAAAGACAGGGTAGACATACTGCTGGGACCATACTCAAGCAGCCTCACGCTTGGGTGCGTTGAGATCGCCGAAAAAGCTCAAAGAGTAGTGTGGAACTACGGCGGATCGCTTGACGACATTCCCGTCCGCGCCCGAGGGAAGACGGTAAGCGCCATAACCGAGGCATCTTCCTACTTCCAGGCGGTGGTAGACATGATCCACGGCCGCTACGCCGAGGTGGCCGAAATTGCCGTTTTGCGCCTCGCAGGAAGTCGGTTTTCTCAGACTGTGAGCGAAGGAGCAGTGCTTCGCGCCGAAGAATTGGGGATGTCGGCGGCCGTTTATGACTTTCCCTCCGGCACAGAAGATTTCTCCGCTATACTAGCCCGCGCAAAAAACCGGGGCGCTTGCTGCGTACTTTGCTGCGGGGGAATGGAAGATGATATAAATCTCGCCATATGGATATCGAAAAACTCCGCTCACGGATTCGGGGTAGTGGCAACGCTTGCGGCCGCTGTAAACGAGTTTGTAAAACGTCTCGGGCGGGAGGCCGACGGTTTTGTCTCGACAAGCCAATGGGAACCGACGCTTTCTGTATCCGTGGATTTCGGTCCGAGTCCGAAAGAATTTTCAGACAAGTTCGCCAGCGCCTACGGATACGTTCCCGACTACACCGCCGCACAATCATACAACATGGGGCTTATAATCGAAAAGCTGATCGAGAAGACAGGTGGAATAGACGAACAGGTGCTTTTGCGCGAAGCCCTGCGCTCTGAGTTTACGACTTTTTACGGAGGTTTCCGTATCGATCCCGGCACCCTCCGCCAGACAGGACACCGGATGTTGGTAACCCAGTGGCAAGGCGGGGAGAAAAAAATAGTTTTTCCGCAAGAGTATTCGAATTCCCGACTGATAGCCTGAGGGGTGGTGGAGCCGATGGGATTCGAACCCACGACCTCATGAATGCCATTCATGCGCTCTCCCAACTGAGCTACGGCCCCGCGCAAAACAGGAGTATAAATCTAGTTTCAAGGCAAGTGTATGTCAAACCCGAAAGAATTCGGTGGTGGAGCCGATGGGATTCGAACCCACGACCTCATGAGTGCGATTCATGCGCTCTCCCGGACTGAGCTACGGCCCCACAAAAAACAAGAGTAATTAGTCTATTTCAGGAAACATGACTGTCAAACCCTCCGCGCCGAAACAGCGCTTCCACTGTATTGTGAAACGGATTATGTATAATTTTCTCTTTATGCGTTAAGGGAAAGGAGATCGCCGGATGAATGCCGTAAATATAGGCCTTATAGGCGCTGGAACCATAGGTTGCGGCGTTTATAAAACGATAAGCGAAAACACAGACATAATAGAAAAAAGAACCGGGATAAAGCTCAACATTAAAAAAGTAGCCGACCTCGACATAAAGAGAAAACGCCCGGTCAAAATCCCGAAAAAGCTTTTTACCACCGATGCACGGGAACTCATAAACGACGAGAGCATCTCGATAATAATCGAGCTTATAGGCGGAACCACAGCGGCGCGTGAACTGGTTTTGGGTGCGATACGGAGCGGAAAAAACGTCGTAACCGCGAACAAGGCCCTTTTGGCTCACCACGGGGATGAAATTTTCAGGGAGGCAACCGCAAACGGGGTTCACGTGGCTTTTGAAGCGAGCGTGGGAGGAGGAATACCGGTAATCAAGGCGACTCATGAGAGCTACGTGGCGAACAACATTCTCTCCATACACGGAATAATGAACGGGACGTGTAACTACATACTTCACAACATGTCGGAGCAGAAAAAAGGATTCGACGAAATGCTTGAGCGCGCCCAGAAGGAGGGATACGCCGAAGCCGATCCTTCATTTGACATAGACGGCATCGACGCCGCCCACAAACTATCGATCCTGATAATGCTTTCCTATGGATTCTTTCCGAAATTCGATGACATATACGTTGAGGGAATAAGAAATGTCTCCTCGATCGACATAAACTTCACCGAGCAACTCGGCTACAGAATCAAGCTGCTTGCCATCGCCAAGCTCACCGATGCGGGCATACAGGCGGGAGTTTATCCGGCCCTTATAAGAAAAAATACTCAGCTTGCTGACGTAAAAGACGCGTTTAACGCAATTCATATAGTGGGAGACAAGGTAGGTCCGACAATGCTCTATGGAATGGGAGCCGGAATGCTCCCGACCGCAAGCGCCGTCGTGGGCGACCTGGTTTCAATCGCAAAAACTGTCCAAAACGGCTCGCAACCGGCTCCGCCCATGCTTTATTCCGAGGACGCCGGGCACAGAACTATTATTGGCACAGACCGTCTTACGGGGCGCTACTACCTGAGATTTCAGGTTGAAGACAAACCTGGCACTCTCGGAAAAATAACCACGGTTCTCGGGAAGTGCGGAATAAGCATAGAGTCCATAATACAGCGGACAAGAGAAACAAACGGCGGGGAGGTTCCCATCATAATAATGACCCATGAATCGAGTGAAAAAAACCTCCGAGAAGCGCTTGAGAGCATAAAAAAATCCATGACATCCGTCGCCGATGCGATTTTCCTGAGGATTGAAGAGATATGAGAGAAGGAGCGGCGGCAACCGTGAGAAAAATGGCTGCGGATATAGAATTGCAGGAACATCCGATGTTCTACAAGAATCTTCTGGATTCGCTTCCCGAGGGAGTAATAGTAGCTGACAGGGACCTCAACATAATCTCCGTGAACGAGCCGTCTGAAACCATACTCAATATCTCAAGACGCAAGACCGTGGGAAACCATATCTCCAGATTTCTGCCGGAAGAAATAACCAACCTCTGCACCAGGGCTGTGAAGGAAGAAAGAGTCGTGCAGGAAAACGACCTGCTCTTCAGCATATCCAAAGACTCGTCAATCAATGTGGAATGCACGGCATCTCCAATACACGGGAACGACGGCGGAATGAACGGACTCGTAATCCAGATAAGAAACACGGAAAAGATGAACATGATGTCCATCATTAGCAGAAACTGCAGCCTTGAAGAAAATTACGAAACCCTGGTAAGAGGGCTTGCGCACGAAATCAGAAATCCTCTGAGCGGCATAAGGGGAGCGGCGCAGCTTCTGAACGGAACACTGTCGAAAACGGAGAAAAGCCGGTGTTCGAAGATAATAATAAAGGAAGTGGAAAGACTGAAAGATCTGGTCGATAGACTCGTGAAACCGTCATCGGTATCAACGCAGCATCTAATGTCGGTGGATGTAAATGAAATTCTAATTGACATAATATTCCTCGAATCGAATCTTAATAAAAACATCAAATTCAACCACAAGCTCGACATTACTATTCCTCCCGTACCAGGCGACTACAACTCCCTGAAACAGGTGTTCATAAACATCATCCAAAATGCGGTGAGCTCGATCAGGGGCAACGGGCAGATAACGGTCAGCACCAAGTGGGTCACGGATTACAAGATACGCAATAAACACACGGTCTTGATCTCCGTAAAGGACAACGGAACCGGCATACAGAAAAAAGACCTGAAAAAAATATTCACCCCGTTTTTTTCGGGCAAAAAGAAAGGAACAGGGCTTGGTCTTTTCATATCAAGCCAGGTAGTAGCTAAATACGGAGGAATAATTACCGCGGAGAGTGCGGAGGGAAAGGGCTCCGAATTCAAGATACAACTCCCGGCAAGCTAATAATTATCCGCCCCTTGCCAGCCTGGGAAAAACAACGTGACGCGTGACGCGCTGTCTAGAGAAATCAGATCATGAAGAACCGTATTCTGATAGCCGACGACGAAGAAGACATCAGGTGGATACTCGAGACATCCCTTAAGAAGTCGGGATTTGAAGTTGAGTGTGCCGAAAATGGAGAGGATGCCGTGCGAAAAGCCTGCGAGGAAGCGTACTCCCTGATTCTTCTTGACATAAACATGCCGGATATGAACGGGTTTGAGGTTCTCACCCAGCTTAGAAACAGGAAAATTGACTCACCCATAATATTCATTACCGCGCAGAACACTGTCAGTAACGCCATAGGTTCAATGCAGCTCGGCGCCTATGATTACCTGACCAAGCCGTTTGACCTCGAAGAGGTAAAACTCTTTGCCGAGCGGGCAATAAAAAACTACGATGCCGGAAGAAAAATAAGACTGTCTGAAGATTCCGAGGAGAATATCTCGTTTGAAGAAATAGTCGGCAGTTCGCCCGACATGCTGAACGTATACAAGCTTATCGGTCGTACCGCCTCCAAGAACATCACCGTTCTGATAACAGGAGAAAGCGGTACAGGAAAAGAACTTATCGCAAGAGCTATCCATTATAACAGTCCGAGAAGAAAAAAAAGCCTGGTATCTGTAAACATATCCGCGATTCCCAAGGAACTTATCGAAAGCGAACTGTTCGGATACGAAAAAGGGGCGTTTACAGGCGCCGCCGCATTGAAGAAGGGAAGATTCGAGGAAGCTGACGGCGGAACCCTTCACATAGACGAAATAGGCGACCTTTCAACAGACCTGCAGTCAAAGCTCCTAAGAGCTATCGAGGAGAAGCAGATCTACCGACTCGGCAGCGAAAAACCGGTCTCTGTTGACCCGAGAATAATCGCGAGCACGAATAAAAACTTAAAAGATGCCGTCAGGGAAGGTTCTTTCAGAGAGGATCTGTTCTACAGACTTAACGTCATAAGCGTAAACCTCCCCCCTCTCAGGAAGAGAAAAGAGGACATAAGCGAACTGTTGAGACATTTTCTGAAGAAACATTCTGCGGAATTTGGCACTGAGAAGAAGGTCTTCTCTCGTGAAGCGGAGCAATTGCTGATTACCCACAACTGGCCCGGAAACGTAAGAGAACTTGAAAACACCGTAAAACGTCTTCTGGTTTTAAGTCCCGACAGTATAATAAGCGCGAAGGAGACGAAAGAAGCCATCGATTCGCAAACCGGTTACGGGGAAACAGAAGTGACGGAGAGGAAGACTGAAGAACTTGTACGCATGATGGTAGAAAATTCGGACTTCTCCATGCAGAAAGTTCACGAGCAGGTAATCGGCAAAGTTGAAAAACAGTTAATCGAAACCATTCTCGCAAAAACTGACGGAAACATGAAACAGGCGGCAACGATACTGGGAATAAACAGAAACACCCTGTCAAAAAAGATAAATGACCTAGGGATAGAAAAGAGTTGAAGCTTAATAACCAAGCTTTCTGAGCGCATCACGGGCCGCAGACTGCTCAGACTGCCTTTTACTCCTGCCCTTGCCCATGCCCTTCAGATCGGAATGAACTCTGACCTCTACGGTGAAAGTCGTTTCATGCGGAGGGCCTTCTTCGCTTAGAACCCTGTACTCCGGCATCCGTCCGAAGATGCTCTGGGAAACTTCCTGAAGTTCCGTTTTGCTGTCGCGGGGGAAATTATTTTCTTCGATAGCGTCTTGAAACAGTCGAGAGATCACCTCGAAAGTCTTCTCGTAGCCCGCATCAAGATACAACGCCCCTATAAGCGCCTCAAAAGCGTTTGCGTTGTTTGACTCCCTTTTCCTTCCCCCGGTACTTTCCTCGCCTTTTCCAAGCCTCATCTGTTTTCCCAGACCAAGCGCATCGGCATATTTTGCAAAATTCGCACCGCTTACCACGCGACTTCTGATCTTGGAGAGATCGCCCTCGGTGCATGAAGGGTACTTTTCGTAAAGCAGCACGCTTACCACGCATCCCAGCAGCGCGTCTCCGAGAAACTCGAGTCTCTCGTTGCTAGGGCATGAGAACTCGTTTGAGTATGAACTGTGGGTAAGCGCCGTCTCAAGAAGAGAAAGATCTTTGAACTTGTAACCAAGTTTCCGGTGAGTCATTGGGAAAAAATATCATTAACAACATTCAAAATCAATTTTGCCGCCCGAGTGTTCAAATTTTAAGATTTTATGCACAATAAACGTGCACCCTCGGAAAAATACAAAATGCCACTTGAGGAAAAAAGAGATTTTTTTGCAAACAAGAATATAAATCGCGTCGCTTCTGAATCCTAGGAATATTCAATGATAGAAGTTAATTGCAAAACAAAAAACTTCCCCTTCGCAAAAGAAACAGTTATTTTATACGCCGGTTTAAAAAACCAGTTCACTTCAAAACGAAACAAATGGTATATTTCTTGATACTTTAATGTAGCTGAATAAATATGCTTAGGAGGATTTTATTACCATGAAAAAGATAGAGGCCATTATCAAACCGTTCAAACTAGAGGACGTGAAGGAAGCTCTCAGGGAGATAGGAATTCAAGGTCTGACAGTTGTTGAGGTAAAGGGGTTCGGTCGTCAGAAAGGTCATACGGAACTTTACAGGGGCGCAGAATACGTCATTGATTTTCTCCCTAAAATAAAGCTGGAAATAGTAGTTTCCGAGGATATGGTCTCCAAGGTAATCGAGACCATAAAAGAAAGTGCGAAAACCGGCAAGATAGGAGACGGAAAGATATTCATCTTCCCGGCCGAGGACGTAATAAGAATCAGAACTGGAGAAAGAGGCGAGGATGCTATATAATTAGCGCCCGTACCAAAGAACTTCTCTCTGGGAACAACAGCATTAAGGAGGATAATTGATCATGCCTACTGACAACAAGTCGGGCCAGCTTGCTCTTCCGAAAAAGCCGGCTGAAGTAATAAAGTTCATAAAAGATTACGAGATTGAGTTTGTCGATCTCAGGTTTCTTGATTTTATAGGGATGTGGCAGCACTTCACCATACCAGCGGATGAAGTGGACAAGTCGTTTTTTGAAAACGGCTTGGGTTTTGACGGTTCAAGCATCAGGGGCTGGCAGGCGATTAACGCAAGCGACATGCTACTGATTCCGGATGCCACCACCTGCAAGCGCGATCCCTTTATGCAGGCCGAGACCCTTGCCGTAATATGTAATATCGAAGATCCTATAACGAGGGAACCTTATACTAGAGACCCAAGAAACATAGCGAGAAAAGCTATTTCTTTCATGCAGGGCACAAAGATTGCGGACACGGCCTTCTTTGGTCCTGAACTGGAATTCTTCATTTTTGACGATGTCAGATATGATCAGAGTCCCAGCGCCGGATACTACTTCATAGATTCGGAGGAAGGCATCTGGAATTCCGGGGCTGATGAACAGCCGAACCTCGGTCATAAACTCAGGCACAAAGAAGGCTATTTTCCCACGCCTCCTTCAGACAGCATGCACGACATACGTTCCGAAATGGTGAGCGTGCTTTTAAGCCTGGGTATTTCCATTGAAGCCCACCACCATGAGGTTGCGACAGCGGGACAGGCGGAGATTGACATGCGCTTTGCGCCCATGGTCCAGATGGGAGACAACATGAAATGGTACAAGTACGTGGTAAAGAACGTTGCCCGGGAACACGGGAAAACGGCCACTTTCATGCCAAAGCCCGTTTTTGACGACAACGGTTCCGGAATGCATGTTCACCAGTCCTTGTGGAAGAACGGAAAGCCTCTTTTCGCAGGAAAAGGGTATGCGGGACTAAGCAACTTGGCTATGCACTACGTGGGCGGGATACTGAAACACGCAAGGGCCATATGCGCGTTCAGCAATCCTATAACGAATTCTTACAGGAGACTTGTTCCCGGGTTCGAAGCTCCCGTGAACCTTGCCTATTCGGCGAGAAACAGAAGCGCCGCGGTAAGAATTCCCATGTATTCGCCGAACCCCAAGTCAAAAAGAATTGAAGTCCGGTTCCCCGATCCCTCGTGTAACGGTTATCTGACGTTTTCCGCTATGCTGATGGCCGGACTCGACGGAATCGAAAACAAGATCAAGCCGGGAGACCCGCTGGATAAGGATATCTACGCGTTGGGACTCGAAGAACTCAAAAACATTCCTTCCGTACCCGGTTCGCTTGAAGAGGCCGTCAAGGCTCTTGAAGACGATCATGAGTTTCTGCTCAAAGGAGGCGTGTTCACAGAAGATGTGATCGAGACATGGATTGACTACAAAACGGAAAACGAAATCAACCCGATCAGGCTGAGACCCGTACCGTACGAGTTCATGCTTTATTACGACGTATAAAGAAACAGAATCTGAATCGGGATAGGGGGGAATCTCTCGATTCCACCCCTCCCACACCACCACGCGTACGGGTCCGTACGTGGCGGTTCGACGGATTTAAGCTGCTGAATCAGGCAGCACGGAGATGAGCCCTAGCTTCTCCAGAGAGGTTTTGGGAAGGGCGTAATGCAGTGCGGGAATCTTGCTGAGCCGCCATGGGCCATGAGGATTGCCGGCAGCTCGTGCCGCCAGGTCCTTGTTAACCCCCAGACGACGCAACGCCGCAAACCGCGTTCGTCCCCGCTTCCACTGCCGCCACATAATGGCCCGTATGCGCCGCCTGATCCACTTGTCCATCCCGCTCAACACCGACGGGGTCTCGCAGTATCCGAAGTACCCGCGCCATCCGACGAGGTAGCTACACAACTCTTTTATAAGTTGGTCGAGCCTTACGCTCTTCACACAGCGCGTAAGCTCCCGTACTCGCCGCTTGAAACGGACCAATGCCTTCGGCGCAATCCGCCGCTTGGGTGAGCGACCCGCCGTAAAGCTGAACCCCAGAAACGACCGCCTCGCAGGACGGTCTACCGCGCTCTTGGACCTATTGACCCCTAGCTTAAGCCTCCCGGCCAGAAACCGGGTTACCCCTGCCATCACCCGCTCCCCCGCTCGCCATGACCGCACATAGATGTTGCAGTCATCAGCGTAGCGCACGAAACGGTGTCCCCGCCTCTCAAGCTCCTTGTCCAACACGTCAAGCATGAGGTTCGACAGCAACGGCGACAGCGGACCGCCTTGCGGCGTTCCCATAACACTCGGGCTGACAAGCCCGCCCTCGAGCACCCCCGCGTTAAGAAATCCCCGTATCAGCTTGAGGATACGCTTGTCTGCCACTCTCTTGGATACTAACCCCATCAGTATGTCGTGGTTCACCCTGTCAAAGAACTTCTCAAGATCAAGATCTACCGCGACCCTGTACCCCGCACGGATGTGCTCCTGCGCGCGTCCCACCGCTTGGTGGGCACTGCGCCCGGGCCGAAACCCGTAGCTTGAATCAGAGAAACCACCGTCCCACCTCGCCCCCAGCACTTGCAGTAACGCCTGCTGTATGAACCGGTCAAGAACCGTCGGCACCCCAAGGGGCCTCATGCCCCCACTTGCCTTCGGTATCTCAACGCGCCTCACCGCCTGCGGTCTGTAGCTGCCGTCGAGCAGATGGGCCTTTATCTCCGACCAGTGTTCCTTTAGATGGTCGCCCAGTTCTCCCACCCTCATACCGTCTACCCCGGGCGCCCCCTTGTTGCGCCGCACTCTCCCCAGCGCCTTCTTCAGATTGCCGGGCTCTACAACCTCTTCCATCGTAGGCCCCCACCCGGCCGCCAGGCCTTCAGTGCCGGCTCGCGCCACGCAGACTTCGGTCCCTTCACCAAGGCACCTCGGGGCTTCACCCCTGCTGTCCTTGACAAAGGCCAGCTCCAGCTGGTTGTTCTGCCGCTTTGTACGCATGAGCTCACCGCCTGACTTGCCCTTCCGTCGTTCGGGCCTTCGCCACACTCTGCGGCTACTATGCCCTCTGCTGACTTCTGCGCCGCGATCACGACCCTTGCGAACCGCTCAGTCCCTCTCCGGGACACGACGCAGACCTCCCGAGGTAAGACCAGCCGCCTTCGCCGCACACCCGCCGAATTTACCACCCCGACCCTTGATGACTATGGACTTCGCGATCATTTGCTCGCTTGTCCAGTCGGGCAGGCCTCGTATCCGGTTCTTGTCCATCGGGTCGCGGCTTTGCTTCACGCTTCCTTCAGACCATGCCTCGCGACATCGCCCTTGCGCTTCGCTTATCCTTCACCGCCATCAGGTTGGATAGGGGACTCCCACCCCCAAGCTGCCGGTCATGCTCGGCACACAAACAGAAAAGGGCGCCTTTTTTAAGGCGCCCTTTTTTTTGCTTTTGACAAACCATATCATTTACGGAGTCGCGACATGAAACCGAAACTGGCAATTATCACCCTGGGAGTCACCGACATTGCGGTGGCAAAAAAGTTTTATGAGCAGGGAATGGGCTTGATACCCGAGAAAGAGTCATCTGATACAATCACCTTCTACGATATGAACGGCGTATTGCTGTCCCTTTATCCGAAAGACAAGCTGGCCGAAGATGTAACTGTCTCGGCGGAAGGAGGTGGATTTTCCGGTGTGACAATCGCGCATAACGAGCCGAGCAAAGAAGAAGTGCACAAGGTGATAGAGGAGGCACGCAACGCAGGTGCTAGAGTTATAAAGGAACCGCAGGGCGCGTTCTGGGGCGGTTACTCAGGGTATTTCGAGGATCCCGACGGCCATCTCTGGGAAATTGCCTACAACCCGTTTACCGATTTGACATAAAGAAGTCACCCTTCTAGAAGAGGAGAACCAAAGAATATATTATTGCTCCAGTGCTGGCGCGTAGTGAAGCAACTCTGTCCGGTTCTCTGTTTTTCAAGCACTTCGCCGGTTAAAGCGCTAAAACGTTTGGTGCCGAAGGGGGGAGTCGAACCCCCACGGGCGCAATGCCCACAGGATTCTGAATCCTGCGCGTCTACCAATTCCGCCACTTCGGCTCTTATCTTTCTCTCCAAGACACCATGGTCGGATACGAATTCTTCTTTTTCAGGTTTTTACGTATAACGGCCCGAATCTCTCTTGACACGGGGATTCCATCCCCCACTATGCCGGTGGAAACAGCAGTATAGACATCGCTTTTCCCGCCCTTAAGAACCACCCCCGAGATACCGGAACCTATCTTCAGACTGGAATCCACTCTCTTTAAAATCTTCTTGGTTTCACTGGCAGATATAATCCTCTTGGTGCTCCTGCGCGTTATTACCTCGTCGGCCATTCTCCTAACAAGGCTGTCTTTTAGTTCCTGGGAATTGCTCTCCCTCTCGGTGACTGAGACTCCGGCAGCTTTAATGGTAGCCATTATCACCGTTTTTGAAGCGGTGCTGAAATTCACCTTCTTGTCGTTAGGATACGCGGTCAGATAGTCCCTGACCTTGAAAAAGAAGTCCTTATCCATCCCCTGAATCATCCTAATTTCCTCGACGCTGTCAAGCGGTCCGTCCTTGATATAATAAGGGTTTTCAAGCTTCGCGTAATAGGCTGCAGCGGCACCATCTGGGTCCTGATCGTTTCCGGCCCCCCGCGCCGCCCCGTCAAGCCAGTTTACAAGGCTCGCCACGAAGAGATCGGCCTTCTCCGTCTCCACTCCGAGGAAGCGGAAAAGTTCATTTAGCTGCGTGCGGACCTGAAAATCCACTCGGTTTGATTTCTGATCCACAAGCGCGTTAAGGTTGGCTTTTGATCTCTCGTCTATGACCTCAAGGGATATGTTTCCGGATCCGATGGGAAAAGAACTGACGGAAAGTCTCCAGCCACCGGCGCCGTTCTGCGATTTTATTGCCTGCGCGAGCACTCCTTTGGGCACCGGAATTCCCTCAAGGGTTTTTTTTCTCAGGATTCCTCGCACGACTCTGACTCCTGATTTTGCGATATGCCTTGCCTGCACATCGCTTGAACTGTTGACGGAAATCTCGTAACTCACGCGGGTCGAGTATATGAAATCAATCACAATCGTGGACAGTATCGCAATCGTTATGACGACGATAACAAGGACTATTCCTCTCTGCGCTCCTTTTGAATCTGCTCTTTGCATTCAGTCAGCCACCGGTATAGCAACAATCATGGAATGGGTTTCCTCCTGACCCCCGTCTCCAACAAGAATAATCTGGACCTGAACGGCTGCGGGAAATCCTCGCATAACGGACGAATCCCACTCCCACACTTTTTGCCCGTTAGCCAAGCCTGGCGATCGTTCGGCAAGAAAATTCACCCGGAAACTAAGAACCCTCTCCGAAATCGGGTACGCGGCTCCGGCTTCATCGTTTCCGATCCAGTAATTATCCTTCTTCATAAGAGCAAACATATCCTCGTGCTCGCCTCTAAGTGGAACCACGTAGTAGGATATCTCGCTCTGGCCGGATTGAGTGGAATAATGCGTGGGGTCCTTCGCAAAAGAGGTAAAAACAATCCTGCTGTTCTCCCCCTCGAGCCTCCCTGTAAAATAGCGGTACGCGGACGGAGAAGAAGTTTCGGAGTTGATACTACCTCTGGGAAATACATTCACCAGGTCATGGCGCATCTTAAGCAGGATAGTGTTTGCCTCCTGGATCAGCTCGTTTTCCGTTTCTACCCTGCGTTTGGCGGTTATTAGCTGGGAAAAAGAACTATAGAGCATCGTAAGCACGATGACCGTTATACTAACGGAGATAAGAACCTCTATAAGTGTAAAACCGCTTTCATTACCCCGAATCGACGAAGTTGATTTCATAGCTCTCCTCCCCGTCGTCCCAAGTTATAAGAACACTGACTATGTTCATTTTCGCTTCGAATTGCGGCAAATTGTAGGGAGCGACCACGATATGCCACTCAAAACCCGGATGATTATCAAACTTTCCGCTTCTTTCAGAATCCAAGGGGAGCCCCTCGGCGTCAATCCGGGAAGCTATCTCGTCAGCGAGGCTCGTGGCAATCAGATAGCTTGTGGACTTTGTGGCAAGATTGATATTATGGCCTACGATGCCGAGGATTGAGACCATCGCGAAGGAAAGCAACGCCACGGCGACCATGACTTCAAGCAACGTGAATCCGCAAACGCTTTTTTTCGAGACCTTCATCCCGTTTTTTCCCTACTGCTCCGCTATACTCTGAAGCCGGTTGTTAAATTCGACGTACTTGTCAAAAACTTTCGTGGCCCCGGTGTAGGGATTGGTGGAAAGCGTGAAAAAATTATCCTTACCAGTTCTCAGGTGAATAACCGCCGAGTCAACAATCCCCGTTGGCAGAAAAAGTATAAACGCGTCTCTTCCAGAACCGACTTTACCCTGAGTTCTCTCAGTCTGTATATCGCTGAAAGAAACTCCGCTTGGAAGCTTTTTGCGCCCGTGCCCGGAACCCTCTTCCGAGGTAAACTGGTTTCCCTGAAGAACCTCCACCCAGTATTCCCCGGCATCAATATCGAAAGAAAGCTTGTATATCCGTTTTTCAAAAACGGACTTGCTGTACAGGTATCTTATCGTCGTGACAAGTCCTCTTGAAGCGCTGCGCAGGCTCATGTCACCCGTTTTGAAAACCCGCGGCATCGCCACGGAGAAAAAAGCTCCGAGCAGAAAAACTACCACCATGATTTCAATTAAGGTAAAACCCGCGGATTTTCTTCTCATCTGTCTCTGCTGGACAGATCGTCATCTGAATTCCCTACACCGTCCGGGCCATTAGATCTTATATAGTACAATCCGTCCTCGGTCTGGTCAGCTCCGAAATATACAAACTCGTTTCCCCAAGGATCAAACGGCACGCTTGAAGACTCCAGATAGCGCCTCCATCTTCTGGCTTCCCTGCCCACCGCTACCGGCTCAATCAGAGCACGCAGCCCCTGCTGGGTTTCGGGATAAAAACCGTTATCAAACTTAAACAGCTGGAGCGCCTGCTCAAACTGCTTGATCTGAATCATAGCCTGTTTTTCCTTTGCTCTCTCCCCCTGACCTATCACATTCGTGCCCACTATGTAGGCAAGCCCCGCGATGATAAGCACGACCACCATGATTTCAATCAGAGTAAATCCCATCTGGGATCTCATTTTTGTTACCTCCCTGTTCAGCTTATTACCGAAGTTAAATTCAATACGGGTAAAAGTATAGCGAAAACTATAAAACCCATCACGACGCCCATAATCAGTATCATTACCGGTTCAAGAAGAGAAGTCAGCGTGGAAAGCATGCCGTCAACTTCAGTGTCGTACATATCGGCCACTTTCGAGAGCATGTCTTCAATTTTGCCGACTTCCTCACCCACAGATACCATTCTTACCACAAGAGGCGGGAAAATCCCGGTCTGTCCAAGACAGTCTCCAAACGCCGAGCCTTCCGCCACCTTGACCTGGACATCCCTGATATTTTCAACGTAAAGACTGTTTCCAAGAACCGATTCGCTCACCTTAATCGAGTCAAGAAGAGGAATACCGCTTGAAAGCAGCGTGGCAAGCGTCCTTGTAAAACGGGAGATCATCACTTTTGAAGACATTTTCCCGAACACAGGAATCCGAAGGGATAATCTGTCGTAGATCTTTCTTCCAGAAGGGGTTTTTACGTACCTGTGCGCGAAAAAGAATACAACGGCCATAAAAACCAGCAACAGGGCGAAATTCTCCCTGAGAAAATCGCTTGCGCCTATAAGCACTACCGTAACAAATGGCAAAGCCTTATTGCTGGCCTCGAATATATCGGCGACTTTGGGAATTACGAAAGTCATCATGAAGACAAGCACCCCCATCCCGACGACAAACATTATCGCCGGATATATCATGGCACCCCTGATCTTCGAAGTGAGTTCAAGCTGTTTTTCAAGAAAATCCGCGAGACGGTCGAGTACAACATCAAGAGTGCCGCTTGCCTCGCCCGCGCGGACCATGCTCACGTAAAGGTCGGAAAAAACGCTTTTGTGCTCCTCAAGTGCGGCGTGAAGAGAACTGCCTTCACTCAGTCGGTTTCTGACCTCGGAGAGAATCTCTTTCAGCTTCTGGTCATCGGTCTGCTCGTAGAGAGCCACAAGCGACGTCTCAAGAGGAAGACCGGCAGAAATCAACGTGGAGAACTGCCTTGTCATAACGGCAAGTTCCGAGATGCTCACCCCGCTCCACGGAAGGCTTCTCGACGAGCGACGAGCCCCGGTAGCCTCCTTTATGGAAGAAAGATAGACACCGCCTTTTCTGAGCTTGTCGCCTGCGGTCTTGACCGATTCTGCGCTGATAACCCCACTTACCGATTCGCCCTTGTCGTTAATGGCTTTGTAGTTGTAAACAGGCATTTTGAAATACCGAGGCTAAAGATAAGCCCGGGCTAGCTCTCCGCCAGTACCTCTTCCGTAACCCTGAGAACCTCGTCAATTGACGTTATACCTTTCGCGACTTTGTCAGCACCGTCCATTCTCAGGCTGACAAGTCCGTTTCTCAGAGCCTTTTCCTTAAGGGTGGCCGAATCCGGATTTATGAGAACAGCGTTTTTAAGCTCGTCATCAATCAGCAGAATCTCAAAAATTGCTATTCTTCCAGAAAACCCCGTCTCCATGCACTCATGGCACCCTCTAGCCCTGTAGATCTTTCCTTCGGGACAAAACTCGCGCGCAAGTCCGATACGGGTAAGTTCTTCGCCAAGCGGCACGTACTGTTCTTTGCACTGCGTGCATAGAATCCTGACAAGTCTCTGGGCTACTACCGCCGAGAGGGTCGAAGCTATAAGAAAAGACTCCACTCCCATATCGGCAAGCCTGGTCACGGCACTTACCGAATCATTGGTATGCAATGTGGAAAATACGAGGTGTCCCGTGAGCGAAGCGTTCATGGAAATATCGGCGGTTTCCCTGTCCCTTATTTCCCCCACAAGTATAACGTCAGGGTCCTGTCTCAGTATTGAGCGAAGTCCGTTTGCAAACGTAAGACCCACCTTGGTGTTAACCTGGATCTGGTTGATTCCCTGTATCTGGTATTCAACCGGATCTTCTATGGTAATTATCTTCTTGTCGGGAAGATTGATCCTCTGCAGGGCGGCATAAAGACTCGTCGTCTTGCCGCTTCCCGTGGGTCCCGTAACGAGTATTATTCCGTGGGGACGCCTGGCAAGGGATTCCAGCAACTCAAGCTTTTTTCCTTCAAGACCAAGCTGTTCAAAGCTCATTAGCACCGAAGACCTGTAAAGCAGCCGCATTACCACGCTCTCTCCCCATGAAGTGGGAACGGTCGAAACCCTTACGTCAATATCCCTTCCTCCAATCTTCAGCCTTATGCTTCCGTCCTGGGGCTTCCTTCTCTCCGCTATGTCAAGTTCAGACATGATCTTCACACGCGAGATCACCGAAGACTGCACTGTTTTCGGAACTTTAGTCACGTCGTGCAGAATGCCGTCCTTTCTGAATCGGACCAGCACTTCTTTTTCAAAGCACTCTATATGAATATCGCTGGCGTGCTCCCTTACAGCCTGAAAAAGAAGCGTGTTTATGAATTTTATGATCGGGGCTTCATCTTCGGCCTCAATCAGATCCTGGGGTTCGGTAAACTCCATGTCGGAGAGTCCCGAACCGTCGTTCATATCTCCTGAGACAACGTCTTTGCCCTGTTCGTAAACCCTGTTAATGCTGTCGTTCAGTATGCGCTCAAGAGTAATATAAGTTTCAAGTGAGCAGTTAAAGCGGGATCGCACCTCGTCAAGGGCATAGAGCTCCTGGGGCGGGGCGAACACAACTTTGAGCGTTCCGTTGTCTTTGTTTATGGGGAGTATTCTGAATTTTTTAGCGAAACTGATCGGAAACTGCTTTATCAGTTCATAATCTATGTCGTCTTCGGGAATTGATTCGATTTTCTCGATTCCGTAGAATTCGGAAAGGACGTCAAGGGCCGGGGAATCTTTGAGTATGTCCGTTTTGAGCAGTATGTCTTCGGTGTTCCGACCGTTTTTCCCTTTTAGCTCTTCAATTCTCCCCATCACTTCGGGGTAACGCCTGCTTATTATTTCATCCAGGGCCTTCATTTTCTTAGAACTTCCCTACTCAAGCGTATTCAGATCCCTTTTGTGAAGCAAGGTCTTCCTTCTCTGGTAATCCAGAAGCAGCTGCTTCATATCGCTTTCCGTCTCAACTATCCGCGGGGTAAGAAGTATCATCAGGTTAAGCTTCCTGTTCTGGGTACGTTTGAACCTGAACAGGTTTCCAAGAATCGGAATATCTCCAAGTAAAGGGGTCTTGTTGTGAAGCACCTCTTCTCTGTCCTGAACCAGCCCGCCTATAACAAGGGTCTGTCCGTTTTTGACTATAACCGACGAGTCGGCGCTTCTCGTCGTGGTCGCGATACCGAACTGGGCGGTATTAAGTCCCGAGGGCGCCTCCCGTGTGGAGGAAACTTCGGTAACTATGTCAAGGTTAAGGTATTCGCCTTCGCTTATCTGGGGTGTGATGCTGAGCCTTATTCCCACCGGCAGCCTCTCGATCGTCTGAACCGTCACGCCGCTTGTGCCCACGGTGCTGCCCATCGGAAACGGTATTATGTCAGCAACCACTATCTCAGCCGGCTCGTTGTCGGTAGTGATAATGCTCGGGGTTGAGAGAACGTTGACGTCGGTCACGGAATTTAGTGCCTGGAACACCGCGGAGAACGAAGGAAGAGCCGGAAGGGGACCCGAACCGTCGGCATCTATTTCCTCTCCCACAACGCCGAGAAAAAGCCCCGAGAGACTGCCTATGGCTGTCGCTGCGGTCGCGGGGTTGGCCGCGACTCCGAGAAGGCTCGGGATGCCCGGCAGCTGCTGTCCCACAAAACCGAGGTTGTCGCCCTCGATTCTGAGACCGAGGCCGAAGTTGGCTCCCAGCGCACGCAGGTTGTCAAGACCCACCTCAAGTATGGCGGCCTCAACGAATACCTGTCTTCTTCTTACGTCAAGTTTGTCCACTATCTGCTTAACCATTCTGTACTGCGTGAGGGAACCGACCACTATAATGGAGTTTGTCGCGGGATCAGAAGTTATCTTCAATCCATCGGAGGAAGATACGACTACGGAACCGCCGGTCTGTTGGCTCCCTCCTCTTTTTATGTTCCCGCCTCCTGAGCCGAGACCGCCGGCATCTCCGCGATTACTCAGGTTGCCTTCCCCAAGACGGTTTGAAGACTGGCTTGTTCTGCCGGATTGTCGCGTATTGTCACGGTAGGAAGCAGAAGAAACGGCATTGCCCCCTCCCTCCGTGAACAGATTCCCGAGAACCTCGATTATCTGCTCGGCGTCGGCGTTTTTAACCGGTATAACGTAGACGTCTTGTTCAGCATACTCGCTTTCGATGTCCAAAACAGCGATCGTCTCCTTTATCAGGGTAATGTCCCTCGGGTCGGCAATCACTATTATGGAGTTCGTCCTTTCGTCGTTTATCACTTTAAAGCCCAAAAGCTCCGAGCTTCCGGATACGAATCCGTCGTCTTTGCCTTTTGACGGCTTCCTCTTGGCGCTTTTGGGGCTGAAGATCTCAAGCAGCTTGAAAATCACGTTGGCCGAGCTTGTGTTATTCACCTTTACGAACTCTATTTTCTTATCATAATCAAGACTCGCCACCACTTCCGCTATCCTGTTCACGTTATCTTCATTGTCAATCACAACTAGGGTGTTTGCCGGTTCGTAAGCCTTCATAAACCCTTCCTTGCTCACCAAGCTTCGAAGGATGTTGGAGACTCCCTTGGCTTTTACGCTTTTAAGCTTTATCAGCTTCATCACGTATTTCTGGGAAGACTCTCCAAGGTCAAAATCCGACCTCAGCGGTATGCTCTCTGACTTTATCCCCTTTTTCGGAACGATCTTGTTGACTCCGTTTGCGCTTACAACCGAATAACCGTTCATATCAAGCAGTATTTCAAAAATCCTAAACGCGTTCTCCCTCTCGAAACCACCCTGGGGAGTGATGATCGTCACGTTCTTGTCCCTGATCTTGTCACTTAGGAGATAAACCTCGGAGGTTATCTCACTTATGGTCTTCACCATTTCCTTAAGCGTCATGTTGGCGCGAAGGTTGACCATTCCCTCGTCCTCGAGAATTTCATCGCCCTCTTCCCCAACGGTTTCATCGCCGGAACCCGAGGCGATCTCCTCAGGTTTGGCTTCAGCAGCCTTCTCACTTGGAGCCTCAGCAACCGCGGGCGACACCTCTTCAGGCTCCGGGGCCTCCTGCGGTTCGAGCTCCGGCTCGGCTACAACTCCCGGCTGAGCCAAATCAAGCGGGAGGCCGGGGTCTTCGACGAAATCCTCAGCGACCTCGTTGCCGGAGACTTTAACCGCATCTTTGCCGAAGGGTCTTGTAACTTTTCTACCAGGATTCTTCGCCGCTTCCTCGGCTAACGCCTTCGCGGCTTCTCTGACAATATCAGCGGGCTTCGGAGGCAGATCTTTTATGGACCCATTCTGCCCTTGCGCTTCCTGCTGTCCGGAACTCGGAGCGACAACAGCCTTTAACGTCCTAGGATCCGGCGGCTCGGGGCTCTCGCCGGAAGCCGGCTGCGTACAGACGATCGAAGCGGAAAAAACGAGAACCGCCGCCAGAACCAAAAAAAGATTTTTATCAAGAAAATATCTCATAACCTGTTTTAACCTTGAGAAACTGAATTTTCCACCGTGGGCCTAGTAAACCGTGTACCGATTGCTTTTTCTTTTACCTCTCCTCGTGAAATCAACGGTGAATTCGCTCTGACCCCTTAAATCGGTGAAAAGCGAAAGAGCGTTTTGCATGTCGTTTAAAGCGACTTCATTTATCTGGTGAACTACATCCCCGTTTCTAAGACCCATCTTATAAAACACGCTCCTGCTTTTCACTCCGAAGATCTTGATGCCGTCATCGCGCGGCACAATTTTAGCCTCTGTTATTAAACTTCCGGGCTCAGCGAGCAGCTCGTCAAACATCCTTCTCTCTATCTGGTACACGCCGTCGCTGACTTTGCTTACCCCCGAAGCCGACGACTTCTTTGACTTCACAGATGTTTTGTTTCTTCTCGAAGATGGGCTTGGGGGGCTTTTTGAAAAAACGGATTCGAGTTCATTTCCGCATGTAATCAGTTCCGGACCCTCGGCGCGACGTATAGTCACCTCGCAGTCGTCTATTTTCACTACCTCCACTTTCTCGGATGTTACAAGGTCAACCCACTGCCCTTCAGAATAACCCTTTATTTTAAGATTTTCCATATTCTTTATTACAGCGACGCTCCTGTTCGCCGAAGGATGAGTGCGGCTTTTGAATATGAAAGTTCCCAGAAGTTCAAGCTTGAGGGAAGTTTTCGGGGTGATTTCCCCCTCCAAAACAGCGGGGAAATCACTGGTTTCCATTTGCCCCGCGTACCCGCTCGCTCCAAACAGGTTCGTTTTCAGTATCGAGTCGTAGTAGCTCCTTGAACGATAAGGAATCTTAACCCGCCCATACTTCTCCTTATAGAGGTGTTCGCTTGTCACACCGCCCTTGTCAGATTCTATCTTGTCGCGCAGGCCGTTGTTGATCATGGCCGCGACCGAGTACGCAATGGCGACTATCAGCAAGACATTTACGACCCAGACGTACTTTCTTAAAAGAAGCAAAAGCATAGTAATTTCCTAAATTAATTTCACGTAACTTAATAGAATACCTTATTTTTTGGTAATATCCCCATCATCACGCAACCTCCGGAAACGCAAAGTTATGAAAACTCAGAATTCTTAAGCGATGCCGCACCGACGACAGGGGAGTTTTCAAGCACACCACAAAAGTACCGCTTTTCAAGATTATATATATCAAAAGCAAGCTCCGAGGCCCGCTCAAATCCCCGTTCGCACAAAGCACTTTCGCTTATCTCTTTGAAAAGCACTCCAATATCGTACCACTTCTGACCGATCCTGTTCATCTCCTCCGGCAGATCGGATCCGTAAGAAGGCGAAAGCACAGCGGAGACTTCTTCCAGGAAATCCCTGTAAAACCACCTGAAAGCGGCTCCGCAAACCCCCCTTCTGCATATGACCTGATAAGTGAACCTCGATGTCCACTTCCAGTCAGCAATATCCTTCCATCCCGGAAGATCCTCGGCCCATTTCTTTATGACCTCAACGCTTGAGGTTCCTCTGAGAGTGGTTCGGCCTTCAAGCATCATCTCGGCGTTTTTTCTGACAGCACCAAGAACCATATCCCGAAGATCAAGGCCGTTTTCCAAAAACTCCACTTCAACACGGTTGTTGGAAAGGGGGTATGGCCTCGCTTTCGAGCTTCTGGCTTTCGCCATATTTTCAAAAGAGACGGTCTGAAGATTTTCAAACGAGTTATCCGCCACGTAAAAAACGGATTCGGAGTCATCGTATCCGCACACAGCGATTACGTGTCCGGGGAAATGGGTTTTGGAGTCAAAATACTCAAGGTAGCGGATATCGGCCTGTATCAGTACCGGAACATCCCTGTCAATAAATTCCTTGAGTTCGGCAGAAGCCCGCTCGTCGTCATCCTCGTATTTCCAGTCGGCAACATCAACACCGAAGTTCCTCAGAAAATTAATTTCCATCAGGGGACCGCGGGGCTGTATAATCCTGGTCGGGTTCATCCGCTCGTCGCAGGAGTAGTAAAAGCCGAGCCCGGCTCCGAGCCCGAAACACATCTGCTCTGAGAGATCGCGCCCGTAGTAGCGGCAGACGTCCCTCACGGCGGCGGAACCGCAGTGCACGCCTTTTAAGTGTTTCCAACCATTTATTATCTTCTCCATAAGAAGCCGTAAGACAGGCAGATTAATATAGCCGGAAATCGATATTCCATAAAGACCCGGCCCGTGCGCCCGATTCATCACACGGGCAAACCGCCTTGATGATTGCGCCAGAACGGATATTAGTAATCATCTCTACGGATAAATCATTATGCTTGAGAAGATCCTCAGAAATTCGAAAAAAGCCATTCTGCTCGGAATAGGCGGTGGCGGCGACATAGTCGGAACCCTTCCAACGGCAAACCTGCTCGAGACAAACGGCACACAATGCGTTCTCGGAGGACTTAGCTGGGAGCGCTTCACGATAGACCCCGACCCGGGACCCAGAAAACTCGAAGAGGCGCGCAACGTTCGCGAGATAAACGACGTGGTCTGGAGATGCAACAAGGATTCGACCACCCGAGCGGGAGCTAGATTCGCCGAGGCGGGCATGGCCGAAGTGCTGGGAGAGGAAACCCTTCTTGTCGATATAAGCTACGGTTCGGGGAAGGTTTTCGAGGGAATAACGGACGCCGCCCGGGAACTCGGCGCGGATCTTGTGGTGGGAATAGACGTCGGGGGTGATGTGCTCGGGTTCGGGGACGAGAAGGGACTCATGAGTCCGCTTGCCGACGCCATAATGACAGCCGCGCTTTACAGGCTGAGCTTCTGTATGCCCACCATGATGGGAGTATTCGGTTTCGGAAGCGACGGGGAACTGTCCAAGGCGGAACTTGAAAGATCATTCGGTATCATCGCGCGAAACGACGGAATGCTCGGGAGCTGGGGGATATCCGGGAGAACCCTGGAACTTATGGAAAAAGCCGTAAGCGTGATACCTACCGAGGCAAGCAGGGGACCCGTTGAATACGCAAAAGGCGCTTTCAGCGCCACTTCAATAAGGGGCGGCAGCAGGAAAGTCGAACTCGACATAAGTTCCACCGTAACCTTTTACATAGATCCAAGAGTGGTTTATGAGAAGGTATCAAAACCCGCCCAGACGGTTTACGGATGCGAAACAATAGGGGAGGCAAATGTGAAGCTTAACGAAGCGGGGATCAGAACGGAACTTGATATTGAAATGGAGCTTTACGAAAATCCGGGGGACGGGAGCTCTATATAGTTTTTGAATATCCCGGGGTTGTGGGGGTATCGGTAAAGGTGGAAAAACCGGGGCGCTTCACTTCGCCGACTCCGTTTCGTTGGGCGAAACGAGGGGAAGGAAGACAGGTGAGATCTCTTCTCCCGATTTCCGTGTCCTAACGCGCAACGACCACGCATCCCCGGACGCGTGGACGCGGAGGCGGGTTACGCGATGGGGGCGTTTGGAGGCTCCGGAGTCATAACTCCTTACGGAGGGTTCTCCATGTCGGGGGACAGGAGATACAGGGCGGGATGGCGCCTGAGGCTTGGCGACTCTTTTAACCTCAGCCTCGAGGGTGACCGCACCGAGAACCCCGACGCCCCCTCCCGACACGCGGTGGCGCTTCGGGGAGACCTGAGATGGTAGGCAGCCGCGCGGGACGCACAGGAATCCCGCGCGCAAACCCATTTCCTTTTGTATGGAGAGACGCCTTTGACCTGCCTGAAAAGATGACGCAGATGCAGGGAATTAATAGAGTTTTTCGTGAATAAGCTTTAGAATACGCCTTGATTCGTCCTCATTTCCCCAGATACCCACGCGGATAGTCAGATTGGTTATCTCGGGCTTGTGGTACTTGACGGTTATGTAGGCTGTTTTGTCCTGATCGGGAAGCTTGGCTTCAATCAGCGCCTTTCCCGCTTTGCTCTCTTTTTTGGTTACCTCAAACTCCTGCTGTTCAACAGCCTCCACCACCGCAAACCAGACCTTGTCAAACGAGGCAGGTTCCTTGGTTTTGAGAACTCCCTTGAGATAAGCGGCGGCACTTCCGCCGACCACGCCACCCACCACGACCGCGCAACCCGAAGAAAAAACAAGCAAGAACAAGCTTAAGAAAATCGTGCGATATTTATTTGACAGGAAATTCATTTTACTCCCGGCAGGCTTTACAAAAAAAACCTGTATGTTTAATTAAGCTATCCAAAGGGGAAAAAGAGTCAAGAATTCATGGAATCTTTCATATCGAAAAACAGGCTGGTTCTGGGAATAATCGCGGGCGTTTTGCTGGGCGGAGCCGTGGGTTCGTTTTTCCCTGAATTCGGAGCGGGAACGCAAATTATCGGGGAACTTTTCCTAAACGCCCTTAAGATGGTGGTGCTTCCCCTGATAATAGTTTCAATCACGCTCAGCATAATGAAAGTCGGCAATCTGGGTTCTCTGGGACTTAAGACCATAGCCTACTACGCGGCAACCACGGCGATAGCCGTTTCAATCGGAATAGTCGTAGTCACAATGGTGCAGCCCGGGGACGGAAGCGAAATACTCAAGGGAGCGATGCCCGAGGTCGTAAAAAGCAAGGAGGGGTTCCGCGTAACCGATATCCTCAAACAGATATCGACACCGAATCTTTTCAAGTCCGCCTACGAATTCCAGATTCTTCCCATTGTAATCGCGTCTCTTCTTTTCGGAATAGCGTTTGGAAAACTCAAAAAAGAAAAGCAGCTGGTCTTGGGCCTGTTCGAAGCCATGGACAAGGCCATCATGACGATAGTCCACTGGATAATCGTCTTGACTCCGATAGGCATTTTCGGTCTCATAGCCGGAAAAATCGGGGAAGCGGGCGGTGGTGATGAAGTAGTTAGAATCGCCATGCAGCTAGGCAAATACGTGTTCTGCGTTCTTTTGGGACTGCTGATCCACGGGTTCGTGGTTCTTCCTCTGCTGCTACGGATATTATCCGGGAGGAACCCTGTTACCTATTTCAAAAACCTGAGCGAAACGCTTCTCACCGCTTTTTCAACCGCCTCATCCTCAGCCACTCTGCCCCTTACCATCACAAACGTGACGGAAAACGCCAAGGTCTCGCCCAAGATCTCGAAATTCGTTCTGCCTCTTGGAGCCACCATAAACATGGACGGAACGGCTCTTTACGAGTCGGTCGCGGTAATATTCATCGCTCAAAGTTACGGAATACACCTCGGGGGAGGAGAACTCATTGTGGTTTTCCTAACAGCCACCCTTGCGGCCATAGGAGCCGCGGGGATACCGGAAGCCGGCCTCGTAACCATGGTGCTGGTACTGCAGGCCGTCGGACTCCCGATAGAAGGCATAGGGATAATACTCGCGATCGACTGGTTTCTGGACAGGTTCCGCACCACCGTAAACGTATGGGGAGACAGCATAGGAGCGGCAGTCATAGAGAAACTGGAGCCCGATGAGAACACCGGCTGAGGAGCAAGACAAAACTTCGGGGAGAATAATCTCCCTTGACATAGGAACCAAGACAATAGGGGTTGCCGTAAGCGACGAGCTTGGGATCACGGCAAACGGCGTCTGTACAATCCGTCGCGAGAACGAAAAAAAGGACCTCGCGCAGCTTCGCGATATAATAGAGCAATATTCCCCCCGCGAAATCCTCGTGGGGATACCCTACAATCAGGACGGTTCCCTTGGAAGCAGGGCAAAATGCATAAGGAGATTCTCCGAACGTATTCGAGATTCTCTGGGTCTTTCGGTGAAATACTGGGACGAGAGCTTCTCCACCAAGACCGCGGAGCAGACGCTGATAGAAGCCGGGGTAGGAAGAAAGAAGCGAAAAACGGTAATAGACAAGATGGCCGCTACTGTAATACTGCAAGAGTATCTTCTGAGCAGAAACTAGGTAAACCTCGGGGCAGACCTGATATGCCATACGCAAAGACAAACGGAATAAATCTTTATTACAAAGAGTACGGAGAGGGGGATCCGCTCGTGCTCATCCACGGTCTTGGAAGCAGTCTTGAGAGCTGGGAGGTACAGGTTCCCATCTACTCGGAACATTTCCGCGTGATAATGCTCGACAACAGGGGCTCGGGCCGCTCCGAGAAACCCGATTATCCCTATACGATGGAACAGATGGCAGATGACGCCGCGGGGCTCCTGGGCTTTCTCGGGATAGAAAAAGCCCACTTCGTTGGAAAATCAATGGGCGGAATGATATGCCAGTGGCTAGGTATAAAATACCCCGAGAGGGTCAACAGGCTCGTTATGGGATGCTCCTCCGGGCACAGGGACGAGGTCGGAAACCTGCTTATCAAAACCGCGAGGGACATAGTGGATAAAGCAGGACCCGGGGCGGGATGGGTTTTTGCGCTTTTTCTCGGATACCGAAGGAAATATATCGAAGAGAACTACGACTCCTTAATAAGCAGAATCGAGGAAGTTCCCGTTGACCCCGATGCGGCCGCCGGATACAGAAACCAAAGCTACGCGTGCGAGAACCACGACGTATTAGCCCAACTCGGGAAGATCTCCGCAAAAACCCTGGTCATGTACGGAGAGCGGGACATCGTCACGCCTCCCGAGAGATCGAAAAAGCTCGTGGAATTTATACCGAACGCGGCTGAAAAGGTATTTGCAGACGTCGGCCACGGATTCTGGAGAGAGTGCCAAGCCGAGGTGGATAAAGCCGTGCTTGATTTTCTCACGAAAGACTAGCTACACGGGACTCCGCCAAAAAAATGGCCGCGGCTCCCGCCACGTAATCGATCCAGATCCTGCGGGCCTTTCTCTGCCTGCTTTAAGAAACGCAGCCACCGTACATGTGTATGCTCTTCTTTTTTCTATGACCTGTGCCGGTAGGTTAGCTGCACACCGAAGGTTCTGCCCCTGGAGAGCGGCGCGAACGAACCTCCCCCGACGTCGGGGCGAAGCTCAACATAGCTTCCGTGCTTGACTTGGTCAAGAAGGTTCTTTCCGTAAAATCCGATTGAAAACCTGCCGTCCATTGGGGTGATATCAATTCCGGCGTCAAGAATTTTCTGCGCGGGAGTATACCCTTTGTTGTCATCTGTAAGGTATAATTTGTCGCGAAATGAGTAGCTTATCCTTGAAGTCATCTTCGCCCAGTTCGCAAGTCCGGCGTCATGAATCGCGCCGAGGCTCCAAGTCCACTTCGCGGCCCGGGGAAGCTTTAAAGCTAGATCTTTTTCGTCAAGAGTCTCGTCTCGATTAAGGTCATGTTTTACCTTGGTGTACTCGGGATCTACGTATCCGACGAAACCCAAAAGAAAAAGCTTATCGGTAACGGCGACCAGTCCGTCAAGTTCAAAGCCGAAGGCTTCCACGTCCGCAGTGTTGTGAATCTCCTCAGCTATGCCGCCGAGGATCGCGGGGGCAGAACGAGTTATCACCCTCTGCACATCATCGATCAGGTTGTAGAAAACCGCGCCGTTCAGGATGCCTATGTTTGTTGATATCTTGAGTCCCGCCTCGAAGGTATCGATCTTTTCTTCATCGTACGGTCCCGGGAGTTCCTCATCTGGGTCGGAATTTCGCAGATTATAGCCTCCAGAGCGGTATCCTCTGGTCCAGTGCCCGTAAACGTTCGCTTCAAAGTTCGCTCCGCCGCCCATATAGTAGGCAACGCCGAGCTTGGGCGACCAACTGTTCCAAGTCTCCTCGTCGGTGAAATCAAACGGGCACGCGGGCCCGGTCGCAACGTTACATGGCATTTTCATTCCTGTCGGGTCAAGCACGCCACTTATGTTGTTAGAGCCAGCGGCGGTTTCAGCTTTTCTCTTTTCATGGCTGTAGCGGGTGCCCGCGGTAAGCATTACCCGATCAGTAAGGTCGTAATCAAAAGAGAGAAACACACCTAGCGTATCGACGTAATAATTCCCTCCCAGGTCTTGGGTAAAAACTCCTCCTAAAAGATAACGGCGGTCATGATAATTTACTTCGCTTGTAAAGTAATAAAAACCGGTCGTCGCGTGGAGACTTTCGAAGAATCTGCCCGCGTAGCGCAGTTCGTTGCTCCACTGGCGGTAGGGGGTCCATCCTTGTATATTCAAAAGGTTTTCCGGCGAAGAATCGATATCAAGCAAAGCGGACCCGTCCGCGTCGTAAAGACCGAGTATGTTCGTTATGGAGCCGTCTCCGAAATCCACATCCCAGTCCACCCGAGCGGAGAAAAAATGATTTCTATGTTCCCTGAAGCCTTCCTCGTCGATGCTGAAATCATGACTATCGATATCGAAGTCGGGCTGGTTCTGTCCCGCGGAGCCATCGCTGTTCGAAGTTTCGTACCGGTAGCGCAAAACAAGGCTTACGTCATCCGTCGGGTCCCACGTAATAACCGATCGTACCATTCGTGTGTCGTTCTCTCCGAAAGCCTCGCCAGTGTGGAGATTCTTAAACCAGCCGTTATCCTGATTTGTGTAGGCAGTTATCTTTACGCCGACGGTCTCGCTAACCGGGCCTCCGACTGAGGCCATGTAGTAGCTGTTAAGGCTCTCCCCTCCTCCTTCAAACGAAGTGCGGGCCGATATCTCAAGAACGTCTCCCGGTTTTTTCGTGTTAACCAGTATGGCGCCCCCTGTGACATTCCGCCCGAAAAGCGTTCCCTGTGGTCCCCTCAGCACCTCTATGCTTTCAACATCGAAGGTATCAAACAAAACGATGGTTGTCTGCCCTAGATACACGCCGTCGGCAAACACTCCCACGGTCGGATCAACAGACGCTATGGAGTTGTTTATTCCGACACCGCGGATGGAAAAGTTGGCTACCGCCAGTCCCGAGATGGAATCGTCAAGTGCCACATTGGGCATGCGCACTGCGAGACTTTCAAGGTCGTTTACCTTCAAGGCTTCAATCTGTTCGGAACTGAAATGGGTGATCGACAGGGGAACATTCTGAATCAGCTCTTCTCGTTTTCGGGCGGTGACCGTGATTTTTTTGAGAAATACGCCGCTTACCCCGAACACATTCTGTGCAACTGTGTCACCGTCCTGCGCAACTGCGTCACCGCCGCCGAGCGACGCTAGGAGCATCCCTGCGAGAAACACGCTTAAAAACTCCTTCATTCCAGATTTGAATTTCCTTTTAATTATTATGCCCTCCTTTTTGTCAGGAATTATAACATAATCCTGCACGAAAAATCCAAGTCATCAGATTATTGCATAACGGGACTTACAGCGCGGCATGAAACGCCCGGTTACAGCGGGCGCACAGGCATGCTTCGCCGCGCAGGCGACAAATCAAGCGACGAGGATGGAATTTTCGATCAGAAGAATCGGTATGTTTTCCCTTACGGGGTAAAGATGTTTTCCGCCGCGGCAGATAAGACCCCCCTCGATCTTCTCGGAAACCGGCTCTCCCGACCTGTCAACAAGAGTTCCGAGTTCAACAAGTTCGTTAAGCCGCACGATAATTCCCCGACCAGCCTCTTCGAGAGGTTCTCCGGTCTCAGGACACACGAGAATTTCAAGTAATTCCTTGTCAATCATCGGCCTTGGGATTCGCAGTCTGCAAAAGCGCCTGCGGGGTTATGGGCGAGTGGAACCTTCGCCTATAAGGAATCTTCCTAGGTTCCCAGCAGCTTCTGGGCTTCCTCATCCGATTTCTCAAAATAAAACTTGGGATCGCTTTCCTCGGATATAACGCTCTCGTCAATGACGCAGCGTACCACTCCTTCGAGTGAAGGCACCTCGTAGAAAACTTCAAGCATGATCGCTTCTATGATGGCCCGAAGCCCCCTGGCCCCGGTATTTCTCGAGACGGCTTCCCTGGCAATGGCTTTTCTCGCGCCTTCGGTTATTTCCAGCTGTACCTTCTCGATTTCCATCATCTTCTCAAACTGCTTTACGATTGCGTTTTTGGGCTTGGTCAGAATCTCGACCAGTTGCTCTTCGGTAAGTTCGCTCAGACTGGCGATAATCGGGATTCTCCCGACGAATTCAGGAATAAGTCCGAACTGAACAAGATCCTCAGGCTGAACCCTGCTGAGAAAGTTGCTTTCGTCCTCCGCAGCCGTGTTTGACAATTTCGCCCCGAAACCGATGGACTTCTCCCCGATTCTCGCGCGGACAATATCCTCAAGGCCGCAGAAAGCGCCGCCGCATATAAAAAGTATGTTCGTAGTGTCCACCTGGGTAAATTCCTGCTGTGGATGCTTTCTTCCCCCTTTGGGAGGAACGTTCGCCAGAGTCCCCTCCATTATCTTGAGCAATGCCTGCTGGACACCCTCCCCCGAGACATCCCTTGTGATCGAGGGACTGTCGCTTGATTTGCGGGTGAGCTTGTCTATTTCGTCTATATAGATAATGCCTCCCCGGGAAGCTTTTTCGACATCGTAGTTTGCCGCCTGAAGCAGGCTTACGATCATGTTTTCGACATCCTCGCCCACATAACCGGCTTCTGTATAGCAGGTAGCGTCCACTATGGTGAAAGGAACTTCGAGAATCTTGGCCAGGGTCTGCGCGAGCAGAGTTTTCCCCGAACCCGTGGGTCCTATAAGAAGTATGTTGCTTTTCTCCACCTCTACTTTGTCGCTTCTTCTTCTGCCGGAATCGTTAAACTGCATCCGCTTGTAGTGATTGTAGACGGCGACGGAAAGCACTTTCTTAGCGTTTTCCTGACCTATTATGTATCCGTCGAGGAAGGATTTCATCTGCTGGGGAGTCGGGAAGGATTTTTTCGGCTTTGGAAAAGCGTTGTCCTTGGTCTTTTCTTCCGCTATGATCTGGTTGCAGAGATCTATGCACTCATCGCAGATATAGACGCCGTGGCCCGCTATGAGCTTGTTAATCTCTTCCTGATTCTTCCCGCAGAAAGAACAGTAGTGCTTCGATTCTTCTTTGCTTTTTTTGGGACTCATCCGGTCGCCTCCTCCCTTTCGGTAATTATGGCATCCACTATACCGTAATCAATGGAATCCTGAGCGGTCATGAAGAAGTCTCTGTCGGTATCGTTCACTATCTTCTCAAGAGTCTGCCCGGTGTGCTTCTCAAGTATGGAGTTCAACTGCTTTTTCACCCTGACAATCTCTTTTGCGTGTATCTCTATATCGCTTGCCTGCCCCTGAACACCTCCGAGCACCTGATGAATCATCACCCTTGAGTGAGGAAGCGCGTATCTTTTGCCCGCCGCGCCGCTTGCCAGAAGAACCGCGGCCATGCTGACCGCCTGCCCGATGCATATAGTCGATACTTCGGGCTTTACGTACTGTATGGTGTCGTAGATGGCAAGACCCGAGGTAACATGCCCTCCGGGGGAATTTATGTAGAGGTAAATAGGCGTTTCGGGGTTCTCGGATTCAAGAAAAAGAAGCTGCGCGATAACGACGTTAGCTACCGCATCGGTTATATCGGAACCTATGAAGACGATCCTGTCCTTAAGCAGCCTTGAAAAAATATCATAGCCCTGATCGCCCCTGCTCGTACGCTCAATAACGTAAGGTATGAAATCGGTTATCATTAAGACCGATTATAACTAAGCGGGTTATTCCTTGTCAATCCGCGCGGACTCGCCCTCCACTTCCTCAACCTGGGCCCGCTCCAGGAGAAGATCCAAAATGCCTTGTGTTTTAATCTGGGATTCAAGATGCTCCATCGTCCCCGGCTGCTCGTAAGCCTTGTGCACTTGGTCGGGGGGAAGATTGTATGAAGCGGCGAGGCGGTCTATATGCTCGTTTAGCTGCTGACGGGTGACTCTTACGTTTTCCTTCTGTGCAATGCGGCTGAGAATTATCGAGGTCCTAACGCTTTCAGCGGCCTTCTCGGTGAATTTCGGCGCCAGGTCCTCTCCGATCTCAGGCTCCGGAACTCCGCCTCTCTGCATATCGGAGACAAATCTCGCCTCCAGGTTCTCCTGCTCCTTTTCAAGCAGCGACGGTGGGACGTCGAACTGGTTTTTCGAGAGAAGGTCGTCGACTATCTGCTTCCTCATGGAAGAGAGCTGCTCGTTTTCGTGAAGGTGCTCAAGCTGCTCCTTTATGGCTTCTCGTAATTCAGAGATGCTCTCGACATCAAAATCCTTCGCGAAATCATCATTAAGCTCAGGCAGAATCCTGTCGTGAATCTCATTTACCTTGATGGTAAAGCTGACCGTTTTTCCGGCGGCCTCAGATAGCGGAAAATCTTCCGGATAGGACACCGAGAATTCCGCCTCCTCGCCCGTTTTCTTCCCCAGCAGGTTCTCCTCGAACTCAGGGGAGAACTGCTCTTCGCCCAGTAAAAACCTGACGTTCTGCCTGTTAAGATCGTCTATGGTCTCCCCATCTTCAAACGTGCCGCTGTAGTCGACAAAAACGTAATCGCCTTCTTTGGCCGGACGGTCCTCCTCGATAAGTCTTGACTGCGCTGCCTTTTCCCTGAGTTTCTGTATTTCAGCGTCTATATCTTCCTCGGTTACCTGGCGAACGGTTTTTTTCACGGGAATCGAAACGTAATCGGAAAGGTCAAAATCGGGAATCACTTCGAATTCAGCCGAATAGGTGAACTCCTCTCCGATCTTTACCTCATCCATATCCGTAATGTCGGGGCGCGTCACCGGCAAAAGCGAACGGTCCCCAAGGGCTTCAGACAAGGTATCCGAGACAAGACTGGACGCGGTTTCCTGATCAACTTCCTTTCCGTACATGGACTCGACCACGTGGCGGGGAACCTTCCCCTTTCGAAATCCCTTGACGCTGACTCCCCCCATCACATCGCGGAACACTGAGTTCCTTTTTTCCGCGACCTGCTCTGAGGAAAGGGAAACCCTGATTTTTTTTCTAGTGCTGTCAATATCCTTAATATCTATCTTCATTTTGTCTAAAACCTCTCGGTAAATAATTCAGGTAACAATATATAATTATTCACAAAATACCAATATGCCCCCTAGCGCGAAGCAGATCTTAAAATCCGAAGTCAAAAAACACCCTTTACGCGCTATGTCTTAAGTGCTGTTAGCGGCTTACGAAGGTTTTCCCCGGTACTCGTAATGCCGTGCGAACAGTAAGAAGGCAAGGACAAGCAGAATACATTGGGGAATAGCGGTCTCATAAGTGGGATATATCCCGAGGGTATCAATGTAAGGAATGGAGTCCGCTGAAGTTGAAGAAATAATTCCCGATTCCTGAAGTTCCAGTATTCCCTTACCAAGCAATATGAAGCAGAGCAGATAGAGAAAAACGCTCGTAAAGGAAAAGAAGTATCTAAGAGGAATCTTAAGGGCGAACTTATACATAAGAAAAGCTATTACGAACACAACCGCTACTCCCGCAACAAGCCCATAGATGACATGAGGCGTGGAGGAGCCGGTTTGGTAAAAAAGCGCCTGATAGAAAAGCAGCGTCTCAAAAGCCTCTCTATAGACAGCCAGAAACGAAACGAAGGCAAGAGTAAGACCGCTTCTTCGTGTGAACGCACCCTGGGTGAGTGCACCCTGGGTTTTGGAGCGGACATACTCTTTCCATTTTTTTACGTCAGCCTTTGAGACAAGCCAGTAACTCACGTAGAAAAGAACCACGGCTGCCAGAAGGGAAGTCACTCCCTCGACAATTTCCCTCCTCGCTCCCGAGATATCTATCATGGCCCTGGCCGCTGCCCATGTCGCAAACCCCGCAAGAATGGCCGCTACCCAACCGTAGTGAACGTATTTGATCATACCGCGGTTCCCGGAGTGGACCAAAGCGGCGATGATGGCAGCCATTATCAACAGGGCCTCAAGGGCTTCTCTCAGTATTATGGAAAAGGAATTAACGAAACTTAGGTATTTGCCGAGAGACGAACCGCCCAGAAGTATGTTCTCCGCCTCGCGCAGATCGCCCTCTATGCTCGCTTTTAGATCTCGCAGTTCGGAGGAATCCCGGTCGGACATTACCCATGACCTGAAAAATCCCATTTTCTTCTCAACCTTAAAAACAAGGGAGCTCTTTTTTGAGACCAAAACAGGTTCAATTTTCTGAAAGCCCCCTAGATACCCGTCGAGAGCCTCCCTGAAAGCCTCATCCTTTCTGCCAGCCTCGTAAAGATCGATAGCTTTTTCAAGCTTATCGATGGTATGGGCTATAGCTTCCGAAGCCCCTCCGGCAATTCCATCCCTCAGGTAAGCGGTTCTCAGGTAAAAAAGAACATGTTGATCACTGCCCCCACCCCCCGCGGTCAGGAGAAGCTCCGCATTGCTCGCTAGGGCTAGATTTTCAAGCTTTCTCGTATGATCCGAGATGTTCTTGGGGGGGAACCCTGAAGTGCCCCCGCCCGGGGGAATATCCATATATCCGAGCGAAAGAACGTAAAACGCCACATCCCATTTCTGTTCTCCATCAAGCACCTCTTCGAACGATCCCATGGCGGTACCCTCAATCCCGAAAGTCGCGGTGTTATAAACTTTAAAGGGGGAAAGACCAAGATTTACGTCGGGATCTGTAAAATCCGTGGCAGGAGGGTTAAGATTTTTAGACAGAACCCCATCTCCCCTTCCGGAAACCCCATGACAGGAGGAACAGTTCTCTGCATAAAGCACCCTTCCGCTTTCGTAATCCGGAATTTTCGCCGGGTAGGGCTTTATGTTATAGGCAGAAACAATCTGTCCCTTCAGTTCATTGGCAAGACTTTCCACCTCAGAGACAGGGCCCTTGGATACTATAATTGAGTGTAGGAGCGCAAATTTTTCTGAAAAATCCGCGGTTTCTCTTCCTTTTTGCGGGGTCTTTTCCCACAGTTCAACCGCGGCGGAAGAAAAATCCAGCATTTCCTGATACTCGAATTCGTTTACTATCTTCCCCTCGCTCACGGCGTTTGCGTAATCTCCTCCTATGTAGTCAACAAGAGACAGGACCCTTTCTATTTCCCCTGCGTAGGAAAGTCCTGGAAAAAGAAAGAATATGAGAATGGATATATGAAAGAAGCTTTTTTTAAGCATGGTTTACGACCGTCTCCATTCCTGGAAACTTGGGAAGCGTATTTTCTACCATTCTAGACCTTCATTGTCAATAATTTTTCGCGGCTATGGTTTCCGCCTTTGTTTTCATCAGAAAGGCAAGAAGAAAGCTGGTTATTATTTGAATTTCCCGACACACAAATTTTTTAAAAAATTCTTGACACCATAACTCCATAATGTTATAAATCTACATCCTGGATATAGAATATCCAGAATATCTATTACTTGCGCAACCCTAATAAGTCGCAAAAGGAGGAGGTCAGCAGATGGTTAGTTATACAAGACGGTGGAAAATGCTTTTTATCTCTTTCCTGATTTTTTCACTCGCGGGCACGCAGATTTCTCTCGCGCGCACAGCTTCTGAGGAAAGGATAAAAAAGCTTGAGGAACAAATAAAGGTTCTCGCGGACGAGATAGAAGCCATAAAATCCGCTTCGGTAGCGGATCCTCCCGTCTACGAAATGGAGTTCGGGGTGGCCCCGGCGGCTTCAAAGGTCTACAGGGTTGACCAGGGAGTATCGTTCGGAGGATACGGCGAACTGCTTGTAGGCAACGTAAAAGAGGATTCTCACGACATAGTGGATACCCTGAGACTGGTTCTCTATAACGGCTACAAGTACAACGACCACATAGTTTTCAACTCGGAAATAGAGTTCGAACACGGCACGACGGGAAGCAACAAGGACGGAAAAGCGGGGTCGGCATCGGTTGAGTTCGCACTGCTTGATTTTCTTATAAGCGATGAGTTTAACCTTCGGGGCGGACTTCTCCTGACTCCTTTCGGAGTCGTAAACGAAATTCACGAGCCGACGACGTTCTACGGTGTGGGACAACCCGAGGTTGAGAGGCGGATAATTCCGAGTACCTGGAGAGAGTCGGGAGCCGGGGCGCACGGAACGTTTGATCTGGGCGGTGCCGGAGCGCTTTCGTACAGGGCCTACGCAATGTCAAGCGCCGATTCTCGGGGATTCAAGGCATCGGACAACAGAGGTCTCCGGGTCAAGGGAAACAGGGCAAGATTCGACGACATAGCTTTTGTGGGAAGGTTTGAGTACGATCCGATTCCGGGACTCAAAATCGGGGGATCTATGTACTACGGCAACACGGGTCAGGACGAAGAAGTTGCCGGCCAGACAATAGACGGTCTTTTCCAGATGTATGAAGTGGACGCGCAGCTTCAGTACGCGGGACTTGACCTAAGGGCCCTGTCGGTTTGGACCAAGCTCGATGACGCCGAGCTTATAAACCAGAACAACGGGCTTATGGGCAACAAATCCGTCGGGGAAAAACAGTCCGGCTGGTATGTTCTCGGAGGATACAACATCTTCTCCCTTCTTAACTCCGGAAGCAAGTACATGGAGTACCTGACGCCTTTTTTCCGGTATGAAAAATTCGATACCCAGAAGGAAGTTCCCGACGGGTTTGAAAGAAACCCCGCGAATGAGAGAACCCAATATACTTTCGGGATAAATTACAAGCCGATTCCAAACGTAGTAATAAAAGCCGAGTATCAGAATCTTGACAACGCCGCGGATGAAGCAAAAGACCAGTTTAACTTTGGGCTTGGATATGTGTTTTAGGATATAGAACTTAAATCCGCGATAAACGGGCGCGGGTTTATGCTTCTCTTTTTTCTCTCTTCACAAGGGCAATATTCAGATAGAATGTTGCCCTTGTTGTATCATGATTGCGAAAATCCTTATTCTGATAACGCTTTTGTTTTTTCTGCATGGCGCGGAAGACATCTCCGCCAAGGTCTTCCTTACCAAGGGCAAGGCGCTTGAGCTTGTTTTCCCCGAAGCAGAAGAAATAGAAAAAAGACATGTTTTTCTTACCGAACGCCAGGCCGAGAGCGTACGCGAAATGGCTAGGGCCGAGGTAGATTCAAGGCTTTACACTTTCTACATAGCAAAATCCGGCGGGAAGGAGACAGGCTACGCGGTTATCGATACCCATACTCTTCGAACACTTACCGAAACCGTAATGTTCGTAATAAATCCCGACGGGACGCTTCGCCACGCCGAAATTCTCGCGTTTTTCGAACCCACAGATTACATGCCGAGCGGAAAGTGGATAAACTTGTTCCCAGGAAAAACCAAGATGGACAGAATGAAGGTAGGAAAAGGAATCCCAAACATTACCGGAGCCACGATAAGCGCAGGATCTTTTTCAGGAGCCACGAGAAGGGTCCTCGCCGTCTACCGGGTTGTGTTCGCCACTCCGGCTGATTCGTAATTATCTATCCGGGAGAGAAAAATGAAATTCTTCGTCTCAGGGGACATAAGAAAAAACGACCTGCTAAAACTCGTTGTTCTGTTCACAACGATTTTCTTTCTCTTTTTGTGGCTAACCAACCTGCTGCTTTTTCTGAAGGTGGGATTCAGTTACGAAAGCGTCGTTGAGTACTACAGGGGGTCCGAGGAGAGTTTCAGGCCTCCGAGAAGCTACCTGGGGCTGCTTGAAGAAGCTCATTTTCATTTTTTCTCAATGGCCGTTTTGCTTGTAACGCTTAACCACCTGTTTCTTTTCACGAACAGGAGTTCCGGTGAAAAACTTTTGGTGATAATAGCCTCGTACGGCTCCGCTTTCCTCGATATAGCCGGCGGCTGGCTAGTAAGGTACGTAAGCGCCGAATTCGCTTATGTTAAAATCGGCTCTTTCGTTGTCCTTCAAATATCTCTTCTGTACCTAATTATCTTCGTAACGTACTACCTTTACAGAAAAAACCACGAGTATCCACAGCCGCCACTATGACCTTGGCACACTAGCGGCACACGTAAGACCCGAAGCAGGATTTTTCCTCCCCTCTTTTCCCGATGACCAGAAAACCCAGGGATTTATCCTTCCGGGCAAGCATCTGTGCGCCACGCGGGCCCAGAACCGAGACTGCTGTCGAAAAAACATCCGCCTCCGTGGCAGTCTGTGAAACGGCAACCACTGAAGTCAGATCTTCTGCGGGCTGACCTGTCCTAGGGTCAATTATATGAGAGTACCTTTTCCCCGCATGCTCAAAGTAGCGCTCGTAATCCCCTGAAGTCGCGACACTCTTGTTCGCAAGATTAAGCTTCGAGATAATTTCACTCCCGCCCCCGGGTTTTCTTACCCCTACTTCCCAGAATTTTTTGCCGGCGGGAGAACCCATCGCGTATATGTTTCCCCCGAAATTTACAAGTCCCCTAGTGATTCCGTTTTCCTTGGCGATCTTTACCATCTCATCGACGGCATAGCCCTTCCCTATGGCACCGAAATCAAGTTGAACGCACTTACCCTCAAAAAAGATCCGAGATCTCGCTTCGTCCATCTTTATTTTTCGAAAACCCGTACACTCGAGCGCGTCGCGAATCCGCGATTGCGAAGGCAGCCGTCCCGCTTCGGTCTCAGCCTGCCAGAGTTTAAAAAGACTGCCGATAGTTATGTCGAAAGCTCCGTCGGTTAATTCTGAGTACCTGATTGAAGTCCGTACGAGACGCAGGAATTCTTCTGGAACGGAAACGGGACGAATTCCCGCGTTTCTGTTTACTTCCGCAAGAACGCTGTCATCCCTGTAGTTGCTGAAAAGCCTGTCTATCTCTTTGATCCTCTCCACGCAGGCATCAACAACCCGGTGGAAAAGCTCCTCGCTCGGGGAATAGAGCTTAAGCTCTATGGTCGAACCCATGGAGTGAAAGGATCTCTCGTAGAGATGCTCCGTGCCGTGGGAGCAGGAACAGAAAAGCAGAACTAAAAGCGCAAGCAGGCGCATGTCTTCAAGGTCACGTAAACCATATTTTCTGCGAGAGGAGGGAGTCGAACCCTCACACCCTAAGGTACTAGATCCTAAATCTAGCGCGTCTGCCTATTCCGCCACTCTCGCTCTTGACAGTCAAAAATCGGAAAGCGCCCGGAATCGCGGTTTCCGGACAGCGTCTTAAAACGCAATATGAAGTGGGCTGCGAGGGATTCGAACCCACGACCGACTGATTAAGAGTCAGCTGCTCTACCAGACTGAGCTAGCAGCCCGCAAACAGAATAACAGAAAAGAAAACAAATGAAAACCGCAATATCCGTCAGTCGAGACAGTTGAAAAACTCTCGCTTTTTTGAACTCTCCACCAAGACTGTATACTTTTGAGATTGTGGGAAATCTAGTAAATCACTTCAAGGAATATCACGAGGTTTACCACGTGCAGATAGAAAATCTGCTAGTGTCTGTTCTGATAGTGGTAATTCTGCTTCTCATCAGAAGAATTCTCATATCCCTCATAGCCAAGAATGTAAAAGATCCCAAGACCGTTTATCACTCCAAACGCATCATCGGGTACTGCTACGCTTTTCTTCTCATAATACTGCTCGGCAGCGTGTGGATAAAGGGTTTCGGTTCCATAGGAACCTACTTGGGTATAGCGAGTGCCGGCATCGCTATAGCCCTTCACGAAAGCATCTCCAACATCGCCGGTTGGTTCTTCATACTCTGGAGAAAACCTTTCGTAATAGGGGACCGTATACAGATAGGAGACACCAAGGGAGACGTAATAGACTTAAGGCTGTTTCAGTTCAGCATGGTTGAGGTTGGAAACTGGGTTGAAGCGGAACAGAGCACGGGCAGGATTATACATATTCCCAACAGTCAGGTGATGAAGGAAAGAACCGCGAATTACCACGGTGGGTTTAACTACATATGGAATGAGATACACATTCTCGTGACGTTTGAGAGCAACTGGAAAAAAACCCGCGAGATTCTTGAAAAAATAGCAAAAGAAAAAATCGAACACTCTACAAGGCAAGCCGAACAGCAGCTCCGCCTCGCCGCCGAGAAGTACATGATACATTTCACCAAGCTCACCCCGGCGGTTTACATGTCGGCTAGAGACAGCGGAGTGCTGTTCTCAATCAGATACATAATAAACCCCAGGCAAAAAAGGGGCTCAGAGCAGACTATATGGGAAGCGATACTAAGCGAGTTTGAAAAGCATCCTGATATCGAGCTTGCATACCCCACGACGCGCTTCTATACCTATACGCAGGAGAGCCCGGACAGAAAACCCCCCGCTCCCTGAAGCAGTGCAAAACTGGTCTACCAAGGCTTAATTCTTCTCGGGTTTCAAGATAGCGACCGCGGCCGCCTCGGGATTTATGTACTTCCTGGCTACCCTCGCTACGTCATCCGCCGTCACGGCCAGGATTTTTTCCGGGAACTTTCTGTATTCGTAAGTTCCTATACCGTAAAGCTCGTCAAACGCAACCGTTGAGGCCTGGGCCGAATTTCTCTGAAGCCCTATCTCGAAACTGCCGACTATATAGTTTTTGGCCCTCTCAAGCTCCCCCTCCCCGACACCCTTTAAAACGAGTTCCAACTGCTCTTTTATCGTGCCGAGCGCCTCTTTTTCCTTCTGCGGAGCGGTCCCTATATAGACGCCGAAATAGCCACCATCCATTCCCGGAACATAAAACGAAGTGACCGCGTAGGCAAGGCTCTTTTTATCACGAAGTTCAATAAAGAGTCTTCCTCCCTGGCCCGAAAGAACGGAATTCAGCACCTCAAACGCATAGCGGTCCCGGCTTTTAAAACCCGGGGCGTGAAAACCCGCGATAATGTGAGTCTGCGCCTTGTCCTTTTCAAACTCAATGGTTTCCCTCGCAGCCGAAAGCGCGGATTCGCGAGGCGGCCGGGTCTTTTCAAAACCGCCTTTTTTCATGGAACCAAACAGTTTTTCAAGAACACCAAGTGTTTTCTCCATATCGATGTCGCCTGCAACGGAGATAACCATGTTCTCGGGTCTTATGACTCTTTCGTAGAACCCGAGAATGTCAGCCGAGTTAAACCCGCTTACGTTTTCCTCGGTCCCCAGCACATTGAACCTGTAGGGGTGCTTCAGAAAAAGGGTCTTGAGAAAGTTTCTAACGGTCTTTCCCGTCAGGTTGTCTTGCTGTTTTTCGAGAGCGGCCAGGATTTCCCTTCTCCCACGTTCCATCTCCTCATCGGAAAAAGAGGGGTTAAGTATTACGTCGGAAAAAATATCCAGAGCCCCATCAAAGTTCTCACTTAAGGCAGAGAGGGTCACCCCGACGCTGTTTTTCCCCGAGAACCCGTCAACCGTTCCACCGAGCCCCTCTATCTGCACGGCTATATCTTCGGCGGAGCGGCTAGAGGTGCCCCGGGTAAACATTTCGGCCATGAAGTTTGAAATTCCGTTCGTGCCCGTGTCCTCATACCTCAGGCCACCCAGAAATGCCGCGTGAATGGAGAAAAGCGGAACGGCGGGATTCCGCTTCAAAAGAACCCTGATCCCGTTTGAAAGCTCGTATTTTCCAAATTCCGCCTGTGCTGTGGAAACTTTTTTCTTTTCTTTTTTGTCGGTTCCGTCGGGAAAAAGCAGAGCTTTTTTGAAGTCCTGTTCGACCGCCTTAGTTTTGTCTTTCGGAAGCAGCACTCCCGCGGTGAGATTTTTCCCTGCCAGATATTTCCTCGCCACGCGCACTATGTCCTCGGGGGTTACGCCTCTCACCCTCTCAAGGTAAAGCCGTTCGTAGCCGTGATCTCCCGTTTCAAGCTCGAAGTACCCAAGTTTTCTTGCCTGTCCCTGCATTGTTTCCTTGGTGCGGATAAAGTCCCTTTCTATGTTCGTTTTGGCGCGGGCGAGTTCCTCGGCCCCGACAGGTTCGTTTTTTATAAGTTCTATCTCGGCTATTATCTCCGTTGAGGCTTTTTTGACCTTTTCAGGATCAAATACTCCGCCCACGATGAAAAGACCGTTTTCCTTGAGGCTGTACGCGTAGGCATATATATCATTTACAGTGGCGTTGCGCTCCTTAAGCTTTCTGTAGAGCCTCGAGCTGTCCCCAGTGCCGAGTATGCCGCTTATCACATCAAGAACCGGCGTATCCGCGTGGCTTGCCGAAGGCGTGTGAAAAGCAAAGCTGAAGTAACCCGTGCTTACATCGCGACCAAGAACGAAGGTTCTTGTGCGGTTCTGCTCGGGTTCGGAGGGAAGTTCACACGCCGGGGTTTTTCTCTTCTTTATTTTTCCGAAAGTCGCAGCAACCGCGTCTTTTATTTCCTCGGGATCAAAATCCCCAACCACAACCAGAATTATGTTGTCCGGTGAATACCACTTTTTGTAGAAATCCAGAATTCCGTCCCTAGTGAAACTCCCAACGCTCTGCTTGGTTCCTATTATCGGCCTTCCGTAGGCATGAACGCTGTAGGCAGTGGAAAGAAGCTCCTGGCTAAGGACCCTCGAGGGAGAGTCCTCTCCCCTTCTTATCTCTTCCTGGACAACCTCAAGTTCCTTTTCAAGTTCCGCGGGGTCAAAAGCCGAGTTCTCCATGACGTCAGAGAGCAGGTCAAGCGCCATTGGTAAAAAGCGCTTAGCGCTTACGATGTAGTAAACAGTCTCGTCAAAGGAGGTAAAAGCGTTTATGTCTCCGCCGCCCGCCTCCACCATTCCGGCTATCTCTCCAACCCGTCTTTTTTCCGTCCCCTTGAAAAGCATGTGTTCGTGCACGTGCGCGAGGCCGTACTCTCCCTCCACCTCACACGCGCTTCCGGTCTTAACCCACACGTTCACGGCGACGACCGGAGAAGAGTCGTTTCTCTCAAGAAGCACGATCATGCCATTTTCAAGACTGTATTTCGTTACTCCGCCAATACCCGCCAGGGGCTTCGCATTCAAACTCATAAGGTTTGCTCCCGTAATCAGAATGAACAAAAAAAGTGATTTGAAAAACCAGTTCATCAACTCCCGCCGCCTGAAGAAAAACCCCTAGGATTCGTCACCAGCGAGGGGTTCCGATTCTTTGTCCCGTGATTTTGCCTTTGCAGCAAGCTTCCAGGCGCAACGTCCGAGCTCGAGGAGGAAATAACAATAAGTTATAACGACCGCGACCACTCCGGGATTGGTAACAAGCGCCGTAATTATTATGGAACCCGCGACAAGAGTGCTGAAAGGTCCGAATCTGGCGAGCCGCGGGAGTTTCCGGTAAGGAACCTCGCTTACCATAACAAGTCCCACGATGGGAACGAAGAAAAGATAAAAAGATTCCATAAGGGATGAGGTTATGATCTGAAATTCGGAAAAAAGAAGTATCGGAGACAGAACAAGCCCCGCAGCCATCGGGCTCGGAAGACCCGTGAACACGCGCTTTTCCTTGGTCGTGAACTGCACATTAAAACGCGCCAGCCTGAGCGCCGCGCAGACCACGTAAAAAAGCATAGCCATAAGTGCCGGTTTTCCGTAATCCGAAAGTCCCCACACGTAGAGAAGCACGGCAGGGGCCACTCCAAACGATACAAGGTCGCAGAGAGAATCATAGGACGCTCCGAAGCGGCTTTCCGAGTTAAGAGCCCTTGCTATCCTGCCGTCTAGCATGTCGACAAGTGCCGCCATGCCGATAAAAGCCGCGGCCCACCAGAACCGATTGAAGAGCCACTGCTCGGAGATATCGCCTGAGTAGGATCCATAAATGGAAATCGAAGTCGCAATGGACGCGAGCCCAAACGTAAAGCCCAGAGTCGTAAGCAGGCTCGGCAGTATAGGAATAAGTCTTCCTCCGCGGGAAGGCTTTCTCCTTTTCTTTTTTTTCAAGTTATCCATGCTATAACCGTCCTGCCGGCCACTACCTTCTGCCCCACCTCAACTCCTACCTTCACGTTCTCGGGCAGGTATACATCCACTCTTGAACCAAACTTTATCATCCCGAATTTTTCCCCGATTTCCAACACGTCGCCGAATTTTGCGCGCGATACTATCCTTCTCGCAAGAAAACCAGCCACCTGAACTATAACCACCCGCACGCCGTCTTCGCACTCAATAAGGGTCGCGAGCCGCTCGTTGGTATCGGATGAATCCCCCTTAAAGGCCATTTTGAAATTGCCGGGGTAATAGGTAGTTCCGACGACCTTGCCTGAAACAGGGAACCTGTTTATATGGCAGTCGAAAATCGAGAGAAAAATACTTATTCTTCTCGTGTTTCGCTTAAGGTAGTCGTTTTCGAGGATCTCTGAGATATCTATTATTTTCCCGTCCGCGGGACAAATCACAGAACCGGGGTCAAGTGGAGGAAGCTCTCTCTGCGGATCCCTGAAAAAAAAGACAAGAAAAGCGGTGAGCAGAACAAAAACTATAAAGAGAAAGAAAGAACCCAGAAGCGCGAGGATAAGACAAAGCGCAGCGGAAACACAAATTATGCCGAGCCCTTCGCTTGCGACCCTCAGAAACCGAAAATCCATCAATTTTTGTCTTTATCAACCAGTTTTTTCTGGAAAAGCGAGCTCATCATCCCCCTAAGCTCGGCCCCGACGCTTTCAATCGGATGCTCTTCGCCCTGCCTGAGAAGCGCGTTATAGGAAGGTCTTCCAGCCTGATTCTCAAGTATCCATTCCGACGCGAACTGCCCGGACTGAATCTCCCCGATTATCTTTTTCATCTCCTGCTTTACGGAGTCGTTTATGAGTCTGGGGCCTCTGGTTATGTCCCCGTACTTGGCCGTATCGCTTACTGAGTAGCGCATGTTCGCTATTCCGCCCTCGTATATGAGGTCAACTATCAGCTTGACTTCATGGCAGCACTCAAAATACGCCATCTCGGGCGGATAACCGGCCTCGACAAGCGTCTCGTATCCGGCCATGATAAGGGCCGTGAGCCCCCCGCAGAGAACTGACTGCTCCCCGAAAAGATCGGTTTCCGTCTCATCCTTGAAAGTCGTCTCTATAACGCCCGCCCTCGCACATCCAATGGCCTGAGCGTAACCGAGGGCAAGGTCTTTCGCGCCGCCCGTCGGGTTCTGGTGAATGGCCACGAGTCCCGGCACGCCGGCGCCTTCAACATACTGATTCCTTACCGTGTGCCCGGGAGCCTTAGGAGCAACCATGAATACGTCTATATCAGCAGGAGGGGTGATTTGTCCGTAGTGAATATTGAAGCCGTGACTGAACATAAGCGCGTTTCCAGCAGCAAGGTTCTTTTCAATATGCTCATGGTATATAGCCGGCTGGTAAGTGTCCGGAGCCAGCATAACCACTATGTCCGCGGATTTAGAAGCGGCTGAAACGGCCTTTACGTTAAAACCCGCCTCCTTGGCCTTTTTCCAGTTGGCCCCATCCTTAATATCCGCGACCGTGACTGAGATTCCGCTCTCTCTTAAGTTCTGGGCGTGGGCATGGCCCTGGCTTCCGTAACCTATTATCGCAATCTTCTTTTTCTTAAGCTTAGACGAATCAATATCCTTATCGTAGTAAACTTTCACCGTTTATCCTCCTTACTTGCTCTTCTTGTTCGCCCGGGACATGGCGACGGTTCCCGTTCTCGCGATTTCCTTTATCCCGAAAGGTCTTTGAAGCTCTAAGAATGCCTGGATCTTCTGCTCATCCCCGGTAACCTCGAACGTGTAGGATCTCGCGGACACGTCAACGACCTTGGCCCGGAATATGTCGGCGGTCCGCAGGATTTCCGCCTTGGAATCGGCCTTCGCGTCAACCTTGATGAGAATCATCTCTCTTTCCACGCGGTCAAGTTCGGTCATGTCAACAACCTTGATCACGTTAACCATGTTGTTGAATCTTTTGATTATCTGCTGAATTATGGCTTCGTCGCCGGTTGTGACCAGAGTTATTCTGGACGTCCCCGGTTCCTGGGTCTCCGCGACGTTAAGACTCTCTATGTTAAAATCCCTCGCGCTGAAAAGCCCGGCAATTCTTGAAAGTACACCGGCTTCATTGTCTACCGTTATGGATATGGTGTGCCTCGATTTCATGGAACCTCCAAACTATGGTGAAAAAGTTATCAGGGAACCGCAATTATACCAAATCCCCGAAAAATGTTAATACCCCCGGCCGCAGAATTGGCCGTCGCGCAAGCTTCTCAGCTCTCCGCGTCTCCCTTAAGAATTTCCCCCAGTTCCCCGTTTACGTGCATGTCAGTGCATATATCGCACCCGCCTATGAAATTGCCGTTAACGTAGAGCTGCGGAAGCGTCGGCCACTGCGAGAACTCCTTTATCCCCTGGCGAACCTCCGGATCCAAAAGAATGTCGACGGTTTCGTAATCCACCCCGTAGAAGTTAAGAATGTTCACAACCTGCGCCGAAAATCCGCATCTGGGAGCATCTTTTGAACCCTTCATGTAGAGGATAATGGAATTCTCCCCGATCTGACGCTCTATTTTTTTCTGTATATCTGACATTTCCCTGCTCCTTACTTTTTAAGTTTCTCCCACTGATCGTCCGTATAGGTTTTTATCGAGATGGCGTGAATCTCGGATTCCATAGCGTCTCCAAGCGCCGCGTAAACAAGCTTGTGACGCTCAAGCGGCGGCTTGCCCCTGAACTGCTCGGATACGACGACCGCCTGAAAATGGGTTCCGTCCCCCTCAACCTCGACAAACGACGCCTGAATACCCTGCTCTATCATTTCGCGAATCCGCTGCGTTTCCATTACAGCGGGGAATTATATACGCATATCACCGCGTTTCCAAGAAAAGGGCCCCAGGCCGATTTACCTTGCAAAAATCCCCAGCTGTTTTATCTTTAATGTGCCTGAAAAAAGAGGTTTCCCACCACAAATGAAAGCAAAAGATATAATGAACAGCCCGGTGGTCACCGCCAATGAGGATGACTCGCTTGAGCAGTGCGCACGCAAGATGCTTGAACTCAAAATTGATGAACTTCCCGTGGTAAACGACCAGGGAGAACTTACGGGATTTCTCTCCGTAACCGACTTTGTCGCCAAAAAAGCCACCGTCTCCTTCTCTAGAACCGAGATTCTCGAGCTTTTCGGGCAGTGGTTCGACAAGGGAGAGATTGAAAAGATGTACGAGGACGCCGGGCGCATCACCGCGAAGGAAATAATGAGCAGCCCCGTCATATCCATCGGCCCGGACGAATCGGTAAAAGAAGTGTTCGAGAAATTAGCCGGAACCGGCATCCACAGCGTCGTTGTGGTCGAGGACGAAAAACCCGTAGGGCTCGTCTCGGTATCAGATTTTTTGAAACTGATCGTAAGGTAAACCACCTCCGGCAAGCCGCATCATAATGAAAAGCTTCGGGGTATCAAAGGAAAAACAGAAAGCTCTTGCGGGGGAGATGAAGCGCCTGAATATAAAGGAGGAAGATATCGAGGAAACTTTCACAAGATCCTCGGGACCCGGAGGACAGAACGTAAACAAGGTGGCAACCTGCGTTCGCCTGCGACACCGCCCAAGCGGTATTACCGTAAAGGTTATGAGGGAACGTTCCCAGGCGCTTAACAGATTCCTCGCAAGAAGAAATCTCGCCGAGAAAGTCGCGACGCTGCTTTACGGAGAAGATTCTGCGGGAAGAAAAAAAGCGCAGAAAGTAATAAAACAGAAAAAAAGAAGAAAAAGGAAAACGGCGAAAAAGCTCGCCGGAGGCGGCGGAGACGCTCAAGAATAAGCCCGTAATCACCGGATACGCAATGAAAGAAACTCCCGACTTGAAATGCGACCCAAAAACGCAAGGCACAGCAAGCAGATTCGCGTTTCGTGATCACGGGTCGCTTCGCCAATTATGGTGCTTAATGCTTTTTTTGCTGCTTTGCCCCGCGGCGGCGGGAGCCAAGACTCTTACGGGTAAACCTTACGTAACGGATGGCGATACGGTCAAAATTTCAGGGGAACGGATCAGACTCGAAGGAATTGACGCGCCGGAGAGGAATCAGCGGTGCAGAGACGCCTCCGGAAGAAGCTACGGCTGCGGCCTTGTTTCAACCGCGGCTCTTAAAGCTAAAATAGGGCGCAATTCCATTAGGTGCGAGGGCACAGCGCGCGACCGTTACGGACGCTTTCTCGGGATCTGCTACCTAAATGAGCTTGACTTAAACGGCTGGCTGGTCCGAAACGGTTACGCTCTCGCTTACACGCGCTACTCGCGCCGTTACGCCTCCGCCGAGCGGGAGGCCCGCGAAAACGGCCGCGGCCTGTGGGCCGGGGGATTTGTTCCGCCCTGGAACTGGCGAAAAGGAGAAAGGCTCACGACCACTTCCCGACCGCCCGGTCAGTGAATCGGCAGCAAAGCGTTGAAAAACCGGGGGTTCGTGTCAAGCTTAGGTACATGGAAAACGAAACCGCAGCTTCCCCCGAGGAAAGTAACGGACTCTCCGAAGACTGGGTGGTCTTCGGACCGGCTTTCGTACTTATCGCCCTCGGGCTTCTTTTTCCCTATCTCTCTCTTCCCAAGTTTTCGTGGACCCCTGATTCCGTAGGCAAGGTCTTAAGTGCGGAGAACATCTCTCTTTCCCTTTCGCTGGGCGCGGCCTTTTTGCTTCTCTCAAGCGTCGGTGTCCGTCTGCTGGGCGGATCGGTCGCCCGCTACGCCGCGGGCTTCCCCATAGTCTTCGTCCTCGCGTGGGCGTCCAAGTTTCTCGCCGGAAACGCAGTGGCCAAGGAATGGGGGATAAGCTACGTCATCTTCGCCCTTTTCATCGGAATGCTCATCGGCAACGTTTTCCCCGATCGCTTCCGGGAGGCGGTCCGCACCGAGTACTACATCAAAATCGGGCTTATCATCCTGGGCTCTGGCATCCTGTTCGGCAAGATACTCTCTGCGGGGTTAGCGGGGATTCTGCAAGCCCTGTTCGTTGTCCTCGTCATCTGGTACGCCTGCTACTGGATCTGCCGGAAGTTCGCCGTGGATTCCGAGTTCGCCGTCATTCTCTCCACGGCCGTTTCAATCTGTGGAGTCTCTGCCGCCATTGCGGCCTGCGGAGCCATAGGCGGAGACAGAAAGAAGCTCTCCTACGTAACTTCTCTCGTTCTCATAGTGGCCGTCCCCATGATGCTGATCATGCCTTGGGCTGTAGAGCATTTCCAGATTCCTGCGGTAGTAGGAGGAGCATGGATCGGAGGAACCATTGACACAACAGGAGCCGTGGTGGCCGCCGGGGAACTGGTGGGAGAGTCAGCGATGAATGCCGCCGTAGTGGTGAAGTTTTCGCAGAACGCAATGCTGGGTCTCGCGGCGTTCGCTCTTTCTCTGTGGTGGACGTTCCGTCAGGGCGGGGATGAAGGGATAAAGCCGTCGGCCGGGGTCATCTGGGAGCGCTTTCCGAAATTCATTCTGGGTTTCATGGCGGCATCGCTTCTTTTTTCCTTCGTCGTGGGAGACGATCTCGTCTCGCAGACAAAGGGGCTCATGAAGGAACTTCGCGGCTGGTGGTTCGCCCTCGCCTTTGTCTGCATAGGTCTTGAGACCCATTTTTCCACCCTGATCAGCATGGAAGAAGGCCGCCCCGCCTACGCGTTTCTCATAGCGCAGGGGATGAACGTCATCTGGACACTGGCCGTGGCGTGGCTTCTTTTCGGCGGGTTGTTATTCCCCGCCCCCGTTCTGTAGTTCATAATTTAGGGGAATTATTTCTTTTAGTCGACTGACTCTTAAGATAAACCGAATACCACGGGCGGTAAAGAACTCAGACTTCTTTTTTATATGGCTGCTAATTTTGCAGCCGTTCTGCTGGAAGCAGAGTCTTAGCAAATCGGTCAATATGGGCTTTCAGAGGCGGATATTTCACCAAGCTGTAAGCAACGAGGTCGACCTTGTAAGGCAGGCTGCTTTCATGGAAACAGGTCCATAGCCGGTCAACCGTCCTCTCCTCAATATCCCCGTAAAGAACCATGTCTATATCAGAACAACTTCCGTAAGAACCAGTTGCTCTTGAACCAAACAGCGATACAGACTCAACAGCAGGGGCAAATTCTTTTACGATGTCCCTGATCAAATTCAGTTGCTTCTCACTTAATCCATGATCAATCATCGTCAAGATCCAGATAAGCTTCGGATAGTTTTTCATGCAACTCGCCGATACAGTCAAGATATCTGGTTTGTATATCTTCTATTATGATCTCAAATTCCGTGAAGTCATAGGTATGACTCATTTTATTACGCGCATCAAGGGCGCTCATCCAGCTTTCTCCATCGGATATCAGCCTCCCCGCCACGGACTCTTTCAGCACGGCCCTGGGGGTAACTTGACTGAATATTACATTCTGGCTCTCCAGATAATCCTTCATTGTTTTCCAAGCAAGTTCCATGCAAAGCTCAAAACGTTGGATCATGCCTTCTTTTGCCAGTTGATCTAGCTCTCCAGCCTTGTTCCTCTCTGCCGCTTCCTGTAGCAAAGAATAAGCTCTGCTGAAATTATCAAACCTGTATTGCCACCTCTTCTTTTCTAGCGCCATGACAAATTCAGTTTAAGGGCATACGCAATAGCCAGACAGTCTCAAAAATACCTAATTTGGTGTTTTGAAGCCAGAATATCAGCTCTTCTGATTATCAAGCTTTACCGATGCCGGCAGCAAATGGAAGTTCCAAACTTTTATATAAGTTCTCACGATATTGCCAAACCCTAAAAGCCAAGTACCTTAATCCGACAAATATTCCAAAGGAGTTCGCAAGAATGAAAGCCATTATCTATCACGAATTCGGAGAAACCGATGTTCTTAAGTACGAGGAGGTAGGCAAACCGGAACTTGGACCGGGAGAAGTCCTGATAGAGGTAAAATCCTCCTCAATAAACTTCGTCGACCTGAGGCTTAGAAGCGGAAAGTCCCCCCGTCCCGTGCCCCTGCCGCATGTTGGGGGAGTAGACGTAGCGGGCATTGTCTGCGAGAAAAGCGATGACGTGTCCGACGTGGAGACGGGCCAACGGGTCATGATCATGCCGGCTGTGCGCTCGGAGAGGGGCCTTGAAATAGTCGGGGTAAACCTCCACGGAGGATTTGCCGAATACATAAAGATACCTTCATCGAACGTGGTCGCGATCCCGGAAGGACTTTCCTTTGATGACGCGGCAACTCTTCCCACCTGCTACGTTACCGCCTGGTACGCCTTTTGCGAAAGAGCGAATATCGGCAAGGGAGAAACGGTGCTTGTGCACGCGGCGGGAAGCGGAACGGGAAGCGCGGCTATCCAGGTAGCCAAGCTTTTCGATTCTTTCGTGATAGCTACCGCGGGAAGCGACGAAAAACTCGAGAAGGCGAAGGAAATCGGGGCTGACGTCACAATAAATTATAACTCCTCGGATCTCGGAGAAGAACTCAAGCAGGTTACCAAGACGCATAAGATAAATACTATCTTCGACCCCGTCGGGGCTTCGGTCTGGAAGGAAAACACGCAGTATCTGGCCCCAGGTGGGAAACTTCTGCTGATCGGCGTTGCGGGAGGCGGGGTTACCGAAGCATCCATCGGTCCACTTATAATGAAAGATCTCTCGTTACTCGGAGTAACGGTGTTTAACGCGCGGGCTGAACATTTCGAAAAAGTCGCGCAGCTTGCCGAGGAAGGGGCTCTTAAACCTTGGATACACAACAAGTTTCACCTTAGCGAAGCCGCGGCGGCGCAGAAAATTCTTGAAGACCGCCAGCAATTCGGAAAAGTCATTCTCAACCCGTAAGGAAAAGCCGGGGGTTCAAGGTGAGTATCAAAAATCTGTTTGCGGCGGTTCTGCTTGTCCTGACCGTCGCGCCTGTGGCGTGCCTAGCGAGAACACCCTGCCCCAAAAACATAATCTCGCTTACCTTGGCCTCGGACGAAATACTCGTTGACATTGTCGGTGACAGAAAAAAGATAGCCGCGCTCACTTATTTCTCGACAGACCCGCTGATTTCAAACGTAGTGGAGAAAGCGCAGGGAATTCCGCAGGTTCGGGCGAACCTCGAACAGGTAATCACGAAATCTCCCGATCTCGTGATACTCGCGGGCCACACGAACCCGAACATACGCGCGCACCTTGAGGCGGCGGGGATAGAGGTGCTTGTGCTCCACAAAATCGTCTCGCTTGAGAGCATAAAAAAGAACATAAAGATGTTGGGAGATGCGGTTTGCGAGGGGACCGCGGCAAAAACCCTCGTAGAGAACATGGAAAGACAGGTCGCAGACGCCAGAGCGAAAATCCCTCCGGACGCAAAAGCCCCGACGGTTCTTTTTTACGGAGCCCCTGGGTTTACAGTCGGCAAACACACGACCGTAAACGATATAATAGAAAGTTCCGGAGCCATCAATCTTCCGGCCCGCCTCGGGCTAAGCGGATACAGCAACATATCGACTGAGTACGTAATCCAGAACAACCCTGACCTGGTTCTTACAAGTAGTTATAATCCTTCTCACCCGGACTTTGTCGGCCAGATGTTCCAAAATTCCGCTTTCAGGGACAAAAAGATTATAGTCGTCGCGGGAAAGCATCTGGACGCCGCGTCTCATTACGCGGCGCAGGCCGTAATCGATCTGGTGAACTTGATTTTCAGAACGCAAAACAATGCCGACCGGTAAAAAAACGCTTTCCGTATACGTAATACTCGCTTCCCTTCTTGTGTTAACCGTCGTCGCATGCGTCTCGCTCGGGGCAGTGAGCGTTCCGTTTGACGATGTATTCCGCGTAATAGCCGGCAAATTACTCTGGTTAGATGCGGGGGCGGGAATTGAAAAATCACATGAACTTATCGTATGGAACGTGAGGCTTCCGAGGGTTCTGCTCGCCGCGACCATAGGTGGAGGTCTCTCAATTGTAGGAGCGGTAATGCAGGCGATGTTCAGAAATCCTCTGGCCGAGCCCGGAATACTGGGTTGGTCAAGCGGAGGAGCGTTTTTCGCCGTTCTGGCGATCTACACCGGTATTTATCAGCGGTGGTTTTTCCTGCTCCCGCTTGTCGCTTTTGCGGGCACACTTCTCACGGCTTATGCGGTCTACGGAATATCCCGCTACAGGGGTTTTGTCGAGAACACGACACTTCTTCTCTGCGGAGTAGCGCTTGGAACACTTTTTGTCTCCCTTACGACTTTTGTGCTTTCCGTATCAAACGCATGGTCCATGAAGGAAATGCTTTTCTGGATAATGGGCGGAGTCGACTCGCGCACATGGACTCATTTCGCGATGGCCGCGGTGCCAGTGCTAGGCGCCTCGGTCATACTGCTTTTTTACGCGAAGAACTTAAACGCGAGACTCCTCGGCTACGAGACGGCCAAGACCCTCGGCGTTGACATCGAGAAAACGACAAGACACCTGATAGTTCTCAGTTCCCTGATAGTCGGAGCAAGCGTGGCGGTAAGCGGTATCGTCGGATTCGTCGGACTTATAATCCCCCACTCGGTAAGACTCATAATCGGAGTGGACCATCGACGGCTTCTGCCCGCGAGTTTTATCGCGGGAGCCATATTTTTGCCGGTAGCCGATCTTATAGCAAGAACCGTCATGAGCCCCCAGGAACTGCGCCTCGGAATAATCACTTCTCTTGTCGGAGTTCCTTTCTTTGTGTTTCTGCTGAGGCGAAATTTTAGCGGAAAAGGAATCACGTAAAATGCAAAAAGAAAAACAATCTATAGAAGTATCGGAATTGAGCTACGACGTAAACGGGAAAACAATAGTTGCCGACGCAAGCTTTAAGATCGAAAGAAACGAGTTTCTTTGTGTAATAGGCCCTAACGGCGCGGGAAAGTCTACGCTTCTTCGGCTTCTAACCCGGATACTCAACCCCACGGACGGCAACATACTGCTTGACGGAGAGGATCTCTGCCGATACGAGGCAAAAGAGCTTTACAGAAAAATATCGTTTCTCCCCCAGACCTCCTATTTCGATTTTCCCCTCAGCGTGCTTGAGGTGGTGCTCACGGGGAGGTATCCGTACCTGGGAATTCTTGAGAACGAAAGCGAAGAGGATATAAAGCGGGCCGAGAACTGTCTTTCGCTTGTGGACATGGAGGGGTTTTCTCAAAGAGAAGTAACGACGCTTTCAGGAGGAGAGCAGCAGAGGGTTTCGATCGCGAGGGTGCTTACGCAGGAAACGGATTTTATCTTCCTTGACGAACCCTCCTCCCACCTTGACATACATCACAAGTTCGCCCTCATGGAACTGCTCGGATCGCTCGCGCGGAAAGGAAAAGGAGTCGTCGCGGTTATCCATGATCTGGGTCTTGCCAGCAGGTTCTGCGACAGGGTGCTTGTGCTTGAGAACGGACATACCGTCGCCCTTGGGGAACCGTCGCGTGTGCTTTCCGAGAAACTTCTCTCATCGGTATTCAAAGTAAAGGGCTCCCGGGACCCAGAAAACGGAAATCTTCTTGTTTTCCGCTGAACGCAGGAAAAGTAAAGAACCCGACAATACGGAATATTCAAAAATGCTGAATTAAAGCACGCAGCATTTAAGAACCTGTTTGCTTTCCCAGGTCCACTTCCATGCAAGTGCCCCTTGGGCATGCCTCTCTACACAATTCTCCGCCCGAACCAGTCGCGTCTCTAACAGTGGGGGAATATTATGTTTGTCTGACCCTTGATCGTCTCCTCCGCGAAATCGCAAGCAGAAACAATACAATCAAAAACGAATTGAATAATTCGCTTCCAAGTCTGTCCCCCGTCGGGCTGTCAGAAGCAAGCACGCATCCTCCGCCTTCGCCACTCTTGAGATTTTCTTCGGTAGACTGGACCGGTGGTTCCGGAGCACTGGGAGTTCCTGTCACTTCCAGTGAAGGCATAGCATCATCAGCGTCAGATTTTGTCGCTATTACTCTCACCACATACTCCCTTTCCCCAAGCAGATTTGAGATCGTGTAGCTGGTCGTGGCGCCGTTGGTTATAGTGTGCTGGCGGGATGAATCAAACTGCTGTGAATCGGTCTTCCACTGTACCTTGTACCCGTCAGCCCCGCTCACAGCATCCCACGACACCGAAAGTTCCTCCTCCCCTTCGATCACCATAACACCCGTTACCTGTTCCGGAGCTTGGACCGGTGGTTCCGGAGCACTGGGAGTTCCTGTCACTTCCAGTGAAGGCATAGCATCATCAGCGTCAGATTTTGTCGCTATTATTCTCACCACATACTCCCTTCCCCCAAGCAGATTTGAGATCGTGTAGCTGGTCGTGGCGCCGTTGGTTATAGTGTGCTGGCGGGATGAATCAAACTGCTGTGAATCGGTCTTCCACTGTACCTTGTACCCGTCAGCCCCACTCACAGCATCCCACGACACCGAAAGTTCCTCCTCCCCTTCGATCACCATAACACCCGTTACCTGTTCCGGAGCTTGCGGTGGTGGCGGTGGTGGCGGTGGTGGTGGCGGAGGCGGAGGCGGGGGGATCCTTATCGCGGCGTTTGTCACTTCCTGCTCGGAGAAACTATCGGCGTCGTTGCCCGCGGTGTCTTGGACGGCAGTTGCGTCGTTGCCCGAAGTCGGATCTGCGTAGCTTACCGTCACGGCCTGGTCCGTAGTCACTGCCGCGGCCAGTGTGAGCGTCACCTCGTGGTTCGAAACAGAGGGAGTTCCGCCAAGCGAAACCGACGCGCTGTCGGCCTTGACGGTGAAGGGGGTGTTTGCGGGCGCGGCGGCGCCGTCGAGATCTTCGCTGAAAGTGAGTATCACCTTCGTGCCGTCGGTCGAGGTCACGGCGCTCGCAAGCGTCGGCCTCACTCCGTCAACCTGCTGGAATATGTGTGCGGAATCGATCGTCACCTCGCTGTGGGACAGGGTCACGTCGACGGTGCTGTCCCCGGACTTCGTGATGGTGCCGCCGTTTAGAGTCAGCTTGTTGGCTCCGATGGCGACGCCGTCCGGGACCTGGGCCTCGTCGTCCTCCGCCACCTCGTAGGAGAACACGAGCGTCGCCGTGCCCGTGCCGCTTTCATACCCGGCCGGCCTGGGGGAACCGTTGAAGTCAAGTTCGAGCTGCGGCGTTCCGGTGACATCCACCTCGCCGCTGAACGTCACAGTCACCTTTATGAAATCGCCGATTGCGTAGGTGCCGTCACTTCCCGGGTTTGAGGTGAGGGACACCGAGGTTACGCTTAGCTGCCTTGTAAAACCATCGCCAAGACTCTCCAACCATGCCAGAAACTCCGGCGTGTTAGGGATACCGATGGCCGTGTTCTGTATATTCAACTCTGTGAGGCTGAATAAATCCTTCAGACCCGCCGGAAGCACTCCATTCAAAGCAGTATTGTTGGAAAGATCAAGCGTCTCAAGGTAGGTCAGTTGCTCAAGCTCTGTCGGTATCGACCCGCTTAACTGATTGCCGCTAAGCACCAGAACTTCAAGGTTGGTCAGTTGCCCAACCTCTGTCGGTATCGATCCGCTTAACTGATTGTTACTGAGATAAAGTGTATAAAGACCGGTAAGACTCCCAAGCTCTGTCAGTATCGTCCCGCTTAACTGATTGTCGCTAAGCACCAGATCTTCAAGGTCGGTCAGTTGCTTAAGCTCTGTCGGTATCGATCCGCTTAACTGATTTCCGTCGAGAAACAACCGGATGAGATTGCTCAAATCCCCAAGCTCTGCCGGTATCGATCCGCTTAACTGATTTCCGTCGAGTTCAAGTGAATAAAGACCGGTAAGACTCCCAAGCTCTGTCGGTATCGACCCGCTTAACTGATTGCCGCTAAGCAGCAGATCTCCAAGATCGGTCAGTTGCCCAAGCTCTGTCGGTATCGACCCGCTTAACTGATTTCTGCTGAGATTCAGAAGCGCAAGACTAAGGCTCCCAAGCTCTGCCGGTATCGATCCGCTTAACTGATTGCCGTCGAGTTCAAGTGAATAAAGACCGGTAAGACTCGCAAGCTCTGTCGGTATCGACCCGCTTAACCGATTGGTGTGGAGAGTCAGACCTTCAAGGTTGGTCAATTGCCCAAGCTCTTCCGGTATCGATCCGCTTAACTGATTGCGGTCGAGTGTAAGTGAATAAAGACCGGTAAGACTCGCAAGCTCTGCTGGTATCGTCCCGGTTAACTCATTGACGCTAAGCACCAGCTCTTCAAGGTTGGTCAGTTGCCCAAGCTCTGTCGGTATCGATCCGCTTAAAAAATTTGCGTCGAGGCGCAGAAACGTAAGACCGGTAAGACTCCCAAGCTCTGCCGGTATCGATCCGGTTAACCGATTGTCGTCGAGCCACAACTGCGTAAGGCTGCTCAATTGCCCAAGCTCTGTCGGTATCGACCCGCTTAACTGATTGCCGCTGAGCCACAGCCACGTAAGGCTGGTCAAATTCCCAAGCTCTGCCGGTATCGATCCGCTTAACTGATTTTCGTTAAGCCACAACTGCGTAAGGCTGCTCAATTGCCCAAGCTCTGTCGGAATCGTCCCGGTTAAATTATTAGACCGTAATCTTAATCTCTCGACGACTTGACCGTTGGAATCGGCTGTGACCCCATGCAAAGTACCAAGATCTGTCGCGTCCGGAATATTGCTGCTCCAGTTGTCAGAGCTGGTCCAGCTATCGCCACCGGTCGCGGAATAGAACGCCTCAAGCACTTCCCGCTCACTCTGTGCCCAGGCAGCCCCGGAAGTGCAGAGCAAGGAAAAGAGTAAAAGCCCAAACGCCGCAAGCACACGACCTGTGCCATGGAACACCGTATTCATCCAGAACCTCTTCTGCCGCTTCCCGGAACTGGCCCCTGATTCCCTAAAAGGCGTATCTCTACTGTCTGGACCATAGAACTCCCGCTGCTGTCTATTTGCTGGAAACCCCCCTACGATCAACCGTAGTTAGCTATGACCGGTTCTCCCAATTAGGAATCTACCCCCCCCCCGATTTTGTCAAACAAATATCGAGGGACCCTTGCTACCACTTCTGAATTGCTGACGCGGAATTTGACAAAAAAATCCGATTAACCATATTCTGTTGCCTAGTTTTATTAGGGCCCATAGCTCAGTTGGTTAGAGCAGCGGACTCATAATTCATCGGTCCCTGGTTCGAGTCCGGGTGGGCCCAGAATTGAGAAATAAAGGCCATGAAGGTCAATAGAGAAAAAGCCGAAGCAACTCCCTCCAAAAGCGCAACAGATATTACTTTTTCCTCTAAAAGGCACAGTGAGACTGCTTCGTCTGAAGTAAAGGATTATGCAAGAACATATTGAAAGCCTGCAGAAGCTTTAGATAGTTGACTTAAGAATCACAGAGTTAAAGAATTCTCTCGCGGAAAAGTAACCACTCTCTCCGGAGGAGAGCAGCAGAGGGTATCGGTCGCGAGGGTGCTCGCGCGGGAAACCGATTTTATCTTCCTTGACGAACCCTCTTCCCATCTTGACATACATCACAAGTTCGCCCTCATGGAACTGCTCGGATCGCTCGCGCGGAAAGGAAAAGGGATCGCAGCAGTTCTTCACGACCTCGGGCTTGCTAGCAGGTTTTGCGACAGGGTCCTTGTGCTTGAAGACGGGCGAACAAGAGCCCTGGGAGAACCGTCGCAGGTGTTTTCCGAAAAACTTCTTTCATCGGTGTTCAAGGTAAGGGGCTCCCGGGACCCAGAAAACGGAAATCTTCTTGTTTTCCGCTGAACGCAGGAAACGTAAAGAACCCGACAATACAGAATATTCAGAAAAAGCAGTTCCCTGACGATAAGACGTTTAAAAAGTGCTTCTTGGGCATGCCTCTCTACACAATTCTCCCCCGAACCAGTCGCGTCTCTAACAGCCGGGGAATATTATGTTTGTCCGACCCTTAATCGTCTCCACCGCGAAATCGCAAGCAGGACGGACATAATCAAAAACAAGTTAAACACGGTGCTTTCCGCTGTATTCCCGCTCCCAGCAATCGCGCACGCTCCTTCATCGTCTTCCATCACGTCGTCTTCCTCCATAACATCCATATCCTCGCAAACATTCCCCCGGAAGTCCATAGTTGCGAGCCACTGCTGAAACTCAGCGTCATCAGGTGCACATGCACCCGTACCCTCTATATTCAGCGTCTGGAGTTTGGACAGATTCATAAGGCTCAGCGGAAGCATTCCGGTCAGCCCGTTGTCGGAAAGATCAATTCCCGTGACCCTACCTTGACTGTCTACGCTTACCCCGTACCACTGCGAAGGCGGTTTGCTATCAACTAGCCAGTTGGTATTATCCGTCCAGTTCTCACCCCCGGTGGTCAGGTAAAGCGCCTCGAGTCCCAGCCTGTCCCCGTCATCGGCGCAGGTATTCCCCTGGAAGCCTATTGTCCCAAGCCACTGATTAAACTCTGTGTCCCCGGGCGCACACATCCCTGTATCCTCTATGTTCACCACCTCAAGCGAGGACAGTTCCATAAGGCCCCTGGGGAGTTCTCCACTCAGGTCGGGGTTGCCCGAGAGATCAAGGGAGTAAAGTGAGCCCAGGGCCTCAAGCTCTCTGCCGAGCTCTCCGCTGAGCCCGTTGGCCGCGAGGTCAAGTTTCACAACCCTCCCGTCGTCATCCGTCATTATTACCCCGTACCACTCGGAGAACGAAAACAGGTCGGTTTCGTCAAGCCAGCTGTCCCTGTCCTTCCATCGGGGGCCGCCGCTTCCTTCGTAAAGCGCCCGGAGCGCCGCCCGTTCAACCCTCCTGTCAAGCTCTACGGAGATATTCCCGGTTCCCCCGAGCAGATCATTGCCCCAGAGGGCGAGTTCTTCAAGGGCGGAGTTCGGTACCTCGAGCAGGTCCCTGAGCTGCGCGAGGGGAACTGCGCTAAGTGTGTTGTCGTTAAGATAAAGACGCCTTAGGCTCGGGAGGTTCACCACCAGGGAAGGGGGGACTTCTCCGCTGAGTCCGTTGGCCGCGAGGTCAAGCTCAATGACCCTGCCCTCTGAATCCACCGTGACTCCGTGCCAGGTATCATCTACCGGCTCGGGGGTGTTCCAGTTGTCGCTGTATTCCCAGTTCTCACCTCCGGTAGCGCGGTAGAGGGCCAAAAGCGCCTCCCGCTCATCCGGGTGCGCTTCGTCCTCTGTCTCTTCAGTATCGGGGTTCTCTGTCTGGGGGCTCCCTGTATCGGGGTTCTCCGCCTGGTCCCCCTTGGCCACCATCGGGAACGCAATCGACACGTCGGCGGGGTTGCCAGCCGTGTCGGTCACCGTCACCGTCGCCTGTTGAGTGCTGGCGTTGGCACTATTCGGCGTGCCGCTGATCGCACCCGTCATCGCGTCGATGACCAGCCCCGAGGGCAGACCCGTGGCGCTGTAGGAGGCGATGTCCGTGTCGCTGGTGGTCGGGCTCATCGCGGTGATCGCCACCTCCACCTGAAGCCCCGACGGCGTAGTGTAGCTCACCGAGGGCGCCGCCAAGTCCACCGCAAGGGTACGCGTCACGTTGTTCGGCGGGGTGAACCCGGTTTTGCTGGCGCTCACCGTCACCGCCACGCTGGTGCTGGTGATGTAGGACGCGTCGGGGGGCACGCTCACCGACCAGGCGCCGTTACTGCCCGAGGTTGCGGTCAGCGGCGATTGCGAACCGATGGTCACGCTCACCGACACGCCATTCTCCGTGCCGGTGTCGCCCGTGATCGTGAACCCAGCCGTCTTCTCCGCGATGTTCACCGTGTCGTCCCCGGCGACCGTGTTCAGGTTCAGCGCGAGCGTACCTTGCGCCAGCATCGTCACCGTGAACATGTCCGTCGCCTCGTTGTAGTTGTTGTTTGATGCCGCCGTGGCGGTGATGACGCAGCTGCCCAGCCCCACGATCGTCAATGTGCCCGTGGACCCATCGACCGTGCACACGTTCGGTGGGGTCGCCGTGTATGCCACCGTTGTCCGGACCCCGCCCGGGGCCGTCACCGTCGGCGCCGGGCTGCCGAACGTCACCGTCTCGGCGCTGTACCGGAACCCCGTCAGGGTCTGGTCCCCCTTGGCCACCGTTGGGAACGTGATCGATGTCGTGGCGGTGTTGTCGGCTGAGTCGGACACCGTCACCGTCGCCTGTTGAGTGCTGGCGTTGGCACTATTCGGCGTGCCGCTGATCGCACCCGTCATCGCGTCGATGACCAGCCCCGAGGGCAGACCCGCGGCGCTGTACCCGTTGATGCCGCTTCCGCCCGACGGGTTCATCGCGCTGATTGCCACGCCCACCTGAAGTGTCGTGGGCGCCGTGTAGCCCGGTGCAGACGGCGCCGTCAGGTCTACTGTCACCGTCCGCGTCACGTTGTTCGGCGGGGTGAACCCGGTTTTGCTGGCGCTCACCGTCACCGCCACGCTGGTGCCGGTGATATAGGACGCGTCGGGGGGCACGCTCACCGACCAGGCGCCGTTACTGTCCGAGGTTGCGATCAGCGGCAATTGCGACCCGATGGTCACGCTCACCGACACGCCATTCTCCGTGCCGGTGTCGCCCGTGATCGTGAACCCAGCCGTCTTCTCCGCGATGTTCACCGTGTCGTCCCCGGCGACCGTGTTCAGGTTCAGCGCGAGCGTACCTTGCGCCAGCATCGTCACCGTGAACGTGTCCGTCGCCTGGTTGTAGTTGTTGTTTGATGCCGCCGTGGCGGTGATCACGCACGCGCCCACCTCAAGCAGCGTCAGCACGCCCGTGGACCCATCGACCGTGCACACGTTTGATGGGGTCGCCGTGTATGTCACCGTTGTCTGTGCCCCGGTGGGGGCCATCACCGTCGGCGCCGGGCTGCCGAACGTCACCGTCTCGGCGCTGTACCGGAACCCCGTCAGGGTCTGGTCCCCCTTGGCCACCATCGGGAACGCAATCGACACGTTGGCGGGGTTGCCAGCTGTGTCGGTCACCGTCACCGTCGCCTGTTGAGTGCTGGCGTTGGCACTATTCGGCGTGCCGCTGATCGCACCCGTCATCGCGTTGATGACCAGCCCCGAGGGCAGACCCGTGGTGCTGTAGGAGGCGATGTCCGTGTCGCTGGTGGTCGGGCTCATCGCGGTGATGGCCACCCCCACCTGCAGTGTCGAGGGGGCCGTGTAGCTTGGCGCGGACACCGAGGTTACGTTTGTCACTGCCCGCTCGGAGAAACTATCGGCATCGTTGCCCGCGGTGTCCTGGACGGCGGTTGCGTCGTTGCCCGAGGTCGGATCCGTGTAGCTTACCGTCACGGCCTGGTCCGCAGTCACTGCCGCGGCCAGTGTGAGTGTCACCTCGTCGTTCGAAACAGAGGGAGCTTCTCCAAGCGAGACCAATACGTTGTCGACCTTGACGGTGAAGGGGGTGTTTGTGGGCGCGCCGCCGAGGTCTTCGCTGAAAGCGAGTATCACCTTCGTGCCGTCGGTCGAGGTCACGGCGCCCTCAAGCGTCGGCCTCACTCCGTCAACCTTGTGCGTGGAATCGGTCGCCACCGCACTGTGGGTCAGGGCCGCATTGACGGTGCTGTCGTCGGAGTTCCTGATGGTGCCGTCGTTTAGAGTCAGCTTGTCGGCTCCGATGGCGACACCGCTTGGGGCATCGTCGTTCTCAACCACGGTGTAGGAGAACACGAGCGTCGCCGTGCCCGTGCCGCTTTCATACCCGGCCTGCTTGGGGGAACCGTTGATATCCAGTTCCAGCTGGGGAGTCGCGGTGACGGCCACATTACCGCTGAACGCCACAGTCGCCGCGATGGAGTCGCCGATTCCGTAGGTGTCGTCGCTTCCGGGGTTTGAGGTGAGGGACACCGAGGTTACGCTTGCCGGTGGAACCCGCCCTGTATAACCATCGCCAAGACCCTGCAACCATGCCCGAAACTCCGGCGTGTCGGGCGTACGGATGTCCGTGTTCCGTATATTCAACTCTGTAAGGTTCAATAAATTCATCAGACCCTCCGGAAGCACTCCATTCAAAACAGCATTGTTGGAAAGATTAAGCGTCTCAAGATCACTTAAGGCCTCAAACCCGTCTGTAACCTCTCCACTTAGGTTGTTGTTCGCAAGGTTCAGCACCGAGACCCGGCCGTCACTGTTCACATCGACTCCGTACCAGTCACCAAGGGAGAATATTTTCGCTTGATCCTCCCCAGACGGAAACCATTTTTCTTCATTGTTAGTCCAGCCCTGACCCCCACTTCTGTCGTAAAAAAATCGTAACACCGCCCGGTCAACCCTCTTGCCAAGTTCATCAGAAATGGTCCCCGTCAACCCGACATTCCCCCAGAGCGCAAGCTCCTGGAGGCTGTGGGTTGTGGCCAGAGCTTCAAGTTCTGTAAGCGGAATCATTCCGGTTAACTGATTGTTGCTGAGAAAAAGGCGCTGAAGATTGGTAAGACTCCCAAGCTCTGTCGGAATCGTTCCGCTTAACTGATTTGCGTGGAGGTACAGATACTGAAGATTGGTAAGATTTCCAAGTTCGGTCGGAATCGTCCCGCTTAACTGATTGCCGGAGAGAATAAGGTACCAAAGGGGAAGACTCCCAAGTTCGGTCGGAATTGTCCCGCTTAGCTGATTGGTGTGGGCAATAATGTACTGAAGACCGGTAAGACTCCCAAGTTCGGTCGGAATCGTCCCGCTTAGCTGATTTTTGTAGAGAGTCAGGCCCCTAAGATTGGTAAGATTCCCAAGTTCGGTCGGAATCGTCCCGCTTAGCTGATTGCCGTTGAGGAACAGATACTGAAGATCGATAAGACTCCCAAGCTCGGTTGGAATCTCTCCGCTTAACTGATTTGCGTGGAGGTACAGACGCGTAAGATCGGTAAGACTCCCAAGCTCTGTCGGAATCGTTCCGCTTAACTGATTGTCGTCGAGGTACAGATACTGAAGATCAGTAAGATTCCCAAGTTCGGTCGGAATCGTCCCGCTTAGCTGATTGTCGTTGAGGAACAGATACTGAAGATCGGTAAGATTCCCAAGTTCGGTTGGTATCGACCCGCTTAACTGATTTTCGTGGAGCTGCAGATCCTCAAGACCTGTAAGATTCCCAAGTTCGGTCGGTATCCCTCCGCTTAACTGATTTTCGTGGAGCTGCAGATACTGAAGATCGGTAAGATTCCCAAGTTCGGTCGGTATCCCTCCGCTTAACTGATTTCTGTAAAGCCATAGTTGCTTAAGGCTGCTCAATTGCCCAAGCTCTGTCGGAATCGTCCCGCTTAACTGATTGATACTGAGGAACAGATACTGAAGATCGGTAAGATTCCCAAGTTCGGTTGGTATCGACCCGCTTAACTGATTGTTGTGGAGCTGCAGATCCTCAAGACCTGTAAGATTCCCAAGTTCGGTTGGTATCGACCCGCTTAACTGATTGTTGTGGAGCCGCAGACCCTCAAGACCTGTAAGATTCCCAAGTTCGGTTGGAATCTCTCCGCTTAACTGATTAGACTGTAATATTAAATCCGTGACTCGACCGTCGGAATCGGCTGTGACCCCATGCAGATCATTAAGATTCGTTGCCTCCGGTATACTCCCCCCATTCCAGTTGTTACTATTGGTCCAGCTATCGCCACCGGTCTCGGAATAGAACGCCTCAAGCGCTGCCCGGTCACTCTGTGCCCGGGCGACCCCGGAAGTACAGAGCAAAGAAAAGAGCAAAAGCACGAACGCCGCAAGCATGCGACCTGTGCCATGGAACACCGGATTCATTCAGAACCTCTCCCTGGAACTGACCCTTGGTCTCCTAAAACGCGTATCTACCATCTTAGCCATAGAAGTCCTCCTGCTGCCTATCCACAGAAATTTCCCTAAGGTCAACGGTGGTTAGCTATGACCGGTCTTCCCTATCCCTCAATTGGAAACCTACCCCCCCCCCATATTTTGTCAAACAAATATCGAGGGACCCTTACTGCCTCTTCTGAATTGCTGATACGGAATTTGACAAAAAAATCCGATTAACTATATTCTGTTGCCTAGTTTTATTAGGGCCCATAGCTCAGTTGGTTAGAGCAGCGGACTCATAATCCGTCGGTCCCTGGTTCGAGTCCGGGTGGGCCCAGAATTGAGAAACAAAGACCATGAAGGTCAATAGAGAAAAAAGAAAAGCAACCCCCTTCCGAAAGCCCAAAAAGATTATCTTCTCCTCACAAAAGCATAGTGAGACCGCTTCGCCTGAAGTAAAGGATTATGCAAGAACATATTGAAAGCCTGCAGAAGCTTCAGACAGTTGATATAAGAATCAGAGAGCTGACAGAAGGGCTTGAAAAATATCCAAACGAAATCAATAATCTTAAGAAAGATCTTCTGGAAAAAGAAGAATCTATACAGCTAAAGGAAACCAGGCTTGCGGAACTCAGAACGCAGAGAAACGACTTTGAGTCCTCGCTTCGCTCCAACCAAGAAGCCATAAAGAACTCCGAGGCCAGACTGTTCTCCATAAAAACCCACAGAGAATACGAAGCGCTTCAGAAGGAAATAACCGATACCAGGAAGGAAAGCCTCGAAATAGAGGACCAGACGATCTCCGTAATGGGGGAGATTGAAGAGACCGAGGCAACGCTCGCCGAAGAACAGGAAACTTATGCGACCTTAAAAGAGCAGTACGCACAGCAAATCGCGGAAAAAGAAAAAAAGATTGAAGAACTCGAAATTTCCCGCGAACCCGCGGAAAGGGAAAAAAGCGAACTGATATCCAGGATAGACCCGAAGATACTCCCGCTTTACGAAAAGATCTTCAAGAAAAACGGCAGGGCGCTCGCGCTTGCCGAAAACGAACAATGTACCAGCTGCCACATAAACATCCCTCCTCAGCTATACAACGAAATACTGAAACGGCTAAAGCCGGTTCAGTGCCCGAACTGCAAGAAAATTCTTTACACTAAAACATAACCGCCCAAGCGGTTATCCTCCCAAGAACATGTCCCCAGGGAAAATAACCGAAGTCTACATAGACGGAGCGTCACGGGGAAACCCCGGAGAATCCGGCATCGGAGTTCTGGTAATCCGCCCTGACGCAAGCAGTGAGGAAATAAAAGAATATATCGGCAGGGGAACAAACAACGAGGCCGAGTATAAAGCGCTCATCAAGGCCCTCGCCTATCTAGTGGCCGAAGGAAGCGCCACGGTAAAAATCCACACCGACTCCCAGCTCGTCGCAAGCCAGATGAACGGGCTCTGGAAGGTAAAGGACCCAAAGCTTAGAATCCTGCACTCAGAAGCGAAGAAACTCGTCTCCTCGATCCCCGCATTCGAAATAGAGTATATCCCCAGGGAGCGTAACACCGAGGCCGACGGCCTTGCTAACGAGGCGATAGATAGATACTTTAATGACTAGCGAGTCGGCCGTGCGGTCGCCCGCGGTTTGTCCGCGGGAGGAAAGTCCGAGCTTCGCAGGGCAGGGCGCTGGTTAACGACCAGGTGTCGCGAGACAACGGAAAGTGCAGCAGAAAGTATACCGCCCGGGCGCCGCAGGCGCCTCGGTAAGGGTGAAAAGGTGGTGTAAGAGACCACCGCTCCGAAAGTGATGGAGGAGGCAAGGCAAACCCCGCCCGAAGAAAGACAAATAGGAAAACACCCGGACCACGGTCCGGTCAGGGTTGCCCGCCCTGGTTTTCGGGTAGTCGCTTAAGGTATCCTGGCAACAGGTATCTCAGATGGATGACCGTGCTTGACAGAACTCGGCTTACAGGCTGACTCGCTTTTTCGATCGCTGCTCGCGACAGAATTCAATACATCTTTTGCGCGCCTTTTCACATCCCCACGGCGACTCATTCAGGCTGCTCATCCCCTTTCGCCATGCTTTTAAGTACCTGCTCCCTGTAGTTTCGCACCAGATCCAGAGCGGGGTCCAGGGAAAGCGCCCGATCGAAGCTCACAAGCGCCTCCTCCGCCTTGCCGGTCTTAAAAAGTGCAATGCCGATCTGAGAATGAGTCGCCGCGTTGCCGGGTTCGATTTCCGCAAGCGTCCGGTAACGGCTCACCGCCTCTTCGTAACGTCCCTGAGCCAGCAGCAGCCCGGCAAGACTACCTAAGGCCTCCTTAAAATTCGGTGCAATCCGCAAGGCGCTCTCGTAGTGCTCCTCCGCCTCGCCGTGACGACCCATCTCCCGTAGGGCCTGGCCTATGAGATAATGCAGAGTTGGAGCCATCGGAAAATCAGGCATCAGTTCAAAGACTCTTTTCATGCTTGAAACGGCCTCATCGTAACGGCCCAGACGGTAAAGCGAATCACCCATGCCGGCGTAGGCCAGGGCGAAATCCGGGTCCGCCCCGATCGTGTCCCGATACCACTTAAGCGACTCCTCGTACCGTTTCTGTCTCCGCAGCTCTTCCGCCCGGGAAAAAAAAGTCTTTGCGTTACTTAAACCGCTTTCCATGGTACGGTTTGTTTGATCTTGCATATCATGAAGCGGACCTATTCCCCGCAATGCCCGACCCATGAGATAACGCAGGGCGGGGGCTATCGGAAGATCAGGCTCAAGCTCAAGAGCACGTTTTATGCTCGAAACGGCCTCGGGGTAGCGGCCGCGCTGGTAAAGCGAGTCGCCCATGCCGGCGTAAGCCAGAGCGAAATCCGGGTCTGCCTTGACCGCATCCTGATACCACCTGAGTGACTCCTGATGTCGTTTCCGCCCCCGCAGGTCCTCCGCCCGGGAAAAGAAAGTTGCCGGGTCACCCGGATTCATTTCCCGGGCGAGTTTCACGCTTAGCTCAAAGCGGCGGTCCGCCTCGCCGTGGAGACCCATCTTTCGCAATCCCTGAGCTATAAGAGAATGAAGCCTGGGGGCTGTCTCAAAATCAGGCTGAAGCTCAAGGGCACGTTTTATGCTCGAAACGGCCTCGGGGTAGCGCTCCATCTGGAAAAACACCGTTCCCATAACCGCGTGGTTCAACGGTTCCTGAGGTTCCAGCCTGACCGCGGTCCCATACCACTTAAGCGATTCCTCGTAACGCTGCTGTCCCTTAAGCGCCTCTCCGATATTTCTGAAGGCTTTTACGTTCAGAGGAAAGATTTCAAGAGAGTTGCGCAGGGACTTCTCCGCCTCCTCAAACCGGCCAAGCCTCAGCAGGATCATGCCCACATTCTGATGAGCTGCCCACGATTGGGGATTGTGGGAGATGACGTGGTTAAACAGGGAAAGCTCGTTTCTGTAGACGCCTGTCTGATTCCAGGCGACGACGCAAAGCAAGATAAGAACGGCTACGGCGACTCCCCTTGCCATCTTGTACGCCGAGGGAGCCAGCCTGTCGGCTATACGCGTAGTGGCAGTGGCGAAAAGTATGATCACCCCGATGCCGGCCAGATACTGGAAACGGTCCGCCACAAACGAATGTCCCATGTAACTGTAGTCAACGAGACCAAGTGTCGGAGACAAGGTGACGGCGAAAAAAAGCGCGCAGGCAAGAGGCCCCCTGCCGATCCTGTGGCGCATGATCCAGAGAGTTGCGGCCACCGCTGCCGCGGCGGCGAAATAGCCCCAGCCAAGCGGATCCGCCACGTCAATTTCCCAGCGCGGGTAGATCACCGCGAGATCCATGGGCCAAAGCAGTTTCTCCGCGTAGAACCACAAGGCTCGCGAGGCGATAAGCGCCCGCTCATAAATAGAATAATCAAAGGAGAGGGCAGTGTGGGCTTTGTAAAACCAGATGTCAAATCCCCCGACCACGAGTCCGACAAGAAAAAACGGCGCCGCCCGCAGAAAATATCCCGCGGTAACACGACCTTCCTTCCACCATTGCCAGATCAGAAGCGCCGCCGGTAGGGTAATCGCGATCGACTTGCAGAGCAGGGCGGCCGCGAACAGAGAAAGCGCCGCTACGTAGAGTCTGATACGGGGTGATTCGACGAAGCGGACCCACATAAAAAACGCGGACAGGTAGAACAGGGCCGAGAGCAGGTCTTTTCGGGAAATAATCCACGCAACCGATTCAGTGTGCAGGGGGTGCACCGCAAACACCGCAGCCGCGAACCACGCGCCTGGAACTCCCAGACGCAAAAGCAGACGCCAGAGAAGCGCCGTGTTTGCGAAGTGAAGCAGAAGGTTGACTATGTGATAGCCCAGCGGATGAAATCCCCAGAGCTTGTGCTCAAGCCAGAAAGTCGTATAGAGAAGCGGCCAGTAATGACCCTCCACGGTGTCCCTCTGCAGGTAGGCAGCCGCGGGATCAAACCACAGACGCCAGATACCGTCCCAGCTTGAAACGGCCTTGAGCTTTGTTAACGTTAACAAGTCATCCCATATGAATTCCCCCCACAGAGCCGGAAAGTAACTCGCAGCCACAAGCATCCCCAGGATCAGCAAGAGGGACGCATCGCCCCGTGGAATCCAGAACCCCGGGACCAGAGTCCCCGGGTTCTGCTGTTTGAGTCGTGTTCCACCGGAATCCCTGTCGCTACCAGAAGAGTCAGGCGCTTGCAGGAAAACCGGGAGCCAGGCCCGCCAACCAGATGAGACTTCTCTTTTTTCCCCGTCATTCTTCATTATGAGGGGGAAGTATACCTACCGGATGGTCCTACAGCTCATACTTTCCTCCGTAATTTCCCCACAGCCGGGTTCAGTGCCTGCGGAACCACCTAAAAATGGCGTGCGCTCAGCGACGTTTCCGCGCGGAGCGCAGCTCGTCTAGACGGTTTGCGGCCTCCTTGAAATCCGGTTTGGCACGCAAGGCGTTTTCATAATGCTTCTCCGCCTCATCCAAACGGTTAAGCCCAAGCGACGCCTCTCCCATGCGATAATGAAGAATGTGTAGCTGGGGATGATCCGGGAGAAGGGAAATAACCTGGTTCGTGTTCTCGATGGATTCTTCGTACCTGCGCAACTGGAAAAGAAGATCTCCCATCTCGGCATAAGCATTGGCAAAACCGGGATCGGTTTCGATGGCCGAGCGATAAGCTTCGAGTGATTCCCCGTATCGCTGAAGTTTCCTGAAAAATACGGCTAGCATGAGGAAACTATCCGCCGGGCTCGAATCGAGTTCCACGGAGAGGCGGAAGTGGTTTTCCGCCTCCGCATACCTTCCCAGACTGAAAAGCGCCCCTCCCATGTAACGGTGGGCCGCCCAGGATTCCGGATTGACTGAGACGCTTCGGCTGAAAAAGGTAATGTTGTCCTTGTAAATGTTTGTCTGGTTCCAGGTCGCCACGCCCAGCAGAACAAGCAGCGCCAAAGCGGCCGCCTTTACCGTTCCTCGCCTCGCACTGGGAAGTCTTGCGGCACCGCGGGATACGGCTCCGGCAAAAAGTACTATCGCCCCTATGCCCGCCAGATACTGGTAGCGGTCGGCAACAAAAGAGATATTCATGTAACCGAAGGGGGAAAACCCCAGAACGGGAGAAAGGGTGACCGCGAAAAAAAGCGCGCAGGCTATGGGTCCCCGACCGATCCGGCTTCGCGAAAGCCAAAAAAGCGCGCCGACCGCAAGCGCCGCGACCACGTATCCCCACTCCACGGGATCCGATACGCTCACGTCCCAGTGCGGATACATCACAGCCAGATCGACCGGCCACGCAAGTTTGCCAACATAGAACCACAGAGCGTGAGCCGCTATGAGTATCCGCTCGGCAACCGAGTAGTCAAAAGAGATATTTCTGCTTTCGTAAAAAGAGAGATCCGCAAGCGCGATGGCGAACCCCGCGAGAAAAAAGGGCAGTGTCCGCAGCAAATCCACCCGCGTAACGCCTCCGCTGCGCCACCACTGCAGGATTAAAAGCGCCGCGGGAAGCGTAACCACGATGGACTTGCAGAGCATCCCGGCCGCAAAAAGCAAGAGTGCAGCGACGTAGCGGCGCGGAAGCGGGGCCTCGGCGTACCGAAGCCACGTCAAAACCGCCGCGAGATAGAAAAAAGCCGACAGCAGGTCCTTCCTCGCTATCACCCAGGCGACTGATTCCACATGCAGCGGATGCACGGCAAATAACGCCGCCGCGAAAAAGGCCCCGGGAACCCCAAGGCGCAAAAGCAGACGCCAGAGAAGCGCCGTGTTTACGAAGTGAAGCAGGACGTTCACTGCGTGATAGCCGACGGGGGCAAACCCCCAGAGCTTGTGCTCAAGCCAGAATGTGGTGTAGAAAAGCGGCCAGTAATGGTCCTCTCCGACTCCGTGCTTGTGATAGACCGTCGAGGGAGAGAACCAGAGATCCCAGATTCCGCCCCATCTCCCGACAGCGTCAATCCTCTTGATTATCTCATCATCCCAGACAAACCCGGCCCACATGGCGGGAAGATAGCTTGCCGCCACGAGAAGAGCCAGGATCAGCAAGGATGTCGCGGAACCTTTTGATATTCCTAGCCACGCGATTCCATCCCGGGAATCCGCCTGGGTTTCCGCCGACTCCGCGCCAGCGCCTTTCTTTTCTTCGGCAGCCATCAGTTCAAGAAAAGATACAATCCCGAGTTATTTATGGAAAAGCCGGATTCGCTTATTTGATCACAACTCTCAGGAACTCTTTTTTTCCGATCTTAGCCTCAAAAGCAGCCTCGTCAGGGAAAACTGAATTCGGGTCGGTATACTTCTCCCCGTTTATGATGAGCCCTCCCTGGGATATGAGCCTTTTCGCCTGTCCTTTCGTATCAACTGAATCGGATACTTCCAAAACAAGGTCGACTACCTTGCGGGAACTGGCGGCGTAAGTCTTTTCCGTTGCGTCTTCGGGAAAAGACCTCTTTGAAAACTTGGTTTCAAAATCCCGGGCGGCTTCCAGAGCACTTTGCGAGTCGTGAAGCCAAGAAACGATTTCCGAGGCAAGGGCTTTTTTAGCCTCCATGGGATGACGGGCTTTTAGCGCCTTTACCTCTTTTCCATTGCGGGAGCTTAGAAGAAGATAGTATCTCCACATAAGCTCGTCAGAAATCGACATCATCTTTCCGTATATATCCTGGGGCGATTCGTCAAGACCTATGTAGTTCCCGAGGGATTTTGACATCTTCTTTACCCCGTCGGTTCCCTCAAGTATCGGAAGAAAAACTCCTACCTGCGGAGACTGTCCGTAATGTCTCTGGAAATCGCGGCCGAGCAGTATGTTAAAGGTCTGATCCGTACCGCCGAGCTCAACGTCGCAGTGCATCTGCACCGAGTCGTACGCCTGCACCAAGGGATATATGAATTCCCTGAGAGAAATGGATACCCCCTCCTTGTACCTCTTTGAGAAATCATCCCGATCCAGTATCCGCGAAACGTTAACCAGGGAGGTGAGCCCGAGAAGTTCCTCCGAACCGAGCTTGCCGAGCCAGCGGGAGTTTGAAAGAACCCGGGTCTTTTTTTTGTCAAGAACCTTGAAAACCTGGCGTTCGTAAGTCCTCGAGTTTTTGATTATCTCCTCTCTTGAGATCGACGGGCGGGTTTCGCTTCTCCCCGAGGGGTCGCCTATATAGGCAGTGAAATCCCCTATGAGGAAAAGAACCTCGTGTCCCAGGGTCTGAAAATCGCGAAGTTTCTTGAGGATTATCCCATGACCCAGATGCAGGTCTGGAGAGGTGGGATCGAACCCTGCCTTTACCTTAAGAGGCCGATTGCTCTTCACTGAGGCTTCAAGCTTTAAAAGAAGCTCCTCTTCGGGAATTATCGCCTCAGTTCCCCTTTTTATTACCTTTAACTGCTCTTTAGGATCAGCAAAAGCCACCTAGAAAGTCCTCCTCGTAACGTCAGAGAGTGTTTATGGAAGGTCGGTTGACCCCATGAGATACCTGTCGCACTCCCTGGCGGCTTCTCTTCCCTCGTTTATCGCCCACACCACAAGACTTTGTCCCCTGCGTGAGTCCCCCGCCGCGAAAACTCCCTCAACATTTGTCATATACTTTCCGTACTCCGCCATGGCGTTTGAGCGCTCGTCGGTACGGATATTCATCTGCTGCAAAAGTCCCTGCTCGGGCCCCAGGAATCCGAGGGCCAGAAGCACAAGTCCGCATGGCCACTTCTGCTCAGAATCTTCCACTTCTCTAAATGTCATCCTTCCGTTATCTCCCCTGTACCACTCAATGCGCACGGTCTCAAGTTCTGCGACCATGCCCGCGTCATCACCTATAAATCTTTTGGTAAGAACCTGATACCTTCTCGGGTCTTCGCCGAAAACCGCCATGGCCTCCTGCTGACCGTAATCAAGTCTGTATACCCTAGGCCATTGCGGCCAAGGATTATCTGAAGCCCTCTCAGTGGGAGGCGTGGGAAGTATTTCGAACTGAAGAAGGCTTCTGCATTCATGTCTCATCGAGGTCGCGACGCAGTCGGTTCCGGTGTCGCCACCCCCTAGAATGATTACGTCCTTGCCCGCAACGGAAATGTAGCGACCGTCACTAAGCCCGCTGTCAAGAAGGCTCTTGGTGTTCGCTCTTAGGAACTGCATGGCGAAGTAGATTCCCCCAAGGTCCCTCCCCTCAATCGGAAGATCCCTGGGTTTCGTCGCCCCGGTGCATATCACCACCGCGTCAAAGCTTTCTATAAGTTCATTTCCGTCAATATCCTTCCCCACTTCCGTGCTGGTAACGAACTCGATTCCCTCCTCAGCGAGGATATCGACGCGGCGGTCAACGATTTCCTTGTCAAGGTGGGGGTTGGGAATTCCGTACATGAGCAGTCCGCCGATGCGGTCGTCCCTTTCAAACACGGTAACCAGATGCCCCGCTTTGTTCAACTGGGCGGCGCATGAGAGTCCCGCGGGTCCAGAGCCTATTACGGCGACTTTCTTTCCGGTTCTCCGCTCGGGAGGCTCTGGGGTGATCCATCCTTCCTCAAAACCCCTGTCGACTATGGCGCACTCTATGCTCTTTATGGTAACCGCAGGCTCGTTTATAGCCAGAACACAAGACCCCTCGCAGGGAGCCGGACATATACGGCCGGTGAATTCGGGGAAATTGTTGGTCTTGTGAAGCCTCTCGAGAGCCTCTCTCCAGAGGCCGGAGTAAACCAGATCGTTCCACTCTGGTATAAGGTTGTTTATGGGACACCCGGCGGTCATTCCGCCGATTATCTGGCCCGTCTGGCAGAAGGGAACTCCGCAGTCCATGCATCTTGCGCCCTGAAGGGCAAGCTCTTTTACCGGAAGATGTCCGTGGAATTCGCTCCAGTCGCCGATTCTCTGGGCAGGATCCCTGTCAGTCCCAAGCTTCCTACTGTAATTCATAAAACCTGTGGGATCACCCATGAAAAACTTCTCCTCCGTTCGGGCTTCAGTGTCAGTTTCCGCTTACGCGCGCGAGATCTCTTTTGTTTTCTTCAAAGGCCGCCATAAGGGCCTCATCACCGGAAAGACCACCCTCTTGGGCGCGGTTTATGTGCTCAAGCATTCTCTTGTAATCTTTCGGTATCACTTTTACGAATCTGGGAAGGCTTCCGGTCCAGTCTTCCAAAATCCGCTTTGCTACCTCGCTTCCGGTGTACTCAAGGTGGTTTCTTATCATTCCCAGAAGTTCCGCTTCATCATCTTCCCCCACAAACTCAAGGAATACGGATTCGGTATTGCATCTTCCCTCAAAATCCCCCTCTGGGTCATATACATACGCTATGCCACCTGACATCCCGGCCGCGAAATTCCTCCCGGTCGGACCCAGCACGGCGACGCGGCCCCCTGTCATATATTCGCAGCAGTGGTCCCCAACCTCTTCCACCACGGTGCGGACCCCACTGTTTCTAACGCAGAACCTCTCGCCGGCAATCCCCCTCACGTAGGCTTCCCCTCCGGTGGCGCCGTAAAACGCGACGTTACCGATTATAATGTTCTCCTCCGCAACGAAAGTTGATTCCTTCGGAGGATAGATGATTATCTTGCCCCCGGAAAGACCCTTTCCCGTATAGTCGTTTGAGTCCCCTTCCAGAACAAGTGTCATGCTCTTTGGAACGAAGGCTCCGAAGCTCTGCCCCGCGGAACCCGAGAAATGAAGCCTTATGGTATCCTCCTCGAGTCCGTCAAGACCGTACCTTCTCGTAAGCTCGCTTCCGACTATGGTTCCCACGGTCCTGTTTACGTTCCTTATCGGTACGGCGGCGCGGACCTGCTCGCCCTTTTCAATCGCCGGGCGGCATATATCCGTCAAGACGGTTTCATCAAGGGAGTTCTGTATGCCGTGGTCCTGTTCGATCTGGCAGTAAGTTCCCCAGTCCTCGGGAACTTCGGGACGGAAGAGGATACTGCTCAGGTCTATGCCCTTGGCCTTCCAGTGGTCAAGCGACTTTCTCATCTCGAGGCAGTCCGTTCTGCCTATCATCTCGTTTACCGTCCGAAAACCCATCTTCGCCATTATCTCGCGAAACTCAGTGGCGACAAAATGCATGAAATCGACCACGTGCGCCGGGTCTCCCGTGTATTTCTCGCGAAGCGTGGGGTTCTGCGTTGCGACTCCTACCGGACAGGTATCAAGATGACAGACCCTCATCATTATGCATCCGAGAACTATTAGGGGAGCCGTGGAAAAACCGTACTCCTCGGCGCCAAGAAGGGCCGCGATGGCTACATCCCTTCCGGTTTTCATCTGACCGTCGGTCTCAATAACCACCCTGCTTCTAAGGTTGTTAAGAACTAGGGTCTGGTGCGTTTCGGCTATGCCTAGTTCCCAGGGAAGTCCCGCGTGATGTATGCTGCTTTGCGGAGATGCTCCCGTTCCCCCCGAGGTTCCGCTTATGAGTATCACGTCCGCGTGACCCTTCGCCACGCCCGCGGCTATGGTCCCGACGCCGACCTCAGAAACCAGCTTGACGTTTATCCTCGCGTGGCGGTTCGCGTTTTTAAGATCGTAGATAAGCTGTGCCAGATCCTCGATCGAATAGATGTCGTGGTGCGGAGGAGGCGATATAAGCCCCACTCCCGGAGTCGAGAATCTGACCTTGGCTATCCAGGGGTAGACCTTTCTTCCCGGAAGCTGCCCCCCTTCCCCCGGCTTTGCCCCCTGGGCTATCTTTATCTGTATCTCCTCTGAGTTCACCAGATATTCGCTCGTGACGCCGAAACGGCCCGAAGCGACCTGCTTTATGGAACTTCTCCTGAGGTCCCCGTTCGGATCCGGGGTATACCTGTCGGGATCTTCTCCCCCCTCGCCCGTGTTGCTTTTGCCCCCTATGCGGTTCATTGCGATCGCGAGGCTTTCGTGGGCCTCCTTGCTTATCGCCCCGTAGGACATGGCCCCTGTTTTGAACCTTCTGCATATGCTCTCGACCGACTCCACCTCGTCGAGCGGAACCGAGTCTTCTGAGAACTTAAGCTCCATCAGGCCGCGAAGCGTATAGTGCTCTTTTTCCTCGTCGTTCGCGAGCTTAGTGTACTCCTTGAACTTCTCATAGCTGCCCGTCTGGCAGGCTTCCTGGAGCTTGTGCACGGTGCGCGGGTGGTACATGTGGCGCTCTCCGTCGGGTCTCCACCTGTAGACCCCTCCTGTTTCAAGCGTCGCCGTTTCCACGTCCCTTTCGGCGTACGCTCTTGAGTGACGTCTTATCGACTCTTCGGCTATGACGTCCACTCCCACTCCCTGTATCCGGGAAGCCGTCCACGTGAAATATTTATCGACAAACTCGGTGTTAAGCCCAAGCGCCTCGAATATCTGGGCTCCGTGGTAGCTCTGCACCGTGGAGATGCCTATCTTGGACATTATCTTCACTATGCCCTTAACAAGACTTTTCACGTACCCCGAGACCGCTTCCTCGTAAGACATGCCCACAAGCATGTTCTGGTGAATCATGCCGTTTAAGGTTTCGTAGGCCATGTAGGGAGCGACCGCGCTTGCGCCGTAGCCTATAAGAAGCGCCATGTGGTGGGTCTCTCTCGGCTCGCCAGACTCAACGATTAGCGCGGTGCGCATCCTGTTTCCGTTTCTTATCAGGTGGTGGTGAAGTCCCGAGACCGCGAGCAAAGCGGGAATGGGGGCGTTCTGAGCGTCAAAGCCCCTGTCCGAGAGAACCAGGATGTTGGCGCCTTTTTCTATGAGTTCGTCGGCGCGGGCGAATATTCCGGAGAGCGCCTCCTCGATCCCCTCGGTTCCCTTTTCGGGATCGAAAAGGGTGGGAATCACTTCGCAGCGGAATTTTTCCCCGCGAAGCGTCTTCAGCTTCTCGATCTCGGGGTTAGTGAGAAACGGGGTCTCGAGCTCTACTTTCTCGCAGCTTTTCTCCTCGGGGCGCAGTATGTTGGCCGTCGTCCCGAGCGTGACCATGGTCCCGGTTATAAGTTCCTCTCGTATGGCGTCAATTGCGGGATTTGTGACTTGGGCGAACATCTGCTTGAAATAGTTGTAAAGAAGCTTCGACTCGTCAGACAGCGCCGCAAGCGGAGTATCAACTCCCATGGCCCCCACCGGCTCGACGGCGTTTTTCGACATCGGGCCCAGAAGAATGCGCAGGTCCTCAAACGTGTAGCCGAAAACTCTCTGGCGCGCAAGAAGCTCTGAGGGATCATATTCGGGCGGGATCTCGGGGGGCTCTCCCTCCATCATCCCGGAGAAACTCTCCATGTTTTCCGCAAGCCACTTTCCGTAGGGTTTTTCCGTCGAAAGCCTTTCCTTGAGTTCGGTGTCTTCGACGATGCGGCCTTCGCGGGTGTCTATTAAAAGCATCCTTCCCGGAAGCAGACGTCCCTTGTAGCTCACCCTGTCGGGCGGTATGTCTAGGACTCCCACTTCTGAGCTCAGTATCACGGTGTCGTCCTTTGTGACGTAGTATCTAGTGGGACGCAACCCGTTTCTGTCAAGCACCGCGCCCACTTTTTCGCCGTCGGTAAACGCTATGGAAGCGGGGCCGTCCCATGGCTCGAGAAGACAACTGTGGAACCTGTAGAAATCCTTTTTCTCAGCGGACATGCTCTCGTGCTTCGACCACGGCTCGGGAATCATCATCATCACGGCGTGCTCTATCGAGTAGCCCGAGAGACATAAAAACTCCATGGCGTTATCAAACGAGGCTGAATCGCTTCCATCGGGAGCTATCACGGGAAAGATCTTCTGGATATCGTCACCGTAGACCTCCGATTCCAAAACGGCCTGTCTTGAGTGCATCCAGTTTATGTTTCCCCGAAGCGTATTTATCTCACCGTTGTGTATAACGTATCTGTAGGGGTGAGCCCTGTCCCAGCTCGGAAACGTGTTGGTGCTGAAACGCGAGTGCACAAGTGCTATCGCGCTTTCCATTAGATCGGACTCAAGGTCCGTAAAATAGGGCTCAAGCTGCCAGGTAACGAGCATTCCCTTGTAGACTATGGTTCTTGCCGAAAAACTGGACACGTAGAAGCACTCGTCGCGCCCGGAGGTTTTTATCTCCGCCTCGGCACGCTTTCTTATTATGTAGAGCTTTCTTTCGAAATCGTCTCCGGCGGCGGTCCCGTCCCCCCGGCCGATGAATATCTGCCTTATCCCGGGCTCGCATCCAAGGGCGGTTGCGCCCAGAGAGGAATTATCGGTCGGAACGACCCGCCATCCAAGAACCGTCTGCCCCTCTTGGGGAATTATGCTCTCTAATCTTTTCCTGGTGTCTTCCTCAACCGACGGATCCGGGGAGAGAAATATCATTCCGACTCCGTAATCTTCCTCCGCCGGGAGGGTTATTCCCTCGGCCTCTAGGGCCTCGACAAAAAACGCATGGGGTTTCTGGAACAGTAGCCCTGCCCCGTCTCCCGTGTTCGGCTCGCATCCGCATGCTCCGCGGTGCTCGAGGTTTCTGAGCACGGTTATGGCCTGGCGGATTATGGAATTCGACTTGACACCCTTTACGTTAACGACGAATCCTATTCCGCAGGAATCATGCTCAAACGCGGGGTCGTAAAGCCCCTTTTTTTCGGGAAATTTCTTCAAATTCATATAACCTGTCCGCCTGTTGTGTCGTTATGAAAAAACGAAGCGAGAACTGCTGCGGCGTAAGCAACCTCTTCTGACGCCTCCCGTAATTATAACATAAATCCCGAACTCCGCACACGCTCAGCCCGTGGTTATAATAAGAAAGCATAGATGACGAATCCTAGCAAGAGTGAAGAGAAAAAAGATCCCGAAAACGTAGTGCTTTCCTTCCACATGGAGTCAAGCGCAACCTTGTGGAACAGGATATTCGAGGGTTTTTCCTCCGAGATGGTTCTTGTGAGCAGGTTTGAGGGAAAGGACAGAAAGGCCCTTGAGATACTCTACAGGTTCGGCTCCATGGTCGCGGAAAGATACGGAAAGTGCGCCGTAGAGCCCAGGGTCTACGGAATAGTCATAAAAAAAGACGTAAGCGACGAAACCGAGGAGACGGTAAACGAGTGGATGGATCTGATGCGCAGGCTTCACCACGAAATAATCGGGGTTCTCTAAAAAACAGTATCTCCCGTAACCACTCTGCGGAGGGCACCTTCTTGTGTTCTCAGATAAAGAAATCCGTTTCCGTCAACACATCGTTTTACCATCACCCGCTCAACCTCGAAACGCCTCCCTGATTGGAAAACCGCTTTTCGGACACCAAGACCAAATACCTGCCGAGATAACCGGCTGAACCCTTTAAGTGTCTGATTCCAATGTGGAACACGCTTAAGTTCACACTCGGTGTGATTACTTTCTCATAAAGATTTTCTGAAAGATTTATTCACCTGAAAACATTAAACCCGCTTTTCCCTTGCTCGGTTTCTCAAGGAAATTGCCAAGATGGCGGACACGACCAAAAGCAAGTTAAACATGGTGCTCTCAGTTGCGTTTCTCCCCGCTTCCGCTCCGTCAAAAGCGATGGCGCATCCTCCCCCTCCGCCCATGTCCCCAGAATCGGGAACGGGGGTTGGACCCGGCTGATCGGGAACGGGGGTTGGACCCGGCTGATCGGGATCAGGGGTTGGACCCGGCTGATCGGGAACGGGGGTTGGACCCGGCTGATCGGGATCAGGGGTTGGACCCGGCTGATCGGGATCGGGGGTTGGACCCGGCTGATCGGGATCAGGGGTTGGACCCGGCTGATCGGGATCGGGGGTTGGACCCGGCTGATCGGGATCAGGGGTTGGACCCGGCTGAGGCGACGAAGAACAGTTTGTTCCCGTGAAAGTAATTGTCCCAAGCCACTGCTGAAACCCTGCGTCCTCAGACGCACACATACCCGTATCCTCTATATTCAATGTCGTAAGCCCTGACAAATTCATTAGGCCCAGTGGAAGCGTTCCTTCCAATTCTCTGTTGTCGGCTAAATTCAAAGTCTCAAGACCCTCTAGGGCCTCAAGCGCATTTGTAATCTCTCCACTTAGGTTGTTGTCCGCAAGGTTAAGCACCGAGACCCGGCCGTCGCTGTTCACATCGACCCCGTGCCAATCAAGAAACGGCTGGTTGCTCAGCCAATTCTGATTGTTAGTCCAGTCCGAGCCCCCATTGATCTCGTAAAGAAATCGTAACGCCGCCCGGTCAACCCTCTTGCCAAGTTCATCAGAAATGGTTCCCGTCAACCCGCCATTACCCCAAAGCGCAAGATCCTGGAGGTTGTGGGTTGTGGCCAGAGCTTCAAGTTCTGTAAGCGGAATCATTCCGGTTAACTGATTGTTGCTGAGGTACATCCGCTGAAGGCTGGTCAACTGCCCAAGCTCTGTCGGAATCTCTCCGTTTAACTGGTTATTGTGGAGATACATCCACCAGAGAGCGGTCAGGTTTCCCAGTTCGGTCGGAATCGACCCACTTAACTGGTTTCTGTGGAGAAGCAGGAACTGAAGCGTGGTAAGGCTCCCAAGCTCTGCCGGTATCTGCCCGCTTAACTGATTGCCGGAGAGAATCATACGATTGAGAACGGTCAGGTTTCCCAGTTCGGTCGGAATCGCTCCTGTTAACTGGTTATTGTGGAGATACATCCACTGGAGAAGAGCGGTCAGGTTTCCCAGTTCGGTCGGAATCGACCCACTTAACCGGTTATTGTGGAGAAGCAGGAACTGAAGCGTGGTAAGGCTCCCAAGCTCTGCCGGTATCTGCCCGCTTAACTGATTGTCGTCAAGCAACAACTCCGTAAGGCCGGTCAATTGTCCAAGCTCTGTCGGTATCGTCCCGCTTAACTGATTGCCGTTGAGGTACAGCCACTGGAGAAGAGCGGTCAGGTTTCCCAGTTCGGTCGGAATCGTGCCGGTTAACTGGTTATTGTCGAGACGCATATTAAGGAGGTTGGTCAGGTTTCCCAGTTCGGTCGGAATCGTGCCGCTTAACTGATTGTTGCTGAGATACATAGCTATGAAACTGGTCAGGTTTCCCAGTTCGGTCGGAATCGTGCCGGTTAACTGGTTATTGTCGAGACGCATATTAAGGAGTTTGGTCAGGTTCCCCAGTTCGGTCGGAATCGTGCCGGTTAACTGGTTATTGTAGAGAAGCATATCAAAGAGTTTGGTCAGGCTTCCCAGTTCGGTCGGAATCGTGCCGGTTAACTGGTTATTGTCGAGACGCAAATGCGCAAGGCTGCTCAATTGCCCAAGCTCTTCCGGTATCTCTCCGCTTAATTCATTGTTGTAGAGATACAGCCATCTGAGGTTGGTCAGGTTTCCCAGTTCGGTCGGAATCGTGCCGGTTAACTGGTTATTATGGAGCCACAGCATCGAAAGGCTGCTCAATTGCCCAAGTTCTTCCGGTATCGACCCGCTTAACTGATTGCTGTCGAGACGCAATTCAAGAACTCGACCGCTGGAATCGACTGTGACCCCATGCAAAGTACCAAGATCTGTTGCGTCCGGAATATTGCTGCTCCAGTTGAGAGAGTTGCTCCAGCTACCGCCACCGGTCTCGGCATAGAACACCTCAAGCACTTCCCGCTCACTCAGCACCGGCGTTGTATCGTCATCGTCCACAGTCACGTTAACTGCTCCGCTTATGCCGTTGTAGCCAGCACCCTCGGCCACGTGCGTCACAACCACCATCTCATCCTCAATGTCCCCGTCATCTGACCCGGTTACGGTTACAGTCTTTGGGGTGCCCCAATCCGTAGCATCGTATGTGAGATCCTCAGGGCTAATCTCAACCGCTCCCTCAGGCTCAACCGACAACCTCACCGTCACCTCCCCCGTCGGCTCCCTGTTTAGCACCACCGTGTAACTCCCCATCCCTCCTTCATCAACCGCCAAGCTCTCAGGATCGAACGTAAGACCCGCCTGAGACGCTCCCACCGGCCTGATCGTGCCCCTGGCTAAACCTCTGCTGATGGAAACACGCATCGCATTCTCCAGCTGAACATCGAACCAGTACCCAGAGTCGGGAAAGGTGCGGTCGCCGCATACCCGTACGGTAAACGTCTGCGTCGTACCGCCGCCGCTCCCCGCAGGAAAGCTAAGACTGCCTGAGGTGTGCGGATAATCGACACCGGGAGTACACCCCTGATTTCCCGGTATTGCAGTCGCACCCGGTCTTTTTAGGACGGTGCGATAATCTACCCTCGCTTTCGCGGCCCCGACAGTGCCGCTCAACGTCACCGTGAACACGACTCCGGTGTCCGGATTGCCCTCAGAATCGGCAATTGACACCGTCTGTGCCCAGGCGACCCCGACATTGCAGAGCAAGGAAAAGAGTAAAAGCCCAAACGCCGCAAGCACGCGGCCTGTGCCATGGAACACCGTATTCATCCAGAACCTCTTCTGCCGCTTCCCGGAACTGACCCCTGATTCCCTAAAACGCGTATCTCCTGTCTTGACCATAAAAGCCCTCTTGCTGCCTATTCACAGAAATTCCCCTGCGGTCAACCGTGGTTAGCTATGACCGGTCTTCCCTATCCTTCAATTAGGAACCTACCCCCCCCCCATATTTTGTCAAACAAATATCGAGTGGTATAAGTAATAAACCAATTGAGACTTTGAAGTTATTTAAAGAAGAGTTGTTAAAAAACCGGTCAGCTTAACTCGCTTCCTTATCCCCCATCCACCGGAAACAACGATGGATGCCGCACCATTCGTTTAACCCATGTCTTTCTCTATGAGATCCACGACGCAGACATCCCCTTGAAGATCGATTTCCCAAGCCGCCGATGAAGCGCCGCGTCCTCAGGCGCCCGCATACCCGTATCCCCTATATCGAACGTCTCAAGCTTCGACAAATCCACAAGACTCACCGGAAGCAATTGATTCTAGAAATTTCTCTGGAAACGCAGACCCTGAATTGCGTGTACACTGCCCAATCCCCAACTTGCGGGGGGAACTGAGTTAGGGCTAAAAGACAGTATCTTCCGTAATCACGCGCCAAAGGCCGCCCTCGCACATCTTCGGGTAAAGAAAGCCATCTCCGCCAACGCGGCGTTCCACCATCACCCGCTCAACCTCGAAACGCCTTCATAATTGGAAAACTGCCTTGCGGACACTTGGCCAAAATACCTGCCGAGATAATCGGCTGAACCCTTTAAGTGTCTGATTCCAATGTGGAACACGCTTAAGTTCACACTCGGTGTGATTACTTTCTCATAAAGATTTTCTGAAAGATTTATTCACCTGAAAACATTAAACCCGCTTTTCCCTTGCTCGGTTTCTCAAGGAAATTGCCAAGATGGCGGACACGACCAAAAGCAAGTTAAACATGGTGCTCTCAGTTGCGTTTCTCCCCGCTTCCGCTCCGTCAAAAGCGATGGCGCATCCTCCCCCTCCGCTCATGTCCCCAGAATCGGGACCGGGGGTTGTGTCCGGCTGATCGGGATCGGGGGTTGTGTCCGGCTGATCGGGATCGGGAGTTGGACCCGGCTGATCGGGACCGGGGGTTGGACCCGGCTGATCGGGACCGGGAGTTGGACCCGGCTGATCGGGACCGGGAGTTGGACCCGGCTGATCGGGACCGGGAGTTGGGTCCGGCTGATCGGGACCAGTATCCACAGGGGGTTCAGTACTTGTCGGAGGCTGTGTGCTTGGCGGGGGAGGAGACTGTGGATCTTGGCATCCCGGCCCAGTAAAGCCATTACCAAGACCCTGCAACCACGTCTGAAACTCCTGCGTAGCAGGCGTACTAATACCCGTACACCTTATATTCAATGTCGTAAGCCCTGACAAATTCATCAGACCCACTGGAAGTTCTCCGGCTAGTTCCCTGTTGTCGGCTAAATTCAAAGTCTCAAGACCCTCTAGGGCCTCAAGCGCATTTGTAATCTCTCCACTTAGGTTGTTGTCCGCAAGGTTCAGCACCGAGACCCGGCCGTCGCTGTTCACATCGACTCCGTGCCAATCAAGAAACGGCTGGTTGCTCAGCCAATTCTGACTGTTAGTCCAGTCCGAGCCCCCATTGATCTCGTAAAGAAATCGTAACGCCGCCCGATCAACCCTCTTGCCGAGTTCACTGGAAATGCTCCCCGTCAACCCGCCATTACCCCAGAGCGCAAGATCCTGGAGGTTGTGGGTTGTGGCCAGAGCTTCAAGTTCTGTAAGCGGAATCATTCCGGTTAACTGATTGTTGTTGAGGTACATCCGCTGAAGGCTGGTCAACTGCCCAAGCTCTGTCGGAATCGTCCCGGTTAACTGATTGCCGTTGAGGTACAGCCATAGAAGGCTGGTCAAGTCCCCAAGCTCTGTCGGTATTGACCCGCTTAACTCATTTCCGTGGAGGTACAGATACTGAAGACCTGCAAGACTCTCAAGTTCTGTCGGTATCGACCCGGTTAACTGATTGCCGTTGAGAAACAACCGCCTGAGATTGGTCAAATCCCCAAGCTCTTCCGGTATCGACCCGGTTAACTGATTGCCGCGGAGGTACAGGAACAAAAGGTTGGTCAATTGTCCAAGCTCTGTCGGTATTGACCCGCTTAACTCATTTTCGTTAAGCAACAGCCACGTAAGATTGGTTAACTGCGCAAGCTCTGCCGGTATCTCTCCGCTTAACTGATTTCCGTGAAGCCTCAACCGCGTAAGGCCGGTCAAGTCCCCAAGCTCTGTCGGTATCGTCCCGCTTAACTGATTGTCGTGGATGTACAACCATGTAAGGTTGGTTAACTGCGCAAGCTCTGCCGGTATCGTCCCGCTTAACTCATTTCCGTTAAGCCTCAACCGCGTAAGGCCGGTCAATTGCCCAAGCTCTGTCGGTATCGTCCCGCTTAACTCATTTTCGTAGAGCTGCAACTGAGTAAGGCCGGTCAACTGCGCAAGCTCTGCCGGTATCGTCCCGCTTAACTCATTTTCGAAGAGTCCAAGTACACTAAGGCCGGTAAGACTCCCAAGCTCTGTCGGTATCGTCCCGCTTAACTGATTTCGGTAGAGCTGCAGCCACGTAAGGTTGGTCAACTGCTGCGCAAGCTCTTCTGGTATCGTCCCGCTTAACTCATTTTCGTTAAGCAACAGCTCTATAAGGTTGGTTAATTGCCCAAGCTCTTCTGGTATCGTCCCGCTTAATCGATTTTCGCCGAGCCACAACTGCATAAGGTTCGTCAATTGCCCAAGCTCTGCCGGTATCGTCCCGCTTAACTCATAATTTCGGTGAAGATACAACCCCGTAAGGTTGGTCAATTGCCCAAGCTCCGCCGGTATCGTCCCGCTTAACTCATTTCCCTGGAGATGCAGCCCCGTAAGGTTGGTCAATTGCCCAAGCTCTGCCGGTATCGTCCCGCTTAACTGATTGGCAGCGAGATCAAGGTGGCTGACTCGACCGTTGGAAACTGCAACCCCATGCAAAGTACCAAGATCTGTTGCGTCCGGAATATTGCTGCTCCAGTTGAGAGAGTTGGTCCAGCTATCGCCACCGGTCTCGTCATAGAGAACCTCAAGCACTTCCCGCTCACTCAGCACCGGCGTCGTATCGTCATCGTCCACCGTCACGTTAACCGTCCCGCTTATGCCGTTGTAGCCGCCACCCTCTGCCCCGTGCGTCACGACCACCATCTCGTCGTCAATGTCCCCATCATCTGACCCGGTTACGGTTACAGTTTTCCCGTCGTCCCAATCCGTAGCGTCGTATGTGAGCTCCTCAGGGCTAATCTCCACCACTCCCTCAGGCTCAACCGATAACCTCACCGTCACCTCCCCCGTCGGCTGCCTGTCAAGCACCACCGCGTAACTCCCCATCCCTCCTTCATCAACCATCACGCTCTCAGGATCGAACGTAAGACCCGCCTGAGTCGCTCCCACCGGCCTGATCGTGCCCCTGGCCGAACCTCCACTGATGGAAACACCCGCAGCGTTCTCCAGCTGAACCCTGAACCAGTACCCAGAGTCGGGAAAGGTGCGGTCGCCGCATACCCGTACGGTAAATGTCCGCGTCGTACCGCCGCCGCTCCCCGCAGGAAAGCTAAGCCTGCCTGAGCTGCGCGGATAGTCGGCACCGGGAGTACATCCCTGATTTCCCTGTATTGCAGTCGCACCCCGTCTTTCGACGGTGCGATAATCTACCCTCGCTTTCGCGGCCCCGACAGTGCCGCTCAACGTCACCGTGAACACGACCCCCGTGTCCGGATTGCCTTCCGAATCCGCAATCGACACCGTCTGTGCCCAGGCGACCCCGACATTGCAGAACAAGGCAAAGAGTAAAAGCGCAAACGCCGCAAGCACGCGGCCTGTGCCATGGAGCCCCGCATTCATCCAGAACCTCTTCCGCCATTTCCCGGAACTGACCCCTGATTCCCTAAAACGCGTATCTACAGTCTTGACCATAGAAGTCCTCCTGCTGCTTATTAATGGAAATTCCCCTACGGTCAACCGTGGTTAGCTATGACCGACCCTTCCTATTTCCCAATTAGGAATCTACCCCCCCCCCGATTTTGTCAAACAAATATCGAGTGATATCAGTAATAAACCAATTGAAACTTTGAAGTTATTTAAAGAAGAGTTGTTAAAAAACCGGTCAGCTTAACTCGCTTCCTTATCCCCCATCCACCGGAAACAACGATGGATGCCACACCATTCGTTTAACCCATGTCTTTCTCTATGAGTTCATGACGCAGACATCCGATTTCCCAAGCCACTGATGAAGCGCCGCATCCTCAGGCGCCCACATGCCCGCACCCATATCGAACGTCTCAAGCTTCGACAAAGCCACAAGACTCACCGGAAGCAATTGATTCTAGAAATTTCTCTGGAAACGCAGATTCTGAATTGCGTGCAGATAGCCCGCTCCTAGGCTGCGCGCGGAACTGAGTTCAGGCTAAAAAACAGTATCTCCCGTAATTACCCTGCGAAGGCCGCCTTCTTGTGTCCTCAGGTAAAGAAAACCGTTTGCGTCGACGCTCTCTACCACTCCGCAAACAACCTCCCCCGAGACGTCAACCGACATCTCCTTTCCCAAAAATCCCCACCTCTCAACCCACATATCCACAATCGCCTGCGTGCCGCAGCGGCGAAATTCCCCGTAGAACTGGTCAAGGGCATTAATAAGTTCCGCACAGACCTTCTCCCTTATAACCTCTTCTCCAAGGAGTATCGAAAGAGAGGTTGTTTTCTGCGAAATATCTTCCATTTCGCTACGTATGAATTCCTCCGGCAAATTGAGGTTGACCCCGATTCCGATCACAAGATAATCAACCGCGCCGTCCGAGGTGCCAAGTTCCGTAAGCACGCCCGAGATTTTCTTTCCGTCGACGAGAATGTCGTTCGGCCATTTTATCGTGGCGTCGATTCCGTAGCCCGAGAAAACCTCGACAAGTGCGCAGGACGCAAGAAAGGTGAAAACGGAAGATTCCTGCGGGGAGATCTCCGGACAAAACAAGGCGGAGAGGTAGAGATTTCTGCCCGCGGGAGAAACCCACTTTCGCCCGAGCCGCCCCCTGCCCGCGGTCTGCGAATCGGAAACCACGACCGTCCCGTCCGAAGCTGCGCCCTCGCTTATGAGTTCAAGCAGAACGTCGTTTGTGGAACCTACCTCGTCGTAGACAAAAAGTTTCTCTCCGATTATCTCTGCGCTGAGATGTTTTCTTATTTCTGAGATTTCCATGAAGACGCAGTGCCCCTTTTTCCGCGATATTCAAGTATTATAGTCGGAATCCAGACTCAAGAGAAAAATCCCCCGTGCGACAAATTCTTCCGAAAAACCTTGCGATACCGCTTGCCGCCTACGCGGCGGTCATAGCGGCGATAGTCATCTCAAGAACCGCGATCAGCCCCGAGTACGCCCTTTTGCTTTCGGCGGGGTTTATGCTCTGGATTCCGTTTCTCATTGACCGCAATACCGCGGACGTCTTGAGGTTCGATCCGCGCGGATTGCTCCGGGGGACGGGGATTTCCCTTGCCGTGCTTTTTCTGTACCTTGTCTGCTTATACCTTCTCTCCGCCTACTTGGGAAAGACGGTTAAGTTCATCGAACCAACGGCGCTTCTCGTGTTCACCCATCTTGTAGCCATCGCGTTTCCCGAGGAATTTTTCTTCAGGGGATATCTTCAGAGAACGCTCGGCGGCGGGTGGGGCGCGATTGTCGCGGCGAGCGTGCTTTTCGCCGTGGCGCATCTTCTTGTGATCTGTGTGTTCACCGGCGGGGGTGCCTGCGGGCAGAACGCCCTCACGTTTTTTCCCTCTCTCCTAATGGGATATCTATACATGAGAACCGGAACCATATGGTCAAGCGTTTTCTTTCACTTCGCGGCGAATATTGTTTATCTGTCTTTCAGGTTGGTCTAGTCTGAATCACCCCCGCATACGGGTGGAAAGAATCAGAGTTTCAGAAAAACGTAGAGTTTTTCCAAATTCGGTTTTCAACCAAGTTAACAAGTACATATTGTTTAAAGCCACTTATGCCCCTGAGACATCAACAATCTGATTCCCCTGGTGCCTCAATACTTGATGTCGATCAAATACCCCGTGCGACCGGAGCATGAAAATCCGTCTGGAGTTTTGTGTTTTCTAAGAGTTCCGGAAGAGGTTTTTCTGCGGAATTTTTTGCCGCACAGATCACACTCGAGAATGTAAATCGGTTCATAGTTCCGCGATATGGATCTTACCGTATTACGTATGGACAATCGCGTGGACCTTTGTGTCTCCTGCACAGCAATTGGCCCTGTCGGAATAAGTTCAACCTCGTATCTCGGTGAAAAACTCTGTCCAGTAATTTTGGCACCTTCAATCCGGTCAATACGGTAACTGCGATGTTCGTTACTATCCACATTCCATGCGTGCAGGATGAAATTGCCTGCCTTTGTCAGTCGCAAAGAGTATGGTTCGATCCGTCGAGTCCCGTTGGCGTAGCCCAGATCAACACAAAGCCTGTTGGCGGCTGCAAATCGAATAATCTCAAGGTAGGATTGCGCATTGCTAGCCAGCGGCAAATTTAGGGTGTGCTCACGAATAACAGTATCGCCGCGCTCAAGCGCATAGGAAAGAGGCACTTGGGGAAACAAGCCTCCGCCAAGCCAGGAAAAAAGCTCTGGCAACACGTTCCAAAATGTAGACAATGGCGGCAATGCTGGAAGCTGATGTTTCAGCATCGTATCCCATGCGCCTTCAAGGTCACTTAGATGTTCGTCAAAGTCTCCATGTTGCGGTACTGAAATACCCTTGAATTCGCATTTCTGAGTAAGAATATCAAACAATACCGAGGCCGAAGGTCTAGCTTCGGCGTTCCTGAACAAGTTTACAACATCGTAGAGGTCACGCGGTCTTGTACGCTCGGCAAGTGCCCTGATTTTCTCGGCGAAGACCTCTTCATATGCATAGGCCAAAACCTTGATGCCTTCGGCTGGAACATCACTATAGGGATGCCAGATTGATATCTGTACCGGTGGCAGGACAAGGCGTTCGTCAGCCGTAAGATCAAGCTTGATTCGTGGCAATCCCCCGGAACTTGGAGAAACCGGGCCGCGATAGCTGAGTTTAGCCTGACAACTGAGATTCCCTCGGGGATTTTCATAAATATCAAATGACTGCAAGGCTACAGGAAATTCGAGACCAATTTGTTGGTAGATCCACTCCGATATCTCCCCAAAAACGTGCCGCAGGAACTCTTCTTGGAGATGGTCTTCCAACAAGAGCGTGAAGTCAAGATCTTCGGAAAAACGATAGGTTTCGAAATAACATTTCTTGAGGCATGTCCCACCCTTAAATACCCAACTCTTGGATAGTTCATTATGGTTAAAAATTCCTGCCAACATCCAACCAAGCGCGTAATCTTTCTCGACTATGCTTAGATTAAGACTGATTGTCTTCGCGTTTTTCAGAAGCTCCCGTTTTGGAATCATTTTTTGACTCCTTGACGGGCCCATGAGTTTGTCACCCACAGACGCCAGCGGGTAATTAGCCGAGGACAATGAAGGGCTGGATCCAGAAGAACATTGCCTTCGGTAAGACGGGCCTTGCAGGCAGCTGCCAATTCAACTCCTACCTGTAGGCATTCCGCAAGAAACCCTAAACGTTTGAAAACCGCTCCATTGCCAATGCGGTCGGCATAATCAATCAGTTTGTCCGGATTACTGTCTCGCCGTTTCATGTATTGCTCAAAGCAATCGGCAACATGCTGTATACCTCCACCAACAGCGGGTTTGTTTAACATGTCAACGATCGTCCTGTGTATATCGGAAATAGCTATTCTGGTCTGCCCACGCCAGACAAACTTGGTACCAAAGATCTGATCATTGCGAATAGGGAAAAATGTGAATATCGCTCCTTGCCGCTTGAGTGATTTTACTCTGGGCCGCCGAACCGTAAAGATTACAATGTCTCTGAATATCTGTTCGGTGAGATCCCAGTGCTCGGCGGCAGTATATCCGCCAATGTATGCTGGATTGAACAAGGCAGGAACCAAGACCCAAGGATCTTGAACAACTTGGTCTGTATCCAGCATATCAATCTGGACTGGAACATAGGTTCCGGCACCCACGCGCCGCAACCATCCTTGCTCTGTCCAACGCGACAGCAACTTGGCCGCTTGGGTACGGGAGAAGTTAAGAGTCCGCACCGCATCGTCAATAGTCACTACATCACCAGCGGCCTTAACCACTGCTACAAGCTTCGTCTTTCCCACAGGCAAATGTGTCTTAGTTCCTTTCATGCTATATCAGTATACCTTAAATTCGCAAAAATCAAGAATTTATGTAGGTTTAATATACCAAACAATTCGAGACAGTCAAGTGATAAAAATTCTCTGTTGTTTATGTGGAACAGAAATGTGATAATGCGCAGAATTTTTCGCAAATTTAAACTTAAGTACATATTATTTACTTCTCCAACCAATTTAAATATGCTCTTAAGAGATGATTAACCGATATAAAACTTACTTAAAAGCTTATGACTGCCAGAAACTTACTAAATATTGCCCCGCCGTACGCGGTTGAACACGTACTAAAGTGTCTTGGTGGCAACCTGCGTACCGCTAGGCTTCGCAGAAACCTGACGATCAAGCAGGTAGCAGAAAAGATCGGTACTGGCCCTCGTCCGGTTTCCGATGCCGAGAAAGGTAAACCCTCAACCGGCGTTGCCGTCTACATCGCTCTTCTCTGGGTTTACAACCTGCTTGAACCCATGGATCAGATTGCCGACCCGACCTTGGATGAAGAGGGTCTGGCAATTCTGATGAGAGGGGAACGCGTCCGCGCCCGTGCAACAAAAAGCTTGGACAATAATTTCTAGTAGCCCGCAAGCCGAAGAATTCTCGAAATATCCCGCTGTTGCGAGTATAATCTTCAAATGAAACAGTTACGGACCGGGCTCTCCCAGCTCAACCCAAGAGTGGGAGACATAACCGGAAACACGAAGAAAATAACCACAGCGATCGAGGCGGCGCGGAATCTCGATATAGATATCCTGTGCTTCCCCGAGCTTGCCGTAACTGGTTACCCTCCCGAGGACCTTCTTCTTAAAACCGAGTTTATTGACGACAACATCCGGGCGCTTGATGAAATAAAGAAACACTGCCGGGACAACATGGTCGTCATAGTGGGATTTGTCGACAAAAAAGACGACATATTCAACTCCGCGGCCGTGATCCAGAGAGGAGAGGTAATCGACGTATATCACAAACTCCGCCTCCCCAACTACGGAGTGTTCGACGAAAACCGCTACTTCCAGTCCGAAAGACGGTTTCCCGTGTATACGATGGACAAGATGACTTTCGGGGTAACGATCTGCGAAGACATATGGTACCCCGGGGAACCGATAAGAAGCCAGGTCCTGCTCGGAAACGCACAGATCATATTCAATCTCTCGGCGTCCCCCTATTACATGGGAAAACCCGTGGCAAGGGAAAGAATGCTCGCCACAAGGGCGGTTGACTACAACACCATAATAGCTTACTGCAACATGGTCGGGGGACAGGATGAACTGGTGTTTGACGGAAACAGCATGTTCATAGACGAAAAAGGCGAGATCATCGCCACCGCGCGCAACTTCGCAGAAGACCTGCTGGTCTGCGACGTTAACACTGAAAGGGTGTACAGATCAAGGCTTAACACTCCGACCATAAGAAAAACAAGATACGAGCTTTCCTTCGAGGAAAATCAACTCGAGAGGTTTACGCTTAAACCCGCAAAAGCAAAGCGGAAAGTAAAAATGCCGGAAACGGGAGCCCCTCGCCCCGAAGACCCGCTAAGATGCGCCTTCTCCGCACTTGTCCTCGGCACCGGGGATTACATAAGAAAAAACGGCTTTAAAAAAATAGTGCTCGGTTTAAGCGGCGGGATAGATTCCTCGCTTACCGCCGCCGTTGCCGCAGAAGCCGTCGGACCCTCAAAAGTTATCGGGGTCTCCATGCCTTCGATGTACAGCTCCGAGGGAAGCGTCACCGACGCGCAAAAACTTGCGAGCAATCTCGGAATTGAGCTTCTGAGCATCCCCATAGAAGACGCTTTTAGATGCTATGAGGGAATGTTCGCCGAGATTTTTTCAGGAATGGATGCTGACGTGACCGAGGAGAACATCCAGGCAAGGATAAGAGGGAATATCCTGATGGCGCTTTCAAACAAGTTCGGGTGGCTGGTGCTTGCCACATCGAACAAAAGCGAGCTTGCGGTCGGCTACTCGACGCTTTACGGGGATATGTCCGGGGGGTTCGCGGTAATAAAGGACGTGCCCAAGGCCATGGTCTACGAGCTTTCCCATTATTACAACCGCTTACGGGGAAAAGAAATAATACCGAAATCGGTGATTGAAAAGCCCCCTTCAGCCGAGCTTCGCCCTGGGCAGAAAGACACCGACTCGCTTCCCGAATATGACACGCTCGACAGGATACTGAAAGCCTACGTGGAAGACGGCCTCGGTGTTGACGACATAGTAAAGCTCGGAGAGAAAAGAAACACCGTGCGGACAATAATCAGAATGGTTAACAAGAACGAATACAAAAGAAGGCAGAGCGCTCCGGGGGTAAAAATAACGTCTCTTGCCTTCGGAAAAGACCGTCGCTTCCCGATAACCAACTTATACAGAAAGTAGAAAAAAATTGCTTTTTTGGTGTTTGCGGAAAAAACTGCATTTTCTAGTCAAGTAAAAAAATATTTCGTAACACCTTGGTATACAATACTTTTCTCGAATCTACTCTAGGCAAGACGGCCTTCGTGTCACTTTCCAGTCAAGTAAAAATCTGGTTTCTAACTACCGCTTATGCCTGCTGATCCAAGCAACATTATAAATTCAGAGAGACTCTCAACGGTCTCAAGGACCCCGGGATCAACTTCGGATTCGTCAATGGATACCCCGAATTCCTCTTCAAGCTCCATAATGAATTCAAGGGTAGACACGGAATCAACCCCGACCCCGAGTTCAATCAGCGATTGCTCGGCTGATATATCCTGAGGCTCGATGTCAAGATTGAACTTGCCGACGACAAGCCGCCTTATTTTCTCCCCCAAAACTTCTTTTCGCAAAGTCACTTAAGTCTCTCCCTCAACACCTTACCCGCGGAACTTCTCGGAAGCGCATCCACAAATTCGATCTTCGCGGGTATCTTGTAATCAGAGATTTTTCCCCTGCAGAAACCGACGACGTCACGCCTCGTGAGACCGTCTGCGACGATAAAGACCTTTACCTCTTCCCTGCCCCCAGCGCCGGGGACGGCTATCACCGCGGCTTCCGTTATTCTCTCATGAGTCATAAGCAAGTTCTCAACCTCGAATGGGTCAACCTTGTTCCCCGAGATGTTGATGAAAAGCTTCTTTCTTCCGCGAATGAAAAGATACCCGTCACTATCAAACATTCCGAGATCCCCGGTATGGTAGAAACCGTCAACGAAAACCCTCTCGGTCTCTTCCGGAAAATCGACGTACCCGTCCGTCATGGAAGGACTCTTTATTATGATCTCGCCGGTTTGCCCAACCGGAAGTTCGCTACCGGTTTCCGAAACCACCCTGATAAGGACGTTTTCAACCGGTGCTCCGACAGAAAGACGCTTCTCCACTATGTTCTCCGCAACATTGATCGTCATAACCCCGGTCTCCGAGGAACCGTAGAGCTGGCGGGGATAAACGCCAAAGACACCGTGGAAAGAAAAAAACGTTTCCTCAGACAAGGGAGCCCCGGCGGAGATAACATGCTTTAGCCGCTGAAAGTCGTAATCTCCCCGGCTCGCGCTTCGCGCGAGGCTCTCAAGCATGAACGGGACGGCGGGAAAGATGGTTATCCCCTCTTTTTCAAGCACCCCGAGAACTTCTTTTCTCACAAATCTCGGCAAGAAATAACAGCACGCCCCGACGCTTACGGCGCTTACGAAGTTTCCAAGGCCGTAGGTATGCGATATGGGAATCGAAAAAAGAATCCTGTCCCCGCTATCCCAGTTTATGGTGGCCGTATGGTTTCGGGCAAGGGCGATCATGTTGCCGTGGCTCCTCGCAACGCACTTCGGCTTTCCCGTGGAACCCGTAGAAAAAAGATAGATCGCTTCATCGGAAGGAGAGTTTCCAGGCGGGTCCGCGGGGGCGTCACCGAGAAAATCATCCCGGGTTACGGAAACGGTTTTTATGTCCCCGGAAACGGCGGCCATGGTTTTCGCTAGGGATTCGTCCGTAACGATAAGGGCGGGTTTTGAGAACTCAAGGCAGTGTCTTATCTCCTCGGTTCCGCAGGCGCTGTCGATCGGAACGCAGGCGGCCCCGAGTCTAGCGACTGAGAAAACAGATACCGCAAGCGAAAGCGAATTAGGTAGAAAAACGCATACCTTCTCCCCCGGCGACACCCCCCGCTCCAGGAGAAAGGAGGAAAAACCGTCAACAAAGCCGCAAAGCTGCGCGTAGCTGTACGTTTCTCCCTCGTACCAGACGGCGGCTTTTTGGGGACTTCGCCCGAGGTTCGAATAAAGTATTTCGCAGTAGTTTTTCATCGCCCCGTCACGGGAAAAGGGGAACTTGTCCGAGTCCCGTGTCCTCGGGAAATCCGAAGACGATGTTCATGTTCTGAACCGCCTGGCCCGCGGCCCCTTTCATGAGATTATCAAGAACCGATACGACGACAAGGTGCCCTTCCCGCTCGCAGAACCCCAAGGAGACGTAATTGGAACCCGAAACGGACCCCATCCCGGGCGGCCCGTCGCAGACCCGGACGAAAACATCCCCTTCGTAAAACTTCGCGTAAAGCTCCCTTACCTCATCAGGGGAGACCTTCGAGCGAAGCTTGAGGTACGAAGCGGCCATTATCCCTCTTTTAACCGGAACGCGGGTATTAAAGAAAAGAAGGTTTTTCTCCACGCCAAAGAAATCGGAAAGTACGCGAAGAATTTCATATTTCTGGTCATCCCCTCCCGCACCCCGGGCGGACACGTCCTCCTTTACCTCGGCGTAGTGGCTTTCGGGTTTGGGAGCCCGCCCAGAAGTCGAAAAAGAAGACTTGATATCCACTATGATATCGTCCTCCGTATCATGAATCCTGAGAAAAGGGGCTACGCCGAGCGAAACACAGGTTGAATAGCAGCCCGCATTAGCGACTAAAGAGGCGTTTTTTATCTTCTCGCGGTTAAGCTCACTAAGGCCGTAGACCGCACGGGAGAGGAGCTCGGGGAACCGCGGCGCCGTGCCGTGAGCCCGTGAGTAGTCGGCGGGGTCAGAGAATCTTAAGTCCGGGCTCAGGTCGATTACTTTTGTCCCTTTTTCAAGAAACTTCCGCACGAAAACAGAAGAAATTCCCCCGGGAAGGCAGGAAAACAGAAGATCGAGCGGCTCCGAGTCAGAAATTTTCGATACGGAACTCAGGGGAAGGTCCACGTAACCCGAGAGGTGCGGGAACGCCTCATCCGCTCTTTTGCCCGAGAACTTCTCAGACGTAAGCAGGCAAAGGTCCACGTTCGGGTGTCGCGCCAGAAGGGAGAGAAGCTGCTGGCCGACATAGCCCGTAACTCCCAGAATCGCCGTTTCAAGTTTCATTTTCTCTGAAGGGAACAGTCTTTTCGCCGCGACGGGGTTTTTCGCCCGCCTCGATCAATATAACTCCAAAAAGAGCCTGAAAATATCTTCGGAAAAAACCGGATCAGCAAAAAACTTGTTTCCCGTTTCCAGATTTTTCTCGAACTTGACATTTTAAAGTTTAACATACCGATATTTTTGACTTTCAATTCTCTACACTTTACTGAAGCAATTTTCCACTGCGGTTCAATCTCGACAGGTACTTCAAAAACAAAACCAGCCAGGATCCAAGCTGGAACCACCAGAATTAACTTCGCCTGCGTTGAGCGGAACATGTACCTTAAGTCGAGCGCCGTGGGGAATGCCCGAAAGTCCCGCTGCCGCTCGCCGCCAGCTATGGTGAAACCAGAGAACCGATCCTTGGCTTGACAACCGAACTCTCAGAATACGGTTCTTCTGAGACCAGAATTTGCCATGTGAATCATGTCCGTTGGAAATTCAGAGGAGTGTTTTGATAAAAAACCTTGATGTTTGCTATTATATCTATAAGGTATACGGACTGGTTCTATCTCAATTCTCACGAGTGAAGGGTTCTTACGCCGCAGACCTATATGGATGTTCTCGATTCAAACGGAAAACTAAGTGGAATTCGTTCTTTCCTCCCGCCCTTAATATGCAAAGGCATCTTGCGCGAATTCAAAGACAAAAAAAGAGGGGGGGGGGTAGGGTATTCAACTGAATCACGACTTGAAATAATCACCGTCGCTATAAATCTTTCCCTACTGATTTTACTGGCGATTATGCCTCTTTCAACAACCCGGGCAAACACTTTGCCTGAGCAGCTTACAACTGGAGTCGTGATGGAATATATAGAAGAAAACCAACTGACGACAGTAGAGGAATTAATAGCAGCCTTGCCACCGCTACATAAAAGACATGTCGTCTTCGTTTATGAATCCGGCGCCTTGAACAGGGAATTTGTTTCCGGCACCTATCCGAGAGTTGTTTCCTGGGGAGCTACGGGTCATTTCGTGCTCTCCTGGTTAACTCATCCTGATGCGCCGAGTCGAAAGTCTGTTGAGTTTTTGCAGCCAGCTGAAGAGAAATGGATTGCGGGGACAATAGATTTTTCCCGTTCCCCGCCTGAAATAGCACAGCCAGCTATCTGTGCCGACTGCCACGGCCGCCTCAATAAACCCCTATGGGGTGACTGGCCTATGTGGAAAGGCACAGAACTGGAAAGTTATCTTGATAAGAACCCACTCGCCGTCAATATTCATACGTTAAATGCAGTGCGGTCAACCAACCCAATGCTGGAACCTCTGGATTTGCAGGAGTTTGATCCGGAGTTGGACAGTCGAAATATCCCGAACTCCTACAGTACCCTTCGGAAACCGGCTAGTGAACTCGGCAGCGCTTTGGCTTGGCGACACGGCGAAATCTTATTCAACATAGTAAAGGCGCGCGAAAATTACATGGAAATTGCCCGGAAAGAAACGTGCGCCAGTTGGGGTGGTAGTTCAGAAGCATACAACGCGATTATTAGATACTTTGCCCCTGAAGACCATCATCTGGCTCTGCTAAGAGGCAGTCTGCAGCCCATTCAGGGAGCTTCCGTGCCAGTAAATGATTTTACGACAAATCACTATACTCTCAGTTGTTTCTCCGCGGGTAACGGTGATATAAACACGGTATTCAAATTTCTCATCCTTCATGACCTGTACCAGAGTAATGATCAAGTCGCGCAACTTTATAGGACCTTGTCAAACGAGGAGATCTCAAGCCTTTCCGGCTATCTGCACTATGCCCCTGGCACCGCGACAGCGGAAGATGAACTGATTCAGTCTTATAATCAACATTTTGGATACCGCGACGAGGTTTCCCTTATTGCTAGAGGCAGCAGGTACGGAACCGCTGCGTACAGCAGTGCAGCTTTCGGAGAAGGTCATCTACGGAAGATGGCTCCTCGCGTATGCACCATATTGATGCAGGACGACGAGATAGATAACATCGTTCCGAGTTTTTCGATTGCCGACAGCAACGCCGAAGAGAAAACCAAGAAGATATCTTTCACGGTGAGCTTGGACGAACCAAGTACGCAGGAGACAATCGTGAACTGGGAGACGGTGGGTGGCAGTGCTCAGGAAGACATTGATTACATTGCGGCGGATGGCACGCTCATCTTTATCCCCGGTGAAACAGAAAGGACAATTAGTATTTCTTTGGTTGAGGACAAAGCGAATGAGTCTGATGAAGCTTTCACCGTTGAGCTGAGCAATGCGGTGAACGCGGCAGTAAACGGTGACGACAGTACCGCTAATGGCATTATTACGGACAATAATCAGGACCGTATCAACTACCAGCCGCCCAGCGATCAACCACCGACAAGCCAGCCGCCCAGCGACCCACCACAGACAAGCCAGCCGCCCAGAAGCCAACCGCAGACAAGCCAGCCGCCCAGCGATCAACCACAGACAAGCCAGCCGCCCGGCGACCCACCACAGACAAGCCAGCCGCCCAGCGACCCACCACAGACAAGCCAGCCGCCCAGCGACCCACCACAGACAAGCCAGCCGCCCAGCGACCCACCACCGGCAAGCCAGCCGCCCAGCGACCCACCACCGGTAAGCCGGCCAACCGGCATAGAAATAGAGCAAACAGACAAAAGCGGGAGTGGAGGAGGATGCGCGATTGCCCGGAATAAAAAAGGGAGCGGGGGAACCATGTCTGAGAGTACCGTGTTGAACTTGTTTTTGATCGTATCCGTTCTGTTTTCCGTGGTTTCGTGCCAAATACGGTCAAAGGAAAAACGAGTTAAGTGAACAGATTCCGAGCGAACTTGGAAATCTTTCCGACATCAGAAATATGAAAAGATTCGCCTTCCGGCTTCAAGCGTTCTGAGCGGTCGCCGTCCGGAAAACCCTGTCGATCCACTGCTCTATGCTTTTGCGCGAGGTTTTTCCTATAAGATCCTTCACCTCGTCCATGGGAATCACGGCCTTGGCGTAGGATCTGTGCCCCCCGGCGCTTCCCATTTCGTCGAAAAGTTCGAAAAGAAGCCGACCGGCGCTTTTGACAGATCCGCTGTTTCTAACGGACATAACCAGATGGGAGCCGGAAATGATCCCGAATGCTACTGACCACTTGACCCCTCCAACCTTCATTCCCATGTCAGCCACCTGGGAAATCAGGTGTTCCTTCTCTATCCTGCCCAGGTTCATGAAAATTATCCCGTCATTTATCCAGTGTCTTGAGAGCGCCTCGCCGTAATGCTTGATCTCTTCTGAATACAGGGTTTTGGACTCTATTTTCCTGAGAAGCCCCAGGTCGGCCTGACTGTAGAGATATGTAAACGCTTCGAGGTCGTCAAGATCGGCGCCTCTGTTAAGAATCATGGTATCGGTCTTTATGCCGTAGAGAAGCGCGGTTGAGAGTTTCGCGGAGATCTCAACCTGAGCGGCTCTAAGGAACCGGGTCATGATCGTCGCCGTAGCGCCTTCCTCGGAACTTATCTCGGTGAATTTCGCGTCGCACTCAGGAGTTCTCGGATGATGGTCTATCACCGAATCAATATCAGTAATCTCCCCCCGGAAATAAGAAGGCTGCACGTCGACAAGCGCTATGGAATCGAATTTCTTTATATCCTCATGGGAAATCATCTGCAAGTCTATGTCCATAAGCTCCACCATAGCCACGTTCTCGGGTCTTGAAATCTTCTCTCCCAGGTAACCTATGGTCGTTGTCTTTCTGTTTCTTCTAAGGAGGGTACGAAGAGCCAAGGCGCTTGCGATCGCGTCCGGGTCGGGCTGGTTGTGAACGAGTATGAGAAGCCTTTTCGCGTCGCGGTGAACTCCCCTGATCTGCCTCACGGAGATATCCGCTCTCGCCAGTTTCTCCTCAAACGATATCTGGCTGTCGACTACTTCTTCGAATTTCACGTATCTCGCGGAATCGTAACCTTTTTTCCGCTCGCCGTTAGCGGAAACGACGATCGGACTGTCGGGATAGCCGGAAGAAAGCGAAGACAGAACCTCAGGGTTTGAGAGTTCGTTGTTTACGACTATAAGGGTAAAGCTTCCCTTCTGATTAAGCGCATCTTCGGGAGAGTTAAGCTGTATTACCTGACCCCTGTTTTTAAAAAGGCTCATCAGGAGAATATCAAATTCTCCGATGAACATATATCTTCTTTCCCCGTTCGTACTCATAGTATCCGGAACGTAGGACGCCTACCGCTGGCAGGCGGCGCTAAGTTCCTCCGTGAAGCTTGAAATTTTTCCCAGCACTCCTTGTCTTTCCTCTCCCCCGCCCTCAATTATTCTCACAAGAGCGCTTCCGACGATAACCGCGTCGGAAAAAGACGCTATCGCGGCGGCCTGGCGCGCTGAAGACACTCCGAACCCCACCCCAACGGGAAGCTCGGAGTGGCGTTTGACTCTCCCGACAAGGTCTTCAAGATCGTAGTCCATATCCGGGCGCGCTCCCGTGACTCCGGTGACCGAAACCACGTAGATAAACCCCGAGGCGTTTTGCGACACCATCTCTATTCTTTCCTCGGTACTCGTCGGGGCGAGCAGAAAGATACTGTCAAGTCCCTCCCGCTGGGCATGGACACTAAGTTCCCCCGCTTCCTCCGGCGGAAGATCAACAACCAGAACCCCGTCCGCTCCCGCCTCGCGGGCATCGCGTGCAAAGCGTTCCGTGCCGTAAGAGAAAAAAGGATTGTAGTAACCGAAAAGTATCACGGGAATATCCGAGCGGGACCTTATTCTTCTAACGAGCGAAAGCACGTCTGATAGGGAAGTGGAGTGCGCAAGAGCCCGCTCCGAAGCAGCCTGAATGACCGGTCCATCGGCCATGGGGTCCGAGAAGGGAATACCGATCTCGACCATGTCGACACCGCTTTCCGCCATACGGTCAATAATCTGTTCGGTAAAATCAATATCTGGATCCCCGGCGGTAACATAGCAGATGAGAGCCGCCTTGTTTTTCTCCCGGAGTTCGCGGAATTTTTCTTGTATTCTTCCCATGTTCTTTTAGCAGACACCGGAAGCCCGGTGCAGGCCGGAAACGCAGAAATCGCAAACAAACGGAGTAAAAACGAAGTCCAACCCTCAGAACCTTTATATACGCGCTCATGGGTATTGTCAAGCGCGCGGGGGGCGGGCGAAAAACGGTCCGCACCGCTTCAAACAAGGTCAGAAGCGGTATGTATGTCCTTATCCCCTCTGCCCGAAAGGCAGATCACGACAACCTGTTCTGAAGACATGGAGGGAGCGATTTTGCGCACGTGCGCGACGGCGTGTGCGGTTTCAAGCGCGGGTATTATCCCTTCGACTTCGGAGAGAAAGGAAAAGGCCGAGAGCGCCTCTTTGTCCGTTACGGACACGTAATCAACCTTGCCCGCGTCCTGGAAATATGAATGCTCGGGACCCACACCCGGGTAATCAAGCCCGGCGGCAACGGAATGGGCCCCCTTTACCTGGCCGTCTCCGTCTTGGAGCAGGTAGGTTTTGCTTCCGTGGAGGACCCCTACTGAGCCCGCGGTTATGGTCGCCGAATGCAGGCCGCTTTCAAGGCCGTGGCCCGCCGCCTCCACGCCGATTTTGCGCACGCCCGGCTCCCCGATAAAGGGAAAGAAAAGACCCATCGCGTTTGAGCCGCCTCCGACGCAGGCAACCAGCGTGTCGGGGAGCTTTCCTTCCGCTGAGAGTATCTGCTCTATCGCCTCGCGTCCGATTACCGACTGAAAATCCCTTACCATCATCGGATAGGGATGGGGACCGGCGACGCTTCCTATTATGTAGAAAGTGTTTCTGACGTTTGTGATCCAGTCTCTCATGGCCTCGTTCATGGCGTCTTTAAGTGTCTTTGTGCCCGAGACTACGGGTCTTACCTCAGCACCCAGAAGCTTCATGCGGAAAACGTTAAGTTCCTGGCGCTTTGTATCCTCCTCCCCCATGTATATCACGCACTCCTTGTTCATAAGCGCGGCCACAGTGGCCGTGGCTACCCCGTGCTGTCCCGCCCCGGTCTCCGCTATGATCCTTTCCTTGCCCATCCTCTCGCAGAGAATCCCTTGGCTTATCGTGTTGTTTATCTTGTGCGCCCCCGTGTGGGCGAGATCCTCTCTTTTAAGGTAAATCTTCGCGCCGCCGAGACTCTCCGTCATCGCGCGCGCGTAATAAAGAGGGGTGGGCCTCCCGACGTACTGCTTCAGGTAGTAATCGATCTCCTCGTGAAAAGTCTTGTCTGCCGAGGCCTCCTCGTAGGCTTTTTGAAGCTCAATCAGGGCCGGCATCAGGGTCTCAGAAACATAGCGTCCACCGAAGTCTCCGAAATGACCCCCCGCATCTGGATAGCTGTATTTCCGGTTAGTTCTGCCCATAACTGGCGGCCTCCATGAACCGCTTAAGCTTTAGATGATCTTTTATCCCCGGGGAGCTTTCGACCCCGGAACTCACGTCAACGGCGTAGGGATTCACCGCCTGTATGGCGTCGCGCACGTTCTCAGGGGTAAGTCCTCCGGAAAGTATAACGAATTTGTCCCCGAGTTTCCGGCCGGAGAGAACGTCCCACGAAAAATTCTCTCCCGTGCCCCCGTAGGCGTGGGGAGAGTAAGCATCAAAAAGAAAGGCGTCCGTATCGTATAGCTCCACTGCATCAAGACTGCTTGCGTCTTTTACCCTTACGGCCTTTATGTAGTCCTCTCCGAATGCGGCGCAAAACTCCGGTGTCTCATCTCCGTGGAACTGGTAGACGTCAAAACCCGCTGCGTCCCTTGCCTCCCGCAGGTAATCCGCCCCAGCGTTTACGAAGACCCCCACCTTCGTTACAAACGGTGGGAGTTGCTCTATTATCTTCCTCGCCTCGGGGGGAGCAATAAACCTCGGGCTTTTCTCGTAGAAAACGAAACCGAGCGCCGTGGCTCCAAGCCTCACGGCAGAAAGCGCGTCTTCCGAACTAGTTATTCCGCACACCTTTATTCTTGTCATTTGCGGTTAATGCTAACCGATACGGGGGGAGTAATTAAGGAGCAACGGCACGGTGCAGGGCTTGATATGTTCGTATCAGGTCAGGTTTAATATCTTGTTAGTTTGGCGAAATCCCCTTAGAGATGACGGAAACATCCCTTTAAGAAAACGCAAAAGCTTCTAAAAACGGGACGCATCCCGAAACCAGGAGAGGAACATGGATAATCGCGGAAAGCTTAATACTCCCGATATAAAGGACCTGACTTCTCTCGGAGAAGGTTTCACCACCGAGTTCAAACGCTCGGTAACGTCAAGTCTCGGAAGAGAGATCTGCGCCTTTGCTAATGCCACCGGGGGGACGGTTCTGATCGGCGTCGGCAACAATGGAAAGGTCTACGGCATTGCCGACCACAATCGCCTGAAATCCGAAATTCAGTCCATCGCCCGTTCCGCAAATCCTCCAATTACCGTTGAGATTGAAAGCGTGGGTGAAGTTCTTCGCGTCGAAGTGCCAGCACAGCGCGGACGACCTTGATGACGAGAACTGGAAACTCTTCCGGCAACGCGCCAGAATTCCCGAACGAGGGTTTGATCCATTTTGGGGCGTGGCTTCTGGCAAAGGACATACGCAAGTTCCGCATAAGCGGCGATGTCTCCTGCGCACTTTTTATGGGCACTGACAAGGTTCGCATTCTTGACCGACGCGATTTCCATACCGATGTCTGTTCAATGATTAACGAAACGGTAGCCTGGATACTCTCCAAGATCAACGTCGAATACGTGATCAAGCACGTTAAGAGGGATGAAAGGCCGGAGTTGCCGGAGGAAGCACTGCGCGAGGCGGTGGTAAACGCTTTCGCTCATCGCGACTATCGTTCCGCGGCAAATATCCAAATATACATCTTCAAGAATCGGGTCGAAATCGTAAGCCCCGGCGGCCTGCCCGCGGGAATGACCGAGGCGAATCTGGGAATCAGAAGCATCCCACGGAATCCGCTTCTGTTCGGTCTTCTGCACAGGATGGAGATGGTGGAGAAAATCGGTTCGGGCATACGGCGCATCCGGGATTTGTGCAAGCAGCATGGCGTACCGGAGCCGGTAATTGAAGTTTCGGATTCATGGGTAATTACTACATTTTCGAGGCTGGCAATTCAAGACAGCCGGCAAGTCGGGACCAAGTCGGGACCAAGTCGGGACCAAGTCGAAGTTCTTCGTAACTGCGTCTCGGAACAGCCAATAACGGAAATCATGTCCCTGGAAGGCAGAACCAACCGCTCCAAATTCAGAAAGCAAGTACTTAAACCTCTTATTGACGCCGGATGGCTTGAAATGACTATTCCCGAAAAGCCAACCAGCAGCAAGCAGAAATACAGACTGACTAAAGAAGGAAAGGATCTTCTCACCGAACTGGAAAAACCGGGAGAATAACCGGACTTTCCCCAAGCGCGAAAAAAAAGCCCCTTGCGCTGTTTCCAACGCAAGGAGCTTCAGCCTAACAGATTAAATAAGAGGAAGGAGAAAAAACCTTGTTCCTTCGCGCAAGGTCCTAGAAGTAGGCCTGAACCTGCGCTCTTACCATTGATTCATCCGATTCTACGCCAGCGAGATCTTCTTCTCTCTGGAAGGTGTAGTCAAACTGCACTTTCCACTGGTGATTGCCGCTGAGGTAGTAGTTAAGTCCCTGGGTGAACGTCCATACGTTGTCAAGATCTCCATCTACCCCCGCCACATCATCAAAGGTAACCATCGCGTACCTTGAGGCAAGCTCAACTTTCTTCGGAACCAGGAAGAAACCGCCCTGAACCCTGAAACCGTAGTCATAGGCAGTGCCCACGCCGACATCGTCGGGATTCACCCACCTTCCGATATACTCACCGGTAAGGTTAAATCTCGGGTCTCTGTAGTTTATGTCGGCCGTAAATGAAGCGACTTTCCCGTCTTCAAGCGCCCTCTCTCCTGAAGGAATTCCGATATTGCTGTCACCGCCCCCTTCAACATCTATACCCGCAATAGCAGCCCCAACCATAAGCGTGGGTTTCTTGGCGAAATTTTCTTTTACCTTCTTCGCCTTTCCACCGATAAGGGCCGCCTGAACCCTTCCCGCCCAGAGCATGCCAGTATCACCCTTGTCGTTTTTCTGGTTCGTGCCCTCTCCCTGAAAAACACCGAGATCATAGCGGATCATCCCGCCGCCTAGAAGACCGTAAACGCCGGCACCGATATCCCTGTCGTACTCAAAGTAGTCGGTTATGATCGAGCGGTCGACAACCTGAAGGACGGATGAGGAGTTAAGCACCTCCCTGTTAAACGGAACCTTGTACTGACCCATCGTGGGAACGAAAGCCTTGTTCTTGGCAAACGAAAGCTCCATGTCCTTGAGTTCTCCGGTTCTTCCGAAATCATACTCGACCTTATATTTCATCCAGGGGGCAAAAGCATTGCCGTCCCACGTTACCCTGAGCCTTCTTACCCTGAAACCGAGACCTTCGTTGTCGTCTCCGTCAGGATTTATGTAATTGGCGAGGAACTGGCCGCGAAGCCTCATTCTAAGCTTGTAGTTCTTGTCCGCGGTCTGGAAAGTAAGACCGGTGCCTTTTTTGGTTTTGACCTTGATTTTGTTATCCCGGGTCTTAGTGTCTGTGGCCTCGTACATCTTCATGTTCATCTGCTGGCTCCGGGCCTCGAGCCTTTCTATCTTCTCCTTCGGTTCCTGTATCTGTTCCCTTATACTCCGCTGGCCGTCGGCCTGCGCGGGAAGGGGCATAAAGGGAAGCAGCGTCATGAAAGACACGGCTAAGACTCCAAAAATTCTCATCTCACATCCTCCTTGGTGTGTTTATTGCTCTGTTTTTAACAACTCTGGCTTAATGATATGCGCGAATGATTAATTCAGAATAAACAAATTGTTAGTTCTGGGTTAAGAGCCTGCGGTGGGGAATTGATGTACACTTCGGTATTCTGTAAATTATCAGGGAGAGGATATGAAAAAACTCGTAGCGGTAGTAGATGACGAAAAGGACATACTCAACCTGATAACCCACCACCTGAAACGCGAGGGGTACCAGGTAAAGCCTTTTCAGAACGGAAAGGATTTTTTGCTCTACATAAATTCCGTCCCGCCTGATCTCGTGCTGCTTGACTTAATGCTGCCCGGCATGGATGGCCTTGAGCTCTGCAGGATCCTTAAAAGCAAGCCCTCTACGGAGTCCATACCCATAATCATGATCACCGCGAAATCCACCGAGGCCGATATCGTCGTGGGTCTGGAATTCGGCGCCGACGACTACATAGTAAAGCCTTTTCGGACCCGTGAGCTTGTGGCAAGGGTAAAAAGCATCATGAGAAGGTACGCGATGAAAGATCCTGCGGACGGATCGCTTCGGATCGGCCCTCTCAGGATAGATTCGGGAAGCTACGAGGTGTCGGTTGACTCGCGGAAAATCGACCTCACCACCACCGAGTTCAAAATACTTGAAACCCTGGGGGAGGCGGAGGGGAAAGTGTTCACCCGCGATCAGCTGCTCAAGAGAAAAACCCTCTGGGGAGACGAAAGGGTGGTTTTTGACAGAACGATAGACGTTCACATTAAAAACCTGAGAGAAAAACTGGGTTCCGCCGGCAAGATGATAAAGACCGTGAGAGGAATCGGTTACAAGCTAGAAGAGATCCAGACGGTTTGAAGATATTCAGAAAACATTTCCTTTACCTGCTCTGCCTCGCCGCCTCGGCGGCGCTGCTCGCGGTGCTGCTTCCCCCCGGGCGCGGGGCTTCCGGCTACGTCGCGTACGCGGTCGCGTTTGTCGCGTTCGGATTCGCCCTCTCGTGGATAATCGAAAGGGACATCCTAAAGGACTTCTCGAGAATATCAAAAGCGCTTGAGCTTCTGCCTGGAAAGCAGAAAAAAGCCCGCAAGACCGGCCGGAAGGTAACCGACTTCGACACGGGAGTCTCGATTTCCATAGGCGAACTCTCCGAGAGGATTTCCCTTCAGATGCGCTCAACCGAGAGGGAGGGGAACCAGCTTAAAAGCATAATCGAGTCCATGAGGGAGGGGGTCATAGTGATATCGAGGGAAGAGGACCTGATACTCGTAAACGACGCCGCAAAGGAGATGTTCGGAATCGACGACGCGGCCATCGACCGCCCCTACATGGAAACCGTGAGAAACCCCGATCTCCAGAGGCTTATCTCCCGCATGCAGAAGAAGAAAAAATCGGCCACCCAGGAGATCTCCGTGCTCTATCCACGGGAAAGATCGTATCTCGTGAGCGTCCGGGTAAGTCCCCGTTACAGGGAAATCGTAGTCGTCATCTTCGATATCACGGAATTCAAGAAGCTTGAGCGGATAAAAGCCGATTTCGTGGCGAACGTCTCCCACGAACTCAGAACCCCGCTTACGTCCATAAAGGGGTATATCGAAACGCTCCTTGACAAAAGCTATGACACGGACAAGGAGAAAAAAGAATTCCTCGATATAATAGAGGAAAACACCGACAGGCTGATAGCCATAGCTTCGGATCTGCTCGTGCTCTCGGAGCTTGAAAGCGGGGAAGCCGATCCCCACGACTCAAGAAAAGGATACGAGGAGATCGACTTCAGTGAAACCATAATCCGCTCCGTGGGCTCACTTGACTCCCTTTTCTCGAAAAAAGGGGTGAATCTCTCACTCGAGATCGAAGACGGCATGCCCCCCTACAGGGCAAACAGGTTCCTTATGGAGCGCATGCTCATCAACCTAGTTGAGAACTCGGCCAAGTACACCCCGGAAAACGGCTCGGTGTCGGTTCGCGCCTCGGCACAGAACGGCGCTTTCCGCATAGAGGTTGAGGATAACGGGATCGGAATTCCCCTTGAGCACCACGAGAGAATATTCGAGAGGTTCTACAGGGTGGACAAGAACCGCTCGAGGGAAATAGGGGGGACGGGACTGGGGCTCAGCATAGTGAAGCACATAGTCATACAGCACGGGGGAACAATAGGCGTTAGAAGCGCAGAAGGGGAGGGAAGCACGTTCACGGTTGAGCTTCCGCGTCGCGATCAGTGAGCGCGGCGGGCGGTCAGTTTATTTCCGAAGTGTGCTGGTGCTTGAGCACCTCTCCGGTGGCTATGTAGTAGGCGTTCTCGGCTATGTTAGTCGCGAGATCCGCCACCCTCTCAATGTGTCTTGCGACGTAAATGTACCGAAGCGCCCGGTTAAGCGTCGTGGGATCCGACATGATGAAGGTTATAAGCTCCCTCACTATCTGGGGCTCGTAGTTATCGACCTCGTCGTCTTTCCGGCAGACCTCCACAGCGAGCTGCGCGTTCCTTCTTATAAAGGCGTCAAGACTTTCCCTCAGCATTTCCATCGCCTTCTCCGCCATCTTGGGAATATCCACAAGCGGCTTTAGAGGCGGGTAGTCGGCCATGAAAAGGGCTATTCTCGAGATGCTCGAGGCGTGATCCCCTATCCTCTCAAGATCGTTGTTAACCTTCATTATCATGGTGACGGTCCGAAGGTCCTTGGCCTCGGGCTGGTAAAGGGCGAGAATCTTAACGCAAAGGTTGTCTATCTCTACCTCCATCGCGTTTACCTGCTCGTCGGTGCGGATAACTTCCTGGGCAAGGATCATGTTCCCCTCGCGAAGGGCCTTTATGCTCTTGGCGATCATGGTTTCGACAAGGGACGCCATCTCAAGCAGCTTCTTGTTAAGAAGCACGAGTTCCCCCTGGTACTTTATCATCTGTAATTGCTCCTTCGGAGTTGCCTAGCCGAACTTGCCCGAGACGTAGTCTTCGGTGTGCTTTTTGGCGGGGTTAAGGAATATCTTCTCCGTGGTGTCAAACTCCACTATGTCTCCTATGTACATAAAGGCCGTGTAATCCGAGACCCGGGCGGCCTGCTGCATGTTGTGGGTCACGATCACCATGGTGAACTTGTCCTTGAGTTCAGTTACGAGATCCTCTATCTTGGCCGTGGCTATGGGATCAAGCGCCGAGCACGGCTCGTCCATCAAAAGCACGTCCGGCTCCACGGCTATGGCTCTCGCGATGCAGAGTCTTTGCTGCTGACCTCCCGAGAGTCCCATGGCGCTGTCGTTAAGCCTGTCGTTTACCTCGTCCCACAGGGCGGCGCGCTTTAGGTTCTTCTCCACAATATTGTCAAGAACCGACTTTTTGTTTATCCCCGCTATTCTCGCCCCGTAGGCGACGTTCTCGTAGATCGATTTGGGAAACGGGTTTGACTTCTGAAACACCATGCCGACCCTTTTTCTAAGATCGGTAATGTCGACGTCGGGGTCGAATATGTTCTTGCCGTTAATCGATACGTCTCCCTCGGTCCTGCAGCCGTCAATAAGGTCGTTTAGACGGTTAAAGCAGCGAAGCAGCGTTGATTTGCCGCAGCCGGAAGGACCGATAAACGCCGTGACCTTTTTTCTCGGGATGTTCATGTTGATATCCCGAAGCGCCTGCTTTGCGCCGTAAAAAAGGCTTAAGTTCTCAACTTCGACCAGTGGATCCAGAACGGTCTTTGCCTTCTTCGGTCCCTTGGCCCCGGGGACCGGGGAAGCGCCGTTTGCCTCGTGGGCTTTAAATTCTTGTTTTTCCATCCGTTCTCCAGACAGCATCAAATCTTCCTCCACTACTTATACCCTATTAAATTATACCGCGGAAGTCGCGTATTTCTTCCTTAGCCTGTTTCTTATTATTATCGCCGTTATGTTAAGCATGATCACTATAAGTATGAGCAGAAACGCGGTCATGAACACCATGGGCTTTGCGGCCTCGGCGTTTGGAGACTGAAAGCCGAGGTCGTATATGTGGAACCCCAGATGCATGAACTTTCTCTCAAGGTGAAGGAAGGGGAAGTGTGCGTCTATGGGAAGATCCGGGGCAAGCTTAACGACTCCCGTTATCATAAGCGGCGCCACCTCTCCGGTGGCCCGGGCGACCGCGAGGATAAGGCCCGTGAGTATGGCCGGAAGCGCGCTCGGGATAACTACCTTCCAGGTGGTTTCGAACTTGGTGGCCCCAAGCGCCAGGGAGCCCTCCCTTATGTTTCTCGGAACGGACGCGAGTCCCTCCTCGGTCGCAACTATCACAACGGGGACCGTGAGCAGCGCGAGGGTAAGCGACGCCCAGAGTATGCCTCCCGTGCCGAAAGTCGGGCTGGGGAGCGCCTCCCCGAAAAACACCGAGTCGATTAGGCCCCCTATGCCGTAGAGAAAGAACCCGACTCCGAACACTCCGAACACTATCGAGGGAACACCCGCAAGGTTGTTAACGCATATCCTCACGATCCTCACCATGAGCCCCTGCCTGGCGTACTCCCGGAGATAAAGCGCCGCGATGATTCCGAAAGGCATGACCACTATGCTCATGATAAACACCATGAGCACCGTGCCGAAAATCGCGGGGAAGATTCCGCCCTCGGTGTTCGCCTCCCTCGGGTGATCGGAGATAAATCCCCAGAGCCTCTCGACGTAAAAACCGGCTTTCTGCGCAAATCCCATGTCGTTTGGGCGAAAGGCCTTAACGATTTTCCCAAGCGGCACCACTTTCTCGTCTCCCCCCGCCGACGCCATCACCGCCTCGTTTCTGTTAAGCTCCGCGTAGAGGGCTTCGAGCTTTGCCTCGCTTGCCTTGTAGAGGGCTTCGTATTCCTTTATCTTCAGGCGGAACTCGGCCTCCTTCGCGGGATTGTCCTCGCCGCGCACGGAGAGGCCTCTTAGTTTCAGGCGCTGCTTCTCGATTCCGTAGTTTATGTCCCCGATCTCACCTTTTTCTATCTTGAGTATCTCGGCGTGTACCCTGTTCGCATCGCGTATCAGGTCCTTGAGAACTGAGAAAGCCTCGGGGCCTTCTCCCGATATAACCCGCCCGTTTTTTCTTATCTCCTTTAAGTAGCCGTGGTAATTACCCCACTCGCGCCGCTCCAGGATCACGGCTTCGCGGGGATAGTCGCGCGACGCTATCTCCGCCTCGTCTATCCACCTGAAATCAAGGCCGTAGAGATCCCTGTTCCCTATCTTGAGCTTGACGCGGAACTCGGATTCGCTTTTTATCCCCTCCGCCCCGCGTACCGATTCCCTGTTTTGAAACTGCCCCAGATAGACGGAGCCGTCGGTAAGCGTGTAGCGTCCGATATCCACCGGCCACATGGAACCCAGCCCTTTTGTGGCTATGAGAAACAGAAGTCCCCCTATCATCACGAGAGTGATCATGAGGGCAAGGCCCGATATCCAAACGTAGGCGTCGCCTGCTTTCCAGAACCTAGGCATCGGACTGCGCGTATTTCCTCCTCAGTCTCTGGCTTAGAACCTCAGCCAGGGTGTTAAGCAAAAAGGTGACCGCGAACAGCAGAATCGCCGTCAGGAAAAGCACTCTGTAGAGGGTTCCCCCGTGGGGGGCCTCGGGAAGTTCGACCGCGATGTTCGCTGAAAGGGCCCGGAAGCCGTTAAAAAAGCTCCAGTCCATCACCGGGGTGTTGCCCGTGGCCATGAGCACGATCATCGTCTCTCCGACCGCCCTTCCGAAACCTATCATGACGGCCGAGAATATGCCGGCGCTTGCCGCGGGCAGAACTATCCTGATGGCCGTCTGCCACCTGTTGGCCCCGAGGGCAAGGGATCCCGAGGTCAGTGTTCTCGGAACACTTGACAGCGCGTCCTCAGAGATGGTGAATATGATGGGAATCACGGTAAAGCCCATCGCGAATCCGACGACCAGCATGTTTCTCTGGTCGTAGCGAAGATCGAACATTCTGAAAAACCAGTCCTTAAAGTCCCCGGCGAAAATAAGGCTCTCGAGGGGGCCGCTTAACCAGAGGGAAAGCGCGGCCGCGATCCCTATCACGCCCACCAGCGTGAAAAGCTCGACTCCCATCCGGAACCTCCCGGAGAGCGAAAACGGGAGGCGGTACCAAAGAAAAAGCGCAAGCAGAGTGAGCCCGATCACCGCAAACGGCATCACGAGGATCGCGACGAAGATATTCTCAAGCAGCGGCGCAAGCCAAAGGCCCGCCAGGAATCCGAGAACGACGCTCGGAAGCGCCGCCATCACCTCTATTACGGGCTTTACCACGTTCCTTATCGATGGATGCAGGAACTGCGAAACGCAGATGGCCGCCAGGATCGCAAGAGGAATCGAGAGTATCATCGTGTACAGGGCGCCCTTCAGGGTTCCGTAGGCAAGCGGCGTCAGGCTGAACTTGGGCTCGAACTCGTCCGTTCCCCCCGTTGACTGCCACACGTACCGGGGCCTGTCGTAGCCCTCGTACCATGTTTTTCCGAAAAGGGTGCGGAAATTCGTCTCGGGGTGCGGGTTGTCAAGATAATAGCTTGAGAGCACCATGTCGGAATCCACGGCCACCACCCCGTTTGCCTTGGGAGAAAAGGTAAGCCCCGAGTAAGGCTTTCCCTCGCCTGGGAAGTCAAGCTGCTTCGTTGTGGAAGTCGCCTGGTAAAGGGAGATGTTTCCCGAGGTGTCGGAAGCAAGAAAGCCCCTTCCCCTCTGCGACGCGGAGAACCTGTCGACCGGGGCGGGAAGCGGGGGCAAAACGTGTACTTTCGCAAGCCTGCTCGCCGCGCCGTCGCTTGCGGTCTCAAACCACACGCTCACATTTCCCGCGGCGTCACCGACGATAAGCGAGCGGTGACCGAGAAGGAACCCCAGTTCGGTAACTGCCACCCCGGGATTCGCGGTAGCCGCGAGCGCGGATTTAAGTTCAGGAGAGGAGGGATCTGAAAGCGACCAGTGATAAAGCTTCCCGTTTGCGGTGGAGACGTAGAGGTTCTCCGTTTCGGAATCGACCTGCACCGCGGTGACCGCGGCTCCTCCAAGCTGCGTGGTAAGATCAGTTGTGAATATCTCGGTTTCGCTCTCGCCCAAAAACCCTTCCTCCTCGACCTCAGCGTAGGTGACAAGACGCCCGGAAGCCGTGTAGGCCGCGACCACTTGGGCCCCGGTCTCGGGAGAGCTCTGGTAGGCGAAGATTTCTATCGGTTCCCCCGTTACCCCGATAGCCTCTCCCTCCGTCACCCTCGACACTATGGTTCTTTCGATCCCCTCGCGGAACTCGACTGTGAAACTGACATCGAAAGGAACTACGCGACCTTCCCGGTCAGAAATCGCGTAGGATGTGTTGCTTTGTGCGTTGTATAAGGATGTGTAGCCGGCTGTTTTATGGGAAAGGGTGTGGGTTCCGAGGGGCTTCGGTTCTTCCCCAAGCGTGAAGAAACGGACGGAACCCAGGGAGTCCATGGTGAAGAACTGCTCCCTGTACTCATCCACCCCTATGTCGAAGACGCGTATTTTGTCTGAAGCCGCCCCGTAACCCAGACGATCCCCCATCTCAGAGACGCTTTCAAGCTTTTTCCCGGGGCTTTTCCACAGAGGAATGGTTTCGAGCCCTATGAAAAAGAGTATCGCTATGATGCAGAAGATGATCCCCGCGCCGCCGACAAATACCACGTGCCTTGCCAGCCTGTCGTAGAGCTTTCTTCTCCGTATCTGCTTTTGCTTGGAACTTTCTTCGATTCCGAGCTCGTCAGTTTTATCGCTTGACAATGAAATTACCTTGCATCGGGGATATCAGGGGTGAAAAAGACGGCTTAGAATCCGAGCGCCCCGGGGTAAACGGCCGAACGCGGGCGAACCCGCGACGCTCCCGAATCCGTCTGCGTAAGAAGCCGTACATAGTATACCTACTCCGCACCTGTAAGGGCCCCCCTGAGTTCGGAGACTTTCTTAGCGGTCAGGGGAAGATAGCCGTCCTTTATTACTGTTTCCTGTCCCTCCTGGCTCAGAACGTATTTCAGGAACTCAAGGCGGAGCGGATCAAGCGCTTCGTTCGGTTTTTTGTTCACGTAGAGGTATAGGTGCCTTCCGAGCGTATACTTCTTGGCGACAATGTTCTCGAGACTTGGTCCGAAACAGCCCTTCTCGACGGTCTTGGCAATCTCGATCGCCCTTACTCCGGAAGTTTTGTACCCGATGCCGCTGTAGCCGATTCCCTGGAGGTCCTCGGTAACTCCCTGTACGACGGCGGAGGATCCCGGCTGCTCCTTGACGGTATCTTTGTAGTCGCCCTTGCAAAGCGCCTTCTTTTTGAAGTAACCGTAGGTCCCCGAAGCCGAGTTTCGCCCATAGACGCTTATCGGCTTCCCGGCCCAGTCGCCGCCGAGCCCCGCCGCTCCCCAGATAGAGATATCGGAGCTGCCGCCGCATTTTCTGTTCCTTGAGAAAATAGCGTCTACCTGCTTTATCGAAAGACACCCGGTCGGGTTATCCTTGTTAACGTAAACCGCGAGCGCGTCAATTGACGTCGGAACCGCGGTCGGCTTGTAGCCGGCTTCCTTTTCGAAGGCGTCGACCTCTTTTGATTTCATCATTCTCGACATGGGTCCGAACTGCGAAGTCCCCGCTATGAGAGCCGGAGGAGCGGTGCTCGAACCCTTGCCCTCTATCTGGCATTTAACGTTGGGATAGAACTTGGCGAATCCCTCGCACCAGAACGTCATAAGGTTGTTCATGGTGTCGGAACCCACGCTGTCTATGTTCCCCGAAACACCCGTCACCTTCGTGTAGGAGGGTATGGCCGGGTCAACCTTAACTGTCTGGGCTTCTGTGACCGGGGCGAGGGCGAGCGCGCAAACGACCACCGCAAGCGCAAGACACGACCTAACACTCAAATTCTTCATTACGGGAATCCTCCTTAAGGTAGTGAAGAACAAACCAAACAAGTTGGGATAATTAAAACCCGTAAAGGTTAAGTGCGTGTTAAGAAGCAATTAAAAAAGGGTAAACAAAAAAAAACGGGGGAAACCCGGGTAACCGAAGGGAAAAAAGAGCCGCCCGCTAGCGCGAGCGCTTTTTTTTCTCGGCAATTCTGATGCGGTTGTTGGGGGCCTTCTGGCTGTTTTCGTAATATTCCATGGCTTCGGGCATCCACTTGCGGAGGTTTTTTATCCTGGTCCTGTATCCGGGATGTGTAGAGAGAAACTCGGGCGGAGCGCCCCGGCCCGCGACACCCATCCTCTCCCAGAACGAAACCGCCTCGCGCGGGTCATAGCCCGCCTTTGCCATGTATATGAGCCCTATCCTGTCGGCTTCTCCCTCCTGCTTTCTTGAAAACGGCAAGGCGACCACAAGAGCGGTCCCCACTCCGTAGGCCGCAAGAACCCTGCCCGTGGTTTTTTTGTCCTTTTTCTTCATGGCCGACGCGAGTGCAGCCGAGCCCATCTGGAGCAAAATCCCTAGACTCATCCTTTCCCCGCCGTGGCGCGCCGTGGCGTGGGCGACCTCGTGGGCCATCACGGTAGCCAGTCCCGCGTCGGTTTTAGCAACTGGCATCATCCCCGTGTAGACCCCGATTTTCCCCCCGGGAAACGCGAAGGCGTTTACCTGCCTGTCGTCATCGAAAACGGTGTACCGCCACCTTAGGTTAGGGGTGTGCGAGACTGCGGCTATGCGCCGCCCTACCCTCCTAACGGCCTGGGCGTAGTGCCTGTTCGGCGAGATCTTCTCGGTCTCAAGCATGCTCAGGTACGCGCTTGCGCCGAGTTGCATCTCAAAGGCTTGGGGGAGAATTATAAACTGCGTTCTGTTGGTGATCGGCGCCTTGGCGCATGCGACAAGAAAAAGCAAAAGAAGCAGAACTCCAGCCGGAAAAAGGTTTTTGTTTCTGGTCACTTTATTTTTTTACCCGTTCGGTGGTACCCACATGAAAACGGCAATAACCGTATATGAATTTAACCCGCGAGCGCACCCTTTGAAAGCCGTAGTGGCAAAGAGACTTAGCCGGAGACCTTCCACCTGAGAGAAATGCTTCTGATTATTGGTGACAAGCGTAGCGTTAATTATCAGGGCATGGGAAGCGATCATTGCGTTCATAAGTCCATCCAGATTTCAGGAACCGTTATCTTGAATTCAGAGTTCCAAATCCCATCCTCGGCGAAACTGCGGGGTCCTTCACCCAGTTCAACGGATTCCAAGTCCAACTCCCCGTACCACTGGTGACCGATTATGCTTGCCAGCGCGAGAAATGAACGCTTGGCTTTTACCGATCTGCAGGCATTAAGGACGCTTTGCACGAACTCGGGACGCAGTGTCGCCAGACCTTCCATTAGCCTCCCCGCTTCCTCGAAATCCGCGCGGTCAGGCAACAGGTAGCAGTACTCGAGCATGGCGCGTTCGGGTGAACTGACCTTTAGAGAGAATCCTTGCGCATTCCAGTCGGTCAGGCTCGCCGACACCGGGGCGAACAGGGCGCTAGAATTAAAAGTACGCAGGTTCCGAGCAAACGGCTGGCGGGTAAACCAAAGCGGCAGCTTCCTGTTTGATTCCACGCTGAGCTGGAGAACGGGGTTTTCCCCGAGCGGAAGGAAATGCAGGCGCCCATGAAAACCCAGCGCCGTTCGCGCGGCGGGGTAAACGATTCCTGACCACCCCCGCTGCAGGGCGTAGATAGATCCCGACAAGGTAGGTTCCGAGCCCGCGCGCATCCAGGCCCCTCTCCCCAGAGATTCGAGCCATCCGGTGTTTTTATAGCTTTGCAGCAACTGGGGGGAGACGTGTTGCGAAGCAAGCCAGTCGCTGGTCATCGGCACGCCCGGGGGAGTCTTGGCAAGTATGCGGTTTATCCTGGTCGCCCGGGACCCGCCGTCGCGTGTTTGCGGAAAGTTCATTTCGATACTCTTTGGTTACAGTCTTTGTGGCTTCAACCTTTCACTTTATAATCTTAAATATTAATAAATAAAAAGTTTATCTGCATATAATTAAAAACACAACCTCTTGGAAACGTTTAATTATTAATTCTTAAATAAAGATATAATTTATTTATACCCTCAATTTTTTGTCTTGGGGGAAATCAGGGTTTTCTGACGGGTTTCTTGGCTAAAAAACTCGCGTACAAAATTCCCTTTAGAATCAAGAATACGGGCTTCCTGCAACAGGCATAACCGATCCTTCGGAGTACGAGTCTTTTCAGACCGTGGTTTCACAAGGAAAGCCGAGAACAAGGGCGGCTGAAAGCGATAATTCGCAAGGAACCGCTCAGCGCTCGGGGTCGGCAATCGATGTCAGCATCTTTTTGCCAAGCTCCGTAAGCCGGTATCTCTGATTCCTGCTCTGCGGCGCGCTCCCCAAGGTTCTTTCCAGAATGTGCGAATCCAGAAGGCGTTTGAGAGATCTTTTGAAATTCCCCGTGCGGGATTTGTAGCCGAGAACCCCAAGAAGCTCGGACGCCTTTTGCGGGCCTTCTCCGCAGGCACTCAATATCCGGCGTTCCGTGGCGCTTAGGTCTACCGCGGATCTCTCATGGGCCCCGTCATGGGCCCCGTCATGGGCCTCACGCCCCCGGGGTCCCTTCTCGGTTCCCCCGGGAAGGGAAGGATGTGCGGGGAAGCGGATCAGAAAGTAACTGCGGTCTTCATCGGTTTCGAAAACGGGAGCGGGAGACCCGTTTTCGCTCATGGCCTTCAGAATCTTGGGAATGCCGGTGGAGCGGCCTTCGGCAAGATTCAGCTCTTTTAGAAACTCCCCGATCCGGCGGTTCCGGTAGCGGCGGCTCACCGCCTTCCCCGCCCTTAGATCCTTGATTTCGACGGACCTGTCAGGTCCCGGGTAACTCAACACGCTAAGTTCCTCCGGAGTTATCCGCACTTCCACGGGTTCGCGGATTTCGTAGGACCTGTGATAAACGGCGTTTACGACCGCCTCCTCGACGGCCGCGTACGGGTAGTTCCAGAAGCGGTCGGCCTCGGCCCGCTCCGGGCGCTTGACCACGGTTTCCTTGAGGTAGCCGCGCTGAATATATTCGAGTGCCCCTCGAGTCATCTCAGGCAGGGGACCTTTAAATATCTTTTCCTCGAAACGGTCGCCGCCGGGGCCGTCGGGAAACCAGACCACGTCAATCTGCGTCGCAGGGAAAAAAGATCCAGGGTCATCGTTAAAGAACATAAGCCCGACATTCTTCGGAAAAACCGATTCGGGCGGGCCGCCCACGATATTCATCCGGCGCCCGAGGGTTTCCATCGCGACCCCGTCGACCCGGTCCGCTAGGCCGCTGCCCACCTCCGCCAAAAATTCCCCGGCGAGCTTCAACGACAAATCATCTATCGACGCTCTCTGGTTGTAGCGGTCGTCAAAAGGCACGGTGGCCGCGAGGCTCAGAAGCTCCCGCTCATCGGCACCCATGGCGCGCACGGTGCTTGACTGCTTCCTGATGTACCAGGCCCATTGCGAGGGTCTGCCGGAAAGGCCGGTTTTTGCCTTGTAGGGTCTCGTTTCGCCTCCGGGAACCCAGATGACGAGAACGGTTCTGCCGCCCACGCGCTGCGGCGCGGTGATGGGGTGATACATCGGCCGGATTGCGGAATGCCCCATCTCAAGTATTTCCTTCTGTATTGAGTCAATCCGGCTCTCGGCGATACCCTTAGGAGGAAGCTTCGGACGGCCGTTCTCTTCATCAATGCCGATCAGTATGTAACCGCCACCGAGATTATGAAAATCGTTCGCGAAGGCGCAAACCGTGCGCAGGACGGCTTCGGCATTCCATCCCGCTTTGAACTCAAGACGTTCCCATTCCACGGAATGACCCCGCAGAAGAGAGTCGATGGGTACGGGCAGGGCCAACGAATCTATTGAACTCATGCTTGCATCAGATCCCTGTTTCCTGAGATCGGAACAGTTTTTTCGATTGAAAGTACCGGTCATTTCGCGCGAACTGAATTCCGCGCTTCACGACCGCGATAATCTTACCTAAAATTCAAGTCTGCGGCTAAAAATACGACTGCTGTGAGGCCGATAAAAAGGAGGTGCATTAATATTAGCATCAGCCGCCCCTCATTACTGGTAGCACCTTGAAAAAACCATGAAGCAGTAATTGCTGTTAAGCACGCACTGGTAGTACGCCTGAGAATTGGCGGTCATGATCGAATCTCCCGCGCCCGCTCCGTGGCCGTAACCCTGGGGGGTTAAGGACCAGAGCCACACACCTTGACGAAAAAGTGTACGCAAGCTTGCAGTTAAGCCCGCCGCGGAGCATGCAGTCAGTCGTTGAGAAAACAACGGACAGGCCACTGTTGGGACTTGTCCCGACGCCCCATGAGTAGCTTCCCTCTCGCCTTTCGTCAAGCGAGATGGAGACGTAGGTCCTCGGTTTTTCGTCAAAGGCGTAACCGGACCCGGCGAGAAAAAACACAACCAGAATGAAAACAATTCTTCTCATCGCCGAAAATCCTCCCCGGACTAAAAGAACTCTCCCCGTCCCCGCGAAAAAACATTCAAATCAGAAAGCGGCGCCCCTAGGAAAGATCCGCCTCCCTCATCCTTTTCATGCCCTCGTCTATGTCCTCGTCCGCGCACGCGTAGGTAACCCTGACGTAACCCTCTCCCTGGCTTCCAAACGCAGTACCGGCGACCACGGCAACCGCCGCGCGCTCCACCAGCCTGTCGGTGAACTGCTGGGAAGTGAGTCCAGTGCCGGATATGTCGGCAAAGGCGTAGAAAGCCCCGTCGGGGGTATCGCACGTTATGCCGGGAACGCTGTTCAGTCCGGCGACCATGCGGTCCCTTTTCTGCTCAAGAAGAACGAGCTTGTTATCGACCCAGCCCTGCGGTCCCGTGAGAGCGGCGTGCGCGGCTTTCTGTATGAACGCCGCCACGTTCGTGATCGAGTCCTGAAGGAATATCGAGAGCTTGTCGATAACGGGCTTCGGGGCCACTGTCCACCCTATTCTCCACCCCGTCATAGCCCATGTCTTTGAGAACGTGTCTATGCAGATCACCCTGTCGCGTATGCTCTCTATTGAAGATATGGAGATATGGGGCTTTCCGAAGGTGACCTGGGAGAATATCTCGTCCGATATGATCAGCACATGGGGATGGCGCTCAAGCATGTCGGCTATCTCCTGGGGGTTTTCCACCAGGTGACCGTTAGGTCTCTGGGGGGTGTTTATGATCACAAGCTTGGTCTTGGGGGTGATAAGCTCCTCAAGCCGCTCAACATCGAACTGCCAGTCGGGTTTCGTTAGCGGAGTGTGCTTTACCACGGCGTTTGCGTACTTGGCCCATACCTCGTCAGGGGGATATCCCGGGTTCGGGAATATCACCTCGTCCCCGTCCTCAAGAAAGGTAAGGAGGTTCATCGTAAGGGAGTGCTTCGCTCCCGCCGTCACTATGACCTCATCGGGCTCGGTGGGTCTTCCCCGCTTTTGCATCTTCTCCGCAATGGCTTCCCTGAGCTCCGGAAGTCCCGGTCCGGGATCGTACCTTACGTAACCGTCTCTAAGCGCCTGCTCCGTAGCGTCAAGAATATGCTCCGGCGTATCGAAATCGGGTCCCTGATAATCACCTTTTTCAAAGTGAATGATCTTCTGTCCCGTCTTTCTCTCAATCTCCCTGGCGACCCTCATGCTGTCCCACTGTTTCGGCGGAACAAAGTGGTTGGTCCGCGAACTGTATCCATACGACATAACTTACGTCCTCCTTAAGTATGTTTCGAAAAAACTTTAAGATTCCTTGTTTACAAGCAGCCCCGAAGCAAGCTGGGAGAAAACCGCGTCGGCCACCCTCCCCGGGTCCATCGAGAAATCGTGGTGAACCATCACCGCCCCCACTGCTCCGTAGAGCATAAGGGCGCGGAGCTTGGGGTTCTGATCCACGAAGCTTCCTTCGTCTATGCCTTTTTCCATTATCTTTTCGTAAAGCCTGAGCCGTTCCATCCTCCATTTTTCCGTTAACTCGAAGTGCTCCTTTAGCAGATGGGTCTCATCACGGCTGAGGATCCGCAGAACCTTCCGGTTCTCCCTGTAGAAAGTGAATATTGTGGTAAGCAGTTTTTTAAGCTTGGCGGGGGCGGGATCGCGGTTTTCTATTTCCTTATGCAGAAGCGCCTCTATGGCCTCGAAGCTTTCCTTCAGGATTTCGAGGTAGAGGTTTTCTTTTGAGGAGAAATAGTTGTATATGGTGCCCTTCGATACGCCCATCTCCTCGGCTATCTCTTCCATAGTGACGTCGTGATAGCTTTTTTCCGAGAAAAGATCGGTCGCAGTTCTAAGTATCTCGTCGCGCCTTCTGAATTTCCGGGACGCCTGCGCGCTCGGCGCGCTTCTCTGTGGAACGCTGCTAGCTTGAACCATAGTCCTCACCCACTGACTGACTCGTCAGTCAGATTAACAATTTCCAAAAAAGTTGTCAAGAAGTTTTTTAACTGTCATCGACAGATCCGGTTTGAATCTTTAAAAGACACCAAAAAGACCGATAAAAAAATTTGTTCATGGAGTGTTTCTTACTTGCCATGTTAAAACACAATAGTTGACAAAGAACACACGTGTGTAGTACTCTCGGTTAGGTCGTACTGTTCTTATCTTGTTGTTTTTAGGACGTATCAATCTTTTTTCCGCACCGCGGTGAACAAATACAGGGTTAAAAACGGGCGGCTTGAGAGAAAGTTCCGGCGGCCTCGGGCAAGAATATGGTAAGCAGAGCGTGGAAGGCGGTTTTTGTTGTTTGCGTGCTCTTCGTATTGGGGATCCTGGCGAAGCCGTTTTTGAGCGAAATCGAGCCCGCCATTGTTAAAGACAGCAGGGGAGATATTCGCCTGGAAACCGGAGTCCGCGAACTGCGCCCGCCTGAAGACCACGGCAGAATTTCTCAACTACCCGACGGCGTGTTCGGATACGCAAGCCCGTCGCGTCTTGAGGAACTGGGTCACATCGATTTTGTGCCGCTTGCAGGAAACCGTGGGGATGATCCCGGAAGCCAGGAGGTAGAAATCCACAAAACGTCTTGGGGAAAAATCGTCGTGCTCGTCTACGTAAGGCGAAGCGACTTGGCGCTGCTGCGGGATCCTGACCGGATAATGCCCCTGCGCGCGCACGCCTCCCTCGAAAAGCAGGAAGAATATGATCAGCTTATAGGGCTACCTCTCTCCCGCCTGATCACGTGGCATAATCGATCTGAGAAGTCTGAAGGCCGCGGGGCGGAGCTTGTTGAAATCAAGGTCCGCTGATTGCGGTTCGGATGTCTCCTTGCCGTTTGAAGAAAAATTCGGGAATGAACAAGAAAACCATAATAACCCCCGACCGCAAATACCGATACCAGCTCTACAGGAGGACCGGAGACGGAGATAAAAAGATCTGTTTTATAATGCTGAATCCCTCCACGGCGGATGAAAACAATAACGATCCTACCATCCGGCGCTGCATTGATTTTGCCCGAAGATGTGGATGCGGCGGGCTGTACGCAGTCAATCTCTACGCCTGGCGCGCAACGGACCCTCGGGAATTAAGAAAACCGCCATACGAGAACAAAATCGGTCCGGAAAACAACTCCTTCATCAAGTCCTGCGTCGCAGGCTGCGACTTGACAGTGGTCGCGTGGGGAGCGCTCAAAAACGGGCTGCAGCAATCGAGGGCCGAACTCGTAAGCGGCTGGCTTGCGAACCCAAAGACGCTTGGACTCACAAAGAACGGACACCCGAGACATCCTTTAACTCTGCCGAGAGATTCCGAGCTTTTTGATTTTCCGGGATATATATAACGTCCTGAATCTTTTGTGAATCAAGGTTCGTTTCTCTGTCACCGCCGCTCTCCGGCAAATAATGTCTCCCCATGCAATAAAAGTCTTTAAATCCACAGAAATTCCCTTACCATATATCTTCAGATGAGAAAGATAATACTGGGCATTCTAGTGCTCGGGGGAATTCTCGCGGCGGGGGTTTTCCTCTCGGAGAACGTATCGAGGCTCGACGCCGAAAGACCCGCTCCCAAGACCCCGGCGCTTGAGCCGCTTGCGGAGCGGCTTTCAAGAGCAACTATCCCGGTCTCCGTTCCCATAGCTTCGGTAGGGGAAGCGCTTGAGCGCAGAACGCCGAAGCGGGAGTCGGGCTTAAAGAAAAACGCTCTCGGAGGACGTTTCGCCCAAAACGAGCTAAGCTGGAATCTTGCGCGCTCTGACCTTCAGGTATCGGGCCGAAGCGGAGCGCTAAGCGTAGCGACCGAACTGAGCGGAGAGGCCCGCGCGACGGGAGTTCTTCAACTGGTAAGAAAAATTGACGTAAGCTCAAGCGGCGACGTACTTGCAAGCGTCTCCCTCACCGCGCATCCGACCCTCAAGACTAACTGGCGCGTCTCCCCTAACCTCTCAGAGGTAAAAATAGATATACAAAGGGCCGATATCCCGATAAAACGCATCGGATCCCTTGACGTAAGGGAACATATACTCCCCGGAGTTGGGATCACGGCCGATAAACTTCGCACGCAACTTAACCGAAGCGTGGCCCGAAGCGATTTCTTCAAGCAGGCGGCAAGAGAGGGCTGGGGGAGGCTTTGCGGCTCAACGCCGCTTGGAGAGGACTCGGGGCTCTGGCTTGAGACAAAGCCCGTCGTCGCCCGCGCTGCGCAGATCCGCATCGACCGCGAAAATATCCGCGCCACAATTGGAGTCGAACTAAAAACGCGCCTCCTGACCGAGCGGACGCAGCCCCGATGCCCCTTCCCGAAAACCCTGCTAATAGAAAAGCCAAAGCCGGGAGGCTTCGAAATCGTTATGCCCGCCATAATCGATTACGAAACGCTTGAGCGAGTGCTTGCCGAGGAGGTTGTCGGCAAGTCCTTCGGCAAAAACGTCTCCGTTCTGATAAAGGCGATCAGGGTTCGCCCGTACGGAGAAGGGCTTCTGCTTGAAACCAAGGTAGCCGTGGAGGCGGACATCCTCTCCGGCACGACAGCGAGAGGAACATTGTACGTGCTTGCCGAACCGAAACTAAACGCCAAGGCGCAGACCATAACGCTAGAAAACGTAAAGCTTGATGTCGATTCGCAAAACGTGCTTTTCTCAATGGCGGGAAAAGCCGCGGAACCCCTGCTCCTGGACGCCGTCTCAAGGCAAATCCCCTTCGACTTGGGTCCGAAGCTTAAGGAACTTAGGGACGGAGCCCAAGACGCGTTTTCGGCGCTTTCATCAGAGAACGTCTTGGTTACGGGCAAAGTGAGACGGGTCCGCATAACGCGCCTTGACGTGGGACCCGAGCACCTGCGTCTAGTACTCACGGCGGAAGGCAGGGCGAGGGCGACGGTGCGGGCGATTCCCTAGCCTCTTTTGCGCCCGGGAACCCCGAGAGCGATTCCGAAGGGGTTTTTTTCTGGTACACTTCTGCGAGGAGAAAATCATATGAGCGTATGGGGGAAAATAATAGGCGGCGCGGCAGGGTTCGCGCTAGGCGGCCCGATCGGGGCGCTGCTAGGCGCCATGGCGGGCCACGCGTTTGTAGACACCGGGAAGCGACCGACTGACACGCGCTCGAGAAAACAGGTTGCCTTCACGGCCGGGGTGATAGTGCTTGCGGCCAAGATGGCTAAAGCCGACGGGGTGGTGAGGGAAGAGGAAATCGAGGCTTTCCAAAAGACGTTTCATCCCATTCTAAGAAACGAGGTGAAGGAAGCCGAGGTCGCCCGCGTCTTCAACATCGCTAAGAAAGACCCGGAGGGCTTTGAGCCTTACGCGCAACAGCTCGCCGAGATGTTCAGGGGCAACCCCGCGGTGCTCGAGGAACTTTTAAACTGCCTGTTTCTCATCGCCAAGGCCGATAACGTCTACCATCCCAAGGAAAACGAGTATCTTGAGAGCGTGGCCGAGATATTCGGGCTGAGTGAGGCAGCGTTTCGCCGGATCCGCGCCGCACACGGCGTTGACAAGCCCGATCCGTATACAGTCCTGGGAGTGGCGAGGGACATCTCCGATCAGGAGCTCAAAAGCAAGTACCGCGAACTCGTCCGAGAGCACCATCCGGACACCCTGATCGCCCAGGGAGTTCCCCAGGAGTTCATTGACACGGCAAACGAGAACCTAGCGGTCATAAACGACGCTTACGACCGGATCGAGAGGGAGCGAAAAGCAGTCTGATCCCAATCCGGGGAAATCCCAAGCGCCGGCAATCCTCTTTGTCGCCTGCGTGCCGAAGACCCCTGTCCTCGCGTCAAACGGTCGCCTTTTTTACAGGAAGTTGATATCTTGACTTCCGGATGCCTTTTAAAGCCTGATAATTTATGCGGGCAAATTCAACACATTGCGTTAAATCTGTCCGCATAACAGAAAAGCCGATAAGCGGGGAACTCTTTTGCGTCTGACTTAATTTGTCCGCGCGGGCTGTCTTAACCTGGGTGACCGGCGAAATATATCCGCCAGGGCCTGGCGTTCTTCCTGGTTAAGTTCGGACGCTATCTCGACGATAACTTCAACAATCCGCTGCTTTCGCCTTTGGCGTTCTGCGAGCATCTTATTCATGCTCTCCCTGTAAGCCGCGGCATCGAAATGCTCCGCCTCGAGAATAGCAATCGTCTCCTTGTGCAGCCGCCGTTTTGCCTTTTTCCTCTCGGCGTCAGGAAGCGCGGCACGCAGTTTTTCCTTAAGCTCGGCGCGCCTTGCTTCCGGAAGGGAGGACCCGTCAAGCAAGGCGACGATATCTTCTCCCCGCTTCGCTCCATGACGGTCACAGCCGCGTCCTGCGGTAAAACCGATTATAACAACGCCGAGGACAACCAATAACAGTATGAATAACCTAGCCGGATTTCTCATAACAAACCTTCCTCTTCGCCCAGCAACTGTTCGATGACGCTGTCGGGGGCCGCATGGGAATCCGCCCCGCCGTAGTTCATCACGCCCGCCAAAAACCCGACTGCCAAAAACAAGGCGAGGCAGAAAGCTGGAACGGGCGACCAGAACACCCCGAAAATCCATCTGAAGACACCCTGTTTCTGCGGGATCTGCGACGCCGCGTTTATGATTCTCTCGGCCAGGTCGCCCCGGGCGGGGGGAACGTCACATGATCGCATTAACCGCTCAAGTTTTCTATCCTTATCCATATGCCCTCTCAAAGATAACGGCTCATCTCCCGTTTGAGTGTCGCCTTGGCCCTCATAAGCAAAGAGCGAAGCGCCGAGACGCTTACGTTCATGGTTCCCGCGGCATCCTCGTGGCTCAGTTCCTCATAGAAGCAGAGAATCAAAGCGGTTCTCTGCCTTGGCGGCAGCCCGGCGATCTCCCTTGCCAGCAGGTCTTTCGCCTCACTCTCGGCAACTTCGCTTTCCGAATCAGGGCTTTCATCCCGCACTTCAAACGATTCGGGGATTGCCGCCGTGCCGTGCTTCTTCCTGCTGTCAAGACAGAGATTCACCACCACCCGGTAAAACCAGGTGGTGAACTTGGCTTCCCTTCGGGGGTCCCATATATCCGGGGTCTCCCACAGTTTTATAAATGCCGCCTGCACTATATCCTCCGCTTCCTCGCGCCTGGCCGTGTAACGGTGGGCAAGCCGGTAATATCTCTCGTTATGCCTTCTTACAAGCATGGCGAACGCCTGGCTGTCGCCTTCCCGTATGCGTTCAAGCAAGCTTTCGTCGTCCGGTGACTCTCTTGCCATGCGGTTTGTTCCCCTTTAACTGTGGCCGCAAAGCGCCACCGATATTATTGCCGTTTCTGCGCTATTTGCCGGCGCACTGCCCGGAATCTTTTTTCTTGTCTTTGTACTTCGCTTTCTTGGCGGCCCAGTAGCTCTTTACTTCTTCCTTGGTAAGACTGCCGTTGCCGTCAGCGTCCATCTTGGCGAACTTTTTCTCCGCGTGGGCCACAAACTCGGCCTTTGAGATGACGCCATCTGAGTTTGCGTCTTTCTTATCAAACATTTTACAATACTTTCTGGGGCAGTCTCCGCTCTTACCATCAGCCACGGCAAAAGTCGCCGTGCCGACCAACAGGGCCGCCAATATACCGAATAGCAATACTTTTCTCATTACGCACCTCCATGTGATTTATGAGTTTAGAATTAGTTTACAAGTTTATACGAATTGGAAAGCAAAAGTGTTCGCGGTGAACAGGAGCGGATCCGTTTTTTTCAACGAATTTTTTCTTTTCTTGTGTTGGCTGAAACCACGATCATTGAAAAAGATGAAAATGAGGGTTGTAATGGCACCCATAGTTCAGGCAAAAACTTCGGGTGGGTCTGAACAAAATTTGTCGGTTTCTGAATATACCCCCCGTCGCGTGTTTCCTTTTAGTGAGGAAGGGCCCGGCGGGGTTATTTTTTGCCCGATGAGGAAGTTCGCATTAATGAACCTTCAAATAAACGGGGCTCTTTTTTTATTGACGGTCAGCACCTCTTCCGAGGTGTCAAAAGGTATTAAACCCTTGCGGCAATAAATTTTTTGCCAAAAGCTTCCTGACTTCAACCCGCGAGAACAAAGTTTCTCGTCATAAACAACGGGTTCAAGCTGAGTCAATCCGCGTCCGCTCGGAAGAAGCAAGCCCGCGTCCCGCGGGGCGACAACGGCTTGATAAAATCTTTGTGTGCCATTATAAACAGACAGGGACTCGAAATGGCAGAACAAACCGCTGAAACAGATTTCGACGAAGAAACAATAAAGGTGGTCGGTTACCGGCAAGATGGCCTGTGGTACGCTCTCGGACTGGAAGTCAGCATTCTAGGACACGGGGAAACTTTCGAAGAAGCCGTGGACTTGCTTGAGGAATTAATTCAAGACCAGATCGAGTTTTGCAATGAAAACGGCATGTCGTATCATTACCCGGCCGAAGAGAGATATTTCCGGTTATACGAAGAATTGAAAAACAGTCAGTCGGGAACTAAGGGTATTACCAAGTTAAGTTGACAAACCTTGTCACGAATTACCTGAACGAGAGATATAACCTACTTTCCGCACAAAAAGTTTTCCACTTTTCTCGATTTTTTGGTTTGCAGGTGGTTCATATTCCGAGCAATTTCTTTTGAGTTAATTGTCCTTCCGCGGTTTAAATTCCATTTAGCCTCCGGTTTTAGGGACCAAAACGTTATTTCAGCCAGGCTCTTTTCTCCATTATATAGTCCACTACTACAAACTCACAGGGAATTAATCCCGTTTTATCAAAACCAGGCAATCTCCATATTTGACAATGCACGGACTTTGCAGATGCCGCTTTCTGGTATCAGAACGAATCTTATCGTTCAGGCTCATTATAGATTGTCCAGTTTCTCCATCAGTCTTGGCAGGGAAATGATCGTTGTATCTTTTTCAATCTGAAATTCGTCATCGCCGCCATAAACGACAAATTTTCGAGCGGAGCGGATATCTTCTGATGCTTGATGAAAGCCGGGTTTTATTCTGGGCGCGGTACCGTATTTGATCCCGATTGCCCACAGCTCCCTGCTCGATATCCTGAGAATAAGATCTATTTCCGCCCCGCTCGATGTGCGGTAGTAGTAAGACTCGACGCTGTTTGGCAAGACCGAGACTATGTTTTCAATCACAAAACCTTCCCAGCTTTTTCCGAGAACAGGATTGGAAAGCAACGCGTCATAATCGGCGATACCAAGCAGCCTGTGCAGGATGCCGTTATCCCGAATATAGAATCGAGGCGATTTGACCAGTCGCTTCTTAACGTTCCCATACCATGGGTCCAGTCGCCGTACGAGCAGAAGGTCAACGAGGATATCCAGATGATGGGTAACGGTTTTCCCGTCAACTTCCAGATTGCCGCCCAGTTTTGAATAATTAAGCGTTTCCCCTTGCAGATGGGCCAGCATGGTCCAAAGTCGCCTTAATCGACTGGCGGGCACGCGGAATCCCATCTGCGGGACATCCCGCTCCAGATACGTACGGATAAGCATTTCAACCCATTGCATGCTCTCAGCGTCTGATGATGCCAGATAGCTGTCAGGAAAACCGCCCCTAAGCCACAGTTTATGAACATCGTTCGGTCCGAAGTGAGGTACCTCCAGAATGTTCAAGCCGCTCATACTTATATAACGGATGCGTCCGGCCAGACTTTCTGAAGATTGACGAAGCAAGTCCATCGTTGCGGGACCGAGCAGCAGGAACTGCTCGGCTTTTTTGCCAGCCCGGCGATTCTCATCAATCAGGCCGCGCAGGGTCATGAATAAATCGGGGGCGCGCTGTATCTCGTCCAGGATAACCAGCTTGTCACTGTTCCCGGACAGGAAAGAAAGAGGGTCGCGCAGCCTCAGCAGGTCTTCCGGTGACTCCAGATCCAGATAGATTGAATTTCGCTTCTTGGCAATTTCCCGCGCCAATGTCGTTTTACCAACTTGACGCGGTCCGAGAAGCGCGACCGCGGGGACGCGCTTTATGGCTTTTTCAAGTTTTTCCGCAATCCATCTTTCCAACATGTGTGTATTTTAGGAGATAAACTCCGAAATTGCAAGGTGTTGAGCTGGGGAGGTCGAACACAATGGATACCGATTTCTTTATATTGCTTGGCTTCACATCTCCTAAAGTATTAATATCCTCCCGCTTAGCAGCAATGGCGACAAGTTTTGAATACGGATTCTTGCTTAATTTAACAATCATCCACATAAGGAAGACCCATAAAATTGTCCCTATCGCGATTATCTAAATGGGGATGTCTTTTATTAGGAAAGTTTCGGTAACAATTGTTGGCAAGGCCGCTACATATAACATCTGCTTATTCCGATAAAAATGGACACCAATTCCGAGCGAATTCGGACACTGATTCCGAATTAATTGGAATAAGCAAGGGGGAAGTGGACCCGAAAATTTAGACCGTTCTATAGTGTTTTTGCCCCTTGCAGCTTCTGGGCGGCTTTATCAAAGGTATAGGAACCGGAAAATGACCGGCCCTGTGCTTTGGCTACTGCACGGGCCTTGTTTATGATCAGAGCATCCGCAAAATCAGCCCCGTCAGATTCTCGATAGCCATTTAAAGCCATCCATACAGCCGGCCCGTCTTCAAAGCGTATATTCGGCTCCTCAAATAACGCATGAACCACTCCAGCCAGTTGATCTCTGTTAAGACTGTACTTCTTCCCGCTTAACGTCCAAAGGGTTTCTACCAGCACCACATCGGTTATCAGAACCATATCGCTGCCTTTGATCAGACTGGCCGCTATATCGGCCTGCGCCACATCATCATTCAGCAGATAACGCAACAGCACATTGGTATCGACCGCAATCACGAAGCCAAGGTGTCTTCCAGAGATTCCTGATCTGTTACTGAAGGATCGCCCTTAACGTGCCGCAGCAGGCCCTGGGCGGCCCCTTCCACCTTCTTAACGATGGTCAAGCGGCCATCAGCAACAAAGGTTTCAATATAATCGCCGGGCCTAATGCCAAGTTGATCGCATTGGCTGGCCGGGAGCGTGATTTGTCTTTTACGGCTGACTTTTGGCATCTTGCACCTCTTTACAAAGCTGTTGATGGTAAGAATAGCATATTCTTTACCTTACACCAAGAAGTAAAGAACCTGGTTGTTTGAGACGTTATCAGATGGACTCCTTGAAAAACGTACTTAAGACAAAGCGCCTTCCCGCTGATCTTTGTGGAGTCAAATTTGCGAAAGATTTAAGATGTTATCCACCGACTGGATAAAAATAGATAAAAAGACGTACGACGAATGTATAGACCCCAAAGATTACAGGCCGGTGATCAAGTAGTTTCGCTCCACAACAATACTGAGTTGAATCCCGCCAAGGTGCCCCGGATTAAGCCCGACTTGCGGTTTCCAGGCTAAGGTGTCCTTGCCGAGTTATTTTCACACGACCTTCAAACAGTCGTTATGTTGATGCCAAAAACCTGCATATCCGTTTGGAAAGGCTCATTAACCAGAAACCCGGTCAGCCGGTTCAAACACCAGTTCCGGCACCACTACCTCCCACTCATCACACTTTATACCGTCCCGATATCGGGGTTCCGAAGCATCACGGTTCCAAGTAACGATGGCGAAAACCGTTGCGGAATCACATCGCATCCCGGATGGAGGTTCAAATTTCTTGGCAAGCTGTCCCACTACCGTCCCTGAGCGGTCAAGCAACTCCCAGCGCCCATTCACAACCCGCGTTCCCAGAGGATCTCCGGGAGACAGCGCGGAAATGGAGCGGTGCAGGGGATGGCGGGCACTTTGAGACCCGGCAAAACCCAAATATACATCGCGAAGACTGAGCCTGTTAAAACGGTTTTTAAGCTCCGCGGATTCATCCGAGAGCCCAATCCTCTCGCGGAGCATCACTGAGGTGTTGCCAAGCAACGCGTTCTGTAGCTGATTGGGTTCCTCAAAGCGCGCGAGCGCCAGAGTCTTTTTCGCGCGTGTCATAGCTACATAATACAACCTGCGCTGCTCATCCGCATCGTTGCCGCCGCCGGGTTGATTCCAATCGCCGTCAAGCACAACCACATGATCAAACTCAAGTCCCTTGGCACTGTGCGCGGTAAGCAGCAGAAGCCCTCGCTGGCGGCGGCGGATCTGGCGACCCCATTCGGCCAGCCATTCAATGAAGTGAACCACAGGCGTCTCCACGCTGCCGGTTTCAAGCGCGTACTCCTCGATAGCTTGTCGCAACAAGTCGTTCCAGTAACCGGGTGCTTGAGTATCCAACCAGCCAGCAAGATCCGCGCCACCGACAATACCGGGTTCCCGCCCGCGCAACCATTTTACAAACATCCGGGTTTCCCGCAAACGCCAGAAACTCGGGATTTCCTCGTTCCCCATCTGTACGGGGATGCCTTGGATTTCGCAGAAAGAACGCACGGGAACCAAATCTTCCCATTTGCGCGCAATCACGGCGCACTCAGACCAGTCCCAGTCCGATGAAAGACTCCCAAGGCGCTGGAGTTCTACCATCGTGGTCTGTGCCTGCGAGATCGTATCACGACCCGCGGGCAAAATCTGGACTCTGCCCCGCGCTACCGGATCCAGTCTCTCCCATTCGCCACCCCACGCTCCCTTTGAACGCGCGCGGTTAATGCGGATGGGATTTTCAACCTTCATACGTTCCCGCGCCGACTCAATAACAGCGTTTGCCGCCGCGATTATGTGACTGGTAGAACGGTAGTTTTCAATCAGAAAAGCGGGGCGGGATTTGTAGTCTGCCTCAAAACGGCGGATAAACTCTACCGAAGCGCCGTTAAAAGCGTAGATGTTCTGATCATCGTCTCCTACCGCGAACAACGTGAGTCTGCCCTCCTCTTCCTCAAGCGTCCTCCCTGCCAGAGCTGATATCAACTCATACTCATCCGGTCCGATGTCCTGATATTCATCAACCAGTATCCAGCGAAAACCGGCAAGCAACCGTTCGCGCTGCTCATCCGATTCTTCCGGAGGCGCACCCTCGCCGTGCAGCAAGGCTACCGCTTGGCGTAATATTTTCCGGAAAAATTCGTTGTCCGGATTTTCCGCTGTCTCGGCGAAGCTGGCGCCAACCAGACGCATAGCCAGAGCGTGACAGGTAAACACCATTACTCCCGAGGCATCGTTACCGATCAGGTCCCTGAGGCGGCGGCGGATGTCGACTGCCGCATGGCGGTTGTATACAAGGGCCATGATGCTGCGGGGATTTTCCCGCCTGGCACGTACCAGATAGGCGATGCGATGCACAAGTACCCGCGTCTTGCCGGAGCCGGGACCGGCGAGCACCAGCACGTTTGTCTGTTCCCGATGGTCAGCAACGATGCGCTGCTGAACCGGATTGTTAAGACTCTCCACTATTGCCCGCCACGATTCAGCCGTAGTTTCTCTTGCAAGTTCAGTTTGCCGATCAGGCAGCCAGCGGCGAAGAAAATCCTCCTGTTTCAGTTCGAAGTAATCAAGGACCAGCCTCATGGCCTCGGACATGGCCCCAATTCCCCTGCGCGCGAATTCAGCCATTATATGTATCTGCAGAACCTGTCCCCTGTAATAAATGGCAAGCGGTTCAAAATCAACTTTGGCGAAACCCCGTTTTTCCTGTTCTAAACGTATAGTCATGGCCGTGCGAAACACCGTAAGTCCCTTGTTAAGACGGATGATTTCCTGTTCGTGCAGCCACAGCAGGGCGCGGTTCTGCAATCTGACGGGATCTTTGATTTTGCTACTTAAAACCATGTCAGAGGTAACAACTCTTAACAGTTTGCCAAGAGTTGTATCAACCATAAGGTCCGTTCCCCTAGTTCCCTCCGGCACGCAAGCAAGCAGGTGACCCAGCAGCAGATTAGCCGCGGCGCGCCGGATCTTCGCGGTTTCCTCTAACGCGTCCCATTCCCGCCGAAGCGTCACCCGTACTGTGTCCCCGTCGTGGTTTCGCACTCCTAGGCTGCCCGCGTCCCCTCCTTCGCCCCGCCCGTCATAAGCTATGCTTCGCAGCAACCTTAACAGCCTTTGCGGCAATGGATTTACCAAACCCTGTTCCCTGAGTTTCTGGGCCACTACCCGCAAAAGCAGCGTAAATCTCTCTCCCTTCTTAAGGCCTGGTTGCGTTTCACGCATATATTTTATAAGGGCAATTTCCAGATCCTCCGTTTCCTTAAAGCGGTTGCCTGATGAGTGTTTTACTCCTGAATGCACAAAGGCGGTCAGCGTGACGTCATTGCTGGCTATGCCTAAATTCTCAAGGTCGTAAAGAGCGGCACGCACGCCCTCGGCACCGAGACCCGATACGTACATAAGCTGGTCAGTGGAAATACCTTCATCCATATCGGCATCCATTATCGCCTCAACAATTGACATCAACTGACGGCCATACGCAGGAGCAACGGATCTTTTTTCCAGCCTGTCAGATGCCTCCTTCACCGAGTCAACCTGAAGAGATGAGGGAAACACGTTAATCAGATTCTCCTCCCGGGTCAGCAGTATGGCTTCTTCAAGCCAGGAGACAGCCGTTCGTACCCGGGTATCGTCGGTAGCGGAGTCTCTCATAAACTCATGATCCTCATCTTCAATCAGTATCTCGCCGGCAGTGGCCACGACCTCACCGCCAAGACGTTTCTTTCGATCCAGTCTGCGCAGGGCTCTCAGAATGCCGTGAATCTCACCGCGAGTGAGCCGCGAGCGCGCAGACATTCCGAACTGTCTCTCCACGTCTTCCTTGGCGTAGAGCATCACGCAGCGCGCCGGCTGCTGATCCCGCCCGGCCCTCCCCGCTTCCTGCAGGTAATTCTCAAGCGAACCCGGCATATCCGCGTGAACAACAAGCCGCACGTCGGGTTTATCGATACCCATGCCAAAGGCGTTTGTGGCCGCAATAACGCGCAAACGGCCTTCAATAAAGCTCTGCTGCACGTTTTTTTTGGTTTCAGGCGGCAATCCGGCGTGAAAGTAGCCCGCCTCAAGACCTTTATTCGCAAGAAACGTTGCTACTTCTTCGCTCTGCGCGCGGGTCGCGCAATACACAATAGCCCCTCCGGGAGCATTTGCCGGAAGAATCTCTTCAACAATCTGATGTATATGCGAGAATTTCTCCGCCTCGCTCGTCGGTACAACTTCAAACATAAGGTTGGGACGATGGGCTCCGCCGTTAAAAACATCTAGCTCAACGCCCAGCTTTTCCTGAAAATAAAGAGTGATTTCCTCTATAACGTCGGGCTTCGCGGTCGCGGTAAGACAAAGCACGGGCGGTATCGGTTCCTCTCCCGCCCTTTTACGGATGAAACGTCCCACATAACGGTAGTCGGGGCGGAAATCATGCCCCCACCTCGAGAGGCAATGTGCCTCATCCATTACCCACGCGCCGATCTCCCGCTGGTCAAGCACCCGCCGCAGAGAACGGTTTCGGAGCTGCTCAGGCGAGATAATGAGTATGCTCGCGTCTCCGAGTCTTACCCGGTCAAGAGCTTCTGCCCGCTCGGGCATGGACAGCAAACCGTTTATGGTCACGCACGAGCTGATTCCACTGGCCTCAAGTCCCACCACCTGGTCCGCCATGAGCGCGACTAGGGGGGAGATGACAACCGTTAGAGCACCGGTCTTTTCGTAGCGCGAAAGAGCGGGAACCTGATAGCAAAGCGACTTGCCCGCACCCGTGGGCATAATGCCCAGAACATGGTCACCCGCCATTGCTGTCTCAACTATGGATTGCTGCATTGGAGTACCGTCGTCACAAGACGGTTCCGGACGGAAATCGCTAAAACCGAACCAGCGGGCAAGTTCCTTTCGGGCGTCGTGTCTTTCCCGGCACCAAGCGCACGCGGAATCAACACAGGCCGCATCACGCAACCGGCGAACAAACCTCCCCACCTCTGGAAACCGGTGGCGAACCCAAGGCGGCATTACGGAGTTGCCCCCGGACACAGAAAGCCATGCCAAAGCGTAGGCAAAAGCCCAGCCGGAGCGGTGGATGTCTTTTATGATATCGCGGGCGTGGGTCCGGCAGGCATTGCCTTTCAGCAGTTCGTGTATCACCAAGTGGGCTTCTGTGTCCGAAGGACGTCGCGAATTCCTAAGATCGGAGAAAAACACATCAAAACCAGCCATCTTTTCTTCCGCGGTGGTAAGCCAGTGCCACGCCAAAAGCAGGTCTTTCGGGGCTTTTCGCAGTGCCTTCCATTCGTCGTTGAAAAGTTCAAGCGTGATTCGGGCGTCAAGCTCCGGGTTGTTTCTTTGCCCGCTTTTTAGCCCAGCGTCCTGATAGTGCTTTACGAGCTTGTGATAGGGGTTGCGGGGAAACGCCAGAGGACTTAACCAAAGCGTATCAACCGAAGGAAGTTTTAACAGCCGCAGATCGGGTTTTGCGGCGGCAAGGTGAGGTAGATCAAAATTGATCAGGTTGTGGCCCAAAAGAAAGGATGCTCCATCGGCAAGATCGTCCAATCTTGCCAGTTTCGCCTGTAAATTGCCGTCGGGGAAAACCAGAAGTTCTCCCGTATCCGGACGCACCGCCGCGAAGGCATGAATCCGGTTGTTCTTTTTTCCGACTTCAAGGTCAAGCGAAAGACAGGAAGGCTTGAAGATTCCAGCTTTGCCGCGCGGCTTCTGCGCGGCATCGCCGGTTTTAAGTTTATGCGAACCCCTTACCCCATGGCCTGGAATTGGGTGCTTCGTCATCCAATTTTCCTCAAAGAACTTGTATGCTATTTTACCCAACCGTTTTGTCCTAGGTATATTATTAAAGATGGACCCCGGAATTTGGACAACAGGTTAAGTGTATTTAGCAAAAGATGGCGCTCTCCGTTGTGTGGAAAAAGATTATATTCCTCAACCCATATTCTTGATAGTTCTGTCTACAGGACTGTAATCCGCAGAGAGCAAGTCATATTCCCGGCCATTAAGCGAATGGGTTGTCATGGTTGACGCGGCAGATTCCGATTGACGTGAGTTTTTTCGAGAAATCCGCCAATTTGTTTAAACCGCTTGGGAAAGTGGGAAACATATATGCTGAGAATAGCCGAATACGGAGAATTGCCTCTGGATGATCTCATGACAGGAAAGGGATCGACCCGCATGTCGTAAGCCGGCAGGGACATTGAAGAACTGGCTGACAGCATCAGAGCGCAGGGGCTGCCGCAACCGATAGTAGTATGTGAATCGGAAGCACGGCAGGAGTAACTAACGATATGAAAAAAGAGGTGTTGCCATGACGAGACTTTGGATTGTGCGAAGCGGCAGGAAAGGCGAATTCGAGGCACCCGCCCTTGAGCGGAATGAAATGTTTGTCGGCTGGGAAACCATAGGAGACCTGCGGGGCTTCAAAGACCGAGACGCAATATTTGAGGGTCTCAGAAAAACGTATCCCGACTCCCCTAAGGGAAGGCTTAGTAAATGGGCCACCCAGCTTTATCGTTTCGTGAACGATATCCGGGCGGGAGATTTGGTGGTCATGCCCGGCAAAAGAAAAAAGGGCGTCTTCATTGGCGAGGTGGACGGAGAATACCGTTTTGACCCTAGTTCCGAGCTCAGACACTCGCGCCGGGTCAGGTGGAACGAGGAACCGGTGCCGCGCGATGTTTTCAAGGAAGACCTGCTTGGATCTTTTGACTCGTCAGGAACGCTTTTCGAGGTCATACGAAACAACGCCGTTACCCGCGTGCGCGCGGTTCTCGGGAACGGTTCCGACCCCGGCGCCGTGGAACCGGTGCGCTTTGAGTGGATACCGTTTTATGAGGCCCTCGCTAACAAGCTGCTTGATTTCGCAGACAAAAGAAAAGAGCTTCTCGCCAGAATATTCGCCGTTAAGTCCCGTATGGATAAGGACGACGTCCCGTTTACGAATCTTGAGGACATACGCGCAGACGGATCCAAAGGGCCTTTAAAAGACATCTGCCCCTTTACTTCCATGGGAACTTTCAGCAGGAGCATTAAACCTGCCAACAGAAAAATTATTGCCCACGCGTTTGCCGAATCTTTCGGAGTTCCCGAACCGTGGCCGGATTTCCCCGCCCCCGATGAAACGGGAATACCTCTTCTTTACGCCGCAAAATCGTGGTTTTTCGGCTTTGAAAAAGACCGCGGACGTGATGACATCAACAAGCTCTGGGAAATTTTTGAACGTGCGATAAGTCTTGCGGAATCTGACGATGAAGAAAACAAGGTTGCGTTCATAAATGCCTACAACGATGCCTTGCGGGTTAAAAACGTAGCCTGGAATCTGACTATGGGACTTTACTGGATCCGGCCTCGGAGTTTCCCGACGCTGGATGAGAACTCGCGAGAATATATCGCTGGGAAGCTCGACATTCCGGTTCCTCAAAATGTTCCCGACGCGGCCGGATACCTGGAAATCACTGACGCGCTCAAGGCTAGGTTCAAGGAAAAGGACTGCCCGGTTCATTCATTTCCCGAACTCAGCTTGGCCGCGTGGGAAAACGAGCCGCTGCCACCTCAGCCGAAACCAGATCCGCAGCCACATGAACCTAAGACTGAGTTGCCCCGTTATTCCGTTGACGACATAATGGAAGATGGCTGTTTCCTTGAGCGCTCAGGGCTTGAAGAGATTCTGGAGATCCTAAAGAACAAGAAAAACATAGTCCTGCAGGGCCCACCCGGCACGGGAAAGACTTGGCTTGCGAAAAAGCTCGCGTTCGCCCTTGTGGGGTTTCGCGCCGAGAACCATGTCCGTGCCGTACAGTTTCATCCCAACCTTTCATACGAAGACTTCGTGCGGGGATGGCGCCCCTCGGGCGACGGAAATCTCGGGCTGGTCGATGGCACGTTTCTGGAAATGATGGAGACCGCCAGACGGTCTCCACAAAAAAGCCATGTCGTCGTCATAGAGGAAATAAACAGAGGGAACCCGGCCCAGATTTTCGGCGAGCTGCTGACTCTTCTCGAAGCGGACAAAAGAACCCGGGAGTCCGCCCTCGCGCTTTCCTATCCCAGAGACGGCGGCGAGAGGGTGTTTCTCCCCGAGAACCTCTATGTCATAGGAACCATGAACATAGCCGACCGTTCCCTCGCCCTAGTAGATTTCGCACTCAGGAGGCGTTTCGCGTTCATTGACCTGGAACCCCTGCTGAACGAGCGCTGGCGTAAGTGGTGCAATGAGAAATGCGGCATCGATTACGCGGTTCTTGACAGAATCCGCCAGCGGGTCGCTTCACTTAACCGTCGGATATCGGACGACCCGGGCCTTGGCCCCCAGTTCCGGATCGGCCACAGCTACGTCACACCGGGTCGCAGAGTCGAAGATCCCAAGGAGTGGTTCCGTCGGGTAGTGACTACGGAGATCTCTCCCCTTCTCGAGGAGTACTGGTTCGACAATTCTGAAAGGGCCAGGGAAGCCGTGAAGGACCTTCTTGAAGGAGACTGACCGTGAATGTTCCGGCACAGGAGCATGCGGGGGAAAACCCAAGGGAAGCGAGCCTAATCGACCGCATTCCCGTGCGCAATGTCTGGCTTCTCATGCTTTACGCGTCCCGGCTGCTGCGCTACCTTGACACCAAGGACAGAAGAGCCGTCGAGGAGAGCCCTGATGACATCCCTGATCTCGTGGCGGAGATACTGACGCGGGAAGTCTCGCGGCGCATCAAGCGCAATCTCAGCTTCGGGTACTGGAGGCGGGAGGCCGTCCTGAGACGCGTGCGTGGCAGAATAGACCTGCTGAGGACTGAACGCGGTCGTCTGCTCGAACGTGCCAAGATCGCGTGTCGTTTTGAGGAGATGACGGTTGACACTCCGCGGAACCGGTTTGTTCGCGCGGCCCTTGAAAGAATAGCCGGGGTTGTGCACGACAGGGAACTTGCGCGCGAATGCAGGTCGCTTGGGGCGACCCTAAGACAACTCGGCGTTGCCGGGGAAAGACCGGGGCGGGGCGAGGTTTCAGTTTACAGGTTCGGTCGGCACGACACGGATGACCGGCGGATGGTTTTTGCGGCCCAACTTGCGTTTAGCCTCGCGCTTCCTTCCGAGGCGAGCGGGGCCGCTCTTCCATTTCTTCCGGAGCGCGAGAATAAGCGCTGGATAAGAAACCTTTACGAAAAGGCGGTGGCCGGGTTCTACGAGGTGGTTCTTTCCGGCAAGGGTTGGAGAGTCCGCCCGGGAGAAACCCTCCGCTGGCCGACGGAGAAGGAAACCCCCGGCATCCGACGGATTCTTCCCTCCATGAAGACCGACATCGTGCTTGAGCACGCGGGGCGCGGACGCCGCGTCGTCATAGACACGAAGTTCACTTCAATAGTCACGGCGGGGAGGTACAGGGAAGAGACCCTGCGCAGCAATTACATATACCAGATTTACGCCTACCTGAGATCCCAGGAAGGGGGCGGCAGACCGTTTGCGAACGTTTCGGAGGGAATTCTGCTTCACCCTTCCGTCGGGGGCGCGATGATAAACGAAGCGGTGGTGATACAGGGTCATAAAATACGGTTCGCCACCGTCAATCTCGCGGCGGGGGCGAGAGAGATAAGACGGCAGCTTCTTAACGTTATAGGAGACGGCGGCTCGGACCTGACTTAAGAACGGTGGGGTGGGCTTTGTTTTCGGTTGTCACACACACCTCATGCAATAAAGATGGACAAACAGCAAATTGATTATAGTTACAGCAAGAATGCCTTCGCTTTCTTGAGCTCAACTGAGAACCCATGGATTGATAAGCAACATAATCATAAATACAAAGAAATCTGGTGCTTAACAGGAGACTTCTGAATGAAATTTATACATACCGATCTCGGGAATCGTCGTCGCGGAGAGATTGTAGAAGTTACCTTAACTAGGGCCGCAAATGTTCGTTTAATGAACACCTCTAACTTCAATAACTACAAAAATGGGTGGAAACATACGTTTCACGGGGGACTAGCAAAGCGCTCGCCGATTAATATACAGATTCCCAGTTCAGGCCATTGGCATCTAGCAGTTGATATGCAGGGTTTAAAGGGGAGCACGAAAGCGTCTGTTAGAATTCTCCCCGGTGCTCTACCGGAAATAAAGGAAAAGCCTCTATCGCAAGTGCCAGGTCTCGTTAGGGATGACGTACCGACTCCCACAAAAACAAGCGGAGAAACATATGATGTTTTTATCTCCCACGCATCTGAAGACAAAGAAGATATCGTTAGACCATTGGCAAACGCTCTAATCAGAAAAGGGTTAAAAGTATGGTATGACGAGATGACGTTGAAGATTGGTGACAGCTTAAGGCAGAAAATTGATAAGGGCTTAGCTAACAGTCGTGTTGGCTTAGTCGTGCTGTCTCCTTCGTTCATCGACAAAGGATGGACTAATTATGAACTTGATGGAATAGTCTCAAAAACCGTTTCGGGTGAACAAGTTCTTCTTCCCATTTGGCACAATATTACAAAGCAGCAAGTCATTGACTATAGTCCATCCCTTGCTGATAAAGTAGCTCGAAGTACGGCAATACATACAGTTGAAGAAATCGCTAGTGAGATAGCTGATCTACTGAGAAAAAATCAATGATGCTCAAAATCTTTCGTAGATTCAGTCCCGGCCTTCTTGTATCATCACCGCTTTGATATTTTTGATTTTTCCGTGAATATCAAGGTTCTCCTCTCTATTCCGGTATTAAAAAATCATTGTGATAAACAACTGAGTCTAACTCAATGGTGATAACGTACGGAATCCCTCAGAAACTGTGGTGGAGTCCGGTTTTATCGCCTGGATTGGCCATCATAATCCATAAGCTGTGAAAGTGAGCTTTTCGACCGGGTCAAAAACGGGTGAAATTCGAGTTTTCGGCCAAAAAACCTCCCTGCCATGAACAATATGGGGTTAAGGGATTAACTCTTTTTCGGTCCGTTTTTATTAGGATCGGCCGGCTTTCTTGCACCGAACCAGAACCCTGTGATCGAACCCGCCAAGCCCGCAACACCGCCAAGCACTCCTATTGCCACCTCGTAGCGCCCCGCCCACATAAGCCAACCGATTACAATTGAAGCCAGAATCAAATACGTTCCAATTGACGCATAAGTAACATATATACGTACCTTACTTCGCCTTTGCTCCTTTTCGATTTCGAGCTCGTCCATATTAGAAGAAGACATATTCTCCTCTTTAATTTTATCCTTATCTGAGTTCTCTGCACTCATTATCAGGTTCCTCCCATAAATGTGGCTGTACACGACTTTCGATTATATACTCAACATCGTCCGAGAGAGCCGTTAAGGCATCAAGACGGGCACGGGTTTCGATATTGTCGATGCTGGTCAGGTATTTCGGTAAATCTTTAGTCTTTAACTTGCGATTCGGAAGAATAAATGCTATCGACTCCATGGTCTTCGGATCTATTGCAAACTTGAAAAAATGAGTCGGCACGTGTACCAGAATCCCGTTGTCATCAACTTCATCCCCATCTTTATCTCGAACAAGCTTTTTGATTGGTTTTTCCTCGTAAAGCGGACCCGTAACAACATACAAAGCCCCTCGTACACAAGCCCACTGACGCATCTTGCGCTCTAACGCTTTCCAGATGTGCTGATTAAATCCAACCCCCACTTGTGGCGCAATGTTGGTCATAAAGAAACTGTCGTCCATAGCCTCTTCAGACCACTTCATTGATGCCGCTGGAGCCAAGTGTCCCCGGTCATATCCCGTTTTCGTATAATCATCATGAACAACTTGGTTCTGCTTGGGAACTTTGGGATCAGGATGAAACCTGTCTTTTCGCTCGACGACTGGATTGAGAAGATCTTCCCGTCGCAGACTAAACGCCACCCAATCTGATACATTGCGTTCCGGGTTAAAAGCAACTACCTGACCCATATGACAAATAACCGTCCACTCCGGAACGTTAGTGAGACCAACTTCATAACCTAGGCTCATATGAGTCGGCTGCCCGAAAGGCGTGAAATTTTCACACTCAGCCATTACCCCGTCTTCTTCCGCAGTAATGGCTGCAGAGATCATGAATACGCCATAAAAAAACACGCCATAAATGATGAATCTAATCCACGTTTTTAAGCTCATACCCTTCATGTTAAAATACTCGAATCTTAAGTCAACGAAACTATCAAAGGAATGTTAAATGCGCGCCAAGTCTCTCTAATGTTTGAACATGATTTAGTACCAATTGCCTTTCTCCACCTTTATCTGAGACCTGCGTGTCTATAGGCTCTAACTCAGCATGGTTTCCAAGCACAATACAACCGGAATACAACCTTAATAGGGCAGTCGCATTTTTTGCATAATTCTAGATAAGAGAAGTGGAACCCAAAAACTGGACAGAGTCTACTTCTCAATTCCCGTCCGTTGACCTTGGTTAACTAAAATCTTTGAAGGATTGCTACACCTCAATTGTATAATTCCAGTACCTTTCCAGTACTTTCGTAGATGTAAAATCATCTTGGCTTTCCATGATTTTCCGTACCGGATTATTCAAGCAAACCCACTCTGTCGGTCACCATCACTTTACCCGCCGGACATTAACCACTCAATTACACTTAATAGTGAGCGCTTAGTAATTACTTCAGGATGGTGCGGAACGGTCTGGTGAAGCTCCTGGCCGGCAAGTATCGTTTTCCCGTTCGCTCGCGCACAAGCCATGCATTGGCTGTCAATTCGACACCTCCCCGGTCGGGATGGAGGCAAAAGCTTACAGTCATGAAGTGTTCCCGGGTCCTAGCTTTTGGGTACGCCGAAAACAAACGTCCCCGTTGAAATTGGACGAAGAAGCGCCCCCAGCCCTTTTCATCCTTGAAATAGTCAACTTCGCGACGCGGCCAATCCAAATCACTGGCAGCCTCAACAGGGGGGAATTTGGCTGGTCCATCGGTGGCCACATTGGTAGCAATTCCGCCGAGTCCGGTCAAATTTGACAGAGGTGAAGAAATGATCTCGATCATTCGTGTCCCACTAGTTCCAATCGAGACACTGGCAATGCGACCGAAGTGCACATCGCCGCTAAGGATAACGACATCGTGGGAAACGGCACCTAGAGCACCAAGTAATTCAGCATACTGGCGTCTGTAACTCCTCAGATTCCTCTCAACTTCATTAGTCTCCACAATCAAAGGTTGCGGGATAACAAGCACTCCCGGGCACGAACGGTGACTCGCCCAATGAAGCAGCTTCTTAAAGTCAGTATCAGGAAGGAACTTATCGTCCGAGCGATACGAGCGCAAGTCGGCAAAACACACAGAAAGATCTTCTCCAAGTGTGAACGATTCGACCACTGGGGAACGCTGAATGTTCTTCACGGCATCGTAGGCGGCTTGCTTCCAAGTCTTTCTCACATGATCCAGCCTGAGAGCAAATAGAGTCGGAATGGGTGAATCAAAGAATGGGTAATCGTTCCAGTACTCGTGATCATCCGGTAACATCCACGTGCCGCCTCGGCTCAGAATACTACCAAGTGCCTGCCAGTGAAGCGCATAGTCATTGGCAATACGTTCACGAATCTCACGGGGTATCAGCGACAGCGAATCAAAGCCGATATCCAAATAGACCTGATCTCCAGACAACACAGTCACGTCGGGTCGGACGGACATGTACCCACGGTCATGGAGAGCCTTGTAGGCCGTTGCAGCCCGTCCACCGTCACGGTGGTTGTAGAAACAACTTCCAAGGGCAATCGTGAATGCGTCCTTGCTGCTTTTCAAAGGCAAAGCGGAAGGCAACGTCCGAAAACATCCTGAACGAAGTTTTTGCCAGTTGTTGGTGATTCCGGCATCGGTGTTCGCCTCAACGTGGCGCTCAAATTCAACACGGTACTGTTTGCCTGGGGTCAGTAGGAGGAAAGTAGCGACGAAAAAGAAGCGCCGTTTCATATTCCTGAATGGGCGCTGCCAGTCCTGCTTTCTGATCATACGGGATTCCATCTCGCGGATTTGTTCGCCATCCTCTTCAAATAGTAGAACCCGCGCTCGCTTGGGCATCTTCAAATTTGGAAACAGTGTGCCGACCCAAATCTCAACAGATGTCTCGCTGACGCGATGTATAACAAGCGACCACTGAGCTGTTGATGTGGGATGTTGAGTCATAACCACTCTTTTCCCCCTTTACCTATAAGAATTCTTCTGATCTTCTCACGCTCCTCTTTGTTCTTCCCCTTGTGTACCGCCAAAAGAAGAGGGGTAACATTGATATTTCCGCATCTAGCCTCTGGGTTCACCTCCGCCCCCGCATCAATAAGGATTTTTACAACCTTGGAGTATTCCTTTCCCGCTTTGGCTTTTGGATAGTCTTCCTTCGCAAGTTCGTGGTTGCAGGCCGCCGCCGCATGCAGAGGCGTGGCCTTTTTCAACTCGTTTGAGTCTACCTTCACGTCCATCTTAGCACTCACATTTGCCCCTTTTTCAGTAAGGACTTTTACAACTTTAGAATTGCCCAGTATTGCAGCAATGTGCAATGGAGCACCGCCATTTTTATCCGTTATGTTAACGTCCGTCCCCTCGTCAATAAGCTTCCCTACAATTTCGGCCTTTCCACAGCGCGATGCTGCATGGTGTAGTTCTACGCCACTATTATTTTTATGTTCTTCCATGATAGTTTCCTTCTCTCCAAAACCAGAAGAGCATGAAACGGAATCTCGGTGCTGGAAGCGGACCATTGTTTAAACAGTGCTCTTAATCTGCATGGGAAAATCGCAATTATGCTTTACTATTATACTTTTTCCTCCTTGTTTGTCGATAACAGTCCGTCCTACTTTGACGGAAGTGCCAAAAACCTACTAAGGTGAGACTCAAAATACGCCGGAGAAACGCTTCTCATAGACCTAGCAAGCGCAAATTACCGCCCGTTCTAACTATGCTAACTATTATGATAAAGGGGAGAGGAGCAATTGAAGTCGACTTAGATTCACGAATCACCCATCTTCAAGGCAAAATAATCGGGCGTTGCATCTCAAATCCGGAACATCTGCTTTACGGACAAGCTTCTCTCCTGTTTAGTCATGGCGATTTGACACTCCATAGCTTGATTCCCCATGTTAAGCTTCATACCCTGAATTTCATGTATCGGTTACTCTTGCTATATTCCGTGGTTTCAAGTTTGAAACTACGAACCGAAGTAATCCAACAGCGCACAAAATTTCAAATTCAAGGACTAATTTATGAATTCCATCTTCGTTGTTTTCCCATCTTCCGTATAAAAAACCCTGACCGGAACACCTTCTTTTCCTTCTTTCGATATCTCGACCGGAGTACCGATAATTTCCCACGCACCAAGAGTAACAAGATCTAAAACACCATGCATAATCGCCCTTAACGTAGAACCTTTTTTCTTTTGAACAAAATAATCTTCCGAAATTATCACTCCGTTCTCATTACGTTGCGTTTGCAGTATCTCAACCCCGTCATGAGATAAAACAGCTCCCCGAGTTTCACTCTGAAGAAAATCCTTTATGTCCGTTCCACCGGACTTACCAGCTTTAACAACCGCGCAAGACGCCTGAGCTAACAGCAACACCAGAACGTAAAGAAAAGAAACCTATCCCATGAAAAAAACCTCCTTGGAAAACCAGAATTTTTATATCTGGAGAAGTATTCTGGAAATATCATTTTAATCGAACCAGTAAGTTCTAGGACTTTTCCGTAATTGTAACCCGAACCCGCATTCTTTTGCAGGGGAGTTTCGAGGCATAACGTCAGGGAGCTATTGACTTTTCCCCGCGAATCAGGTACGGTTATCCCTAATAAAAACGCGGTATATTGTGCTTTATAGCAAGAAGGCACAATATACCGCGTTAAAATTGAGACGCATCGTTAATGGCGGTTTCGACTAATTGGCAAGGTCGCCTGACTTTAAATCAGGAAATATGGGTTCAAATCCCATAACCGCTACAACTTGACGTAATCCTAACCGATGACGGCATCCGACGTCAAGTATTTTTCCCGATGCAACATATTGCAGTACGAGAACACACCATCTGTTTGGTGTGAGGGGATGGTTTTGAAATAAAAAAGCGATGTAGATTCTCTCATTTTTCTAAGGTTTCGCGCCAAGTGTGAGATTAACGAGAACAAAATGTCGAGACAACATATTTTGTGAAAGGAGGCAACTTGATGAATCAATTAATAAATCACCTAGAGAAATCACCGCTCGTAGGAATGTTCATATTTCCATCGGGAAAACAAGTTCAGGGAATGATTAATCTTGCTGAACCGGAAAGTCAGCTTAGAGTGTGGTGGAATGATGAAGAATCCAACTTGGCCGATGAGCTTTCATCTACCACTAAATTTATTAGGGGATTTTTAAGCGAAAATAACGGATTGAAAGTTTCGTTAATCAACTGCATATGGGGGCATTCATTTCTTCCGTTCACTCCGGACTGGGGCGGAGAAAAATCAAGTCATTTCTACCAAAGCAGTTTTTCCTTTGATTATGCCGTTTTTGGTCGCGAATACATCTCGTACGATAAAGATACGATAGACGAAATAACATTCGTCATGGATGACGCAAAATTTTTCTTTAACGATCCCGATATGTTTAGCGCAACAGTACCGGAGGATCCTCTTTTTACGGCAGACACTGTAATGGGCAAGGTTTTCGCCATCGCAAGCAGAGAGACCAACGGTCTATTTGTAGATAGCGAAGTCTCCATAGTCTTGCGGTTTGAAGAAGCCGTTGCTTTTGAGGACGCTGTCTTCAGAGCCTTCCGGGTCCTGCGCTTTTTCGAGTTCTTGGTGGGTCGTCCACAAAACCTCGTAAAATTTCTGGTCCGCAAATCGGACCCGAAATCCCCTTCGGACAAATGGCCTCTTCAAGTATACGGGAGAAAGTTCCCTAAGCATGATAGATCCAAAGATAACCGGAGAATTGGCGTTCTCATGAATGCTGTTCAAAACCCGGAGAAATTCTCAGAGTTGCTTAAGAGGTGGCTAGACAGGGACGAAGCTTGGCGCGAAGCACGAGGCAGGTTCTTCTCCTCTTGCCTTACAAAGCAGCACTACGATGAAGACCGCTTGGTCGCGGCCGCAAATGTATTTGATCTTTTACCGCACGGAGCATTCCCCAATGGGAACGAAGTTGATTTGCCGGGAGGTTGCAAAGAAGCCGTCGGGAAATGCAAAAAGACCTTAAAGAAATTACTGCAAAAAGAATATTCTGAGCGGTGGGACCATGCTTCAAACACACTCAGTCGTGTCCTGAAAGACAGTCGTCTAAAAAGAAAAATCCGTTACATGGCCGAGAAGGTAATAGCAGAATTTGGAGAGGAAGAGATATCGAAAATTACGGAGATAACGGATAAGGCGGTAGATTGTCGCAATCATTATGTGCATGGTTCACCCATCAGCTTCGATCCTAAAAAAGAAAGGAAATTCCTGACAGCCACTTTAGAATTCATATTTGTCGCTTCGGACCTGATTAAAGCAGGATGGGATATAAAAGCATGGTATAAAACCGGTAGTCAATCCTACACAATACCTGAAAAGTCCGATATACAGGCTATGAAAACCCACAATGCTATAAAACAGGCATCTGGTCATCAGCTTTTTCAATATCTTGGAGACTTCCATATGTGGCGAAAAGGATGGATTATTGGACCTCCTGACGATTCGGAGAGACTATGTTTTCCGTGATAGAAACTATTTCGTTTCTTGATTCTAACTCTTTGATGAAATCGAATCCTAGTTTCCGAATTACTAAAGGCAAGGTGAAATGCCAAGATGGCCAAAACTAAAAATCCACATCAGAAACCGCACAATCAGGGAAATCTTACGGTCATTCCTGATAACGAGACAGCTGTTGACCTCCTCTACTACGAAGCCGTTGTCGGAACGATCCGGAACCTGATCAATAGCACCAGCGATGAACCGCTGACCATCGGTATCCACGGAGATTGGGGAGCGGGGAAATCCAGCATTCTAGCTATGCTGGAAAAAGCCTTCTCCTCGGATGATCAAACCCTGTGTATTAGGTTCAATGGTTGGCTCTTCCAAGGATTTGAGGATACGAAATCGGTACTCCTTGAAACTATATTGGAAGATCTAAAAGCCAGAAATGCTTCGGATGGGGTAGCAGAAAAGGCAAAGCAATTGCTGAAACGCGTAAACTGGATGAAAGTCGCGCGCAGGACGGGCGGACTAGTTTTCAATGTGGCAACGGGTCTGCCAAGTCCCGATCAAGTCAATGACATGATTCAATTTGTTAAAGACCGGGTTGCTGAAGGAACAAAAATTGATGGAACGAACATTGATGGATTTGTAGCGGAAGCGGAGAACTATTTTAAAGATGCAGAACCCGATTCCATTACCTCGCATATCCATGCGTTCAGAAAAGAATTTACTGAGCTTCTCAAGGAAGCAGATGTGAAACGTCTAGTCGTGGTCGTTGACGATCTGGATCGATGCCTTCCAGAGACGGCTATCGAGACACTTGAAGCGATCCGCCTTTTCCTTTTTGTACCGGGCGTAACCTTCGTGATCGCCGCTGATGAGGCAATGATCGAATACGCAGTCAACAAACATTTCCCCGATCTACCGCCTTCCAAGGGTCTATCTTCATACGCACGAAATTACCTCGAAAAACTTATCCAAGTCCCATTTCGTCTGCCTCCGCTAGGATATGTCGAGACGCGTACTTTTATCACTCTGCTGATTGCCGAAACGTATCTTCCAAAAGACGATCGAGATTTCATAAAGCTCGTTGAACTCGCCCGTGAAGTTCTGCGTCGTCCCTGGGGTGGAGACGACTTCACCCGCGAGAAAATCAACGAAGTCTTGGATGAGGTTCCCGACGAGATCGAGGGTGCTCTGCAAATTGCCGATCAGATCGCTCCTCTCCTGACAGACGGATCGCGGGGAAATCCGAGACAGATCAAACGCTTCCTAAACACAATGAGCTTGCGACTCGCAATCGCTCAACAAAGAGACATTCAAGACGATATCAAGATGCCAGTTCTTGCCAAACTGATGTTGGCGGAAAGATTTGAAACCAGCCTATTTTCCCGCATTGAAAGGGAAGCTACCGAAAGTGGGGAATCTTCACTAGTCAAAGATTTGGAAGATTTCGTCCGAGCGGAATCTGAAGTTTCGCAGAAGAAAACAAAGAATCTCAATTCCGAAAAGGCGGACCCAGATTCCCCTGATGAAGATATTAGAAACAACGAGTGGTCTCGTCGATGGGCAAAATTAGAACCCAAACTCGCAGAACATGATCTGCGTCCGTATTTGTTCATCTCCCAAGACCAAAGGGCGGTTTTCAGTGCGTCATCATCTCTAGGACTGATGGAAGAATGGGTCGATAAGCTATATGGTTCCAGACTCGGAGCTCAAGCGGCAGCTGCCGAGATTGCTTCAATACAACCTGGCGAAGCCGAACGAGTTTTTAACGCGGTTGTCACCCGGGTTCGTGCGGAGAAAAACTACAAATCTAGACCCGGAGGTTTTTATGGTATCGCCGAACTATGTAAGGTACACAAGAACCTGCAAATACCGACAGTCGCACTTCTAGAGGACCTGCCCATCAAGAAACTAGGAGCATGGATAGTTACAGGCTGGAAAGAAGTTTTCACTGAGAAAGCCGCCAAAAACCGGTTTGATGACTTGGTTAGGAAGTGGGCGGCTCAGGAAGAAAATAATGGGCTTAAGCACGCTGCGAACTTAGCCTTAAAATCAAAGGAGAACTGAAGACATGGGAACTTCTGGAACGTATGACGGACCATCATCGTTAGAACCGCCCCATCTCGGCGGTGGAAATGAAACTGACGACAGTTCACAAAATGGGAAGCCGGGAAGTAATGAACCCCTCCCCCCAGACAAGGAATCCGGTGATCCGAAGTCGGGTGAAAATCAAGGCCCTGAAACACAACCCTCGAAAGAGGCACAGGACTTGCCCAAGTTTAGCGTTCCTCGTGTCAGATCAAGCTTCACCCGTTACATGAACAGCGGTGGAATACACCATCTCGGAAAGGCCGTTAAAGGATATTTGGCTTCAAGCGGCGGAAGCGGCGGCACGGTCAGCCGAATGCCAAGCTCCACGACGCTGGTATCCAATCTCGCACGTTTCGCCAACCGCGTTGTCACCGAAGGGGTTGAACAAGCACTGGGAGAATTTGATCTGCAATCACTTGCGGATAGACCCGTCGCGGAAGTCCTTGAAGCTTTAGTCGATAAGATAGGGCCCGAGGGAGGAACCATCGATGAAGCAGTTGCACGCGACGCCATGATCGAGACGATCGCGGATTTCGTTTCTGAGGATTTAGACGACTTCGATCAACTCACTCAAGAACAACTCGGCGAGCTTATCGCTCAGGTCATTGCCAAGTCAATCACGACAAAAGTCATTAACGAGATCGGTACCAACAGCCTTTACGGCTCAGCTTCGGATGCAGATTTTCAACAAGCCGAAAGCACTCTGAAAGACTACACACTTGGCGCCGTCCGAGACGCTTTTCAGCAGGAGTTTTCTCTGGGTGAAACCATCTCTTCACAGCAGGTCGATTATAAAGTTAAAGAGATATTTTCAAACACCTTTGAGATTCTGCAAGCAACGTTGGAGGACAAGCGATGAGCATACAACTAAATTTTCATCTTCGAGAAAAAGAGGCTTCGCATCCTTCAAATTCAGAAAGGAATATCTTGGATGTGTATCTTGTCAATCCCCGCAACAATATAGATTTCGGGATCGGAACAGTAATAAGACAACTAAACCATTTAGGGGTCAATCCAAGCGAAACGGCGATCGATCTGTTAATCCTAGCGTTCGCTGTGCATGCCGCGGACACCAGTATCAGTCGTAAACTATTTAGTGACCGCTGGACGCGTCAAATCATGTTGAACGTTCCAGTGAGCAATGCAAAAAAATGGTCTGAGGCCTCGTGGCTTCTGCAAAAAATGTTGGGTTTTCTGACCGGAGACCAGTGGAAATTCGAATTCACCGATCGCCCATCAGGACTAGAAACCCTAAACAAATCACTGGGAAAACCGGTCCTTACAGATTTCGATTGTGTAACTCTTTTCTCTGGGGGACTCGACAGTCTGATAGGAGCTATCGATCTGCTGAAAGATAGAAAGAAACCGATCCTTGTCTCACACTACTGGGATGGAGGATCATCCATCGCACAGAAAGTGCTTCTGCAAAAACTACAGGAAGAATTTGGTGAAGAATCCTTCGGAGTGATTCGCGCAAAGATTGGAATCAAACGTTCGGATCTGGAAGCAGCGGGTTCCGAAAATACCCAGAGGGCCAGAAGCTTTCTTTTTTATTCCATGGCTACTATGGTGGTCAACGCCTTGCCCGATGTCAGCGAAGTCCTAATCCCGGAGAACGGGCTGATTGCTCTCAACGTACCAATGGACCCGTGGCGGCTGGGCTCCCTTAGCACCAGAACGGCCCATCCGCATTTCATAGAGTATATGACCGAACTCTCCGCATTTATGGGTCTAGGAGTCGGGTTTCGAAATCCTTACGAATTCAAAACCAAGGGACAAATGGTTAAAGACTGCGAGGATAAAAGTCTGTTGGAGCGCCTCGTACCGCTTTCGATGTCGTGTTCATCACCCGCTAAAGTGCGTTGGACCGGATCAAGCCCTATGCATTGCGGATACTGTGTACCATGTTTAATTCGCCGCGCTGCGTTGCTCTACGGCTTGAAAAATCCAGACCGGACTGAGTATTCCGTCGAAAAACTTTCGGGGGAGAATTTTGACTCCAAAACCGCTAAAGGCAAAGACATAAGGTCATTCATATTCGCAACGAATCGGCTCCTAAAATCTCCGGGACTCGCGCGATTGTTCGTGAAGAAGCAGGGGCCACTCAAGACCGACCGACTTGAGGACTACGCAAACGTCTACCTCCGAGGCATGAAAGAGGTCTCGGCAATTCTTTCCGAGGTTGAATCGAAACACTGATCAGATGAAACCACGTCCTGTAGACTTTCATTGCCATCTTGATCTTCATGAAAATATGCGGGCAGCTTTCGAGCGGTGTGATCGGTTGGGATGTATCACGCTTGCAGTCACAACCACCCCCAAGGCGTTTGAAAAGAACCAAGAGTTTTCAAAGCAGACAAATCATGTCCATGCGGCATTAGGCCTTCATCCACAGCTCGTTGTGAAACGCGGTCACGAGATAGAGCTTTTCGAAGACCTGCTCCCGACAGCAAAGTTCGTCGGAGAGGTGGGACTAGATGCCAGCCGACAACACTATCCGTCGTTCAAACTGCAGAAGGAAATATTCACCCGTATCCTCAATGCCTGCAGAAAACAAGGGTCGAAGATAATTAGCGTTCATAGTGTGCGATGCGGAAAACAGGTTCTTGACATGATCGAAGAGTCTGGAGTAAACACCAATTGCTGCATAGTTCTACATTGGTTTTCAGCATCAAGATCACTTATCGAAAAAGCGGTCGAATTGAACTGTTTTTTCTCGATAAACGAGGCACTTGTGGGCACATCGAATGGCCACAGCATACTGGAACTGGCGCCTATGGATCGGATCTTGACAGAGACGGACGCGCCATTTTTGCGCACAAACCGAGGAGTCGTTAAGGTCTGCGATGTTGGTCGTACAGTTGTCCTGATCGCTCGATTGCTCGGAGAATATCCAGAAGATGTAGCCAATAAAATTGAGAGGAGCGCCCAGGAGTTGCTCAGGCAAGTCGGTATGAAATAGTAATCAAGATGAGATAGCGAACCACTGACAATTTCTCCTTAAAAAAGTTAGAACATTTTCTGGGCAAAGTTCATCAAACTTCTATTTTCTCTCTCACCATAGGATCAGACTACCTATGTTCTCGGTTCATTTCGGACCGGACACTAACAATTTGCGTGAAGACATAAACTTCAGCATGCAATATCGTATCAATCGTTCAAGGCCAGCAAACTTAGGAGCTTTTTTTAAAGTCTTGGCAAATTCTCTGTCCGCGGTTTCAACCACTAATTTATCTGATTGGAGATCGCTGTGATCTCTGGAAGGTCTTATCAATCTCCCAAAAGAAACTCCGCTATGAACATAATTACTACGTAGATCATACGCCGCACCAATATTCTTCTCTATATTCTCCGACTGAAAGTGAACAATTTTTTTCTCGGATTCTGCCATCACGTAAAATGAATCATCCAGTAAAGAACATAACGATTTTACAAAACTTCTCTTCACGATGGTAAGACGCTCGGATATTCGTTTTGCTATCTTATCCCCCTCTTCAATCTTATTTTCTACTATATGGAGGTCTTCAATAGTTCTTTGGTCAAGGATCTCTTCTTTTGAGTATGGAAAAAAACTTGAGATTATCTCCCCAGCAGTGATCAAATGTAGGTAAGCAACCTCTGGATCATGTTCTGCATTTTGTAGCGCTTGCATATAGAATTTGCAAGCAGCTTCTAATTTCGACCTAATCGTCTCATCAATAGTAGAGTCAGTGACGAAAACTCTCTCAATCGATGAAATCTGGCTAATTTCTAAGGGTACGGGAAAGCAGCTTCTTTCTTGGTGTGAGTTGAACGGTAATTCCGGATCGCAAATTCTGCTATATGCAGTAAGATCAGGAATTTGATAGTATCCATTGGCTTCCACTAGACCATGACAATCAAACCTTTTCCCAAATAAGACAGACAAATAGGCGCATATATTTTCCCCAGTGGGAGTGTAATTCGGCACAATAATGCTAGGTCTCTCCTCTGACGGAATTTCAAATGTGATCATGAGTCCAGACCTAGATAAAGGGGTCTCCAGCATACGCGCAGTAGCGGATGAATCATAAACACTCGGCCAGGCATGAGTGATGACAAGTCCCTCGCCTTCATACCCACCCGTCATTCTACTGGTGGTTGAAATAAGTATTTTCTGGACTGTTTTGTCTGGCTTTAGTTTATGGTTAGATTCTGCCATACGACCTGACCGCCTTAGCTGTATCAATGCAAATGAGACTGCGAAACATAGTACTCGAATTTTTTCGCAAACTAGACCGAAAACTCACGTAGGGTCGAGCCCAACCCCATCGATTATCTTCTCCACCCTCTTCTCCCACGTGTACTCCGCCGCATCCGAGCGGGCTCCCTCTGAGATCCGCGCGCGAAGCTCGAAATCGCTGAGCACCAACACAAGAGCCTCAATAAATTCCTCCGTATCATCTGGAGACGTAACGACTGAATTTTCTCCCGGCGCAAGTATCTCAAGAACTGACGGAACGCCGGTCGCAACAATGGGCTTCCCGGCGGCCATGTACTCGAAAAGCTTAAGTGGAGAGGTAAACTCTCCTGCCTCCGTCCCGTCCCTTATGGTAACCCCAGACGAATACGGCATAACCAAAACATCTGAGGCAAGAAGGTAAGCCGACACTTCCCGCTGTGGCACAAACCCCTCCATCCTGAAATTGGTCGCCCTCGACTGTCTAGCCATCTCACGCCAAAGCGTGTTGTTCCGGTCCCTACCCCCAACAATGAGAAACTCAACTTCGGGCATCTCCACTGCCGCGCGCACTAAAATTTCAATCCCCCTTCCCCTGTATGTGTTGCCGCAGTAGCACACTATTTTTCTCTCGAGTGGAAGACCGAGGCGCTCCCGAAGCGAGAGAATGTCGTGTTCTCCTTCAAATACCTCCAACTCGAAGCCATTTGGCGCAACTATGGGGTTTCGCCCTGCTATCCCGAGGCGGGAGTATATCTTGCGGAGCCCCTGTGAGTTAAAAGACATCCCGAGCAGGTTCTTTGAGCGGGAAAAAGAGCCTATTATCCTCTCGGCCACCCGGTTAACCGGAGGGTGGTGGGCATCGTAAACTGTCGGAATCCCGAAAACCCTCGTCGCGACCCAGGCAAAAACGAGGTCTCTCGTAAGTGCGAAATCGAAATCATCTCTTTTTCTCCGGGCGTAGAGGTCGCCTAGCCACTCCGCCAGAAAGAGCAGTAGAGGTAACACGGAAAGGAGTCTTGATGCCGTAATACGAAAAAAGTCTTTCCTTTTTCACCCTCCCCGGCAGGACGCACTCAACTGTGATTTCCAGGTTGGCTATCGCCTGGCACATCTTGAGCATGTAAACGCAGACTATTCAGAGGAATCAACAATTCTCAGAAGACTTGGCACGCGGTATTCCTTTTTCAAGAACCTGTCAGCCTGTTTTCTCGCCCTGAAAAGATCCAGCGGACAGTCAACATCCATCCAGTAAAGCTCGCCTATATCGAGAGGCTTGATTTTATACCCTTTGTTTATAAGCCTGTGTATTGAGGATATGTACCATTTCCCCTCCGCCCCTGGATTCCTCATCTCTTCCTCAACAGCTCTTTTTAGCAGCTCAACCCCAGTATCATTGAACACCCTTATGCCCACCGATTCAGCTGAGGTTTCGCCGTTTGATATTTCCTTGCTGATCTTCGTGATCTTGCCGTCGTCAACAACTACTTTCATGTCTTCCCTCTCGTAGCGGGGCCTTTTCTTTATAGGAAGACAGATCTTTTCATCCCTTACCGAAAGCACCTTGTCCAAAACGTCTATCTCGCATACATCGTCTCCGTTCATGACTACCAGATCTTCATCGAATTCACTCCGAGCTATCCAGAGGGACACAAGACTGTTTGTGGACTGGTAGAAGGGGTTGTAGAGAGTGTTGATTCTCATCCCCAGGCCATCATAGTTTCTTAGAAAATCCTCTACCCTTTCGAAACGGAACCCAACGACGATCACAACTTGGTTTATGCCGCAGTCCCTTATAAGATTTATCTGGTGTTCGAGGATGGATATGCCACCGACATCAAGAAGACACTTGGGCTTGTCATGCGTGTAGGGGTACATCCTAGTGCCACTGCCCGCTGCGAGTATTATAGCTTTCATGAATCAACTCCCATAAAAGGATAACTTTATACTCAAAGAGCTGTTAAATACAAACTATGCCTCCCGCAAAAATGGAAAACCCAATTCCTTACTTCTCACAAGATCATTAATCTCCGTAACAGCACTACAAACCATGTCATTTATGCATGTTGACAATATTAGCGACTCAAGATTCAACTACTGTCTGTCCCGAGCAGTCCAGAAAAGCAAGGTAGACGATCAGTTACAATTGACCTCATGAATCCTCTGCTTTCAGTCGACATTTCATACAGGGCTATAAAAAGCAACAAGGTGAGATCGTTTCTCACTACTTTGGGAATAATCATAGGCGTCGCGGCAGTGATTTCGCTTGTTTCCATAACTGGCGGCGCGAAAAACATGATAGAGAGCCAGCTGGCATCCCTTGGAGCGAACTCTCTAGTCGTAAACAGCGGAAAAAGGACAAAAAGCGGGAAATCTCTTTTTTCGAGCAACTTGAAACCGCTTACCGGCAAGGATGTGGACGCGATAAGAAATCTTGAAGCGGTCAAATACGTCTCGCCAATATCCAACACCGCCGCAAATATTGTCTCGGGAAACAGAAACGTATTTACGGCGGTAATAGGAACCGGAAAGGATTTCATATTCATAAACGACTGGTTTCCCGAGAAAGGAACATTCTTCAATGAACTCGACGTAAGGGATTCGGCTCTTGTCTGCGTGCTGGGAAAAACGGCAAAGGAAAATCTGTTCGGAAGCCAGGACCCTGTCGGAAAAAACATAAGAATAGGCAAATACACCTATAGGGTTATCGGGGTAATGTCCCCGATCGGCCCTACTCCCAGCGGAAAAGACCAGGATGATATTGTTCTGGTACCTTATACATCCGTTCAGAAAAGGCTTACCGGAACGAAATCACTTGAGAGAATAACGGTTTTCGTAGACCCGTCCTATGATCTAGGATACGCCCAGGCGGAAATAGAGAAAACCCTGCGCAGGGAGCATGGAATCAAGGATGAAACGGAAAACGACTTTTACGTGAAAACCCAGCAGACGCAGATAAAAACCATCAAGAACGTCTCAAGAATCATGGCGGTGCTTCTCGGAAGCATAGCTTCTATCTCGCTTGTGGTGGGAGGCATCGGGATAATGAACATAATGCTCGTTTCGGTCGGGGAAAGGACCAGGGAAATAGGAATCAGGCTTGCCGTGGGGGCGAAAGAGAAAAACATACTGGTTCAGTTTCTGATCGAATCCGTGCTGCTCTCCCTTGTCGGAGGCGCGATCGGAACGGTGGCAGGAATACTGATCTCAAAGGTCGCGTCAACTTTGACCGGCTGGCCTACCCAGATATCCGTGCTGTCCATACTCGTGGCTTTTATTTTCTCGGCCCTTGTGGGAATCATCTTCGGTATCTATCCGGCGAAAAAAGCAGCCGCGCTCAATCCAATAGATGCCCTGAGATATGAGTAAAGAGGTCAAGAACCGCATAAAGAATTCCTTTGACGAGAATATAAAATATTCTCCCATCATCCCGGCCTGTTGCGAAGAGATTCAGATTCCCGTGGATTGTTTACGGAATAAACGGACTCCTTAAAACTGTTATTTTGGAAAAACCTAAGGTGCTCTGAGGCAGATAGTGGCCCAAAATACCCATTGCAACAATTGGCGGAATCCGAAAGTTAAGATAATGCAAGCAGTTTCTCGCAGATTCAAACACCTGATTCAGTTACACCCCAGGCAATTGCAGCAAACTACCGAATTCCGCATCCCAATACTCCGGGGAAAATCTCCCCCCTCCATTTTTCGGATAAAACGTTACTTCACCAAAAATTGTTTTCCCGTCAACCTCATACAGGTCAACACGCGCAAATGCGAAATCGCTTGAAAGCGTGCACGCAATTTTAACCATGTCCATCAAAGATTCAGGGCGTTCAAGTTCTTTTTCATAACGACGGACTTTCCTGTTCTTCGCCAAAAAGAAATCAAGCTTTTGCCACTCGGAATCGTAGAACGCTCTCGCGTGCCCGGCATATCTGTTGGAATCTGCTTGTATGAAGAGAGGCTTCCCGTTGAAGCAATAAAACTTGTAGTCATTCAGCGACCCGTCTTTATTTTTCATATATTTTTCGCAGACTATTCGCGGTGGAATATCTTTATAAGCCCATTCCCTTTTTTTCGTGTAAAAATTCCTCCCCAGCCACTTTTTCATTTTCTTTTTCGCCTTTTCTCTTTCAAGAACCGATTTGTTTTTGACTATCATGTTCCACCCACTACCGTGTGTTGCCTTAAGTACGAAAGACTCAGGTAACGAATCGAAATCTATTTCGTCCGGGGTTTCAAAAACGCCATATAGTTCATTTAGTATGTGTGACCCAATTTTCTTCTCAACAATTTTCCTGACTTCGTATTTATCCGCGTACAGTGTCATCAGGGGGTTTCTGTCATTCAGTTTTATCCACTGTATTTTCTCATTGAAAGTCTTCGGATTCGTTAAATTCAGGAACTTGCCATGGTTGTAAATAAACTCCAAACGGACCAGGGTTTCGTCGTCTAACAGCCTTAGCAACGATCTTGCTACAGGTTCCATTATCTTTTTATATGATGGAAGCATTATGAGGTGGATTCTTAAATCGTTTTTTACCCTGACAGGGTTTGTGATCTTTGCATATTTTTAGTAGTTTGGTTTGGGGTTTTTAGCATAGTCGTTGATTAATCAAGTATTACATAGAACTGACATCAGCAGGAAACCCCTGCTTTTGTAAATAGATTCTGTAGTAATCCAAATTTATTGTCAAACCTGGCTTGAGGACTTAATCAAGAGTCCTGTATATTTCTTCTGAGTTGCCTAATTCCATAGCATGACAGAACCTCAATATCAGTGCACCGCCTAGCGGAAAAAGCACATGCCGAGATCGCTCATAAGCTCCTCGATTCTTGCTACTTTTTGAGGAAAAAGCTGGTGTAAGAGAAGTGGCGGTTGGGACGCCGAACTTCCGGGACCACCCAGAAGTACACAAACACCTTTAGCACCATTGTAAAAGCGACCAAAGTTTCCGAAGACAATCAAATGGGAGCATATTCCCCTTCAAATTTCTGCTTGACAAAGGTTAGGGAATCCTCCCCGCGATTTGGTGCGGGTTTATAAAGAACGGACACTAAGCCCGCTTTACCGGTCACTCTTAAAAATCCGATATTGCCAACAAGCATATAATATAAGAAGTGGGATACCAAGCTCGAGCATTTCCTCAAACAAGCGCATCGACATCTCCGTCTCGTACGAGAGGGTTGTCGCGAAAAGCCTCCGCAAGATTCCCGGCGTTGCGTCCATCAACTTAGTGAGCGGCAGCATGAGTAACACAGCGGCAGTTGTCAAAGAGTACCCGAATCGGCTACGCAAACCCGATATCAATGTCCTGCCGTAGGTCATATAGCGGATCAAGGCATATGCACAGAACAGCACGACAGCGCCTGCAACGAGTTTTTCCATTGGTGATGCCAAGGACTGCAGGTAGTAGCTGAACTTGAGAATATTTCCTGAGACCAGCTTCCTGTGTGCATCGAGTTCACGCAGTGTAAGCAACAAGATCAGAAAGGCCGAGTGATATCGAAAAATCTTATTACCAATGGAAAGGAACAAAAAGCAAGCGATCACACCCAAGTACAAAACGACGGTGAGTTTCTCCACTAAGTTGTCTTCCCGACACAACTGTTCCACCTCACCACTATCCAGTACAAAAACTAGGGCAGTGGTACTCAGGATTAGGACTGCAACGATGTAAAGAAACGAAAATGGCTGGCTCGCATTTCTCATAAACCGTAAATTCAACTCACAAGCGCAATAAATAGATCAGTACCGAAGAATACATGGTTCGGTGCTTTGAATCCAAGATGTTTTCTCGGTCTATTGTTCAGTTTATCTATAACACGCCGAGCGCCCTGTCGCGTAAGTGTCCCGAAGTCCATTCCTCTCGGGAAGTACCGGCGGACAAGTCCGCTTGTGTTTTCATTCAGGGCTCTTTCCCACGAATGGTAAGGATGAGCAGAGAACCAACTCGCTTTTAGCGCCTCGGAAATATTTCTACGGGGGCAACCTCCTTGCCGTTATCACCTCTCCCCGTCACAACTCCGTTGGAGACCGGCGCGGCCACATCAAATATCTCCTATTGAACGAAATTTGCCATTCTGTCCCTGGCAACAACAATCAAGCAATAACAAGAATGGCGCAGGGCATGCGGTTACAATCATCTGAAGAAAATGATAACCCGGGTGGAATTCGGAAATGGAATTGAGGCGGCAACAGACGATCGAGTCGCAGTTCAATCAATTTCTTAAACACCGGGATTTGACAACAACTTCCGGTTTAAACAACATATGTACAACAGGTTGAGGAAATGAAGAGATTTCTTTTAGTTCTCCCACTCTTTTTGCTGTTTTCAGTTCCGTCCTATGCAAAGGGGAAAGTTTACAGAACCCATACCGATACCGGAGAAATCGAAGAACCCACCTTAACCATTTCCCAGGTTCTCGCCTCACGCAATGAGTTTCACAGAAAGGTAATCACCCTTGAGGGACAGGTGGGTGAAGTACAGTTTGAGGAAATGAGAAACGGGAAGAAGTTTACCTTGTTTTGGTTTTTTGAAGATGATCCCGAGAAAAGAATAAATGTTTACGCGAGGGGTTTTGTGGAAGGTATTCAAAGCGGAAGCAAGATAAGAGTCTGGGGTTGGTACAGAAAGCATAAAAGACTCTTTCTCTCCAAGCGCAAAAACATTATGAAGGCCAAGAAGATCCAGTTTCTCTAATAAGCAACCTTGGAAGCGGATCAAGGCATTTTCTAGAGTAAAAATCCTCTTAAGAAACTATGAGATTGAACACGTTCTCAGAGTAGACAAAAAGATCACTTGCCACTTTCTTATCCTTTTTACGGCGAAGAAAAGCTGGAAAATCACCTTGACAAAAACATTCTTCCGCCCTCTTCCATCCCGATTGCGAAAAATTTTAGGCTAAACGATCGGGCCCGCCTCTATTTCAGGTTTGCGAAAGATTCACTACACTACCTGTCAAAATTCACTTCTTGGGTTTTTCTCTTCGTTAAAAATTGCAGCTCTTTAAACAAAAACATTGAAAACACAAATATTACAATTGAAGGAGCAAGGCTGGCTATTACTGCTCCCGTGTAAGAATATTCCGGGATTAATACGAAAAGCGCTACCAAGTAAACCGCGATTGAAAGGCTGGATCTGATTGTTCTTCGTCTCAGTCTGTTAAGTGCGAGTTCTACAACACTGACCCAGAAACAAAAGCTGGATAAGATGCCTATAGCCACGGTTATTTGCATGGCTACGACGGCAGGTTGATATTCAACTCCAAAGAAGATAACGATAATTTCGTTTGCGAATAAAAGGAAAATCGCTCCAATTGGCAGAATGAACTTCAAAAGATTCTTGGTTGAATAGGAAACAATTTGATAGAAAGTCTCATATGAACCACGGCTCTGGGCAGATACAAGAGGCGGGTATATGGCTGCAATTGTGGGGTGTAGTAATTTGTTTATTACGCTGGGAAATATGGTGGCTACTCTATAAAATCCAGCCGCCGCACTGCCGACAAAGTGTCCAAGAAGCAATATAGGCAATCGCTTCATGGAAACAATGTTCTCCAGAAAACCGGCAAAGGTTGAAGTAAGGATAAAAGACCCTGCTTCATCAACAAGGAGTCTCGGGTTCCCAAGCTTGGCTTTCGTCCATTTTTCCAATCCTTGGTTTTTCAGAACGCTGAACACAATTACTTGAAGCGTCACAAAGAGCGCAAAAGCCACTATGACATAAGATACAAGAACGCCTTTTATCCCAAAACCGGCAAAAAGAGCAATGCTGACCAAAACCAACCTAACTCCAGAATTAGATGTATCTACCAAAGCAACAATTTTAAACCTGTCAAAAACTCTCAGGATCGCTTCTGAGTTTTTATTAAGGTTTGAAAATAAAATAGTTAATGAATAAACAAGAATAAACTTGAAAGCTTCTTCTGAACGAATAAAAAAATCATTTCCCACTTCGGCGAGGAGAATACATCCCAGAAAGGCTAGAAAGCCTGTCAGAAAGCCGAGCAGATAAAAGAATTTGATGTATGAAAGGCTCTTGGATTTTTGCCCGAGTTCCCAGTAGTGGCCTACATACTTAACAACAGCTTCGTGTAACTTGAAGGTAACCATGTTGTTGATAAGGCCGACATAAGCAATTACCAAAGTTAGAAGACCAAACTGCTCAACTCCCAAGAATCTAGCAAGTAGTATAGGTTCAATTGACGCAAATACGGAACTCCCTACCCCTCCGCTGAAAAGCCAAGCTACATTTTTGACCAGTCTTCTTTGCAGCTTATCTGAGGTTGGCATTGTGGGAATGGTGACTTAAACTGAACTCATTAAACGTTGCGGGAAAGGACCCGTGCTCTGAAAGATCTATAGTAAAAAGCGGGGAGCCCTCATTAATAACTTGTCTCGGAAAAACAGAAAAGTCTGAGAAGTAAATTTTTGAAAAAGGTTCTAATACGATTTTGTCCAAGATAATTTCTCTCGAGATAAAGTCAGCGGGCTTTTAAAAATAGTGGTTCCCTTGTCCTCTTCTTTCCGTGACTACAAGTCCAAAAATACTTTTTCATAGCTAGAAACCATTCTATCTCGCGTAAAGCATTGCAACCGTTTTTCAGCTTCTGATGCCAGATCTGATCTGAGTTTTTTGTCCTCAATGAGCCTGAGTATTGCCGAGGCTAGTTTTACGGAGTCGGCAACTGGCACCAATAACCCGCTTTTCCCATTTTCTATTATTTCATTAGGTCCGTAATTACATTCTGTCGATACTATAGGCAATCCAAGTGATGCGGCCTCAAGCAGTACAATCGAAAAACCTTCATATAAAGACGAGAGTACAAAAATATCAGCATGCCTCATATACCCATATGGTTCCCTTTCTCCAACTATATCTATTTTTTGGTCTATTCCCAGCGACTTTGCTATCCCAAGCAACTCATCTTTCAGATTTCCATCGCCAACTATTATTAAACACGCTTCAGTTGTCTCATTTACGATGCTAAATGCTTCAAGCAGGTATTCATACCCTTTAACCTTGCTCAAGCGTCCCGTGGCAACAAGAACAGGCTGATTGCCATAGAAGTATTCATGAGGCGCACGCCCCACTGCCTTGGATTTCGTTCTTATTTCCTCAATGTCAATACCGTTATGAATCGCCTTGACTTCATTCAGTCGATAAAGTTCTTTAGTTGCCTGCGCAGAACCTTCTGAAACTGCGATTACAACGTCCGCAAGGCTGTAAGTATTTTTCCTGTAAAAAAAAGTGAAAGATTTATGCTTTTGGGTTGCCAGCGTACGTAATGGCGAACCGGACTCCACTAGGACAACTTTGGTCTTTAAAAGTCGTCCGAGAATAGCTACCATAGTTTTCGTGCCCCAGAGCATGCTACACAACACATCCGGTCTCCATTTACGAATTGCCTTTACAGCTTCATAAGTTCCTCCTAGAAAGAAAGGCCTGAGATAATTGCCATGCGGAGAAATAATTTCTATCCCGGGGTTAACGTCTTTTATTCTGGCACCGTCTCTTCCCTTTGTATCAAAGACTAGAATCGCAATTTTAAAACCTTTACGGGAAAGTCCATTCGCAAGATCCACAATATGTTTTTGAGCACCTGCGAGAATCAGATTTTTACTCACAAACAAGATTCGTTTCATTGTTTTCCAGTGGATTTAAAAAAGTCTATAAGAGATGGTTGCCTTTTTTTGAAAAGCTTTTTTGCTTTTTTGAGTGTACTCGAACCTTTAAATTTAACATCTCAATCAAGATCAATAAAGAGGACTCGGATGTATGAAACGCAGGGATGCGTAGCCCAACCGGAGTTTCAGATATCCAAAATCTGCATTCTTGTTCCTTGAGTTCCTCTTAATTATCCTCTGATAACCAGTAGGACATACCATGGTAAACCTGATTATGTATCTTTGCTACTTCGGCAAATATTCAATCCAGTGTTCTTCGCTGACAATGGCGATGCCAGAACCATCCTCGCGATATTGAACCGCCTTTTGGATCTTTCTACCGAAACTTGAATGCGCCCAGCTGTCGGTCGCGTATATCCCGACAACAAGGTAATCCGTAGCTTTGGTAAGCGAGCCCGCGGTTCCTCCGAGGCTTTCCACGGTTCGACTACAGTCGCTTCGGGAACCGTAAGCAAACGTTCCCGTAAAGCAAAACCGCCGCTCCTGAAAATCAATGCTCGGAGGAGGATCGTCGAAATGCAGACGGGTGGCCTTCTGGATTTCGCCTAACTCGAAATCCCCGCCGCCGAACTTGTGCAGTGTATCAAGCAATTCGCGCGCCTCTTCATCGTCAAGATTGTTATCTTCCAGCATTTCGTTTACGCGCCTAAGCAATGTCGCTATAACGGGATTGTTTTTTACCGCGGTATTCGCCACAAGCCACCTCTGCAGAAACTCCGCCTCTCTCTGGTTCACTACGCCGTCGGCGGCGATTCCCTTGGCGAGGCCGAGCAACTCGTTGATCGCCCGGTCATCCAGCCGCGCTCTACCATAGAGGTTGAGAATTTTTCGGTCTGAGTGTGAGTCGGTCATGGGCCTTAACCTCCCGCGTTGCATGTATTTTATAACCGCAAGGACGATCCGCGCAAAGCTCCAAGATGTTTTGGATCATCTTTAATCGACATCAGCTGGCATCCAAACCCCCTTCAATTTGTCTTTTCGGGGTGTTATCATTTTCCAGGTTCCAAAACATGAATCTGGCAAATGAACCTTGTATCCGCAAAAAAAAGAGAAAGCGTAAGGCGTTTAAGAACTGATGACTTGGTCCGTTTTTATAACGCCCTTAAGCGTTTGGAATCGGGCGTCGGAGGAAAGCGCAGGCTTTCGCGTTGCCACGGCAGGATGGACTGGCCGGAGCGCGGCGTTTATTTTTTCTTTGAAAACGGCGAATCGCGAAGCCGCTCCGGCAACGGCCCGCGTGTAGTCCGCGTGGGTACGCACGCGCTGACTTCATCTCCAGGCACAACTCTCTGGAGCAGATTGTACCAGCACCGCGGCGTGGCCCGCACGGGCGGAGGCAATCACAGGGGTTCTGTTTTTCGCAAGCTGGTAGGGCAGGCTCTGATAGCACACCATCCCGAGTGCGCCATCGGGACATGGGGAAAAGGATCGTCCGCGCCCTCGGATGTGTGCGCCGCCGAGTTTGAACTTGAGCAGACGGTAAGTCGCATTATAGGTGAAATGTCGTTTCTCTGGCTTGAGGTTGACGATACGCCCGGTCCCGAGAGCCGTCGGGGATACATTGAAAGAAACGCTATCGCCCTGCTGAGCGGTTACAACCGGCTGTGTGTCGATCCGCCGTCAGACGATTGGCTCGGGCTTCATTGTCCGCGCGAGAAAGTCCGCCGCTCGGGTCTATGGAACCAAGAACACGTTAAAGATGATTACGACCCCGGGTTTCTGCCGGAACTTGAGAATCTGGTCGCCCGGCAGGTCGAAGAAGGAGGCTGACAGTGAGTAAAAAAGATATGGTTGTCGTGATCCAGTGCGCCGCGGGGAAAAAACTCTCCGCCGGCCATATGCTGAAGGAAAACGGGCAACGCGTAATGTTCGTCGCCGACCCGCAAAAAGCGCCCCCGGATGAATCGATCATCTACAGGCGCCCCGACGACCTTGCGCGTTCGGGGCTGTCGTGGAGAGATACGCTTATTGAATACAACGGCAAATACAAAAACGCCGCTTCGAGCAATCCCCTAGGGCTGCTTCCCGCTTGGAAACTTTACAAAAATCCCGCTTACGGGGAACTCGCTTCGGCTTTCGGCATTCAAAACGTTTTTATCCTGTCGGCGGGCTGGGGCCTGATACCCGCTGATTTCCTGACGCCCAACTATGACATCACGTTTTCCGCAAGTGCCGACGCCTACAAGCGCAGACATCGCCGGGACCGTTACGAGGATCTGGCGATGCTTCCGAAAGATACCGGAAAGCCGGTCGTTTTTGTGGGCGGGAAAAGCTATGTCCCGTTGTTCTGCTCCCTGACAGGAGGTGTCAGGTCAGAACGAACTATCTTTTACAACTCACAAACCGCGCCGAATGCGCCGGGTTGTGTCCGGTCCCGTTTTATGACAAAGACTAGAACGAACTGGCACTATGAATGCGCAAGAAAGCTTGTGCGAGAAAAAATACAGAGAAACCAATGAAAAAGCTGTCCAAACATGAGGATCCACCTCTCACCGACGCCGCCCGATTGGCGGAGATGATCGCCGGCGATTTCTACTGTGCCCGGTTTGACCTGTCCGCAAGAGACCTAGTGTCAGGCAACACATGGTCACAAATGCCGGAAGTCGAATACGTGCAGAAACTGCGCGCTTCCGGTGCGTCGGACCGGATGGTTCGCCTGTTTCTGACCTTCATTTCAGCTATGGACCGCGCCCGAGACGCCGTGCGCCTGTGGCGTGCCGGGGCCAGACTCTTTGAGTCGCGTCCGGAGCTTTTCGATCCCGCCGAGGTAGAAGACATGCAGCTTGAAGAACTTCTCCCCCTGCTGTCAAAAAGCAGTGTCAGCCAGCGCCACGAAGCGGACACCGGAGCCTGGCTTGGAATCGCCAGGAGTCTGGCCGCCGGAAGCGGCCCGGTATGCCACGTGATTGACCAAGGTTCCGGAAACGCCAGGGAATTGCTTGAGGATCTGCAGAGCCGAGATCATGCGGGTCTGCCCCGCTTTCCAATGCTCCGCGGTCCCAAGATCGGGCCGATGTGGGTGCGGAGGATAGCGGAGCCGGGCGGAGCCAGGATTGACCGCATGGATACGATTCCCGTCGCGGTGGATGTACAAGTTCGTCGCGCTACCGAGAACCTAGGGGTAACGGATACGCGAGGTCTTCCGCTCAAAGCGGCCACCAAGTGGGTAATCCAGTCCGCTTGGCACGTAGCGGTTGCCGACGCAAAAATCGATGGACCGCCGGGAATCACGGGCACATGCGCGGCGCTTGACCCCGCTTTGTGGTTCTTTGGCAAGTACGGCTGCAGCCACTGTGAGAGGGTGGGCCGACGGGTGCCCATCGGCCGCGCATGCGGCCACTGTCAGCTTCCAGTCCCGACCCGGGCGGGGGAGTAAATACCGAAGTCGGGCTTATCCAACCGGATTTAAAAAGAAACGCCGTCTGCTTTTTTGATTTTGCAAAAGATTCGGCGTATTACCTTCGACTATGTTTTTTCTCGCTGCGGAGAAGTTTTCCGTACCGTGGATTCTGCCTGTAACAGCCCGAAGATAACGATCGAGGGGTATGGCTTCTCTTTGGGTTTAGCGTTGGATGATTATCCGTTCTTTTTAACCCTGTAATTCTCAAAACTGTAAATACCTAACTGGTTTTTCGAGAGGACTTCGGGCCTTTTCATGAGGTAAGGTTTAAAATTTCTAAAACCGTTAATCAGATCGGATATCTTAATCGCCGCGGCGACGTCAATGATGCTTATCCTTATATCTGTCTTTAAGCTCTCTATATTCCGCCTCGGATAGATTTCTCGATCTGTCAAGGAATATGGCGATTGCCCAGATCGTCTCGTCTTCATGCGTGGGTCCGTAAGCGGGCATTCCCGTCATTTTAATTCCGTTTTTCACAACCCAGAAAATATCTTCAAGGGCATATTCATGCAACTCTTCTTCCGGGAATCTCGGCGGTTTCGGAAAAAGTCCCCGCCCGGTCGGAGACGGCGAAACGCCGGGCGCCCCGTGACACCCGGCGCACATCCCCTCATATTCCCTGAAACCCTTTACGTACATGTTCTCATCATTGACGTCGTAGGGGGTTTCAACGCTTCGGGCGTTTCTTCGGATTGAACTCCCGGTAATTCTGCTAAGCGTCATATTTACAATTTCCGAATGCGGTTTTGTGGCCGAGACATCGTAGTATCCAAGAAAAAAGTAAAGTGCCGGGGCAATGATCAAAGCCGCTATTAGCAATAATTTTTTCATTACGCGATCTCCCGAAGAAATCCGCCGGGCAGGCGGTTTTCGAATTGCTCTGCCAAGTTTAACATGTCCGGCGGCGCGGCGCGCGATTGAGCCTGCCGCGCGGATATCTTTCGTTCAGGTTCCGCCGCGGTTTTAAACCTTGAGCCTCCGGTCCGGGGCCCGCGGTTACCGTCTGCGGCCAACAAGTCGGCAGACAAGCCAGACCGGAGAGCTTAGCACCACGGCATATACAGCAATCGCCACCGGGCCGAGCAGTCCCGCGAACAGAGACGCGCCGACCGTCGCGGACCCGAGCACGGCCATAGCCGCCCACGCGGCGGCGGGATATCCCAGGCGCCGAAGCCGCCTGCAGGCAAGCGCAAGCGGCAGGCCGCACGGCGCGATCACGATCAACGAAAGCCAGGCCTGCGGTTCGACCGGTAACCCCGACCCGCGCAATATCGCCGTGGCGGCAAGCCCCGCCGGCAGCCAGACCAGTGAACCGAGAGTAAAGGCGGAGCGTACACGCGCGCATGACGTCGAAACGTCAGCGTCAGAAATTTTTTGCGGATTCTGTTTCGGCATTTGCTAAGTCACGACTTCTCCGGCTCATGAGGAAATAAGAATTATATTCAAATCCTCCGTACACCTGATTTGAATATAACTCTCGAGAGGAGATATATGCAACTCTACTATCCTCTGACCGCCGGTCTGCCGGCCCCTGTTCCCGGCGCGTGACCGCCAAACGCAACCGTGCCCCGCAGGACGGGTGCGTCTACGGGGCAGGCAAGGCGCCAGTCCCGCTCCACGCAGAGGCGAAACGTATCCCTATATCCCCTCGCCTCAGCCACATTCACGCCGCCACGACTAAAAAACAGGTGAGTTAAAAAGGAAAAAGTCTTGACTAACTAAGCAGTTGTAATGCAATAATAAATTGTTAGGGGCTATTAAAGCGGAGTGCTCTTGCACTCAGCAATGCGTAGTGAACGAGTTTTAACAGGAACCAGAACATGCCCCTTCAGGACAGCACAAAACCGGCAGCATTTTACGGTCTCTGCCCATAGACCCGCCAAAGGAGGATTTTGAAATGCGTACGTTGTTTCTCATAGGAGGAGGCTTGGTGCTCGCTTTTGTGGTTTTCGCGATGCCCGCTTGCCACAGTGATTCCAAAACGGTCAAGATCAAGCGTGGTCAGCCGATCGAAATTCGCGCGCTCCTTTCCCATACGGTCGTGCCGGAGGTGTCCTCTGACATTCAAACCACCATAGAAATAGCGATCAAGGATTTCGGCCCCATAAACGGGCATCAGGTCTCTATCGAAACCCTCGACGAGATGTGCTCAGGCGAGGGTGGACGCGTAGCGGCTGAAACCGTCGTTGCCGACGCGCAGGTCGTCGGCGTTATCGGCACCTTGTGCTCCGGTGCAGCGGTGGAGGCGTCGCCCATCATGAGCAAGGCGGGCCTGTCGATGGTATCGCCGGCCAACACGTCACCTCTCCTTACGTCCGACCTGTCCGGAAATGTCAGCCCGGACTACTACAAGGGCTACTACCGTGTTGCGGACAACGACCTCATCGAGGCAAGCATTGTCGCGCATTTCACCTACGATGAACTGGGTTTGCGCAAAATGGTGACGATTCATGATGGAGACGCGTATACGAGGGCTTTTGCAAATGCTTTTACTGCTGCCTTCCGTGAACATGGCGGCGCGGTTCCGGTCATCGACGAAGAGGTGACAAAAGGCCAGACTGACATGGCCGATGTTCTCGACGCGTTTGACGAAGCCGACCCCGATGGCATGTTTATCCCGCTCTTCCCGGACGAGGCAGCATCTCTGATTGAACAGGCAGCCCAGCGCGACGGCCTAGAAGGCGTGACAAGGATCGGTAGCGCCGCCACCTTGACAGCAAAGCTTCTTGCGTTGCCGGAATCAGAAGGCGTCTATTTCTCGGGCCCTGACCTCGGAGACAGCGGGAACATGAACCAAGCGACAGGCAGAAGCTCCGCTGATATACTCACCGAGTTAGAAGCGACCATCGGGAGACCTCCGGCATCTCCGTACTGGGCGCACGGCTATGACGCCGCGACTCTGCTGCTCTCGGCTATTAAGCAGGTTGCGGTCGACGACGGAGATACGCTTTACATCGACCGTGCGGCACTGCGTGATGCGTTGGACGGAACTGCAGGCTTCCAGGGCATCCTCGGCACGCTTACCTGCGATGACTTCGGGGACTGCGGTACGGGGCGCAGCGTGATACACCTGCATGAGGACAGCAGTGTCACAGACCCGTCACTCCTGCCCATTGTGTACAAGGGATCGCGGGACTCGCACCTGCCTCAAGAATAAGCGTATTCCCCAGAAACGCACCGGAAATCGGGGCCGGGACAAGGCAATTTCATGCAAGCGGTTATCCGAAACGCTCCGTAATCTTCTTGATACTTATTTGCAAAAAACTCCGAGCACTATCTGGCTATTTCTTGAATATTGCTTAATCACACCAAGAAAACCTCAAAGAGATATATCTGTACCAGATCCGCCGCTACGTCTATACGTCTGGTCGCTCAGATCGTCTGAGCAATTAAAGCATTGATCTCATTGTGTCGACCCCATGCCTTCTTACAAGTTCTTTTCTCTACAGCAACAAAATGACGAGATGCGTAAAGAATTGCGCTGCGAACATAGTTAGATTGCTCATTTTCGTATTGTAATTTAACTGCCTTCTTCTGAGAAGAATTTCCATGACGGCTAGCCAAAATTGCTGCCATAGCGCGAACCTCTCGGGCTTCTTCTTTATTTTGGAGCCATTTTAATATGGTGTTGATTTTTTCTGGTCTGATTTTCTGTGCGTTCATCAAGGTTGCAAGTAGAAGCATTTTTTGATAGCTGCTGAATAGTTCTTTTGATGACAATAGATTTTCGAGAAACTTAACGAGATCGGAACACTCCGGCACAAAAGCATACAAATAGGAAAAATATAAACGTGCTTGATGAGGCTTTTTCAGTACATTTTCGCAAACATGATCCACGGCAATATCTGAATCCGAGATTTTCAGTAAAGGAAGGCAACTCTTTTCAATTCTATCCTCATACTTTGGATGATCGCTAATCTTATCAAAAAGACGCTCTATAGCTGTAATCTCGCCCAATTCTTCTTCCTCGGTTTCATCATCTGTTTCCCAGTCAACATCAAAACCATATTCAGCAGTGACTGGTGAATCTATCTCACTGGCAATTTCCTCATGAGCTTCTCGAAGCAATTGATCAATTGCCGACTCATCTCTGATTAATTCATCTGATTGGAATATTTGACTCTTCGCTTCGTTTAGTTGGAGACCTTCCGCTCTCAGATACTCAATCAAATCAACTAGTCCTCTTCTTGCTCTTAGTTCCGAAGTAAACGACAAATAAATATCGTCAATATACCTAGCAGACGGTATTCCTTTGAGTTCACAAAAGTTATCAAAACCCGAAAGAAAAAAAGTTCCCAAGATATCTGATGGATAAAGACCTTGAACAATCCCAAAAGAGTTTCGTTGCCGAAAAGCAAGGAGCATTTCTTCGAGCAATTTAACAATTCCGCTAAGACATCCAGCCGACTCCATTGAATTAATAAGAGGATGATGCGGGATTCTTTCAAAATAGCTTGAGATATCCGCTTTAATTATATGAGTTCCCTCTCCACAAATATCTTCAAGTTTTTCGCGAAGAGTCACCCAACATTCATCAGGCGGTATAAACATTTGCCTAGGATAATCGGAGATGATATGACTAAATACACGGTTGCGATTCAAGCTATTTTCCAAAGTTTGGGACACATTATCTATAAGCGCTTGATAGAGAAATCGATCAAAAGGCTGCAAGATACCGCCTGGCCTAGCAAACCCATTTTTCTTCGGAACACTTACTGTATATGGTAAGTTCGGGTTGTATGAACCGTTTTTAAGAAACTGCTGGAGACGTCCCCATAGTTCGTCTCCAACTTGCAGAAATATCGCATTGTAATGCGGAGCAAGAATAAAATCGCTACGTATATCTAGCTTTACGCGCTCAATAACGGTAGAGTGGTCAATCCTTTCGAGTATTTTTCTATCCAGACCAGGCATCTAAATCAAACTTTTATAAACGTAAAACATCCCCGTAAATTTCCTAAAATATAACATCTTTCTTCAATCAAAAACAACGAAATTATAAAGAAATGATGACTAAAGGTGGCCTTGCTCGGCAGCTTCCGTAATCCAGTCGATTGTGCCGTCAATATCAAAAGCCCTAGCACCATAGTCTTCATTCAAAAGTTCTTCAGGTAACAAGTGATCGTATTTTTCGGTCTGCTTGTTCTTAACCAGCTTGGTCAATTCAGCATTGGTCGGCCTGCTATCCTCGCTGAAACTTTTCAGGTATCCAGAAACTTCCGAACTCTTAGCACTTTCAATCTCGACGACTCCCGCGAATTTGTCCGTATTATAGCCGCCCATAACCAATAAGACGGACAGCGTGTTAACGATTTTATCCCCCATCCAAGGAATGAGGCAGGCATCTTTTCCCAAGCCGATTACACGCTTGTTTGCTAGACCCATATCTCGGAAAGACCGCAGCCCTTCGGAAAACAACTTCCTTGCCGTCACATCCATAAATTCACGTCTCTCCCTTCCCGACTCAATACGGTAATCTCCTTCCATGTAGATTCTCAACATCTCCTGGCGAACATGGTCATGGACGGACATTCCGTCGCCGCCGAATTTGGGAGGATTACCGCCTTTTGTGGGAGTCACGTACACGACTCTTTTTGCGGTGTCCACGTCTTTTACCTCCCAACGCCTGCCGGCGAATATGATGTGCTGTTCCGGCAGTATGAAAGAGTCAATGGGAATGGTGCCGAGAGTCTTTCCCTCTTCCTCGATAACAATCCGGTATTCCTGCGGGGTTTTAAAAACGGCGTAGAAACCGTAATGGTCTACGATTTTTTCACCTCCCTCCCCCAGCACCAATTCCCCTCCGGATATCTGTGTAATAAGGTTCTTATCCCCCATGTGGCGAAGCAGCACCTCGAACTGCCCGGCGGTAACATTGCTGAAAGTGCCCGACTCGCAAAGCACCGACCATAACTGGTCCGCTCTCACTCCTCCCCATTGAGCGGTCACGGCTAAAACCTGATGCAGAAGAGCCGAGAAGTGAAACAAGCCGGGGTCGGGAGATTCATACCATTTTTCCTTCAGGAGAAGACGGATTATCGCTATGCTCTGCAACAATTCTAGGCGCAGCTTGTCAACGACGTCTAAAGTCCCAGCAAGTTCCCTCTCTGTAATGAACACGCTCAGCATTGCCGGTTCGCCGCGGCGCCCCGAACGACCCAGGCGTTGTCTGAGACTTGATACTGAGTTCGGAGCTGTAACCTGCGCGACGGATTTTATCTTGCCTATGTCAATGCCGAGTTCAAGCGTCATCGTGCAAACGGCGGTCGTAGGCAGCCTTCCTTTTTGCAGGCGTAATTCCAGTTCCTCTCTAAGCTCTTTTGAAAGCGAACCGTGGTGAGGAAAAAACTCGTTAGGAACCGAGCTCTCTCTGCATAAGTCGCTAAGCAGCGCGGCGAATTTTTCCGTCCTTCGGCGAGTGTTAGCAAAGACCAGGTGAGAATCTCCCCGCAAAATCTCATACAAGTCCCTGGCAACCTGGACGTCGGCGGAGAGAGACGTCTCGGATGACCCTTCGGTATCCTCGTCCCCGTGTTGCCCAGAAACGTAATCCACGTACCCTCGCACCTGCAGCCTGAGATCCATGCCCTCGCCGCCCGTTATTAGCAAACGGGGAAAATCGCTGTTCGGCCTTAGAAAACCCATCACGCCATCCATATCTCCCAAGGTCGCGCTCAATGCGATTCTGGGTATCGGGAAGTTTTGCCGGCCAAGCAGATTTTCCAACCTGTGCATGAGGGACTGCAAGTGCGTACCCCTTTCAGAACCCACGAAACAGTGATATTCGTCAATGATGATGTATCTTAAGGATTCAAACGACGCCCTTACCCATCCCGGGTCGAGAACCAAGCGCGATTCAAGCGATTCGGGTGTGATAAGCAGGATGCCCTCCGGATATCGCCTGGCGTCTTTCTTTTTTGACTGGGAGCTATCCCCGTGCCAGGGAGTAACCTTCATGTCCAGCATGTCGCAGATGTCCTCAAGCCTTCGGTACTGATCGTTGATCAGGGCTTTTAGCGGGCTTAAATACAGAATGCCAAAGCCGTCTTTTTCTCCCGCTATGGCGCTGCAGGCGGGCAAAAAGGCCGCTTCCGTCTTCCCCGCGGCCGTCGAGGCGCTGATTACAAGATCTGATTTGCCGGAGAGTACTGGTTCAATGGCTTTTTTCTGGATGTCCCTTAGGTCCGTCCATCCCTGCCTGTAAACCCATCTTTGCACCCCAGGGTCTAAGCGTTGGAACACATCCGTCATGGTTTCAAAGTGAAATTTCCCAAGGCGTCGCCCGAATCTTCCACATCCGGCATGTCGCTGGGTTTGTCTTCCGGAATATCGATGGAACCAATCATATGATCCCATCGGATGCTTTTATTCTGCTCTATAACGGACAGCATGCCGGCAAACTCTTTTACCGTGTTGCGCGGGGTTTTGAAATAAGCGGCGCCGATGGTCTTATCGCAGTGTCGCAAAAAAGCTCCAAGAGCTTCATCCGGCACTAGGTATTTCGTTTCATCGCCCGAAGCGAATACGTTTCTTATGTTCTTTAGAAGAATATAGAGTTCTTCAGGCGTCAGGTTGTCTAAGCGAAGAACCGGGAATGAGTAGTCCACGACACCGGCTTTTCGTGCGAAACTGTTTTCTTCCAGCCGCGACTGCAGCGCCTCGTAACTGTACAATCCCTTGCGCGTATCCAGCAAAAACTCCGGCGTGCCGCCTATCAGGAACCCCAGATGATCAGCGTTTCCCTGTGTGCAATCGTTAAACATCCGCAGAATCTGTTCATAGTTTGATGCTCTGGCTTGCTTGCTGTTGAGTTTGTAAAGGTTTACCGCTTCGTCCAGAAAGACCAGCAGGCCTTTGTAACCGGCTTGCCGAACAAACAGGCTCATGAGTTTAAGGCTGTCGTAAAAAGACGTGTCCGAAATAATGGTCCTCACGCCAAGAGCGTTTCTCGCGTCGGTCTTAGTTGAGTATTCCGCGCGTAGCCAACGCAGGGCGTTTGACATCAGCTCATCGTTTCCGTTCTCGTGGCCGTTCCAGTAAGTCTCGATAACCTTTGCGAAATCGTAACCTCCCACATAATCGCTAAGAGACAAAAGGCGCTGCTGAATGACGGACGAGACGGGCAAGTTTTTCTTCTCGGATTCCTGCCGTGCGACATTGACGAACCTTTCCACGACGCTGCTTAAAGCCTTGCCCTCGGGCTTGTTTCTGGTTGAAAGGCTGAGCATGAGCTCCGAGTAAAGACTTCTGGCTTGTCCCCCGGACGCGTGGACCCGTCTGTCAGGCGATAGGTCCGCGTTTACCGACACAAGGCCCTTTTTAAGAGCGATAGCCCTTACGACGCCCAGAAAGAAAGTCTTCCCCGAACCGTATTCGCCTATTATCAGGCGAAAAGCAGATCCTCCCCGCGCGATTGTTTCGACATCCTGGTCAAGCGCCTTTATCTCTTGCGCGCGTCCGACCTGAATATGCTGAATGCCTATCCGCGGAGTCACGCCGGCCTTTAGCGACTGTATAATCGAAGCTCGTTCCCTAGAACGCAATCTTTTTGTAACCATGCTTAGTTCCTCGGTATTCTCAGCATTGATATCTGTTGCGCGATTTCGGTATCGACATGAATGATTTCATCGTCGTCCTCGATCAGCGGCAAATTGAAATTCTCATAAGACCAGTCGTTTATGACCTCGACAGCTCCTCCGACCATCAACTGCAGGTTTTGGCAAAGTTCCTCCATTTCATCACGCGGCCACGTTTTTCTGGTTACAAGTTCCCTGTAAAGGTAACGGTGTCTCATATCAAGTCTTCGGATCGGATGATCAGACAGCGGGGTGTTGGTTACTGTTTCGTTTTCGGGCTCGTAAAGAGCGTCTTCATCCACGAAAATTGTCTCAAGGATGGCCTGAACATTTTTGGTTTCTTGTTCATAAAATTTCAGCAAATTGTAATCAAGCGAGAAAAAAGAAGCCGCGACGGGTTTAGGAGTTTCAAACGAGCTTTGGGGCGGAGGCTCCTGTTGCTGAACCGGGGGCCTAGGCGTTCTGCTTGATGAAAACGTGTAGACATCGCTTGTCACCATCGATCTGTCCAAACCCAGCGAGGTATAGAGTTTCTCAAGCTGTTTAATTTCGGCGGGATCGATTTTGCCGTCCGCAAGAGCTACGCCGACCAGAATATGGCTTACGGCGATTTTTTCCTTGCTGTCGAGAACCTCAAGACGCCTTTTAAGTCCGCTCATGTTGGCAGGCGCGTTGAGTCGCCAGTGCATGTAGGCGCGTAGCGAGCGTTTCTCGATCTCCGTCAGCTGCTGGTTTTCGGCAATCAGGTTTCGCAGCAAGTCGATTTCAGCCTCGTCGACATGTTCGTCGGTGCGGGCGACGAGAGCCCCCAGGCGCAGAATGGTCGCAACTTTCCTGAATGTGGGGGACGGTGAAAAATCCTTGCCGTGACCACCCGCAAAAAGCATCACTTTACCGTCAATGTCGGGTCTGGTGCCGTGAAAGCGCGCGTCCGGGACTATTCCGAACCCCGCTTTTTCCGTTACGTTTGACAGCATGTCGGCCTGCTTCTTGTCGATTTTCTCGGGCGCGTCTTCGCCGAAATGCTGAAACATGGATTTCACCGGGACCAAGCCGCCGGATTCCGACACTTGATTTCCCATCCAGTCTCTTAAGCGGTTCAGCCTAGCGTAGGATAGCGAGGCGACAAGATCGTCGGGCAGCAGGGAGACTGCGCGCAGCGAGTCGGGGAAACTGCCCGGCCCGCCGACAAAGCGACCGAAAGATTCTATTTCGTTCGTGCAGGATTCGGCCAGATCCATCAGTTTTTTAACCGGTCTTATCAGGCGGCTGACATCGGGCAAATCGAGCCTGGGACCCCGGTAACCTCTCAGGGACGAGTTGGCGGGGCGGTAACCGAGTTGCAGGCTAGTTGCTTTGGTTTCTATTTCCAGACCATCGCCGAATTCGTTTCGGTAACGCAGCCTGAAAAGAGCTTCAAACTCTCTTTCGCAGCGCAGAGCGGGAGTGCGCAAACTGAAATCCGGATGGGTCTTTATCCAAGCGAGAGCCAGTTCGCTATCAACGGGAACGCCTTTTTTAACGGCTCTTGCCAGCAAAAACTGGAGAGCGGAAGTGAATTCCTTTTCCGCAACCAGCAGGTCGGTACTCGGTCGACCGTCATCGTTTTGATTATTGAGAACCCAAACGTGCGACAGCAAATTGGTAACGTAAATATTGAAGTACCTGTCGTAACCGTAAAGGTTTTTCAACCGCCTGAGTTCCAGTATCAAGGCGTCGCGCTCACAACCCGGAATCGCCCCGTCTTTATCATCGACCAGCAACCGTCTTTCAATGCCGTTAAAGTACAAAAATACATATCCTATATGGACTCCGGGATTCCTGCGGTCACCTGCAAGCCACTCCACATATGCCGCGCGGCACTCAGGACCGACATCGTTATAATCGCACTCGTAAGGCACCTGTTTGCCCAAGTAGTCAGGCGAACATCTGTTAATTCTTAAAGTGGGATCAACAAGTGACGGTTCCGTTCCGTAACCGCCCAGACCGCTTAATTGACCGCCAACATAAAAAAATCCCCCCTTGATTTTAATACCGCTTACGTCAACCGTCTCGTCGGCGCCGACCCATCTTCCCCGCTCTTTGTTCCCGGTCTTTACCTCTTCAACCGCGGGCTCAGGCATACTGAAAGCGTCAAGGTCTTTCGCCTTCCACTTTGAAAGCCCGACAAATCCCTCGCCGTCCCGCGTGAACCGAGGCTCCTTGCCGTGGCGGCCGGATCTCTCGATTTCCTTCAATATCCGCATGTACATGGAAGCTTCGGGAGTCCTATCCTCGGTAGAGAGCCAGCCCATTTCAATAGCCTTCTCCGCAACCGCCCGATAATGCATTGGTCGCCTATCGGCGAACTGCTCAAGAACCATCTGGGCAGAGTCGGTTAAAGAAAAAGAGGTTCCGCTTCGCGTCCTGACGACCTGGGTAACCGTGGCTTCGGGTTTTGTGTCAGCCACGGCTTTGCCGAGAGAATCCGGTTCCCTTAATCCGGATACGGGAGAGGATATATGGAAACTGGCAAAACCTGTTTCGTCGGTTCGTTTTAAGGAAGCCGGTTTTTCATCAACCACCTTCCGTGGAGCGGTCCACGGAGAGTTTCGGTCGTCGCTTGTGTGTTCAACCCTGAACCCGAGCTTTTCGAGCTTGGTTTTGACCGTTTCGCCGCCTGAGAAATCACTTGAGGTCAGAGGATCCAGATCGGGGCGAGCGTAGCTGTGAGCCACGCCGATAATCGCCTTGGAATCATAGCTTCGTCCGTCGTGAACAAGCCAAATGTTTCTGGCATCGCGAAAACCGTATTTTTCGAGAAATTCGTCTCGTCCGCATTCATCGCACTTCTCAATTGCCTGTAGCACATGTTCGCGTCTTATATCGGTTAGGGCCATGGAAAAAGTCCACCCTGAAGCATTGCATACAATAAACTTAGTATTTCCAAGTTACTGTATGACGGACTGGTCCTATTAAACTAAAGCGGTTTGTTGGTAGTGTCAACAGAAATTCCGGTTTCTTGTAAGGAGTCAATTAAATTGTCCGGTCTTATGAAAGAGTACAGGAAGCTATCCACAGATCTTAAGCCGACTGGAGATATCATTTATGCTATGAGAAAATTGGTGCAGAGTGATGTCATCTCGATTATGGCGAAATGAGGATTTCTACCCCGTTATGCTTTTCCGTTAGATACTGTGACCTTAGAAACCGGCTGGAGTCGCTGGTCACGAGATGCAGATGTTGAACTGAGTCGTGATCGTGGCATTGCCATAGCAGAGTTCGCACCTAGAGCACAGGTAATTGCTCATAAAAAAGTCTTTACCAGCGCAGGACTTTATGTTGTCGGCAACACCGATAAACCTGTGCGGTTGTGGTACGCAAGATGTCGAAGCTGCAAGCAAATTCGCATCGCACAGGTACAAGACGATTTGACCGGAGATTGTTCCGTTTGCCAACAACGCATAACTAATCAGCACATCAAGGCTTTTGTTGAACCAACTGCTTTTAGTGTGAGGAAAATGCGCGGGAAAGCCAGTGAGGAAAGACATCGTCGTACATCTCTGGTTAGACAACGGCAAACATTAACACATTTTATTGATTCCGTGGAAGAATCTAAATTCCGTGAGCAAGTTCTCTTTTCCACAGCACTTAAGGAGGATGGAACCCTGTTTCGTTACAATTTAGGACCGGAAAATAAAGGTTTCATGCTCTGTCAACATTGTGGTCATAGCGAACCAAAACGTGGGTTCAGATCTGCCAGACATCACAAAAAACTTCGTCCTGGAAACGAAAGTTGCGAAAAACATCCTTGGCCCAGACCACTTGCTTATGGTCATAGGTTCCAGAGTTTCTGCCTCGTAGTCAGGCCAAGCGAAACCAACCCACCGATCGAATCCCTGTCCTTTGCCCTCAAAAAAGGATTATGTCTTTTGTTAGATATAGAAACCTTTGACATTGGCGTTTCCTGGAGATGGCGTAACAATTCAAAAGCCGTAGAGGGATCACGGGCCGAAATAATCCTGTATGATCGTACCCCAGGAGGTGCTGGTTTTGTAAAAGATGGGTTTAATCACTGGCCACAATTAGTGGAAAAAGCTTCCCAGCTATGTGATAACTGCAACTGCCAAGAAGCATGTTACGACTGTTTTAAAGATTATGACAACCAATCTCATCATGAAGAATTAAACCGCCACAGAGTAAGTAAATATTTTAAGCCTTACCATGTGGGAAGATAGGCAAGGTTCCGCGTGAGTCGTATTTTGGAATTGGGGCAGGTTTAGTTTCCTAGACCATTCACAAAAATACAGCTTGAAAAGCACGTGCGCTAATACTATAATAGCAGTATTAACTGGTACTTACTCATATCTATCAAAGGAAAATTGAATGTTTGAAATAGAAATTGCCGGGCAAATGGCTGCTTGGTTTCTGCGTAAGCATGGTGGAACAATGCCCCACCTGAAATTGATGAAGCTTTTATACCTTGCGGAAAGAACTTCCGTCGAGAAAAACGGCTACCCCATTTTAGGAGACAATTTAGTGTCCATGGACTATGGTCCGGTTCTTAGTATAACGTTGGACTATATGCAGGGAAAATGTGGGGAACCGAGTGATGGCTGGCATAAATGGGTATCGCGCAAAGACGGCTATGAAGTTTCCCTGGTAAGGGAATACAAACCGGAGGATCTTGACCTGCTGAGCGATGCTACCCTGGAAGTGTTGGAACATGTCTTGGAACAATGCCATGATATGAATGAGTGGGAGGCTGTATATTACACGCACAAAAATTGTCCCGAGTGGAGAAAGCCGCCTTCGAATTCATCCATCCCAATAACGTATAAACAACTTCTTTGCGCCTTGGGATATGAGGAAGGAGAAGCTGCAAGAGCCGCATCAGAGCTAGAAGCGCAACAGCGAATCAGCGAAGCTCTTTCAAGCTAACCCTGTCGTTATCAAAATGATTTTCATACCCTCTCCCGGGGTCGCTTTCCTGATCCCATACGAAAAAAAAGAATACCATCTTCACTTTATCCTGACTCCCCCTTTACGCAGAGAAAAGATAGAAAAAGTTCTAGTGGTAGGAATAACATCTACTAAAGTTGATCCAGACTTTACGCTTACCCAAAGTGATCATCCTTTCATCAAACACAAAAGTTATATCAATTACCCTCGGGCACGAATAATTTCCGTAGAACACATTAAAAAAAATCTGGAGATAAACGAATATAAACGGCGAGGGGTAGCAGACAAGGATGTTACTGAATATATTTGCCGAGGGCTTTTGGATTCTCGCCACTCTCTCCCTCAACATAGAAAATTTTACAGAAAGGCTTGGGGATTAAGTTAGTCCTTTAATAATGTGCCGAATAGAAGTACAAGTTATTCGATCTAGGAGTCTGTCGATTACCGAACGCGCTAAGATGCTCGGTGTCACGCGACAAACGCTTTCAAGTCTTATCAACGAAAAAGCATCCATTTCCATTGAGAAATAGTGTTTTAAGCTTTTTGCAAATTTAAGAAAGTTTAATACGTTATCGAATTCCTTCAGTTATCAATTTCTCCGCTCTTCGGCCTAAATGAATCATAGTCCTTGCTGTAGTCGCACTCTGCACAAAACACTTCGTGCTTCTCCAGACCCTCTTTAGGACGCACGTTTAACCAAGCGGTTTTGCCTTTTGTTAAACATGTCGGACAGGGAACTTCGTTGCTAGTGTAATTGCAAAGCCCTTTCCTGAAATTCGTACATCCCAGAAATATGGAATAAGGAGGAGGGTTACTTCTTACCCTCCTTACAAGAGCCCCTCTCCATCTTCCTTGAACCAAGCCCTTGTCTAAGCATTCAGGACACGGCTTTACAACATCTCCTCTCAAAACAACATTGTTGAATTTAATACCTAGGCGCACGCATATTTCTTTTACTTCTCTGGTAAAAGATGATGGCTGAATGGACTGACTGACAAGAAATATCTTCTCCTTGGCTCGAGTCATGGCTACATACATCACGCGTCTATCTTCCGAATTTAAATAACTGTCGCTCGGAGGAAGAAAAATAGAGACCAGTGGATCTTCCCCTCCCTGATTCGGAAAGCCTCTCATGCCCGAATCCATCCCCAATATAATGACAATATCTTCTTCAAGACCTTTTGATTTATGGATTGTTCCCTTGGATATTTTCAGGTCGTCTCTGTAGGACATCAGGTCTTTTGGGTTAACAGCTTCAATTTCCCTGTTTTTTCGCCCCAGTATAAAAACCCCTTTGCTCTTGTCCGATCTTGGAATCAGGTTCAAAACTTTTTTGAGATTTTCATCGTCATAGCGGTCAACGGAACATATATTGACGGCGGGAGCACTGTCATCCGCCGGTCGGGAACGAACTGATTTTCTGATCTGAGCGGGGTTTTTCTGAATAAATTCAGAAGCGAGATCTGAAATTGGCTTGCAGGTTCGAAACGTCTCCTGAATCTTGTACCCCCGAGGCTTAAATGAAGAAACCAACCGCTCCGGCATCTTTTTTTCTGGAGCAAGCGGTTTATCTGAATCAAGAAACTCTTTCATAACCATGCTGTTTGAACCGGTGAATCCATAGATGGACTGCCAGTCGTCTCCCACCGCGAAAAGACGAGAATCCGGGGAAAGTATCTGGGCAAGGAAATTCTTTCTGGATTCAGATACATCCTGAAATTCATCCACCAGGACATATTTATACTGCCCCGGCCAGAATCTCTCTCTCTGAGGGCCGCTTAGATGGCGGGTCGGCCTTAAGATCATGTCTTCAAAATCTATGGTGCCGTTTTCGCTCAAGATCTTCTGGTAACTCTCAAAGATCGGAAGAAAGAACCTTTTAAACAGCCTGCTCCTGAATTTGTCGTGAAGAGAATCCAGGCGCATTGATAAACCTCTCGGGGAAAGATCGTTTGCCTTGGCCAGTTTTACGCATCTTGCGATCAGGTTGTACGTATCGTCTGTATAAAGTTCTTCAAGCCGTTTATTGATATATTCTTTCGGGGGAGGGTCATAAGAGATGCCTTTTTCGTCAAGCTTTTTAAAAATTTTCTCTAACACGATGCCTTCGTAATACTCGTAGCTGTAAGTAAAAAGAAAGTCCTTGCCTTGTTTTTCGTAGAACTTCTTTTTCTGCCGGAACGTTTCAACGTAGCCCGGAAAGGGCGAGCTGCCATCTCTACTAATCGCAAAGTGCTCGTGCCAAAGATCTATTTCCGGGTAATAAAAATCCGGGGTTACCTGCCCGTCAGGATAGGGCCTTTCATACTCTACATTCACTCCCTTGATTATCAGACTGTTTATGATTGCAAGCTCCTGCTGAGATCTCACCCAGTATTTCTCATCTAAACTTGGAATGCGCTTCGGTTCAAAGTCTCTGCCTGATCTGAATGACTCCCTTTTGTAGGGGTAGCTCACGACAGCCTCGTTGTATTCCTCCTCATTCCGGGCGAATTCCTCTATCTGATGGTATGGGCACTCGGCCCTGAACTCAGAAATCCAGTTCTCTATCTTCGGATATATGTCTTTCGCCTTGTCGATTATCTTTAGCACGTTGGCCGTGTCTAAAAGACCGTCAGAAGAGGATTCCGAAAGAATATCCACTCTTTTCCTTCCTTCCGCCTTGTTCAGTAATTCAAGACCAAACCCGTGAAAGGTGTAAACTTCGGGATTGATGCCGCCTGAGACAAGCTTTTTTATCTTTTCCTTAAGCTCCTGCTCTATGGCTTTGTTAAAAGCGAGAACCAGAATTTCTTTTGGGCTTGCCAGCCCTTCTTTTAGTAAAAAAACGTATTTTCCTATAAGCGTCGTAGTTTTCCCCGAACCTGCTGAAGCTATAACGAGCGTTCGATAGGAATCATCAACTATGCAGAGTCTCTGCTCTTGGGTAAGGGGGTTAGGAAAAAGATGGTCAAAAAGATCTTTGTGTTTTGACAGCAAAGATTTCGTTTTTGCCGCGTCCGGTTCCGAGGTGAATTTTTTCCGAAACCCCACAAGTAATATGAGTACAACTATTAGAAACAGTAAAAGGAAAAGTTCCATTGGATGATAAAATTAGACTTGAAGAGCAAAAATGGAATGGTATGAAAAAGTACCTGACCGATGTATGAGACTCCAGGAGATACCACTTTGCTGAATAATTACCAATTCAAAATCTGTTAGTATTAAGATACCGAGGGTATTAAGATCCGGGAAAAAGAGCGGACCTTTCGGTATCCGGAGACTTCCAAGAGTAATCCCTTAATACTCGCCGGGAGGTTTTAAGTCAAAACCGGTTTTAATTATGAAACGGCTTGCCGGGACGTTTTTCTCTTAATAAAAAACAAAAGGGCGCGTCGCGGTTTTTCGCCATAAACCACCCATGTTCGTTTCAAGCGGTTATCAGAAACGCTGGGTCAGAATAAAAGGGGGCCAACACCCCGCTTTTGTTCACGCTCAAAGGGGAGACGACGGTTGAGTTCGCGGCTTGCTGGCGGTCTCAGGCCGGCCGGACAAAGCGGATTCCGTGCGAGAAGAGCCCTGCGAACCGCCTGTAAAGGTAAATTGCCCGCTACGCGGGAGGTCATATGAGTTTACTGCTTGAAATTTTTGTTTTCCTGCTGGCAACGATAGTCGTTGTTCCGGTGTGCCGCAAGTTCGGATTGAGTACCGTGCTCGGCTACCTGCTTGCGGGGCTGCTCGTAGGTCCAAGCGGCCTGGGGCTTATAAGCAACTCCGCCGAAGTGCTTCACTTTGCCGAGTTCGGCATAGTTCTGCTCCTGTTTATTATCGGGCTTGAGCTTCGCCCGCGCCGTCTTTGGACCATGCGCAGGCTTCTCCTCGGGCTCGGCGCCGTGCAGATCCTCCTTACCTCAATCGTCATTGGGGCATTTAGTTTCATGCTGCTCGGCCTTAGTCCGCCCGCGTCGGTTCTGATCGGGTTCTCCCTCGCGCTTTCAAGCACGGCATTTGTTCTTCAACTGCTCGGCGAGCAGAAAAAATTAACCAAACCCCATGGGCGAGCGGCTTTCGGAACGCTCTTAATGCAGGATGTGGCCGTTATACCGGCAATCGCCGTGGTGGCGGTGCTGTCGGCTGAAACCAGTGAATCGACGTGGATAAATCCGCTGCTTTTAGCCGGCGTAGTGGGCGGACTCGTGGTGGCGCGGTTTACGCTTCGCCCCGCCCTGCATTTCGTGGCGGCGACCGGGATCCATGAACTTTTCACCGCGGCGGCGCTTGCTCTTGTGGTGGGCGCAGCGCTAGCGATGCACAGCGCGGGACTGTCGATGGGACTCGGGGCTTTTGTAGCCGGAGTGATGGTTGCCGATTCGGAGTACCGCCACCAGCTCGAAGCCGACGTGATGCCGTTTAAGGGACTGCTGCTGGGCCTTTTCTTCATCGCCGTCGGCATGTCGACCAATCTCGGTCTGCTGATCGAACTGCCGTTTCTGATCGCGGGGCTGACCGCGGCCCTCATGGTCGCGAAATCGCTCGTCATATACCCGCTTGCAAGGGCTCAGGGACTCGGGCACGGAGAAGCGGTAAAGACGGGGCTTGTGCTTGCCCAGGGCGGCGAATTCGCGTTTGTTCTGTTCACAGCCGGCGTCGGCGCGGCGCTCATTGACCGGGACATCGCCGATATTGCCGTTCTCGTGGTCACGCTGTCGATGGCGGCCACCCCGGTGCTCACCACACTCGGCGCGCGGTTCGCCCCAAAGGACCCGGATATTCCCCATGAGGAGACAGACGGCGAACCGCGGGAAAGTCACGTGATAATCGCGGGGTTCGGCCCGTTCGGCCAGACTGTGGCCCGCGTATTGGCAACACTCAAAATTCCGTTCACGGCAATTGAGCTTGACCCGGGGCGGGTCAGGTTAGTCCGTCAGTTCGGAAGCAAGATATACTACGGCGACGCGTCCCGCCTGCAGGTGCTGCTTTCAGCCCGCGCCGACCGTGCGGTGGCGATCGTAATAGCGGTAGAAGACGTTGAGACGTCACTTAAGATTGCGAACCAGGTGCGAAGGTCCTTTCCGAACGTTAAAATCATGGCGCGCGCAGCGGACCCTTTCCACGAGATCAGACTGCGCGAAGCAGGCGCGGGTTACGTGATCCGGGAAACGCTGCTCTCAAGTCTTGCTCTTTCGGAAAAACTCCTTGAGCATCTGGGAATGAGCCCGGGCGAAGCCGCGAGGATAACTCGGGAGTTCCGCAAGCACGATTCCCAGACTCCTGAAAGCCGGACGGCCGTTTACCAGGACGAAGCCAAGTTTCGCCGAAGCGTGCCCGATGCGGTTGAGGACCTGAAAAATCTGCTGAAAAAAGATAAGAAAACCGGTCCGCGCACAGAATAAAAAATGCGCTTAATCCTCTTTTCCGTGGAGGCAGCAGTTTTTCAGATAACGTGCCAAAGCTCCTCGCTTCCCAAAAAACCCGATATGTTATCGGCTATTGCCAAAGAACCGAAAAGGGAACGGCCAGGAACCTGTCGCCGAAAGGAACCACGTCCTCTCCCGCGTACAACACGAAGCCGCAGACAAAATCGTCTTTAGTCAGATCCCGAAGTACTCCCATGCCTTTAAAATCGGCGGAACCGACCCGCTCCGAAGCCTTGACCTCTATGCCGGCAACCGAGCCGTCCGGACGTTCGAGAACAAAATCAACCTCTTTGTTGTCAGCGGTGCGAAAGTGAAAAAGATCCGCCCGCACGTCGGAGAAGGAAAGCAGTTTGCGAAGCTCAGAAGCTACAAAGTTCTCAACGGCATGACCGTAGAAATCGGTCCACCTGCCGCGCGGACCCTCAAGCTCGCGGTCAAGCAGATGACAAAGCAGAAGGGTATCGATAATATAGCCCTTGGCGGACTTCACCAGCCGTTTGCCGATGTTGCGATACCACGGCCAAACGTCAAAGCCGAGAAACATCGCCTGCAGAATACCGCGGTAGCTTTTGCTGGTAACGTGGTTAAGTCCCATGTCACGCGCAATCTCGGCGTCGTTTAGAAGTTTGCCTGCGCGTGTCGCCAGAACCCGAAGCAGTCTTGGCAGAAGGCCGATTTTTTCAAGCTCGGCAACAGTGCGCACGTCGCGCTGCAGTATGGTTGTAAGGTAGCCGTCAAACCACTCTGCCCGCTTGCGCGCGGGTTTTCCCGATATTTCGGGAAACGTGGCTGACTGAATGGCTTCACTAAGCGTCGGTCCGTTTCCCATGTCGGCAAAATCGGCTGAAAACAGCCTCTCCGGGAAATCGCCTTTCGTAGAGAAAACCTCGCAGGCTGAAAAGGGGTAAAGAGTTCTTATGCTCATGCGTCCGACAAGGGAATCGGATAGGTTCGGGGAAACGGAGTGAACGAACCCAGCGGCGACGCGGAAAGAAAAAACGGGAGAGAGAAAATGAAGAAAAAATCGCCGCGGGGCTTCCGCGCTGCTTGGGCTTTACCGACGCCACGGGACCGCGGAAGGGTACATGGGAGAACTCAAGGACCTGTTCCGCTCGTCTTTGTCTTCAACCTTTTATTCCGTCTCCCAGAGTGACTGCAAAGGCACCGCATAAAGACCTTCACCAAATCGCAAGTTTCTTTCTCCGTTATAAAGCACGACTCCGCAGGAAAAACGATCGCCTGCGGCGGCCTTGAGTCTGCGCAGCCCCCGAAAATCCGAATCTCTCACAGTGGCCGATGCCTTGACTTCAACCCCGGCAAGGGCCGTCACCCCGCGTTCTATAACGATATCAACTTCCGCTCCGTCTTTTTCCCGATAGTGAGAGAAAACGTGCGGTTGTCCGTGTCCGCTTAGCTGCCTTCGCAGTTCCTGCAGCACCCAGGTTTCAAGAAGATGACCGTAAAAGGGTCTGTTTGCCGAAAGCGCGGCGGCATTCATCCTCATAAGCGCGCAGGCAATACCCGTATCGGTGATGTGAAGTTTTGGAGTCTTGACCAGGCGTTTCAGGTGATTGGGGTGCCACGCCGGCAGTTTTTCCAGCAGGAACATTTTTTCCAGCAGAAAAAGATAATCATGAACCGTATTGCGGCTCAGTTTAAAAGACGAAGACAGACCGTTTACACTCAGAAGGCTTGCAGTCTGCGCGGCCGCCAAGGCAAGAAGCCTCGACAGAATTTCAGGTGAACGGATTGCGGCAATGTCACGTGAATCGCGCTCTACAAGTATCTCGATATATTTCCTGTACCAGTCGGCGCGTCTTTCTCCGGAGCGCTGAAGCGCAACCGGGTATCCACCGGCGGCCACTTTGTCCATAATAACCGTCTCCGGTGAATCGCTCCTGTCTTTCCAGATATTGAATTCCGAGGAAAACAGCGCATCAGGGAAACCGGGCGTGGTTCCCTCGAGTTCGCTTTGTGAAAAAGGATGCAGCCTGATTATATCCATGCGCCCGGCAAGCGAATCGGTTATCCCGCGGACATGCAGCACGCTGACCGAGCCGGTCAGCATAAAACGCCCCGGAGTACGATTGCGGTCAACCGCAAGCTTGATGGATGAGAAAATCTCCGGCACTTTCTGGACTTCATCCAGAATGACGCGTTCAGGCAGGGTTTTCACAAATCCCATGAGGTCCGCCTCGGCAGCGGCGCGGGTGTCATCATCATCAAAACTTATGTAGTGATAGCCCTCGGTCTCGCCGACCATGCGTGCAAGGGTGGTTTTCCCGCACTGGCGGGGTCCCTGAATCAGCACAACCGGGGAATCTTCAAGAGCCTCTTTCAGACATGATTCAACGTGCCGCGTGTAACTTGCTTCAGGCATGATTGATTAACTGTAATCATCTCTGCAACTAATTGCAACTTTATATTTAGACTAATTATCAAGTTCAAGCATAATCAATTATCAGATTAACAGCTTTTATAGAATTTTTAATGTTATAGAAGATAGTTATAAAGCACAGCCAGTTGTCGGGTTTAAGCATGGCTGATTGTCAGATTAGCATATGTCCAGTTATCAATCAGAAGTTGGCCCCAATGTTAGGACAGTTTTTTCGTTTTTTTAAGTGTATTACCTCCATCCTTAAGCCACTTCTGGCAATCCACGGGGCAGGCCATAGCAAAACGAATCCGAATTCAAGGAACAGGTCAATAAGGTGTTAAATGCAGATTCAGGTTCTTGTCATTTTTTAGATCGATTCATACAGTTTTTTTCTGGGTTTTGTGAAAATTCAGTACGTTACTGTGAAACATGGCCGCTCCGGGATTTTCAAGACAACGCGGATTTCTCCTGCTCGCGCTGCTGTGGCTGCCAGCGGGGATTGTTGGGACGGGGGCATTCCGCGGCCTCGGGTCAGCGGAATTCGGATCGTGGAAGATGGCGGTGCTGATGGCTTCTCAGTCGCTGATCGTCATCGCACCCTGCGGGCTGCCGTTAGCCTTGGCCTGCCGCCGATTGTGGCGGCTTGGGTACCGCCGCGCCGTCTGGACTGCGGGCACGGCACCTGGGGCCGCGACAGCGACGACATCTCTGATTGCCGGGCTCTTCGGACCGCTGGGCATTGTGGCCTGCGCCGTGGTGCTGAGTCTTCCGGCCTAGGTCACGGTAATATGGCTGGGCAGGAAACAGCGGCCAAGGGGGCCTGAATCCCGGCATGAGACGATCTTTTGTTCGGTCAATGTTCACCAGAAAACATGGCTGCAATTTGTTCCGGCAGTCGAGCAAGAACTTGCGTAGACTATTCATAAAATCAAAACTTGATAAACATAAAACTAATATTATAATATTACTTATCTAGATTAACAGCCAATAATTGATATTATGATATTAGTTCTCACACTTTCGAAAGCCCAAGAAGCAATTGCCACAAACCTGCGAAAAAGACGTCTCGCAACGGGGCTCACGCAACAGGGGCTGGCAAGACGGGCGGGAGTAAGTCTTGCGACCCTGCGAAAATTTGAACAGAAAGGAGTCATTTCCCTTGAATCCTTCCTTAAGATCGCTATGGTTCTCGACGCACTTGAGGTGGTGGTGAAAGCAACCGAACCACCCATGCATTCGTATTCATCCATTGACGAAGTACTTGAAGGGGAGAGAAAAAAACCGCCCCGCAAGAAGGGGTGGCGCGAATGAATCATTCCCCCGTTCCCCAGGTAACCGTAAGCCTTGATTTCGGGTGGGACCCGATCAGGGTCGGAACGCTCGCCCGCTCCGCCGAGGGCAGAATCTATTTCGAATACGCTCCGACTCTCTCCCGCGGCCTCAAGATTTCACCGCTCCGTCTTCCGCCGAAGCCCGGGCTTATAACGTTTGATCCCATGCTGTTTGAGGGTCTCCCCGGAGTTCTAAGCGACAGCCTTCCCGACGGATGGGGACGCCTGCTCCTTGACCGGTTCGCAAGATCAAAAGGCATGGCGCCCGGTCGCCTCACTGCTCTCGACAGACTTGCATATGTCGGACACGGGGGCATGGGGGCACTTGTCTACGAACCTGACCTCAGTCACGAGAAACCTCCCGGCACTCTTGATATTGATGATCTGGCGTTAAAAACCCAGCAGGTTCTAAGAGGCTCGGCTGAAGACGTCCTTGGGGAACTTGTGGCGCTGGGCGGATCCTCCGCGGGAGCGCGTCCCAAGGCAATGATCAGCGTCAATCCCACAGGAAGTCAGATCATCTACGGCGAAACCGATAAGACACGCAGGGGCTACGCTCCCTGGCTTGTTAAGTTTCCGAACACTCAGGACGGCGGGGATGCAGGAGCTATCGAGTACGTTTATTCCCTGATGGCAAGGGAAGCCGGGGTACTTATGACCGAAACGCATCTTTTCCCGGCAAAAGACAGCGCGGGATATTTCGCGACCAGGCGTTTTGATCGCGAAGAATCGGAAAGCAGGATGACCCGACTGCATGTCCACACGGCAGGCGGCCTGCTCCATTCAGACTTTCGTACTCCTTCTCTGGACTATGAAGACCTGCTTGCGTTAACGGAGATAATAACCCGCGATATGCGCGAAGTCGAAAAAATGTACCGCCACGCCGTTTTTAACGTCATGTCCCACAACCGCGATGACCACGCAAAGAACTTCTCGTTCATCATGGACCCTGGGGGCGAGTGGGCGCTGTCCCCCGCCTATGACATCACCTTCTCTTCCGGCCCCGGCGGCCAGCAAAGCACGACGGTGCTCGGCGAGGGCAAGAATCCCTCGTCAGCCCATCTGACGACTCTTGGGCAAAAAGCCAAGCTCAATGATAAAACGATCGCACAGATTATTGAGCACACGCGACACGCTCTTGCAAAGTGGAAGACACTTGCGCAAGGACACGGCGTTAACAAAACCAATATAAAATTGATTGGCGGCGCTATCGGCCGGATGAACCGGCGTTAACCGGAAAACCCGCACAGGGCATCGGAATAGAAACGGACAACCGGCATAGCCGGCATTCACATTTCGAGAACACCGCCGGCGTGGGGCGAAAATTCCGGCTTTACCCGGAGGGGCGGGAAAATTCTCCGCCCTATATGGTATGTTTTTCACCCAAGGGCAATCAGCCCCCTGCAAGGGCCGAGAGACAGAACGCAGCGAGGGACGCCCGATTATTTGTCCCGGGGATATTTCTGCCGCCTCAAGCGGAGGTAAAACTGTATGAAGAAGAAATCAAGGAAGAAAGCGGGAAAAAACAAGAGGGCCAAAAAGAATATCAGGGGGAAATCGCCGGGAAGCCGGAAGAAAACGCCCCTCGGGGATCATGGCCCCAAAGTGCTCCCGTTTCCCGCAAGAGGGGACGAGTTCTACTTCCGTGGAGTCGAAAAGACCGAGGCCGGCCGTCACCGGGAAGCTCTTGCCGAACTCGACCGGGCTATCCGCGTTAATCCCCGGGACTCAGACGCCTACCATGTCCGGGGGCTCGCAAAAAGCGGTCTCGGGCGCCACGAGGAGGCCCTTGCGGATCTTGACCGCGCCATCGCACTTGATTCAAAGAACCCGGGAGCTTACTTCAACCGCGGACTCGTTAAAATCCTGCTCGGGCTGAACAGGGAGGCGATCACCGATTTTGACCGGGCAATCCGTCTCGACCCAGAGGATCCGGAGTTCTATCTGGTCCGGGGCCATGAGAAAGAAAAGCTCCTGCGGCACAGGGAAGCGATAGCCGATTACAGCCGGACCATAAGCCTCGACCCCGAAAACGCCGACGCGTACTTCGGGCGCGGGTTCATGAACCTGGGACTCGGACGGTTCGAACAGGCCGTCTCGGATCTTGACCGCTTGATCCTTCTCGACCCCGAGCGCAGGGAAGCCCATAACGTGCGGGGACTCGCGAAAGCCTCCCTGAAGCGGTACGAGGAAGCCATAGAAGACTATGACCGAGCCATACGCCTCGACCCCGAAAACGAAAGCGCCTACCACAACCGCGGATTTTCCAGGTTCTCCCTGGGACAGTTCAAAGAAGCCGCAGAAGATTTCGACCGCGCAATAAGCCTCAACCCAGAGAACTCCGACAACTATTACTACAGGGGGGTTTCGAAGGACGAACTCGGAGAACCCGAAGAAGCCATCGCGGATTTTGACCGCGCAATACGCCTCGACCCCGAAAACGCGGATTCCTACCTCGACCGAGGTATCGCCAAGGCGCACCTCGACCGCTACGAGGAGGCAATAGAAGACTATGACCGCGCCATACGCCTCGACCCGGGATCCGCCGAAGCTTTCCAGGACCGCGGAATCGCCAAGGAAAAGCTCGGTCGCAGCAAGGAAGCCGTCTCTGACTTTAACCGGGCAATCCGCATTGATCCCGGGAACCCGGAATTCTACTCCGACCGCGCCATCTCCAAGATTTCCCTTGATCGCGACCCCGAAGCCATAGAGGACTGCAACCGCGCCATACGCCTCGACCCGGGATACGCCGAAGCTTTCCAGAACCGCGGAATGGCCGAATCCAAGCTCGGGCGCCTCGAAGAGGCCGTGGAAGATCTCAGCCGGGCCATAAGCCTCAACCCGGAGTCCGCCGGCGCCTATCATAACCGGGGATTCGCCGAGATGGGGCTCGGGCAATTCGAACAGGCCGAGGACGACTTCGGCCGGGCGATTTCGCTTGACCCCGGGCTCGTCGTTGCCTATCGCGGCCGGGGAATGACCAGGAGTTTCCTTGTGCGCTTCGAGGAAGCGGAGGACGACTTCGAGCGGGCGATCGAACTCAGCCCGGATTTCGCTCCGGACTATTTTAACCGGGGGAGTGCAAGGATAGGGCTTGAGCGGATCGAGGAAGGGTTGGAGGATATGGACAGGGCGATCTCCCTCGATCCCGAATTCGCCCCGGCTTACCGTCTGCGGGGCTCATTGAAGCGGATTCTCGGGCCGGAGAAGGAAGCGGAGGACGATTTAGCCGAGGCGGCTCGTCTTGATGCCATGTTCGGGGAAGAATAGAAAACCCGGATATCGACAACGCGAAGAAACGCCGGGGGAGGAGTCCGCAACTGACCTGTCCCCTTCCAAGGCCGCTTTGTCCATCTCCGTGCCGAACTCTCGCTGAAAAAAAATTGTCCAAGCTACCGGCGCACTTCGGACTTCAATCGGCGCACTGAAGAAATACGCTTAAGCCGTTATCCGAACGAGGTGCGTGTCTCCCCGCACCGTTGCGATTCTCGCCGCCGTTCCCTCGTGTTCGTCGTACCGTAGGCGCTGTTTCTTCTCCATGCCGGTAAAGTAGTCGTTAAGCGCAGTCCGCCAGTTCGTCCTCGACTTCGTCTTTGCGCCGGCGCGGCATGACCGGACGCGCCTGACTTGACTATATCCCGAGACCCGATAAATTCGTACCGCTTTCCGCCTTTAGAAACATTGCCCTGGCTGCCGCGCTTCAACAGAGGTCCTCGCATGAGCATAATCGAACTTGAAATAACCCTGAGATACGTCGAGCCGAGAGTGGAACGCACGCTTCTGGTGCCTTCGGATGTTTCCCTCGACGACCTGCACAGCATAATACAGGAAGCCGTGGGCTGGACGGATTCTCATCTGTACATGTTTTCGGCGGGGGAGCACGTCTGGAGCCTGCCCGATCCCGACTGGGAGAGCGAGGGCCTTCCCTCCGACAAAACCACCTTGGGAGAAGTTATTGAGGCAACCGGCGGTCGGGACTTTGAATACGTCTACGATTTCGGCGATGGCTGGACGCACGCGATAAAGATCGGCGAAGCCCGAAGACCCGCCGCGGGGGAACTTTACCCCAAACTGACCGGGGTGGCCGGAAGATGTCCGCCTGAAGACGTGGGCGGCCCCCCGGGATACGCTCGTTTCCTTGAGATCATCGCCGACCCGGATCATCCCGAACATGTGGAAACGGTTGAATGGTCCGGCGGCGCGTTCAACCCGAACGAGCCGGAAGCTGAAGCGCTCAGGGCGGGGGTTCGCAGGATTGCGAAATTCCTGGCCAAGCGGTCCGCGCCCTGACCCGGGAAACTCCGACGAACAGTCCGCGTTCGCCGCGCGAGCCCCGAGTGCGGCTGCGGGAACTGCCGCGAACTTAAGGCCTTCTGCGAAGATTCGGTCGCGACCGAGTATCGTTTGAAGGCGCGCCAGAGTATTCGCGACCATCTGAGCTTTTATATCGAGAGGGGTTCGCTTGACCTCAGTTGCCGGACCGAAAAAGCGCGCAGACCATATACGCTTGTGTGCACAAAGAACCGCGCAAGCCACGAAAAGCGCCACAAGCGCTACGAGGAGGATATAGCCGAGATGAAGAGGCTTGCCTCCGTGGCGCCGGGAACGGAGACGGAAACCCTCGAGCTTATCCACGCGGCGACTGATCGAAGCGGCTGAGCGGGCGGAGCGCTGTCGCGGCCGTTTCTCCCCCCGCGACTTGATACGAACGGATTCGGAGCTTAACACCTTGAAAAAAATTTTCTTCGGAACCGAGACACCTGTTGCGTTCGGTACTTGAAAACACGTTTCGGAGAAGCAAATCATAGGATGACGCGGCTCTTTAACGAACATCCCGCAGAAGCCGTCTTGCGGCAACCGCGTGGACCTGCTTACCCAGCGCGAAGCTCTCCGCGCCCGCGTGGATAACGTCAATTCTGGAGAGTTCCAAGTCACGCAGTGCCGAACGCATCGAGCCAGTTATGACGGGGGCCGTCGTGCGTTTTATCTCGAAACCACGAAGACGACCGCCCCGGTGTACGACAAGATCAATCTCCGCCCCGGAATGAGTTGCCCAGAAATAGCACTGCCGGTCCTCGACTCCAAGCGCCTGAATCAGGTTCTCAACTATGAACCCTTCCCAGGACGCCCCGACCTTAGGATGCCGTTCCAACTCGGCGTGAGTAGACACGTTGAGGAAACGGTGAAGTATTCCTGAATCACGTATGTAAATCTTCGGTGATTTTACCTGGCGCTTGCCGATGTTGGCGCTCCACGGCTTTAGGCTTCGTACCATGAATGTCGCCTCAAGTGCGTCAAGATAGCGACGCACGGCGTGCTGCGAAACACCGAACGCGCGTGCGAGCTCCGAGCCGTTCCAGACTTGTGCATGGTAATGAGCGAGCATCGACCAGAAGCTCTCAAGCGTCGCGCTGGGTATCCTGATTCCGAGCTGGGGCACGTCCCTTTCAAGGAAGTCGCGGATGAAAAAACCCCTCCATTCGTAGCTTTGCCTGTGACTGCGCGCGGTGAACGAACGGGGGAAACCGCCTCGAAGCCAGAGAAGGTCAGCTTTGCTTTCGGCAACCTCGGACAACCAGAACCCGGGAAGCTCGTAGTAGGCGATCCGCCCGGCCAGGGTTTCCGAGCTTTGGCGCAGAAGTTCCGGAGACGCGCTGCCGAGAACAAGAAAGCGGGCCGGTCGGCGCGGTCGGTCGGAAAGCACGCGGAGCGTGGGAAAAAGATCGGGACGCCTCTGTACTTCATCCAGTACCACCAAGCCGCGTAGCGAGGACAGTGCGAGCAGGGGGTCGGCAAGGCGCGAGAGGTCAGCGGTGGATTCAAGGTCAAAAAAATGAGTCGGACCCTTTCGGGACCGGGCAAGCTCGCGTGCCAGCGTTGTTTTGCCCACCTGCCGGGCTCCCAGCAGGGCGACGACCGGATTACGGGAAAGAAGTCTGTTCAACTCTCTTAGATGTGCAGAACGCTTAATCATCAGGCAAGAATATACCATGAAAATTGGAAGGCTACCATCCAATTTTCATGGTATATTGCGGTTTCCCCGTTAGTGAAAAAGGCGGCGGAATAAAAAAGGACAGCTGGCGGTTTTCGAAATAACTGCCGAATCTCCCCGCTTCCCGGGAAATCCGACACGCCGGCAGCTACTGCCAGAGAGCAGAGAAAGGAACCACGTCCGCTCCGGCGTACGGCACTACACCGCGGACTGCGATCTATAAAACAAGCTTCAACTCCATCTATTTTTCAAAGTTTCCCGACTGAGAAAAATCGCCTTCTCTTCCGAAAGCTCCCTCTTTCCAAGGACTCAAGTCCATGAGTGACAATAAGATTGCTTCCCCGCGAAATTCTGAACAAAGAGGCGGGGTTACATCTACTTCTTCTTTTACGCTGCCCCAAAGCCCGTGTTCTTCAATAGAGATGTTATTATCTGAGGATATTTTTCGTCAGTTGCCGTAGGCAAATATTTCTCGCAACACATCCGCCACCTTCCGCGCTCGTGCGTCCGGCAGGACGCCCAGCCGCTTGACCAGGCGAGATTTGTCCACGGTCCTGATCCGATCGAGAACCACTTGGCCCTTCTTCCGCTGAAAGGTGACATTTACGCGACTGGGGTAGTCTCGTTGCGTCGATGTCATGGGCGCTATTATGACCGTGCGGATGTATCGGTTCATCTCATCCGGAGAGACTACTACGCACGGCCGCATCTTCTGGATTTCCGATCCTTGCGTGGGATCCAGGTTAACCAGATAGATATCATATCGCCGGACCCGCTTTACCATGTCCAGCCCTCGGCATCGAAGTCGTTTTCAAGCGCATCGGGAACCAGCGACGCGTCGTCACCGACGGTCGCCATTTTTTCAAAGGCCGCACTCCAGCCCTCGCGCACGCTTCGCACCGGTGCAAGCACGATGACTCCGTTCTCGATACGCATCTCCAACTCGTTGCCGAGACCGCATTGCTTGATAACCGACGAAGGGATACGAATTCCCTTCGAGTTGCCAATAGATATCAGATTAATCTTCATGCGTTCGCCTCCTTGTGTAATTACATTGTAATCACTAGACAGGCGGATTTCAAGGCCGGCGGACACGGTGCCTGCTTATTCCGGGAAAAATGAACACCAAACACTTAACCGGGCGGTTTCGCCTTTCGTTAAACATGCAGGGTAAGAATACACCTTGAAAATTGGAAGGCTGCCATCCAGTTCTCAAGTCAGATTACTCTTTCACGCCCATGAAGACCGACTGCTCTCCTGGCTGATCGGCAATGCCATTAGTGAGCTTAACCGGCGTTAACCGCGGAACCCCGCAAGGCAGCGCAATAAAATCGGACAACCGGCGGGTTTCGAGGTAAGGTACCGGATCTTCTCCCTTCCTGAGAAGTCCAACACCCCGCCGGCTACTGCCAGAGAGCGGAGAAAGGAACGGCTAGAAACCTGTCGCCAAAAGGAACCACGTCTGCTCCCGCGTACAGCACGACCCCGCAGACAAAATCGTCCTTCGCAAGGTCCCGAAGCGCCTCCATGCCTTTAAAATCGGCTGAAACGATCCGCTGCGAAGCCTTAACCTCGATACCGGCAACCGAACCGTCCGGACGTTCCAGAACGAAATCCACCTCCTTGCCGTCGGCGGTACGAAAGTGAAAAAGATCTGCCCGCATATCGGAGAAGGAAAGCAGCTTGCGAAGCTCGGAGGCGACGAAGTTCTCAACGGCATGGCCGTAGAAATCGCTCCATCGGCCGCGCGGGCCCTCAAGCTTGCGGTCAAGCAGATGACAAAGCAAAAGGGTATCCGTAATATAGCCCTTGGAGGATTTCACAAGCCGTTTTCCGACGTTTCGATACCACGGCCAAACGTCAAAGCTAAGGAACATAGCCTGCAGAATACCGCGATAGCTTTTGCTGGTAACGGGGTTAAGTCCCATGTCACGCGCGATCTCGGCGTCGTTCATAAGCTTGCCGGCGCGTGTCGCCAGAACCCGTAGCAGTCTCGGCAGAAGGCCGATTTTCTCAAGTTCGGCAACGGTGCGCACGTCGCGCTGCAGTATGGTTGTAAGGTAGCCGTCAAACCACTCCTCCCGCTCGCGCGCGAGTTTTCCCGATATCTCGGGAAACGTGGCCGATTCGATGGCTTCACCGAGCGTCGGTCCGGTTCCCATGCCGGCAAAATCGGCTGAAAACAGCCTTTCGGGAAAATCGCCCCTAGTAGAGAAAACCTCGCAGGCGGCAAAGGGGTAAAGAGTTTTTATGCTCATGCGTCCGACCAGAGAATCCGAGAGCTTCGGTAAAACCATGATATTCGCCGAACCCGTGAGCAGGAACATTCCGTTGCTCCGTTTCCTGTCCCCGAGACGCGTTTCGTCAACGACAACCTTAAGGGCACGGAACAGGTCGGGCACCAGCTGAACCTCGTCAATGATCACCGGCCCCCTCCGGCGGCCGAGAAAACCCTCCGGAGAAGCGTAGGCGGCCTCCATATGAGTCACGTTATCAAAAGATACGTACTCGGCGGGATAATCACTGCGGGAAAGCTCCCGCGCAAGCGTTGTCTTGCCCGACTGACGCGGTCCGTTGAGAAAGACCACGGGGTTGTTCTTAAGGGAAAACAGCACTCTCCCGGATAGTTTGCGTGTCTTGTACTTCATACCTTTTCCTTCCGATATGTAAATCTAGCATTTATGATTTCTAAAATCAAGATTTATTTTTACAAAAGTTACCCGTCTCATTTGAACAGGTCTTTTCTTTCGGTCTCGTCCCATAACCGGGATAATCGCACGAAGAATCTTTTGTTTGCCATGGAAGAGAACCAGCTATATTTCTCCCCGTCTGCATCGCCAAGAAAACACGAAAACGCAAGACTTTAAATCCGGTTTCAGACTCGTAGATCGATATTCAGATGGTAGCGCGTGGACTTGCGCTCCCCGGTTCTTGCGAGCGCACCTTTAGTGACCAGATCCGAAAGGTCCCGGGTGGCGGTCGGACGCGTGGCCTTGGTGATGCTTATATAGCTTTCAGCGCTGAGACCACCCGAAAAGCCCTCCGGGCCTTCCTCGAACATCCGAAGCAGGCATTTTTCCTGCCGCGGATTCATTGTTCCCCGCATACGCTTAAGCAACTTGGCCTTTTCTATAAGAAATTCCACATAGGTCCGCGTATACACAAGCGCCTCAAGCACGGTGCCGGCAAAATAAACAAGCCACCCTGTTATTTCGTTTTTCGTGTTGGCATCCCCCAGAGCCCCGTAATAAGCTTTCCTGTTCCTGCTGATCACGGTGGCAAGCGCAATCAAAGTCGGCTCACCGAGGGACTGGGCAAGAGCTTTTTCTGACACCGCCCGGCCTATACGACCGTTTCCGTCCTCAAACGGGTGAATGCTCTCGAAATAAAGATGCGCCGTGCCGGCACGGGTAAGCGCCGGAAGCGGCGACCCGGCTCCCGGAGCGCTGCGGTTAAACCAGCGGATAAATCCGTCCATTTCCCGCTTTACCCGCTCTGGCGGAGGCGCTTCGAAATGAATTTTCCGCCTGTGCAGAGGCCCCGAGACCACCGCAACCCCATGCGCGCGGTAACGACCCACGCACTCTAGGTCAGTGCGCCCGAGAGTGAGCATCTTGTGCCAGCGATAAAGCGTTTCGTGGGAAAGCGCATCCTCGCAAGTGTTGTGGAGATCGACCATGAGATCGATGATCCCGGCTTCGGCGAGACTTACTTCGAGGTCGTCTGCCTGCAGGCCGAAATGTCGGCTAAGAGACGACTGCAGGCTTTCGCGGTCAAGGTACTCTCCCTCGATTTCAGAAGTCTTGAGGGCCTCATCGCCTATAATCTCCACTTTGAGCCGATCCCGCTCCGCTTCGTCAAGATGCCTGTAAGCCCCGAAAAGCAGACCCGTCCCGTGCAGAAAATCATGTTCCGAACCCTCAATAAGTTTCGGTTCATAGGTAAAATCGGGCCATTCGGGTTGTTGCCAGTTCCATCGCATGATTTATAAGTATACCATTTATAAATCATTTTACGGCTATTTTGTGATTAATAAGTGCCCGTAAAAGGGCAAAATCTCACGTGAACAGTCATAGAAGAAAATATTTGCCGATCCCGGGTGAAGGAAAGTTTTCTTGGAATCAGATTTCCCGGCGTTTATAAATCAGGAAACGGACGATGCCGTTAGCTTGCAATTTTGAGGACACGGAGCGGGGCTGCGCGAAATTACGGCAGGAAGCCCTCGTGCGGCCGGTGCTCGTGGAAATGAAGAATAATGAAAGCCAGGGTGCAGGCGGCCAGTATAATGCTGGTTAAAAGAACCGCTCTTCCCATCTTGGGCGGGGGTACGGAACTGAAGGAATCGGAAGCCTTCCTCACGGCCCACCCGTACGCGTCAATCTCGGATTCCGTGTACTCCCTTGAGATATCCGCCATGAACAATTCCAGGTATTCGTCGCTTCCGCGATGCACTCCCGTAAGGCCCGCGGCTATTGCTTCCTCGGTATTCTGCCAGAAATCGTTAATCGTCCTCTCACACTCGGCCCGGATGTTTTTCTCGCGCACCCGTCGCGCGACCTCGGTCGCAAGACCCCTTTGCCAGGAAGCGGCGCCCGAGCCCTGGTCGGGACAGCCGATCGCCGCAGTCGACAAAAGGCCCAGGGTCACGGGCCTGCCGAGGGCCGCGACAAAGGAAACGGCCTTCGTGGCGTGATTAGCAAGCCTCAAAGAAAGCAGATATCCCTCGGCGTTTCCGATAAGCACCGTCTGCCCCATGTTGGCCGTTATGAAAGATCTGACGTAAAACGACATCGCTCCCAGGGCATCGGGACCCCTTAGGCCCTCCATGAATTTCGCCCTGGGGTCAAAAGCGGACATCCCGTGATCGGGGTCTTCCGTGCCGGGCGAGGCGTGGAGATTCCGCATCGACGGCTGAATTCTTTTCCACTCCGCGAGCAGTTCTTCGACCTCGGCCGATATCGATTTGCCGCTTTTCTCCAAAACGCCCTCAAGCCTGAGCGCAAGCAGTTGTCCGACGTAACTGCCGATCTCCTCCCGCGCCTCTTTTTCATCATCGAAGCTTTCCTCGATCAGGGCCGCCAGGAATTTCTCGGAAACTATCGCCTCAAAATAATTGCTCATCGACTCAAGGTCAGAAGACTTTTTCCCCTCGCAGGATCTGGTAAGCTCCGTGAGCCGGCTCACAACTCTTCCCACTCCGCTACCATGGAAATGCTCGATATGACCCTTTAACTCCTCCGATCTATCGGACGCTTTTTCCATCGTGTACTGAAGGGCTTCTGACACGTCGCTCGCGTTATGAAAGACCCTGTTTATGCGGTTAAGCGCCCGATCTATGTCATCCTCGACCGCACGCTGGTTGTTAAGGACCAGATACGCGGCCATATCGTTAATCCTCCTGAGTGTCCGACTTGCAAGACGCTCGTTCTCGCGCCAAAACGGCTGAACCCTCGCAGCAAGCTCTTCTTCGCCCGGAAGGGCGTTGATAAGATCGCCTTCTTCCAGGAACTCAAAGGCCGTATCGTAAAGCCTCCTTTTGACTCTTTCAATCGCATCCTCGAAAACCGCGCGGATCTCCCCGAACTCTACGTCGGCGCAACGGGACTGAACGAAAAGCATGTGGTTCGTAATCTGGTAAGCCTTAACCGGCGGACACCGGCGAATGATGTTCGAAAGAAGCCCAAGATCGTTTTGGCGCAAAAAGTGCGAGTGCGGGGAGAGCAGAACAAAGCCGTCTGCAAGCTCAACGCTTCCAAGCGCTTTTTCTCCGCCCGTGCCGTAGATATCTCCCGGGGTATCCATAAGCCACACGTGGCGGCAGATGTCGGCTGTGCAGAAGACAACGGCGAAATACGCGTCGCCCCCGCGGGAGAGCAGCTCCGCGCCGCCCTGCTCGAGCAGGTGCCCAGCGACATGATCGGGATTGTGAATCATGTGGGGACTGAATCCCTTTTTGAAAAGCGCGACCTTGGCTGAAAGCGAAGGCGGCCTGTATTCTGAGTGCCCGACCAGAGTGACCAGGCGCGTTGTGGGACTATCCCCAGTCGGCAGGACATCCTCGCCGATAACGGTATTAACAAGAGTCGATTTGCCCGAACCCGAGTTGCCGAAAAAACCTATAACCGATTTTTTCTTAAGGTTCGCAAACAGCCTTTCGGTCTCATCGAACGCGTCAAACAGTCTGAGTGACGGCAGAAAGTCAGGCTTTATGGCCGCTACCTTTGATTTAAGATCGGCAACTTTGCTAAGCCCGTCGGAGAGCCGCTCGGAAACTTTATTCTTTTTTCCAAGGGGGATAGGAGCGCACCATCCTTGTTCGCGAGTAAGTTTAAGTGAAAATTTTTACCGTTATCAGGGAGAAAAACAACCCTTGCGCGTTTTGCTAAAAGGCCGGACGGTCTTATTCGCCGTTAACAATAACTCCCTTGTCCCTTGTCCAAAGCGAATCAGAGTATATATTTGAAGAGTAGATGAACGAACTGCTCGAAAGCTTCATAAAACACATCTCGGACGAAAGAAACTACTCGGAACACACGGTAAAGGCCTACAGGGGGGATCTTCAGAATTTCCGTGATTTTCTCTTAAAAGAGGCAAAAAAAATCGAGGACGCAGACATCGCGACCATAAACGCGTACATCTCCACCCTTTACGGAAAAAACTCCCCCGCCTCGGTCGAAAGGAAGGTATCGGCGATAAGGTCCTTTTTCTCGTTTCTCGTAAGAAAAGACCTGGTTTCGCGGAATCCCGCGAAACTGGTTCGCACCCCCAGAAAGGAAAAACACCTTCCGGTGTTTCTGAGCGTGGATGAGGTGTTCAATCTCGTTGACGTTAAGGATCCGGGGAAAAACCCGCTTTGCGTGCGCGACAGGGCGATTCTCGAGCTTCTTTACTCAAGCGGTCTTCGGGTAAGCGAACTCGCGGGAGCCACCCTCACCGACATAAGTATCGGAGAGGCGATAATAAGGGTGCGCGGAAAGGGAAACAAGGAGAGAATCGTTCCCGTGGGCTCAAAAGCGCTTTCTGCCCTCGGGGAATATCTTGACATAAGAGCGGAGCTGAAACCCGTATCCGACCATATATTCCTGAATTCAAGGGGAGGCGGGATAACCACGAGAAGCCTCGCGCGGATAATAAAAAAATACGGGCTTCTCTCCGGGATATCGAAGAACGTGAGCCCCCACGTGCTCCGGCACTCGTTTGCGACCCATCTGCTCGCGGGCGGCGCGGACCTTCGGGCGATCCAGGAAATGCTCGGCCACGCAAGTCTCTCGACGACCCAGAGATACACCCATCTATCGGTCGAGCGTATAATGGAAGTGTACGACAAGACCCACCCGAACGCCTAGGCGCCGGGAGGAGAAGGAAAAACCATGAGCAAGTTTCACGGAACCACGATACTCTGCGTTAAAAAAGACGGCCGGGTGGCGCTCGGGGGCGACGGCCAGGTGACCATGGGGGCAACCGCGGTAAAGCATAACGCGAACAAGATAAGGAAGATGTTCGGCGGGGAGATCTGCGCCGGCTTTGCGGGCTCAACGGCAGACGCCATGACGCTTTTTGACAAGTTCGAGGGGAAGCTTGAGGAATTCCGGGGAAACCTTGAGCGCGCCGCGGTCGAGCTTGCAAAGGAGTGGAGAACCGACAGGATCCTAAGAAGGCTTGAGGCCCTGCTTATAGTCGCAAACGCTGAGACCATGCTCATAATCTCTGGAAGCGGAGACATAATAGAGCCTGATGAGAACGTGATCGCAATAGGCTCGGGAGGCCCCTTCGCCCAGGCGGCCGCACTCGCGCTTGCGAAGCACTCCCCTCTTTCCGCGCGGGAAATCGTCGAGAGCTCCCTTGAGATCGCAGCCGGCATCTGCATTTACACAAACAGCCACATATCCATAGAGGAAATAACATAAATGTTCAGCGAATCCTACCTCACCCCGAGGGAAATAGTATCGGAACTTGATAAGTACATAGTCGGGCAGAACATGGCCAAAAGAGCCGTCGGCGTGGCCCTTAGAAACAGGTGGAGAAGACAGAAGGTCTCCCCTGAACTCCGAGACGAGATCTCTCCCAAGAACATACTGATGATGGGACCCACGGGGGTGGGCAAAACCGAAATAGCCCGCAGGCTGGCAAAACTCGCCCAGGCGCCCTTCGTAAAGGTCGAGGCATCGAAATTCACCGAGGTCGGCTACGTGGGGCGGGATGTTGAGTCGATGATAAGGGATCTCACGGAAATAGCAGTCAACATGGTCGCCGAAGAGGAGACCATCTCCGTTAACACAAGAGCAAGAGAACTTGCCGAGGACAAGCTGATTGACCTGCTCGTTCCGACACGCCCCGACACAGAGGCGGAAACGGACAGGGACGAGGCAAGGAAGAAAATGAGCGAGACCAAAAAGAAAATGAGGAAGCTTCTTTGGGACGGAAAGCTTGACGACAGGGAGGTTGAAATAGAGATAACGGCAAGATCCCTTCCGATACAGGTGTTCAGCCAGGCGGGAGTGGAAGAGATGGATCCCGGCATCTCGGAGATGATCGGAAGCCTCATGCCCAAAAAATCCAAGGTAAGAAAAGTAAAGGTGCCAGAAGCCCTGGATATTCTCACCGAAGAGGAAGCCCGCAGGCTAATAGACATGGACAAGGTTACCCAGCTTGCCCTGGAGAGAACGGAGAACTCCGGGATAATCTTCATAGACGAGATAGACAAGGTCGCCGGGAAAAACGGCGTTTCAGGCCCGGATGTTTCAAGGGAAGGAGTGCAGAGGGACCTTCTCCCGATAATCGAGGGAAGCAACGTCACCACCAAGCACGGGATGGTTAGAACCGATCACATACTTTTCATAGGAGCCGGGGCATTTCACGTCTCAAAACCGTCTGATCTCATACCTGAGCTCCAGGGGCGTTTCCCCATAAGGGTGGAACTTGAGGCACTCACAAAAGACGATTTCGTACGTATTCTCACCGAGCCCAAAAACGCACTCATAAAACAGTACACAGAGCTAATGAGGACCGAGGACATAAACCTCGTGTTCAGCCCCGAAGCGGTAGAAAAAATAGCTGAGACCGCGGCCGAGGTTAACAGTTCCACCGAGAACATAGGGGCGAGGAGGCTTCATACCGTTCTTGAGAAGCTGCTTGACGAGATTTCCTTTAACGCTCCGGACATGAAGGAGAAAAAAATCGTTATAGATGAAAGTTACGTCGAGGAAAAAATAGCCGACATCGTAAAGGACAGGGATCTCAGCAGGTACATACTCTAGGACGTTTGAGAACAAACCTTAAGGAAAATTGCTAAGCGATGTAAAAAAAATACTCATTGTCTGAAGGCCCATACACAAATTATGCGTTGGTCCAGTCTGTCAAAATTTCTTCCACCTTTTTTCGTCCAGCACTTCTCAGCAATATCTTCCCACTATTATCAGAATCAATGAAAGGTGCAAGTCTCTCATATTTTAAAGCATATTTACCGTACTCATGCCTCATTACTGCTGCGGACAGTTCCTTCCTACTCATGCGTTCAGGGAACTTTTTGTATAGGATCATCAAAGCACATCGGATCGCACTTTTATGCTTGTTTTTCTCAACGTAAATTCTTCCTTCTATTTCTTCAAAAATTGGATAATGCCTCTTGACAACTGACTCCACAATTTTTTGCGCTTCATCTGGTGATAATCTGTTTAATGCACAAAAGCGCACAAATTCTGCGAGTATCCATGAACACAATCCCGAAGCGGTAATTGCATCCATTTCATTTGGAGCAAATTCGTCGGAGTCATGTCGTCCTCCGCGGTTAGATGTAATATCGTAAAGAAAAATACATGCACGAGGAATTTGCAAACGTACTCCATCACTTGAAATTTCAGTAGAGCTTAATTTGATAATCTTTTCTGCGTAGAATCCCACCTTAAACTTTTTTTCTTTTGGCAAAGGTTTGCCTGCGAAAGTCCAGATCAATTTTATTGTTGCCTCAACAAATTTTCCTGACTTGACAAGTGAATTTTCCCAATCGCCTTGTTCAAGTCTTTGTATTGAGGCAGAAAAATAACTGACGAGAGTGTCAGACCTGCGTTTATCAAATTTTATCTTTAGCGTATTTGTTAATGCTTGGCCTGTATCACTCATAAGCATCTCTCCAAATATTGGAGAGACAATAGATGCCCCGCTCATTTGAGTTGACCCACCCCTGCGTTTTTGCTTCGTTTGAGTAATACCTATTGAACTCACCGTTAAGCAACCTTTTTGAACTCATGCTGTTCCATTCCTTTTGGATGTTCGCAAGTTCAACATCTTTCCCGGTTTTTCCTCCTACAAGATAAGCCAAGAGCAACACAAATTTCCTAGGACCACTTTTACCAGCAACAAATTTCCTCGCGAATGCTCGAATATTTAAAGAAAAATCAAGTTCTGGTTTTTCGACAGAAGATTTATCAGTATCCTTTGAAAAATTTTTCTCGTCCTTGAAGACAGCTGCTTCTAAACGTTCAATGCGTGCAATAAGAAATGAAGTGTCGTTCTTGCTCATATTATTTTCTAATCACATACTCCCAATTTTTTGTGCTCTTATTCTTAAAGCGATTTAATGTTCTTTTCCTAGTCAATCCCAGCAAGTTCATGTCAACAGCTGGTTTGTTGTGATAATGTCCTATCTCTTTCAATCTTTCCATAATCTGATTTCTCCCTTTTGGGGTGTCAAAGAATCCCTCCTCAATTAATATAGCAATGGACCCTGGAACTCCCTTAGGCTTCTTCAGAGAAGATGGTTCCCTTAGGTCTGGTTTTTTATGCTTAGGAGAGCTGCCCCCTAGAACCGATTCAAGTTCTCCAACCAAGCCTTTTATTTCGAAAAGTATCGTTTTTGGATCTCTGGACATCTTGTTTACATAATAACTTATCTTTGGTCTTAGTATTCTATATCTTAAAAAAAGATTGTCAAGCCCTAAGTGAAAATTTTCTGATCTCAGATGGATAGAAGCGATGCCCGCCTCGGTAACACAAGTGGTATTTGAGGTAGCTATTTTCGATAAGGTACTGAGCCACACACAAAATCGTCAGAGTTTAAAGCATGAAAAGCCTCTTTGCTTATGATACAACTCCTGCCTATATGTGGTAAAATCAGACAACTAGGAAGGAGGGGATGTCCTTCCATTGGCTTCTAAATTAGGATATCCCGAATGATGCATTTAAATGCCTTATTCGCCAGTACAAAAGAAAGTTATAAGTTTTTATAATAAAGGATAATATTATGGTAGATAATACAAATACAAAAAAACCTATAAATAGAGTAAAATACAAACTATTTAAAGATTAATTCATATAATACATCTAATTAGCTTTCTCTACATATATCTTTTCTTGTTAAGATTGAAAAAAACTAAGTCAATCAGGAAAGCACCTCCTGAGAAGATTTCAAATCATATCGAATTTTTCTAAAAAGACCCATTCGTCCTTATCCCATATGTATTGCCAAGCAGTAGACATTGATTTCCGTCTCCGTTTTGATGTTAAAACGCTAGGTTACAAAGCAACTCCCAGTTTTTGACTCCATTTGTCCTAGGAGCATAAGACAGAAAAAAACAAAGTCATGAGAAAATTATAGAACCCGTACAATTCTCTTTAAAAAAGTTGAGTCATTGACTCCAGAATAAGACAAGCTTTTCTAAATAGAGTCAGCAACAGACATAGATAGCAACGCCAGTTTGAACTTGCGAGAAAATTCGATACTTCACCCCTTGTCAAAAAAACTAAATCGAGCAAACTATAATACCCAATATAATTACACTACCGAGAAAACTTCTTTATTTACAGGCTATGAAACAACTTGAAAGAGTAACTTATAAAAATTTAAGGAGTTGATCATGACTAACAAAATTACCATTGATGATTTATATGCTGATGCAGGAACTTTTAACCAAGAAGCTGTTTTACACGTGTTAAAAGATAAGATTGTTTTTACTCGGGAAGACGAAATTCTATTTATCATAGACCCAGCAAATCTAAAAGCTCGAAATCGGATCCTGATCTATGCTCTAGCCAAGAAAGTCTTAAAAGTAAATCAAAAAACTGAAGATGAAACAATTACAAATACCGAAATTAAAGACAATACTAATCTCAACAAAAATACTGTTGCAGGAACATTGAAACGTCTCAAAGACAAAAATATTCTAGTAAAATCTGGATCAGGCTATCAAATTCCAGTGTTTAAGGTTGAAGAAGTATTGAGATTATTAAATGATTAAGAATTAGGAGGTATTAAGTTGATGAATAAAGATATTGAAAAAAAGTTAGAAGATTTGGAGAATAGGGTCGTTGAGCTCGAGAAAGCTTTACTCTCTTCCCCACCCTCTTCTGAAGAAAACAAAAAAAAGCGAAGACCTCCCGCCATTAGAGAATTCTTAAATGAAAAGAAACCAAAGACGAATCTGGACAGAATTCTAGCAATTGCTGTTTATCACAATCGTTTTATTGAACCTAACAAAGACTTTTTTAATGTAAAAAATATTTTGCATCTTATACCAAAAGCAAAATTGAAAAAACCAGCAAATATTAATGATGTAATCAATAAGAATGTGGTCAAAGGATATTTTGAAGAGGACGGAAAAGACGAAACCAGCAAAAAGAAATGGTATGTTACAGAATCGGGAATCTCAATAGTAGATAGCAACTTTGAAAACTAATAATCTTTTATATAGATAGCAACTCTCTCGAAAATATAGGGGCGAGAAGACTCCACACCGTTCTTGAGAAGCTGCTTGACGAGATATCCTTTAACGCTCCCGACATGAAGGAGAAAAAATTCGTTATAGACAAAGGCTACGTCGAGGAGAAAATAGCCGACATAGTAAAGGACAGGGATCTTAGCAGATATATACTCTAGTACGCTTTTGTCATAAACTCCGCTTTTGGTTAGATTCTTCAGGGAAAAGTCCTTGGAGCCCAAATGGATTTTAAAAACTATGATACCGAAGGCTTTTACGACGAGGTCTTCAAGGATAACGTCACCCCGTACGAGTGGACCCGTTTTCTTACCGACAGGATAGAAAGTCTCTCTGACGGAGCGCTTATCGAAAGGCAGAAAGCGGCCGAGATGAACCTGTTCGAGATGGGGGTCACCTTCACCCTTTACTCGGAGAAAAAGAAAGCCTCCGAGGAAAACATCTTCCCCTTCGACATAATCCCGAGAATAGTGTCCGCTGAGGACTGGGAACTGATAGAAAGGGGCCTCAAACAGAGAATTCACGCTCTGAATCTTTTCATAGACGACATATACAACGACCGAAAAATCCTGAGGGACAAGGTGGTCCCGAAGGAGCTCATCCTATCAAGCAAGGAGTTTCGCCTCGACTGCGTGGGTTTTTCTCCGCCGAAAAAAATATGGTGTCACATCACGGGAACGGACCTCATAAGACACTCGGACGGAAACTTCTACATCCTCGAAGACAACCTCCGCTCCCCTTCGGGCGTCTCCTACGTGCTTGAGAACCGGGAGCTTCTGAAGCGTACATTTCCCAAGGTGTTCGACGCCGTTGAGATAATGCCCATAAGCGATTACGGACTCCACCTCCTGGACACCCTCCAGTACACCCTCTCAGACAGAGCGGCGAACCCCAAAGTCGTGCTGCTCACCCCCGGGATCTACAACTCGGCTTACTTCGAGCACTCGTTTCTCGCAAAGGAGATGGGAATAGAGCTTGTCGAGGGAAGGGATCTCGTTGTGGTCGATAATTTCGTTCACCTAAAGACCACTAAGGGACTTGAAAAAGTGGACGTCATATACAGGAGGATAGACGATAATTTCCTCGACCCGCAGGTGTTCCGCCCGGATTCCGTGCTGGGAGTGCCAGGGCTTTTCACCGCCTACAAGGCGGGGAACGTCGCCATAGCGAACGCCCCCGGAGGAGGAGTGGCCGACGACAAGATAATATACGCCTACGTTGAGAAGATAATAAAGTACTACCTCGGGGAAGACCCCGCGATCCCGAACGTGCCGACGTATATCTGCGAAGAGGATAAGGCCAGAAAATACGTGCTTGACAATATCGAGAAGCTGGTCGTAAAGCCCGCGAACGAATCGGGAGGATACGGAATAGTTTTCGGGCCCAGGGCAACGAAGGAAGAACTTGCCCAGGCGAAAAGAAACATAAAAGCCGATCCCAGAAACTACATAGCCCAGAAGACAATGTCGCTTTCCCGGGCTCCAGTGATAGCCGACGATCATTTCGAGGGGCGCCACGTCGATCTAAGACCCTTTATTCTCTACGGGAAGGACATATTCGTTATGCCGGGAGGCCTCACCAGGGTGGCTCTTCGCAAAGGTTCAATGATAGTTAATTCGTCCCAGGGCGGGGGAAGCAAGGACACGTGGGTTCTTGCTCCCGGAAAGAACAACAGGGGGCGGGGAGATAAAGAATCCTAAGCCGCGTTGCAGAATCGATATACTGGATGAGCCGTTACGCCGAGCGTGCCGGAAACACCGCGAGGCTTATAAGCGTTAACCTCGGCCTTACGATCGACATCCACGACTCGGTGGAGCAGGAGTGGGACCCCATAGTAAGGGTTACGGGGGACATGGAGCTTTTCAGGAACCTCTACGGCAGCGCGACCCGGGAGAACGTAATAAACTTCATGGTTCTTGACGAAAACAACCCGAACTCCATCATCTCCTGCGTTAACCACGCCCGGGAGAACGCAAGCTCGGTAAGGGAGATAATCTCCTCTGAGATGTGGCTTCTCATAAACCGCTTCTACCACAGGCTAAACGGCGACGAGGCCAAGGAGAAACTGCTCGACAATCCCGGCAGGTTCTGCGAAGTGTCGAAAGTGCAGAGCCTTCTTTTTCACGGGTCGGGGTACATAAGCATATCCCACGGGGAGGCTTGGCATTTCTCGGAACTCGGAAAGCAGATGGAGCGGGCCGATAACACCTCTAGAATCCTTGACGTCAAGTACTACACCCTGCTTCCCAAGGCGGAACTCATAGGAACGTCGATGGACAACATGCAGTGGATAGCGCTCCTGAAATCAACAAGCGCCCTTGAGACCTATAAGGCGAAGCACCAGCAGATATCGATAGAGAACGTGCTTAACTTTCTCATCCTTGAGAACCAGTTTCCCCGCTCGATAATCTACTGCGTCGCGCGGGCCGATGAGTCCCTTCACTGCATATCGAACAGCCCGGCGGGCTCCTACAACAACGAAACCGAAAAGCAGATGGGAAGACTTCTCTCAGATCTTCGGTTCATAAGCGTCGAGGAGATAATAGAGCGCGGCATGCACGAGTACCTAAAGAGCTTCCAGTCTCATATAAACGACGTCGGAAACTGCATATACGACGATTACTTCAGCTATTCGGTAAAAGAGAGCACCCTTCAGGGCTTTGACGATATCTGAGATGGAGAAACAATAATGACTTTCTGCGTGGGAATGAAACTCAAAGAAGGGATAATCGGACTTGCCGATAACCTCATAATAACGGGAAACGAAGCCATACGGGCAAAGAAGATTACTACTCACAGGTCCGGGGACCGCTCTTTTTTCCTTATGACCTCAGGACTTCGCTCCGCAAGGGACAAGACGATCACCTACCTTGATGAGGCCCTCAAGCACTCAGATGAACCCCTTGACCGCCTCTACAAGGCCGTGAACCTGTTCTCAAGGGAGCTTCGGAGGGTAAAGGAGGAAGACGGAGAGGCGCTTTCCGAATCCGGGTTTCCCTTCAACATGTACTCCATAATAGGAGGACAGTTCGAAAAGGACCTGGAGCCCCAGCTTTTTCTGGTCTACCCCCAGGGCAACTGGATCAACGTGGGAACCACCTCTCCCTACGTTATAATAGGCAAGTCAAAATACGGAAAACCGATCATAAAAAGGACCCTCACCTACGACACGAGCCTCGACACCGCGCTTCGCATCGCGTACCTGGCGTTTGATTCAAGCCGCATAAACGCCATAGACGTCGATTTTCCCATAGACATTATGGTCTACAGAACCAATTCTTTCTGCCTCGAGCAGTACAGCTTCACCGAAAACGAACTGGCGGACATATCCGAGTGGTGGCAGGAGAGACTCAGAAAATCGGCCGAGGAAATGCCCGCTGAGTGGGTAAAGAAGATTCTTAATGGAAACCTGAAAAGTGCTGCTTAGCATAGACCACAACACGACCTACTCCTACGGGAAAAAAGTCGTTCTGGCCCCGCACACCGTGAGGCTTTGTCCGAGAAACGACGGGGGGCAGATCCCCCATATGTTCTCGCTTAAAACCGATCCTCCCGAAGCGGGAAGAAGCGTAAACTCAGACCTTGACGGGAACACTACCGTTACCCTGTGGTTCGCGGGCGAATCCGAGCGCCTGGTGATCGACACCCACTGCGTCGTTGAGACACTCAGGGATAACCCCTTTGATTTCATAGTGTCCGATTTAAGGTTCCTTGATCTGCCGACGCAATACCCACGGGAGCAAAAGTCTTCTCTTCGCCCGTACACAACCGTTAGCAGAAAGACCGCCCTGGCGGTTTCCGAGCTTCGCGAAACGATTCTCTCGCAGACCCGGGGAAAAACCATGGATTTTATTCTCACGCTCTGCGGGTACATACACAAGAACTTCCCCCACGTGGTGAGGGACTACGGCGCCCCCTGGCCCCCCGAGAGGACTCTCATGGAAAAAAAGGGGTCATGCAGGGATCTCGTGGAGCTTTTCGCAAGCGTCTGCCGCTCGGCGGGGCTCGCGTGCAGGCACGTAAGCGGCTACGCGCTTAGCAAGAGGAGAAAAAGAGGTGACGAGCTTCACGCCTGGGCAGAGGTCTACATCCCGGGCGGAGGATGGCGGGGATATGATCCTTCGTCGGGTCTTGCGGTCTCTGACCGCCACGTCGCGGTCGCAAGCGGGGCTAACCACGAACTTATCTCCCCCGTTTCGGGAAGTTTCTACGGGGATGGCGCACGAACCGAGCTTCAGTTCAAAGTCAGGGTAAAGGAAACGGGGAAGCGGGAGAAAAAAGCGCTGGGACTCCTTTAAATACCCAAGCATTTACTTCTGCCAAGTCCGCCCTAAAAAGCCCTGCACCCAGAACCTGATTCATGCTATAATCGCTGCCGGGAAAAGCGCAGAAAACGCTACGGGACTCCTTCACGCAAAGGGCAGACAAAGAACCGAATCTGTATCGATCAGCGCCCCGAAGTGGTGGATAGGCGCTCGCGCATAGGGGACTGGGAAGCCGATACCCTCCTTGGCTCAAGAAAAAAAGCAAGGTGCTCGTAATCCTCAAAGATCTCCAGTGAGCTTCGTGCGGACTGGTACTTCTCCCGTCCTTACCACTCCGTGGGAAAGGGGGCTTAGTGAGAACACAAACGGTCTCATACGCCAGTATTTCCCCAAGGGAATGGACTTCAGTGGTTTTTGCGAGGAATTCCCATGCCTTGCTAGGACTTACCGTTCGGTATAGTCCTGAAATCACTTTATAATACCTTGACAATCGTCAGGATTTATTATCGAATATAAAAGTTGCATTTGATGCTTGAAACCACGGTTTAAAAAGACCTCGGGCGGAAATCCCGAAACTGCGCTCTATACTACGACAAGGATACAAAGAGGAGGGGATATTAACATGATTCGCGGGAAACTTAAATCTCGGTTAAAGGCGCTTTTAGGCACCTTTGCCGCGGGCGTGCTTATGACGCTTATCGGCGGTGGCGTCGCCCAGGCCCAGGATGCGTTCGGTGTAAGCAGCGTGCTTCTTGAAAAAATCACGGTCACGGCGCGAAAGCGCGAGGAGCCGATTCAGAACGTTCCGCTCTCGGTAACACATTTCAGCTCAGAACAGATAGACACCCTTAAGGTAAGAGGCCTAGAAGACCTCTCGGTGTCGATGCCGAACGTGGCACTTGATGATATCGGCACGGTGGGAGGAATCGCCAACTTTTCGATTCGTGGCCTCGGCATAAACAGCTCCATACCGTCTGTCGACCCAACCGTGGGAGTATTCGTCGACGGAGTGTACGTAGGGGCTACCAACGGCACTCTGTTTGATACATTCGATATCGAGAGTATTGAAGTGCTCAGAGGTCCCCAGGGAACCCTTTTTGGCCGAAACGTTACCGGAGGCGCCATACTGGTGAATACAAAAAAACCCGGCGATAATCTTGAGATGTCTTTTCGCACCTCGTTTGAAGGGGGCGGGGAGAGCCTTAACAGCTACTACATGGGTACCGTGGGGGGACCTCTCGGCGAAACCGTCAGCGCCAGGATAACCGCGTACACCAACCAGGATAACGGCTGGTTCGAGAACCTTAACACCGGCGAGGCTTTCGGCGAGCTCGATGTCCGGATGGTAAGGCCGGTGCTCGTCTGGGATCCCACGGATGACCTTAGCTTGGTGCTCCGATATCAGTACGAGAGCGTTGATGGCGACGGCCCCGCGGCGCAGAGCCACACAAACGGGTTCGGGGTCACCAACGCGCTGGCGGACTTTGACCGTGACAGCCACGACTTCAGTGTCGATGAAGAAGGGAAAAGAGAAAACGACACTCACTTTTTCACCGCCCAGATGGACTGGGACGTGGATTTCGGCGGCGGTACGATAACCAACATCTTCGGCTGGCGCGATTCCGAAACGTTCTCCGCAGTTGACCTCGACTCTTCGCCACTTAATCTCCTCCACGCGAAGGGATGGACCAAATACAGCCAGTGGAGCAACGAACTGCGTTACACGGGCAGATTTTTCGAAAAACTCCATGCGACAACAGGAGTCTACTACTTTACAAACGAAATTAACTATCACGAGCGCCGTTCTCTGCTTACCGATGTTATTGCGGCGTCGGGTCTGCCCCTGCCGCCGGGGACGGACGTGTCCCAGTCCGGAGGCGGAAACTACGACATTGAAACCCTGGGTCTGTTTCTCTCTTTGGATTATGACCTCACAAGCCAGCTGACGCTCACCGCGGGCACACGATACACGCGCGAGAAAAGAGAGGCCGAAATAGCCTTGATCGCTACCGCCCGTCCCCCAGCGTCGTTAGCACCATCCTGTAACGTCGTGGAAGGCCCCGCCTGCGAGTTTGACTTTACGGGAGAGGAGACCTGGCACAGCTGGTCGCCGAAACTCGGCGCCGCTTATTACATAAGTGGTAATGCTAACGTTTACGGACACTGGACCAGGGGATTTCGCTCTGGAGGCTATAATCTCCGGAACCTCTCGCCCGACCACCCCCCGGGACCATATGATGAGGAGACAATCGACAGCTTCGAGGCCGGATTCAAGGTCACAGAAGACCGCGGCCGTCTCTACGGGGCGGTTTTCTACAATATGATTGATGACATGCAGAGGGAGGTCAACTTCCCCGTTGAAGGACTCGGTCTGGTTCAGCTGATCAGCAACACCGCCGACGTTGAGACCTACGGCTTTGAGCTTGACGGATTGTTCGCTATCGCGGAGAACCTGCTTCTGGTCGGTTCAGTAGGGTACGTCAACCCAGAGTACACCAAAGTGAAACATGATCTCAACCTCGATGGCAGCATTGACGAAAACGATGAAGCTCTTGAGCTTCCCCGCGCCGCGAAGTGGACTTACAGCGTGGGACTTACTCACGACACGGGAGCGGCCAGCTGGGGTCGGATGACTTCTCGCATAAATTACGCTTACCGCGATAAGTCATATTTCACCGACGACAACAGGGGCTATATCCTGGAGCAGAACATCCTTGACGCGGGAGTGGACATCATCCCCGCAAACGGGCGGTTTTCCATCGGGCTTTACGGAAAGAACCTGCTTAACGAGGTCAAGCACGGGGGTGACAGCCAACTGCCCAGAATGCTGGGTTTATCGCCCTTGGTGGCACCTCTTGGCGGCACGTTCTCGCCGCTTGCCAAAGGCAGAACCTTCGGAGTGCAGGTGACCTACCGGCACAAAAGCTGACGGAACCGGAAACAGCGCCCGGGCGTTCGTAAATCACGGAACCGGGCGGTGTTTTCGCACTAAGATTCCACCGGGAAAGAAAATTAGTGAGCGGATTTAGCCTTCTGAAAGCACGCGACAAAAATTCTAAAAAGCGGCCCGTGCACCGACGCAGCTGTGTATGCGTATTCCCGTTTCGCCCTCAATTCTGAATTGTCGTATATGATTATCCCCAGATGTTGTAATAAGAACCTTGGTTGCTATATAATGTTTTTTTTCGCAAAAAGGAGTTTCTCATGAAAAGTTCGGCAGAAAGGGCGGAGATACTGGTTGAAGCTCTTCCGTACATAGAGGCCTTTCACGGCAGAACCGTCGTGGTCAAATACGGCGGGAGCGTCGCCAGAGAAGATCTCACGAATTTCGTGCGCGACCTCGTACTGATGAAATACGTCGGAATAAAACCGGTAGTTGTGCACGGAGGCGGTCCCCAGATCCAGGAGCATCTTGACATGCTGGGAATAAAGTCCGAATTCATAGCCGGGCTTCGCGTTACCAACAGGCAGGTAATGGAAGTAGTCGAGATGGTGCTTGTCGGAAAAATAAACCAGCAGATCGTAACGTCGATAAACCGCCACCAGATGGAAACGGTCGGACTTTCGGGCAAGGAAGGAAAACTTATAAAGGCAAAAAAATTCGACCTGCACAAATTCGCCGCAGATCACAGCATAGATATCCCCCAGGACGCAGACCTCGGCTATGTTGGGGAGGTTCTCGAAATAAACCCTGAGATAATCAGGGTTCTTGAGGGCAGGGACGTCATTCCGATCATAGCTCCCATAGGATGGGGGGAGGACGGAACCACCTACAACATAAACGCGGACCATGTGGCGGGGAAAATAGCGGGGGCGCTTCGTGCGGTAAAGCTCATCCTGCTAACCAACGTGGACGGCATCCTTGATAAAAAAGGGAAGCTTATATCTTCTGTAACGAAAAGGCAGGCTCGGAAATTCATCAGAAACGGAACTATAAACAGCGGAATGATCCCTAAGGTAATGTGCGCGCTTGAGGCCCTGGAAGAAGGGGTCAACAAAGTACACATAATAAACGGGACGATAAAAAGGGCTCTCATACTCGAGCTTCTTACCGATTTGGGAATAGGAACGGAGATAACCCTTTGAGGCCGGGGGAAATGGAAGATCCGCGGGAAAAATACCTGATGCAGACCTACGGCCGTCTTCCCTTGACTATGCAGAGGGGAAGCGGTTCTTGGCTCTGGGACACCGAGGGTAAAAAATATCTTGACTACACAACGGGGATAGCCGTTAACAATCTCGGGCACTGCCACCCCAGAATCACTGACGCCATAATATCCCAGGCCGCAACCCTGGTTCACACCTCGAACCTCTTTAACATAGAAAACCAGTGCGCACTCTCCGAGCTGCTTGTTTCAAACTCCTTTGCCGACAGGGTGTTTTTCTGCAACAGCGGGACCGAGGCCGTTGAAGGTTCAATAAAGCTCGCCAGAAAATGGGGAGCGCAAAACGGCGGAAGACACGCGATCATTTCAACCGAAGGAGCCTTTCACGGAAGAACTCTCGGGGCGCTAAGCGCCACGGGGTCAGAAAAATACAGGGAGGGATTTTCTCCTTTTCTTGAAGGATTCCACTTCGCCCCTTACGGCGACCCCGACGCGATCGCCCATCTGGCCGCAGAGACAAACCCCTGCGCGGTGATTCTAGAGCCGGTGCAGGGAGAAAACGGGGTCATCGTTCCGCCCACGGGATACCTGAGGCGGGTAAGGGAGATTTGCGGGGAAACCAATATGCTGCTCATACTCGACGAAATCCAGGTCGGGATGGGAAGGACGGGAAAGCTGTTTGCCTACGAGCACGAGGACGTAAGTCCGGACATAGTTGCCCTCGCAAAGGCCCTTGGCGGCGGAGTGCCATGCGGCGCGGTTCTGGCCACAGACGAAGTAGCAAAGCACTTTACCCCGGGGGCCCACGGAAGCACTTTCGGCGGAAATCCGCTGGCCGCGGGAGCGGCCTGCGCCGCGGTTCAGACGATACTTGAAGAAAACCTGGCCGCAGAAGCGGGCAGGCTTGGAGACTATTTTCTCGCCAAACTTGAAGATGTCCTGAAAGAATATCCCGACCACATAAAGGAGGTAAGGGGAAAGGGACTTATAATCGGGGTTGAGTTTTCGGACCGGGATTTCGCGCGGGACTGTTTTTCGGTTTCAGTCAAAAACGGACTTCTGGTTATACTTACTGTTGAGCGGGTGTTTCGGATTCTTCCTCCTCTCAACACGAGCGAGGAGGAGATTGACTTTGCCGTCACGGTAATAACAAAATCCATCGAGGAGGTGATTTCAAGTGGGTAGGAGTCTTCTCGCTATCTCAGACCTTAAAAAAAATGACATCAAGGGGATAATCCGCCGCGCGGGCGAACTTAAGGAACTGAAAAAACAAGGCGAAAACCCCAAAAGCCTGGAAGGCATGTCGATAGGTCTTCTGTTTGAAAAACAGTCGACCAGAACAAGGCTTTCCTTCGAAGCGGGTCTTTTTGACCTGGGCGCCCAGACGGTTTACATGAACCCGGCGGATACCCAGCTTGGAAGAGGGGAAACCATAGCCGACACGGCGAGAGTCGTCTCATCTTACCTTGACGGGATAATAGTAAGAACCTACGGGCAGAACAAGCTTCAGGAATTCGCGTACAACTCTGCCGTTCCCGTTATAAACGCCCTTACCGATCTTGAACATCCCACGCAGATAATTTCCGATCTTTTCTCGATTTCGGAGCAGGGAATAAACCCCGAGAGATTCAAGCTCGCTTTTCTCGGCGACGGAAACAATATCGCCAATTCCTTCGTTGCCGCATCCGGGATAATGGGCTTTGACCTGTCGGTCTCGGTTCCGCCGGGACATGAGCCTGACGCCACTATAATGGGTGAGGTCATGGAGCTTGGAAACTCCGAAATTGAAGTTACCTACAACCCCGCTTCCGCGGTTAGAGACGCTGACGTAATCTACACTGACGTCTGGGTAAGTATGGGAGAGGAAAGGAAGAGAACCGACGCTTTCAGGCCCTTTCAGATAAACACGAGACTTCTTTCCTACTGCCGCAAGGAACCCTTGGTAATGCACTGCCTTCCGGCGCACAGGGGGGAAGAGATAACCGCAGAAGTCATGGACAGCCCTCGCTGCGTCGCCTTCACGCAGGCCGAGAACAAGCTTCACGCGGGAAAGGCCATACTTGAATTCTGTCTTCAGGATTAGCCGGATACGGACTCTGCCCCGAGTCCTGACCGGAAAACCCGAGAGTCATTATCCTATCCAGTGTTTAACCGGCTGTGACAAAAACTCTTCAAGCGCAATTCCATCTCCTCCAACAAGCAGCTTGCGTACCGACGGAAAATTTTTTTCAAAAGCGACCATCCCGGGCAGCGAGTCAACCCGTCGGCCGCTCTTTACCTCAATAGCAGTCAACTTATCTTCTACGCGCACGACGAAATCCACCTCGCGATTGCGCTCCCGCCAATAGAAGACCTCGCACGCGCCACCGACTGACGCGTTAACCAAATGCGCGCCGACCGCAGATTCAACCAGTCTTCCCCAGAACTGTCTGTCCCCAAATGCCTGCACCATGGTAAACGGGGAGGTAGCAGCCATAAGCGCAGTGTTGAAAACCTGCAGTTTCGGGCTGGAGCTTCTCTGCCTCACCTTGGCACCGGCGTATTTCCCCAGGCAAGCGAGCACCCCCGCCGCCCCGAGCAGATCAAGGTAATGTGCAATCGTAACGGTATTGCCCCTGTCCTGCAGTTGTCCGAGCATCTTAGTATAGGAGAGAACTTGTCCCGAGTACACGCAGCCGAGTTCAAGCAGCCGTCGCAGAAGCGCCGGCTTGTCCACCCGGGAAAGCAGCAATACTTCGCGCGAAATAGTCGTCTCCATGAGAGAGTCCCGTATGTAGCGCTTCCATCGGTCCGGGTCTCCCATCAACGGCACGGCTCCCGGATAAGCCCCGTAGAAAACGTACTGGTCAAGCGTCAAGCCAAAAGCCTCCCGCATTTCAGGGAAACTCCAGTGCGGCAGGTGGAGAAGTTCGAAACGGCCCGCTAGACTTTCGGTCAGACCGCGCCCAAGCGGAGCTGACCCCAGAAGCACCACCTTCAGTTCACGGCGGTTCCTTGAGTCCTCGTCCCAAAGGTATTTAACCATTTCCGTCCAGTGCGGCACCTTCTGTACTTCATCCAGTATGAGAACAGCACCCTCACGTCCCGACTCGGACTCAAGCAGTCGCGCCGCTTCCCACTGCTGCTCGACCCACTGCGCGCCGCGCAACGTGGGCACGTCGGCGGTCGCAAAACGACAGGGCAGACCGATCGACTCCGCCACTTGGGTAACCATAGTGGTTTTGCCCACTTGCCGGGCCCCCGAAATGATCTGCAGAAAGCGGCGCGGTTCCTGTAGACGGCTGATAAGCTCTTCCGCGTACGGACGTATAAATGTCTTTTTACTCATAACAATGAGTTGTTTTACTCAATATATCTAGTAAATGGAATAGATTGTTTTAAAACGGCGGCAGTTTCCTCTGGCGAGAGAAAAATAAATTCGACCGACCAACTAGCGCAGAAACTCCTTTACGTTCCGCGCGGCCTGTTTCGTCATGCCCTTGACGGAGGCTAGTTCCTCGGCGGTGGCCCCCTTTATCTTTTCCACGCTTCCGAAGTGGTTAAGGAGCAGCAATTTTCTTTTTTTTCCTATCCCCGGAACACCGTCCATCTGCGAAGTCATAGCTTTGTCTTTTCTTAATTCCCTGTGATAGGTAATCGCGAAGCGGTGGGCCTCATCCCTTACCCTCATCAAGAAGTAAACGCCCTTCTTGTTAGACGAGAAATCACAGGGCTCCCCATTTCCGTGCACGTAAATCCTGTCAATCCCCGCTCGTCCTTCCGTCTTCGCTATAGAAGCAAGATCCACCTCGTTTTCCACCCCGGAGTCCCGAAGCGCCGCGTGGGCAGCGTTTAGCTGTCCCTTCCCCCCGTCTATAAGCATCAGATCCGGCAGACCCCAGTTGTCCTCCGAAGCCCGAAGAGCCCTTCTGTAGACAACCTCGTACATCGACCGGAAGTCATCCTGGCCCGAGGTGGCCGTGATTCTGTACCTTCTGTACCTGTCTCTCTCCGGCCTCGCGTTTCTAAACCTGACAAGCGAAGCGACCGTCTGGTTCCCCTGGATATTCGATATGTCGAAACACTCTATCGCGTAGGGAATCCGTTTTATTCCGGCTGATTTTCTTATGCTTCGAAGAAGCGTGCCCTGCTTGGCTTTTTCCTCGGCTTTTCTCGAAGAACTCTCCCGGGCGTTTTTCATCGCGAATTTTACAAGCTCGCTTTTAGGCCCCCTGTGCGGGGTCTCCAGGTAAACCTTCTTTCCTCTTTTCTCGGTAAGCCACTCTGAGTACCCCTCGCGGTCCCTTATGGAGAGAGGCAGAAGAATTCTCTTGGGAACATAATGATCCGAGAAATAAAACCTGCCGAGAAACTCCCTCAGGCACTCGGCCTCATCGCCGTGGGGACTCTTTACGGAAAAATCGAGCTTGTCGACCACGGAACCTCCCCTTGAGAGCAGAACCGTAAACTCATACTGCTGCGAGTCCCTGTAAAAACCCACTATGTCCATGTCTTCGAACCTTGAGGAAGTAACTTTTTCAATCTCGGCGTTCTCCCTCAGGCTTGTAAGCTGATCGCGGTAGTAGGCCGCGTTTTCATACCTTCCCTCCTCCGAGGCTTTCTCCATCATCTCCCTGATCATTCTCACGAGTTTTTTCCTCTCCCCGCGAAGAAACGACGATGCCTGGCGCACGAGTTCTCCGTAGCCCTCCTCCGAGATTTTGCCCGCGCACGGCCCCGAGCAAAGCTTCATGAAATAGTTAAGGCAGGGACGCGTCCTGTGCCTCTCGAACTTGCTCCGGGTGCAGTCCCTAAGAGGAAAAAGCCTGTGGACAAGGTTTACCGTGCTCTTCAGAAACTTCCCAGAGGCAAACGGGCCGAAATAAAGCGCTCCGTCATCCCGCACCCTCCTCGTGCGCGAAAGCCTGGGGAACTTCTCTTCAACGGAGAGGCGAAGAGAAGAAAAAGTCTTGTCGTCCTTAAGCCGTATGTTGTACTTAGGCTTGTGGCGCTTTACAAGTGAGTTTTCGACGAAAAGGGCTTCGCTTTCTCCCTCCGTCACCACGTAGTCGATCGAATCGACTTCCTTTACGAGGTAGGGAATCTGTCCTCTGTCGCTTCCCCTCTGGAAATAGGACATTACGCGGGAACGAAGGTTCTTGGCCTTGCCTATGTAGATCGGGGCGCCGCCCGAGCCCTTCATTATGTAAACGCCCGTCGTTGTGGGGAAGGATCCGGAAAGCTCAAGAATTTTTTCGCGCATAAGATACAAAAATCAGAAGCCGCTATATGTCAAGGTCCTTACCACTGGTCTTCTAATTCCTTAATTAAGCAATTTATTTGAGGCCTGTTGTTACCACTGACATTAAAATAAGAGCTGACCCTGCTTCTCAAATTCTTGGCTTTTCCTATATAAATAGGCCTGCCGGATGCATTTTTCATCAGGTATCCGCCGGTTTTCTTTCGGAATGTCCTTAGACAGCAATTTTTTCAATTCAATCATCTAAATATATTTTAAATGATTGAAAATACTTTTCAGATTATAAAGCTATAAAAACAGTACTAAGCCAGCGTGAAAATTGTTGGAGATATGGGGATTTATATACATTACTACACATATACTGTTTCTGGCCGAACAGGCCCTACATCAGCCCGCTTCATTTTCATCCTTCCGGCCATACGGGACTCTATAAGTTTCCCACCCGCAATCGAAGCCAAGCCTCGATGAAGGATATTTAACGCTGCGTTTACGTCCCTGTCCGCTTGGTATCCGCATGAGCATTTATGCGTCCTGACGGACAGGTTCTTTTTCACTTTCGCCCCACAACTTGAGCATTCCTGTGAGGTTCCCTTGGGATTCACTGCCACCATCCTAACGCCAGCACTCTCGGCCTTCTCGTTAAGCAGCGTAATGAACCTGCCCCAAGCCTGCTCGGAAATACTCTTTGCCAGATTCCCGTTGCGAAGCATGTTCTTTGTCTCTAGTTTCTCTACCGCTATGAAGTCGTACATCTTCGCTATCTCTGCAGTCAGCCTGTGGAGATAGTCCTGTTCCTTGTCCGCAAGCCTCTGCCATTCCTTTGCAAGCAGGGATACGGCTTTACGCCTGTTGTTGCTTCCCTTCACCTTGCGGGATACGGAGCGTTGCAGGCGTATCAGTCTCTTCCTGTCTATCTCCCGCTTCTCCACTGTCTCCCCGTTGCTCAAGGTAAGACGCTTCGATATCCCCATGTCTATCCCTACGGGACTGCTGACTGGTTTTGTCTCGGGAGTCGGCAACTCATACGATAACGCTACTTCCGTCCGCAGAGGTTTTCTTGTAATCCGTATTGCCTTGAGCAGTGCGTTCGGTGGCAGTTCCCGAGACGGCTTTACCACAATGCGGGGAAGCCCCTTTACCTTGAGAACCAACTTGTCGCCCTGTCTCTTGAGCATTCTGTAGCACTGGTCGTTTATCTCGATGGTTCGCCAACGCCTCCCACTGTTGAAGCGGGGGAAGCCCGCCTTCTCCTTGGCTTTCACCCTGCGGAAGAACGATTTGTACGCCTTGTCTATGCGGCCGAGAACGCCACGAAACACCTGAACGCTGATACTGGCATACTCCGGGTCATCCGCCCTTACTTCGGTCAGTGCTTTGCACTGGTCGTAATATGAGCGGGATTCACCCGTCTTCTTGTAGCAATCAATACGCTCCTCAAGACAGGCGTTGTAAAGTGTGGTGCACATCCCGAATACCCGGGATAATGTCTCATGCCCCGACCTTGTCAGCTTGGCACGGCACTTGTAAGTCCTTATCATCACTGTATTATACCCGGTTTTGTGTAGAATTGTATATAATTCCCGAGATATGCATTGAAAGGAATTTAGGCGGGACAGCCTTTTAATAATTTCAAGACAGCTACTGGAATGTTTTATTTGTTTTTTTCAGTTCGATTAAAACCACTGAAACCGTAATCAGTGTAGTGACGGCAAGTAGTATCAAATCCGTGCGTAAACCCATTATCATTTTCGGTACGAGTCCAAAAAGCGACATTAAAAACACAACTAGGCTGATAGCTGTAGCAACTGGAATTACGGCATTGAAGCTTCTTCCTTTGCATAGAATTGAGGTAAGAACCATAGGTGCCATGAGAGCAGTCCCCATGAATCCCGATATAGCAAGAGATATAAGTCCCTGAGAACTCTTCATAGCAACAACGAAAGAGGCTATGCAAAATACCAGTATAACTATTTTCACAAAAACAATAGGAGATATTTTAAGCTTCCTGCTAAACCTGCCAAGAGCATTGTTAATTTCAGAGCCAAGAGCAAAAAACTGAGAGTCAGATGTGGACATAGCTGCCGCCAGAATGCCTATCAAGGCAATGGCACCTACAACAGGATTCTGTTCAAGTATCAGTTTACCAATGAACTCAGGACCCGTTTCAGCCGGTATTGCAACTGCACCGTATAAACCAATTATAAGCCCTGCTATCAGAAGCAGAAAGGTGAAAGACGCATGCAAAACCGGAATTTTGCGTCTTTCGTTCAAACCCTTCAGAATGCTGAGCCTCGCAGTCAACTGAGGTTGCGACACAGGTAGTAGCACAATTGATATAAATCCCGCAATAAGCCACTGAACCGATAACAGCCCCTTGGGACCGGGAGTAGATAACAGTGCAGGTTTCTCCTCCGCTACGGCCTGGACTAACTTTCCAATACCTCCAAAGTTTTCCAAAACAACAAATGCCATTATCCATATAACGGTAAACAGCACAACTCCCTGAAGTGAATCACAGTACATAATACCCCTGAGTCCTCCTATGGAAGAGTACAGATACATAAGAAACAGTATGGTTACAGCCCAACCCCACTGGGGAACTTCATAGGGAACAACGTTGACTAGAATGCCCGACGCCCCTTTTAATTGAATTGCTATGTAGGGAACGAGGAATATGACAAGGCCCAGAATATACACGGAAACTCCGTAGGAACGAAAAGTTTCACGTAGCAGGTCCGATATGCTGCGAAAATTCGTTGAAGAGATCCTTTCCCTTAATTTGAGTGCGAGCCAAAGCGTGAAAACAGCTAAAACCATATCGGTAACGCCAAGGAATATCCACGTTCCCACGCCGTGTACACGGAAGAAATTGGGCATCCCTATCAATATGAATGTACTGTAGAGAGTAGCAAAAAAGGTTAAGAAGCCAATTATAGTTCCAAGATTGCCACCCGCAAGAAGGAATTGGTACTCATCCCCTTTGTTTTTCCTGTTTCCTATGACAGCAAGGGTTATCAGCACTGCAAGATATACTAGTGCAACTACAACAAATGCTATTCCCCTGTTCATGTCTATTTCTTCCTCTTATATAAGTAGACTATCTTTGGTTACCAGATGTCAGCATTGCCAAAACAAGCAGCACGTATATGGAGAGTGATATTCCCAACCCAGCCCAGAGAGTCCTGGGAAGTCCTAGAAAATATGGCTCCGTCACTCCATAAGGGATTATCAGGGGAGTGAAAGACACCGCTGCCAGAATAGATACCGCCACCGCAAAGAATATCCATCGACTCTTATTATTCATGTCTAAAACACAACTGCCTATTAACGCTAGAGTTTCTGAAGAAATCAACCTACTACTAAATCTACAAGAAAGTGCCAAATAGATTAAAACTAACTATAAATTTCTTTATAATTATAGGCAAATTAATATGCCGATAACCCTTTCATATGTAAATACCGTTTGTTCATAGCAAATGAAAAAGTCCGCCGACGGCTTCGGGAGACAGGTTGAAGACTTCCGCGATGCTTCCGACCGCGAAAGCGAAAAGCAAAAGATCCAACACAAAACTCTGCTGCGACGGGGGAGAAGATATGCAAGGCGCGGGCAAAAGCCCCCAGCCCTCTATATATCAAGTTCCTTGCCTTTCGTTTCAGGAAGGGTAAAAACGACAAACGCACCGGCGAGGGCAAAAACCGAAACGGTAACAAGCGCCGGGCCGTAACCTTTAATTTCCGCCACGTAGCCCACGAGAAGCGGCGCGAAGGCCGCCACCCCCCTTCCCACGTTATAGCAGAAACCCAGGGCTGTGGCTCTCGCTCTGGTCGGGAACAGTTCGGAGAATATTGCCCCGAATCCCGAATAGAAACCGCCTCCGAAAAACCCTACCAGCGGACCGAGTATGAGAACTTGGGTAAAGGTCGTTGACTGCCCGAAGAAATAAATGAGTATGGCTAGGATAACCAGGAAGGAGGCAAAAACCGGCCTTCTTCCAAACCTGTCGCTTATCCAGCCAAAAGAGTTGTGTCCGAAGAAAGCCCCGAGGTTAAGCGGTACTATCCATATAAATCCCTTCATCCCGAGTCCGACTCCTCCCTCTTCCATGGGTCTTGCAAGAAACTGCGGAACCCAGAACATGAGGCCCCAGTACGCTATCATGCAGAGACTCGTAAGAAGGGTCGATAATATTGTGTAGCGAAGAAGTTCTCCCTTGAATATCTGGTTCAGGGTAAACTCCTGACCTCCGGCATCGAGTTTCTTCTCTTTTCTCATCCGGGAGGTCTTCCGCCATATCTCCGGTTCAGCCAGATTGCGCCTTATGTAGAAAATCAGAAGCAGCGGGACTGCCCCAACAAGAAAAAGTATTCTCCATCCCAGTTCAACTTCGAAACGTGGGAGTATCAAGGCGGCAAGAAGCGCGATCAATAGGTAACCGACTGACCATCCGCTCTGCACCATGCCGATAGCCTTTCCCCTGTGTTCCTTCGGCCACGTTTCCGCGACAAGCACTTTTCCCGAAGCCCACTGGCCTCCCATGCCGAGACCCAAAAACACGCTGCACACGATAAGAAATATAATGTTGGGAGAAAATGCGCTGAGGCCGGCGAAAAAAGAGTAGCAAAGTATAGTCAAGGTAATGGCCTTTACCCTTCCGGCATAATCCGAAACTATACCGAAAAGAATCCCGCCGAAAGCGGTAGAAAAAAGCATTACTGAAAAAATCCCCCCGACGGCTTTGGGAGATAAACTGAAAACATCCGCGATGCTTACTGCCACGAAGGTGAAAAGCAGAATGTTCAAAGCGCCGAACGTCCATCCCGAAAAGGTCACCCCGAAGATCTTCCACTGCTCTGGGGTTATGTCGGCCATCCAGGCGAATATCCCTTTTTCGCTTGCGCGGCCAGAAGAGTCAGATCCCCGCTTGTTGTCCGTCATTTCCGTTTTCTCCGTGAACCAGAGTTCTGGATCCCGACAAGGGAACCGAGACAGAAAAGATCATCCTTTGACACCCACGAATCGGGGCATCCCAGTTGTATTTTAATGAGTGTGTAAAAATAATCAAAACACTCCATTCAATTCGGCCCAACCGACGATTCTTCCCCAAAAGTCTCTTTCTTGCCTCACTTGATACTTATATTGGCATGCGTTACGATTTCAGTTCATCATGAAAACCGACACCCTTTACCTTGAAACCTACGGCTGCCAGATGAACGAGTACGACTCGGACAGGATCCAGAACGCTCTCGGAGCCAGTATCACAAAGAATCCCAAGGAAGCCGACATAGTCATCGTAAACACCTGCGCCATACGGGAAAAGGCCGACCAGAAGGCGCTTAGCAGCCTGGGGCGGTTCAAACACCTCAAGGCGAAAAACCCGGAGCTCATAGTGGGGGTATCGGGATGCGTGGCGCAGCTCTACGGGGAGGAGCTCATCCGCAGGATCCCACATCTTGACTTCGTGCTCGGACCCCGAGCGATCCCCGGACTCCCGCGGCTTATAGAAGAGATAAGGGAGAAGAAATCAAGGCCCGTCGAAACGTCCTTTGACGTGGAAGAACCCTTCGACGTACTTCCCTACCACCAGGAGGGAAAGCCCACCGCATTTGTTTCCATACAGCAGGGATGCAACAAGAAATGCGCCTACTGCATAGTGCCAACGGTAAGGGGGTCGGAAGTGAACAGATCGGTTGAGGACATAACCGCCGAAGCACGGTACCTGATCGCAAAAGGAGTAAAAGAGATAACACTCATAGGGCAGACGGTTAATTCCTGGAAACTGGGGCGGCTTAAGTTCGGGGACCTGCTTCGGGTCCTGGGGGAACTTGACGGTCTTGAGAGGATAAGGTTCACGACCTCTTATCCAAGAGACATAACGAAAAAGATGGTGGAAGCAATGGTCGAGGTGCCCAAGGTATGCCGCCACATCCACCTGCCCGTGCAGTCGGGTTCCGACAAGGTGCTAAAACTCATGAACAGGACCTACACCAGAAGCTGGTACACAGATTCGGTTAACAGGCTCCGCGACGCCATGGCGGACATAGCCGTATCTTCTGATATAATAGTAGGGTTTCCGGGGGAGACGGAAGATGACTTCGAGCAGACGATGAGCCTTGTCGGGGAAGTGGGGTTTGACAGTTCCTTCTCGTTTAAGTACTCGCCGCGCCCCGGAACAGTGGGTGAGGAGCTTTGGAGATCAGGCGAAAGGGTAGAAGACCAGACGGCAGGCGAGAGGCTCGCGCGCCTTCAGGAATACCAGCGGGAAATTACTCTTTCCAGAAACATGGAGAGAGTCGGGAAATCAGAACGGGTACTGGTTGAGGATGCGAGCAGAAACGACTCCTCGTGGCTTTCGGGCAGAACGGAGCATAACAGAATAGTTAATTTTCCAGGAGAAAAAGAACTTATCGGAGAAATGGTGGACGTAGGGGTAACCGAAGGACTTGCGAATTCGCTTAGAGGACAATATCTGAATTAAGCAGAAAAGGAGGACAGACAATGTTTCTTGAGATGAAGGTTTCCTGTATAGTTGCCGACCCGTTTACCGACATGCCCGTCGTTATTCTAAACGACGAGGACGGAGAAAAAAGTCTTCCGCTTTGGATAGGATTTGAGGAGGCAAGCGCAATAGCCATGGAGATCAAAAAAGCTCCGAGACCGAGACCTCTTACCCACGATCTTCTTAAAAACGTAATCGCCGCCACGGGCTATGAGGTCTGTGAAATAGAGATCACGGAGCTTCGGGAAAACACCTTTTACGCGCGTCTTCGCATCAAAAAAGACGGAGAGGAACTCCTGGTGGATTCCCGCCCGAGCGACGCCATAGCCATAGCGCTTAGGACCGGGTGCCGCATCATGGTTGACGAAGAGGTTATAAAAGCCTCCCTGAGCGTGAAAGTCGGGGATAAAGACCAAAGCGCGGGCGATATACTCGAAGACCTACCGGCTGAGGATTTCGGCAAGTACAAGATGTGATCAGCGGTTGCGGAGCATATATTCCTCAAGGAATTTCCCGTCTCCCTCAATCACGTCGAAAACCTCCCCGCAACGGTCACACTCTATGCTGATCCGCTTCGGCGGGTAGCTAATTCCGCAACTCATCACAAACCAGCCGAAAAGAGAGTACCTCTGTTTCGGAACCACCCACGGGTCCCGGACGGAGTACCCACAGGCACAGACCATAGTTTCCCGTGCAGGAAGGCTCATACATAAACCATGCGGGCGCAGATCTCCGCTCCCACTCTAGATGCCGTAATAACCCGACTCTCCGTGATCCGTTATATCAAGACCTTCTGTCTCTTCCTCCTCGTTGACCCTGAGCCCGACGAGGGATTCAACGACCTTGAGCACTATAAAGGTTACGATAACGGTATAGACGACGACGAATATCCCCCCGTACACCTGCACGCCTAGCTGCGCGCCTATGTCGAGATCCACGATCGACCCGCCGTAAGACGTCGACGCGAAAATCCCGACCAGTATGATTCCGACCATACCTCCGACTCCGTGGACTCCCACGACGTCAAGCGCGTCGTCATAACTGAAACGGAACTTGATATAGGTGGCTGCTATGTAGGCAAGCACGGAAGCTACGGCTCCTATGACTATTGCTCCGAGAGGTCCCACGGTGCCCGAGGCGGGCGTTATCGCTGCAAGACCCGCGATAGCTCCTGTCGCGAAGCCGAGTGCGCTTGGCTTGCCCGACCTTACGTTTTCCAGGAATATCCAGGTAAGAGCGGCGACGCACGGAGAGATCTGGGTCACGACGACCGCCATGGCCGCCTGTCCCCCCGCCGCAAGGGCGCTCCCTCCATTGAACCCGAACCATCCGACCCAGAGCATTGCGGTGCCTATCATGGTAAGAGTAAGGTTGTGCGGAAGCGAAAGCTTATTGGGATAACCCTTTCTCTTGCCGAGCAGTATCGCCGCCACCAGAGCAGCGGTACCCGCCGTGATATGGACAACTGTCCCGCCTGCAAAATCGATTAATCCCATGTCTCCGAGATAGGAACCCTCTCCTCCCCAGACCATGTGTGCGATCGGGAAGTAGCAGAATATCACCCACAGGGCACTAAACAGAAGCATAGCCGAGAACTTCATTCTCTCCGCGAACGCCCCGATTATAAGCCCCGGAGTGATGATCGCGAAGGTAAGCTGAAAGGCAAAGAACAGAACTTCGGGAATCGTTCCCGAAAGAGTATCAACGCCAACTCCGTTTAGAAACGCTTTTGAGAAACCTCCCACAAAGGCGTTCACTCCAACCTCTCCCGCTACCATGCCCGTGGTGTCAAAAGCCATGCTGTAACCGAAAACCGTCCATATGACCGTTACGACAGCGGTAATCGAGAAGCACTGCATAAGCACCGAAAGAACGTTCTTCTTGCCGACAAGCCCCCCGTAGAAAAGCGCAAGCCCGGGAATCATCATGAAAAGAACAAGTCCGGTTGAAATCAGTATCCAGGCGGTATCGCCCGTATCAAGCTCACTTGCCGAAGCTGGATCTGTGAAAGAAAAAAAAGCAAAGACAAAAAAGAAAACCAAAAGTGAAAGCGTTTTTTTGAAACCCATTGCACACTCTCCTCCTCTTATTCAGTGTTCCCGGTAAGTATATCACATAATGGAGCCACAAAAATGAAGCTTCAGAAAGCCTCATCCAGTCTGCGAAGCTGCTCCGGTGAAAGTCTCCACCCCGAAGCCCCGCAGTTCTCAACAGTTTTTGTGACCGAATCCGCCTTCGGGATAGCGATGACGTTCTCCTGGCAAACGCACCAGTTAAGGGCGACCTGCACTTCCGTTTTGCCCGTCTCATCCGCTATCCGGGATAAAATCCCGCCGCGGCGGGATCGGCAGAGCCTTCCTGCATCAAGCGGAGTGTAGGCCATCACGGTGATGCCGTTATCGCAGCAGTAGGGAAGCAGCTCTTTTTCTATGTCTCTTGACCTGAGGTTGTAGAGCACCTGGTTTGAGACTATGGGATAGTTAGGGAAATAGTGCTGCGCCTCGCGCATCTGCCTTACGGAAAAATTGCTCACCCCCACGTAACTCACGCACCCGCGGTCAACCAGCTTCTCAAGCGCGCTCATCGTCTCGTCTATAGGATAAACGGGGTTCGGCCAGTGTATCTGGTAAAGATCTATGCAGTCCGTGCGAAGCTTCTCGAGGCTTGCCTCGCAGGACCTCAGCACGCTGTCGTGAGCGAGGTTCCTTCCCGAAACCTTGGTCGCTATGATGACCTCGTCCCGAAGGGGCAGGACGGCCTCGCCGACTATATCCTCGGTATAGTAACCTTCGGCGGTGTCTATGAGCGAAGCCCCAAGCTCTATTCCGGCTCTCAGAGGTTCGACTCCCCCCTTGTAGTTCCACGTGCCGAGCCCGATCTCGGGAACGAAAATTTCCGTGTTTCCAAGCCTCTTAAGGTTCATCTCGCGAAGTCCTTACGCTCTCGGTGAGCACGCCGCCAAGTCACTCGTCCGAGTGGATAAGCCTGTAAATTGCCGCCGCTAAAAACCCCCCGATAGAATTCGCGCACAGGTAAACCCATATGGAGGAGGGCGCCGAGATTCCCATTACGATTATCCCAACCGCCACCGCGGGATTGAAAACGCCGCCCGAGACTCCCCCGACAGCGTACGTCCCGGCCATGAACGTAAACCCTATGGCTATACCGTAATAGGAATTGCCCTCAGTCGCTTTCGAGGTCGCGACTTCGAGTATCACGAGGCAGAGAGCGAAAGTAAAAAGGATTTCCGCGATGAGAGCCGGGAGAGTGGATATCTCCATGGGCGGGGTCTCCGGGCTTCCCTTTACGAGCAGCACGGCCAGGGCGGCCACAACGCCCGCGATTACCTGCGTGACCATGTAGGGAAAGACGTCCCTCGAATCCATTTTTCCCCTGAACCACACCGCGAACGTCACGGCGGGGTTATAGTGCGCTCCCGAGATGTGACCCCCGGCATAAACCATCGCGGTCAGCACGGCTCCTATGGCCAGAGGCGCGAGAAGCCCGGCTCCGGGAGCAATCATGACGTTTCCTATCGTGAAGACGAGAAAAAAAGTGCCTATGAATTCGACAAAATATTTTTTCATTGAAAATCCTCCGTCAATACGCCTTTTTGTCCGCCGCGCGAAAGCTCCGCCGACATCTTACCGCGGAATCGTTTCTCCGTAACCGTTTAGATGAAAAACCTCGTCGGGACTTTTCCTCGATTTCCCGGAAGCGACCCGCCCCTTGTCGAAGTAACCGAACGGAAGCACCGTAAGGACGTCAAGCTCTTGCGGCACCCCTAGATACTTTTTAAGCTCCCCCTTCTCTAGCCTTCCTATCCAGCAGGACCCGAGCCCGTGGCTCCATGCGGTCAGAACCATGTTCTGCGCCGCTCTAGTGCCGTCGATCTGGTGCCATTTGCTTTTGGGATCCACCAGAAGCACCACCGCGAAAGCCACCTGCACTATGAAGCTGCCGCTGGTGCAGTACTTCCCCATTTCCCGGAGCATCGCACGGTCCTTTATGAGCACAAATTCCCATGGCTGGCTGTTGTGGGCGCTCGGCGAGAACCTGCCCGATTCCATGACTTCCATGATAATTTCATCGGGGACTTCCCTGTCTATGTAGCTTCTTACTGAGCTAAGGGATCTCACGCACTCGTAAACGTTCATAACGGCCTCCAGCCTGGAAATTGATTGGAAGTTAGTATACCGGCTTTGACCACGCGGAAGAACAGGCAAGCAGCTGAAAAACCCCTTACACACCCGCCTCTACGTCCAAGCAAGCCTGGATTTTCCCCTGGTCAAAGAGGCGACCCTCTCTTCAAGACTCCCGGCGGCGTTAACCGGCGCCGCGAAGCCGAAGCGGACACTCTCCCCGCGCTCGACGCCCGTTATGGTAACTCCCGATCTTTCAAACAGAACCCGTATGGAATTTTCATGAGCGTAGGAAAAAACCAGGTATCCAGTCCGCACCGGGACATGCCTTTTAACCGCAAGTTCCCCTAGGGCTGCCCGCAGGGAATCCGTGTACGCTCTTAGAAGCCCGCCCGGGCCAAGCTTTATTCCCCCGAAATACCGGCTTACGACAGCCGCTATTTCCCCTATGCCGCTGTGTTCCAAAAGAGTCAGCATGGGACGCCCGGCGGTTCCCGACACTTCTCCGTCATCCCCGAAACCGATATCCGTCCCGCCCGGAGCGCAGGCCAGAAACGCGTAGCAGTTATGGCTCGCCGCGGGGTGAAGAACTCTTACGCTCTCTATGAAGTCTTCGGCGTCCTGTCTTGCTCCCGCTCTGCCCACGGTAGCTACAAACCTGCTTTTCTTTATAACCAGCCGCGCGGTAGAAACTCCCGCGGGAACCTGGTAGGAAAGATCTTCCACGCTCTGTCCCTCCGCACAAAAAAATACCCTATTCCCTGCCACGCGGGCAAAAACCGCCCCCGAGGGCCGCGGATTACCCTCCCCCGGTTTTTCACTGTATAATGATTCGCGGCGGGTTCTGGCGCGCGTCGCCCAGATATTGAAATTCGCTTTTTATCCGACAGGACAGAGGCCGGGCAGCCACCGGGTTTTTCGGTCCGGCAAAAATATTTACACGTATACCGTTGCTAAAAAAAACAAGCATCCCCTCCCTCATCTTGCGCTACAGATACTCATTTCTAACGGGTGTCGCGTCCCTTACATTGGTGGATATGGCCCAGCTCTCAGTCCCGATAGTAATCAAGTGGATAATAGACGAGCTTACTTTGCAGACCGTGAATTTTTCTCTCATAACCAGGTACTCGCTCTACATACTCGGCCTCGGGCTGCTCATGGCGTTTTTCCGCCTCGGCTGGCGATACTTCATAATGGGCGGGGCGAGGAAAATAGAGAATTCGCTCAGAAACGATTTCTTCGAACACCTGCAGAAGCTTAACTTCGATTTTTTTTCGGGAAGAAAAGTGGGCGACCTGATGGCGCACACGGTAAACGACATAGAGACTCTCAAGTTCTCATGCGGCCTCGGGCTGCTAATAGCGTATGACGGGATCTTTCTGTTTTTCTTTATCTTCGCCGCGATGTTCTATATTTCTCCGCAGCTCGCTTTCTATGCGTTTTTGCCGTTTCCCCTGCTCGCCGTTTTCGTATACACGTTCGGAAACATGATAGAGAGAAGGTTCCAGCGCTCCCAGGATTCCTTTTCCGAACTCACCGAGAGCGCAAGGCAGTCAGTCTCGGGAATCAAGGTTGTAAAGGCCTTCGGACTTGAGCGGGTCGAGGAGCGGGACTTTGACCGCGCAAGCGCGGATTATCTTGAAAAAAACCTTCACCTCGTCAAAATCTGGGGAGCTTTTCAGCCGTTTATATATTTCGTGCCATCAGTCGCGATGGCCCTCTTTCTTTTCTTCGGCGGAGCCGGCGCAATCGGCGCTGAAATAACCCTCGGGGAATTCTCCGCCATACTCGTCTACCTTATAATGCTCGCCTGGCCCATGATGGCCATGGGATGGGCGATTGATCTGCTGAAAAGGGGAAACGCGTCTATAAACCGGCTGAACAAGATCTTCGCGATTGAGACAAAAGAGACTGCCCGGGCGGAAGAGAAGGATTACGAACTCAGGGGAGATATAAGATTCTCCGGAGTTTCCTTTTCCTACGGCACGTCCCCTGCTCTGAGTGGCGTTAACCTCCACATCCCGCATGGGGCAACTCTGGGAATAACGGGTCTTGTGGGCTCTGGGAAAACCACCCTGATGAAACTGCTCATGAAAATACACGAGCCCGGGACGGGAGGAATAACGGTCGACGGGATCGACATAAACAAGATATCGAGAAAAAGCCTCCAGGAAACCATAGTGTACGTGCCGCAGGAAATAACCGTGTTCAGCGGAACCGTCTCTGACAACATCACCTTCATAAACCCGGACATAACCCGCGAGCAGGTAGAGTGGGCGGCCAAAACGGCGGGGATTTACGAACAGATAATGGAGTTTCGGGAAGGATTCGAGACCGTGGTGGGAGAAAGGGGACTGAGCCTCTCGGGAGGGCAGAGACAGCGCCTGGCGATAGCAAGGGCGCTTGTTCTTAAACCCGAGGTTCTGATACTTGACGACGTACTCTCGTCCCTTGATCCGCAGACCGAAAGCACAGTGATAGCAAACGTGATCAAGGCGATGCGGGGCAAGACGGTGGTAATAATCTCAAACAAGATATCTTCTGTGAACGGGCTCTCACAGATCGCGGTCATGAAAGACGGGCAGATAATCGAGAGCGGGGCGCGCGGGGAACTTATGGAGAAACGGGGAGTCTATCACGCGCTTTATAAACTGCAGTCGGCTTAGGGTTAAAAAATGAGCGATTTGGAAAAAAAGAGGAAAGCAACCTACGACATCAAGATCCTTGGGTGGATACTGGGGTTTGTCGGAAAGTACCAGATTTATTTCGCCCTCTCGTTTCTGCTGATGACCGCTACCGCCGCGCTTGAGATCACGGTCCCATACCTTATTAAAACGGCGGTCGACAATCAGATCTATCCCACCTGGAGCAAAACGGAGAGCGGGCAGCAAACAGATCAGACGCTCCTGGGGCTCGGAGAAGAAACCACGCTTGCTCTTCCCGACGGAGGGCTTCTGGTCGATTTCTCAAAACTCTCCTCTTCAGAAAAAGACAGAATCGAACGCTCGGGCGTTTCGTTCTCGCAGACAAAATACATCGTGGTTGACCCCGGGGAATTCGAGGGAGAGGAAAAACAGAGGGTTCTGGGGATAATCGCCCAAAACCCCTCTTTGTTCGGGAAAACGGAAGGGGTCGCGTTTCTGGCCCACTCGGAGCTTTCGGGTCTTGGGAAAAAGGAAGTATCGCTTCTTCGCTCAAAACAGACAAAAAGACTAAGGACCCTGGCCTTCTACGTATTTCTCTGCGTAGCCGGAATTTTCATCTTCACCTCCTCCTTTACCTACCTTCTTTACTACTCGGGACACCGCATAATGCACGACATACGAAACCACACCCTCTCCCACATACTCTCCCTCCCCCAAGAGTACTTTGACCGAAACCCCGTGGGCAGGATAACCACCCGCGTCACAAACGACGTAAACGCCATAAACGAAATGTACACCTCCGTTCTCATACATTTTATAAAGGACATCATAATCATAATCGGCACGCTGGTGATCATGTTCACGATGAATGTCGGGCTCACGCTTATAATCGTCGCGCTTACCGTGTTTCTGGGTTTCGTGGTATCAATTTTCCGGATGAAGCTTCGGCTGGTATACAGGGAAATCCGCATGACCATCGCCAGGTTAAACACCTTCGTCGCGGAAAGCATGAGGGGTATAGTGCTTCTTAAACTTTACGGAAAGGAAGAGAGGAACTTCGAGAAATTCTGGGAGGTTAACAGGGAGAACTACAGGGCAAATATTCAGCAGCTCTGGGTCTACGTCTTCTTCCGTCCCTCCGTAGAGTACGTAGGTATAGCCGCAACGGGGATAATTCTTTGGTACGGGGCGATCAGAGTTATGGATCTTGATCTCTCCCTGGGAGCCCTGCTCGCATTTCTTTATTACGTAAGGATGATTTTCAAGCCCATACAGGATCTCTCGGAAAAATTCAACGTCTTCCAATCCGCCGTGGCCGCCTCGGAGAACCTCTACGACACCCTCGCGGAAGAACCGGAAGCAACGGGGTCTTCCGTACCCGAGAGGACCGAAGGCATCCTTGAGTTTCGAGATGTGTGGTTTTCGTACAACGATCGGGAATGGGTGCTTAAGAACGCGTCTTTCATAATAAGACCGGGGCAAAGCGCCGCTTTGGTGGGAATCACGGGAGCGGGAAAAACGACCATCGTGAACCTGGTTTTAAAATTCTACAAGCCCCAGAGAGGAGAAATTCTCTTTAACGGCGTAAGCGTCGAGCAGCTCTCAAACCGCTACCTGCGCTCGAACATAACCGCTATTTTCCAGGACCTGTTTTTGTTCGAAAAAGACATATCCGACGAAAGAGACGAATTAGGTGGTTCGGTGTTTGAGACCGAAAAACTTTCTTCTGGAGAAACCCAGGCCCGCTCGATTGAAAAGGCGGTCAGGAAGAATTCAAAGCTCCTGATAATGGACGAAGCCACTTCCCACATGGACGCGGAAACGGAGAAAAGAATACAGGAGGTAATAAGGAAAAATGCGGGCTCTCAGACAAGGCTCGTGATAACCCACAAGCTCACGACCCTGAAAAACGTGGATAACGTGATAGTCATTCACAAAGGAGAAGTGGTGGAGCAGGGAACTCACGAGAAACTCCTTCAAAACAAAAATATCTATTACACTCTCTATGAGTTTCTGAGAAAAACCGCCACGGATCCTCTCCCAAGCGGCGGCGCGTGAGAGCAAGCGCCCGTTTTGGACCTAAAACACCCCTAGAAGCTTAAGAGCCATAAGCCCGACGGCAATGACAAGTGCCACCCTTATGTACTTCTCACCGCCCCTTACAGACAGCGTGGCGCCGAACCACCCGCCAACAGAATTTCCCGCGGCAAGACAGATACCGATAAACCAGCTTATGTTTCCGCTTAGAAAGAATATGAGGATTGCGGGAACCGTGTAGATAAGCACAATGATCACCTTGTGCGCGTTCACCCTGGCGAGGGAGGCTCCCATAAGATGGTAAAGAGCCGCCATTATGAAAAGCCCAACCCCGACCTGAATGAAGCCGCCGTAAAACCCTATCAGCACCAAGGCAGGGTAAAGAATCCAATCAGGCCTCGCCCCGTCGGGTCCGCCGAGGAGTTTCCCAAAAGAATCGACTTTAAGGAAAAAGGATGCGCAGACGAAAATAAGCACGACGGCCAGGATTTTCTCGAAAAGCTCATCTCCTACCCGAACCGCCGCAAAAGCTCCCACCAGAACGCCCGGGAGGGTAAAGGCTGCGAGCTTGACGCCGGTTTTTATGTCGGCAACACCTTCTTTTCTGAAAGAAAGAGTCGCGAAAAAATTCTGAAACAGAATCGCCACCCTGTTTGTTCCGTTCGCGACCGTGGGATCGATTCCAAGGAATATCAGCACGGGAAGCACGATACTGCTCCCGCCGCCGGCCATCACGTTTATCACTCCCGCAAGAACGCCTGTGAAAAAAAGCAGGGCTAAAGAAAGAAGATCATATTCGTACATTTCGTCCAAATACCTGAATTAGGTTAATCGCTCATAAGTTTTCTCTGATAGCCCCTTCCATCGAGAAAAGTTCTTCATCAGTCAGAAAATCAAAATGAGACTTCCTTTTGTTCGCGGACAGTCTCCCGTTGTTTTCAAGGCAAATCCGGATAAACAAATCTATTAAACGGTCTGGCATATCAATAACATCCTGAATCGCTTTTTTAGTGCTGTCATAGTTTGCAAGGAAACTCAACTCCTCTACAAGCTCGTTTTCAACGGTTTTAACGACAAAACCATACAAAGCTTCAGCTTGCGCCGTCATATCGATACAACGATACCAGCATGCGGTATCGTTGTGGACGGTCATCCGGGCAAGTTCATCCAAACTGTAGTCCACTAGTTGCGTTAACGGAAGTGAGAATGTCTCAAGGGAGTCATTGTAATCTTCCGGATTGTTAAGCATTACAGCAGACACGGGAAACATCAGACTCTCGGGAACCATCCCCCTAATAGAAAAAATGTTGTGAATTAGAAACCGGTGGATTCGACCGTTGCCATCTTCAAAAGGATGAATAAAAACAAAACCGTAGGATACTACGGCCGCATGAACGATCGCGGATACATCCCCGGCCATCATAAGCTGATGAGAAGTTAGAAGCCCCCGCATGAGATCCGGAAGATCTTCCGGCTTGGGACATACATAATGAATGAATTCTTTTTGGTAGGAAATCGTCTGGCCTACATAGTTTTGAGTTGTTCGATAATCTTCGTTGATGAAACGTGGGTCGACAATTCGATTCTGCAGATCAATTAACAACTCCTTGTTACAGAAATCCTGCTGTCGCGCCATCTCTAAAGATGCTATGAACTTTTCAGTCCGTGAAGCGTCAGGTTTTATGTTCTCTATCTCAAAGGAAGACTTAGTTTCCTTGTTGTAGAGATAGCTTAAGGCTCTTCTAAGTAGTTGCGGAGGATACGATTCGATTATCTTTTCGCATCTGTCTCGAAAATCAATCCGGTCCATTTCCCTAAGCTTCTCCGTTTTCCTGACAATGGGACAAAATTCTCTCGTTCCAAGCAAATTATTTATAACGCGGTGTCTTCGAGATTTTCTTCCTGGAGAAAGAGTATAATAGATGTCCGGTTCAAGAGCTTCCAGATAATTTCCCTTGGATAGGTCCTCAAGAGGAAGCCTGCGACCGGTTAAAAACTCATAAAAGAACCAAACGCGACGAGTATACTTTCCCGTTGGTTTGGACTTGATATAATCTACAATCTCAGTTTCCGCCGCGGCGTCGAAAATAATCTTCAAAGAACTCAGGCTTACGCCGTCATATTTCAGGGCAAACTCCAAGTGGTCTCCGACTTTTTCACCGGGCCAGTATTGAAGAGGATAAATATCTTCAACACGATCACCCTGCACTTTCTGCTGCCGACCGCCGGTTGCCGCAACGGAAGAACTATGCGAGTTAGGTATCGCGGTCAACCCGAATCTGCTCAGCAGCCAAGCATAGCCTGCAGGCTGTATTTCTGAAATGTTTGGTTCCATGGGTTTATCTAATGAAATTGTTATTGTTCTAATAATATAATTAGAAAATCAAGTTTTGCAAAATAAATAGTTAGAAATTAGTTTATTTACGGAAAAACTGTTAAAAATTCTAGAAGAGTTTAAGAAATCTTTAATTCCTTGAGTATTTTTGAAAAAATGATTACAAAACTAGAAAAACAATTAAAAACCTCGCTGATCTCATAAAACAGTTACAAAACGGAGAGGAGCAAAATGTCTGGGGAAGATTTGAAGCCGGCACACAGAAAAACCCGCTACTACATGGCGGCACTGAAAACGGCAAGCATCGAGTCTTTTACCAAGGTTCCCGCAGAGTTTGTCACCGACTAAAGAAGTACCAATCCTATCTAGCTTGATAAGAGGCTTCAAACATATATTCTGATAGCATGTTCATGCTGCGTGCAGAGGAAACCATAACCCATTAAGTCATGGCGCGGAATAGAGGCCCGAGGGCTTGTCACGGCCGCCGTTTCGGCCATCGTGCTGGTTATAGCCATCTCCCTGGCAACGATTCCGTACTCCCAAACGGTCCGCCAAGACATACCTTTCGATATACTCTGGCGTAGCGGCCTCTTGCAGCAGGTCACGGGATTCTTGCTGCTGGGATTCTCTCTTGCAGGCTTATCACTTTACTTCCGCAAGCACTGGAGGCGGTTGCGGTTCGGCTCGTTTTCATCCTGGCGCACCTTGCACGGGATACTGGGCGTAGGGGGGCTCATTGTGCTGGTGGCCCATACGGGCATGCGGTTCAGTTCGAATCTTAACTTGGCGCTGATGATAGTGTTCGTAGCCGCCAACCTAGGCGGCGCGCTGGCGGCAGGCGAAGGTAACCGGCCTCGGCGCCCCTGGAAGCGGCGTGAGCTGCGTCACGTGTCACCTGCCCCGGGAAGTACACAAAAAAGGGGATGACAAATGGGTTTTGGTTCAGCATAATCAAAATATGAACCTGCAGCCGAACGAAAAGATGATCCGCGGTGTCTGTATGAAATGTCACGGGCTTTCTTTTTCGATCGACGCTTTCGCAAAATCCTTAATCTCAAGCGCCGCTCAGGAAGGTCGCGTGTGGAACACGCTTCATCTTTACATTGTCGGCATTTGGGAGTTATCGTATTCGCATGAGCGGTTTCAAAATCGCCCTCGTTCAGACCCGGGCGGAGGAAGACAGGGAGAAAAACCTCAAAAAAGCCATATCAAGCGTAGAGCGGGCTTGCGCTCTGGGAGCAGATATAGTCTGCCTTCCGGAGCTTTTTCTTACGAGATACTTCTGCCAGTCAGAAGACACGGGCTGTTTTGACCTCGCCGAGCCTATCCCCGGTCCTGCCACGGACAAGTTCTGCGGGGAGGCGAAAAAAAGAGGGGTCTTCATCGTGTGCCCCCTTTTTGAAAAAAGAGCTCCGGGTGTATACCACAACTCCCTTGTCCTGATCAACCCCGGGGGAGAGATTTCCGGCATTTACAGAAAGATGCATATACCGGATGATCCGGGTTATTTTGAGAAGTTCTATTTTACTCCGGGGGACACGGGGTTTTCCTGCTTTGAAACCGGCTTTGCGAAAATAGGCACACTTATCTGCTGGGACCAGTGGTATCCAGAAGCCGCGCGCATAGTCTCGCTCAAGGGAGCGGACATAATCTTCTACCCTACCGCCATAGGATGGCGCACGGACGAAGACGAGCGATCGAAAAACACCCAGCTTGAAGCTTGGAAGACCGTTCAGCGTGCCCACGCTATCTCAAACGGAATCTACGTGGCGGCGGTAAACAGGGTAGGGTTCGAGGAATCGGGAGAAAACGGCGAGGGGATAGATTTCTGGGGAAACTCCTTTGTGTGTGATCCGCAGGGAATGGTAATTTCCGAGGCCTCGGGCGAGAAAGAAGAGATCATACTGGCCGATATTGATCTTCGAAAGCTTGAGGAAACCAGAAGGAACTGGCCTTTTCTGCGGGACCGGAGAATTGATGCCTACTCGGAACTTCAGCAAAGGTTTATCGACAATGATTCCGGGGCCTGAAATTGAGTGATTCTCGGGCGGTTCGCTACAGACTTCCGGCTGAATGGGAGCCCCACGGCGCCACATGGCTTGTGTGGCCGCAAAACATAAGTGACTGGCCGGGGAAATTTTCAAAGATCAAATGGGTCTACAGCGAAATCGTAAGCCACCTCTCAGAATCGGAAAAAGTAAGAATAATCGTTAACCCCGGGGAAACACGGAAGCGGGCTGAGAGTTTTCTCAAAAAAGAGTCAACCGACCTTGCCAACGTAGAGTTTTACGATTGCCCCACCGACAGATCCTGGATACGAGACTCGGGGCCTTTTTTCGTAAGGGAAGATTCCGCGGAGCTAAGAGTCCTTGATTTCGGGTTTAACGGATGGGCAAAATACCACGACTGGGGAAACGACAACCTAGTCCCGAGATTTATCTCCAAAGCCCTTGATATTGACTCGCGGAGTCCAACCCATCTCGGAAGAAAAGTCGTTCTTGAGGGAGGAAGCGTGGATGCAAACGGAAAAGGTTCCCTGATCACGACGAAGCAGTGTCTTCTGAGTCAGGAAAAACAGACGAGAAATCCTTCTTTCGGGAGAAAAGACTACGAGGAGATATTCTCCGAGTATTTAGGCGCAACAAATATTCTTTGGCTAAACGGAGGGATTGAAGGGGATGACACAAACGGCCACGTTGACGATATATGCCGTTTTACCGACCCCAAAACGGTTGTTTTATGTCTGGAGGACAATCCAGAAGATCCAAATTATCGTCCGCTTCGCGAAAACCTGGAAATACTCCAAGACTTAAGACTCGAGAGCGGGGGGGAAATTGAAATTGTCCCTCTTCCGATGCCCTCCCCGCTTTTTTTTGACGGTGAGAGACTTCCGGCGACTTATGCCAATTTCTACATCTCCAATGAAAAAGTTCTCGTTCCCGCCTATAACGATCCGAAGGATCACGAGGCGCTTGGGATACTGTCGGAGCTTTTTCCCGCAAGGCATGTCGTGGGAATAGACTGCGTCGATCTTGTGTGGGGATTCGGAGCTATGCACTGCATGACAAAAGAAGAGCCTCTTCGTTAACTTCGCAAACCCAAACTAAACCCTTCACTTCGAACCCAGGTTAACTCCTTCGTAGTCGAGAATCGCCCTTTTCACGTCCAAACCCCAGCGGTAACCGTGAAGATCCCCCGTTTTTCCTATGACGCGGTGGCACGGTACCAAGTAAGCAACCGGATTTCCCGCCACAGCATTCGAGACGGCCCTTACGGCCGCTGGCTCTCCGATCGATTCCGCAAGATCCGAATAGGAAAGGGTCTCTCCTTCCCGGGCTTCAAGCAGTTTCTCCCAGACCCGGAGCTGAAATCGTGTTCCCAGAAGCAGTATCGCTGGCGGCGGTTGTTTTTCTGGAGAGAAAAATATTTCCCTAAATACTTCGGCCACCTTCTTATCATCCCTTTGGTTCTGCGGATTTTGCCATATCTTCTTGAACCTCTCCGTATGGGTTTTCGGGTCGGAGAGGAAAAAACTTATATGGCATATACCTTCTTCGCAGACCCCGACTAGGCATTTTCCAAACGGAGTGTCGTGGATTCCGTAGACAAGACGTATCCCGTCCCTGACTTTTTTCTTTTCCTGCGAAGAAAGCTCTTTTACGTTGACTAGGATTTCACGCCAGAAGCGGTTCTGTTTTTTTCTTTCCATGCGAGTTTTCGACACACTCTTATCGTAGGTTCCAAGACTTATTAACTGCGAAACAAAATTACCTTTTTCCGAAAATCGATCTTGCTATGATCATTTTGTGTATCTCGTTTGTGCCTTCGTATATCTCCCCGACCTTGGAATCCCTGTATATCTCTTCGACCTTGTAAGTGGAGGAATCATGGGCAAGTTCCACCATAAGCCCGAGGCCTCCAAATATCTGAACGGCGTCACGGGCCATGGTAACGCTTATTTCCGAACCGTAGTACTTGGCAGCGGACGTCTCGAAAGTCGGAAAAGAATCACCCTTGTCAAGACAGAGAGCGGCTTTTAGATAAAGGTTTCTCGCGTTTTCTATCTCCACAGCCCTCTGCGCGAGCAGAAACTGCCAGTACTGAAAATCCGCTATCTTCTTTCCGAAAGCCTCCCTTTCGTTCATAAACTCAACGCATTCATCAAAGGCCGACTGCGCCATCCCCACCCCGCTTGCCCCGATTCCGGTTCTTCCGTATAAAAGGGAGTTCACTGCCACCCGGAGACCTTCTCCTTCCTTCCCTATCAGGTTTTCCCTGGGCACCTCCACGTCCTCAAGATATATGTCGTAGGTAAGCTCTCCCCTGTTTCCAAGTTTTTTATCCGGAGCGCTCACGGAACAGCCAGGCGAATCAAGATCGACCACTATCATGATGGATTTATCGCCCGCGCTTGCAAGCAGGGTTACAAAATCCGCTACCCCGGCGTTAGTTATATAGCGCTTGCGGCCGTTTATCACATACTTTTTTTTGCCCTTCTTGCGGGCTTTCGTTACAAGAGACTCGGTCCTTACGTCAGAACCCGATTGGGGTTCCGTCATCGCAAACGACCCCACTGAGGTTCCGTCGAGAGCCGAGGCAAGATATTTTTCCTTTATGTGGGGCGATCCCATGGCGAGAGTTTTTCCCGAGAGCAGAAAGTGGGCGTTTATCGTTCCCGCCACGCTGGCGCTTATGTAGGCAAGTTCCTCGGCCATCACAGCGGCTCCGCATGCAGGGTAAGAAAGACCCAGTCCCCCATCTTTTTTTGAAAACGGAATCCGGAAAAATCCCTCAGCCGCCATTTTCCCGAAAAGCTCGCGGGGAAAATTCTCGTTTTTCTCGCTTTTCTCTCCTATGTCCCGGGCCAGCGGGAAAACTTCTTTTTCCGCAAAAGCCCTTACCCTTTGCCTGATCTCCCTCGTTTCCTCGGGAAAAAGGTGCTCCTTGTAAAGCCTTGTCTGCATTCTCGCGGGTAACTTGCGCATTTTGCTAACTCCCGTAGTAAAGGATTGTCTTTCTCCGAAGACAGGTTTGGTAGATGTCCTGCAAACAGTTTAACTAACTATCGGTTGAACTTTAAAACCGCCTCCAGAAAGCCCGGTTCAGGGGCGGGGAATAAGAAGCTTAAGGACTTTGCGTCTTCTCCCGTTGTTTAAACTCAAGTAAAATGAACCCGAGCAAACCCGCATGGAAGGAGGAAGCAATTGTCTCTCATCGGAGTTGTCGTGCCCTACTGGGCCGACGTAAAAAAAGATGATCTCACTTATTTCTCGAAACTGGCCGAGGACCTGGGCTACCACTCCATCTGGGTTCCCGAGATGTGGGGGCGCGACGCTTTTTCCCTTATCTCCCACATGGCGTCGGTCACAGAAAAATTAAGCTAGCCACGGGAATCATCTCCGTTTACAGCAGATCTCCGGCGCTTATAGCCCAGACCGCGGCCACCATGGATGAATACTGCGAAGGGAGATTAATTCTTGGTCTCGGAATAAGCAGCGTCTACCTCAACGAATACTGGCACGGCGCAAAATTCGAGAGGCCTATCCGGCGAACGCTTGAGTGCGTTGAGATAATAAGGACGATACTCGCTGGAAAGAGGGTTGACTACGACGGGGAAATTCTCAGGCTTAAGAACTTCAAGCTTCTTTTCGAGCTCTTAAGAAGCGATATTCCGATATACATAGCGTCTATGGGACCGAAGAATATCGAATTTACATCCCAGGTCGCAGACGGCTGGATTCCCTACCTCTGCCCCGTAAGCCTAATAAATGAAAGGAAAGAAACACTCGATTCCGGCGGAAGAAAAATAACGGTTGCCCCGTTTCTCCCGGCCATGGTCTCCGAGAACCGAAGCGAATCAAGAGAGATCGTAAGGGAGTTTGTGGCCCTCTACGTATGCTCTATGGGAGATTATTACCACAAGCTTGTATGCAGCTACGGATTCAGAGAGGAGGCCTACAGAGCAAAGAAACTCTGGCGGGACAACAGAACAGAAGCGATAAAAAGCATAAGCGACGAACTGCTTGACCTAGTTTCCGTAAGCGGTGACCCGGAGGAAACAAAAGAAAAGCTCGGGGCGTTCGCTGAGAACTCCGATCTTCCCATTCTCATGTTTCCCTACAACGCCTCAAGGGAGCAGATAGCTTTTGCTATGAAAGCACTTGCGCCTTGAGAGGATAATTCGGCTTAAGGGTCAGGTCTTGAAATTATTTTTCGTTTGCGTTATAATCACGCCTATGGCAAGACCTCTAAGACCGGAATACTCCGGGGCGGTCTATTACATCTCCTCTGTCGGCAACAGGGGGCAGAGCGTCTTTCAGAACTCAGCCGACGGCAACGCCTGGATAGAAGTCCTTGAGGGAGTGTGTGGAAGGTTCGGGTGCCGTTGCTTCGGCTACTGCCTTATGTCCGACGGATATCATCTCGTTATTGAGACCCCGAACCCGAATCTCTCAAAAGCCATAAGGCAGTTAAACGGCGTTTACACCCAGCGCTCAAACAGACTGCACGACACAGACGGTCACGTTTTCCGGGGAAGATATAAATCCATAGTAGTGCAGAAGGAAAAATATCTTCTGCCGCTTATGGCCCATATTTTTCTTCTGCCTCTTCGGGCCGGTTTCGTAAAACATCCGAACCAGTTTAAATGGAGCAGCTGCAGGTATCTTTACGGAAAGGACGAGATGCCGGCGTACATAGACCTTAAATGGTTCTCCGAAAGCTTTTCTTCGAACAGAGACAGTTTTGATGAATTTCTGGAAGAGAACCGCTCGCGCGATGTACTCTCAGAAACCCGAAAGCAGATATATCTCGGAGATGACGAATTCATAGAGCTTGTCCAAGAAAAAACAAAAAAAGGTTCGCGGCCAAGAGATATTCCGAAGCATCAGGTCACAAAACCGGTATCAGGCATGATAAACGGTTTCACACAAAGCGGGCATTCAAGGGACGAGGCGATAGCTAAAACCTATCTTACAGGGGATTACACTCTAAGGGAGGTCGCCGACGCGGTCTCCGTTCACTACTCGGTTATAAGCAAGATAGTAAGCGAGTACGAGAAAAACTCCTCCCGTTCGCAATAAAAAGCATCAGCCAAGCCCGGAAAGTTCCTCCACCTCATCCACCATCGCCCCTATTACGTCAAGTCCCGCCTGCCAGAAATCAGGGTCATTTATATCCACTCCGATCCCAAGGAGAAGTTCCGAGGGTGAGGCGCTTCCCCCCGAGCGGAGAAGCCCCATGTAATCGGGAACGAAAGATCTTCCCCGTTCAAGAAACATTCCGTAAAGAGCAAGGGTGAGCAGTTCGCCAAATGAGTACGCGTAGCAGTAAAAAGGAGAGTGTATGAAATGGGGAATGTAGAGCCACCAGTAGGCGTAGTTTTCGGTGAGGGAGACAGAATCTCCGAACATATCGTGGTTAGCCTCGATCCAAAGCTCGCTTATCCTCGCGGTTGCAAGTTCCCCTTTCTCTCTTCTTTCGCGGTGCAGGCTCTGCTCGAACCTTGTCAGCACCACTTGTCTGAAAACCGTTGCCATTATATCCTCGAGTTTTTCCGCTACCAGAACCAGCCTTCCTTCCTTTTCCCCCTCCTCTTCCTTTAGCCTGTGAAACACTAGCATCTCCGCGAAAACGCTTGCGGTCTCGGCCGTCGTAAGAGGCGTGTGGGCCTGGAAATAGCCCTGCCGCCTTGAGAGATACTGGTGCACTCCGTGGCCAAGCTCGTGGGCAAGAATCATAACGTCCCTGGGTTTCCCGGTGTAGTTCATAAAGACGTAAGGATGCGCTCCGGGAACCGTTCCGTGACTGAAGGCGCCTCCTCTTTTCCCGTCCCGAAGCTCAGCGTCTATCCAATTTTTCTCAAAAAACAAAGACGCGGTCTTTTCCATCTCAGAAGAAAACTCTCCGAACGAAGAAAGCACGATCTCCTTTGCCTTCTCCCACGGCACCTGCTCCCTTTCCGAACCCAGCGGAGCGTAGCGATCATAGTCGTAGAATCTGCGGTACCCGAGAAGTTCTCTTTTAAGTGTGTAGTAGCGTCTTACGAATCCGAAATTCCGCTCGCATGATTCAAGGAGGGTGTTCACGGCCCCATGAGATATCTCGTTGCTCAGGTGCCGCGCCGACATGGGGTCTTCGTAACTTCTCAGCCTGTCATTTATCGAGTGGTCGTTTACAAGGGTGTTGAATATGTAGGTAAGCACGTGGGAGTTTCCCGTAAGTCCTCTGGTTAGTCCGCCCCAAGCCGCCTTTCTTTTTTTTCTGTCCGGGTCGTAGAGAAGCGAGAGGGTCCGGGACTGGTTGAGTTTCTCTGTTTTCCCCGAGAGCCTCACACGAAATTCAATATTGTTCACAACCTCGTCAAAAAGCCTAGAGAACGCCTTCTGCCCCGTGTTTGATTTTTCCTGGAGTATTTTTTCCTCGGCTTCTGAGAGAGTGTGGTCCTTGTACTGTCTTTCCTGCTCCAGAAAATGCCTGTAACCCGAGAGTTCCGGGTGATTCATGAGTTTTTTCGCCCTTTTCTTCGGAACCGAAACCCATTCCACGTAAAAAAAGATGAGTTTTTTCTGAAGTTCAGTCGCCTTCTGCTGCATTGAGGAGCGAAAGGCCCCGGTTTTAGGGTCTCGCGTGTCCGCCGCGAAAAGAAGATACGCAAAGGAAAGTATCTTCCCGATTCCCTCCGACAGGCGTTCAAGCTCCCCTACCGCTTCCGCAAGCTTGCCGGCGGTAAGGGAGGGAGATTTTATCTTGCCCCTGTACTTTTTTTCAAACTTATCGGCGCGTGCCGATATTTTCTTAAAGTCTTTTTCCACGCGGACATCTGAAATTCCTTTGTAAAGATCCCCGAGATTCCATCTTACGCCTTCTGCTTTCGCCATATCAGTCTCCGTAAATCGCTCTGCATCAAACTACATCTTGTAGCAAGTATATATCCTCAAGGGCTCTTGCCCTGCCCATATAATCCATTCCGTAACCCACGAGAAATCCTTCGTCCACTTGGAAACCCGAGTAATCGGGCTCGGGACCCGTCATGTCTTTTCCCCTTTTGTCTATAAGTGCGCATATCCGAAGCGAACCCGGGTTTTTCGATTCCATGTGACGCAGGATAAACTTCGCCGTCTCTGAAGTGTCGATTATATCCTCGATAATTATAACGTCCCTTCCCTCTATACCGCATTCAATGTCCCTTACGAGTTCAAGGTGCTCCGGCCGCGTTGCTTCCCTATAGCTTGAAACCCTGAGAAACTGCTTTTCCGAAGAGATGGTTATCCGCTCCGCCAGGTCTTCAAAAAAGGGACGCGCGCCCAGGAGAACGCACACCAAAACGGGAGTTTTTCCCTCGTAGTCTTCAGAAATTTTCTTTGCAAGGTTCCAAATAGCGCTTTTTATCTCTTTTTTTGAAAGAACCTTCCTAAGAACAAGGCCTTCCAAGATTTCGGTTTCTTCAGGCGGGGCCGGCTCCTTCAGTGTTTTTTCAAGTTCGGGACAAAGCTCAATAACGGAGCGGCAGAGAAATTCCCGCTCGTAAACGTCGGAATCGACGATCTCTCCGTTCCAGGCAAGTATATCAAGGTCCATTTTCCTCGGGCCGTAGCGATCCTCCCCGACATTCCTTCCAAGAGCAATCTCCACTCCCTTGAGCAAAGCTTTTAGACCCTTGAGGCCAAAGCGGGTTTTTATTAGCAGAGAACCGTTTAGAAAATCCTGCTGTCCCCGCGGTCCTATAGGCTTGGTTCTCACGAATTTCGACTCTCCGAGAACACTGAGTTTTTCCCCGAGCATTCGCTTGGCGATGCTCACGTTCCTCTCGGCATCTATATTTGAGCCGATTCCGATAATGGCCGTATTCATGTTCTGATACCTTCTCCTTGCAACGGCAAGCCGGACTGCAGAACACAAGACCAGGCTTCATCAACTGCTTCAGCCCGTATCCGCTTCCAATCGCAACCGTATTCTACATTTAGACGACTGAATGTTAAGTATGGTTTCAAAAACCGCGGGGAAGTCTTCCACGCAGCGTTGCTTCTGAGACGACCGGTGAAAACGGCACTGAGCCCGTCTACCTCTCCCTTGCTTCGGTCACCGAAACGGAGTCGGCGAAGCGGAGCGCCCCGGGCTTTTCCACCTTTACCGACGCCCACCTGACCGCCGGTTCCTCAAAAACTATATCGCATATGCCCCCGGCGACCCTCTCAAGCAGGTTGAAATCGTTTGTCTCCACAAAGCTTATGATCTTTTTGTTTATGGCCTTGTAGTCCAACGTATCCTCTATGTTGTCGCTCTCAGCGGCTTTGCGTCCGTCAAAATCGATAGTGACGTTTATAACAAGGTCCTGGCGGTTTTCCTTCTCCCAGTCATATATCCCTATTATCGTGCGAAGCCTGAGGTTTTCGATTTTTATTATCATCTCACCAAGTAAGGCTTTTCCCCCCGTCAACGAAAAGACACTCTCCGGTGACGTAATCATTTTCCAAAAGATAGTTAAACGCGTTAACTATATCCTCAATCGAGCCCGTACGCTTCATCGGAGCGCCCCGCGCCATCTTGCGAAGATAGTCCTCCCCCTGCCCCGGGGGAGCAAGTATGGCCCCTGGACACACGGCGTTTACCCGGAAATCGGGAGCAAGTTCTCTTGCGAGCATTTTTGTTAAGTGATAAAGACACTTCTTGCTTAAGTTGTAGCAGAAATGCTCGACGGGATTTTTCTTGACTCTCGTGTCAAGGAAGTTAACGATAAGCCCCCCGCTTGCCTCGGTGGAAAAAGACTGGGAGAGAAAGAATGGGGCCTTGAAGTTCACGGCCATGTCCGTTTCCAGAAATTCAGGGGTCACGTCACGGAACCCGACGTTCTCGAAAATCGAGGCGTTGTTAACCAGAACACAGAGCCCCCCGAAGCTTTTTATGACCTCGGGAACAAGCTCCCCGGCGTCTTTTGGGGATGAAAGATCGCATCTGAAAAGCTCGCACCCCACGCCGGTCTTGAGAATCAGCTCTCTTGTCGCGAGGGCCTTTTTTTCCGAGGAGTTGTAATGAAGGGCAATGTCATAGCCCTTTCGTGCGAGGTTCAGGGAGACTTCCTTTCCTATTCTCACCGCCCCGCCTGTAACCAAAGCCGCCTTTTTCATTTTGCCGGGAAAGCAGCGGTTTCCACGCCGGGCAGAGACCGGCGAAAACCGCTTCGGGGTATATGTTGATATATTATTACTATTGTTTATGATAAGTAAATTTAAAAGCGGCTCGCGCAAGCGAAACCCCGGTTGTCTTTTTACATGAATCAGACGCGCACTACAGCGGATTTTCAATGTTTCCGCGCGGATTTCTCCCCGAGGATGAATAATTGGAGAACCTTGTAATCAACTGCATAAGAACGCTCGCTATGGACGCGGTTCAAAAAGCGAAGTCAGGCCATCCGGGAACCCCCATGGCTCTCGCTCCCGCGGCTTTCGTGCTTTTCGACAAGTTCTTAAGGCATAATCCCGAGAATCCGGACTGGCCAAACCGCGACCGCTTTGTCCTCTCCGCCGGTCACGCTTCCATGCTTCTCTACGCAACCCTTTATGTAAACGGATACGGCATCTCGATTGACGACATGAAGAAATTTCGCAGCCTTCACAGCCGCTGCCCCGGTCATCCGGAGCTTGGAATCACAGATGGAGTTGAAACCACAACCGGGCCTCTGGGCCAGGGAGCATCTAATTCGGTCGGGATGGCCATAGCAGGCAAATGGCTTTCGGCGCACTTTAACCGCCCAGGCTACGACATCATAGATCACAAAGTGTACTCTGTCTGCAGCGACGGAGACATGATGGAAGGGATTTCCTCAGAAGCCGCATCCATAGCTGGACATCTGGGACTCGGAAACCTGATCTGGATATACGACAGCAACAGCATAACCATCGAGGGAAGCACCTCACTTGCATACTCCGAGGACACGGAAATGCGCTTCGGTTCCTATAACTGGCACGTGGAGAAAGTTGAGGACGCAAACGATCTTGAGGAAATAGAGAAGGCCCTGTCTCGGGCGAGATCCGAAACCGAGAGGCCTTCAATCGTCATACTAAAAAGCCAGATAGCCTACGGAAGCCCCAACAAGCAGGACACGTGCGAGGCCCACGGAGCGCCGCTTGGAGAAGAAGAAGTCAAGCTGACAAAGGAGTTTTACGGATGGGATGCCGCCGGGGATTTTCACGTTCCCGATGAAATCCTCTCCTACAGGAAGGATGCAATCGCCAAGGGGAACGAAGCCGAAGCGATTTGGGCAGAGAATTTCAGGAAGTACTCAAACGAATATCCCGAGCTCGCTCACGAGTTTGAGATGCTTGAGAAAAGGAAACTGCCCGAGGGATGGGACAGCGATATCCCGTCTTTCCCCCACACGGCCGATCAGGTCGCGACGCGTTCTGCTAACTCAAGCGTGATTAACGCCATAGGAAAAAAAGTGCCGTGGTTTATGGGCGGCGCCGCAGACGTGGGTTCTTCGACGAAAACCTATCTTAAGTGCGCGACGAGCTTCTCCGCCGAGGACCGGGAGGGGAGAAACTTTCATTTCGGAGTCAGGGAACACTCAATGGCGGCAATAGCAAGCGGCATGTGTCTTAGCGGACTCAGAGCCTACGCCTCAACCTATTTCATCTTTGCCGATTATATGAAGCCTTCAATAAGGCTCGCGGCCCTGATGAAACTTCCCGTAATCTACATTTTCACGCATGACAGCATAGGGGTCGGCGAAGACGGACCCACGCATCAACCCATAGAGCATCTAACGACCCTAAGAGTAACTCCTAACATTGACGTCATACGTCCCTGCGACGCGAACGAGCTTGCGGTTCTGTGGAAATACGTGATGGGACTCTCTGACCGCCCCGCCGCGTTTGTTCTCACAAGACAGAATGTTCCGGTAATAGACAGGGAGCGCTACGCCGCGGCCGAGGGAGCGCTTGCGGGCGGCTACGTAATAGCAGACTCAGGCGGTACGCCTGACATAATACTGATATCCACGGGTTCTGAAGTCCATATCTGCCTTGAAGTGCATGAAAGACTGAGCGAGACGGGAATAAACCCGAGAGTAGTGAGCCTTCCCTGCTGGAGTCTTTTCGAAGCGCAGCCCCAGGAATACAAAGACAGCGTTCTGCCACCTTCGGCCACCGTAAGAATCAGCGTCGAGGCCGGAGCGACGTTTGGATGGGAGAGGTTCACGGGCTCAGGCACTACCGCCAAATCCTACGGGATAGACTGCTTCGGAGAGTCGGCGCCTTACCGCGACGTGATGAACAACTTCGGTTTTAACGCGGACACCATCCTCAAAGAATGTCTCGAACTGCTTGGTAACTAGTACCGTGTCCGCTGAAAACAAAGCCGGTTTCGAGTCACGAAGCTACACCGAATACGCGGGCGACTACCGAAGTGCAATCGAATCCAAACTACTCGAGCTCGAGAGAAACCACTTTGCCGAAAGATTTTTCGATTGCGATTATCTGCTCTGGGCGGACGATCCTTCCGAGATCACAAACCGCCTCGGCTGGGTCCATCTTCCCGAACAGATGCTTGGGGTTACGGATGAGATTTGTGACTTCTCAGAATCCGCAAGAAAAAAAGGATATACCGACGTCGTGGTTCTCGGAATGGGGGGCTCAAGCCTCTCCTCCGAGGTGTTCAGAAACATATTCACCCCCCGAGACGGTTTTTTGCGTCTCACTCTTCTTGATACGACGGACCCAGATTTCATCCTTAAGACCCGCAACAGCATCAATCTTCTGAAAACACTGTTCGTGGTTTCCTCAAAATCGGGCTCGACCGTGGAAACCGTTTCCCTAATGAAATATTTCTACGGCGAACTCGCAGAAAAGACCGACTCTCCAGGAAAACATTTCGTCTGCATCACGGACCCAGGTTCAAAACTCATCGATACGGCCCGCAAACACGGGTTTAAGAGGGTGTTCATCAACGATCCAAACGTCGGCGGAAGGTTCAGCGCACTTTCCTACTTCGGCCTCGTGCCAGCTTCCCTAGCGGGAGTCGATATACGCAAAATACTTCAATCAACCGCTTCTGTGCTGTTTGAACTTAAAAACACGGCCGGAGGAAGTTACCATGAGAGTCCTTCCTTTCGCTTGGGGACCTTTCTCGGGGTTATGGCGAGGGGGGGAAGAGACAAGCTGGGTTTCGTTTTTTCAGAAAAACTTTTTCCTTTCGGCTACTGGGCAGAGCAGCTGATCGCAGAGAGTCTGGGAAAAAACGGTGTCGGTATTCTTCCGCTGCTTGACGAGGCAAGCTCCGATGCGCCGAGCTCTAGGGAAGACAGGGCATATATTGTTTTTTCCTTGAGAGGGGATGGGAGTACGGACGCCGTAGCAGGATGTCTTGCAGACTCCGGAGTTCCCTTCGTGCAAATAGTCGTTGACTCGCCTGACGCGGTCGCGGCGGAGTTTTTGCGCTTTGAGTTCGCGGTCGCCATTGCCGGAAGCATCATGGGGATAAATCCCTTTGATCAGCCCGATGTCGAATCCGCAAAGACTTTCGCCAGAAATTTTCTCAAGCTCTACGGAGAAACCGGAGAGCTTGAATCCGAAAGACCCGATTTTTCAAGAGAGGGGCTTGTTTTTTCAAGTAACAGAAACATTGAATCTCCAGAATATCTAAGAGAGCTTGTCTCCTCAAAGAAAGGGGGCTACATATCGATTCAGGCGTACGTAGATCCCACAGAAGAAAATTCAAAGGAGCTTCTTTCCCTTCGCGCGCAGATCGAGAAGGTATCATCCGTGCCCGTAACTCTGGGTTTCGGGCCGAGATTTCTCCACTCAACCGGCCAGCTTCACAAGGGAGACTCAGGCGAAGGTTTTTTCATCCAGATCGTAAGCGATAACGCGAATGATCTGCACATACCTGATGACGTCGGCTCCGCGGAATCGGTATTTTCTTTCGGGATACTCAAGATGGCGCAGGCAAGAGGCGACTTCAAGTCTCTTGATGAGAAGGAAAGGGGCATAGTAAGAATCGGGACTCCATCCGAGGTCGCAACAAGCATCGCAAGGATCACCCGGTTTTTTATCACTTGAAATCTGGCTCTCAGATAAGTGTGTCTGATCTACTCCGCCCGCTTACCGCTAAATCCACATATTGATTTTTCAATAATCGCCACCCTTTGAGAACTGTTTCACTTCATACCGCCAATTTTTGACCAATGGTCATGAGCAACGGTTATGATCCTTGGATTTCTGGTCCCTTGGTAGGACTGACTCTTTCTTACTATATTGAAATCATTACTAAATTTTCTTAACTATCATAAAGGAACAAGAAGATAATTGAGAAGTTGTTGTAAGGTAATTACCGGTACTACTAAAACACGCAAAGGAGATTTGAAGATGAAAACAGCACGCTTAGGAAAATGGGGAAGTTCCATTGATTACCCCTTATCATCTCTTGCTAAAGGTGTTGCACTTCGGAGTTGATAAGGGGCGGGAATACTCCTAGACTTGAAAACGGGAATCTGAATCTTGAGGACAAGAATAAATGCAAAATCGGGGATGAGATAATCAGGGTGATAGATGACGGAGACAGGTTGTGTAAAGACTTGGGTTTGCTGCCTGAGGACCCCAGAGGATTTGTTGAGTATCTCTGGGACGATCCAACAGATGATATAGACCCCATCATGGAAGAAGGCAAATCCCCTGGGGATGTTCCTAAGTTAAGCTATGTTGTAAGTTTTAGCGATGATAGTTTTCTTGGCGGCAAGAACCTCATAATCGGTGCTGGTTTCCATCCGGAAGTTAGCAGCGATGATGACGGATGCGCAATCGCTGGGTCTGGCAATACTGCCAAAGGCGCTTTGTTTAACCTGTTTTTGATAGTGTCCGTGCTGTTTTCGGCGGCTTTGTGGAAAAACCGCCCAGGCAGTTCGGGGTAAAACCGTCAACCTTTACCCAAAATCATGGCCTTGCGCATGGTTATGGCCGGTATCAAAGAACCGCCAAAGACTCAGAGAGATTCATTCGCGATAAGATGCTTTAGTCCGCGCGGAGAACCTATTATGATATCGCTTGCGGTTCCTATAAAAAGGCCATGCTCAACTATCCCCGCCCTTTGTGACAATCGGTCAGCGAAATAAGAGGGAGACTCAATTTGCCCGAAACTCCAGTCAACAATAAAATTGTTCTGGTCGGTTAAGAAGGGGGAACCGTCTCGCGCAAGTCGTAATTTCACTTCTCCGCCAAGGCTCTTGAGGTAGCTTTTTTCAGCCTCAAGGGCAAATTCAAGCACCTCTACGGGAACCGGAAAACGGCTGCCGAGTCGTCGCGAGAGCTTTGACTCGTCGGCGACTATTATGTTTCTCTCGCTGTTCTGGGCCAGCACCTTCTCCCTTAAAAGCGCACCCCCGCCCCCTTTGATAAGGTTAAAATCGGAATCAATTTCATCTGCCCCGTCAATAGTCACGTCAATCTTCCTCTTCGAACTAAGCTCAACAAGATCGAGACCCAGGGTCTCCGCAAAATTCCTCGTTCTCTCAGAGCTTGGAATGCAGGATATGCCCGAAAGCCGACCGTCTTTTATCCGCTTTGAAAGCTCTTCTATGGCAAACTCCGCAGTTGACCCGGTGCCGAGTCCGACTAGCATCCCTGTGTGCACAAAGTCGACGGCTCTTACACCCGCGGCTTTTTTAAGTTTTTCGTTTTTGCTCATTATGAAAAAGGGTTAGCAAAGTTATTCTGCGTACCCAGACAGTTAACACAGACATAATACTATACGAATAATTCCGAGATACGTTAATAAAAGAAATGAAATATTCTGAAAGCAATTATAAAAAACATACGATGGTTCTCAGAACCCGACGCCCGCTCCAGTCACCCCCGCCTTTCGGGTGCGTATAGTTTTGTTTTGGCGGAAAAAACTTATATACTTGATAATAATACGAGACATAAAAGGCAGATTAGGTCATGGAAAATCTAAGACACATACTAAAACACAAAGGCAGCAGCGTATGGTCGATAGGACCGAATGAGACCGTGTACAGGGCCCTTCAGATGTTGGCGGAAAAGGAAATAGGCGCTCTGCTCGTGCTTGACGGAGAAAAGGTCGTCGGAATATTTTCCGAGCGCGACTACGCGAGGAAGGTTATCCTCCAGGGAAAATCATCGGCCAACACTACAGTAAGCGAACTCATGATCAGGGATGTGATCTACGCCTCACCCGACGATTCAATTCAGGAAAGCATGGCTATCCTGACGGAGAACAAGATAAGGCACCTTCCCATAATAGAAGACGGAAAGCTCTGCGGGATGGTTACAAGCGGCGACATCATAAATCACATCATTTCCCGTCAGAAATTCGAAATCGAGGCGCTTAAGAAATATATAACCGGAGGCTACTGACCCACTGGCTGTCAGTCATCGATAAGAAGTGGGATTTAAAAGCTCCCGGTGTTCTACGCGATTAACTGTTCCTGAACCTTTTCGCAGTCGGAGTGAAAACTCTTGGCAACTTCAAGGAACTCTATAGCTTTTGTTGCCGAGGCCTCTCCGTTCCTGTACTCCCCGAACTTGCGCGAGACATCAAGCCATTTCTCATCGGTCTCTCCGGTTCTCACGACAAGATTCTCAAACTCCCATATCGTTTGATCCGGCGTGAACGGATCTACAAGCTTGGTGTAGAGAGGAACATGGGCACTGTCCGAGCAAGCAAGGTAAAGCTCGTTTATGCACGCTTCGTAGTCGCCGTGTAGAAAAAGCGCCTGGGCCTGCTCAAGCCGCCTCTCGGCGTTTGAGAACACGGGTATTTTCTCCTCTACCGTAACCCCCGCGCACTCTCCCCTTACTCCCTGCTGAACGGCGAACTTTTCTTCTTCGTGCCCCCAGTCGGTGTAAAAATTGGGATCTTCTTCGTAGGAAGGAATAGTGTTGAACTCAGAAACCGCTTCCTTTATGTACTTGGCTCCGAGTCTTTTCATCGTGAGGTCAAAATGCTCACCGTCTTCTTTCTCCCTATCGTATATCTCAAGCAGTCTCTCGACAACCTTGGGAGCGTTTCTGGTCGGAATCTTGGTGACCGGCATGGCAAGGCGCGTGTCGTCTCCGTAAAGTCCTCCGCCGAGGAAAAGCATCTCCGCCGGAACGCTTCTTCCTTCTCTCGTTATGGAAGCTCCCTGGAACCCTATGCTGGCCGAGACGTGCTGGGCGCATGCGTTGGGGCAGCCCGATATCTTTATCCTCAGGTTTCCAAAAGTCTCCTTGTATTTTCCAAGGCCGTTACCCATCATGCCGGTAAGTTTCGTCGCTAGACCTTTGGCCGAAGTGATGCCCAAACGGCAGGTATCGGCACCCGGGCAGGCGGTTACATCTTCAAAAGTGTCCGCGCCTGAGTTTGAAACACCCGCCTCCTTAAGCTCGGCGTAAAGCGAGGGAAGCTCCTGGTCGGGGACCCACCTGATCACTAAATTCTGCTGGATAGTTATCCGTATTGAGCCGTCGGCGAAAGTATCTATCATGTCCGCAAGCGCTCTTGCGGTATCGGACGGAACATCCCCAAGAAGTACTCTCACGTTAACGATGGAATATCCATCGACTCCCGCCGGGGAAACGTTCTTTTTCCGCCACTCCATAAAATCCGGGTCATCCGCCACCCAGTCCGGAGCCTCGGCAAGGCCATGCCCGTTTAGCTTGGGAGCTTCGTGCTCCCGGTCAATTGCCTCAAGATAGTCATTCCAGGAAGGATCAACTTCGAGTGAAGCCCTTTCCTTCTCGACCACCTCCCTGAATTTTTCAAAACCGAGTTTTCTCACAAGAAACTTCATCCTGGCCTTCATCCGTACCTTTCTTTGCCCGTACCTGTCAAAAACTCTCACGACCGAGGCCGAAAAAGGTATCATTTCCTCAACCGGCATGAACTCGGTCCAAAGATGTCCGAGCGAAGGCGAGGCGCCAAGCCCGCCTCCCACATAGACCTGAAAGCCGCGCTTTCCGTCCTCTTCCCTGACTCTGGCGCGAAAACCCAGATCGTGGATGCGTACTCCCGCGTTATCAATATCCGGATTGCTCTCAAAGCAGACCTTGAATTTCCTTCCCATGTTCTGGCATATTGGGTTTCGGAGCATAAACTCCTTAAACGCCTCGGCGTAAGGAGTTACATCGAAAGTTTCGGTAGGAGAAGCGCCGGTTATTGGGGAAGCAGTGACGTTTCTTATGGTGTTGCCGCAGGCCTCGCGGGTGGTGATTCCCACGCTTGCCAGATCTCTCATCATGTCGGGAACCGTCTCAAGATTGACGTAGTAAAGCTGGACGTCCTGGCGGGTAGTAAGGTGAAAGAAACCGCTTGCGTACTTGTCCGAAACGTCCGCCAGTTTTCTCAGCTGAGCAGAGCTTAGCTTTCCGTAGGGAATCTTTATCCTCTGCATCTGGACTCCTTCCTGGCGCTGGGCGTATACTCCCAGCTGGAGTCTTATCTTCTGGAATTTTACCTCGCCTATCTTTCCGTTCCTGTAATCGGAGACCTGACGCTCAAATTCGTCGATCTCGTCCTTTACAAGTTCGGGTAGCGCGATTGTTTCTTCGTCCATGTCTTCTGGCTCCCCAACATAAAATCTCTTGATATCTCCCGATATTCTAACATAAAACAAAATTTTTTTGGAAATTATCCCTGCGGACCGCTCTAGGCCGAAAGCCACCTCTCAATCACCCTGAGAATATAATCAAGTTCCTGTTCCGTAAGCTTTTTTTTCTTAGGGATCCCGTGCCACTTTAAAAGACAGCTCCGACAGCACGTGGCTGTGGCGTGCTGGGCCCGAAACACCGGATGTCCGCCCCAGGGAGTCTGCTTCCCGTCGTTTGCGGGCAGGGCGGGGGCAAGCCTTTTTTCGAGAAAATCCCTTCCATGCGAAAGCACCTCAGGGAGTCCCCTTTGCTCAAGATAAAGCGCTTCTTTAGAATCAAGCTTGAAACCCGAGCGGAACCTGGATCTGCCGAGTCTTCTAAAAACAGTATCCAAGCGCTCTTTTTCTCGGTTCTCTCCTCTCTCCATGGAAAAAATTCAGTGGTTCTGCCCCTTGAAGAAAAAATTTCGCATCCTCCCGAGCACCTGTTCCGTTTTCCCGCAGAAAAAATCGCTCCCCGCAACGGAGTTGATAAAGAACTTCCCGTAGTACTTCGACACTATGCGTCTGTCAAGAACCATAACCACGCCGCGGTCTGTCTTCGTGCGTATGAGTCTTCCGAAACCCTGCTTGAATCTTAGAACCGCGTGGGGAAGTATGTATTCGCGAAACGAATCGATATCCTGCTTTTCCATGTACTCGATTTTCGCCTCCGTAACGGGGTCCGTGGGAACCTTGAAAGGAAGCCTGCATATGACAACCATCCTTAGGGAATCTCCGGGAATGTCGACTCCCTCCCAGAAGCTGTCGGTCGCGAAAAGCACCGAATTTCCGAGCGTTTTGAACTTCTCAAGCAGCAGGCCCCTCGGCATTTCTCCCTGCTTGAAAAGGGGAAAGTGTCCGAACCCGCTACGCTCAAGGATCCGCCCCGTCTTCTCGTAAACCCTGTTAAGCGAAGAATAAGATGTAAAAAGCACCAATGCGTTTCCGTTCGTTACGGAGATGGAATCGGATAATATCTGTGAGAGAGAATCTTCGTATTCTTCTCGCCCGGGCTCGGGCATGTCCGCCGGGACCAGCAGCAGGGACTGTGTACGGAAATCAAACGGGGAATCGACGATCAGTCCCCTGAATCTTTCGTTATCCGAGAGTCCGATGTTTTTTTTCTGAAAATCAAAATTCTTATCAACCGCAAGCGACGCGGAGGTCATGACAACGGTCTTAGTCTTTGAGTAGAGCTTTTCTTCAAGCTCTTTGGATACGTCAAGCGGAGAAAGGTTGATGGAGCAGAAAATCGCCGCGCGTCTGCGGTTCCCCTCAAACCATCTGATATAACTCTCGTCCCCCTCGCCGAAAAACCTTCCTATGACTTCGCGGAAGGCAACGGATCTTTTAGCGATGCCGCCAAGTTCGGCGGTGAGCTTTATGTAGGAATCCGCGCGCGGTGAGGCTTCAACCACTCCCAGCAGGTGGGTTATCTCGTTTCCAAGCGAGAAAAGAGATTTTTCAAGTGCCCCGAAGCGCTCCTTCACACCAGTCCATTTCTCATGCCCCGAAACCTCTTCTGTAAGCCTCAGGCTTATCGCCGCTTCACCCGATATTTCCGCTCCGAAACCGTAAAGCGAATTAAAGACTTCCTCGCTTACGGCTTCGATTCGCTCAACGGCCCTCGCAAGACCACCGCCCGAGCGCTCGAAAATCTCCCTTAGAACGGGATCCTTTTCTTTCTGCGCAAGATGCGAGATGTAGAATACAATTCCCTTGTCCCCGCCTTTGTTTTTCCGGGAGCGGAGCCTCGAGAGCGTCTTCATAATCCCGTGCTTGCTCAGTTTCAGACTGAAATGTGAAGTCGCCGCCTCGGCAATATTGTGCGCCTCATCGAAAACAACCTTCGCGTAGCGGGGAATTATCCCGAAATCCGAATCGGGTCCCGCCGTCCCCTTTATCGCGACATCGGAAAAAAGCATGTGGTGGTTAGAGACCAGCACAGAAGCCCTAGAGAGTTCCCTGCGGGACTTAAAGAAAAAGCAACTCGAATAGTGGGGGCACTTGGTCGCCGGGCAGCTTTCGCTTTCCGCAGACACCCTGTCCCACACGTCGTCAGGGGGCGTGAAGGCGAGATCGGAGAGTGAACCGTCCGTAGTAATGTTCGCCCACTCGAGTATGTCCTTCATTGACCCTCTTTCTCCGTCATCTATAAAATCGAAAAGATCCTGCCCCACTGCTTCACCGCGCAGAAGACAGAAATAGTTTCTCATTCCCTTAACGAGCGCGTAATCGAACTTCTTCGGGAAAACATCCTGAAGAAGCGGAAGGTCCTTGTTTATCAACTGTTCCTGCAGATTAATGGTGTTTGTGGAGACCAGCACCCTCTCATTGTTGTTAATTGACCAGAGGATGGAGGGTATGAGATAGGAAAGAGTTTTTCCGGTACCCGTGCCAGCCTCTATCATAGATAAGTATTCATCGTTAAAGGCCTCGGTTACGTTTGAGAGAACTTCAAGCTGCTCGTCTCTGTACTCGTATTTCTCTCCGAGAACCTGGGCTACGGGGCCGGCCGGCAAAAGATATTCCCTCGCGGATTCATTATCAACGCGTACCGTCTCTCCCGGAACAAAAGGCTCGACCACGACGTATACCTTCTCGACCTCGCTGTCCACTATGTAGAAACCGACCCCCTTGTTTCCGAAAGCCGAAGCGACGGCCACATCTTGGGGCGAGGGTTCGAGGTTGCCAGAGGGATGGTTATGTATGACCACGTTTCCCAACTTTGCCGCATCAAGAATCGCCGGAACCGCCTGGCGGTTACCGCGGGCAAAGACCCTGACGTCGTAGACCAGGGAGCTTTCGTTTCTCTTCCCGACGAAAAAAACCTCGTTTCCGTAGGCCTCGGTTATTGCCTTCCTGATGAACTCGACAGCCTCCGGGGTAAAGTAACTTTCAATCATATCCACTTATTTTACACAGAGGTGTTAATAACAAAACTTCCCGAGAGATGTTGCCTTGCCCTTCAGGCTTCGGTAGCCTGTTTTGCGGGTCGGGAGGGATGGCCGAGCGGTTTAAGGCGCTGGTCTCGAAAACCAGTGGGGTCCTTGTGGCCCTCGTGGGTTCGAATCCCACTCCCTCCGCCATTAGCTTATCTTGAACTCTTCTATCCCGAGATAGCAATTCCGTGGGAAACCCAGCATTTGCTGACCCAAGCCCGTTCCCGGGAAAAGCAAACTGTATCGAAACGTATCTGTCTGATAAGTGGGCGATACCGCTCCAAGCCTATGTAACGTCATAGACGAAGAATTGAAAAAAGCCATCCGTGCTGCTGTGCGGTGAATAGCGATCTTATTTGCCGCATATTTTGCGGTGATTTCTCTTGCTTATGCGGTGAATAAAGGTTATAATCACTGCAAACAATGCGGTGATTAACATGTGGATACATGAACATAAGAACTGGCCGAAGTTCACTTGGGATGCCGAGAAACTTACTTCCAAGCTTGCCGATGTGCGGCACCGCCAGGGTCGCCTGTTAGGCAGAATGGAAGGGTTAGGTTTTGAATTTAAGCGAGAGGCAAGTCTCAGCACACTGACAAGCGATGTTGTTAAATCATCAGCCATCGAGGGAGAAAACCTGAATCCCCAGGAGGTTCGTTCGTCAATCGCCCGGCGGCTGGGCATTGATATCGCTGGCCCTGTATCAGCAAGCCGCGATGTTGAAGGTATTGTTGAAATGATGCTGGATGCGACCCAGCAATTTACTGAACCCGTAACAAAAGAAAGGTTGTTTGACTGGCATGCCGCACTATTTCCAACAGGTCGCAGTGGCATGCGTCGCGTCAAAGTCGGTAGCTGGCGCTCCGTCGAGTCCGGTTCAATGCAAGTGGTTTCAGGCCCTATCGGACGTGAAAAAGTTCATTTCGAGGCTCCAAATGCGGAGCGGCTTGCGCATGATATGGCAGAATTTCTGGCATGGTTTGAAGGCAAAGACGATGTTGACCCTGTGCTCAGAGGTGGTATCGCCCATCTGTGGTTTGTGACGATTCATCCATTCGAGGATGGTAACGGTCGTATCGCCAGAGCGATTACCGATATGGCCTTGACACGCGCTGACGGCATGTCGTACCGTTTTTACAGCCTTTCATCGCAAATTGAATCTGAGCGTAAGGATTATTACGATCAACTGGAAAAGCAACAACGCAACACTCCGGAAATAACAGGTTGGCTTGAGTGGTTCCTGGATTGCCTTGGTCGCGCAATCTCCAGCGCCGAAGACGCACTGAGCGCCGTATTGTTTAAAGCACGGCTATGGGAAAAAATTAATCGGCAACCTGTCAACGAACGTCAGCGTCTGATTGTTAATCGTATGCTCGAGGATGGCTTTAAGGGCAATATGAACACCTCAAAATATGCCAGGCTGGCCAAGTGTTCCCCAGATACGGCGCTACGGGACATTCAGAAATTAAAGTCACGCGGCATTTTTATTCAGAACCCCGGTGGCGGACGAAGCACAAGCTACCGCTTGCTAGATACCATCCCCGAGTAAGTCGTGAACGATCCCGAACATGGATTAGAACCCGGGGCGGATACCTTGCGCCACGCGGGCGTTTCTAACGCACGGATTGAGTAGTCCGAATCTCGGTCATAATGATACAATAGTTACTGTAAAAGCACGGTTCGTTTTACAGGGGCAAAGTGCGCGCTTACAGGTGATATGTGGAAAGCTCAGAGCACGAGCGGGACTGAACACCGCCATAAATTGAGTCTTCCGCAGATTTCACACTAATCTGGAACCAAACCCGGAGAGTTGGGAGAGTTTTGTCCGGCTTCATTTTTTCACCGAACCGAAAGAGACGGTCAAGACACAAGATCGAAGGTAAGCCTTCTTCTCTCCATGTCCGCCGACACAAGCTTTACGCGCACTTCTTCTCCGAGTTCGAACCACTTTCTTTTCCTGCCCTTCCCCCTGTAGGAGTGCTCGGGGAGGAGTCCTTCGACGAAGTGTTCCTTTATTTCTATGAAAACCCCGAAGGGGTGTATGCTGAGTATTTTTCCGTGGAATACGTCGCCTACCCGGGTTTTCATAAAGTTCGCGGTCTCAAGGTGCATGAACTGGCGCTCGGCGTCTTCAGCTGTTCTCTCCAAAATCGAGCAGCGTTCGGCGATCCGTTTTAGAAGGGCGGAGTCGTAGGAAGGGTCTTTTTTCGCCAGTATATCGTTGAGAATCCTGTGGACAACAAGATCGGAATACCTTCTTATGGGTGAAGTAAAATGGGTGTAATCATCTATAGCGAGACCGAAATGGGGGACATGTTTTGTCGAGTAAACAGCTTTTTTGAGTGCGCGCAGAATCATGAAATTTATCTGTTCCCGGTCTCTTCTTCCCGAAGCGGCCTTCATCACCGCCTGGATGTCCGGCTGCTTCGCTCGTGCTGCGAGATTAGCTTTGATACCTATCTTGAGAAGGCTTTCGCGCAGCTGCTCTATGGAATCCGGATCCGGAGGTTCGTGGATTCTGTAAATCGATTCGAAACCGGTTTTAAAAATAAACTCCGCGACAACGGAGTTGGCCATGATCATAAACTCCTCTATTATCTCATGGGCAACGTTTCGCTTAGACCTGTCGACATCCCTTACCTCTCCTTTGGAATCGCGAAGCAGTACGGCCTCTGGGAAATCAAAGTCAAGACCGCCTTTTCCGATTCTAAGCTCCCTGAGCTTGGCATAAAGCTCTCTCATCAAAAGCAGGGAAGAAGCGATGTTTTTGCTAAGGGATGACGAGACGGCGCCGTTTCCTTCTAAAACGGCCGCAACTTCGGAGTAGGTGAGTCTCGCGGAGCTTTTTATCACGCTGTTGTATATCCTTAAGTCCTTAAGCCTTCCCGAGGAATCGAAGTCCATCTCAACCGTCTTGGTAAGCCGTCTTTTTCTCGGACGCAGGCTGCAAAGATCGTTTGAAAGTTCCTTGGGAAGCATGGGAATCACCCTGTCTGAAAGGTAAGTGCTGGTAGCTCTGCGTGCGGCCTCATCATCACACGCGCTTCCGCAAACCACGTAATGAGAAACATCTGCGATGCTTACCCAGAGTCTGTACCCTTTGCCCTTTCGGATTCTTTTTATGCCAACGGCGTCGTCAAAATCCTTAGCGTCATCCCCGTCTATGGTGAAAATGGTTTCTTTCTCAAGATTCACTCTTGCCGAAAGATCTCCGTTTGAAAGTTCCGCGCTTAGAACCCCGACTTCCTTCGTCACGTCACGCGAGAAACCCGTCGGAAGACGGTACTCGGAGATAATCCCCTTTTTTTCGGTCTCAATTTCTCCGGATATACCGAGACGCTCGGTCACTCTAGCTAAATTCTTTCCCAACTGAACCTCTATGATCACGAGTTCTCCGTCGGAAAAGTTCCCTTTCCCCCCTTCATTTTCAATCTCATACTCGGGAATCTCCGCTTTTCTCGGGCAAGCAACAAACCCCCCTTGGGTTTTCCTCAGGTCGGCCAGGACTCCAGGGGATTTCACTTTGGAAAAGCTGTCTAGCACGGTTTTTTTCCGGTTCCCGTTTACAGGGGAACCGGAAAGACTTGAACGCCGACGGTCTTTCCCCTCTGTCTTTTTTCCGGGTTTTCCAAAGCGGTAGCGGCCCTTGGAAGTCCTTTTCAGCTTTCCCTCAAGGATCATCCGCTCCAGTGTAGCCCGGAGATCCTCTCTTTTTTTCTCCGGAATGTTAAGTCCCCGGAGAATATTGCCCTCGGAGAGGCTTTTTCCCTCTTTTCCGCTGAGCAGTTTTAAAATCCCTAGTTCTCTTTTACTCGTCATGATGTGAATTCAGGTTCCTCACCGCGGGAAATTCTCTGCTTTAAGAATTGAAATTTACGCGGTCTTGTATACAATAGTGCCGTTTTTTATTAATCCTGCTTGTTGGAGTTTCGTATGCTTAGAACAAACATTCTCGGAGGAATTCTTATAACCGCACTTGTTCTTTTTATAGTTGGTTTCGGGATTTCCCTCAAATTTTCACTCGACTGGTCTTTTTACTTCAAGATTCTTTCGGTAGTCGGCGCGGTCGCGCTTACGGTTTCCTTGATAATCCACCTTATACCTTCAAGAAACTGAATCCGGTACGCGGAATTTCTTACCAGTTTTTTTTCCTTTTCACAAACCCCTCAGCGCAAGACCTACCGCAACTGCCATCTTCGGGGCCAGATGCTCAATGTACTCTGGGTCAAAACGCGAATCCGAAACGCCGATATTCCGAAAAGGATTTGAGATCTCAACCGGAACCCCCGTGGCTTGCCCAAGAGTGTCTGCCATAGTCGCGATTCTGGAAGATCCCCCGGAAATAATCACGCGGTCAAGCCCGCCCCCGCCATCGTCAAGAACCGCTTTTATCTCGCCCGCGGCGCGTACGGCGAAATCAGAGAAAACGGCCTTTATATCTTCGTATCTGCCGTACCCCTTTATGCTGCACTTTATTCTCTCCGCCTCCTCATAGGTGATTTTGAACTTCTCCATAAGACGAAAGGTGACCCATTGCCCCCCAAGCGGAATATCCCTTAGCATTAAAGGTACGCCACCCTCCAAAACGCTTAAGTTGATCACTGACGCCCCGATGTTCACAAGTGCCACTTTTTCACCACGACCTCCGCAAGAAACTGCGTAGGCGCTTGAAAGAGCCATAGCGTCAATATCAATTACCCGGGCGCGGAGGCCTGCGGAGAAAACCGAACTTTTATATTCCTGTGCCGTTCTTTTTGAAACCGCCGCGATCAGTACCGGGACCTCCGTGGATTTTCCATTTTGCCGGGAAAGTGGAGTGTAACTGTAATTAACCCCGCCAAGGTTTCTGAAAAGACTGGCGTTCACAAGGTCCGGAACAAGTTTCTCCATGTCTTTTCTGAGGAAAATTCTTGGAACATTGACGATTTTGGAAGCAACGGCTTTGCCGGAGATGCCTATCACCACCCTTTTGGCCTTTATGCCAAGCCCGGAAACAAGATTTGAGACAACCCCGGAAACCACATCCCCCCTTGAAATCGATTTGCCGGTTATGGCGCCGCTTGGAAGCATTGCCTCTCCGATATTCTCAAGCCGGTAGTTTCCGTCCCCATATGCCAGTTCCACAACCTTAACGGAATTTGAACCTATATCTATTCCAACCATGGAGTTTTTTCCCTCAGAGAACGAATCCGGGCGGCGAAATTTACTGAAAGTCAACTTTTTTAATGGAGAAATCAACAAACTGGGGATGGAAGACTACTCTTCCAAAAGGTCGTAATATACTTGTACTTCTCTTGAATAGTCCTCTTCGGGGAAATTATCGAAACTTGCCGTGAAGAAAAAGCTTTCCCCCGGATCAAGTCTATCTCCTTCCTCAACGAGCGCCGAGGTTACGGCAAGCGCGTTTCCGTCCGAATCCTTTATAAAGATAACGATGTAAACCGACTGCACGGGAAAATCCGCCGTGTTCTCGACGGCGCCGTTAAAATCCACGCTACCGTCAGAGTTTTCGGTCTGGAGAATCGGTCCACCAAACTTGACGACGGATTCATCCTCCGCGACACAAGCCGCAAGAAAGAAAACCGCAAAGACAAATGATATGATCAGAAAGCTTTTCTTCATTTTTCCTGCTTAGTGGCCGCGTTTGAAATCGAAATGACGTTTGCCGCGTCCGCGGTTTTCTCCTCCGGGGATTTTTTATCTTCCGAAGCGTGATCCTCTATTATATCTCCAAGCACCTTGTGCATCAGTTTAAGCGCACTTATGGAGTGTTCCTTTAGATAGCCTTCCCCTCCGAAAGGTATCTCTTCCCTTCTTCTTCTGAGAAACAGATAAAGGATGAAAGCCTGGTTGTTAAGCACCACTAAAATGGCTACGTAAAGCAAAAAGTTGTCGGCGAAAACCTTTTTCATCAATGTTTTCGTATCAGAATCAATTTTAACTATGCCGAGCGGCCCATCAGCCTGCGGAGCGAGAAACGGAACGGAAACGGAAATTTTCCCGGCGTATTTCTCAACCGAGTATCCCTCGGGCGGATAGGAGTTTTCCATGAAGTGCCCGGAAGCCATTTCGCTTTCCTGCTGTTTCCTGAAAGTGACACTGAAGAACTTGGGGGAAACTCCGAAGGTGTTAAACAGTTTTTCCCTGCCAAGCCTCTGGTCAAGAAAAAGGTAGAACTCGTCGCTTGTAGGCGCCTCTCCGCGGTCCTGATAGAAGCTGGTTGCCTGGTCGCCTATCGTTTCTGCGATGGCTCGTGTCTTTGTGATAAACTCTTTTTTCGCGTTGTCAAACTGGAAATAAAACACCACCCCTATAAGGGCGATAATGCCCAGCTCAACCATAGATATTTTGAACAGCAGTCCAAGTTTCTGGTTCAGGCGCATTTTACGAACTCTTCAAGTATCTTGCGTAGCTTTTTGTCCTGGGAATGTCGGAGAAGCATGAAAACCATTCCGGTAAAATCCTTTTTTATTTCTCCGTCAAGACTTCTGTAAAGCTTAACGAGCATCTTCTCCTCGTTTGTTAAAACCTCGAGCTCCTGCTCGGATATGGCCTCTTTTTCGATGAACCTCTTGAGTCTCTCGGCTCTTGAAACGCTCCAGATTTCCTCAACCTTGACTTCCAAGATCAAAGATATCTGCTGGCAACGGTCAAAAGAGGGCGCGTCAACCTTTCCAGTTTCAAGCTGATGTATGTACACGCTTGAAACGTCAAGAGATCGAGCAAGGTTTTCCTGCGTAATTTTTTTTCTCTTTCTTATGCTCTTTAGATAATCGCCAAATCTCATTCAAAGCTCCTCCGCAAATAGAATAGTCCTATGTATGCTAAGTTTAACCTAATGTATATAACAAAACAATCCGGGCGGATGCAGCTTAGCTGAGAGGTTAGAGAAAGATCCAGGCGATAGGATCAGAACGACGCACAGGTAGCTTTAATCTCGCGCAAAACCCCCTGCTGAGCAAACCTGCTTTTGTATTCTTCAACAATCCTATCTATTCCGGGAGTGGAATCTGCATCCGGAGGGACGAGGATTATAAGCAACTTAGTGTCCTCTTTTATCAGCCTTTTGGTAGCGGTATCGGTGTACTGTCCATAGGCGTCTAAAACGGTAAGACCGTCTGGGAATTCTACGGTGATGGTGTCTTCGAGAAACTTACTCCACGCTTCATCACTCACAGCTCGGGGATTATCCGCGCTCCCACGTCCGAAAAAAAGCCTGTATTCGGTATAAGGGTCGGTGCCGTCGGGACACGGGTTTGTCTGGGCCTGCGAAGAACATGAGAGGATAAAGGCGCAGGCCGCAAGAGCCGCAACAGTGGCGAGAACGCCAGTCCTTCGATTAAGCGTTTTTAACATAAGTCCATCTCACTAAAACGTAGAGACGAAAGATTACGTTTCCCCTATAAAGACACAACAAAAATGACGTGCCCGGAGGCGGAATCGAACCACCGACACGAGGATTTTCAGTCCTCTGCTCTACCAACTGAGCTATCCGGGCAGGAACAAGCGGGCTTTAATTCTACCCGAAGAAAATATTTTGTTTCAAGGAAGAGTTCTTCTTCATTCATAAAAAAGGGGCCTCGGCCCTTTTCTAAAGAACCGAAGCCCCCCTGAACACAGAAAAAGAGGTATGGAGAGATGGTTTGTTCTTCTGCGTTGTGTTTTTTTCCTTTATCTATACGTCAAGCCAGTAAAGAAGCTGTACAGCGAATCCGTGCTGCTCATCGCTCTCACCGAAATAAGCGTCGTCACCGTCCGCCTTGTCGTACCTGTACTCAAGCCTCGTCTCGAAATTCCCCATGGACTCGAAAGGCGTCAATATGAGCGTCGAGGTAAACTCGTAAAGCTCAACCGCATTTTCCGTTTCCGTATCATCAACGTATTCACCCCGAAGAGCAAGAGACATGGCGTCTGAAAGACTTACAATCGCGTAACCCGCAAAACCCCAGCGGTCCCCACCCGCATCATGCGACGTATACTCGTAATCAGCGACAAGCGTCACTTTCTCCAATAGAGCCACCGTACCCACAACTGTAATAAGGGTTCGGGTATCGCCATCCGTATCGCCGAAGTAACCGGTAACGCCAAGCCAGCCGTCGTTCGCGAAATTAAGCGCGATCTGCGACTCAAACGTCTTGCCGTCATCAGCGTCATCAAGCGCGTCCCAGTCGTTGCTCAGGCCGAGCGCCAAATCAAGCGACCCGGCGCTGAACGTGGCCCTTACGCCGCTGTGCGCAAACGGAATCCTGTAGAAAAGCAGAGATCTCGTTATGTTGGTGTTATCCTTTGCCTCTATGAGCTCCCAGCCCGCAAGCGTGGTGAACTGACCCGCGTAGATGTTAAGACCACTGGCACCTGATGGAACAAGCACGTTTATATACGCCTGATAAGGGCTTACCGCGCCGTCACCCTCGCTGTTAAAACCGAAGCCAAGCCGTTCGGCCTGTTCGCCGAAAAGGATATCCGCCCTGAAACCCACCAGATCCATCACTCCTTCGCCAACGGTTGGAACCTTTTCAAGCGAAAGAGTGAAGGCATCTATCGAAAAATCATTGTGTTCTGGATAAAGACCCCTCTCAACAATACCACCCCCGACTTCCCCGTCCGAAACGTACTGATAGGTTGTGTCAAGTGAAAACCCGAGTCCGATCGACTCGAGGTTTCCAAGATCAATGGCGTTTGCCCTCGGGACCGCAAACTGGGTCCCGATCAGCATAGCCGCCGCGATCATCATCAATGAAAGTTTGGAAACTATACTTCTCATTTTTTCTCCTCCTTTGGAGTTGTTATTTTTCTCTTTTTTCCCTGTTCTCATGCTATTAAGCCTCCGATGTGGTTTGGAAATCCGGATAGGACTCCATTCCATGCTCGGTTATGTCCAGTCCTCTTCTCTCTTCTTCCTCGGTTACCCTTATTCCCATAACCGTCTTTATGGCGTAGAAGATTATAAAGCTGCAGACGACCGTGAAGGCGCCGTAGGCCAGAACTCCGATAAACTGAGTCACAACGCTGAAATCGGGTCCTCCGAAAATTCCCACAGCAAGCGTTCCCCATATACCACATACGAGGTGAACGGAAATCGCACCCACCGGGTCATCTATCCTTATCTTGTCAAAGAAACTGACCGCAAAAACCACTATTATTCCGGCTACGAGTCCTATGATGACTGCCTCTCCGGGACTAACCACGTCGGCTCCCGCCGTAATTCCGACAAGACCAGCAAGCACACCGTTTAGGGCCATCGAGAGGTCAGGGTACTTAAAAGTTCCCCACGACGTGAAAGCCGCTCCCAAAGCGCCCGCAGAAGCCGCAAGGCAAGTCGTCACTATGACCAGTGAGATCAGTTCCGGATCCGCGCTCAGAACCGAACCGCCGTTAAAACCGAACCATCCGAGCCAGAGCAAAAACACTCCGATTGCAAGAAGCGGAAGAGAGTGTCCCGGAATCGGCCTCATAGCTCCCGAGGAAAGATATTTCCCTACGCGTGGGCCGAGAAGATACGCCCCGACAAGGCCTCCCCACCCGCCGACGCTGTGAACGAGCGTGGAACCGGCGAAATCGTAGAAACCCATCTGATCAAGCCATCCTCCGCCCCATTTCCAGGATCCCGCTATGGGATATACGATCGCGACGAATATGGTCGCAAAGATAAGGAAACTGGAAAGCTTTATCCGCTCCGCAACCGCTCCGGAAACAATGGTAGCCGCCGTCGCGGCAAACATCGCCTGGAATATGAAATCGGTGTGGTAGGTGTAACTACCGTCGGCATACTCTATAAGCCCTTCAGCCCCAGCCGGCGCCGAAAGACCGAAACCCGCGAACCCGAAGATGCCGCCACCTATAAGGTTGAAATCTCCCGGGTACATAAGGTTAAAACCAACAATGGCGTAAGTGAGAATACCCGCCGAGATGATAAACGTGTTTTTGAACAGTATGTTTACCGTATTCTTCGATCTGGTAAGTCCGGTTTCAAGAGTAGCGAAGCCGAGATGCATTATAAAAACAAGAAAAGTAGCAAGCAGCATCCACACATTGTTCGCCACGAAAACTGAGTGCGCCGAACTATCCGACGCAAGAGCCGAATAGCCCCCCAGAACAATAAAAGCGAAAACCGACAGAAACAGCACGCGGCTGCATCCGAAAGGTTTTCTCAAAAAATCTGCAATATTCATAACCAACTCCTCCATATTTGGACAATTTTCTTCTCAACACATTTTGCAATTAAGGGGCCATAAGAACAAAAGAGGAGGAGCATACGTGTTAACTCTCTGGAATAATTAGAAAAAATTAAATTCCCAACAGCCCCAGATTTTCGAGTAAACTTAGACTTTGTAAACCATGCCTAAAAAATGTGCACAGCGTGCACCGAAAAAAGCCGCTTAGAGCAGGAATTGCCCTCAGGCACAAAAATGGAGACCGAAGCGATCGCTTCTCGTAAGAACACGCAAAAATGAGAATTCTTTTCGCCGGAACGCCAGCATTTGCCGTACCATCGCTCGTGGCGCTTTGCGACTCCCCCCACGAGGTAGCCGCGCTTCTCTCAAGGCCGGACAGGCCCAGAGGCAGGAGCCGAAAGCCCGTATGGCAGGAGACAAAAAAAGTTGCCACGGAGCGCGGGGTGCCCGTTTTTCAGCCTCAGGACTTAAAAACACCCGAGTTTGCGGAGACCCTCAAGGCTCTTTCCCCAGACCTGATAGCAGTTGTGGCCTACGGAAAGATATTCCCCTCTGCCGTACTGAACGCGCCCCCGCTTGGCTGCGTAAACGTTCACGCATCGCTGCTTCCCAGCTACAGGGGAGCCGCTCCCGTTAACTGGGCCATAGCAAAAGGAGAGAAAAAAACGGGAGTCACGATCATGCAGATGGACGAGGGGATGGACACGGGAGACATTCTCACTCAAAGGGAGGTCCCTATAGGAGAGGAGGAAACCGCCGAGGAGCTTTTAAAAAGACTTTCCATTGAGGGAGCCGACCTTCTTTTGAAAACAATCGACCGCATCGCAGAAAATGATATATCTCCCGTAAAACAGAATTCGGAGGCGGCCACCTACGCACCTCTTCTCTCGAAAAAAGACGGCGAGGTGGACTGGAGTCAGGATGCAGAAGAGATAAAAAACCTGATCAGGGCGATGACTTCGTGGCCGTGCGCCCATACCACTTTGGAAGGAAAAAACCTTAAGATATTCAGGGCGCTTGCGGGCCCCGGACAAGGAAGGCCCGGAGAGATAGTATCGGTCGGGGGCAAAAGCCTGGACGTCGCCGCAGGTAAAGGGGTTCTGCGGATATTGTCTCTTCAGATCGAAGGCGGGAGAAAAATGGACGCCTCTGAATTCAAGCGGGGCAGAAAAGACCTTCGGGAAGGGCAGTTCGTGGGAGTTCCGGGAGGCTCCCTATATTCTGATTGAGATTTCGAAAGTTCCTATATTCACTTTGCCCGCGAGTCCGCATTTCCAGCAAAGATCCGTAACGCGAGTTTTTGACTTTGCGGGAACCAGCAGGACCAGTTGAGCGGAAAGCGCCGAGAGTTCTTTCCAGTACTCGCTTCTTTTCTCGTCGATAGTGGCTTCGGTCTCAACTTCAATGATCTGCACCACCTGTCCGTAGGAACCGAGAATTATGTCGGGGAAAAAACCCTCGAGCTCACAGAGCTGTTCACCCCCAGGGTTGGTACGGATCTCCTTATAAAGCGAGGAATACTTGCGCTCAACCTGCTTTATTACCCAGTCATGCATAAATTTCTGCTCACTCGGAATTTTCATATCTCCCGCTCCACATAAGTTTTGTTTTCAGGATATTGAAATAATCCCTGAAAGGAGATTTTATGATATTCACGAAACACTCAGAACTTTCAAGGATAACCTCGTCTCCAAGATAAAGAGGCACTCCCACCTGACCGTCAAGCGTGAGATAGGTGTTCTGTATATCGGTAAGCACCTTTGTCCTTATTTTTTTCGTGTTGGGCACCACAATAGGCCTGTTAGTGAGAATATGCGGACATATGGGAGTGACGGTTATCACGGGCAGCGTGGGATAAATTATCGGTCCGCCCGCGGAAAGAGAATAAGCGGTTGAACCTGTCGGGGTCGCGAAGATGATTCCGTCAGCCTTAAAAGTCGTTACGTATTTTTCTTCTATATATATGGAGAGGTCCACAACCTTGGAAATGGGACCGTTGTTTATCACGATGTCGTTTAGCACCGTAAACTCATCCCGCGTTCCGTCCTTTCTGGCTACGCGGCACGATATCATGTCCCTCTTCTCGATCTCGTAATCTCCGGCGACTATTCTTTCCATCATTGGAAAAAACTCATCCACGGTAAATTCCGTGAGAAACCCAAGTCCGCCGAGATTGCAGCCGAGTATTGAGACGTCGTGTCCCTGCGCCACGCGGGAGACCCAGATAAAGGAACCGTCACCGCCGAAAACAACTATTATGTCGACGGCCGCTGCCAGATCCTGCTCCGCAAGCAGATTTTCCGCGTCTATACTTCGGCCAAGCTTCTCCTCAACGAAAAACTCTATGTCCCTTTCGCAAAGCCACTCGCACAATTGTCTGGCGATTCCATAGACTTTCGTACTATCCTTTTTTCCCGTTACACCAAATTTCAAGTTGCTCCCTCCCTTGGATTTTCGGTCGCATCATGCAAAAGATATGATTCTATGAAATCCTCTATCTGTCCGTCAAGCACCGCATCTACTCCTGACGATTCGAAATTCGTACGGTGATCTTTCACCATGCGGTAGGGATGCATAACATATGACCTTATCTGACTTCCCCAGCTGATATCTTTTTTTGAGGAGTTTAGCTGCTCCTCTTTTTCTCTTTCCTCCATTCTCCTAAGTTCATAAAGCCTCGCCTTAAGCATCTTAAAAGCGCTTTCCTTATTCTGGCGCTGAGATCTTTCATTCTGACAGCTTACCACGGTCCCCGTGGGAATATGCGTGATCCGCACCGCGGAATCAGTCTTGTTAACGTGCTGACCACCTGCCCCGCTTGCACGGTAAGTGTCAATCCTGAGGTCTTTTTCTTCTATGCTCACCTCTATTGAATCATCAATCTCGGGAGAAACGAAAACCGAGGCAAACGAAGTGTGCCTTCTTTTGTTTGAATCAAACGGGGATATCCTTACCAGCCTGTGAACCCCGGTCTCCGCCTTGAGGTAACCGAATGCAAATTTCCCCTGAGCAAGTATAGTGGCGCTTTTTAAACCGGCTTCCTCTCCGTCCTGAGTTTCAAGTAACTTTACGGAAAACCCTTTCCTCTCGGCATATCTAAGGTACATGCGAAGAAGCATCTGGGCCCAGTCCTGAGCCTCGGTTCCTCCCGCTCCGGCGTTTACCGACACAATGGCGTTTCGTATGTCGTCTGCCGCACCGAGAATCCGCTCAAATTCAATTTTGGAAACCCTTGCGTCAAGAGAAACTAGCATCTGGCTTACCTCCTCAATAGAATCCGTATCGTCCTCGCTGAGCGCAAGCTCAAAAAGAAACGACGCGTCTTCCATCTCGGAGCACAGTTGCTCGAATCCCGAAATGCGATCTTTGATTTGGGACTGTTCCTGAAGCGTTTTGCGCGCTAGCTCGGAGTTATCCCAAAAATCGGGACCAGTGGTAATTTCTTCAAGTTCTTTGAGTCTTTTAATCTTGGCAGGCAGGTCAAAGACAGTCTCCTGTCCTGTGGATTCTGCTTCTTAGATCTTCTATCAGACTGTGCAGTTCTTCTTTCATCTAAGGTGCCTCCTTAAAGCTCCCCGAAACATAGTACGTAAATAACCCGCGAATTCAAAAAAACAGCGTGCGGATCAATTGAAACAGTATATGTTTGTGGGTATTTTATCCGCTTTGATCCAATCCCTTAATCATGTGAGGAGAAACACCAAATGAAAAGATTGCTTCTGACCCCGGGGCCCGTGGCGGTCTCAAGTGAAATAATGGTTGAGATGGCAAGGCCGCTTATTCATCACAGAACTGCCGAGTTCGAAGCGATATTCGAACGGACCAGAGAAGGACTGAAACATATCTTCCAGACTGAAAACGAAGTTTTCATACTGGCGGCTTCTGGAACCGGCGCCATGGAAGGAGCGGTTGTGAACACTCTTTGCGCGGGCGACAAGGTGATTACGGTAAACGGCGGAAAATTCGGAGAGAGGTGGGGAAAAATCGCAAGGGCCTTCGGACTTGAGGTGGATGAAATAGAAGTTACGTGGGGAGAGACGGTTTCACCCGCAATCATAGAGGAAAAACTTGATAGCGACCCCTTGATAAGGGCGGTTTTGATGCAGGCAAGTGAAACCTCCACAGGCGTGAAGCACCCTACCGAGCAAGTCGCCGCGATTACCTCGAAAAGAGATGACGTGCTGCTTATAGTTGACGGCATAACGGCAGTCGGGGTGTTTTCTCTACCGTTTGACGAACTGGGAATAGATGTTCTCGTGGGCGGCTCGCAGAAGGCTTTCATGCTTCCCCCGGGGCTTTCATTCGCGACGATGAGCGAAAAAGCCTGGGAATTTAACAAAACCTCTGATCTTCCGAAGTTTTATCTCAATTTTGCCGATTACCTAAAAAGCGCCCAGAAAAACACGACGCCTTGGACTCCGGCCGTCACCCTCATAGTGGGCCTCGGTAAAGTTATAGAAGGATTTATGGAAGAGGGAATGGAAAACATATACAAAAAACGTCAATTGATGTCTCTTGCGACCCGCGAGGCGCTTGGAGCGATCGACATAGATCTTTTCACTACAGATGAAGCAAGCCCAGCTCTTACCGTAGGTGTAGCGCCCGAAGAGATAGGAGCCAAGAAAATTATCTCCGAACTCCAAGCGAAATTCGGTATGACCGTCGCTGGCGGACAGGATCACGCCAAGGGAAAAATCTTCAGAGTATCCCACATAGGAGATGTTGACCGAAACGACATGGTAGCGTTTGTCTCTGCCCTTGAATCCGTTTTGCACTCCCTGGGACACGATTTTGTAAGCGGAGCCGGCGTTTCCAAAGCCTCGGAAATACTGGGAACTGCGTAACTGTTTCTATCATGCAATGCATGAACTTCAGGCAAGCTGAACCCGGAAAACTTTTTCATGAAACACTTCTCCGCAGAAACTTTCCGTTTTCTAAAAGACCTCGGCAGTCCGCGCGACAAAAAGTGGTTCGAAGAAAATCGCGAGCGGTATGAGGGAAGCCTTCTTGGCCCGTTGCGCCAAGCCGTTACCGATATTGGCCCGAGCCTTCGCGAAGTGATCAAAGACTGCGAGATACGCCCCGCAGTCAATAAAACGATTACCCGGATTAACAGAGACATGCGTTTTGCCAAGGGGCAAAGTCCTTACAAAGACAACATGCTCGCCCTTTTTTACAGAGAGGGACGTAAAAGACTTGATGCTCAATTGTTTTTGGGTCTGCAGCCGGAAGGCGTCTGGCGAGGACTCTACGTACCCACACCGCTGCTCGCCTCGGATGCCCCGATGGCTCGGGAAATCAAAAATGATCCGCAAGCCGTCGTCGACCTCGCGCAAAACATCGGCATTGGAGATGATATAGACTTGGTTGCGTGCAAAAAGTACGGGGAAGTTGACCGGGCACTCGACCCCGTAGATGCGGAAAGTTTTCTAGAAGGTCCGCACCTTTGCGTTCTGCAAATATGTGAACCAGACAAGATCGCAGCTGATCCGGCTGCTTTTATTTCTGAAACCCGAGGCCTGTTAGTGCGGCTCGTTCCGCTCTGGAGTTTGTATTCCGGAGCGGCCGAATGGACATGCTCGGCTTAGTTTTTTTTCTTGCCCGATAACTTCAAAACCGGCCTTGGGCTAAACAGAGAGGAAATCAGGAAAAATGCTTTGAGACAAGCGGGTCGTTGTCTATTTCCGAGATCAGGTACCCGGTTCCGTAATAATCGCCCGAGTTGTGGTAGAGTCTCACTCCTTGGGGAGTCGTGAGGTAGTTTCCCGTTTTTATGGTTTGCTCCGGAAGATCAACTTCGTACACCGTGTAGCCGATTGTTCCAGAACCGATATTAACTTTTTTCCGCTCTTCTCTGAGCTTCTTAACGCTTTTCGCGATCTCCCAGGCCTTAGGATAGATGTGTCCTTTAACGAGAAATTTCATGACACCCTTGGAACTAAGGAACCTCCATTTCCACGCGGTCTATTAAGCCGATACACATCATTATCTTGTCTATCGCCGGATTCCTTTCATGCACGAAAGTTTCCGAGGTTCCCCCGCCGCAGTTCCCGCAAGTCCCCCCCTCATCGGATTCCTTCTCGCAATCCCCGCAGTAATATGTCTTGAGGTTATACCAATGCAAAGAGGAATAAAGAAGTTCCCTGAAACCGCTTTTGCTAAGACACTCGCCCCACTCGGAAATCGCCTCAACCAGATTGTTGCGGTAGTAATCCGGTATGTCCTCCAGGTGTCCCGAGTATATCTCCTCCTCTCCCACGTAAATTCTGAACAGTTCCGACATGGCAGTAAAATCAGATCGTTGACAGTTTTGAGATCAGCAGATGATCAACCAGAACGAGATTGACCATGGCCTCCGCTATGGGAACCGCCCTAGGGCAAAGACACGGGTCGTGCCTTCCTTTTACCCGCAGTTCCCTTTTTTCTCCTTTTTTATCCACTGTGTCCTGCACCTGAGAGATGGAAGAAGTGGGTTTTATTGCGATTCTGACGACTAGATCCTCTCCGCTGGTTATCCCGCCGAGAAGACCACCCGAGTTGTTAGTTTTAAAACCGAGAGTTCCGTCTTCCTTTTTATACATGAGATCGTTTGCCTGCGAACCTTTTTTCTCAACAACCCCAAAACCCATACCCACCTCAAAGCCCCTTATTCCTCCTATGCTCATAAGCGCCCGGGCAAGATCCGCGTCAAGCTTGTTAAAAACGGGTTCACCGAGACCCGAAGGAAGCCCCCGGGACACAACCTCAACGGTTCCTCCCACGGAATCCCCCTGTTTTCTCACAGATTCTATAAGATCAATCATCTTCTTGGCAGCTTCGGGGTCAGGACAGCGAACCGGGTTTTCCTCGACGCGGTCAAAATCAATATCCTGGGCGACTATGCCCCCCACCTGCTTTACGTATCCCGTGGTAGTCACTCCGTGGGAATTCAGAATTTTTTTCGCTATCGCGGCCGCCGCTACCCTGCCTACCGTCTCCCGCGCCGAAGAGCGGCCTCCTCCTCGGTGGTCCCTGCGTCCGTATTTTTCATCATAGGTGAAATCGGCGTGGCCGGGACGGTAAACATCTTTTATGTCCTCGTAGGACTTTGATATGGCGTCTGTGTTTCCCACCATCATGGATATGGGAGTTCCAAGGGTTTTCCCGTCAAAGACGCCCGAGAGTATCTCGATTGCGTCGGCTTCCTTTCTCTGGGTTGTGATCCTGCTTTGCCCGGGACGTCTTCTGTCAAGCTCGTACTGTATGTCCTCGGTGGATATCTCAAGTCCCGCGGGACAGCCGTCAACAATCACTCCCAATGCTAGGCCGTGGGACTCTCCCCAAGTGGTAATCCTGAAAAATCTTCCGAAACTGTTTCCTGCCACTTTACTCTCTTTTTTAGCTCAGATGGCCGTTTTCCCTGAACCACTCCACGGTTTTCCGTATAGTCTGCTCAATGGGAGTTGTAGTAAATCCAAGCTCCCTTACAGCTTTTGAATTGTCAGCGTGCCAGTTGTACCTTGAAAGCTTTATGGAATCGATATCGAGCGTGGAATAATTCGGAAATCCTAGCCCCAGAACCCTCTCAAGCAGAAACGCCGTGGTATAAGCAAACACGTAGGGAATCTTCATTCTGGGAGCCGAGACGCCGGTTATTCTTTCAAGAAGAGCAAAGTAACCTTGCACGTCAACGTTTTCGTTTGAAAGTATATAGCGCTCTCCGGGCTTTCCATTCTTCTCCGCTAGCAGATGTCCGTTCGCAACGTCATCAACGTCAACAACGTTAAAGGTGCCGTCCATGTAGCCCGGGAACCTTTTCTTGCAGAACCAAAGAACTGATCCGGAGCTTGAAAGATAAATATCCCCGGCGCCGAGAACTACTGAAGGATTCGTTATAACCACCGGAAGGCCTTTTTCGCTGAAGCTCACGGCCTCTCTTTCCGCGAGGTACTTGCAGTTCATGTACCCTATTCCCTCAGAGTAAAGATCGTATTGGGTAGATTCAGTTACCGGAGAACCGTCCCGCTCAACCCCAATTGCAGCGACGCTGCTTGTGAAAACGACCTTCGATATTCCCGCATCCATGGCCGCGGAGAGAACGTTTGAAGCGCCGCGCACGTTTATGTCCAGCATTTTCTGGTGATCGGATTTTTTAAACGATACGAACCCAGCAGTGTGGAAAAGCGTGTCGCATCCTGAAAAAGCGGCTTTAAGAGAATCGGGGTCACCGACATCTCCGTAGACCTTCTCCACGTCAAAAGAGTCTATATTTTTCGTATTGCTTGTTTTCCTTAGGAGAACTTTGACCCTGTCGCCCCTCTCAACCAGTTTCCTCGTTATATGCGATCCTATAAACCCGGTCGCTCCCGTAACTACTGTCGCCATCTGCATTTCCCTCCGGGAAAATTAATTGAAGAAAAACCCTATCCGAAGAGTATAACAATTCCGCCGGATAATGTACAAGGACACGAGGCCGCGTACGGTTAGAACCCCTTCACGCTATTATCATCGAGTCACCGTAACTCAAGAACCTGTAATCGCGTGACTTCGCTTCCTCGTAGGCGGCAAGTGCAAGTTCCCGATCACCGCAGAACGCGGAAACAAGCATAAGAAGGGTTGAACGCGGCATATGAAAATTGGTTATAAGAACGTCGACAAGTCTGAATTCGTACGGAGGTCTTATAAAAAGATCCGTTCTTCCGGAAAAAGGCCTCATCTTACCTCCCTCGCTCCCTGCGGACTCAAGAGTCCTTGCAACAGTAGTTCCGACGGAAATAATTCTCCTTTTCTCCGCTTTTGCTTCGTTTACGGCTTCGGCAGTCTCCCTTGGAACCGAGATGCGTTCTGAATGCATCACGTGGTTATCTATCAATTCTTCCTTTACGGGCCTGAAAGTTCCCTCTCCGACATGGAGAGTGACATATTTCATTAAAACACCCTTTTCACGAAGATCCGATAGAAGTTCCAGATCGAAATGAAGACCGGCTGTTGGAGCGGCAACAGCTCCCTCCTGGGTCGCGTAAACGGTCTGATAGGTTTTTTTATCCGACGGTTCGGGCTCTCTTGTTATGTAGGGCGGAAGCGGCATCCGCCCCGTGCTGCCAATAATCTGCTCGACGGGCTCGCTGAATCTTATTGTCCAGCTTTTATCGGGTTCCCTTTTCATAGTGCCCGATACTCCTCCGTCAAGCTTTACCTGAAGACCATCGCTCGGGTTTTTAAAAAGTACTTTCCACTGAGTCTCATCCTTTTTCTCGGTAAGAAGAAACTCCACATCTCCCCTTCTGTCCACGTGTCCCGAAAGCCTCGCGGGAATAACCTTGGTGTTGTTTAAAACCACGAGGTCGCTGCGGCGGAGCAGATCCTTAAGATCAGAGAACTTGGCGTGGGAAAAACGCTGCGTTTTCCTATCAACCACAAGAAGTCGGGAGGAGCTGCGCCTCGAAAGCGGGTAGTGCGCAATCAGCCGCGGGGGGAGATCATAATCGAATTGATCCGTTCTCATCCGCGGAAGAAGCTATTTTGCCTCAAGAAGTTTTCTTACGGAAAGCCGAAGTGCGTTAAGCTTTATGAACCCAGTGGCGTCTGACTGGTCGTAAACCGAATCCTCTTCGAAAGTTGCCAGGTTCTCGCTGTAAAGAGAATTCGGGGATTTTCTCCCACAAACAATAATGTTTCCCTTGTAAAGCTTAAGCCTTACGGTACCGCTTACGTCTTTTTGACTCTGCCGGACGGCGGCGGTCAGCATTTCCATCTCGGGAGAAAACCAGAAGCCGTAATAGATAAGCTCCGATATTTTGGGGATCAGGGAATCCCTAAGGCGCATCACTTCCCTGTCCATGGTAATCGACTCAAGGGCCCTGTGCGCCGCGTGAAGAATCGTGCCGCCGGGGGTCTCGTACACTCCTCTTGATTTCATTCCGACGAACCTGTTTTCAACAACGTCGGCCCTTCCTATGCCGTTTGCGCCGGCAAGCTCGTTTAATCCGGCAAGAAGAGAAGATGGAGAGAGTTCCTCTCCATCTACGGAAACGGGGATGCCGCTCTCAAATCCGATCTCCACGTAAACTGGTTCATCTGGAGCCGCTTCGGGAGAAACTGTCATCTCGAACATATCCTCAGGCGGTTCAGCCCAGGGATCTTCCAAAATTCCGCCCTCATAACTTATGTGAAGAAGGTTACGGTCACAGCTATAGGGTTTTTTCTCGGTCACCGTAACATCTATTCCATTTTCCTTGGCGTAATTTATTAGGTCAGTTCTTGATTTGAAATCCCACTCGCGCCACGGGGCTATAATCTTTATATCGGGGTGGAGGGCATAGAAGGTAAGCTCGAAGCGGACCTGATCGTTTCCCTTGCCGGTTGCTCCGTGGGAGACGGCGAAAGCTCCTTCACGCTTGGCTATTTCAATCTGCCTTTTCGCAATAAGGGGCCTCGCGATGGAAGTGCCCAGAAGATAACTGCCTTCATACACGGCGTTTGCGCTTATCGCGGGAAAAACATAATCCCTAACGAATTCGTCTCTTAAGTCTTCAATGAATACCGCGCACGCTCCAGTTTCCCAGGCTTTTTGCTCCGCCTCCTGCAAATCTTCTTTCTGTCCTATGTCCGCCACGTAGGCTATAACATCGGAGTCGTACTCGTTTACGAGCCACTTGAGAATTACCGAGGTATCAAGTCCCCCGGAATAGGCAAGAACTATCTTGTTTTTCTCAGACATTTTACGGCTGCTCCAGGATTTCTTCGCATATGTAAAGCTTAATCAAGGCTTATCTTGATTCTGCTCGGAGATCGAGCGAAGATCTAGAAGATAGAATTTTATCCCCTTGTTCTGGTAGAACTTTTCGAGAGAAAGACCCGTATACTCTATTTTCTGGATGTCGTCCCCTGTGTAGTTAAGCTTTTTTACCTCGTCTGAAAGCTTGCACGAAAACGGTATGTCCTTATTAGGTCTTTCCTGACAGATAAAACCCATGTCTATCTGCCCGCTCAAATCCATGCTCAAAGGAACAACGAATCCCACCACCAGGTTTGCGCTCTGCAGTTCTACCACCATGATTCTTATCCTGCTTGAATCTTCCTCGTCTCCGACCTCCATCATGTAGCCGTAGTAGTTAATTTCTTTGTTCTGCTCGCTAAGGGAATTCACGTACCAGTAATCTTCCGGATCGAGCCAGCACATTATCTTCATTGTTTTTTCCTCCGAGGGTTCACTATGGATATTTTAGGGAATTATATACTACTTTCCTTGGGTAACAATACCAATTTTACACCGTTACACATCAAAGCTGAATTTACTTATTGAAAAGAACAATCTTAGACTGAAAACCCGTAAGATTACGCCACTGTAGCGAGAGGAAAGAAGAACGCCCCAACCCCTAAACAGAAATCCCGACAAAACTAATCATCTTGTCCGTACCGGAACCATCTCTTCTGTATGAAGGAAGATCCCGACAGCAAGTGCACACGTTCATTGTCTCGATTTCTGAAACACCTGCATCGCAAAGTTCAATTCTGTTAAGTTCCGCAAGATCAAGAAGGAACTTCCCGTCGCCTTTTTCGGAAAGCCAGTTTCCATTGCCAGCGAACCTTGACCCAAATTTCGACGCCACATCGTCTCGAACTTCGTAGCAGCATTTTCCTATGGCCGGACCTATCACAGCCAAAGAGTCTTGGGGTCTCAAAGAATATTTTTGGCAAACGGCTTCAAGACAGTTTCTAACCGCGCGCAGCAAGGTTCCGCGCCACCCCGCGTGGACAGCGCAAACGCACCCTGAATCGGGAAAACAAATAAGAATCGGAACGCAATCGGCAGTAATAATCCCGACCCCTGTACCTCTTTGCCTAGTAACGATCGAGTCAGCTTCAGCAAGTTTCTCCCCAACGCAATGGTCGGCGAAAAAAACGGAATTCCCATGAACCTGGTTAACGGTAAGGATATTTTCAAGCCCGCAGGCAGAGGCGGTTTTCTGAAGATCAGGTTCTCCCGGACCATGCACGAAACCGTGAATCACGCCGTTACATTCCTCAAGCAGGGCCGAACGAAAAACCTTCATCCGTCTTTCCTCCTTAAAAAATTGATTGTGGAAACCATGTCTTCGGGGATTTCTGCAGAAAACTCAATTCGTTTTTGCGTAACCGGGTGAGTAAATCCCAGGCTTTTTGCGTGAAGGGCGTGTCTTTTTATTAAAGCTTCTGAGGTCCCGGAATTTCGAGGGCGGCTTTTTTTGCCCCCGTAAACTTTATCGGCAAGTACGGGAAACCCGTTTTCAGAAAAATGAACCCTTATCTGGTGGGTTCTTCCAGTTTTTGGCCAAGCACTCACAAGCGTCGCGCTGCGTAGTCTCTCGACCACTTCCCACCGGGTCTCCGCATCCCTTCCCGCCTTTGAAAAAGAGGTCATTTTCACCCTGTTCGAGGGACTTCTTCCTATCGGGGAACTGAAAACTCCCGAATTCTTTTTCATCTCCCCGGAAACAATAGCCGTGTACTCCTTTTTTGTCTCTCTGGTCTTAAACTGATCGGAAAGACTTCCGTGGGACCGGTCGTTTTTCGCGACAACCATGACCCCGGAGGTCTCCTTGTCAAGGCGGTGCACGATCCCTGGGCGCATCTTGCCCCCTATTCCCGAAAGATCCCCGCACATATGGATAAGAGCGTTTACAAGAGTACCGCTCTTCACCCCCGCTCCGGGATGAACCACCATGCCTGCGGGTTTGTTGACAACGATTATATCGCTGTCTTCGTAAATAACCTCGATATCAATTTCCTCTCCCTCGACCCCACAAGGTTCAGGAGGCGGAATCTTCACGCTCAGGCTCTCTCCGCCGCTTATTATCTTAGAGGGCTTAAACGTTTTGCGGTCAATAAGTATGTTTCCCCGCTCTATATGCCTTTTTATGCTTGAGCGGCTAAGCTCCGTGAGAAAACCCGAGAGAAACACATCCGCTCTTTGTCCCGCGAACTCCCTAGGTATTTCCGTTACGCTCTTTTCTTCAGACGGCTCCATAAATTTCTCTCAGTTGTTCTACTCAACAATAATAACTTCAGGCGGAGCTTCACCGAAAATATCACACGCCCGGCCTTGGTTGACCGATATCTCGATATATCCGCAGCTTCCTCCGACGGCAACAATCTCTCCAGGCTCGGCCGAAGAATACGATTCTGAAATTCCTTTGATGCTTTTCTCCCCGACGGTCACAACGGCCTTGGCCCTGTTCCCAACTGCCTCCGTCGGTATGCTGGTTATAAGATTCCCGAACTTGTCGGTGTAAACGACGGTTCCGCGGATCTCGCTTCCGTTTATCGAGTATCCGCCGTGGGGAAGAATTTCGGGATCCTGGATCTGCGGCCCGATCTCGGAGAACGAAACCCCGAGTGAGAGATGCGCCGCAACCGGAGAGAATATGTCCCTTCCGTGAAAAGTGGAGCTTGTCTTTTCAAGGAAATAGTCGCGGTTTTTTATTTCGCGGGCGCAGAAATCTTCACAGGAACGAATGACCGAGCTGAAAACACCGTTATCGGGTCCCACAAAAAAATGACCGTCGGCGAAAACCGCCAGAGGTCTTCGTTCACTTCCGACTCCCGGATCAACAACGACTAGGTGCACGGTGTTTTTCGGAAAATACCGGTATGAATTGCCGACCACGAAAGATGCCGCGCTGATGTCGTGAGAATCAATGCAGTGGGTTATATCGACCGTGTGAGCGTTTTCGTTTACAGAAAGCATTACCCCTTTCATAACCCCCACGTAATGATCTTTTGACCCGAAATCGGTTGTCAGTGTTATAATGCTTCTCATCTAAACCGCCCCGCGAGTAAGATTATGGAACGGAGACGGGATTATATCAAGTCAGATGGTGAAACTTACTGTTTTGGGTTCCGGCACCTGTGTGCCCCACAAGAAAAGAGGTTCTTCCGGATATCTTCTGAGTACTGATACCGGCGCAGCCCTCTTTGACTGCGGAAACGGCGCGGTATGGAAACTTGAGAAAATAGGGGTCGACTATCTCGAAATCGACAATGTTTTCATAACCCATTTCCACCCCGATCACACTTCCGACCTTATCCCCCTTCTTTTCGCCACCAGGCATCCCTACGGAAAAAAAAGGGTGAAACCACTTGGAATATGGGGACCCGAGGGATTCTCGGAATTTGTCGAAAAGCTGCGGGCACCCTACGGCGAGTGGGTAAAGCCCCAGCTTGTGGAAATTCATGAAGTAGGAAAAAAGAAGCGGGAAATCGACGGCCTTGAAATAAAGACCTTCAAAACCGTTCATACAGAAAACAGCATTGGTTATGTTGTACGCTCTGGCGGAAAGAAAATCGTTTATACGGGAGACACAGGCTATTTCCCCGGACTTCGAAAGGTGGCTTCGGAAGCAGACATATTCGTTACTGAATGCGCGCTTCCGGACTCAGAGAGAATGGCTGTTCACATGACCCCTTCGGATATAGCGAAGATTCTTCGGGGAAGCAGCCCCTTAAAAATCGTGCTCTCGCATCTCTATCCGTCAATGGACGGAAGAAATTTACCGGAAGAAATAGAAACGCTTTCAGGCAACAGCGAAACGGAAATAATAGTCGCAGAAGACCTGATGGAAATCGTTTCATGAGCAGCTCAAACAAAAACGCGGATCATCCTTCTGGAGCTGTATTTACGAACTTGTAAATCATACGAGAATATTTATCCCATCCCAAAGCGCGGTTTCGGGTCTTATCAAAGTCACGCTGCCTGTTGAAACGGCCCCAGTTGGCGGGATGATAGGTGTGCAACCAGAAAACTTCGCGGCCATCCATCTCTATGGTCGACGCGTATTCATCAATGGTCTCAAGAATTTCATAGAACGATTCAACGGCCTCTTTAGCCTCTTTACCCTGCGTAACAATAATGTCGGGACAAAGTATTTCCAGTTCACCCGGTAAATATTTTTGACAGTTTCTGAACAGAATACTGTTGGCTTTTTCTCTCCCCGGCTTGTTCATACAGCATTTGGCGGAATTTGCGTGCGCGAAATGTTTTTTCGCATCCTCAAGCCCGATACAGGGATCAAACCGCTTGAATATATACCACGCGAGCTCGTGCGTTCTGTACCAGTGTTTGTGCTTTGGGAGCGCCAGTACGTCCCTGTCTATTTCTTCTTGCTGCCGCAGCGCCTCTGGCAGCCTGTTTCCATCGTTTTTATCTCCGTCACCGGAATCAAGCGACAAAAACAGCAGGCGAGGCAAATTGCAGCTTTTATTTTCATATCCAGTGCTTACAAACGCCGACTTAGGACCCGTAAATTCTTTAGAACCGCCCTTGCATTGCTTCTTGTGGGGACAGGTAAACGAGGTTGAAAGAATCTCATTGTCTTTGTAATAACGGTACAGTCGCTGAAACACAGTTTCAGTCATCAGCTCCTATCGGCGAAAGCTGCGTTGGCTTCCCTGATTATGCCATCCGCAACCTCAAGACTGTTTTCCGCCTCAGTAACCGGACGTCCCACAACCAGATAATCGGCCCCGTATTCAATTGCCGTAGCCGGAGTAAGCGCTCTTTTGTGATCGTTTCTGCTTTTTCCTTCGGGACGTATTCCCGGGGCAACTATTACGGGACGGCTTCCGAATTCTCGCCTGATTTCCCGTATCGAATCCCCCGAAGCCACGACCCCGTCGCAGCCGGCCTCGATCGACCTTCGCGTAAAGACCCTTATGTATTCATCGAGTTCCAGATTCTCGTTCATCATAAGCGCCCTCAGATCATCTTGGTCAAGACTCGAGAGAAAGGTGAGGGAAAGAATAAGCGGCCGGTCCCTTCCGCCGCGTCCTTCCTTCGCAGCAGCAACTGTGGCTTTTCCGCCATTTATGGTAACAAACTCAACCCCCTCGGGCACCGCCCGCAGCGCGGCGGCGATAGTACGGTCTATGTCTCCCATTTTAAGGTCAAGAAAAACCTTCTTCCCAAGTGCTATGAGTTCCTTCACGAAACCCATGCCTTCGCGCATAAAAAGCTGATACCCGACCTTGTAGATACAGACCCTTTCGCCAAGAAGCTTGACAAGTGCAAGTGCCTTTTCCCTTGAGTCGAAATCAAGCGCTATTATAAGCCTATCGCAACTCTGCGTAGCGTTTTCTCCGTTGTTTTTCTGCGTCACAACTTAAAATTCCCTTCAGTGTGTTTTTCTGGTCGCCCCCGGTAGTGGCAATAAGACCAGAACAGGGAGTAAAGAATACCCGGCAAACGCATGCCGCGCTTGCATACAAAACCCAATTCACCCATGTTCTCCCGCAAGCCGTTTTGCTTGACCTGTGTTGCCACGGCGTTATCATCTAGGTGACATGCGAGTCGTAGTCGCTAAACCCAGAGGATTCTGCGCCGGAGTGGAAAGGGCAATCGAAATAGTCGAAAGGGCCCTTGAAGTGTATGGCCCCCCTATCTATGTCCGCCACGCCATAGTGCACAACAAAAGGGTAGTCGATTCTCTAAGAGAGAAGGGCGCTGTTTTTGTCGAGGAACTGGACGAAATCGAAGACCCTGAGGCGCAAGTTATTTTCAGCGCCCACGGTGTAAGCCCCGCAGTCATTGACGAAGCCAAAAGACGAGGCTTTCAGATAGTCGATGCCGTCTGTCCGCTTGTTACCAAGGTTCACAATGAAGTAAGGCACTACTCCGACATGGGATACACGATAATACTCGTAGGTCACAGGGACCACGTTGAAGTGATAGGAACAAAGGGCGAGGCGCCCGAAAGCGTAGTGGTGGTGGAATCGGTAAGCGAGGCCCTTTCGGTTAACATCCCGAATCCTGAAAAAGTAGCCTATGTGACACAGACCACCCTCAGCGTCGACGACACTAAAGAAATTGTGACCGCGCTTGAAAAACGGTTTCCGAAAATCGCAAAGCCCTCGAAACTCGATATCTGCTACGCGACCCAGAACCGCCAGGACGCCGTAAAGAAGCTTGCCGAGATATCAGATGTCATCTTCATCGTGGGATCACCCGAAAGTTCAAACTCAAACAGGCTGGTCGAAGTAGCCAAATCGTGCGGAGTCAGAGATGCCTACCTTATTGAAGATACAGAAGGGCTCGGCGACGTGGAAACGCTTGAGCGGGACATGACGGTGGGAATAAGCTCCGGGGCGTCAACCCCCGAGGTAATAATCGAAGAGTTGATTTCGAGGTTAAAGGAAATGGGGGCAACAACCTTCGAAGAGTTCAGTTTGAAGGAGGAATCCACGAAATTCCCGTTTCCCCATTCGCTTGAGTTCTCAACCGGCTGAGTCTGCTGAAAATGCAAGAGCAAACCCTAAGGTACGTAGCCGACATAGAAGTCCCCGAGGGGATAGTGTCGGTGGACTGTGAAGTGAAGAGCGGGGAGAAAACAGAGGTTCTCTTTATTCTTAACAGCTCAACATGCGAGGGAAACGAAAACCCGCCCACGGAAGATTTTCGAGGCTCTCTTGAGAGCCGCGGAGAAATCCTCGTTGAAACCGAAACAAATGACCCCGAAGCCTTTATAAGAAAGACTCTTTCGGCCGCGTACGGATCGCTGGCGGATATAACCCTTACAGACACCGATACCGACTGACGGGTCTGGGATGAAAACGCTCTAGTTAGCTATCCAGCCGCCGTCAACCGAAAGTTCCGCTCCCGTCATATACGCTACATTCTCGGTGTCGCAGAGAAAAAGTACCGCGTGCGCCATTTCTTCGGGAGTAGCGAAGCGGCCCAAGTGTCCGGTTATAGGCTGAAGTCCCTTCAGGAATTGCTCAAGCTCCGGAGGTGAATCATCAAGGAAAGCCACCACCATTGGAGTCAAGGTGGTACCGGGACATATGGAGTTTACCCTGATGCCGTTTGCCCCATACTCAAGGGCCATGCTTCTTGTAAGCTGCGACACCGCTCCTTTAGTAGAGTTGTACGCCGCTGTGCCCGGTATGGCCTTAATTCCCAGTATGGAGGAATTGTTAATTATCGTTCCTCCTCCATGTTCGATCATGTGCGGAATTGAGAATTTGGACATCAGGAAAGTGCCCCTTACGTTAATAGCGAACACCTGATCCCAGTCCTCAACGGAGGTTTCGTGAGTAATAGCAAGAGGAAGTACCCCGGCGTTATTAAACAGTATGTCAATTTTGCCGAAAAGCTCTATGGCGTGTTCAATCGCCTCCTTGCAGTCCTGCTCCTTCGACACGTCACTTACAAGATACTCTATTCTGCCGGGAGCGTCCTTGCCCAGTTCGGCAGCTTCCACGAGAGTACTCTCAGTCCTGCCGGTTATCAGAACATCGGCGCCCTCGTTTGCGAAAAGAAGCGCCGTGACTTGTCCTATTCCCAAGCTCCCGCCCGTGATTATCGCAGATTTACCCTTAAGTTTCATTGCATATCTCCTTGGTGTTTATTGAGGCAAAAGCCCCGCCCCAAGGTTAGTTTAAACATCATGGGTAGTTGCGTCAATTTTCAGGTGACTTTTTTCGTTGTCCCAGATTATAAGGCACAGAAAAGAAAGAGAACTTCGTCGAAAAAAAAAAGCGGAATTGGTAGCCCCAACGGGATTCGAACCCGTGTTTCAGCCTTGAGAGGGCTGCGTCCTAAACCCCTAGACGATGGGGCCAAGCTCAAAGAAACTATCAAACTATCATAAAAAGAGCTCGATTTCAAAAAATGTGGCATGAAAGTACGATTAAAACCTGACCTGGTTCCGTGTGGTTTTTCGTCGGGAATATGCTGTATAATTAACCCACGGCGAAAACAGCCTTACCGAGACCCCTGACCGAAAAAACGAACATGAAAACACACGCAATCGAGGCAGAGCTTCAAAACGGGAAAAACATTTTCTCAAAAAGCACCTACGACGCGGTTCTTTTCGATCTTGACGGAGTGATTACAACAACCGAAAAGATTCACTCGGCCTGCTGGAAAAAAACGTTTGACGAGTTTCTTCGCGCCTGGGCAACCGAGCGGGGGGGAAACTTCATTCCCTTCAGCGAAACGGCCGATTACCTTGAGCATGTAGACGGCAAACCCCGCTATGAAGGCGTACGCTGTTTTCTGCTCTCGCGCGGAATAGAACTTCCCGAGGGTAATAGAAGTGCCCCTCCGGGCGAGTTGTCTGTTTTCGGACTCGGAAACCGGAAGAACCGGTTGTTTAAGGAAACTCTTGGAAAAGATTCGCCTGGGGTCTACGAAACATCCGTCGCGCTTGCGCACAATCTCAAGGAAGCCGGGTTTCGCCTGGCAGTCGTATCTTCAAGCAGAAACTGCCGGGCCGTGATGAAGGCCACGGAAATAGAAAACCTTTTCGAGGTTACAGTTGACGGGGTCACGGCGGCCGAAAAAAATCTTCGGGGAAAGCCTGAGCCGGATACGTTTATTGAAGCCGCTTCGGCGCTTGGAAGCGAGCCTCAAAGGAGTATCGTTATTGAGGATGCGGCTGCCGGAGTTGCAGCGGGCGCGCGGGGGGGCTTCGGACTCGTAATCGGCATCGCGAGGAAACAAAACGAAAAAGAGCTGCTTTCAAACGGGGCAGATGTAGTCGTCAGCGACCTGGGAGAGCTCGGGTTTGGAGGATAGAGCGGGGGGAAAATCGACATGATAAAAAGAGAGAAAAAGGGCATATACACGGCGCGGCACATATATTCCCCGGATCCGTGGAGGATAACCGAAAAGCAGTTTTATCCTGAACTGATCGGACTTGCGGAAACCATCTTCTGCACTTCAAACGGCTACATAGGAATGCGGGGAGCTTTTGAAGAGGGGAGGCCCAACTATCAGAATTTCACTATAGTCAACGGTTTTCACGAATCATGGCCCATCATATACGGAGAGGAGGCCTTCGGTTTCACGAAGATGGGACAAACCATAGTGAATGTGCCGGACTCGAAGATAATCAAGCTTTACGTGGACGATGAACCCTTTTACATGCCAACAGCTACCCTTCTTCACTTCGAGCGGTTCCTTGACATGAGAAACGGTGTGGTCGAGAGAAACATCATATGGGAAATGTTCTCAGGAAAACAGATATCGATAAGGTCGAAAAGATTGGTTTCAATGGAGCACCGCCACCTCGCCGCCATATCTTATGAAGTAACGGTCCTTAACGATAAGGCCCCCGTGATCATATCTTCGGAAATAATTGACCACGAAAACTACGCAGAAGGTGAGGAAGAACTGCAGGGGCAAGGTAACGGAGGAGATCCGCGAAGGGCGAGCAGGCTTGAACACCGGGTTCTGGAACCGTGCCTGAACGATGTGCAGGACACAAGCGTGATTCTCTGCCACTCAACCCGAAACAGCAAGATGACTATCACCTCGGGAATTGAGCACACGCTAGAGACAAACTGCGATTTTTCCTATACAAGCAGGGCGGCAGATGACCGCGGAAAAGTGGTTTTCATGGTCGATGCACGCAAGGGAGAACCAATAAGTCTTACCAAGTACATGACATATCACACAACCAGAACCGCGCCGCACACAAACGAGGAGCTTCGAGAGAGGGCGAGAAGAAGCCTCAAAAGAGCCAAGAAGTTCGGGTTCTCAGATCTGCTTGAGGGGCAGCGCAAGTATCTCGATGAATTCTGGGACAGAAGCGACGTGCGCGTGGAGATGGACAGCGATGAGCAGACCGTGTCTTTTCAGCAGGCGCTAAGATTCAGCCTTTTCCAGATATATCAGTCGTCGGTAAGGGTTGAAGGAGCCGGGGTGCCGTCCAAGGGACTGACCGGAGCGGGTTATGACGGTCACTACTTCTGGGACATGGAAATATACTTGATGCCTTTTCTCATCTATACCTCGCCGATAATCGCCGAGAACCTTCTTAAGTTTCGCTACAGCATGCTTGATAAGTCGAGGGAATACGCAAGGAGGCTTAACCAGAAAGGAGCGATGTTTCCCTGGAGAACCATAAACGGGGAAGAGGCATCTGCTTACTACGCGGCTGGAACCGCACAGTACCATATAAATGCCGATATCGTCTATGCGCTGAGAAAATACGTAAACGTGACGGGAAACCACGATTTCGTCTCCAAGTACGGAGCAGAAATTCTGATTGAAACGGCTAGGCTCTGGAGCGACCTTGGATTCTACTCAAACTCTGGAGAAGGAAAATTCGAAATACACGGCGTTACGGGCCCGGATGAGTATAACACTGTGGTAAACAACAATACGTATACGAATCTCATGGCCCGGGAGAACCTAAGACTCACCGCCGCCACTATAGAAAAACTCAAGGAAACCGAACCCGAGCTTTTCAAAAGCCTCGCCCACAAAACCGACTTCCGCACCTCGGAAATCAAGGGCTGGGAAAAAGCTGCCCGGCTCATGTACATACCGTATGACGAAAAACTCGGAATCCATCCTCAGGACAACTATTTTCTGAATAAGGAAAAATGGGATTTTGAAAATGTGCCGGAAGATAAATATCCGGTACTACTGCACTACCATCCGCTGGTCATTTACCGCCATAAGGTGATTAAGCAATCAGATCTCGTGCTCGCAATGTTCCTTCTAGAAAAGGAGTTCTCGCAGGAGGAGAAAAGACGAAACTTCGATTACTACGATCCTCTCACCACGGGAGACTCCTCGCTTTCCGCTTGCATACAGGGAATAGTGGCCGCCAAGGTCGGACACATGGACAAGGCGATGGAATACGCGGAATACGCGGTTTTCATGGATCTCGGAGACATGGGACGAAACACCGTTGACGGCTGCCACATAGCCTCCATGGGGGGGACGTGGATGATGTTTGTCTTCGGATTCGCCGGGCTCGCCAACACGGGGGAAAAACCCGAGTTTTCTCCCAGTCTGCCCAAAGAAATGCTGAGGCTCGATTTTTCCATCACAATTCTGGGAAATCTGATAGAGGTGGACTTAAACCACTCGGAAGCCAGATACACTCTTAAAGATGGAGACGGAATAGCGCTTTGTCACGCGGGAGTCGATTTTGAAATTTCCCCGGGCAACCCGACATTCACAACGAAAATCTGAAAACCCGTTACGACTTTGCTCTAAGCACGGATCTGAGAGAAATGGGCTTTGAACTGGAGAAAAAGGTGGGTTTGGGCGCGGTAACCAAAGCGGCAAGGGCCTGCGCGCAAATGAGCGGGGAACCCGAGTTCCGCGAAGCACTTTATAAAACTGATGATTCTCCGGTCACCCTTGCGGATTTTTTCGTGCAGGCGTTAATAAACGAGGAACTCACGGCCGCTTTCCCCGAAATTCCCATAGTCGCCGAGGAATCTTCCCTTTGTCTTGAGGGCGGTTGCGGGGAAAAACTCAGAAATCATCTTGGGAGACTTCTGCCCGAAAAAAACTCAGACGAAATACTGCATATCATCAACAGAGGAAATCACGGAGGCGGAGGCCATGGGAATTTCTGGACGCTTGATCCGATTGACGGAACCAAAGGCTTTCTCGCGAAACGCCAGTACGCAATCGCGCTTGCGCTGATTGAGGATGGAGAAGTCGTTCTCGGAATCCTGGGGTGTCCGGAACTGGGACCGGACGCAAGCGGTAGCACAGGCGGAGAAAAGGGATTCATCTTCTTTGCCGAAAAGGGCCTGGGGTCCTACCAAGTCGGACTCTCGGGGGGCACGCAGACGCGCATTTCGGTATCAGGCGTTAAAAAAGCCTCGGACTCCATCATGTGCGAATCGGTTAAAGCTCCGGATTCATCCTATGAATTCTCGGGAAAAATCGCCCGGTTCCTTGATATAAGCGCAAAACCTCTAAGAATGGACAGCCAGTGCAAATACGCAGTTTTAGCCAGGGGGGACACTTCCATTTACCTTCGCCTGCCGCCGCAAAAAGACTACAAGGAAAACATATGGGATCACGCAGCGGGCTACATAATCGTCAAGGAAGCCGGAGGAACTGTTACGGACTCTTCAGGTAAACCGCTTGATTTCTCCGTCGGCAAAAAACTCCACGAAAACAAAGGGATCTTAGCGACAAACGGTGCCATCCACGAAGCAGTCTTGCAGGCGGTAAAAAAAACCGTTTCCCGAAAAAACATATAAGTTAGCAGACCAAATTTCACTCAAGCGAAAAAACGGCATTTCCCGAATCCGGTTTAACTGAAGCCCTCTAAAAAGTTATTTTTACACTTCACCGGACTTACAAGCATAATTATTCAAGCGCCCATAAATACACCGCAATTATTACAGCGGAAAGAATCACTCTGTAAACCACAAAAAGAGCAAATGATCTTGTCCTCACGTAACCCAGCAGAAACCGGATGGCGAAAAGTGCCGAGATAAAAGAAGTTGCCACACCGAGAGCAAAAGACCACCTGAACATCTCCGCGTACCCGAGATACCTGATTTCAAAAACTCCGGCCGCCACTATGACAGGTATGGCCAGAAGAAATGAAAACCGCGCAGCTTCGTCTCTTCTGTAGTTTCTGAAAAGCCCTCCGGTAATCGTAACGCCCGCTCTTGAAGCTCCGGGCAGAATCGCAAAAGCCTGCGCCACACCGAAAAAAAGCGCATCGATAAGGTTCATGTCCCGAAGAGTCTTCTTCGCGGTCGTCTTTCTGTCCGAGATGTAAAGAAGCACACCGAAAACCAGAAGAAATGCGGCAACCGGAACCGGACCGCGAAGCACACCGGATGCGTACCCCTCAAACAAAAATCCTGCCGCAACCGCGGGCAGCGTGGCAATTACGAGGTAGACACCAGTTTTTCCATTCTGGCGACCCTCGAACGAAAAAGATCCTAGACCGTGGAAAAACTCCCGTATTATGAGCGCAAGTTCACCCCTAAAGCAGTAAAGGATCGCAAAGAGGCTTCCTATGTGAAGCGCAACCGTGAAAGGCAAACCGTGGTCCCGCCAGGAAAAAAGCCATGGAACCAGAAACAGATGAGCGGTGCTGCTTACGGGGAAAAACTCGGTTATTCCCTGTATGACTCCGAGGATTATAGACTGCACTATTTCCAATTTTTAACTCCCCGCAAGCCCATTTTCTAAAACACCTTCAAGATAAAAAGCCGTATGTGAACCGCTGACCCCGCATATCTGCTCGGGGGTACCGCAGGCCACAAGCTCTCCTCCAGCCTCTCCACCTCCAGGACCGAGATCAATCACATAATCCGCGCATTTTATGATGTCTAGGTTGTGTTCTATCACAACAACGGTGTTTCCGAGATCCACAAGCCTTTGTATTACCGAAACAAGCTTCTGTATATCATCGAAATGAAGCCCGACCGATGGTTCGTCAAGTATGTAGAGGGTCTTTCCAGAGGCTTTTTTCCCAAGCTCCCTGGCAAGCTTTATACGTTGCGCCTCCCCTCCGGAAAGAGTCGTTACCCGCTGACCCAATCTTACGTAACCGAGGCCGACGTCGTTTAGCACCTTGAGCTTGCCCGAAATCTTTGGAATGTTCTCGAAGAATCCCACCGCCTCTTTTATGGTCATCTCAAGAACGTCCGATATGTTCTTACCCTTGTATCTGATCTTCAGGGTCTCGTCGTTATATCTTTTGCCTCCGCACACCTCGCACGTTACATAAACGTCAGGGAGAAAATGCATCTCGATCCGCACGGTTCCACTTCCCCCGCACCCAGCGCAACTTCCCTGCGAGAGGTTAAAACTAAACCTACCCGGCCCGTATCCCATCACCTTCGACTCAGGAAGCATGGAGAAGATTTTTCTTATCTCGGTAAGCACCCCGGTGTAAGTTGCGGGGTTTGATCTCGGGGTTCTGCCTATCGGACTCTGATCGACCTTGATGACCTTGTCGAGATTTTCGGTGCCGATAATTTCTCCGTGGGGAGCGACGCGGTTTCGGCTTTTGTTAAGCTTTCTTGAGAGACCACTGTAAAGAGTATCAACGACAAGAGTGCTTTTCCCCGAACCCGAAACTCCCGTAACGCATATAAACGTTCCGAGAGGAAAATCGACGTCGAGTTCCCTTAGATTGTTCCCAAGGGCTCCCCGCACCCCGACCCGGACGTCGGAGGATCGTCTTGAGGCAGGCACCGGAATTTTCTTTTTTCCCGAAAGGTATCTTCCGGTAACTGAACCGTCGCAGCGGGTAATTTTCCTGACGCTTCCCGAGCAGACAACCTCGCCTCCAAGCTCGCCAGCCCCCGGGCCAACGTCGAGCACGAAATCCGCGCTCTTTATAGTTTCCTCGTCATGCTCGACGACAATTACCGTGTTGCCCATGTCCCTTATGCTCTTTAGCGTCTCAACAAGCTTTGCGTTGTCCTTCGGGTGAAGTCCTATTGAAGGTTCGTCAAGCACGTAAGTTATTCCCGTAAGCTTGGAGCCTACTTGTGTAGCAAGCCTCACCCTCTGAGCCTCTCCACCCGAAAGAGTAGGAGCCGTGCGGTCAAGACTCACGTAACCAAGTCCTATGTCGCCCAGAAAACTGAGCCGGGAAGAGATCTCCTTTATTATTTCTCCCGCGATCTTTCTCTCTCTCTCGGAGAGCTCAAGAGATCCGAAGCAAGGGATGAGGTCGCAAACCGCCATCCCCACAAGATCCGATATGGTCTTTCCCTTGAAAAGCACGGAAAGGGCAATCTTATTGAGCCTGGCTCCGTCGCATGTTCTGCAGGGAACCGTCCTCATATATTTTGAGAGTTTTTCCCGAAGTTCTTCCGACTGGGTCTGTGAGTACCACTCAGTGAGCATGCCGACGATTCCCGGGAAAGTCGCGGCGTATTCCCTTAGTCTTCCCCTCCTCGCTTTCCTGAAGGTTATACTCTCCGTCCCTGAGCCGTACAGTATCTTTTCTTTGTGCAGAGCGGAAAGCCTGGAAAACGGCATGTCGAGCGGGAACCCGTAATGCTCGGAGAGTCCCTTGAGTATCCGGGCAAGATATTTCGAATCCTCAAACGGCTTGATCGCTCCTTCGGAAAGTGATTTCCCTGGGTCTTCCACTATGAGTTCGGGATCGAAAAACGTCTCGAACCCAAGCCCATGGCAGTTAGCGCATGCGCCGTAGGGACTGTTAAAAGAAAAAAGCCTGGGAGATATCTCGGGGTAGTTTATCGCGCAGCGGGGGCAGGAAAAATGTTCGCTGAAAGTAATAGTTTTCCCGTCTTCGATCTCACATTTCAAAAGCCCGCCCGACCTTTTAAGAGCGAGAGAAACCGCGTCCGTAAGCCTTTTTTGGGACCTCTCCCCCCGCAAAACTATATTGTCCACCAAAAGTTCGATAGTATGTTTTTTGTTGCGGGAAAGTTCTATATCGTCTTCAAGGTCGTAGGTCTCTCCATCAATTCTCACCCTCAGAAAACCCTCCCTCCTCATGTCCTCAAGCTCTTTTCTGTATATTCCTTTTCTTCCCTGAACTACAGGGGAATACACGCTCAGGGGTTTCCTGCCAGCTTCTTCGCAAATCTTCTCGATCATGCTCGAGGGGGTCTGGGAGGATATTTCTTCCCCGCACTCATAGCAGTGCGGTTCTCCGACTACGGAGAAAAGCACACGCATGTAGTCATATATCTCCGTTATAGTCCCAACGGTTGAGCGCGGGTTTCTGTGAAAAGTTTTCTGATCGACCGAAACGGAAGGGGAAAGACCCTCGACGAAATCAACGTCCGGCTTGTCAAGCTTTTCCACAAACTGCCTGGCGTAAGAGGAAAGTGACTCCATGAATCTTCTCTGCGCCTCGGCAAAAAGTATGTCGAAAACCAGAGAAGACTTTCCCGAACCGCTCACTCCCGTGACAACGGTAAAGCTGCGCCTCGGTATCTTGACGTCTATGTTCTTGAGATTGTGCTCTCGCGCACCAACTATGCTTATGAACTTCAACCTGAAGGCTCCCCTGGGCAAAAATACGCAGATAAAATTACCCGATACTAGGGGAAGCGTCCGCCGTCCGCGCGGCCTCGGAGAGGAACCGGGTGAAAATCAGCTCTGAGAGCCGGGTCCGCTCAAGCTCAGGATGCCATTGAAAACCCATGACGCGGCCGTCGGGGGACTCAAACCCCTCGACTATTCCGTCCGGGGCCAGAGCACTTACCCGAAGACCCTCTCCCACCCTGTTTATCGCCTGGTGATGGTAGCTTTTTATCTCAAATTCCTTCCCTTTTGTAAAACCGCCGAAAAACGTGTCCTCAAAAACCGTGACGCCGTGAACCTCGCCCCCCTCGTGACAAAGCGCGTCGGGTAAAAGCGCTTTTATGTCCTGGTGAATCGAACCCCCGTGGAAGACATTTATAAACTGCATGCCTCCGCATATCCCGAGAACCGGCATATCTCTTTTGAGCGCAAGGCGCAGGACACTGAATTCCGTTTCCGTTCTCTCGGGGCTCATCGGATTTATGGCGGAGTGCGGGGATTCGCCGTAGAATTTCGGGTCCATATCTCTTGAACCCGGTATCAAGAGCCCGTCGATTGCGGAGACTATGTTGAACAGGAAATTCGAGCTTGAAGATTCAGCAACTGTGGGGATCAGAACCGGCGCACCACCATAGAACTCAACTGTTTTTGAGTAGGCAGACTCTATAAGATTGGATTTGTCCTCGAGGTCAGTCGTTATGCCGATAAGCGGTCTTGTTTTCATGTCTGCCGGTTTTTCCACAAGAAAATTCTATCTTCACGCAAACTGCTCCGGTAGCGGTTTTCACTTTCCCTTCAAGTCCGAATCGCTGTCCCAGAGTAACCCCGGAGCGGTATATCATTAAAATATTGTATCAGTAAAGTCGGTAATGTACGATGACGTGACGGTTCTACGCGGTCGGCATGGAACGCGCGTAAAAAAGGATTCTCGCTTCCAAATAGTTCGCATAACGACGACGCGTGTTCTTTCTTGAGCACCCATCCACTACTCGCCGGGAAGACTGACTTCCACACCTTTGTCATAGTCAAGATGGAGAGTTGAAACGACTCGATCCACTTCTCTCCTGCTGACATCTAACATAGCCGCAATCTCATCGTCAGTCCCGAGTTTGCAGGCGGACGTCCGATAATGACGAAAAAGCTACGTGGTCACTCCGGCTTATTCCGAAACAATCATTCGTGAGTTCAGAGGCTGCACCGGACGCGCGTTCATAGAAAAAGCCCGCTTGAATTTTTCAATCTGCCTTTTGGAAAAATAAACCGGCTCGCGAAGCACATACCAGTTCACGCCCTCGGTACAGGGCGGGGTGGTGAGTGACCCCATAAATCGATAATAACGCAAATCGCCGGGCAGCAACTCCGCCGCATTCACCATGACATCTTTATGAATAACCGCGTCGGCTTCGCGCAGCGGCAAGTACCGCCAGATTTTTTCGGCCGCCGCGCTGGATTTGCCTTCCTCAATCATTACACCGACAACCCCTAGGGCCCCGCTCTCCGTCTTATGCACAAGATGCATTTCCATGGAATAGGGCTTGCCGTTTACGGTATTTTCACTCGGGGTGTGGAAATGGAGTTGCAGCAAATGATAGGCGGCGCCATCCACCTTTAAAGTACCGCCTTTGGGGAAATTCACCTGCACGGTGTGACCGTTATTAAGAATTTCAAGCGGAGAATTTTCGTAATCAAACGCCAAATCGGGCAGGTCCGCTGAAAAAGTGGGCTTGATATCCACGGGAGACTGAAATTCTCCCAGACCGCATATCCTGAATTCGGGGTTTAACTTACTCCAATTGCGCGGCGCACTTTCACCCTCATACCCCCAACGCACTTCATAGCCAGCATTCGACCCATGTATTCGCCCGGTGCTCCCAGCGTAAACGGCGCCGCCCATTACCAACGCCAGGACACTAATCGCCGAAAGTTCAAGAAAACATTTACGAAAGATCCGGTATCTGTTTCGCGTGCCTGTTTCCACGGGTTCTTCAAGATCAACGCGCGCCGCCAACCATGGCTTCCAGCCTAGCAACTCTCTCTTCCGTCGGAGGATGAGTGCTGAAAAGCTTTGCAAAACCTCCCCCGATCATTGGACTCACTATCATCATGTGAGCCGTACTCTCGGCCGCCTGCTCGCTTACCTGCAGGGGAATTCTTGACGCTCCCACCTGAAGTTTTCTAAGCGCGTCGGCAAGATAAAGAGGGTTTCCGCATATCTCGGCCCCGGTTTTGTCCGCTCCGAACTCCCTAGTTCTCGATATAGCCATCCTTACGATCATGGCAGCCATAGGGGCGATAATTGCCATGGCCAGAAGTCCCAGCATTCCGCCGCCTCTTCTATTACCTCCTCCGAAAATGGCCGCAAACTGCGCCATGTAGGCAAGATAGGTGATAGCACCTGCGATTGTCGCCGCTACGGAACCGATCAGTATGTCCCTGTTTCTTATATGCGCAAGTTCATGAGCGATTACACCTTTAAGCTCACTCCGGTTTAAAAGACGCATGATTCCCTGAGTGACCGCGACGGCTGAATGGTGCGGATCCCGTCCCGTGGCAAAGGCGTTTGGAGCCTGTTCGGGAATCACATAGACCCGGGGCATCGGTAGTCCGGCTATCTGGGCAAGTTCTTCGACGTCGGAGTAAAGTTCAGGAGCATCGTCCCTTCCAACTTCACTTGCCTTGTACATCCTGAGAACGATTTTGTCGCTCCACCAGTAGCTTACGAAATTCATCACCCCGGCAAGAACAAGCGCCACCATGGCACCGTTTTTCCCTCCGATCACACCTCCTACCAAAACCAGGATGGCAGAGAGAAAAGCCAGCAGAAAAAGACTTTTAAGAGTATTCATTTTCTAAAGACGCCTCCGAAATATTTTCCATTTCCCCGGAAAAACCGTGGTTTCCCCTTACAGAAGATATAATAATACCGGTAGTGGTAAATTCAACGGAAAGGATTAATTCTCTGATTAGAAGGTGATTTTCAGTCCTCTCGGTCTCCCGAAAAGAATCCCAGCAACTTTACAAGCCATTTGCAATCTCTTGATCTTGCTTTCATTTGACAAATTAGTGTCTAACCACCAGCCCGCAGAAATCTCTTTAGCTCTTTCATAATTTACCATATCCTTACGATTCTGAGATAACCATTTCTTCTTTCTGCTTGCGGTTTGTGGAGCCAACTGCGTAATAAAATCTTTGTCCTTAGTTGCAAGCATTTTCATGATCTTTACGTATGCATTTATTGCCTTAGTCTCCGTGTATTTTTCACCCAGCAAAAAAAACTGAATTTCCTTGCTAGATCTTTTTTGCAGTTTCTCAGGTTTGGGATCTTTCAACTTTTTTCGAGAAACAGGTTTAGGTCCAGATTCAACGTTTTTGAGATTTTTCAGGAATTTCTCCACATCTGATCTTTCTGGGGCAGATGAAATCAGCGATGTTTCCTCAATCAAGAGATTAACGAGTTTGTCAGAAGTTCCATCCAACAAGTTTCCCCAAGCGGTCGAAATATTTTCTTTTGCTTCAACCTTGGTAATACGCTCGTAAAGATCATTCTCCGCATTTTTCTTGGCTTGCCCAGAACGCGTATTACCAAAGGAGATATAACGCACCAATCCTTCAATCACCTCCTCGGTCGGGTGCTCCTCGAAATCCAGAGTGCGGACAAGTCTTTCCTTATATTTTCCAGCAACCAGGGGGAGATAGAATCTCCAAAGCCTTCCGTCAGTAAGAATAGCTAGAGGAGTACCCGCGTGAAATGCATACTCAAAAAGCTGGCGATCGGCATCTATTATATTCCCCACAGCTTTGACTTCAATTATGCATCGCAAACCTTCTTGCTTCCCCTCAGAGATCTTGAGGCCGTAATCAACCTTACGCCCCTCAAGCGGATACTCTGGATATACATATGAAGGGTCTGTAATATCCCAATCCAGATGTTTAAGAACCGGAAGAACAATTGACATACTGACTGATGCTTCATTTGGGAATGCGCCTTTGCGGAGTCTTTCTCTAACTGAAGATACAAATTCCAAGAATTGAGGACAAATCATTCCTAGAATTCTAACGATTGTATATGTTTCGGTCAATCTACACATAGAAGAACGCAATCTCCGTCTAACCTTTCAAAAAGATTTCCAAAAGCATTCATCGTAAACAAGATTTCAATCATCTTTGTATTTAGTTTAGAACATGTGAGAAAAATCTGAGTCCACCTTTCATTTATCCGTCGGGTTTTGACGGTTATACTTGGCACTGAAAATCCCTCGGGTGATTTAGAAAAATGTCTATTCTAAGTTCAAAAAAATACGAAGTTATAGTGATCGGAGCCGGCCACGCCGGGTGCGAGGCGGCGCTTGCTGCAGCCAGGATGGGTTGTACTACCCTGGTTCTCACGGCGAATATAGACACTATCGGGCTCATGTCGTGTAATCCTTCAATAGGAGGCGTCGGAAAAGGACATCTGGTAAAGGAAATAGACGCGCTTGGCGGCGAGATGGGAAAAGCTGCCGACACCGCAGCCATACAGTTCAGAAGACTGAACACCCGAAAGGGAGCGGCAGTTCAGGCAACCAGGATACAGGCCGACCGCCAAAGCTACAGAACCTATATGAAAAAGGCCCTTGAGAGCGAACCCAACATAGAGATAAAACAGGCGATGGTCGAGGAGTTTTTGGTCGACGGCAAGAAAGTCGCGGGGGTTAAAACCGCCCTAGGAGAGAAGTTTTTCTCAGACACCGTCGTAGTTACCCCTGGAACGTTTCCCGGGGGACTCATACACATAGGGCTCACCCGGATTTCATCGGGCCGGGCGGGGGAAGCCGCCGCGGGAGCCATATCGAATTCCTTTGCGGACCTGGGTTTTACCACGGGCAGGCTTAAAACCGGAACCCCTCCGCGCTTTGACGGAAGAACTATCGACTGGGACAAGCTTGAAAGACAGGACGGAGATGAGGATCCTGTGCCTTTTTCCTTTTCCACCGAAAAGATCACCACAGATCAGATGCCGTGCTACATAACCTATACGAACGAGGAAACCCACCGCGTAATAAACGAAAACATCGACAAGTCTCCTCTTTACTCCGGTCTCATAAAGGGAATAGGACCAAGGTACTGCCCTTCAATAGAAGACAAGGTGGTAAAGTTTCCCGACCGGGACCGTCACCAGATATTTCTTGAACCGGAGGGAAGAAACACCTATGAAATTTATCCCAACGGAATTTCAACCAGCCTTCCCATCGAGGTTCAGCACAAGTTCTCAAGAACTATGGAAGGTCTTCGCAACGTGGAAATAATGAGGCCGGGGTACGCGGTCGAATACGATTTTCTCGACCCTACCCAGCTCGGAATGAATCTTGAATCGAAACTTCTCGCGAACATCTTCTTCGCAGGACAGGTAAACGGAACTACGGGCTATGAGGAAGCGGCGAGCCAAGGACTCATAGCGGGCATAAACGCGGCGCTTCAGATAAAGGGCAAGGATCCCTTTGTGCTCGGACGTTCAGAGGCCTACATAGGAATCCTGGTTGACGACCTAGTCACAAAAGGAGTCGACGAACCCTACAGGATGTTCACTTCAAGGGCCGAGTACAGACTTATACTGAGGGAAGATAACGCCGACCTAAGACTCGGGGAGTTGGGGCACGGTATAGGACTTCTCAGCGACGAGCGAATAGAGGGATTCCGGACCAGGAAAACCGCCCTTGAAAACGAACTTGCGAGACTTGAGAACAAAAAGGTATTTCCTAATGAAAAGACAAACAGGATTCTTGAGAATCTTGGCTCCCAGAAAATCAAAAAGCCCCAGAGCCTGAAGGAGATACTCAGAAGACCCGGCTTCACCTATGAAATGCTGAGCTTTATCGACTCCGCCGCGAATCCGGACATTTCCCCGAAACTGGGAGCTCAGATAGAGATGGAAGTAAAATACGAGGGCTACATAAAAAGACAGAAAGAAGAAGTCGGGAAATTACAAAAATTCGAGGACATGAAAATCCCGGAGACGTTCGAATACGGAAGCATCCCCGGACTTTCAAATGAAATCGTTCAGAAACTATCAAGGATAAAACCCGAATCGGTAGGGCAGGCAAGCCGCGTTTCAGGTATAACGCCCGCCGCTATATCGGTACTGCTTGTGCATATCAGAAAAATGCGGGGGCTTGAGCAGGAAGCTCAGTTGAAATCAAGTTCCCCGTCGTAAAGGCTGTCGGCTCCCTCCATCTCCTCAAGCTCCTGCTCGTAAAGCTCCATGGCGTCGCAGTCGCTTCCGATGTAGCCGGAACCGTCGGGATCCTGCATCATCTCGACAAGATCTCTTACTTTTTTCTCTTTCCTTCTATTGTTCATTTCCCCCCCCCCTGGAAAAATTTTACATAGATTATAGGAGTAGTTTTCACAAATGCAACAGTCTGAACAAAAAAAAATTTCATACGCACAGTACGGTGAATTGGACACATCAGGAAAACTGGGCACTCAAGCATCTTCGGGCGGACCGGCAAGTTCCCTGAATCCGCTCGCTCGTAGAAACGTCCAAGTTTCTTCGAGGGCAGGGTGCTCTGGCACGAAGATCACATGCGCGTCCCGCCCACGGGTCAGAAGCACTCGGTAAGCGTTGGCCCGAAGCTGGTGCGGGTCGTAAACCTTGGATTTTCCGCTCTTTCTGTACCCCCTAGCTCTGGCGTTTGACCAGCTCCCACCCTCTAACACGAAATCCGTGCCCCACGCCAGAAGAACCGCATCAAGCTCAAGTCCCTGGGCTCCAAATTCTGTAACGCAGTCCCGCAGATGCCGGCACGACATCGAGCCGGTCGCATCTTCGTCGTCGTTGTACCATGGTCCGAACTTTACCCGCTTAGTCGACTGATAATCATTGGGGACGCCGAAACCGGCAAGATCCTTGTCGCGGCTTGAGGCCATCAGCCCAAACCGCGCCTCGGGGTAGTTGCCATAGCGTTCGTAAAGATACCGTTTTGCCCGGTCGAGATCGCGCGTGATCCGCAAGTCGTGCCCTTCCTCCTCAAGAACACGCGCGATTCGCCGCAGTTCATCCCGCGGATCCGGTGTCTTCTTTACCAGCCTCCCAACAAACTCGTGCAGCCGGGATGCGAAGTGCGACCGGATCGTCTCGTCAAGGCTGAGATTCGCTGAAGCTTGAAACGGCAACCCTTCAAAAAACGAACTCATCTGTGGCGGACCATGCACGACCCATTCATCCCTCCGAGCACTTCGCCGCAGTGCATCCGCCCAGAGGTCAAGACCTCCTTCTTCGCCGACGTGAATTTCCTGTCCGCTTCCTACCAAGCCGACCACAACTGACCACTTCGCAACCCTCTGTGCAAAATCGACGAAGTATTCTGCTTCCGAACGCGCGTCGGCAAGGTCAATCTTATGTACGTCGGCCGCACGCGCTTGGTCATGGGCACGCTGTGCTTCGTCAAAGATCATCACGTGTTCGGATGGGATAAGATTCTCCCTGTGGGCGTAACGCCTGACATATTCCCGGATCGGGCGGACGAAGGTCCGTCCATTTCCTCCAGCGGAGCGGAGGACATACTGCAGAACATCGACTAGCGGACCGTTGCCGGAGAGGAACACTGCAGGGACGCCCCGATCTCCCAGTGCCAGGTCGTCGAGACCGGGCATGTGGGCGAGCCGAAGTCCGACGAGGGTTTTGCCCGCACCGGGCACGCCGGTCAGCAAGACCAGACGCCGCGTTTGCGTCGCGCAGGCGTCAGAAGCGATGTCCCGCGCCGCCTGGACCGCATCATCGGTGTTGGCCACGGAGCGCCAGAGCTGCGGGGGACGCTTCTCGAGAAAAAGCTCCCGGGCGGCACGGACAAGCGAGGGAAGCGGCCGGTAGGCATCCGCACTCAGGAAACGCTCGGCGGTAATTGGCTCTGGGCGGTTCTTCGACCCGAACTGTGCGATCAGGGAATCAAGCTCATCCGGTGAGCAAACCTTGACACCGCGCTCCGTCCTTCTTTTTCCCTGCATCCGGGTTGGCACCAATATCGCTTTCACCTGGCGGTCGTGACAGTCCCGGTGGTAGCAGGAAAGGTCCCGCGCGTAGGCGTGAGCCTGATCGATGTCCGCATCGGAGGGAACGCTCTTACCCTTGAGTTCGACCACTACCACTCCATCATGGAGCAGAAGTACTACGTCGGCACGGCGCGATTCCATCGGCAGTTCATACTCAAGGATTGCCGTGAACACGCCAGCGTCAGTGCTAACCCTGACAACCTCCCCTACTTCCCGCTGGAGTGTAGGCACATTCCGTTTCCAAGAGGCTTTTTCCTCACTGGAGGATCCGGGATAGCTCCGCACAATGCTCTCAAGTATCCGTGAGTGGTGAACCGCCTCAAACTGTCCGAAGTCCGAGTCCCAGCCGCGGCGCGCTTCCTCGATCATGACAGCATCTCACCCAAATCTTGTTTCCACGATACGGCGGGGTGGGGTCTGCTGGGAGATAAACAACCGCCTCGGGGCAGGGAGCAGTGAATCAAAGGCTTTCTCACTGTTTTTTCCCCTCCCTTATAAGCTCAAGCATTCGCTCCGGGTCGCCAGTCGGAAGCCGGCACTCATAATTCGAGCACACGTAAGCCATGGTTTTTCCATTAACTGGCTTGTGACTTTCCGTGTAGGAAGCAATTTTTGAAATCTCCCTATCGTTTGCTTCATCTTTTAATATCACGACCTTGTTCGGTAAGTACTCGCCGGAGAGGGCGTCGAGAAACCGGCGGGTCTCGGGAGAATTTATGTCCCCGGCTATGACTATCTCGAAAGAAGGCCCCAGCATGAAATCAAGAGAGTTCATGTGCATTGAAAAAGAAGCGGGATGCTTTGAGATCTGCGGGGAAAAAGCCGCGGCCATACAGGCCGCTTTGTCCTCGAGTTCGGGGTCGGCAGTCAGCCTCGCTATTTTCAGGATGTTAAGCGTCGAAACCGAGTTTCCGGACGGAAGTGCTCCGTCATAAATTTCCTTCTGCCTAGTTATCAGGGCTTCGCCGTCATCGGCCGTGAAGAAAAAACCCGCAAACTCCTCGTCCCAGAAATGTTCAAACTGATCCCGGCAAAAAGAGATCGCCAAAGCGAGATATTTTTCGTCGAAAACGCTTTCATAGTATTCAAGAAGCCCCCATATGAAAAAGGCATAGTCATCAACGCTTGCCATTATGCCCGCTTCACCCTCACGGTAGCGGTGAAAGAGCCTTCCGTCATGAACAAGGTTTTGCCTTATGAATTCTATCGAACCCCGCGCGGCGTCAGAATACCTTTTCTCCCCGAAAGCCGCCGCAGCCTTTGAAAACGCCGCTATAGCTATTCCGTTCCAGTCCGTGAGCACCTTATCGTCCTTGTAGGGATGAACTCTTTTTTCCCTGCAGGCAAAAAGCCTTTCTCGCAGGTCCTCAAGTCTCTTCTCAAGCTCTTCGGGGCTGATTCCGAGTCGAGAGGCCGAATCGGCCAGAGGCTCTTTCAGGTGAAATATGTTTCTGTCGCTTTGCTCTCCCGTCGCCTCGTCACTGAAATTTCCGGCGAGAGAGAGATTATAGACCTTCGAGAGAAGCTCTGCGTCCTCCTCTCCCACAAGTTCCTCTATCTCCTGTACGGTCCAAATATAGAACTTGCCTTCCTCTCCTTCGCTGTCGGCATCTTCGGCTGAGTAAATGCCTCCTTCGGGGGAGGTCATGTCCCGAATCAGGTACTCGAGTATTTCCCTCGCCTTTTTTTCGTAAAACGGGTTTTTCGTGATCTGCCATGCTTCTGTGTAAGTGATTGCCAAAAGCGCCTGGTCATAAAGCATCTTCTCAAAATGGGGGACGAGCCATCCGGCGTCGGTCGAATACCTGTGAAAGCCGAAACCCACGTGGTCGTATATACCACCCCTTCCCATGGCAAGAAGCGTCCTCTCGACCATCCTCAAAGAAACCTCTTTCCCGATACGTCCGTAGTATCTCATCAAAAACATCAGGTTGTGGGGAGTCGGGAATTTGGGGGCTCTCCCGAAACCGCCTTCATCGGGATCAAAGGTAGAAAGAAAATAACCGTAAGCCTGATCGAGGGTTTTCTCGTTAAGTGGGAAAGTCTCGGCTTTTCGAAGAGAATCCCCCAGGCTGCAGACTGCGTCGGTTATTTGCCGGGCCGATTCCAGCACCTCTTCTTTTTTATTATCCCAGAGTTCTTTTATCGCCGGTACAAGTTCCTTCATTCCGACTCTCCCGTAACGGTTTTCCTTCGGTATGTAGGTTCCGGCGAAAAAAGGCTCTCCCTCAGGCGTTATGACTATGTTAAGAGGCCAGCCGCAGCTTTTCCGTGAAATCACGTGACAGACTGTCATGTAGATATTGTCTATATCCGGGCGCTCCTCCCTGTCAACCTTGATCGAAACGAAGGTCTCGTTCATGAGTCCCGCAACCTCGGCATCCTCAAAGGATTCGTGCTCCATCACGTGGCACCAGTGACAGGTCGAGTATCCTATAGAAAGAAATATGGGTCTTCCCAGTTCCCGGGCTCTTCCAAACGCCTCCTCTCCCCACGGATACCAGTCGACCGGGTTCTCCGCGTGCTGAAGAAGATAGGGACTTTTTTCGTCTTTAAGTCTGTTTGACACTTTAACCTCCGTCGCTAGGGAATGGACAATTATACAGTCTGGTTAAAAATAAACCCCTTGTAATTCAAAGGGGGATCCGCTTTTAGAAACGCGTCGGGAAATTTTTCCCGATCGAGAAAAATGGTATTTTCTTTCTGTTCATATTCGATTTTTAGGCTAACATTCTCATCTAAATGCGTAAACCCGTACAGAAAGCCGGAGTTGTCGCTTACAGGAAAAACAGCCGCGGGGAAATCGAAGTTATCCTGGTGAGTTCAAGAAAGCTCAATGATTCATGGGTTTTTCCCGCCGGAGGAGTCGATTACGGTGAAACTCCCGCCGAGGCGGCGGAAAGGGAATGTCTTGAGGAAAGTGGATACAAAGTGGAAATAGAGCAGCCTCTTGACATAATGGTTATTGAAGGGGGGAAAAGACACATTCTCTATACTTTTTTCCGCGCCAAGGCCATTGAGGATACGGGAGATTACGAAAGGGACAGGAAAAGAAAATGGTGCGGGATTGACGACCTTCCCGATACGGTCGCTTACATGTTTCGGGAAGTCGCGGAAAGTTTCCAGAAAAATATCCTGAGCCCCCAGTCCCGCGGTTAAAGCCTTAATCGGCCAAGCAATAATCGGAATTTCATACTCATACCGGAGAGGAACAAATGAAAAGCCAACAGTTCGTAAAAAAAACACAGAGTCATTACGCGCGGATAGCGGATGTCTACAGGTCTTTGAGGGTTACCGACTCAGAACCCGTGCTCTACATAAAGGAGATAATAGGGGACAAGGGGAAAATAACGGCTGCCGACGTGGGAGCCGGAGCGGGGCGGTACGCGAGACTTTTCTTTGAACATCTGGGCAAGGAAGACCTGTTTCTTTACTGCTACGACACAAACGAGTTCATGCTCGAGAGCCTCGAGAAGTATCTAGACGATCACGACATCCGAAACTACGCGACCAAAATCGCCATGGCGCAGGAGCTTCCCATCGCGGACAAGGCGCTTGACGCAATATTCTGCTTCAACGCCATACATTTTTTCAACACCCCAAAATTTCTAAGGGAAAGCGCAAGGGTGCTGCGCAAGGGATCATTTCTTTTCATTTACACAAGGACCAAGACCCAGAGCATGAAAAGCATATGGGGAAAGCATTTTCCGTCCTTTAACCAGAAGGAATCGGACCTTTACAAAACCGACAGCTTGGAGTCGGAGATCGAAGGAACCCAGGGACTGGAACTCATGGAAATGAAAACCTTCTCTCTCTCTCGTGAAAATTCCCTAAAGGAACTTACTGAGAGAGCGCAGAGCAAGCATTATTCGACTTTCTATCTCTACGGGAGCCAGGAGTTTGAAAGATCTCTCGCGGAATTCAGGGAAAATATCCGCGAATCCTATAAGGACCCCGGCAAAATCAAATGGTCAGACGAAAAAACCATGTACACCGTGCTCCGAAAATAACGCGTGAACCCCGTCGGTTGCAGTTGAGTTAACGCCCGGATATTTCCGACCAATATAAAATTGACTTTATATTAGTCGGTTTTTTTGTTTTGCGGCAAGGGCTGTCATGGCGGGCGATGGGGGATTCGAACCCCCGACCCCAGGCTCCGGAGGCCTGTGCTCTAATCCGCTGAGCTAATCACCCGTCAATAGGTATCCCGAGTTCCTTCATCACAAGCTTCATATCCTCCCAGACGGGCTTTTTAAAAGCCGGGTTTCGCAGAAGGGCTGCGGGGTGGTACGTAATCATAAGTTTTGAGTTTCCGTACTGGTGAAAAGTGCCTCTTAACTGCCCCATCTTGAAGTTTTTAAGCTTGAGCATCAATCCGGTAGCGACGCTTCCGAGGGAAACTATAACTTCTGGATTTATGCTTTCTATCTGTTTTATAAGAAACGGCTCACAACTTGCCACCTCATCCGGTTCCGGGTTTCTGTTTCCCGGAGGACGGCATTTTACCACGTTGCATATATACACGTCCTTTCTCTCAAGCTTCATAGCCTGGATTATCTTCGTAAGCAACTGCCCGGCCCTTCCGACAAATGGCCTTCCCTGAATGTCTTCGTCTCTTCCGGGCCCCTCGCCGACAAACACGAGCCTCGCCCTGGGATTGCCCTCGCCGAACACTATGTTCTTTCTCGTCTCGCAGAGACGGCACCTCGTGCAGTCCCCGAGTTCTTCCCTTATCTCGGAAAGCGTCTGCACCGATGAACCGCGCGACCCCCTGCGGTCAGATAAAAGAGCGGTTCCATTTTTCTCCGTGTCCTCTATTTCGGTCCCTCCCGCGGCAAACCCCGCCGGCAACTCCCCTATCCCGATTTCCTTGCAGAACCGAAGATAATTCTCAAGCGCCTGCGCCGTCTCGTAAAATTCATTGGAACTCATGGCTTGCCGGGAAGGAAGTTTAACACAAACACCCCGAGGGGCGAAACGGTTTGAAAGCGAAGCGGGTTTTAATTAGAATAAGACCGCGCTTGCGAAAACCTTGCAACTAAATCAGCCAGGCGCTTTCCCCTCACGCATGGAGAGAGAATACAGACCGCAGGAAATCGAGAAAAAATGGCAGGATTCCTGGGCGGAAGAAGATATCTACAGGGTCTCCGAGGAAACCTCCGGAAAAAAGTACTACGTCCTTGAGATGTTTCCCTACCCGTCGGGCAGAATCCACATGGGACACGTGAGGAACTACACGATCGGAGACGTCGTCTCGAGATTCAAAAGATCCAGGGGCTTTAACGTTCTCCACCCAATCGGATGGGATGCCTTCGGTTTGCCCGCGGAAAACGCAGCGATACAGAACGCCATACATCCCTCGACCTGGACACGGACCAACATAACGCAGATGAAAGAACAGCTCATGCGCCTTGGGTTCAGCTACGACTGGAGCAGGGAGATCGCCACGTGCGATGTTGATTACTACCGCTGGGAACAGTGGCTTTTCACTAGACTTCACCGTGAAGGACTCGCCTACAAAAAGACTTCCGTTGTGAACTGGGACCCGGTTGACCAGACGGTGCTCGCAAACGAGCAGGTGATCGACGGAAAGGGGTGGCGTTCAGGGGCGGTTGTCGAAAAAAAGGAAATACCGCAGTGGTTCCTGAGAGTAAGCAACTACTCAGAGGAACTGCTGAGTGAGCTTGAGAAGATGGAAGGGTGGCCCGACGCCGTGAAAACCATGCAGAAAAACTGGATAGGAAAATCCGAGGGGGTCGAGGCCGAATTCCGCGTGGACGGGGGAAAAAGCGTTTTGAAGATATTCACCACGCGTCCGGACACGATCATGGGTGTGACCTACCTGGCCCTTGCTCCCGAACATCCGCTTACAAGCGAGGTGGCGAAGAAAAATCCCGAGGTCGCGGATTTCATCGCCCAGTGCCGCAAGGCTCCCGTTTCCGAGGCGGAAATCGAGACCATGGAAAAAAGCGGCGTCCCGATCGGAATAGACGCCATCCACCCCATAAGCGGGGAGGAAATACCTGTATGGACCGCAAACTTCGTGCTTATGAGCTACGGAACCGGAGCGGTGATGAGCGTTCCGGCGCACGACCAGCGGGATTGGGAATTCGCGAAAAAATACGGCCTCGAGATAAAACAGGTGATATTCCCAAGCGACGGGGGCGTCTTTGATATCGGAAAAGAAGCATTTACTGAGAAGGGGACTCTCGGGGATTCGCAATGGCTCTCGGGGTGCACCTCGCAGGAAGCCTTCGGAAAAATAGCCGAGTTTCTCCAGAAAAACGCTACGGGAGGAGTGAAAACCAATTACCGTCTTCGGGACTGGGGAATCTCTAGGCAGCGCTACTGGGGAGCACCAATACCGATAGTGTACTGCGAGCGGTGCGGAGAGGTTGCGGTTGCGGACTCAGATCTTCCGGTGGAACTTCCCCTCGAAATAGATATTGACGGAGAACGTATCCCCGCTCTTTCCGGGATTGAGAGCTTTATCGCCACCAACTGTCCCGCCTGCGGAAGACCCGCCAAGCGGGAAACTGACACGATGGACACGTTTGTCGAGTCATCCTGGTATTTTCTAAGATACGCGTCTCCTGATTTTAAAGACGGCATGTTTGAACCCAAAAGCGCTTCCTACTGGCTTCCTGTGGATCAGTACATAGGCGGAATAGAGCACGCCATACTTCACCTTCTTTATTCAAGATTCTTCACGAAGGTGCTTCGGGATATCGGCGTCTTCGAACTTAACGAACCCTTTGCGAATCTCCTCACCCAAGGGATGGTGGTAAAAGACGGAGCGAAGATGTCAAAGTCTCTTGGAAACACGGTTGACCCCGATGACATGATAGTTCGTTACGGAGCCGACACCGTGAGGATGTTCATGCTCTTTGCCGCTCCCGTGGAAAAAGACCTTGAGTGGAGCGAGCAGGGAGTGAACGGAATGTTCAGGTTTTTGGGCAGGGTGTGGCGTTTTGCGGTTGAGTTTTTCTCCGAGCGGGAAACCGGAACAAAGACCCAGGAACACCCGGCAAAAGGAAAACCGGCTGCCCTCGCCGCTACGACAAACCGGACGATTAAAAAAGTCACAGAAGACATAGAGAGCTTTAAGTTCAACACCGCGATTTCGGCCATAATGGAGCTTTTTAACGAACTCAGCGCGCTTTGGAAGGAAAAAAGCGTGGGAAGGGAACATGCCCGCGCGTCACTGCTTGCGGTCACGAGGCTTATCTATCCAATGGCTCCCCATTTCGCAGAAGAACTCTGGGAACTTTCGGGGGAAAGCGGAACCCTGGTCGACAAGGAGTGGATAAAATGGGACGAGAGCACTTTTGAGAGTGCGGAAATAACCATCCCAGTAAGGGTGAATTCAAGGGTCAGAAACCAGATTTCCTTAAGCGCGGACGCTGATGAGGAAACAGCCAGGGAAATCGCTCTTTCCGACAGCCGGGTAAAGGAATACATAGCGGGGCGGAAAATAAAAAACTTCGTCTACGTGCCTAAAAGGCTTGTGGACATAAGGGTTTAGCAGGGAGAGAAAGAACGTGAAGGACAACTCTGGCTATCTCGGCAAAAAAGTAAGGGCGATAGAGGTCTCGCCCGAAAAGCCGATCTCGAGACTGCTTGAAGAAATGGCGGAGACGGGATTTCAGGGCAAAAACCTGGGCAGGGTTGTGGATGTCTTCTGCAAGATGGTAGAGGCTGAGGATCTCACGATCTTTTTCGGCTACGCGGGTTCTCTTTCCACCACGGGGCAGTGGAAAATAATAAACTGGCTCATTGAAAACAGGTACATAGACGTTCTGATCCCCACCGGCGCGAACATCTCTGAAGACATAGTGGAGGCGATGGGTTTTTCGTACTGGCAGGGAAGCCCGAACGAGGACGACGCGAAGCTTTTCTCCGAAGGAATAAACCGCTACTACGACGTCTACGGAACCGAACCCGACTACCTTGAGATGACCGAGCTTCTGGCTGAATTCATAATGACCCTTGATGAGTCCCGAAACTATTCCTCAAGAGAATTCCTAAAAAGATGCGGACAGTGGCTAGATAAGAAGAACATAAACAGCATTGTGGCCACAGCCGCGAGAAACGAAGTTCCCGTTTTCTGCCCCGCCATAGCTGACAGCCCTTACGGAGATGCGGCGCTTATCGCGAAAAGCAGGGGGCATCATCTCACTATTGACGCTATACAGGACTACGTGGAATTCATGGGGATGGGAGAGGGCGTGGTTGATACCGGAGTCGTCTACATAGGTGGGGGAGTGCCGAAAGACTTTATTCAGCTCTTCGCCGTTACCGGTGATCTTCTTTACGAAGACAGGAAGATTCCGGGAAGAGCGGCCGGGCTTAATCGTAAGGGAACCGGGGAGCAGGAAACCTATTATCCTCATAAATACGCAATCCAGATTACAACCGATTCCCCCCAGTGGGGAGGACTCTCGGGGTGCACGTTTGAAGAGGCAGTTTCATGGGGAAAAGAAAATCCAGAAGGCGGCCTGGTTCAGTGCTACTGCGACGCTACTATAGCCCTTCCAATCGTCTCCCACGCTCTTTCGGAAAAAACACAGGTAAAAAGGAAAGGAACCGTTTTAAAATTTGATGATTAACCCGCTTTTCTCGCAGAATATAATGCAGGAGATTTTGGGGAGTCAGATTTTGGATTTTACTTGAACTGATTACTAGACATCATTATTTGACCACATTAACCAGAAAGATTTTAGCATCTTCAGCGCAATTAAGCGTCTGAAGATATAAAGGTCAAATCATAATTCTAAACCCCCGATATCTTAGCTCTGACCGTCTGCACGGTTTCGCGCCGACGGAATTTGAAAAATTTCTTTAAAAACATCCGATGTTTGTGATAGAATAAGAGTTGTTTAAGTGGATAAATCTTATGGGCTGATTGCAGTATCGGACCTAATAGACCTGACTGCTGTTATCTCCAAATGGTTTTCAAAGCCTCTAGAGGATATTTCGTCTTGAAGAATCGGGCATGTTTTAACTAACTGAACGTATTTGACCTTACGATAAAAGGAGGAGAAAAATGAATTACTTTATCAAAAGGGTTTTAATGATTTGTCTGCTGGCATCCGGTATGTTGGCAGTGCCGCTTTCAGCCTTTGCGGGCGGGGGAGAAGTCGAGGAACCGATGGCTGAAGAAGCAATGGCTGAGGAACCGATGGCTGAAGAAGCGATGGTCGAGGAACTGATGGCTGAAGAAGCGATGGTCGGGGAAGCTATGATTAAGGATACCGACGTTTCAATTTACGGCAGGTTCTGGCCTAGGGTCACCTATAACGACGTTGATGGGGGGGACTCATCAACCGACATCACCGACGCGCTTTCCCGGGTCGGGATCAAAGCCGAGACCCAGATAACTGAAACGCTCAGCGCAGTGTTGCACGGGGAGTGGGATGTTGATATTGAGAAAAACGGCAATTTCGGCGACGCGCGTCAGGCTTACGTGGGTTTGAAAAGCGAGGGCCTGGGTATGGTAGCCATTGGTAAGCAATGGGATCCCTACTACAACCTCGTTGCTGAAGTAACCGATATTTTCTATCATCGCGCAAGCCCCTTTGGATATGACAATCAGGGTCCTTTCCGAAGCAGCAATCTGGTAACCTACGCGAACAGTCTTGGGGGGTTAAAGATAAACGCGGGCATGCAGGTAGACGGCAGTGTGGGAAACGGTGATGACGGCACTCATTCCGACAATGTCGACGCGGCTTCAGTCGGCGCGAGTCTCCGCTCCGGTCCGGTTTATATCGGCGCATCCTATTTGCGGCAGAACAGGGATACAGATGGCATTGAGAGGGATTCCTTCGGTGTAGGCGGCAGTCTGAACGTAACTGACAATCTCTACCTGGCGGTTACCTACCAGTATATAACGGACAATTACGATGCCGGCAGTGAGCTCAACCCCCATACTCTCGACGTGGCGGGCGCCCTTTCCTTCGGTAACGGGATTACGGCGCTTGCGGGTTTTTTCATGCATGATTCAGATTTAGAAACCGAAACAACCGACACGAGCAAAAAATTGATGGGCTATACCGTTACTTTGATTAAAGAGGTGCATCCTGCCTTGGATGTCTTTGTCGAATGGGTATTGACTGACTATGATCAGAATCAGTTCGATGACGCTAATACTTTTAGCCTCGGTTTCCGCTATGACTTTGACGTTCAAATCTTCTAGCTGCTACTTGAAGAACTGAAAGTCAGATCATGACGGCGGCTTTGCCGCAATCAATATTTTCGGGGACATATTCAGAAGTTTTCTTCAGATATGTCCCCGATTTTTTTACCTTCCCGTCGCGCAACTCCGAAAATTCCTTTCCACGACCGTACCAAGCGTTGTGTTCAGGCAATTAAGGTGTAGATTCAATTACGAAAATCCTTTAAAAATCCAAGCGGAGGAAACATACGGCAGATGAACGAAAAACGGATAGGAGTAGATTATTCTGAGCTTCACCAGCTTGACAGCCCGGCAAACAGGCTCATAAGAGAATCCATATGGGGAACAGAAGACGACATAGGACAGCAGTCGTTCATTACTCCCCGTTATCTTGATCAGCTGATCCCGAGACTCGGAATAGAAAAAACGACTCACATGCTTGACGTTGGAAGCGGAGCGGGAGGTCCTGCGATATATATAGCGGACAAAACCGGATGCAGGGTTTCGGGGATAGAGATCAACGAAGTGGGAGTCAACGTATCGGGAAACCTTGCGAAAAACTCGGCGCTTGAGAGGAAAACGGAATTTCACCTGGGCGACGCGATGGACATGCCGTTTGCGGAAAACACGTTTGACCTCGCTATAAGTCTTAACGTGATGAACGTGTTCGAGGATAAGACGGGACTTTTCAAAGAGGTTCTCAGGGTGCTTAAGCCCTCAGGAACATGGGCGTTTTTAAGCGGCACCTTCGAGATATCCGGCGACGAGGAAACGAAACAGAGAATGGCTAGAGGTTATCTTATCCCGCAATATTACGATTCGCTTGAAAGTTACAGGGAAAAGCTCGAATCGGCCGGTTTCCGCATCGAGGAAATAACCGAATACGTAGCGGATTTTCGTGTTCAGGTTGAAAAATGGGGAGACGCTTACAAAAAGCACTCGACAGTGATTGCCGAAGAACAGGGAGAAGAGAACACCCGCTATCACATTGAGTATTTTGATACGTATCTGAAACTGGTTGACGAGGGAAGAGCTTCAAATCATCTCGTCATATGCTCAAAACCTGAATAGGTATTACCGATTGGTCATAGAGTCATTCGCACAGTCCACGTAAGGGGAACCTGTTGGCAATATCCCCCGATATTTCGCTTGACATAGCCGGAGCAAAAAGTGCAGAATGTAAGAGGTAATTTTAGGATTCTTAGGAGGAATAGATACCGTGAAAAGATATGCTTCTAGAATAGTTTTTACATTGATCTTGGCAAGCGTCTTTATGGTTCTTCCGGCCTCTGCCGGTACAGTAGCTGGCGATGTAACGGACAAAGAGACTCTGAAAAGTTTTGTTATGAACGCAAAAGATCATCTTAAGGGTACTAGCACCGCGAGCGGGCTTTTCGCTACCCTGAGGGATTTCAGGGATAACAAAGCCTGGAAGGATGGTTCCATTTACCTGTTTATCATGCAACGGCCCAGCGGGCCCCAGGGAGGCGAAATAGTTGCTTTTAACGCGCACAATCCCAACCTTGAGGGGACAACCCTGCATGTCATGGACGCAGACGGCAAGGATGTCGGCCATGAGATTGATAAAGCGGTATATCAAGGGGATGGCTTTCTAGAATATAAGTGGGATAACCCAGCGGTTTCCGGAGACGAAATGAGTGAAGAGGGAAAAGCCCCTGGGACTTCGCGGAAGATTGTCTACGGCGTAGATGTAAAGCTTCTCGGTGAAGATTTCGTGTTAGGTTCCGGTTTCTACCCGGATCTGCCGCCAGCTAGCAGCGATAAAAAAGGATGCACGATTGCGACAACGGAAACCGGGAATTCTTCTCAAAGCGCTATATTCAACCCGCTTTTGATCGTATCTGGCATGTTTCTTCTGGTCTCGTGGAAAAACCGCCTGGAGGAAAAATAAATTCAGACGGGTTTTTGTTTTCCTGACCCGATCAAAAACCGGTAGTAACGACGACAAGCAAAAGGGGAAGTGCCCGAGAGGCGGCTTCCCCTTTTTTTTCTCGGTCAGTTCACTTCTGTTTTTTCGAATCCTGCTCCAGTCTTCCCCGTATGGTCAGCCGGGTGGGTGATTTTTAAGAACGAAGCAAAGGTCCCTTGAAGCCTTCTCCGGGTCGTCTGACCCGAAAACGCTCGTTATGACAGCTATACCGTCCACTCCGGTAGCAAGCGCCTGCGCCGCGTTATGGGGGAATATGCCCCCTATAGCGAATATCGGAATTCCCGTGATGGCAGTTTTCGCTTCGACCAGAGTTTCGAAAGGAGTGGGAATCCTGCCGGGTTTTGTAGGAGTAGACCAGGGCGTACCGAAAACAACGTAATCGGCTCCCATTCTCTCGGCGTGGATGCCTCTTGGAAGAGAACCGTAACATGAAACGCCTATGATGGCGCCGTTACCCAGCTTTTTTCTCGTAGGTATTATGTTCGGATCGTCCTCGCCCAGATGCACTCCGTCGGCCTTTATTTCCATCATGAGTTCAGGCGAGTCGTTTATTATAAGAGGCACGCCGTATTTTTTCGTAATACCGAGAAGTTCCTTGCCCAAAGCGACGACATCCGTATGCGGGGAGGTTTTGTCCCTTAACTGAACGATTCGAACTCCTCCCACGAGAGACTTCTCGACTGTCTCAAGAAAAGAGTCGCGCGGAATCAGCCCCTCATCGGTAATCACGTAAAGTCCCTTAAGTTCAAAACCCATGGCGCATCGGAAACAGAGCGGAAATCAATTCAGAACCCCTTAAGCAAAAACCGGCTACATGCATCTTTTAAGGAACCTTTTGGCATTTGCAATTTCTTTTCTGACGTTTGTGGTCGAAGTGCCACCGAGCGAATTCCTGCTCTCAACGGAACCCGACAACGTTATCACCTGGAAGATGTCCTCGTCGATTTCCTCAGAAAACCTGCGGAACTCGGAAAGCCTGAGGTCGGAAAGCTCCTTTCCCTCTCGCTCCGCGTAAGAAACTATCTTCCCAACGGTTTCATGGGCCGAGCGGAACGGGACACCTTTGCGGGCCAGGTAGTCCGCTACGTCGGTTGCGGTGACGAATCCTCCCTCAAGCGCTTTTTTCATGTTCTCTTCGTTAAATTCCAGCGTCTTCAGCATTTCGATATTAACCTGGAGGCAAAGCTTCACCGTGTCAGCTGTATCGAAAAGAGGCTCCTTGTCCTCCTGCATGTCCCTGTTATAGGAAAGCGGAAGTCCTTTCATCAGCGTTAGAAGTGCATTCAGGTTCCCGTAGACCCTTGCGGTTTTCCCCCGGGTGAGTTCCGACATATCAGGATTCTTTTTCTGGGGCATTATGCTTGAACCCGTGGTGAATCCGTCCCCGAGGTCCACGAAGTCAAACTCCTTTGCGCTCCATAAAACAAGTTCTTCAGAGAACCTGCTGAGATGCATCATCAGAACCGAGCAGCAGAATACGAACTCCGCACAGAAATCACGGTCGCTCACCGCGTCAATACTGTTTTTGGAAACCGACTTAAAACCCAGAGCTTCGGCGGTCATCTCCCTGTCTATCGGAAACGAGGTTCCCGCACCTGCACAGCTTCCAAGCGGACTTACGTCCACCCTCGCAAGGCAGTTAACAAACCTCTCGCGGTCGCGCTTTAGCATCTCGTAGTAGGCCAGAAGATGATGGGATAGAAGCACCGGCTGGGCGCGCTGCATGTGGGTGTAGAGAGGAAAAATCACTCCGAGGTTCTTTGCGGAAAGCGTAACGAACTGCTCTGCCAAGGCGCACACAAGCGAAATTATCCCTTCTGTTTCCCTCTTCAGGTAAAGCCTCGTGTCGGTTAGAACCTGATCGTTTCTGCTCCTGGCCGTGTGTACCATGGCTCCCGAAGAACCTGTTTTCTCAATAAGTCTGTTTTCTATGTTGAGATGAATATCCTCGTAGCGCTCGCTGAAAGGAAAATCCCCGCGGTCTATTTCCTTTTCGATCTCCCGAAGACCTTTTGTTATGCTGGCCGCGTCCTTGCTTGAAATAATCCCGGTTTTGCGAAGCATCTTCACGTGGGCGATACTGCCCCGCACGTCTTCTTTGTAAAGACGCCTGTCGAAACTTACCGATTCCGAGAACTTCTCGGCAACACTGTGTGTATGGGAAGCGAAGCGGCCTCCCCACGCTTTTTTGGCCAACTCAGTCTCCCGACGCAGAATCCGTTGATTCAAGAAAAACCTTCCGGGTTGGATAAGCGAACTCTATCCCCTCCTCGGAGAACCTTTTGAATATCTCGAGGTTAACGTTCTGCTGTATATCCATGTAATCATCAAACAAAGGAGTAAGAACAAAGTAAACTATATCGTAGTTAAGGGCAAAATCACCGTAACTGCTGAAATGCGCCCTGGTGAACCTTGCCTTCGGTTCTGTGTCTATTATCTCCTTTATCAGCCCGGGTATCTTTACAAGGTCTTCGTAGGACGTCTCGTAAACGACGCCGAGCGAAAAAAGAATCCTGCGGTTATTCATTCTCTTGTAGTTTTTTATACGGCTTTGCAGCAGGTCGTTATTCGACAAAACGAGCTGTTCGCCCGAAAGACTCCTGAGACGGGTGGTCTTAAGCCCTATATGCTCCACATCCCCGTTCATACCGTCTATGACTATGAAATCCCCGACCTCGAAGGGCTTGTCCAAAATAATGGAAAGCGAGGCTATCAGGTCGCCCAAAACGTTCTGAAGCGCAAGCGCCACAGCTATGCCCCCGACGCCGAGTCCCGCGATTATCGTGGTCGGGTCAAAACCCAGGTTGTCAATCGTTAGAATTACGAGAACTACCCAGAGAACCGATTTCACGAAAAAACCGAGACTTTTTATATGTGTTATTGAAGCGCCGGATCCAGCGCCGATACCCGCAAGTTTCTTCCCTACGTAATAGTCGATGAAACCGCCTCCCCAGAAACCGACCTGAGCAAGAAGGCAGATGACTACCACGCTTTTTCGGAATTCCTTTACCTGCTGGGTGAGGTCAAGGAAGAAAGTCGCCGCGTAGACCGAGAAAATTATGATCAGCACTATGCTGGTTTTCTCTACGAGTGCGGAAATCAGATCGTCAAGATCGGTTTCGGTCTTCTCCGCAAAGCCGGCAAACGACCTTACGAACCTTTTAAGAATGAAGTTAAAGATAAAGGCTAAAACGATCGCCGCTCCGAGAGCCCAGAACCACGTCTCAACGGAATTGCCAAGGTAAGTCCGGCTGAATATTTCCTCGATGTTCAATCAAACGTTCTCCCTGATTCAAAAATACGCCCGTACCCCGCTACGGCCACCATATAGATACCCGCTCGCTTGACCTTAAACAACAAAGAGGGAAGCGAAATGAATCAGAAGGAACTTCCGGGCTGTTTTAGAAATTCTGTTTCTTCCGGGGTGGATTCTCTTCCCAAAGCCGCGTTTCTGTGAGGATACCTTCCGAACCTTTTTATTATGTCAAAATGCCGTCCCGCAAAATCCGTGGAACAGGCCAGAGTTTCCCTGATTTGCGGGTGCGGGGCGTACTCATTTTCAAGAGCGGAGTATTTCTCAACGCTCAGGTCCTGGATCTCCGGGCTCTCCGAGTGCATAAGCGGGAGGTAGAAAAATACCCTGTGCATCGGGTGAAGATCCCGGTCAAATCCCTTCTCAATACCCTCAAGGCATGCGCGAAGCGCCAAGGCGTCCCTTAAAAACGCTCCCGAGGCATCCCTGTAGATGTTTCTTGGGAACTGATCGACGACGACTATAAACGCCACGGTACCCAAGGGTGTTTGGAGCCAGTGGAAAAGCTCCCCTTTTTCGGCAAGCAGGACATATTTTTCAAACCTCTGCCTTACAAGATTGTCGAACTCCTCTGACTTCATCCACCATGTCATCTGCTTTTCTTTATCCGCCAGTTCGCCCTCGCGCAGATCACCGAACCAGAAACGTAGCACCCCGGAGATTTCTTTGAATTCGTCCGCTGCCGAAACTTCCTTTTTCATAATTCGAAATTATACCATGCAGAAGCACTATCGGTTCTTCACTGTATAATCTCTTATGGGGACATTTCCTCAGTGTTAAATAGATCTGAAAGAGCGCTATTTATCCAACTGGGTCTATGAAGAAACGCCGCCTTATTTTTAATTTGGGAAAGACTTAATACGTTGTATGGAAACTCGGTTTCTTCCGGGGTGGATTCTCTTCCCGAAGCCGCGCTTCTTTGGGGATGCTTTACGAATCTTTTTATCTATGTCGAAATGCCGTTCCGCGAAATGCGTAGAACGGGCTAATCACGATGATTTGACGATCAGCTTTCTCATCGTTGCGCAAGTAACCTCAAACGTATTGATGGAATTGTCGACCTTCGATAGGAGTATGGCTCCTTCGATCTGAGAAATTAATAGAACGGCTATCTCTTTTGGATCAATTCCTTCCCTAAAAAATCCCTGCTCCACCCCGTCTCTTAAACATTGCTCAAAAGAGCCCTTCCATTCCTGGAAAAAATCACTGATAACGGAACGAAAATTTTCGTTTGCGGCGCATTGCTCCAAGGCCAGATTTCCGAAAAAACAGCCTGAATAGGAAGGCTGGGAAAAAAGGGAACGATTAAGGAGAATTGCTTCCTCATAAAAGCTGTCAAGACGTTCAAGCGGGTTGAGAGCTAAATTTAAGATAGTTTTTGACAATATGCTTTCTTTAAACCATGAAGCTACCTTTTTAGTTGCAAGCAGTCCCAAAGCTTCCTTGCTTTCAAAATAATAATAGAAATTGCTTTTGCAAACACCAGATGTTTTCATGATCAGATCAATGGAAGTTCCCTCAAAACCATGAGAGTGAAACAACTGGACAGCAGTGTCGATTAATTTGTCCCTGTTACTCATAAAACCTAATCTCCTCCCTCAAAAGAATGATAATATGAGGATAGATTTTCACACAATTTTCTTTCAAAAGCAAGCATTTTTAAATAGAACCGGTCGTTCATATTATTCTAATTAGAACCGGTCAACCGTATTACCTCTGATTAGAACCGGTCAGCCGTATTATACTGAAATCACTTAATAATTTTCCCAAAATTCTCTTGACAATCATAGACTCCTTTTATAAAATCACGAATGACAATTTGATTAATAATGGCAATCGGACTGCCTAGGAACAAGACTATGAAATTTAATATATGTCCGTAATCTCACTAAGGCTGTATGTATGCGGAATCTCTCAAACCTCCTTATATCAGCCCCCATCTGCGCTGCGGTCGGTATAGGCATTTATGCCGTTCCGACCGTGGGCGTGGAGGGATATTTGGTACAGACAAATCTTATGCAACTGAAGCTAGGTGAGGGCATATGTAGGAAACAAAAAACAGACTGAAAAAAGAATATCTGGAAGCAGATCTGCCGAGGCAAAAAACTTGAGCTGACGTAGCTGAATAAAACCGCACCAATCTGAACTTCATTTTCCCATAAGTTGTCGAAACCTAAATTGCAGAAACACAAGAATTCAGATTTGTGAAAGTTATCCGCGCTACTGACTGCTACTGAATATCACATCTTTATAACTAACAAAGGACTTAATCGGAGGTTCCACAATCATGCCTAAAATACCTGTCGAGTCAGAAAGCCATCTACCAAATAGAAAGTACGGTGGTGGGAATAAAATAAAAGACCGCGTAGAGCATACGACAAAACAACCGTTTTGCTCGCGCGTCCTGTCCTCCAAAGCTGCCCCGCTACGGTTGGGAATCAGTTTTCTGCTTGCGATTGCTCTTGGGGGTGTATTAAGTTCCTGTGGATCAACAGAAAACGACGAACCTTATAGAACCATTGACGGAAGCGGCAATAATCTAAGGGATACGAAGATGAATCAGGTCGGAGTCCAGTTGATGCGTCTTGTGGACCCTCCTGACTACTCTGACGGAACCAGTGCTCTTGCTGGCATGAACCGTCCCAATCCCAGAGATATAAGCAATATCGTAACCGCCCAAGACAGACCGATACCCAATCCAAAATCTGCCAGCGATTTTCTGTGGCTATGGGGACAGTTCCTTGACCACGATATCAGTCTGACTCCCACGGTAGAACCACCCGAGCCGGAGAACATCCCGATTCCGGTCGGTGACCCTCATTTTGACCCTGACAACACAGGTACACGTGAGATGATGTTTAATCGTTCCGTTTACGACCCAGACACTGGTGAGTCAAACCCACGCGAACAATTAAACGAAATCACCGGCTGGATCGATGCGTCAAACATTTACGGTTCTACCGAAGAACGCACAACCGTGTTACGGCTGAATGACGGGTCCGGCAAGCTCCTAATGTCTGCAGGTAGTTTACTGGCATTTAACGAATTTGGATTGCCAAACGACCGAGGCATAGGACCGGAGTTTTTCGTTTCCGGGGATGAACGAGCCAATGAGCACATCGGATTGATGGCAATGCACACGATTTTTGCCCGTGAGCACAACCGTCTTGCCGAGATAATTGCCGCCGAGAGCGACACCCCTCTCTCCGATGAGGAAATTTACCAGATGGCCAGAAGAATAGTTGGCGCCCAGATGCAGATTATTACATACAACGAATTTCTGCCGGTACTGCTGGGACCCGATGCTGTTGAATCCTCTTCTTCCGGTTACGACAGTTCAATTGATGCTGGCATTACCAACATATTCTCTACGGCTGCTTATCGGTTTGGGCACAGCGTGTTGAGTTCTTTTATTCTGCGTCTTGACGCGCAAGGCAATGAGATTGCGGCAGGGCATGTGCCGTTGCGAGAAGCTTTCTTCGCGCCCCAAAAGCTCATTGAAAGCGGTCTTGAACCAATCCTCCGAGGCTTCGCCGCGCAAGTATGCCAAAAAGTCGATGCGTTTTTCGTGGATGACATCCGTAACTTTCTGTTCGGAAATCCAGGAGACGGCGGGTTCGACTTGGTAGCTTTGAATATTCAGCGTGGGCGGGACCACGGACTTCCAAACTATAACGAAACTCGCAAAAAACTAGGACTTGAACCGAAAACAGATTTTTCAGAAGTAACCGAATCTCCAGAACTGCAAGACAAACTCGCCGATGTCCATGGGAATGTGGACAACGTGGACGTTTATATTGGAGGACTTGCGGAAGACCCTCTGCCCGGATCTATGCTGGGCGAGCTTTTCCACACAATCGTTACCCTTCAATTTGAAGCGTTGCGCGATGGCGATCGCTTTTGGTACCAACACACTCTTTCGCAAGACGAACTGAGAAAAATGGAGGGGGAGGGAACAAGGCTTGCCGATATTATCCGCAGAAACACGGATATTGGTGATGAAATCAGCGACAACGTATTTATTGTTGAGCAGTCGAATTGAAAAGGAAAAATAGTTCAAAAGGAGTTATCTTGAAAGTGTTCCCAGAGGAATTCAGTCCCCTCAAGATTTTTCTGGTTTTTCTGGCCGTATTCTCATACGGTGTTGCTCAAAATCAAGACATGGAAACGGGCAACAATAAAGAGCTAGACGATCCACTGAACGTCATACTTATCCTAGCAGACGATGTCGGCTATGAGGCCTTCGGAGCATACGGCAGCACACAGTACAGAACGCCACGAATTGACGAACTTACAGCCGCAGGCGCTCTTTTCACGAACGCTTATTCCAAGAGCCGGTATGCACCCCGAGCGGAGTCGCTCTGATGACGGGCAAGAGTAATGTCAGGAACTATGTGGATTTTAGCGTTCTGCCCGCCGAAGAGTACACGATTGCCGATCTGTTTAGCGAGGCCGGATACGCGACCGCCATCGCCGGCAAGTGGCAGCTTCACGGTAATAGAAGAATAGCTGGTGTCTCCGCTGGAACAGCATTCGACACGTATTGCTTATGGAATACAGCCAACACTGGCCGTAACCGCTACTGGAATCCTTCCATCGAATGCGACGGTGAAGTCATCGATGTGGACGAAGACGATTACGGGCCCGATATATCCATAAATTTCCTGCTTGAGTTCATAGATTCCAGTAAGGATGGCCCATTCTTTGTCTACTACCCGATGGTGCTTCCCCATTATCCGTTTGTTCCGCCGCCACAAGCCCAATGCGTTGGTACCGATGACGAGCAGCGCAATTTCGAAGACATGGTCGCTTATCTAGATTACAACGTTGGTCGCATTCACTATAAGCTAGCAGACCTAGAGTTACTCGACGACACGATCCTTGTGTTCACGTCCGACAACAGGACTTACCACACTCTGGTTTCAGACCCCGGGGGAGAAACAACCCACGGGGATAAGAACATACCCAGCAATGGCGGCACGCATGTACCACTGATAGTCAGCATCCCTAAGAGGTATTGTTGTTTTCGGAAGCTTTTCCCAGAAGACTCTCAGGCGAATCCATGCTCGGCGAACTTTTCCACACAATTGTCGCTCGTCAATTCAGAGTTTTGCGCGACGGTGCTCGTTTCTGATATCAATGTAGTCTGTGGCAAGATGAGTTGAGAGAAGTAGGATGAAATCAGCAACAGCGTATTTAGGGATAAAAGAAACACAAAGTCATTACGCACGGATAGCGGATGTCTACAGGTCTTTGAGGACCACCGACTCAGAACCCGTGCTCTACATAAAGGAGATAATAGGGGACAAGGGGAAAATAACGGCTGCCGATGTGGGAGCCGGAGCGGGGCGGTACGCAAGGCTTTTCTTTGAGCATTTGGGAAAAGAAAGCCTGTTTCTTTACTGCTACGACACAAACGAGTTCATGCTCGAGAGCCTCGAGAAGTATCTTGACGATCACGACATCCGAAACTATACGACCAAAATCGCCATGGCGCAGGAACTTCCCATCGCGGACAAGGCGCTTGACGCAATATTCTGCTTCAACGCCATACATTTTTTCAACACTCCAAAATTTCTAAGGGAAAGCGCAAGGGTGCTGTGCAAGGGATCATTTCTTTTTATTCACACAAGGACTAAGACCCAGAGCATGAAAAGCATATGGGGAAAGCATTTTCCGTCTTTTAACCAGAAGGAATCGGACCTTTACAAAATCGACAGCTTGGAGTCGGAGATCGAAGGAACCCAGGGACTGGAACTCATGGAAATGAAAACCTTCACTCTCTCTCGTGAAAATTCCCTAAAGGAACTTACTGAGAGAGCGCAGAGCAAGCATTATTCGACTTTCTATCTCTACGGGAGCCAGGAGTTTGAAAGGTCCCTCACGGAATTCAGGAAAAATATCCGCGAATCCTATAAGGACCCCGGCAAAATCAAATGGTCCGACGAAAAAACCATGTACACAGTGCTGAGAAAACAACTCGGATGATTGCTTGCTACAGAGAAAAATTTTAAATCACCCGAAAGACGGCGAGGAGCTTTTATAGCTGGGGATAATCATCTGATCTTATTGAAATTTTAAAACCTTGTGGTTTCTCTTTCTAGAGACTGCCTTAATTTAATCTTAACAAAAATGAAATAGTTTCTTGACAATACCCAATATATTGTGTTTAAATAGACTTCACGCACAAGATGTGTTGCTTATCTTGTGCGTGAACTGGAAGGTAAGGTTTATAAGGAACTGTAAAGGAGGAATAGGAATACATGCCTGGAGATAAAAATCGCCCTGAAATCGTTGCGAACGGAACCTCGGATCATGAAACGCCCGCTGTCGAAGAACAGGAAACACAAACCCAGGAAGCTTCTCCAGAACATGTAAAACCTCCAAGTGATACCATAGATATTCCCGCGGAGACCATTGACGCCTTCGGCGGAGACAAGCTCAGGGCCCGGGTTTTCTACGAGAAATACGCTCTTCGCAACTTGAAGGGAGAAATAATAGAAAAAACTCCGGAGCATATGTGGCGGAGGGTTGCGAAGGAAATAGCATCCCCCGAAGAAAAAAAGGAACTGAGAAAGCAGTGGGAGGAGAATTTCTACTGGCTCCTTTCCGATTTCAGGCTTATTCCCGGCGGAAGAATTCTCTTCGGCGCCGGTCAGAAGAGAAGAGCCACTCTTCTTAACTGTTACTACATGCCCATAAAGGAAGACTCCATAGAGGGGATATTCGAGTGGTGCAAGGAGGCCGCCAGAACTTATTCTTTCGGCGGAGGAGTCGGAACCGACATATCGATCCTGAGGCCGAAAGGCTCTCCGGTGAACAATTCAGCCATATACTCGACGGGAGCGGTGTCGTTCATGGACCTTCTGTCCACAACGACCGGCACCATAGGCCAAGCGGGGAGAAGAGGGGCACTCATGATAACCATGAAGGTCAATCATCCCGACATCATGGACTTTCTCGACATAAAAAATGACGTAGCAAGATCAAAAGTCCAGTTCGCCAACATCTCCGTGAAGGTGGATGACCGGTTCATGGAGGCTGTGGAAAAAGACACGGATTACGAACTCAGCTTCTCAAACGAGAAAACTGAAATAAAAAGAACCGTGCGGGCCCGCAAGATATGGGACAAGCTCGTTCAGTCCGCGTGGTCCTCGGCCGAGCCCGGACTCATTTTCTGGGACACGGTCAAGAGGTACTCACCGACCGAATACGCCAACATGGAAGTAAACGGGGTAAACCCATGCAGCGAGCAGGCCCTTGAGGATTACGGGAACTGCTGCCTCGGAAACGTGAACCTTTCCATGTTCGTTAAAAACGCCTTCGAGGAGGATGCCGCAATAGAATGGGAGGATCTCGAGAAGGCCTTTCAGTACAGCGTCAGATTCCTTGACAACATCTTGGATTACAACATCGAAAAACATCCTCTCGGCGTCCAGACAAAAGCATCTTTGAGATCAAGAAGAATAGGGGTCGGGTTCACCGGCCTGGGGGATATGCTCGCGAAGCTCAACATAAAATACGATACGCATGACGGGGTAAAATTCACCGACGAGCTTTTCGAGCACATAAAGAACATCGTTTACGAAGCCAGCTCCGATCTTGCCCAAGAAAAGGGAGCTTTCCCCGTGTTTGACCTTAAAACCCATATCGCGAATCCGTTCGTGAAAAGCATGCGCGATAATGTGATGAGCAAAATAAAAAAGCAGGGCCTGCGAAACGCGTGCATACTTACGGTTCCACCCGTCGGAAGCGGTTCGGTTCTCGCGGGGACCACAAGTGGCGTTGAACCCATTTTCGCCCTGTCTTACCTCCGGCGCTCGGAATCCCTGTCGGAAGAAGAATTCAAGGTCTATCACCCGCTAGTCTCTGAGTACATGGAGAAATTCGGACTGGATGACGAGGCGGATCTTCCGGACACGTTCGTTACCTCTCACGAGATAGAGCCGGAGATGCGGGTCCGCACGCAGGCCGCTATTCAAAAGCACATAGATTCATGCATATCAAGTACCGTAAATCTTCCCAAGGACATAAGCCTTGAGGAAGTCGAGAAGATATATTTTCTTTCCTGGAAACTCGGATGCAAGGGGGTAACCGTCTACAGAGAAGGTTCCAGGGAAGGGATACTGATAACCGAAGAACAGGCAAAAGAAAAAACAAACTCTCCACCCCGGGATGAAGGGATGTCAACCACCCACTCCAACCTCACACCATCCCCTCATCCCTTTCAAAAAGAAACGGTAAAACCTGTCACAAGACCCCCAGTCTTGGAAGGTTTTACTGAGGCGATAAAAACTGGGTATGGGAATCTCTACGTGACTGTCAACAGTCACGAAGGCAAGCCGTTTGAAGTTTTCGTCCAGATTGGAAAATCCGGATTTACTACGATGGCGGATGCCGAGGCAACTGGAAGGCTGATATCTCTTTCTTTGAGGTCTGGGGTCGATGTCAGGGATGTCGTGGAACAGCTGGAGGCCATTGGAGGTTCCTCACCAGTTTTTTCAGGGGGAAGGGTTATAATGTCCGTACCGGACGCCATAGCCAAGGTGCTGAGAAGCCATTTCGTCACGAAGGAAAAAACCGGCGACGAAGTCGGCCCGGCCATGGAAGCAAACGGCGGCACCCGGAAGGTTTCAACGGATCTTATGCTTGAGCAATGCCCTGACTGCGGAAGCAGAGCTCTTGCGTTTGAATCGGGCTGCGTTACCTGTAGGGGTTGCGGATTCTCGAAGTGCAGCTAAGTCCCCCACGGGACGCCAAGCCCTGAAAAGAGGTTACTCTCCCACCCTAGCGCGTGCTATTCTAAGCTTTTTATCAAGTTCCTCTCTTTCCGAAGCTTCCGTATCCTGAAGCTCATCAAGTTCCCTCTGAAAAGTCTCGGCATCTTTTTTAGCGGCCACGACGTCAACTTCTTCGGGGTCCTCCGACTGATCGGTAAGGACGCTAACGGTATCGTCTTTTACGTCCGCCAGACCACCATGGATTATAAGAGTGTTTTCCCCCGACTCCTCAGTCTTGAACCTGAGCCTCCCGGGAAAAAGCACGGAGAGAAAAGGTACGTGGCCCGGCAAAACGCCGAATTCCCCCATCTGTCCGGGAGCAACCAGTTCCGAAACCTCGCCGTCAAACACGAGCCTATCGGGGGTTATTATTTTGAGTCGCAGTTTTTCAGCCAATTTTCAAGTCTCCCGTCAGGAGGCGATTGATGCCGCCTTTTCGCGTACTTCGTCAAGATTGCCCACCATGTAGAAAGCCTGCTCGGGGATATCATCCATGCTGCCTGAGATAATCTCGCCGAAGGCCTCTATGGTCTGTTTGATGGGCACGTATTTCCCCGGAGTGCCCGTAAACTGCTCGGCTACGTGGAAAGGCTGCGAGAGATATCTCTGAACTTTTCTGGCGCGGGCGACGGTAAGCTTATCTTCTTCTGAAAGCTCGTCCATGCCGAGAATCGCGATTATCTCCTGGAGCTGCTTGTAGCGCTGCAGAACTTCCTGAACATCCCTGGCGATCTTGTAATGATCGTCACCGACTATTTTCGGATCAAGAATATTAGAAGTCGAGTCAAGGGGATCCACAGCGGGATATATTCCTAGCTCGGTGAGCTGTCTTGAAAGAACGATTGTACCGTCAAGGTGCGCGAAGGTAGTCGCGGGTGCAGGGTCCGTAAGGTCGTCCGCCGGAACGTAAATCGCCTGCACAGAGGTGATTGAACCTTTCAAAGTCGAAGTAATTCTCTCCTGAAGTTCTCCGAGATCAGTTGACAGAGTCGGCTGGTAACCAACTGCGGAAGGCGTTCTTCCGAGAAGAGCCGACACCTCAGAACCTGCCTGGGTGAAACGGAAGATGTTGTCAATAAAAAGAAGTACGTCCTGACCCTGAGTGTCGCGAAAATACTCCGCAAGCGTAAGCGCCGTAAGCGCGACTCGGGCTCTCGCTCCAGGCGGCTCGTTCATCTGTCCGAATATGAGTCCTGTGTTTCCAAGAACTCCCGATTCCTTCATCTCCCAGTAAAGGTCGTTTCCTTCCCTGGTTCTTTCCCCAACTCCGCCGAAAACCGAATAACCGCCGTACTCCTTGGCTATGTTGTGGATAAGCTCCATGAGCAAAACGGTCTTGCCTACCCCGGCTCCGCCGAAAAGACCGATCTTCCCGCCCTTAAGAAAAGGAGCGAGGAGATCTATAACCTTTATGCCCGTCTCGAAAAGCTCCATCTTGGTGCTCTGCTCGACGAACTCGGGCGCGGGACGGTGAATGGGCCAGCGCTCTTCGGTCTCTACGGGGCCGGCTTCGTCTATGGGTTCTCCAATCACGTTAAGCAGTCTTCCGAGAGCTTCCTTGCCGACGGGAATCGTTATTCCCTCACCGGTGTTAAGGGCATCCTGTCCTCTTTTCAGCCCCTCGGTCGAATCCATGGCGATGCATCTTACGCGGCCGCCGCCGAGCTGCTGGGCAACCTCTAAAACCAAGTTCCACTCGGTCTCCCCAAGCGCCGGATTCGTTACCTTAAGAGCCGTAAACACGGTGGGAAGACCTCCTTCCGAGAATTCAATGTCCACCACGGGACCCGTTACCTGAATTATTTTTCCCATCTGGTCGTCGGCTCCACCTGCCGTATCGCTGCCGCTACCGCCTGCCGTAAACGCTGCTTCAATACTCATCTTTACTCGTTGCCTCCTTTCCTTTGAGCTTCCGTACCGTTAACGATATCCATAAGCTCCGTTGTAATGATCGCCTGCCTGGTCTTGTTGAAAAGCAGGGTAAGTTTCGCTATCACCTCGTCCGCATTGCTGGTTGCGTTTTCCATCGCGGTCATGCGCGCCGCGTGCTCACTCGTGAGCGACTCGTTCATCGCGCGCTCAATCCTCACCTGAACGTACTTCGGAAGAATCGAACCTATTATCTGTTCTTTTTCGGGCTCGAATATATAATCAGAAGAACTCTCCGCACCACCGTCGTCGGGTTCCTGCGCCGAAAGCGGAAGAAGCCTTTCAAATGTCATCCTTCGCGAAATGGCGGAAACAAAGTGGTTATACGCAAGCACTATTTCGTCACTCTCCCCAGTCCTAAACTCCTCTGTGAGCGCCACGGCCAGTTCCTCAGAGAACTTCCGGGAGTTTTTTTCGCTAACTCCCGTGTAGTATTTGCCGGTAGCTACCCCGTTTTTCGAGAAATAATCCCGTCCCCGCCTTCCGACGAAACTCAGTTTTACGTTCCCGAAAACCTCCCTCTGCTCCTCGACGCGACGCTGCATGTTTCTTATCAAAGCGCTATTGAAACTTCCGCAAAGCCCCCTGTCGGAAGTAAAGAACAAAACGTGCAGGTTCGTTTTTTCCTCCGGGACCCGAAGAAGGGGATGATCCTCTGGTTCTGAAAGCGCCGCTACGTTTAGGATCACGTCGCGGTACGCATCCGAATAAGGTCTGTAGGCCATAAGCGCAGCTTGGGCCTTCTGCAGGCGCACCGCGGCTATGAGTTTCATAGCGCCCATTATCCGCCGCGTGCTTCTCACGCTTTTTATCTTTGTCGTTATCTGTTTAAGGCTCGGCATTCTTCTTTCCCGTTAATATGTCAGGCAAGCTCGCCCAGCTGGTTTCCAAGTTCGTCAAGCGCAGCCACAAGCTTTTCCTCAAGTTCGTCCGAGATGACTTTTTTCTCCTTTATCTCCGCCAGGTACTCAGGGTGCTTCGATTCAAGGAAAGAAGACAATTCCCTTTCGTATTTTCTCACCGCGGAGGTCGGATAGTCGTCAACGTAGCCGTTTGTAACGGCGAATATGATCAGGACCTGCCTTTCAACCGCCTGCGGCTCGTACTGGTTCTGCTTGAGGGCTTCAACAAGCCTGCTTCCCCGGGCGAGCTGGTTCTGGGTTACCTTGTCAAGATCGGAAGCGAACTGCGCGAACGCCTCTACCTCCCTGTACTGTGCAAGCTCAAGCCTCAGGGTTCCGGCGACGTTTTTCATCGCCTTTATCTGCGCGTTTCCCCCTACCCTGGAAACTGAAAGACCGACGTTAATCGCGGGGCGGACACCCGAGTAGAAAAGATCGCTCTCAAGGTATATCTGCCCGTCGGTAATGGAAATCACGTTTGTTGGAATGTAAGCGGAAACGTCACCCGCCTGCGTTTCGATTATGGGAAGCGCCGTAAGAGACCCGCCTCCGTCCTCGTCTCTCATCTTGGCGGCGCGCTCAAGAAGTCTGGAGTGAAGATAGAAAACGTCTCCCGGGTACGCCTCGCGTCCCGGCGGTCTCTTGAGAAGAAGCGAGAGCTGACGATACGACCACGCGTGTTTTGTCAGATCATCGTATATTATGAGCGCGTGGCGTCCGCTGTCCCTGAAATACTCTCCCATGGCACAGCCGGAAAAAGGAGCCAGAAACTGAAAAGGCGCCGGCGTGCTGGCCGTGGCGGAAACTATGGTCGTGTACTTCATGGCGTCATGCTCCTTAAGCTTGTCGACGACCTGAGCCACGGTTGACTGTTTCTGTCCTATGGCCACGTATATGCAGTGAACGTCCTCTTCTCTCTGGTTTATTATCGTGTCAATCGCAATAGCGGTCTTTCCGACCTGACGGTCTCCCAGGATAAGCTCCCTCTGCCCCCTCCCTATCGGTATCATGGAATCAACGGACTTAAGTCCGGTTTGAAGAGGTTCGTTCACCGACTGGCGGTAAATGACTCCAGGGGCCTTTACCTCAATCTGGTTTGTTCCAGCGGCAGCTATTTCGCCGAGACCGTCAATCGGTCTTCCGAGCGCGTCAACCACCCTTCCGCCAAGAGCGTCCCCAACCGGGACCTCAGCGATGCGCCCCGTGCGCTTTACCGTCCCTCCTTCGCTCAGGTGGGAGTCTTCTCCGAAAAGAGCGACACCGACATTATCTTCTTCAAGGTTCAGGACAAGTCCGGTGATTCCGCCGTCAAACTCGACAAGTTCTCCCGCTACCGCCTGGTCAAGACCGTAGACCCGGGCGATACCGTCACCGACGGAAATAATCGTCCCGACTTCCTCAGTATCCACTTTTCGTTCATAGCCTTTTATCCTGTTTCTCAGAATCTCGCCTATACTTTCTGCTTTTAGTTCCTGCATTGCTAACTCCTTTGGAATTATTAACTGTTGGGATTAGGACGGAGAAAGAACACCTCTTATTCTCTCAAGCTGTGTCCTGACGCTGTTATCGTAAACCTTGTCCCCTACCTGTGCCTTTATTCCACCTATCATTGAAGGATCAACCTTAAGCGACACCTCGACCGTCTTTCCGGTCGCCGCGCGAAGCGCTGCGCCGAGTCTCTCGACATCGCTTTGGCTAAGATCCCTAGCCGAGGTAATCTCGGCCGTCACTTTTCCTACCGCTTCGTCAAGTCTTGCAAGCACAGCTTCCTTTGAGCCAAGAAGCGCCGCGACCTTCCCCATCTCCAAAACGAGCAGAATAAATCTTTTCGTAATCTCGAAGAAACCCGCCGCCGCGAGAAAATCCTCCACGACCACCTTTTTCTCCTCCATCGAAAACACCGTGCTTAAAAGAACGTCTCGTAACTCCCCTGAACCGCTGAGCTGCTCAAGGAAACTCCCCACGTCGGCTCTTATCCCCGAAAGTTCGCGCTCATCAGCCGCGGAATCCACAAGTGCCGAGACAATATCTCTCAGTGTCGCAACTGTTGCCATTTTCCTTCCTCGATCATTTTTACGAAATCGTCAACCGAATCGGTCGTAAAACCCGCATCCACCCGTTCCTTTATCATCTTTTCGGCAAGCGCAAGCGCCGAGTCGACTACTTCTGACTGTATCTCGGAGACCGCCTTTGTGGTTTCGAGACGGACCGTATCCTCGACCTCTTTTTTTATCATTTCACAGCTTCTCTCAGCCGCAGACACAAGCTCGCCCCTTTCGGTCTCGCCCTGTTTTCTTATGTTTTCCTGAAGAGCCGCTACCTCGGAGGCCACCGCATCAAGTTTCGCCGAGTATTCCCCGAGCGTCGTTTTCGCCTGCTCGGCCACCGCTGCGGCCCTGTCCACTTCTGAGCGGAGCTTTTCCTTTCTATTTTTCAGAAAGGTGAGAAAGGGTTTTCTGATAAGGTATATAAGGAGACCCAGCAGCAGGCCCAAGTTAACGGCGTGCTTTATTACAAACACCCAGTTGAAATGGCTATCCAATTAGTGGTTCCCCCGAAAAATTAAAATCCACGGCCAGCTTCAAAGCTACGCCCCCTTCCTCAATACGCGGTCGCTTATTTCCGCGGCAAGCGACTCCGCCTCGCCCCGCAAATCCGCCCTTATCTTTGCAATTTCGCTTTCAAGGATCTCTCTCGCGCCTTCAAGTTCCGCCTGAGCAGCCTCTCTTGCCAAAACGAGCATCTTTGAAGATTCGCTTTGCCCCTGCTGCCGGAGTTCGTTTCTGGTCTCCGTCGCCTGAACTCTCGCCTCGGCGAGTTTCTCGTTGTACTCGGCAATGGCGCTCTCGGCCTTCCGGGTCATCTCCTCGGCTTCCCTAAGCGTGCCCGCGGTAAGTTCATCTCTCCTGTCCCAGACCCCGAGAAGGGGGCGGAACACGAGCCTGTTAAGGAGAAAGAGCGCTACTAAGAAAATAACAAGTTGAATTACTATCGTTTTATCGACGCTGAGCAGGTTCTCCGCGGCACTTGCCGGGGGAACTACCGCCAGGGCGAAAATCACAGCATATAAAAATGTCCTAAGACCAGAGAATCTCATGTTTAACATAATTTCAAGATTATTCGCTAAACCCCGCTTCCGGTCAGCTTGCGCTCCTTGTTCTCGCTTTCAAACATATGTTTTAAAAGCGGGGGCACTATAAAGGTCGTCAGTATGACCATAGCCGTGATGGCGGAGAAAAGATCGGTTTTGAAAATGCCGTGCACAAGACCGATCTTCGCGAAAATAAGCCCAACCTCTCCTCTGGGTATCATTCCGACGCCAATTATACTTTTTCTTATGCCCTTTTCATAGACCACGTAACCGCTCGCGTACTTGCCTACAACCGCCACCACGAAAAGAATTAAAGCGATTGATATTACCATAATATTTTCAGATACAAAGGGGTTGAACACAGAAATATCCACGGCGGCCCCCACCATCACGAAAAATATTGGGGCGAAAAAGTGCGAAACGGGCTTTACGCCGCTCTCAATAGCCTTGAACTGATCCGTTTCGCGAAGAACCAGACCGGCTGCGAACGCCCCCACTATGGGAGCGAGAGAAAAAAGATTCGAGCAGTATGCATAGACAAAGCAGAAGGCTATTCCCATGATCCAAACGAGGTTGTTATTGTCGATCCGGGCGAAAAACCCGAAAATTCTGGGAGCGATGATCCTGCCCAAAAATATTGAAACGGCGAGAAAACCGAAAGCTTTTGCCGTTATAAAAGCAATCGAGCTGAAGGTCATCTGCCCCGCCCCCGCAGCGCCCGATTCAAAAGAACTCACTATGCCGCTTACGACCCCAAGAATTATAAGCCCGAGAACATCATCTATTATGGCGGCGGTAAGCACTATCCTGGCCTCTTTTGTCTGGAGCCGGTCAAGGTCAGCAAGAACCCTGGCCGTGATCCCGACGCTTGTCGCGGTTAGCGTCGCACCGGTCACTATGGCCACGAGCCCGACCATCCCGGCCTCAAGATTGAGCAGAGAGAACTCCTGGAAATAGATCACGCAGAAGTACCCCATTACAAACGGCAGCACCACCCCAACTATGGCTACGAGTGCAGAAACGGGACCCACTTTTATCAGGTCCATAAGCTTGGTCTCAAGGCCTATTTCGAAAAGAAGAAGAACTACCCCTATTTCCGCAAGCAGGTGGAAAACATCGTATCCGACCATGCCTTCGGTAGATGGAATAAGCGCCAGAACGCTCGCGCTCAGAACGACCCCGGCAAGAAGCTCCCCGAGAACCGAGGGCTGTCCGATTCTCTCGGCCAGTCGGCCGAAGGCTTTGGCGAAAACAAGAATTATCAGAAGATAAAGAATGAATTTTTCCACTGATAAATGCTGAATATATTCCATTGCCTCGCCTTGGGAAATTCGGGGATTTTCGTCAGATTAGAAAGCAGTTTACTATCACAAAACAGGCACACTGTCAAAAAAGCACCGAGCTGCTCAGAAAATCTCGGAGGAATTCAGTCGGCACGGAAACCGTGTTCAGGCCCTTTGGTTTAATTTTCCAAAAACACGGCACTGAAGATCACAGGAATTTTTCTCCAGCGTGGTCCTTGAAACAATCTGCATCCCTGATGTACCTCATTACCGTTTGGGGATTTGAATGCCTCGTGATCTCCATTATTTTGTCTAAGCGCGCGTGGTGAACGGCTGCGCTTGTGACAAAACCGGCCCGCAGTGAATGCCCTGACACCTCTTTTGGATCAAGTCCGATAAGTTGCGCGTAGTACTTTACAAGTCGCGGGATATCCGAATGATGCATTGGTCGACCTCGGAGCTTGCCTCCACGCTTCATCGTCTGAAAAAGATACCCTTGGGTGATCCCCGACGCTTGCAGCCAATCCTCAAGTCTTTGTATGGGTTTTAAATACTTGCCTTCCGGTATCGCAATCTTTTGCCCTCTTCCCTGTTGGTCAGTTTTTGACTTGCGGACATAAATAAACATCTTCTTTGGACCCCCGCCTTTTGCCGGTTTGATGAACTCAACATCGTCCGTGGTAAGTCCGCATATCTCAGAGCGCCGAAGCGCACCAGCGAATCCGATAGCAATTATGGCCGCGTCCCGAAGACCAATAAGCGTATCGCCACACCGATCCAGCATTTTTTTGATATGATGTTCCCTTAGCGCTCTTACCTGACGAGAAGCCGTACCCTTGATACGTGCAAGTCCCTTGAGCACATTGGCAAAAATTGACAATTGCATTTGTTCCGAATATCTTATGCGTCATGGAGATAGATACATGCCTACTCGTAATATAAACCTGACTGACCGCTATGATGAGTTTCTGGCCCGGCAGATAGATTCCGGTCGGTTCAAGAACGCCAGCGAAGTTGTTAGAGCTGCTCTGTATCTTCTGGAAAGGGCAGAACTAGAAGCAAAAGCTAAGCTTGAAGGATTGCGTCGGGAAGCCAAGGTAGGAGGAGAAGCCTACAATCGAGGGGAAATGACTCTTATTGAGGATGATGCCGCATTGGACCGGTTCTTTAACGACATAGCTCAGAAAACTGATGAAACATAACGGAGAGGAGGTGATCATGCGTAAACTCACGATCACCAACCCCGCCCGTTTCGACTTATTCGATATTCGAGCCTATACAGTTAATCGTTATGGGCGTAGCGCGGCGGATTCTTACGACACCCTTCTCAAGCAGGCTATCCGTGATGTAAGAGAAGACCCGTATCGCCCAGGAAGCAAAAGGCGACCCGAAATCAGCGAAAACATTCGCAGTTATCACATAATGCTGAGTCGCGCCAGAGCGGGGGGAGCCGTAAAAAAACCTCGTCATTTCATTCTTTATTTTTTGCCGAATGAAAATGAAGTGGTTATAAGCAGAGTGCTTCATGATTCCAGAGATATTCTGCGTCACGTCCCCGAAGAACATATCGAGTAACTACGGGAGATTGCTCACAAGGAACCAGAAAAAAAACAATTATGGAATGCGCTTCAGCAATCCACATCCTTCCTGTCGTCTCTGTATATTAACTTCGAGTTAAAAGAACTTTGCATTTTCTGAATTTACCGACATATTTCCCCGTTTATGAAATCCTTTAGAAAAACCAAAATAATCTGTACCGCCGGTCCCTCCACAAGTTCTTACGAGATGCTGATGAAAATGTACGGGGCGGGAATGAACGCCGTACGTCTTAATATGTCGCACGGCACTCACAAAAGCCACCTGGAAGTAATCGAAACGGTGAAATCCATCAACAGTGAAATTGAAGACTCAATCGCCCTGATACTTGACACTCAAGGACCCGAGATCAGAACCGGGGCTATGCAAAGCGACCTGCATATAAGCGAGGGAGACGTAATCACGGTGTCCGTAAGACTAGGTGACGTTGAAGAGTCCTCAATTCATATTAACTATGAGGACATCATCAACGAGGTTCAGGTAGGAGAAAAGATAACCGTGGACAATGGCCTTATAAACCTGAAAGTGCTCGAGAAAGATCACGGAACCATGAAATGCAAGGTAATTGACGGCGGAACCATGAAGAGCAACCGTCATGTCAACCTGCCCGGTGTAAGGGTTAATCTTCCTTCGATAACGGACAAGGACAAGGCGGATATAGAGTTCGGAGTCAAAAACGAAGTTGATTACATAGCCCTCTCTTTCGTCAGGGAAGCACAAGACGTTTTGGATCTCAGGGAACTTCTGGGAGCCCGTGGCGAGGGAATAAAAATCATCTCCAAGATTGAAGACCAAGAAGGGGTGCGCAACGTGGAGGAAATCGTTGAAGCATCGGACGCAGTCATGGTCGCAAGAGGGGACCTCGGCATTGAAATAAGCATTGAGGAATTGCCGGACGTACAAAGGGTGATAGTCGGCAAATGCCAGGAAAAGGGCAAAAGAGCGATAGTCGCTACCCATCTCCTTGAATCAATGATAGATAATCCGATTCCTACCCGGGCTGAAGTAACGGATGTCTCAAACGCCGTCTACGAGGAAGTGGACGCGGTTATGCTCTCGGGCGAAACGACGATCGGGAAACATCCCATAAGGTCAATAGAGCACATAGACAAAATAGCCTTGAAGGCGGAAAAACTCACAAGTCTGCAGATGGGCAAGCTCCTTGTTAGAGAAGATCTCAAGCAGCATATAGCGGCCTCGGCGGTTGAACTCGCCGAATCGACTGACGCCAAATGTCTGGTCGTAATAACGAAAAAAGGATTAATGGCTCAGCTTGTGACAAACTGCAGACCGGCCAAAACGCCCATTCACGCCGTAACTTTTGACAGCAGAGTAAAACGGCAGCTGTCCCTGAACAGAGCCGTAATCGCGCATTGCATGGACGAATCCGAGTATCCTGAACGGAGGATCCAAGGAGCTTTCGAACTTTTGAAAGAAAAGCGGATATTAAAACCGGGCAACCGGGTCGTGCTCGTATCCGACGTTATCACGATCGCCGGTATTGATTCAATCCAGTTGAGAGAAATAGCGTAACTTGGCCAATTCAATAAGAAGCAGTAACAGCAACCCCGCTCCCATGCCCTGCTATCACCAATTTATTTTCCAATGCCGTTGCATATCTCTGCCCCCTTGTTATCCTCACATGTAAAGAGATATGCTGTTATGGAAATTTCTAAAATCACCTCAAAAGGCCAAGTCACTATTCCTCACGCGTTGCGTAAAGCCGCACACTTTAAAACAGGTGACAAGCTTGTTTTCAGGCTGGATGGAGACCGCATTGTCGTAAGCAAGCTGAAGACCACCAAAGATTTTTATTCGGACAGTGTTTCTTCAAACCTTGAAGAATGGCTTTCAGATGAGGACGAAGAAGCATGGAACAATCTTTAGCTCTTATGATGTCTTTGTTGTTAATAGCAAACGAACTGACCGGTTTTATAGCATGCGGGTTGTCCGGTTTTGCTTTCTTCACTTCAGTCTCTTCGGGCTACGCCCTGCGAGACTGAAGTGAAACTGCGGGAACCCATTATCCAGGTTCTCGGTCTGCTTCTTCCTCCTTTGTTTTTCAATCTGCCTTCCTTGTCATATCTACCCAGTCTGCGCTTCCCATGATACACGGACATGCTCCCGTCTGAATGCTCGTGCACCATTACCTTCGCTTTCACGAAGTGGTGACGATCTTTAACCGGAGGGATCTGCAAACTCATTCCCTTGTACCTCACGCAGTTGTCGTTACCCACTACCCTTCGATGCTTCAAACACAGTATGTCGTCAAGCCTTGCATCAAACAGCGGCACAAACGCTTCTCCTTCCTCCGCGGGAGCTACAATGAAACGCCCATTAAAATCCTCTATGAAACTCTCTTCCAAAAACCTGTTCGCCTCTTCCATCTCCACTATACCACGCTCACACAGTTCCGCGGGCAGCCTCCCCTGCAAAGTTCCGAACATCCTCTCGCTACGCCCTCGAGCCTCCGGGGAGTACCCAGGTATCATCACCACCCCAAGCTCACCCATCGCTCTTGCGAACTGCGTGGGATTGTCCTTGTCCACCCGTCCCCCGGCCTCGGGAGTACTCCAGTAATGAGGCCCCCTGTCACTGTAGAAACTCAAGAATATACCCCTGCTCTCCAACACTTCCCTTACACCTCTCATGCTGCTCCAGGTCCCTTCCTCCGAAACAAAAAAAGCGCTGTATATCTCACCAGTGGCATCATCCATCGTAACTACCAGGTCCCACACATCCCCAGGAACCCATCTGTGAGTGCTTGCGTCCTGGTGTATCATCTCCCCAGCCTTCTCCCGCCGCTCTCTGCGCTCCCTGTGCACTCCCCCGCCCCGGGACATCCTCGCCGCCCCCGCAGAGTAAAGAGTGTTCTTAACCCAGTTGTAGCAGCGACGTCCTCCGTGGCACTCCTTATACGCTTCGTAAAAGTGAGCCACGTTACGGTTCGGGTAAAGAGCCTTGTAAAGCGCTACCACCTCCGAGACCTCCTGCTTTGAAGCCCGGTTGTGGGAAACTGCTCCCAAGCGGCGGTCCAAAAGACCCTTGGTGCCTTCGTCCCTGTATCGGACCGTGTAACGACGAAACGTCCTCTCCCCTATCCCGAGCTGCTCGGCCGCTTCTGCCTGCGTCAGTTTCTTGTGCTTCCATCTCCGGTATACCCTCTCGAACTGATTCATCCTGACTCTTTGCAGAAACCTTGTCTGGTCCATGGGTATCTCCTCCTGTGGAAGAGATAAATCCAGACAATCGCTCTACTGCAAATCCGGACAGATGGCGTGCTATTAACACTTTGTCTTCTATCGCTAAACGGGTACAGGCATGTTACTCAGATCAGTCCGGCCGGGTAATTATTCCGGCAGCATAAAAAAGTTGGAGCATTCGTCCAACTTCTGTTGTCGCAAGAGTCTTGGTTAGTCCTTGGCCGATTTCGTCAATCATTTCGCTAAGCGTGATGATCCGAATCAGGTTTCCGCACAGCGCACGCTGAAAGGGCCTGTGATTTTCCCACTCGGCCTTGTTCCTGCCTTTCGCCATGCAAGTCACTGCGGTAACATGAGTGAAGCGATCTTCGCCAGTCGCTTTCTTTACAGCCTTCAAGAACGCCTCTGACCATTTCGGGCGGGCGAGTTCACGGTGCATTTTCCAGGCCTCTCTACCGCTGAGTTTTTTGTTGTTCAAAATCGCATTAATTTGCTTGGACGGATTAAAACCTTCCTGCCAGCTCTTGCAGCTTACAGCCCAAACCTTGTCATGACCAACCTCAGTTGGATGATAGCCGAGCACATCGATATCGCTGTGGTTAGAATCTTGCTTCGGAATAAAATTTGGATGCTCCTTATTTGGTCGAAACTTCACGTTGTGCCGGACGAAATAGCCTTTGTGGAGCAAGTAGCCCTCAACAATCTGTTCCAGTATATCTTCCTTTATCGCCATGGGCGTGACTCCCCACCGGAGTAATTTCTTCTATTTTCAGCAGGCAAAAAAGTATATCACTAAGAACAAAGAAAAACACGGGTCAGTCCGCCTTCACAAACCAGGTATTGCCCAGAAAACCCCGAGAAATTTCAGCCTAAAGCAGAATCGCGCACACTGCCGTAATAATCAACGCGCCGATAAAATTAAGCGCCAATCCCTCTCTCGCCATAACTTTCGTCGGGAAAGCTCCCGTGCTAAACACCACCACGTTTGGCGCTGTGGCAACCGGAAGCATAAACGCGCAGCTTGCGCTCATCGCCGCCGGCACCATCAGTAACGCTGGCTCAATGTCCATAGCCATTGCCGTAGCTGCCAGAATCGGCATCATCAAGGTCGTGGTCGCGGTGTTGCTCGTGAGTTCAGTAAGAAAGGTAATCGCAAGGCAGATAACGGCCAGTATCGAAACGATGTGCAAAACGGCAAGACCTGAGAGCGCCTCGCCCAGCGCGGCGCTCAGCCCGGACGCCATGAAAGCCTTGGCAATTGCTATACCGCCGCCAAACAAAATGAGCATCCCCCAGGGGATGCGGCTCGCGGTATCCCAGTCAAGCAGCCTGCCCCCCTTGCCGTTGGGTATCAGAAACATCACGATGACAGCCACAAGCGCCACGCTGGCATCGGTCGCCCCCGGAACGCCGAACCAGGTTTTCCAGCCGCCAAACGGCTCGCTGCGTGTCATCCAGGCAACCGCCGTTAATAAGAACACGATCAGCACGCGCGCTTCGTGAGAACTCCACTTTCCCACTTCAGGCATATCGAAACCGCCCGAACCGCTGAGACGGCGGGTGAGGTAGAATCCAATTATCGGAACAAAAATTATGACGACCGGAATTCCCCAGCTCATCCAGGTGAGAAACGGAATCTCAACTCCGGTATTCTGGAAATAGATCTCGCTGAACACCAAGTTGGGAGGAGTTCCTATGGGCGTTCCGATTCCGCCTACACTCGCCGCATATGCGATTCCGAGAAGCAAAGGAACCGCAAGCGACCTGTCTCCTGATTTTTCAAGAACAGCCAGCGCGACGGGAAGCATCATAAGCGTAGTGGCGGTATTGGAAATCCACATGCTTAGCACCGCCGAGGCAGCCATGAAACCAAATACCAGCCGCCGATTACTTGACCCTCCGAAAAAATTAACCATGGTAAGCGCTAGGCGCCTGTGCGCGCCGCTGCTTGCCATCGCCGTTGACAGTATAAATCCGCCGAGAAGCAGCAATATAAGGGGAGCTCCGTAGGATTCGCTGATTTCCCTCGGTGAAAGAACGCCCAGAATCGGGAACAAGGCAAACGGCAAAAGGGAAGTCACAGGAATCGGCACGGGTTCAAACACCCACCACACCGCGCATACGGCGGAAACCGCGGCGGTCCAGCACGCGTCATTTTCCCAGCCAAGGGATTTTAAAGTAAAGAAAAGGACAGCGCCGAGAACGGGGCCCATAGCGAGAAAAAAAAGAGAGAACCCGCCGGTCGGAAACTGTTTCTGTCTCCCGGACATTTCAGCAATCAACGTCTCTCAGGACCTTTTCTATCTCGTAGCCCGCGGCGATAGTGGCAACCTTTGAAACAAGGTCAAACACAGGCGGAATCCCGTTTAGCAAAGAAGCGTCGCACGGCAAAAATTCCATTCCCTTTGAGTTAAGGTTCTCAAGCTCGCCCCGGAGGGGATTAACCCTGTAGAACATCCCCGCTACCCGGGACTGAACAAGGTACACAACTGGCTCGCCGACAAGACCGTTCCCCACGCGAAGCGACGTGGGCACTCCTTCCTGTATCACCACGTCCCGAACGGGTAGTCCTCCCTTGGAAACCCGCATTTTCTTTCTGTCGCGCGAGTTCATCTCCACGATGCTTCGGGGGTCGCTGACACTCGCAACAGCCATTCCGTAGGTGCCTGAATTGCTTTTGACGAAAAGCGAAGGCTCGTGATCTATGTTTCTTTTTGAATACTCGCTTTTGACTATTGAAAGAATTTCAGCGGCTCTCGTGGAAACCCTCTCCCTGTCCTCGGGAAAATCAAAATCAATTCCGCTTTCCAAAACGGTTTCAACGGACATCACCCAGGGGTCCACTTCCAGTATGTCGGCAAGTTCGCCACAGAGACGGTTATAAAACTCGAAATGCACGTCTTTTTTTCTCGCGTGCCACCCTATTTCAATGGGTGGCAGAACCGGCTGGCGCAGATTGTGAAGGGTCTTTGGACATTTTTCTGAAAAATCGTTATTTATCATCACGATATCAGGCACAAAGCCGTCTATCATCGCCGAGCTTTCCTCCTGAAAAACCCGCTTCGCCTCGATTATCTGCCCGCTTGCCGAACTGAACGAAGCGCTTTCCCTTCGAAATTCCTCGTTCGCGATACCGACCCTGACTTCGTAGCCCTCGTCCTCCAAAACAGACTTTATTACCCAGATGTTTTCCCAGTAATAAGCGTTTTTGGTATTAAGCTCCGGGACCAGAAGGATTTTTTTTGCACTCGGGTACCTGGAAAAAAAATATTCCCTGAAAAGCTTTCCCGCATTTTTCCTGAATCCGGCGGAAAGGTTGTTAAAGCCCGCGGGAAAAACGTTGGTGTCTATCGGGGCAATTTTATGTCCGGAAAAACGCAGATCGACGGAGCTGTAAAGCGGCACCATCACCTTTTCGCAGTGGGAATCTATCCAAGATGAAATTTCCCCCCGTTTATTCTCGATACTTTTTTCAAGTTCTTCTATAAGCATCTTATTAAATTAGGTCCTCACGACAAAAGTGCCGCAGAGGCGGTCGCTGAAAGTTTTACGTTGCGGGTCAGACAGCGCCAGTGCAAAACCCAGAAAAACGGTGGCCACGGAAAAAACCCAGCCAGCCCACCTTAGGAAGTTTGCCTTAAGCCCGGCAAGCGAACCGTCCTGCCTCACCACCCGGATACCAGCGGCCGCGTTTCCAAGAGTCGTTCCGCACCAAGAGGGAAGAAAAACAAAATAGGCAGTCGCCAGGATATAAGCGCAAAGACATATCCATCCCCATATGGAGATAAACTCGCTGAGACCGGGGAAAAAAGTCTCTCCGATTAGATTCGCTCCCGAGAGAAGCGCCACGGCGGCCACGCAAAGTGTAAAAAGAAAATCCACGGAAAACGCGAAAAACCTCTCCCCGAAAGTCGCGGGCACCATTCCGTGGGGCAGGGGCGGGGGGCTCTTCTTTTCTATTTCCTGCGGCTCTGCTTCCGTCTCTGCTTCCGTCTCTGCTTCCGCTGTCTCCTCTCCCAAGTCCCGCTCAAAGCTGAGAAAATCCTCAAGTCCGCCCGCAGGCAACCCTTCGTCGTGAAGCTCGCCCGCAGGGCTGAGTTCAAACGTAACCCCCGCCGTCTCGACCCCGGCTGAGACATCGGCAAGAACGGGCCGCGCACTTCTGTCAATAACCACTTCCGTGCTCAGTTCGTCTTCATAGAGATATTTGAAAATAGGTACGGGAGACAGGGCGGCCCCACATTTTTTGCATTCCTCAAGATAATCAAAGCTCGTGTAACCGCACTCAGGACATTTCATGGTCAGGACCCAACGGAAGTTACTTTCCGGACTTATCGGAGTTTAGGGAAAGACGGTAATCCACGGCGTTTCTAAGTGCCTTCATGTTGGCCCCTCCCGAGATCACAAAACCGTCAACGACAAATGTCGGAGTGCCGCTTACCCCGATTGATTGGCCTTCCTTCATGTCCGAAGCGACCCTCCGCTTGGCTTCCTCGGATTTCACGCACTCATCGTATTTTTTCATGTCAATCCCAAGTCCGCGCGCTATGTCCGCAAAAGTCTCTTTGGCGTCGGCGACCTTTATTTCGCGCTGCTTTTCGAAAATGGCGTCGTGTATCTTCCAGAATTTCTCGTTTGACTGATCATAGACGCAAAGAGAGGCAATCGAGGCTTCTTCGGCCCACTTGTGAAACGAGAGCGGAAACTGCTTGTAAAAGAATTTGACTTTGCCTTCGTAATCCTTGAGAAAATCAGCTACCTGACTCGCGGCCCTCGCGCAGTAGCCGCATTGAAAATCTGAGTACTCGACCACTGTTACCCCGGCCTTGGGGTCTCCTTTTAAGGGGACGTTCTCAAGAGAAATCTTCCCGGAGGTCTCGGCGGCTGGATCTTCACCGAGATTTTCAAGCTTGCCGACCATTATTGTTTTGCGGTCGCCGGAAACCAGAATCGGAATCTGCCCGCCTTCAGATGCGAGAAACCCTTGCCTCACTCCAGAGACACCTGTTTCCTTCATATCATCCACCTTTACGGTTGGAGGGTTGCCCATTATCAAAAACTTGCCATTGCCGCTTACAAGAAACGGAAAGGTCTGGTTTCGGCCATCGGGAAATCCGATTTTGTATTCCCCTTCCTTGAACCCCTTTATCTCGGAATCTTTCCCTTTAACCGCCTTTACCGTGAAACCGCCGGGAAGATAAACCCCGTAGCGGCTCTTGAAGTGCTGCTCAAGTTTCCCGAGGTTAACGTTATCGAGCGCGAAAAGGCTCTCGGGGAAAAGAAAAACCACGGCTAGAAGAACCGGGACAACTATCGTTAAAACTGATTTTCTCACTTTTGAAGCAAATACTTTTTCCATCACGAACAAAGCTCCTTGTTAGTTATGACTCGCCGAACACCGTGGCGAAGATGTGGTCTATGTTCTTAAGATCTTCTTTAAGTTCAAAACACGAATCAATCTCTTTTTCCGAAAGAATATCCGTTACCTGTTCGTCGCTTTTGAGCATTTCCCGGAAATCCTTTTTCCCTTCCCAGCACCGCATGGCGTTTCGCTGAACGAGCGAGTAGGCATCTTCCCTTGAAACGCCCTTTTTTACAAGCTCAAGCAGAACTTTCTGAGAAAAAACAAGTCCGCGCGTCGCCCAGATGTTCTCCTCAAGCCTGTCGGGATAGACCCGCAGACCTTCTAGGAGACCGCAAAGCCTCTCAAGCATGAAATCAACCAGTATGGTTCCGTCGGGACCTATGATCCTCTCAACAGAGGAGTGACTTATGTCCCTTTCATGCCAGAGCGCTATGTTTTCAAGGGCCGCAATCGAGTGGGATCTTACTATTCTTGAGAGCCCGCAGAGGTTTTCCGAAAGCACCGGGTTTCTTTTATGGGGCATAGCGGAAGACCCTTTCTGTCCTTCTGTGAAGGGCTCCTCCATCTCGCCTACCTCGGTTCTCTGATAATGCCTTATTTCGGTAGCGATTTTCTCCACCGACGCCGCTATGAGGGAAAGGCAGAGAAAATACTGCGCGTAAATGTCTCTCTGTATCACCTGCGTCGATATTCCCGCGGGACGGAGCCCCAGCAGTTCGCACGCGTAACGTTCCACCTGCGGAGTGATATTGGCGTAGGTGCCGACGGCACCCGACATCATTCCCACGCTCACGCCATCCCGCGCAGCACTCATCCTCTCAAGGTTCCTTCTCATCTCGTCATACCAGAGGGCAAACACAAGACCCAGCGTCTTAGGTTCGGCGTGTATGCCGTGGGAGCGCCCGATCATCGCGGTGTCCTTGTAGTCAAACGCCTTTTTGCGAAGAATCCCGAGCAGCTTCCGAAGACCCCCGACTATGAGTCCTCCCGCCTCTTGAAGCTGTATCGAAAAAGCGGTGTCAAGAACATCCGAAGATGTCATTCCGAGATGAACGAATCTCGAATCGTCTCCTACGTACTCGGAAACGGAGGTGAGAAAAGCCAGAACGTCGTGCTTAAGCTTTATTTCAAGCTCGGCAATTCTGTTTACGTCGAAGGAGGCTTTTTCCTTTATATTAGAAAGGGCTTCGGCCGGAACCTCCCCGTAATGCGCCCACGCTTCGCACACGGCAAGTTCCACCTCGAGCCAGATGCGGTAGCGGTTCTCATCCGACCATATCCGCGACATTTCCTCTCTGGAATATCTTGAGATCAAACCGTTATAACCTCCCCGACAGTGTTTCGCGGAGCGACGTCCACAGCAACGCGGCCGTCGACACCGTTTCTGCGCAGAACTTCAAGTGAACATCCAAGTGCCATCTCGGGCGTATTGTTCCTTGAGCTCAGGTGAGCAAGCAGAACATATTTTAACCCATCGTGCAGAACATCGCCCAGAAGGGATGCTGACTGATCGTTTGAGAGATGCCCGTGCCCCCCGCTTATTCTCTGCTGAAGGTACGGAGGGTAGGGACCTGAAAAAAGCATTTCCCTGTCATGATTCGACTCAAGAACTAGCGCGTCGCAGTTTTTAAGACTCTCTATTACAAGCGCCGTGGGTTTTCCTATGTCGGTTACCACTCCTATTTTGACGCGGCCGTCGGTTACGGTGAAACCGACCGGATCAATAGCGTCATGCGCTACCGAGAAGGGAGTTACGGTAAGATCGTTTATGTGAAACGGCTCCTCGGAATCAAATTCCCTTAGTTTCTTTATTGCACCGTTTCGAGAACCCCCGGTCTTTGAGGAACCCACGCCGTTTTTGTGACTGTACCCGTTTCTTTTTCCTTCCCAGAAACCAACGGTTTCCCCTGACACGTAAACAGGCACCTCAGACATTTTCCCAACGGCTTTTGAGTGGTCCTCATGCTCGTGCGAAAGCACCACCGCGTCAAGATCGGTTACGGCTACCCCCATATTCTCGAGACTCCGCGAGATCCTTCGGAAACTAATCCCCGCGTCAATCAGTATTTTCGAGTATTTCGACTCAAGATAAAGCGAGTTGCCAGAACTGCCGCTGGCAAGAGTGCAGAATTTCATAATGTTCCGTCCACGGGAAAAACCGGCTGTGTGGAAAACCCAAAAACCGGATCGTTTCACCCGGCAAACTGTAATTATAACTGACTAGTAAAAATCGGGGAAAGATCATCTGCCGTCGTCTACACCCGAAATGGAAAACTTGTTAAAACCACAGCCTTCATATATTCTATAATTTGCTCCCTCGGAAGGGCCGTATTATTAATGAAACTTTTGATTACACTTTCCATAGCATTTGCGCTCGTGGCCTTCGCCCTCGGCCCGGACTACCTTTCACTTCCCCGCTCGGTGCTTACCGCAGTTGGCTGTGGAGTGTTCGCTTTTGTGGTTCTTGCGGGCTTCCGGGTGCTTTTCAGGAAGATCTCTCTTCGCTGCGCGCTCGGAATCTCAGTCGGCATGCTCACGGGTATTTTCATATACCTCGCGGTGCTAACGATTCTTAACAGTTTTCCGATAGCCGGACACCTCCTGCCCCACGTAAAAGCGGGAATATTTCTGCTTCTCGTATGCATCGGCGCGGTAATAGGCTATGACAAAACATCCCTTGCCGCAGCGGCGTCGGACTCGTTTTTCAAGCAACCCGAGGCTCTTGCCCCGAAAATACTTGACACGAGCGTGATAATAGACGGACGCATCGCCGATATCGCAGAAACGGGATTTCTCCAAGGAGAACTCATAATACCGAAATTCATCATACAGGAACTCCAGTACATAGCGGATTCCCCGGATCCCGCGAGAAAGACCCGCGGCAGAAGGGGGCTTGACATCATTACCAGGATGCAGAAGGAGATGCCATTGATAAGCGTCACCCTCACAGATCATGATTTCGAACACATAAAAGACGCCGACATAAAGCTCATCGAGCTTTCAAAGAAACTGAACGGAATACTCATCACCAACGACTACAACCTGAAAAAGATCGCCGACCTGGAAAAAGTAACCGTGCTCAACATAAACAACCTTAATCACGCCCTAAGGCCCGTAGTGGAACAGGGGCAGACAATAAGAATAAACCTTGTAAAACCCGGTAAGGAACAGCATCAGGCGGTCGGTTATCTTGATGACGGAACCATGGTAGTGACGGACAACGCCTCAAGACAGATAGGAAAAGACGTGGATGTTTCGGTCAGGAGCATGGTGCAGACTCCGACCGGAAGAATAGTCTTTGCGAAACTGAAAAAAGAGGGCTGACCCCCGTGAGCGCTCCCAAAGTCTCAGCCGTAGTACCCGCCGCTGGTCTCTCGAAAAGATTCTCCCCGCGTGAAAAAAAGCAGTTCTCCGCACTCGGCGGAAAACCTCTTCTGACCTACTGTCTTTCCACTTTTGAGTCAAGCGAATTCATAACAAGCGTAGTGGTCGTAGTTCCCGAAGATGAAATCTCGCGTTCAAGGGAACTGCTCGGGGACTTCGGGTTTGAAAAAATCGCTTCGGTTGTTGGCGGAGGCGAAAAAAGACACATATCCGTAAGAAACGGTTTCCGCGCTGCGCCCCCGGATAGCGACATGGTGCTCATTCACGACGCCGCAAGACCTTTTGTCGATAATGATACGATAAAAAAAGTCATAGAGCAGTGCGCACGCACGGGCGCCTCCATCTGCGCCGTTCCCGTTACGGACACGCTGAAGAGGACAGAAGAGCACGGCTCGTTCGTGGAGGAAACGGTTTCGAGAGAAAAACTCTGGAGGGCACAGACTCCCCAGGTTTTTCGCCGGGAAATACTCGAAGAAATTTATCGCTCAGCTAGTACCGCAGAGCTTGACGCGACCGATGAATCAACGCTTGCGGAAGCAAAGGGGATAAGGGTAAGCATAGTAATGGGAAATGACCTTAACATGAAAATCACAACCGCTGCCGATTTCAAAATAGCAGAACTTATCGTAAGCAAAGGAAAAGCGGAGCAATGTACAGAATAGGAACGGGGTTTGATGTGCATGGTTTTTGCGAGGGAAAGGCACTTATACTGGGCGGTGTCGAGATACCGGGCTGCCGGGGGCTTGAGGGCCATTCAGACGCCGATGTGCTCTCCCACGCGGTTGCCGACGCCATTTTGGGAGCTATCGGCGAGGGGGACTTAGGGAAACACTTTCCGCCGGGGAACCCTGAGTACAAAAATGTATCAAGTCTCCTTATTCTTTCCCAGGTCGCCCGGTTAATGACAGACAAGGGGTTCGGGATAGAAAACATAGATTGCACGGTAGTGTGCGAGGAGCCGAAAATATCTCCTCACGCACCCAGCATGGAAAAGAAAATCGCGGATACCCTCGGGATCTCACCCGAAGCGGTAAACGTAAAGGGAACATCAACCGACGGCCTCGGTTTTACGGGCAGGAAAGAAGGAATAGCGGCGATGGCTTCGGTACTTCTTAAAAAAATGCACGAGTCCGCGATTCCCAGATCTTCGGCTTCTACATCTTAGAGTCCAGAAAGTTCCTGAAGGTGGAAATGTTGCTTTCGCGGGCCTCGGGGACGGTTCCCGTAAACACAATTTCTCCCTCGTAAAGAAAAGCTACCCTGTCTGAGACCTCATAGGCGGTTCCGATGTCATGGGTAATGACGACTCCGGTTATGCCGAGTCGGTTTCTCATGTCCTTTATAAGCTTCGCGATCCTCTTTATATTGGGGGGGTCAAGACCGGTCGTGGGCTCGTCGTAGAGAAGAATCTTCGGGCGCGTGGCGATCGCCCTTGCCAAGGCCACCCTTTTTTTCATTCCTCCGCTGAGTTCCCCCGGGTACTTATCCTCGATCCCCAGAAGATCAACCAGCTCGAGATTTCGCGCCACTGCTTTTTTTATCTCCTCCGGAGAAAGGTCCGAATTCTCAACTAGGGGATAGGCTATATTCTCCTCGACCGTAAGCGAGTCAAAAAGGGCCGAGCCCTGAAACAGCATGCCCGTTTCCTTTCTTATTCTCACGAGCTGCCTTTCATCCATCTGCGCCGTATCCCCTCCCAGAACCACGACCTTTCCGCTGTCGGGTTTAATAAGACCGTTTATTTCCTTGAGCAAAACGCTTTTCCCTACTCCGCTCTCCCCCAAAACTGTAAGAATCTCCCCCCGCCTGATGAAAAGATTTATTCCCCTGTGAACGGTTTTTCCGTTAAAGGACTTATACACGTCCGTCATTTCAATTATGTTCTCTGGCATGGCAACCTCAGGACTTAAATTTACTTTATAGTCGCTATATGTAAAAACGCGAATGATTTCTGGTATAATCTACTTGCAACTGCCCGCAGTTGCAGATATAATAGCAAATTTGGCTTTTTATTTCGAGAGAGTAACAGGAGAAAAAAATGGCGCACGAACTACCTGATCTTCCTTATGATTATGACGCCTTGGAGCCGCATATAGATGCGGAGACGATGAAAATACATCATTCAAAGCATCATCAAGGGTACGTAAACAACCTAAACGCCGCCCTGGAAAAGCATCCGGAGCTTGCGGATAAATCGCTCGAGGAGCTGCTCGGCGATCTTGACTCCGTTCCAGAAGACATAAGAACGGCGGTAAGAAACAACGGTGGAGGACACGCGAATCACAGCCTTTTCTGGCCGTGCATGGCCCCCGATTCCGGGGGAACACCGTCGGGCGAGCTTGCCGGTGCCATAGATTCCGCGTTCGGAAGCTTCGACGCTCTTGCCGAGGCGTTCTCAAAGGCGGCCGCTACCAGGTTCGGAAGCGGCTGGGCGTGGCTTTGCGTGGACGACAGCGGAGGACTCGTGGTAACATCCACCGCAAACCAGGACAACCCGGTTTCCGAGGGGCTGAATCCGATTCTGGGTCTTGACGTCTGGGAGCACGCGTATTATCTGAACTACCAGAACAGGAGACCCGACTACGTGAAGGCGTGGTGGAACGTCGTGAACTGGGAGCAGATTTCCGAGAACTTCGCCGGGGCGAAATGACCCCCGCGAAACTGTTTTCGGAAAAAAACGCTTACATTTTAGCACGAAAAATCTTATAATTACCCTTAGAGACGGAAGGTGTAATTTTCATTGCCCGCTTGGGCTCTGAAAACTTTTTTTGTCGCCTCCGCATTCCACTTTCAATCAGGAAATTGGTGAAAAAACAAGTATGGACATAAAATACAAAGATTTTCAAGGTGCTGGGGAAGCCGGGTTTGAATCCTACGATGTCGACGACGACATTGAGGAAGATGAAGTCGAAAAGGATTTTGACAGCCCGGACGAAGAGGAACCGAAACCCAGAGGGAAGCAGAAAGAGAAGGACAAGTGGATTCCCGATGAGCAGTTGCGCCTTCTTTATGTCTACTTCAAGGATATGGCCGTTGAACCTCTCTTCGCCGCAAAGCAGGAAGTCGAAATATCCGCAAGAATCAAAATGTGCGAACTCAGGATGGCTAAAGTGCCTAAAAGCATTGAAAAATATGAAAAAATCCGCACGAGAAAAAACTCGGCCAACGCGCGCGCAATACAACGCAGAATAGCAACTTTGCGCGCGATGGAGAGGATTTACGTCGACTGGGCGCTTAAACTCAAACAGAAATTCGTAAAGGCGAACCTAAGGCTCGTAATAACGATCTCGAGGAGATACATGAGCAGGGGACTGCCCCTGCCGGATCTTATTCAGGAAGGAAATCTCGGTCTTATGCGCGCGGTTGAAAGATTTGATTACACCAAGGGCTACAAGTTCTCCACTTACGCATCTTGGTGGATACATCAGGCCATACTGAGGGCTCTTCAGGGACAGACGAGAACTATAAAAGTTCCTGTCTACCTGCTGGAACAGGCAAACAGGGTTTACAAGACAAGCGCGAAGCTGAGCAAGGAAATGGGAAGAAAGCCGACGCCAAAGGAAATAGCCGAGGCCTCAGGAATTTCAGCCGAGGTTATAAACAGGATTCTCAATTCCACAAACGACGCCATAAGCCTCGACACGCCGGTTTTGGACGGAGAGAAAACCACGCTTCTCGATTCGGTCGCCGACAAGGAAGCTAAAATCCCCGACACGATAATAGCAAAGATGTCTCTCGCGGAAAAGCTCAAGGAAGCGCTTACACTTCTGAACCCAAGGGAAGAGGAAATCATCAGGCTTCGCTTCGGCATAGGGCGCCAGAGCACCTACACGCTCGATGAGATCGGCAAGAGGTTCAATCTGACCAGAGAGAGAATAAGGCAGATAGAAAAAGCCGCCCTTGGAAAACTCGCCAGTTCAGGCGTGAGAAAAGATCTGGAAAGCTTCCTAAAACAGTAATTTCCCGGAACGCTTAGCCGAAACCGTAGTAGTCAATTCCCAGATGGCTTATCAGCTCCTCTCCCTTCAGGTAACGGAGCGTGTTCTGCAGTTTGGCAAGCTGAACGGAAAGATCGTGCTCTGGATAGAGCCTTTTATCAACCATTGGACTTTTGAAATAAAAGGAAAGCCATTCCTGCACTCCGTAGATTCCGGTTCTTTGAGCCAGGTCGAGGAAAAGCACCAGATCCAGAACCACGGGAGCGGCAAGTATGCTGTCGCGGCAGAGAAAATTAACCTTTATCTGCATCGGATAGTCAAGCCACCCGAAGACATCAATATTGTCCCATGCCTCTTTTTCATCCCCCCTGGGAGGATAGTAGTTTATCCTTACCTTGTGGTAGTAATCCGAGTAAAGTTCTGGATAGAGATCGGGCTGGAATATGTAGTCAAGAGCGCCGAGCTTGCTTTCCTCCTTCGTCTTAAAAGAACCTGGGTCGTCAAGGACCTCTCCGTCCCTGTTGCCGAGTATGTTGGTTGAGAACCACCCGTTGAGCCCGAGCAACCTGCTTTTAAAACCAGGGGCCAGGATGGTTTTCATGAGAGTCTGCCCGGTCTTGAAATCCTTGCCGGCTATGGGAACCTCGTTTTTAACCGCCAGTTCCCCCAACGCCGGAATGTCCACGGAGAGATTAGGAGCCCCGTTTCCGTAGGCTGCACCGCATCTTATAGCCGCGTACGCGTAGATCATGCTGGGAGAGATATCCTCGTGGTTTTCTCTTAATCCCTTCTCAAAACTCTCTATGGTTTCGTGAACCTCTGACGGTTCAAGATAAATTTCGGTACTTGCGCACCAAAGCATTACAAGCCTTTCTATGTCGTTTTGCTTCTGGAATTTCCTTATGTCCTTTATCAACTGCTCGGCAAGATGCATTTTCGTCTTGCCTCTTTTTACGTGAGGACCCTTGAGATTTTTCACGTAATCGTTATTGAAAACGGCTCGCATCGGAGACTCTTTTTGAAGATCCGGCTTTATTTTCTCAATAAGGTCCGACTTCAGCACCCCGGCGCGAAGCGCGGAGGCATAGCAGTCTTCGTCGTATATGTCCCATCCGGCAAACACCATGTCCTCTATTTTCGCCAGTGGGACAAAGTCTTTTATTAAAGGGAAATTTTTCTCGGTTCGCAGCCCAATTCTGATTTTCCCCATCTGCGTAAGAGAACCTATGGGTCTGCCCACGCCCTTCATTACCGCTTTTACTCCCGCTATGAAGGTCGTGCTAACCGCGCCGCTCATTCCGGGAATCAGAACGCCAAGCTTTCCGCTTGCAGGGCGGATATCAAATTTTCTTTGAAACTTCTCAGGTTTATCAGACAAGTAGAATTACCTTTTGGAGAACTGCTGTCCCCTTCTTGCCTTGCGCTTTCCGTACTTTTTGGTTTCAACCATCCTCGGGTCGCGCTTTAGCAGTCCGGAAACCTTGAGCTTCTTCCGAAATGATTCGTTGGCTTTAAGAAGGGCCCTGGCAAGTCCGTGGCTCACAGCACCTGCCTGGCCGGTAAGGCCTCCTCCCTGCACCCTGACCATCACGTCGTACTCCATGGAAGTATCGGTGACGCTCAGAGGTTCGCGAGCCTTTATCTGCCACACTTCTCTGGGAAAATAATCTTCCACGGATTTCTTGTTCACGGTAATGGAGCCGTTGCCTCTTCTAAGCCAGACTCTGGCAACCGACGTTTTTCTCCTCCCCGTGCCATTGTAAATAACGGTTTCAGGCATAATGAATCAGACCTCCAGAACCTCGGGATTTTGGGCCGTGTGCGGATGCTTGTCGCCGACATAGACTTTCATTCGCTGTATAAGTTTCTTCTGCCACTTGTTCTTGGGAAGCATTCCCCAGACAGCTTTGCGGATTATCTCGCCCGGCTTTTTCTCGGCAAGTTTATCCGCGGTCACAGATTTAAGTCCTCCAGGGTAGTGGGAATGGCTGTAATAGGTTTTCTGCTCCCACTTCCTGCCGGAGAATGTAGCTTTATCGGCATTGACTATAACGACGAAATCCCCGATATCTGAATGGGGAGTAAACTGCGGTTTGCCCTTGCCTCTAAGAATCAAGGCCACTCTGGTCGCAAGCCTTCCAACGGGTTTTCCCTGCGCGTCAATCAGGTACCACTTCTTTTCAAAATCGTCGCTTCTGGCCATGTATGACTTCATAATATCCTCTCTCGGACAAATTAGGGATCACAATTCTACTGAATGTAACTTTAAAGTCAAAGAACTTTACGCGGGCCGGGAAAAACTAAAAATCGTAAATGGCGATAACAAATATCTTTGAGAGAATAAAGTCGAAAAGTATTATCAGAAAAAGCGAGATCACAACCGTTTTGGTGGTGGCGTTTCCGACTCCGCGCGTTCCTCCCTCGGCTTTCATCCCCACGTAGCAGCCGGTAATCGCCACTATGATTCCGAAAAACAGCGTCTTTGAAATACCGGTCATCAGATCTTCAAGAGAAACCCAGCCCCTTATGCTTTCGATGAAAAGGGTGGGTTTCACGTTAAGTTCCATCTGCGAGATAATCATCGCTCCCCCTATGCCGGCGAGGTTCGATATGACGGCAAGCAGCGGGAAGGATATGATGCATGCCATAAGTCTCGGAGAAACAAGCTTTCTGATCGGATCGGCTCCCAGGGTCCTTATCGCGTCTATCTGTTCCGTTACCTTCATCGAACTTATCTCGGCCGTAATGCCGGAACCGACCCTGCCTCCCACAAGAAGAGAGGTTATTATTGGCCCGAGTTCCCTTACGAAAGAAAGGGTGACCACCGGACCCACAAGCCCTTTTGCCCCGAACCACGCGAATCCCCAAGCCATCTGCACTACCATCACCATTCCGATCGCCATGGCGGAAACCACGACTATCGAGATGGAACGAAAACCTATCTCGTGTATCTGGGCCGTCAGAAGACCATAATCATAAGGAGGGGTAACAGTGGCGACAATCGAATTCCACAAGAAAAAGCAGACCTCTCCCACGCCGAGAATAAAGTTAAGGCAACCGCTAGCCAGTTCGGATACAAATCTGGTCATTCCGCCCGGAGCTCCTCAAAGCCTGAAAGAAAATCGATGAATTTTCCAAGATTCGCCTGAAAATCGGCCGGGTCCGCGGAATAGCTGAAGTCGTAATCGCACTTGGGAGACTTGTGCACGACTGTCGCAAGAGCGAAACTCTCACCGTCAAGCGATGTCTCATACTCCGTGTAAAGTCCCCTGGCGCCACCGACCTCAATATCTTTTCGCAGTTTAATCCGCTTATTACCTAGGCCAACCACAAGAGAATCCGACAGCGTTTCAAGATCGTAATCCCGATCCGTACAGACCGAACTCACCGTGAACATTATATCTTCCCCAGAGTTGTAAAAAGCGATGTTCCCGCCTTCTATCGGCACTCTCTCCCAGTCCTGCGAAAGCGGCGCGACACGGTAGCTGTTACGCTCCGTGGTGTAAACCCAGTCCTTCATCTTTCCGGGTTTTCTGTCATCTCCCGAGGCGTAGTTCAGCAAAAACTTCGTTGCGGAGCATGAAGTCGTAACGAAAATCAGAGAAAGCACAATGAAAAAAGCTCTTTTCCGCATAATACAATAACCCCCTAGCTCTCTTGGGAAGCGTAAAGGCTTAAAATACTTGAATACCTACTAAAAACCAAGCATCATAGGACCTAAAAACAAACCGAGGTGTAAGGTTGAGTTCCGTAACTATATACACAAGTTATTACTGCACTTACTGCAGAAGGGCAAAAAAGCTTCTCGAAAAAAAACAAGTGGGTTACGAAGAGATAAGGCTTGATAAGGACGTAGAAAAAAGAAAAGAGCTGGTTGAGAAACTAAACTGGAGAACCGTGCCCATCATCTTCGTAAACGAGAAGTTCGTAGGAGGCTACGACGAGCTTGCGGCCCTTGAGCGTTCGGGGGAACTTGACCGTATGCTCGGCCCCGCGGCCCCAACAAGCGATTCCTGATTACGTCTTCTGCCGTTTGGGGGCCTTTTTGACACCCTCTGCCTCAATATGTACGATTACTTTTAGATTCAGGTTAAGGGAATCGGGTGAGAGTCCCGAGCTGTTCCCGCAGCCGTAAAAAGGGTTGTTTTCCGTGCCCATGCGAAGCGTGCTCGCGCTTCGGGTCACTGGCTTAAAGTAGAGCCGGGAAGGCCGTATCCGGAAAAGTCGCTCTGTTTCAATAACAGGCGGCCCTTTAAGTCGGAATACCTGCCTGCGTCAATCTAGTAGCTTTGCCTCGGGAGTTAGGCGTATGGTGTTTAGAAACAAATCTTTGATCCTCCGCGCGTCCGCACGGTCTTTGTTTTCTGTCTCACGTGTTCATTCAGGTAACCACTCTTCTAGGGAAAGCTATATACAAGCATCTGGAGGAGCTAAGAATGAACAGCTTTAAAATATTTTTTGCCTTTATTTTGATCCTAGGCCTTTTCCCGCCCACAGGTTTTTCCGAGCAGAGAGAGGTGGAAAAAATTATAGTTACGGGAACAAAGACCTGGATTGACGCCGAGCGTCTCGGGTCTTCCGTCACAGTCATTGACAGAGAGGAGATCGAGAAAAGCGGGGAAAAAGACATTGCATCCATACTCTCGAGAGTCCCCGGATTCAACGTATCCAGCACAGGGAGTCGAGGAGGCAACTCTTCGATTTTTGTAAGGGGCGGTCAGTCAGATTACAACCTTGTGATGATAAACGGCGTTCAGATAAACCAGGCCGGAGGAGGTCTCGATATCTCTTCTCTTACCACTGAAAATGTAGAGAGAATAGAGATAATAAAAGGCGCGCATTCCTCCCTTTACGGTTCCGACGCGGCGTCTTCCGTTATAAACATAATAACAAAGCGCGGGAGCGGGAAAATCAGAAAGACAAGCTCCGGAGCCCTAGGGTTCCGCGCCGAAGACGCAATGATCCTGGAGCATTCCGCAAGCATATCAGGCAGCCTGGAAAACCTGAGTTTTTTTCTTTCTCACCAAAGAATCATTGATAAAGGCATTTTGGAAATCAACAACGATTACAGAAACAATAACTTCACGGCAAACATGAACCTCGCAGCGAATGATAATTTGAATCTCTCCTTTTTCTCCATATACAGAAATCCAAAGTTTGAATTCCCGACCGGAGGCGCAGGAGACAGGTTCGATGCGTTCGCTGACCCCGACAGTCAGACGAAAGAAAAATCACTTGTTACGGGCTTCGATATTATTTTTTCCCTGACAGAGTGGTGGGAGAACTCATTTAAGGTCGGCTATACAAGACTTGATCGGGAAAGTTACGATGGTCCCGAGTCTGCAGAACTAGACGGGTTCGAATCAGAGTTTGATACTCTTGATAAAAGAATATCGATTGAGTACGGATCCAGTTTTTTTGTAGACTTCGATCAGATCTCGAGCATAACCTCAACGGGTTTTGAATATGAAAAAGAAAGTTTCAAGACGGACTCTTTAAATGAATCAAGAAAAAACTACGCCTTCTACGCCCAGAACAACTTCGTGTTGCTTGAGATGTTCTTCGTAACAGCGGGAATAAGATATGACGACAATGAAGCGTTCGGGAGCGAGTGGAGTCCGAGTGTCTTTGCCAAGTGGAAGATAAAAGAATCCGGAACCACGATAAGAGGAGGCGTCAGCAGAGGAATCAAGGAAGCAACTTTTTTTGAAAACTTCAGCGCAGCTTTCGGAACAATACCTAATCCGGATCTGAAACCCGAACAAACCCTGACCGCTGAAATAGGCATCAACCAACCGTTGCTCGATAACGCGGTCGAACTTGATTTGAGCTTTTTCCAAAACGGATTCAAAAATATTATCGCATACAGTTTCTCGCCATTCGAAAATGGAACTAACTACGAGAACATAAGCCGTGTAAAGTCAAAGGGAGCTGAAGCCACCATCCGTTTCTACCCAATCGACGCTTTAACCCTAAGCGCAGCCTACGCGTACGTCAAAACCGACGTGACCGATGACGGCGGCCTGGGGTCTCCGTCCTTTTCCGAGGGGGAAAAGCTCATACGGATACCCGAGCATTCGTTCTCATTTAACGCGGGATATTCAAGAAACGCTTTTGGCTTTAATCTGTCGGGAAACTATATCGGCAGCAGGGATGATGTGAACTGGAGTGAGTTTCCTTCCACCAGGGTTAAAAACGATTCTTTTTTCATCGTTGACGCTGCGACTTCCTATGAAATCAGATTGAAAAGCTTCGTTGACAAAATCAGGCTGTTTTCGAGAGTCAACAATCTGTTCAATGTAGATTATGAAGATGTTTTCGGTTTTTCATCCCCGGGGTTCAGTATGATTTCAGGAGTTTCGGTAGTTCGGTAGTGAAATAAGTTCAGGGAACTGTCCTAGGCGATCAAAGTCGAGGGCTAAACTCAATCGGCTTTAGGAAACCTCTCCTCTTCATGCGCACTACAACCAGACAGTCCGCTAAGATCTGAATTCGGGAATCACTTCTTTGCCGAAAAGCTCAATTGAGCGTGCTATAACTTCGCTTGGAGCTTGAGGAAACACCATCCTGCACATTATGTTTCGGATTCCCGTTTTCTCCGCATATTTTTTTACCTCTTGAGTGCAGTGTTCTGGGGTGCCGATCATGAAACGATCTTCCGCCATGTATTCAAAGAAAGGGTCGTCGGGGTCAGTTATGGTTTTTCCTCTTATCACTATTTTGACTCCGAGGCTAAGGTAAAACCTGTACATGTTTATTATGTACTCGGTTCCGCCGGTAAGGGCTTCTTCCGTGCTTTCGCCTACGTAAGTTTCCCGAAGCAGCACGTGCTCCACTTTGGATGGGTCGCGACCGGCTTTTTCAGCCTCATCGTTATACCACTCCAGGGTATCCATGATCATGGAAACCGTCCTTCCGGGACCGACAAGAAGCGGGTACCCGAACCGTCCGGCCCTTCTCACTGCAGGTTCCTCGAAAGCTCCTATATATATGGGTATGGGTCTCTGCACAGGCTTGGGAGTAACATCTATGTTCGAAAAACTGAACCTTTTGCCACCGTAGGAAAAAGGTCCGTCCTCCCAGCATTTTTCGATTATCTCTATACCTTCTTCAATTCTCGAGGGTCTTTGCACCATCGGGATACCGAACCCCTCGAATTCCTCTTTTCTGTAGCCTATTGCCACTCCCAGATCGAATCTTCCGTTTGAAATCAGATCGACGGTAGCGGCATCTTCGGCAATCCTAACGGGATTATGAAGCGTGAGTATCAAGGCTCCGGTGCCTATTCTCACCCTTTCGGTCACAGCGGCCATCGCGGCCGCCATCGTGAGGGGAGAAGAGCAGTAACCGTCCTCAAGAAAATGGTGCTCGGAGAGCCACACGGAATCGAAATTCACCGCTTCGGCAAGTTTCACGTGCTCAAGGGAATTTCTGTAAAGGTCCGCGTGGTCGTAATCAAGATCCTTGTGGGTCTGCATGCTGAAGAGTCCGACTCCGAATTTCATTTTATACCTCCGGGATATTAGCTGGATTATTTGCCTTTAAGCAGCAAATCAACAATAATTTTACCGAGATCGCAATCTACTTCCAAAACTATCCATGAGGTGCCCCACAATGGGAAAAGAAATAAAATTCGGACTCTCAGCTCCGATGCCAGGAGCTGACGTTGAAGGACTCGTAAATTTTTCGGTAAAGGCCGATCAGCTTGGATTCGACATGATATGGTACCCTGACCACTTGCTTTTCGTGGCGCCGGGAGCTATAGCTCCGGAGGCATGGACAGTGGCTTCGGCGGCGGCAGTGAAAACGGAAAACATAGCTTTGGGAACGGTTTCTGATCCTCACAGGATGCATCCCGCCGTTTTCGCCCAGAGGCTAGCGACTGTCGATCAGCTTTCAAAAGGTAGGGTAGTGCTCTGCCTTGGGGTCGGGGAATCCATGAATCTTGACGCGTTCGGAATCGAGTGGGGAAAACCTCTTTCAAAACTCAGAGAATCCATGGAAGTCATGGAACTTCTGTGGGAGACCGACGAGCCCGTGGACTTTGACGGGCAGTTCTACAATCTTGAGAGCGCATTTTTGCAGATAAAACCCTACGAGAGAAACAAAATACCGTTCTACATGGCCACCCACACGCCAAAAGGACTTCAACTGACGGGAGAAAAAGGCGACGGCTGGCTTCCGATAGACCTCAATCCCGATCTCTATTCCAGTTATCTCGGGGAGATAAAGGCCGCGGCGGATAACGTGGGAAGATCACTTGATGCCGGTTTTGACCCCGCCTTGTGGGTATTTACCTCACTTGGAGAAAGCGTTGATGCCGCCTACAAGACACTTGAACCCTTTAAGTACGTACTGGTTATGCAGGACCAACTGCTAAAGGCCGGATACGACGTTGAGATCCCCGAAGAATATCACGGACTTAACTACTTCAACATAGTGCCGACGGATGAAGAGGGTAGGCAGAGGTTCAGGCAGCTCGGACAGCTTTTCCCGAGAGAAGCCATACTTGATTTCACCATTACTGGATCGAAAAAAGACTGCATAGAGAAAATCGAGAAATTCATAGACGCAGGGGTAAGGAATTTCGTCTTGTTCTACAGGTTCAGCCCTGATCCTGATCTGGCACTTGAAACGTACTCAAAAGAAATAATTCCTTACTTCAGATAAAGTTTCTGGTGTTTTCAACGGGTTTTTTGCAAAGAGCTTACACGCCCTTGTTAAGACTTACTGTTTTGTATCATCCTGAAATCGCTTTATATCCTTGACAATTATCAAAATCTCTTGTCAAATATATAAAATAGTGTTTGCTACTTGAAACTACCGGATAAAAAACTCCGGGAGGAAAATGCTCTTGAAGAAAACGGTTGCCACTATAGTTTCCGGGGTAATCCTGCTTGCTTGGGGCTTTGTGTCATGGACGGTTCTTCCATGGCATCAGATGGTAGCCAATGAATTTACCAACGAATCCGAAGTCGCCGAAGTCATAAAGGAAAATGCCCCAAAAGCCGGAGTTTATTACCTGCCGTTTGCGCACCAAGATCACAAGGAGGGAGAAACGGCGGCGTTTGTAAGCGCCCTTCCTCAGGGCTACGACCCCGGCATGATAAAGCAGCTTGTCACACAGTTCATCGGCGACCTTATAAGCGCCCTGATCATTATCTGCCTGCTCTCCCAAACGGCAGGACTGGGTTATTGGGGACGAGTTGCGTTTGTCGCCCTGGTCGGAGTAGCTATAGGTTTTGTAAGCCATTTCCCCTACTGGAACTGGTTCGGGTTTCCGACTCCGTACACAATCGTTACCATTTTTGACACCCTGATCGCTTGGCTTCTCGCGGGACTCGTAATAGCAAAACTGGTTGCGAAAAACACGAAAAAGATAACCAGCAGCGGGGTAAGTCGTTATGGATAACTTCCCCGCACACGGGCATTTGTCTCGCACCAAGGCCCCGGACGCTTAGCGGTCGCCAGAAGCGGAAGAATCCGCGAAGCTGACTTTGCTGAAGTAAAGAAAGTTGAGGCGGTCGGGTTCAAGCCCCTTCACGTACGGCTTGATCATATTCTGCTGAACTGAGTTCAAGTAAGGAACTATCGGGACGCCCGTTTCCGCGAGAATCCTCTGAGCACTGTTGTAGAGACCTGTTCTTTGCTTGCGGTCCAGAATCCCGGCGGCCTTTTCCACTAGCCGATCGTACTCCGGGCTGCACCAGCCGGTACGGTTATTCCCGCTTCCGCACTCAAAGAGGTTCATGAAATTGTGAGGGTCCGGGAAATCCGCCTGCCATCCAGCTCTGAATACGGGCGGGGGATCCGTCCTGAGCGTGCTCAGATAAACAGTCCATTCCTGGTTAACAAGCTTGACTTCGATGCCCAGGTGCTCCTTCCACATACCCTGGAACGCCTCGGCGACAATTCTGTTGTTTCCGGTATCAGGGTAAAGAAAAGTTGTCTGCGGAAAATCTTTTCCATTCGGATAGCCAGCCATCTCAAGAAATTTTCTCGCCTTTTGCGCATCAAACGGAAGACCAATCCGGGGGTTGTAGGCAAGCATGTCGATCGGTATCCATGAAGTGATGGGCACTCCCGCCCCTTGGAGAAGTCCAGCGAGGCTTTTTCTGTCTATTGAGCTTGCGAAAGCCTTTCTCACTAGAGGATTGTCAAACGGGGCTTTTTTAGTGTTAAATCCTATGTAGTTGTTTCTGAAAACCACGCTCTGCTTAAAATCCGGAAGTTTCACAAGCCTTGGAACTTCAAGCAGTGGAATTCCTTTGCTGTCAAGAAAATCGAGCTCTCCGCTTTCATAGAGCGCGAGAGTGGATACAGGATTTTCGTTCATTATCATCTTTACTTTCTTCGCACTTTTCGGCTTCTCTCCCCAGTAGTTCTCAGACTCTTCAATAAGAACTTCCTCATGGTGCTTCCATTCTTTCAGTTTATAGGGTCCCAGGGTTACTATGTTCGCGGCTTCCGTCCACTTGGTTCCGTGTTTTTCGGCAATATCCTTTCTCATTGGAAAAGTGGACATGAAAGTGACTAGGTTCAAAAAATAGGCCCTCGGTCTTTCAAGAGTAACGATAAGGGTGCGGTCATCCGGGGCTTTTACCCCGACTTTGCTGAAATCCTTTATCTCCCCGGAATTGAATTTTCTGGCGTTTTGTATGTCAAAAAGAAAATAGGCGTAACTTCCGGCGGTTTCGGGCTGAAGAATCCTTTTCCATGAATAAAGGAAATCCCCGGCTCGAAGCGGCACCCCGTCCGTCCAGAAAACTTTTTCTCTTATCTTGAAAGTATAGGTTTTTCCGTCCTCGCTTATCCCCCAGCTTCGCGCGAGAGCGGGAATGGGCTCGTATTTTTCATCAAACGCCGCAAGACCGTCCATTATGTTGTCTATGATGGTAAAAGACGTGACGTCGGTGGCAAGCGACCAGTCAAGCGTGGGGGGTTCGGTCCCGATATTTATGTTAAGCGTGTCTTTGCGGGAGATATCCGCAGCGTTCGGGGCCTTGTTTCCGGAACCGCAGGAAATAAAAAGCATGAAGAAAAAAATGCAAAAAAAGACTCTCAATTGAAAATTACTGGCCTAAAACTTTGAACTCGCCGTCTTGCTCTATTCCTACTATCGGTTCGTAAACAGCATCTCCGTTAAGATCAAAATAGAAATCGCTGCCGTAAATACTATTCTTCAGCCTCACATTCTCCATTGCGTCGCGAATCGCCTCCCGGTCGGTTGAGCCCGCGTCAGCTACAGCTTGGGCGAGAATCCTAACGGCTTCGTAGGACCGTGCGGTAGAAGAACTGGCCTCTTCATCCGTTTTCTTTTTGTACTCGTTGAGAAACTTGCGGTTCTCCGGCGTATCAATGGCAGGAAGCCAGACCGTAAAGGTAAGCGCGCCTTCCCCCGCCCCAGCCTCTTTTTCTTGCGCGTCTTTGAGTTCATCCGTCGTGAGAAGAATTCCTATAATGGGAGATTCCAGATTCTCAACCCCTTCGGCCTGAAGCAGAATTCCCACGCGCTCTCTCCCCTGAGCTGACATGAATATATAATCTGGTCCTGCGGCCGCTATCTCGGTCAATTGGCTGGTCAGGTCAGGCAACTTTCCGCTTGAACTTACTGTATAAGTCTGCTCGCTAACGATCGAGATACTTCGGTCCTTTTCAATCTCCCGTTTCACCGCATTATAAGCACTCCGCGAAAAAGTGTCGTCCGCGTTTGTTATCGTAGCCACTTTAGTATAGTTAAGCTCCCGCTTAGATTCTTCGACTCCGTGAGGAACCAGCCGCTCCACAGTGAGAGATGAACGGAAAAGAAATTTGCTTCGGGCGCTGAGTCCCATAGCGGCTGAGGTCGGGCTTAAAGAGACGGTCTTGTTTTTATTAATGATATCAATAATATCTTCGGTCCTACTTGAACTGAAGGGACCGAGGACAGCTACCACTTCATCCTGTTCAATAAGCTTTGTGTACGCTTCCCGCACGGATTGCTCATTACTTTTGGAATCCTCAAAAATGAATCTGATTTCCTGATCCCCAAGAAGTGACGATTCGTGAATTTCTTCAAGGGCAAACTCCATACCTTTTCTCATGGACGCACCTATCAATGCCTGCGTGCCCGAAAAGGGAAGAACAACGCCTACTGGAATCTCATTGGTGCTTTCCCTGTCATCACAGGAGGCAAGAACCAGTACCGTAGCTACTATAGCGAAGAACATAACGACAGCAATTTTTTTCATAACCAGATAACCTCTTTACTCTGAATATTTTTACTCATCGGAGAGAACAGCCAGAACAGAGTCCTTCTCAGCCGTATCCCCTTCTTTGACCCTTATTTCCTTTATGCTACCCGAAGCGGAGGCTTTAAGTTCGCTCTCCATCTTCATGGCTTCGACAACTACGACGCTGTCGCCTACTTCGACTTTGTCGCCCTGTTTCTTCAGGATTTTAACTACCCTGCTGTGCATCGGAGCCGTTATGTTAAGACTCCCCGTGCCTTCTGCCTGAGAGGCGTCTCTTCCGGAAACAGCCTCTATCTCGTAGAGATCCCCCTCGTGGAAAACCTGTATTTTTTTCCCTTCCCTGAATATACCTACGGTAATGCTCTCGTTATTAACCAGAATCGAATAGGTATTTTCGTCTATCTGCAGAAATTCTATTTCTTTCTGCTCGCCGTCGATACTGACGAGACTCAACCCTTCTTTTTCTTCAAGACCTATCTTGTAGGTTTTGTTTCCCAGTTTGAAAGTGTACGTCATAAAAGCGAATTCCTGGATACGCCGGCTCTTCTGGCAAAAAGCTTCCAACCTGAAGAAGTACCGCTCGTTCCCTGCACGATTTGGTTCGTCGAGCCGCCGTTCATGCCAACCACGGCGGCCATAAGTATGAGTTCGGGATCGGATTGTTCGGGCACAAGAAGTTCAGGATGTCTTTCTATAAAACCGGTATCAATCTGCGCCTTGCGGAACTCCGAGTTCTGCATCATCCTGATTAGAAACCCGAGATTGGTTTTCACTCCCAGAACTACATATTCCCTGAGGGCGGAAAGCATCCTGTTCACCGCATCCTCCCGGGAATCTCCCCAGACGACAAGCTTTGAGAGCATTGGGTCGTAGAAAGATGTTATCTCGCAGCCGCTGTAAACAGACGAATCATCCCTCACTCCCGGACCTCCGGGAGCGCGCACGTACTGGAGTGTTCCCGGCGAGGGAAGAAAATTGGTGGCGGGATCCTCCGCGTAAACCCTGCATTCAAGCGCGTGGCCACGTATTTTTATGGCGGACTGCTTGAAGGGCAGTTTTTCTCCCGAAGCTATCCTTATCATCCACTTAACGATATCAATTCCGGTGATCATCTCCGTGACCGGATGCTCGACCTGCACCCTGGTGTTCATCTCCAGAAAATAGAAATTTTCCTTCTGGTCCATTATGAACTCAACTGTGCCGGCCCCGAAATAGTCAACCGCCTTTGCTATGCGAAGGGCGACTTCGCACATGTTTTTTCTCGTCTTTGCGCTTATGAATCCCGAGGGAGCTTCCTCTATCACCTTCTGGTGGCGTCTCTGTATCGAGCATTCCCGCTCAAACAGATGCAGCAGATTTCCATGCTTGTCCCCGAGAACCTGAATTTCGACGTGTCTTGGTTGCTGAACGAATTTTTCTATGAATACCGAATCATCTCCGAAAGAGGAAAACGCCTCGCTTCTAGCCATCCGAAGGGACGGTTCAAATTCCTCCTTGGAATTAACAAGCCTCATTCCCTTTCCGCCCCCGCCCGCAGAAGCCTTTATCATCACCGGGTAGCCGATTTTCTTCGCCACCCTCGAGGCCTCAACATCGGATACGGCCCCCTCGGACCCGGGAACAAGGGGCACGTTCGCGTCCCTTGCTATTTTCCTTGCGGTGACCTTATCCCCCATAAGCCTTATCGCCTCCGCGGAAGGCCCTATGAAAACCACATCTTCTTTCTGGCACAGTTCGGCAAAGGAATCGTTTTCGGAGAGAAATCCGAACCCGGGGTGTATGGCTTCGGCTCCCGATTCCTTGGCAACCGCGACTATTTTCTCCCCGACCAGATAGCTTTCCGAGGGTTTTGATGGTCCTATATGGTAAGCTTCGTCCGCGAGCATCACGTGAAGAGCGTTTCTGTCGGCATCCGAATAAACAGCTACGGTGGCGATTCCAAGCTCCCGGCACGCCCTGATGATTCTTACCGCTATCTCTCCCCTGTTTGCTATCAGTATCTTCTTGAACATCTTTTTACCCGGTCGCTCAGAGGGGAATGTTCCCGTGTTTTTTTGGCGGAAGTGTCTGTCTTTTCCCGCCGAGCATCTCAAGTGCCGCTATCACTCTGTGTCTCGTGTCCTCGGGTTTTATGACTTCGTCTACATAACCCAGGCTCGCAGCGCGATACGGATTTGCGAAATTCTTTTTATACTCCTCAATGAGCCTGATTCTTTCGGAATCGGGATCGTCCGCAGCCGCTATTTCCCCGCGGGAAATTATATTTACCGCTCCGTCGGGACCCATGACCGCAATTTCTGCTGTGGGATAGGCAAGGTTCACGTCCCCCCTTATGTGTTTCGAGGACATGACATCGTAAGCCCCTCCGTAAGCCTTTCTGGTTATCACCGTGATTCTAGGAACCGTGGCCTCACAGTATGCGTAGAGCAGTTTTGCGCCGTGTCGTATGATTCCTCCCCATTCCTGCGAGGTTCCCGGAAGAAAACCCGGCACGTCGACAAAAGTAAGAAGGGGGATATTAAAAGCGTCGCAGAATCTTACGAACCTGGCTCCCTTAACCGAGGCATCTATGTCAAGACACCCGGCCAGTACCTTGGGCTGGTTCCCAACGATGCCGACCGGTTGTCCGTTCATTCTCGCAAATCCTACAACCAGGTTTTTCGCATAGTGCTCCTGCACCTCAAAGAAATACGAATTATCGACTATGGGTCTCACCACATCCAGTATATCGTAGGGCTTGTTGGGGTTATCGGGGATAAGCTCGCGAAGACTCATCTCTTTTCTGTCTGCTGGGTCATCGCAGGGAATCACCGGCGGATCTTCCATGTTGTTTGAAGGAAGGAAACTGATGAGTTCCTTTATTATTTCTATCGAGTCGCTGTCATCCTCCGAGGCGAAATGCGCGACGCCACTTACGGAGTTATGAACCATGGCACCGCCAAGCTCTTCGGAGGACACCTCTTCATGTGTAACGGTCTTGATTACGTCTGGACCCGTAACGAACATATAGCTTGTGTTCTTTGACATGATCGTGAAATCGTTCATTACGGGGGAGTAAACGGCCCCTCCGGCGCACGGACCCATGATTGCGGATATCTGCGGTATGACTCCCGAGGAGATCACATTTCGAAGAAATATCTCTCCGTAAGCGCCGAGACTTTTGACTCCTTCCTGGATTCTCGCGCCGCCGGAGTCGTTAAGCCCTATGATCGGCGCTCCTGTTGAGAGCGCCAGATCCATTATCTTGCATATCTTTTTCCCCTGCTCAAGACCCAGGGAACCGCCGAAAACCGTGAAGTCCTGGGCGTAGACAAACACTTGGCGCCCTTCAATCTTTCCGTAGCCCGTAATCACGCCGTCGCCGAGGATTTTCTTTTTATCCATGCCGAAATCGGTGCAGCCGTGCAGGACAAACTTGTCGAGCTCGACAAAAGTATCTCTGTCAAGAAGCTCGGCTATTCGCTCACGGGCGGTGTGCTTGCCGGAATCGTGCTGTCTTTTGATTCTGGCTTCGCCACCACCTAAGCTTGCCTCTTTTTCCTTATCTTCAAGAATTCTGACTTTTTCTTTCATTTGGATACTCTCCGAACCCACTCCCAGCTAAAAACGAATCAGTCAATCATAACACGCAGAAACGCCGTTTCAAGACTCCGCGGCGCGAAGAGACTCGAACAGAATGTGCACCTGAGCACGCAAACTCTCCTTGTCAGAGGAGTTTTTTATCAGAAAATCGGCCTGAGACGCCTTTTCCCCTTCGGGCACCTGTGAGTCCATGCGGCGGCGGACTTCCTCAGGCGACATGGAGTCGCGGGCCACCACCCTGCGTTCCCTCAGTTCCCCGGGACACGTAACTACCACCAGTCCGTCGATCAGGTCATTAAGACCGCCTTCCCCCCGATCTATAAGCGACGCCTCAACAAACACCATCTGCTCGCCGCTTTGGCCAGAGATCTTCTCTTTTATCCTCTCAAGAATCCTCGGATGGGTGATCCGGTTGAGTTGCTCGCGGTCCCCCTCGCTTGCAAACACTACTTTGGCGAGGGCATCGCGGTCAAGCGTCCCGTCCGCATGGAGAACCTCCCGGCCGAAGCAGGTAACGATTTCCGCAAGCGCAGGCTCCCCGGGCCGTACGATTTCCCTCGCCACCTCGTCCGCGTCCACGGTGAACGCCCCGAGTTCGCGCAGCATCCGCGCCACTGTTGACTTGCCTGAGCCTATGTTTCCTGTAAGCCCGTATATTCTCATCTTCAGGCATTCCGGAACCGTATAAAGTCAATCGCCCTAGCTAGGCGCCGCGCGACGGTGTCTTTGCCCAGTATCTCGACAACATCAAAGATTCCGGGACTCTTTGTCGAGCCGGTAAGCGCGACTCTTACCGGCTGGGCTATTTTCCCGAGCCCAAGGCCCGTGTGTTCCATCACGCGCTCGAAACCCTTGTGAATATTATCATGGGAAAAATCCTCGACACGGGAAAGCTCCTCTGCCAGAAGCTTGAAAATCTCGCCGTTTCGTTCCACCAGGAATTTCTCCGCCGCCTTTTCATCGTATTCAAAATCATCGGTGAAGAAGTAAAGGGACTGCTCCACGATTCCGTTTAGAGTCTCTGACCGCTCGCGCATCTGCGCGATTATTTTGCGAAGTCGTGCGGGAGGCTGCTCAGGAAGTTCCTTCTGTCTGATAAGATGGACTACTTCCTCGGATATCTGCTCCTCGGGCAGGTCCCTTAAGTATTTTCCGTTAAGCCAGAGGAATTTCTGGGAATCAAACACAGAGGGGGATTTTCCAATACCTTTGAGGCTGAATTTTTCAACGAGTTCCTCTCTTGTAAAAATCTCCTGGTTCCCGAAAGACCACCCAAGTCTCACGAGATAGTTAAGGACCGCCTCGGGAAGGTATCCCCCCAAGCGGTACTCAGTGACGGATTCTGCGCCGTGGCGCTTGGAAAGTTTTTTTCCGTCCGCGCCGAGTATCATCGGAACATGGGCAAGCTGCGGCTTCGCCAAGCCGAGCGCATCGGCTATCAGTATCTGCCTCGGGGCGTTTATTATGTGGTCATCACCCCTTATGACGTGAGATATTTCCATCTGCGCATCATCAACCGACGCGGCGAAATTATAGGTCGGAAACCCGTCGGCTTTCAGTATCACGAAGTCTTCTATTTCCGAGGAGTCAAAAACTATCTCACCGCGGACCAGGTCCTCAACGGAAATCTTTTCTCCAGGGAATACCGAAAGCCTTACGGCGTAAGGTTTTCCGGGGGCAGCACCCAGTTGCGACCACTCCCTCCTGTATCTGAAAACCTCCCCTTTCTCCCTGGCCTCTTCTCTCCTCCGCCCGAGTTCTTCGGCAGTAACGTAGCATCTGTATGCTTTCTCCTCGTCAATAAGCCTCTCGGCAAGCTGTCCGTAAGTGTCGAGCCGCTCTGACTGGCGGATGATTTCCCCCTGCCACCGAAGTCCGAGCCACTTAAGCGATTCGATGATCTGCCGTTCGAATTTCTCCTCGGAGCGCGCGCGGTCGGTATCCTCAATCCTGAGCAGAAAATCTCCGCCAAGACTCGCGGAAAAAAGCCAGTTAAAAATAGCGGTGCGGGCTGCTCCCACATGAAGAGCGCCCGTGGGGCTGGGAGCGAATCTTGTTACGATCTTCACGAAGACTATTTTACACGCCGAAGAGGTAAAAAAAGAAATTCGCGGGTACGGCTTGGGGATTCTCCCCCGCGGATTGTATAATAAAGGTCATGAGGATATGTTCACTTCTTCCAAGCTCAACCGAGATAATATTCGCTCTCGGACTTGAGGAAAACCTAGTCGGAGTAACCCATGAATGCGATTATCCGCCGCAGGTGCGTGACAAACCCGTAGTCGTAAAAAGCATTCTCGAAGGAAAGGAGAAACTCTCAAGCGCACGCATAGACGAACTTGTAAACCGCAACCGCTCGGAGGGAAAAAGCATCTACCTGATCGACTCGGAACATCTAAGTGAAATGAAACCGGATCTTATCATCACTCAGGGTCTTTGCGATGTCTGCGCCGTATCCGAAAACGAGGTGACGGAAATCTGCGAGGTTCTTGAGAACAGTCCCGAAATCCTGTCCCTAAACCCTACCACAATCGGGGAGATACTGGATTCCATAGTGCTTCTGGGAGAAGCCACGCAAACTAAAGAGAAGGCTTCGCAACTCGTAGATGACCTTCGCAAAAGAATCGAAACCGTCGAGAAAAAGCTTTCGGGCGAAAGATACCGCCCGGGGGTCTTCTGTCTTGAGTGGCTCAACCCTCCTTACGCTGCCGGGCACTGGGTGCCTGAAATGGTAAAGACAGCTGGAGGAGAACCGCTGATCTCAAGGACGGGAGAACCTTCGTTTAAGACAAGCTGGGATGAGATACTAGAGTCTTCCCCGGACTACCTGATCATAATGCCCTGCGGGTTCGATGTAGAAAAAACGCTTGACGGAATAGAGGAATTGACCGGCGGGGCAAGACAATGGCACACGCTGCGCGCGGTACAAAAAGGGCACTGTTACATAGTGGACGCCAATTCCTATTTCAGCAGGTCATCTCCCAGAGTCGTTGACGGGATTGAACTGCTGGCGGGTGTAATCCACTCCGATATATTCACACAACGCCCGAGGAAGGACTCGGTTCTAAACGTGAAAAATCATTTCTACCTGCAGACTTTTCTCGGTTAGGACGGAGCCTGAAATGGATCCTGCGCCTCAACAGGGGCATCACCGGAATCTGAAGGAGCCTCCGCACTCGCCTGCTGTGGCGCCGCCTGAGCAGACTGAAAAGGATCCGCATCGCTCTGGGGCTCTTGCGGTTCAGGCGGAGCGGGTGGTTCGGTACTTGCAGGCACTACCGCAGACTGAAAAGGATTTACATCTCCTTTTTCATTTGACATAAAAAACACCCCTAATTATTAAAAATACTCAACTGCTAGCGGAGCGTAACCCACCCTGATATATTCACGTAACGACCAAAGGACAACTCGGTTCTAAACGTGAAAAATTATTTCTACCTGCAGGCTTTTCTCGGTTAGGACGGAGCCTTAAATGGATCCTCATCTCCCGAAGCATCCCCGGGATCTGGAGGAGCCTCTGCACTTGCGGGCTCTTCCGCCGCCTGAGCAGACTGGAAAGGATCCGCATCGCTCTGGGACTCCTGTGGTTCAGGCGGAGCGGGTGGTTCGGAAGCCTGCTGCCCTCCTCCTCCTTCGTTTAACATAAGGAATATCCCTATGACAAGAATTACAATAGCTAACAGCACTAACTCATTACCTTGCATTGTCATAAAATCTATCTATCCTCCTGATACTCTTTATACTACTATGTCAGGACTACGAACCAAAAGTCCGCAAAAACCTGAATCCTATTTTTAATCATACTGATTGATTGAGCGATATGTCAAGAATATTTTCCGCACCCCATATAGCGTACGAACCGCTTGAGCAGGATATGGAACTGCAAATAGCGCTCTCGCAAATCCGCTACGGATGCGTGTCGCACGCAACGGACGAAGGATGCGTGATGATTTTCAAGGAGGATCCGGGAAAAGTCGCGGCGATTGCCGATACCAAGGAAATATCAACGCGTTTTTTCACGGTGGAAAAAGAGGAATTCCCCTCAGTCGCCATGGAGATAAGGATAAAGACTGGCAGAAATCTCAGGCTTAAATACGAATACTTCTTTCTCACCGAGTCCTCGGAGGAGACCTTTTTTCTTTCCACCCTGGCAAGACTCGGGTTATTCTCCCTTCTTTTTCTCTGCGACGAGGCACATCATATGATCACGGTGGAGATGACCACGGCGGAGATGGAACCGCTGAAAAACATCGTTTGCGAAATCGCCGATTGATTGACAAAATTAAGCCTTTAAACTATTATTGCGCTAATCGCTTCGGAGACAGATTCCAAATTGAAGTACGTAAAAATTATAGGAACCGGTTCTTCGGTTCCCGACGCCATACTTTCCAATTCCGATCTGGAAAAGATGGTCGAGACTTCCGACGAGTGGATCACGTCCAGAACAGGAATAAGGGAACGCAGGATTGCGGATGAGAATACCGCTTCTTCTGATATTGCTTATGAAGCCGCCGAAAAAGCCCTCAAGGCTGCCGGAGTAAGTCCACAGCAGCTTGACGTAATCATAGTCGGAACCATTACCCCCGATTTCCTTTTTCCTTCAACAGGCTGCGTGGTACAGAGCCTTCTGGGAGCAAAAAACGCCTACGCTTTTGATCTTATGGCCGGCTGTTCTGGATTTCTTTACACGCTTCACGTAGCCCAGGGAATAATAAAGTCAGGCGGCGCGGAGAAAATTCTCGCAATAGGGGTTGATACTCTCTCGAAGGTCACCGATTTCGAGGATCGTTCAACCTGCATCCTTTTCGGCGACGGTGCGGGAGCTGCCGTTCTTTCGGCTTCAGAAGAACCTGGAATTCTCTCATCCCTTCTCAGCTCAGACGGAAGAGACTGGGATCTTCTCTATGTTCCGGCAGGAGGTTCAAGGACACCAATCAACGAGCAGACGCTTAAGACCAGAGATCAATACATAAAGATGAAGGGAAACGACGTGTTCAGAGTCGCCGTCAAGAGCATGGAATCGGCAACCATAAACGCCATTAAAGAAGCCGGCCTTGAGCCCGAAGATATTGATCTTTTCGTTCCTCACCAAGCAAACCAAAGAATTCTGGAAGCCGTAAGAAAGAGGCTGAATTTCCCGGAAGAAAAAGTGTTTGTAAACCTAGACAAATACGGAAACACCTCCGGGGCTTCAGTTCCGTTAGCCCTTGACGAGGCAATTCGCCAAGGAAGGGTAAAAGAAGGAAACCTGGTGCTGTTCGCTGCTTTCGGAGCCGGTTTCACCTGGGGAGCTTCAGTGGTAAGACTCTGAAGACCTTCACCGACTCCGCACCCCGTTTACCCAAGACGTAACTCTTTTTCTCCACGAAAAAACACAGAATATGACTCTTTCCTCAATCCCGCAGCTTGCAAACATCGTCCTGCCAGCGTTTCTTGTAATCGCCGCAGGTTTTCTTTTCAGCAGGACGAGAAAAATAGATATCTCTTCAATCAACGATCTTGTGGTTTACGTGACCACGCCGTGTCTAATAATCTCGTCCCTTTCCGATTTTACCATGGACCCTTCTGTAACGGCGAGGCTGTTTCTTTCGATATCGGCAGTCATTTTCGTTACCATCATAATCGGCGGGGCGCTTGTGAGGGCTTTTAGGCTTGACTCTAGGGTATATCTGCCCCCCGTGGTTTTCGCAAACACCGGAAATCTGGGTCTTCCCCTCTGTCTTTTCGCATTCGGACAGTACGGGTTTAACATCGCGATACTCTGCGTCGTTTCGACCATGCTGCTTCACTACACGGTGGGAATCCTGATTCTCGGTTCCGGAAAAGACCTGCGCGAGATCTTCAAGCTCCCTCTGATATACGCCACTGTGGCAGGGATAATCATCAACTATGTCGGCGTTGATATGCCGGTAGTTATTGAGAGACCGGTAACCCTTCTAGGGGAGATTACGATACCCGCGATGCTTTTCTCGCTCGGATACAAGCTCTCTGAAATGAAGCTCTCGAAGCTTTGGCTTTCATTTCTCTTCGGCTCCGCCAGGATATTTCTCGGGATCTTCTTGGGAGCGCTGTTCGTAAACATGTTCGGTTTGAAGGGAATCGAGGCGAAAGTGGTTATTCTCGAGTGCTCGATGCCACCCGCGGTTTTTAACTTCGTGCTCGCGGAGAAATACGGAAGGGACTCTCAGACTGTAGCGTCAATAATAGTGGCCGGAACGGTAGTCTCCCTTTTGGTGCTTCCGTTCGTTATTTCGTATCTGACAAATTAGTGAGGGATTAGCGGGTTATGTCCCTTAAGGTAAGACCTTCGTCCCTTAGGTAGGGCATAAGACCTTTTCTGGTGATCGTTCTGAGCGCGCGGGCGGAAATTCTTATCCTCACGTACCTGTCTATCTCCGGAACATATATCCTTTTCCAGTGCAGGTTCGGATTCTGGCGCCTTTTAACGTGGTTGTTCGCGTGGGAAACGTTGTTTCCGAAAAGGGGCTTTTTCCCTGTTATAGCGCAGCGGCGGGCCATCGGAATCTCCTTTGACTACTTGGTCTCCTTGAAAACTACATGCTTTCTTATCACCGGATCATACTTTTTCAGTTCAAGACGGTCGGGAGTATTCATCTTGTTTTTCTTCGTGTAATAGATAAAAGGGCTCTCGGAGCTTTTCATCTTCACAAGTACTCTGTTTAGTGACTTTCCCATTTTAACCCTCTAAAAAGTGAATCGTTATTATCCATTAAAAAAAACTGTTTTCAAGAAAATTTTAAAATTTCTTTGGGGATCAGTGCTCGCAGCCGTCTTTTCTGCAGAGCCTGAAATTGCGCAGGTGGCCCAAAACCATTATGAAAGCGCCGATAAGAGTAAGGATCGAATCTTCGTAGCCCGTAGTCGCGAAGGCTCCTGCCAGAAGAAAACAAAGTCCCAAGATCCCCAGCATTATCACGTTGAAATCCTTATGGCGTCTGCAACCGAGAAATATGGCGACCACGCTCGCTGGAATGACCAGCAGAAGCATCAGTTCGTGAAAAATCTCTTCAAACAACAAGGTCGAACCCACGACCGGGAACAGTATGAGCGCCACCGGCATCAAAAAGCAGTGGACGGCACATATGCCCGCAAGGGATATCGATGTGTAATCGGTAAATTTCTGAAGTTTCGTCTGGTTCATCGTATTTTTAAGCTGCCTCCGCACACTTCCCGCACTGGCCGAAAAGCTGTATGAAATGATCCTTCACGTGAAACCCCTGCTCTTCAACCGAAGCGTAATCAAAGCTCTCCACCGGACACTCGGGAAAATCGAAAACCCCCCTGCAGTCAACACACACCATGTGGTGAACATGTTCACCCTGGGAAAACGCATAGCCGTGACCACCGTCGGGAAAATGAAGGCGTTTCACGATGCCCAGATCCTCGAACATCTCAAGCGTTCTGTAGATGGTAGCAAGCCCCGTGGCGCCAAGCATCTTTTTCACCCCGTCGTGTATTTCACCAACCGAAAGTGATTTTCCGCTTGTGTGCAGAACATGAACAACGGCAAGACGCTGCGCGGTGGACTTAAGTCCCTTTCCCCGCAGAACCTCCCTTGCATACGATTCTTGAGTGCACTCAAAATCTTTAAGCATAGTGACGGTTAAATGAGAATAATTTTCAATTGGAATTGTAATCAGTTATTGCAAACCGTCAAGGACAAAATGGAAAAATCCGTGTAATTCCCAGGTGCCGTGGTATTTGTCTGCATAAATATTCAGAGTTATAATCTCATCCGAGACAAGACGGACACCGGTTTCCGTTCCCAGAGGCGCGATTTCAAACCGAATACGCAGGAGAGGCACTGCAGTTCGCCATGAAAACCGCAAAAGCGGCCTTTTTGATTATATCCCTTATCTTTACCGGACTTCTTCTATCCCCGGGATGCGGCGACGGAACCGATGAGCAAGCCGACGCCGGGTGTGAAGACGCTTTCTGCATAGGCGTGCTTCTTAAGACAACCGAACTTCGCTATTCCATGATAAAGGCAGCGAAGCTTGCGAGGGATGACATTAACAAAGCCGGTGGAAGCGTAAAGCTTATAATGGGAGATGTCGCCACTCCTCTTGCCTCCGCAAGAGAACTTCTGGACATGGGAGCGAGGGCCATAATCGGACCCGGAACCTCAGGAAACTCCGTTAAAATTCTTGATTTCCTTGTTAAAAACAGCTTAGTCGCGGTCTCGCCTTCGGCCACCTCCGTTACCCTTACTGAAGAGAATCAGGAGCTTATCCAAGCCGGGAAAACCCCTTTCTTCTTCAGGACCGTCCCCACGGATTCGTTTCAGGCAAAAATCCTCGTGGACCAGGCGCAAGACGAGGGCGAAGTGCTGATAGTCCATCGCGGCGACAACTACGGAGTGAAGCTGACGGAACTGATAAACGAGGAGCTTGACTCCCAGGATCGTCTCGCTGCCAAGGTCGTTAATTACGAGCTATACGAATCTGGCGACCCGGATTTTGATGAAAAGACCCGGGACGTGCTTGACGATATCGAGACGGTAAGCGGAATCGGCAACGTAGGTTCCATAATGATGATCGTATCGGAAGGAGAGGGAGAGAAGATAATAAAAGGCATGCTGGATTCGCAGGCTGTTCCCTCAATCGCCAAATATTACATATCGGACTCGCTTGCGGTCGCGAACCTGCATGAACTGGTGGATCCGAATAACCCTGCCTCGGTTGAAGGCTTCAAGAGCACGACTCCATGCGCGCTACCGGATCCTCCCGAGAGAAAAGACGAATTTGAAAAACGCTTTGACCCGGAAGAGTTTCCCTCTCTTCAGTTCACCGTTCATACGTATGACGCGGTGGTAGCGATAGCGCTTGCCGCTTTGAGCGCCAGAAGCAAGGACCTTTCCGAGTTCGTCTCCGAAATGGTAAAGGTTACGGGAGGTAGAAACCGCTGCGTAAGCTACGCTGAATGCGCCGCGGCCCTTACGGATGAGACCACGGCCAACGACGATATCAATTACGAAGGAGTTTCAGGGCCGATAGAGTTTGATGAAAACGGAGACATAGGAGCGGGGTGCTATTCCGTCTACACATACGACGCCGAGGGCGGGCGCACGAGACAGGTTTTCAGCGTTCCGGATTTAGAAGACGTAACACCTGATAGGGCCCCGTAAATTTTCAGATACTGTAAAAAAGCTCTTCGGGTCCGGTCTCAAGAAATCACTTGGCTATTACGCCGCCGTCCACGGAGAGCATCGAGCCCGTGTTGAACATGATTTTTTCATCACAGAGAAACAGAACCGCTTCGGCTATTTCGTACGGATCGGCCAGCCGTCCCATGGGGTGAAGCGACTCCATAAACGCCTGGGCGGCGTCAGCATCCTCGGCCCTCTCGAGATAAGAATCGAACATCGGCGTCCACACCCCTCCGGGACAGACAGCGTTTATTCTGAGTCCCTTGTCCGCGTACTCAAGGGCCATGCTTCTTGTGAGTTGAACAAGGGCCCCCTTGGAGGCCGAGTAGGCTGAAAGTCCCGCAAAACCCTTTAACCCGATAACAGAAGAGTTGTTCACGATAAAGCCTCTGCCCGCAGAAATCATGTGAGGAATAGCGTATTTGCACATCATGAATGCTCCCTTTACGTTTATGTCGAAAATCTGCTGGAATCTCTCGGTTTCGACTTCGTGCAAGGGACAGGAAAAAATGATGCCCGCGTTGTTAAAAAGAATGTCGATCTTTCCGTGCTCGCAAAGAGCGGTTTCCACGGTTGCGGCGCAGTCGCTCTCAACGGAGACATCACAGACCTTGTATCCTATCGAAAGCCCCTCTTGTTTCGCTTTGTCGGATAGCTCTTTTAGCTTTTCCTCTCTTCTGCCGGCAATCAGAACCCTAGCTCCGTTTCGCGCCAGCAAAAGCGCCGTCGCCTCCCCGATTCCGGTTCCCCCTCCCGTGATAATCGCAGACCGTCCTTCAAATCTCATTAGAACTCCCGTAAAGACATCCTTTCGGATAAATTAGGAACTTACTGGAAAACCGCAAGCAGCATTCCCGCCGCCACGGCCGAACCCACGACACCGGCCACGTTCGGACCCATGGCGTGCATAAGAAGCACGTTCTGGGGATCTTCCTTGGATCCCATGTCCTGGGAAACCCGGGCGGCCATGGGAACCGCTGAAACTCCGGCCGAACCGATCAGAGGATTTATCTTGGTTTCGGAGAAAACATTCATCAGCTTGGCCATCAGTACCCCGGCAGCCGTGCCTATGCAGAAAGCCACGACCCCTAAGATAAGTATTCCCAGGGTCTCCATGGAGAGAAATTCGGAAGCTGAAAGCTTCGATCCAACCCCGAGACCAAGAAATATGGTAACAATGTTGATAAGCGCGTTTCTCGTCGTATCCGACAGCCGGTCCACCACTCCGCACTCTCTCATCAGGTTGCCGAACATGAAAAACCCTATGAGCGGCGCCGCGGTGGGAAGAAGGAGAAAACAGAGAGTAAGGGCAATCAGCGGGAACATTATCCTTTCTCTTTTTGACACGGGACGAAGCTGCTTCATCCTTATTTTTCTCTCCTCAGAAGAAGTGAGGGCCCTCATTATCGGGGGCTGGATTATCGGCACAAGCGCCATGTAGGAATACGCAGCGACGGAAATAGCACCGAGAAGTCTTGGGGAAAGCTGCGAGGAAAGATAAATCGCGGTCGGGCCGTCCGCTCCCCCTATTATTCCTATCGACGCCGCGTCACTTAGGGAAAATTCGATTCCCGGCACGTACCGAGTAAGCACCAGCGCACCGATCAGTGTCGAGAAAATGCCGAACTGCGCCGCGCCTCCGAGAAGAACCGTCTTGGGGTTGGCCAGAAGCGGACCGAAATCGGTAAGTGCTCCGACCCCCATGAATATGAGAAGGGGAAAAACCCCGGTCTTTATGCCGACATCATATATGTAGTAAATTATCCCGCCGGGGTCGTTTATTCCCGCAAGCGGAATATTGGACAATATGCACCCGAAAGCTATCGTAACCAGAAGAAGAGGTTCGAATTTCTTCGCGATCCCAAGGTAAAGAAGAAGAAACCCTACCAGGATCATTAAAAACATCCCGAACCCGTGTATCCAGGAGGATGCGTTACCTGCAATGAACCCGTAGATACCGGTGCTGGTAGCCACGTTTTTCAAAAGCACGGGGAATGACGGAAGTCTCTCGATTTCCTCCGTGGCCACAGCTCCCTCGCTCACCGTTTCCCCGAGACAAGTGGGGGTGCCGGCAAACATTCCCAGGGAAAACGCAAGAACCGCGAAAATTAGTACGTATTTTTTCATCCGCTCAAAAGGGAAGAATGGTCAGGATAAGCTGACCTGCTTCCACGACCTCTCCTTGTTCAACCTCAATGGACACCACTTCGCCGTCGCACGGAGAAGCAACCGGAGTTTCCATTTTCATGGCTTCAAGCAGAATCAGCGTTTGGTTTTCCTTTACCTTGTCCCCCGCCCCGACGACCACCCTGTACACGTTGCCGGGTACGCTCGCCGTAACAGCCACAACATCGGGAGAATCTTCATCCATCGCGGAGGATGTTTTCGCGGCGGGAACTTCCGCCACCGAGGCAATCTCTGAAGTTCCTTCCTTTACGGTTACGTTGTAGCTTCTTCCGTCAACCGTAATTACGAAGTTCTCCCCGGTGCCGGACACCTTCGACGCGACGCTCGTGCCGAGACCGCGTCTTGCTGAAGGCGAAGGCTTTTCCTCCGGCGCTTCCCTTCGGATGTTGACGCTGAAATTCCCCTTGAGAAATTCAAGGCCCTTGTTTCCGCCCTGAGTCTGAAGCGCTCCGACTATGAATATGTTCTCCTCGGTAACGGGAAGGCCCTCTTTTTCAAGAATCTCGGTTGCCTTCGGAATTCCGGGTTCAAGTATATCGAGTGGATCGCCTTCGAAGCGCGGTTTGCCCATCTGCTCTTCTGCTATCGCCACGACTTCAGAGTCGGGCGGTACGGGCGTGCGTCCGAAGTAGCCGAGCACCATGTTCCCGTAACCGTCGGTGATCTTCTTCCAGGGTCCTTGGGTGACGTTCGCGTAGGCCTGCTGGAAATAAAACTGGGAGACCGGGGTAACAGAGGTTCCGAATCCTCCCTTGGCAACACATTCGCCCATCGCCTCGATCACCTTCGGGTAAAGATCCAGCGTACCCGTGTCCCTCATCATCATGGTGTTCGCGGTGAGCGCTCCGCCGGGCATTGGAGAGAGAAGAACCTCCGAGGAGACCCGAAGGGCTTCGGGCGGGAAATAATAGCCCGACATGCATTCCTTAAACACGGAATTTGCCTCGAGGATCTTGTTCACGTCCACATCCAGTGTATATTCGGTTCCCTTAAGAGCATTCCACATGGCTATCAGGTCAGGCTGGGAAGTTCCCCCGGAAACCGGGGCTCTAGCGACGCAGATTCCGTCGCACCCGCCGTTTATGGCGGCCATGTACTGATTGACTCCCTGAGCGGCCGTCTCATGGGTATGCACCCAGAGAATCACGTTTTCTCCGACCAGTTTTCTAGCGGCCTTAAGGGTCTCGTAAACTTTTTTGGGATTTGAGGTTCCCGAAGCGTCCTTGAAGCAGATGGAATCGTAGGGAAGTCCCGAATCGAGTATTTTCCTTAGCCTGTCTATATAGAAATCCACATCGTGAGCACCCTCGCAGCCTGGAGGAAGCTCCATAAGCGTTACCACGGCTTGGTGATGCAGACCCGCGTTTTTTATGCACTGACCCGAGTACTCAAGATTTCTAACGTCATTTAAGGCATCGAAGTTTCTTATGTGCGTTATCCCGTGCTTCTTGAACATCCGGGCGTGAAGATCTATCATGTCCTTCGGCTGCTGGGACAGGGCAACCACGTTGATCCCCCTCGCGAGCGTCTGCAGGTTGGCATCCGGCCCCGCCGCCTCTCGGAAGCGGTCCATCATATCAAAAGCGGACTCTCCGCAGTAAAGAAACAGGCTCTGGAACCTGGCTCCCCCGCCCGCTTCAAAATGGGTTATTCCGGCTTCTCTGGCGGCTTCAACCGCCGGGATAAAGTCTTCTGTAAGCACTCTCGCGCCGAAAACAGACTGGAATCCATCGCGAAACGATGTATCCTGAAATAAAATTTTCTTCATGACAAGACCACGGGGGTTTCGAGATCAGCCGTCGTCGGCATGTTTTGCCCTGTAGGCCGCAACCGCTGCAGTTATGATCGGAATTACGTCCCTGCGGGATTTAGTGGACGCCGCGGCATCCGAAGACGCACGAGCATCGCTGTCTTTAAATAGCTTCGCGGATAAGATCACGCTCAGCATCAAGACAAGGAGAAAAACATATACTATGGCCATGCCAATGACCATAAGTTTTACACCTTCAAGGATCATAATGAACGAAGAATCTCAAAAACCATTTGAATTTGATAGCTATCAATTATTGACAACAACTTGTTTATTGTCAATTTGCACTCTGGCACCGGATTCTGAACCAGTCGATTTTCTTGACCTTCAAATCCTTACGTGTTATTCTGACCCCCCACTATGAAAAGGACTTATCAACCGCACGTAAAAAAGAGGCTGAGAACTCATGGGTTCCGCGCGAGGCTGAGCACGAAGGGAGGAAGGAGCGTACTCAGGAGAAGAACGGCCAAGGGAAGGCACGTTCTCACGGTTGGGAGATGGAAGAAGTAGCAACTGAGTCCGACAGCTCGTTCCCTCCAAAATTCAAGATAAAATCATCCCGCGATTTTCGCAACATATTCTCAGAAGGCACGAAAATCCATTCGGCAAACTTCATACTCTACGCAAAACCCAATTCTCTGGGTTTCCCCCGCCTGGGAGTGTCCGTCGGCAAAAAAGCGTCCTCAAGTTCCGTCAGGAGAAACAGAATGAAAAGGGTGTTGAGGGAGGTTTTCAGGAAAAACAAACCTGCGTTTTCCTCAAACGACGTGGTGTTCGTAGTAAAAAACGACGTATCGGATAAAAAGTCTTCAGAGCTTCGCTCGGAGATAAAAAAGCTCGTAAGCCGCATTAAATGAAAGAAAAACCCGCAGTCAGATTCCTCGTTTTTCTGGTAAGAATATACAAGAGAGCAGTTTCTCCCCTGCTTCCCTCAACCTGCAGGTTCCATCCCAGCTGCTCAGCGTATTCGATTGAAGCTCTCAAGGAACACGGAGCTTTTACGGGAACTTGGATGACTCTTAAAAGAATATTGCGATGCCATCCGCTAAGCGCGGGAGGATATGACCCCGTAAGGAAAAAAAAGCGGTAAGCAGGTTGAAGCGGGGACAAAAAACGGTCTATTACTATTGAAACTTATCGTGTATTATTGCTTTTATGAATTCTTACTCTTTAATTTCCTACTCCATGCTAGGATTACGCACAGAAAACGGGAGCGGTTTCACAAGTGTTTCGCGTAAATCACGATAGCGCCCCACACCCTGATAAAGCCCGAAGAAATAACATATGAACAGCGACCTCAAGAAAAACTATATTGTCTTTCTGGTATTGTCAGTACTCGTAATAGTCGGTTACTCGGCGTTTTTCTCAGACACCCCCAAGGAAAAAACCCCCGCAACAATAGATAGGCCTGAGTCGGCACCTGCCGTCGGGGAGAATTTTTCCGAAGAAACAAATTCGGTACGAGAACTCCCGACGAAATTTGAACCCGTAGCACCTTCCTATGTTTCCAAGATCATAAAAGTCAAATCCGACCTTTACACCGCCGAGATAGACACTCTGGGGGGAAAGGTGGTCGGATGGAACCTTGCGGAATACAAAAAGACGATCGAGACGGATTCCGTGCCTGTGGGAGTTATAAATGAAGGGAAAAAGTCGTTTGACACTATCGTTAGAGTCAAGAACGAAAAAATGCCGGAGCTAATACCGTTTTCCTACAAAGGGGATAAGAACTTGGTCGTGGGCCCCGATGGGCTTGAAGTCAATCTGGTCTGGAAAAAACCCGGCGGACTTTCGGTGAGAAAAACCCTTTCCTTTTACCCCGGTAAATATTTCATAAAGGAAAACCTCGAGGTCTTCAACGGAACGCGGGGACAGATAAGCCATAAGGTATCCGTCGGCTGGGAGAACACGGTATATGAGAGCGGTTCAAGCACCCTTTACGAATTTGTCTCCATGGTCGGAGGCGAGGTCAAGCGAACCAAAAAACCTCTGAAGGAAACCAAGACGTATAACGGAGAGATAAACTGGTTCGGTTTTGGCGACAAATATTTTCTTAGCGCATTTCTGCCGGAAATAGGAGGAGACCAGGGACTCTACCTGCAGCCCCTCGACTCAAAAGGTCTCGCCGGGGCAGGTTTTTCCTACCCGGAGCAGAGAACGGCCGCGGGGAAAAGCTACAAGGTCGGGTGGAAATCGTATTTCGGCCCGAAAAACGAACTGGACCTGCAGCAAGCCGGATACGACCTTGAGAAATCCATTGACTACGGCTACGTAGGATCACTTACCAAGATCGCCGTCGTGCTGCTTAAGTTCGTCAACAACTTTTTCAGCAACTTCGGAATCTCCATAATAGTGCTTACGATCCTTCTCAGGGTGGTATTCCTTCCACTTACCGTGAAAAGCATGAAATCGATGAAAGCCGTGCAGAACAAGATGAAGAGGCTAAAACCCGAAATCGACGCTATAAAGGAAAAATACAAGGATGACAAGTCGACCCAGCAAGCCGAGACGATGAAGCTTTACACGAGCAACAATATAAACCCTCTCAGCAGCCTCGGGGGATGTCTGCCCCTGCTAATACAGTTTCCCGTTTTCATAGCCCTTTATTTCGCGCTTTTGTATTCAATAGATTTAAGACACAGTTCGTTTCTCTGGGTAACCGACCTCTCCCAGCCCGAACACTTGTTCGATGTGATGGGAATACCGTTTCGGATACTGCCCATTTTGATGGGTGTGTCGTGGTTTCTTTCGCAGAAACTCACCCCCATGACCTCTCCGGGCAGCGAGACGATGGAAATGCAGATGAAACTCATGCAGTTTATGCCTATAATTTTTACTGTAATGTTCTGGGGCCTGCCATCCGGTCTGATTCTTTACTGGACCGTGAGCAATATTCTCTCCGTCGGTCAGCAGCTGTACATCAATCGACAGGTTCCGGAAGAAGGAGGATAACAATGGCCACCGTAATCGAAAAGGAAGGAAAGACCATATCCGAAGCCGTGGTAAACGCCTGCGAGGAGCTCGGAGTCTCAAAAGAAGAAGTGGAAATCGAAGTAATCAGGGAAAACTCCAAGGGAATTTTGGGAATAGGCGGCAGGAAAGCCATAGTCAGGGTGGAGATAAAAACGGGCGGGTTGAGCGAAAAGGCGTTTCGGGCGAAAAAAACTCTTGAAACCGTTCTGGGATTTCTGTTTTCAACTCCGCAGAGCGTAAAGACCGAGGAAACGGAAAACAGGATAATACTGGAAGTATGGCATGTGAAAGACAAGAAATTCCTTATAGGAAAAAACGGGGAGATGGTAAAATCTCTTGAGTACATAGTCGGAAAGATAGCTTCGAAAAACAGCGACGAGGGAAAGAGCAAACGGGTTGCTATAAACATTGCCGGACACGAGGACAAAAAAAAGGACTCTGACGTGCCGAAAAAAGTCGCCGAGACAGTACAGAAGGTAAAACAGAGCGGAACCTCTCACTCAATCGAGCAGCTCTCGTCCTACGAAAGAAAAATGGCCTACATTGAACTAGAGAAGCAAGAAGACATAAAGTACGAAACTGTCCCAAGCAAAGGCAACTCGAAAAAAATCGTCGTAAGTCCGCAGTCTGAATTCAGGAGTCCCGAAGCGTCCTGAAGAAATCCTCAAGAATGCGCGCGCACTGCTTGCCGCAGACTCCTCCTGAAAATTCCACCCGGTGATTGAGTTCGCCTCCGACGCCGATTCCGAAGTTGCTTACAAGCGCGCCGCCCTTGGGGTCGGGGGCGCCGAACACCACCCTGTTTATTCTCGCGTTAACGATGGCTCCCATGCACATGGCGCAGGGTTCGAGAGTGACATAAATAGAAGTACCGGAAAGTCTCCAGTTCCCAACAACCCCGCATGCGTGTCTTATAGCCAGAATCTCGGCGTGGGCAGTCGAATCCGAGGCGGATTCCCGTAGGTTATGGGCAGCCGATATTACGGCTCCGTCTCCATCGACTATAACAGCCCCGACCGGAACCTCGCCCGCCGAAGCGGCCCGCTCGGCTTCCTTAATAGCCAAGGCCATAATACTTTCGTCGGACTGCCCGGTCACGGATAAACGGTCAACCTACTTTCTCGAGCTTAACCTAAGACCCGATTTGCTTCTGTCCCAGGTTTTGTCCGTGATTTCCTTTATTTCGGCGACCTTGACCTTCTGCGTCGCGGTTACCGGGAATCCCTCGTCGTAAACCTCTATAAACCTGGGCACCATGGCCACCATAACCCTTTCAGCCATCCATTTGGAGAACTCAATCGGATCGAATTCCTCACCTGCCTGAAGCGTCACGCAGAGCTTGATCTCGTCATCTGAAACGTTCGGAAGCCTTACCCCGACCGCTATGGCTTCCTGAACCGCAGGGTAGAGCATCGCCTCGTCTCCCACGGCTACCGGATCCACGTTTTCACCTGAAACCCTGATGCGGCTGAACCTTCCGACAAAATAGTATCTCCCGTCGATACCCTTCGCGAATATATCGTCGGAATTGAAAAAACCGTCCTGGTCAAACGCCTCTCTGGTTCTTCTCGCGTCCTTGAAATATTCATTGAGGGTCGTATGCGGAACAAGCGGTTTCACGAAAAGAAGCCCCTTGGCGTCATCAGGAGGAGTAATGTCGTCTGTAGGATCCCAAAACGCCCTTACAACGGTGTCGGTGTCTTCGGGGTCTCTGAGTTCCACGTAATATCCCTCCATAGGAAAACCAGACGAGCCAGGACGGTGATCCTCGGGATCTTTCCAGAGAACCATGCCCATCTCGGTCGAGCCGTACCCGTCTATTACCCTGACTCCGAATCTTTCCTGGAACTCTTTTAAGTTCCTCGGAGCCGGGGAACCCAGCAGTATCCTTACGTTGTGCTTCTGATCCCACTCGCTCTCGGACGCCGCCCACAGGTACTCGGCAACCGCTCCCAGCATGTTAACGGACGTCGCACCGCACCCGGCTGCCCACCTCCAGAAATTGGAAGCGGAGAACCTCGGGAAAAACACGGCAGTGGCCCCGGTCGCCATGGCGCTGAAAAGACACATTACCTGGGCGTTTGCGTGGCCGAGGGAAAGTATGCTCATAAGCACGTCATCGCTCCTTATTCCCTGCTGCTGAATATAAGAACGGACCGTCATGATCACTCCTCCGTGATCCCTTGCGACCCCCTTGGGCATACCGGTGGTACCGGATGTGAACATGCATCTCTCCATGTCCGCGGTAGTGACCTCCACCCCGGTATTGGTGTCGTCGTATTTATCGAATTCTGAAAAAGAAAGGGCTTTTATGCCCCCGATTTTTTCAGGAGGATTGTCAACCGTTACGAAAACCACCTCAAGATGATCAATGCTGTCGCCAATTTCTTCTATGAAAGAGATGCTTCCCTCGTCAATAACAAGAGCTCTCATGTCTGAATAGTTGATCACGTAGGCAAGTCTTTCCCCTTTTTCATCCTTGTTTATGGGAACCTGCACGCCGCCGGCTTTGTGTATGGCTATAATCGATATCACGTGCTCGGAACAGTTGAGCATGTACATGCCGACTTTGTCCCCTTTATTTATGCCGAATTCCTTGGAAAGACCGTTTGCCACCCTGTTTGCCCAGGCGTTGGTTTCCGCGTAAGTGTAGCTTTCGACGACGTTTCCGTCCCTGCCTCCGACCTTGAACATCGCTTTTTCCGGAAAGCTTTCGGCACCTCTTTCAAGATTTCTAGTTATCGGTTCCCAAAGCGAAGTGTCCTCGAATTTGCCGAAAGGAAGATCTCCACTTCCCAGATAGGTAGCTTCGCGCGGTTTGAATAATAATTGCATTTACTGTAACCTCCTGAACAGTTTGTATTGCTTGGAAATGAAAAAACGCAATAAAAAAACCCAAAGTATTATAGGGTAATCGGTGCTTCATTGCAAACCTTGTTTTTTCCCGGTTCTTGAAAAAACTCCTAACCTGCCGGATACGGCCTGAATCCTGCTTCTGAATATATGGAAATTTCAAATCTGCTGATTTTTATCCTGAGTTTGGTGATTCTCTGGAAAGGGGGAGAACTTCTCGTTAAAGGCGCGGCGGGAATCGCAAAGTTCACCGGCATGGGTGCTTTTTTAGCGGGATTCACCGTGGTAGCTCTCGGAACTTCCATGCCCGAATTTGTTGTCTCCCTCATAGCCATCGTAATGAATTCAAGCGACATAGCGATCGGAAACTTGATCGGGAGCAACATCGCTAACATCGGACTTATTTTCGGCCTGACGGCCCTTATAAGCCCCATAGTCATAAGCAAAGAGGCGTGGGGGGAACTGAAACTTCCGCTTCTTTTTTTAGTAATCATAACTTTTACCGCTTACGGTCTCAGCCGCACGGGATTTTCCCTTGGAAGAGGCGAAGGGATCCTGCTGTTTTTTCTGCTTACCGCCTTTCTATTTGTCCCATACGTAAAATCAAGGCAGGAAAAAAACGAGGCTTCGTCTGGGTCACGAGGCGACGGCGGATGGAAACTTCTTTTTTACGTGGTCTCAGGTTCAGTGCTTCTCGCGGTCAGCGCGCATTTTCTGGTTAAAAGCGCTATAGATATCGCCACGCAGCTTGGAATAAGCGAACTGTTCATAGGCGTAACGGCGGTAGCCCTCGGAACGTCCCTCCCGGAACTTGCCGCTTCGCTTGCGGCCGCGTGGAAAAAAGAGCAGAACATAGTCGTGGGCAACATAATAGGGAGCAACTTCTTTAACCTCGGATTTCTGGGCCTCGTGGCGGTTATACAGCCCGTAGACGTAAACCGGGATATGTTCGGAACCACATCCGAATTCGCATTTCTTATAGCGCTTACCGTTTTGCTCGCACTGTTAATCGTAAAAACCAGGGCGGGGAAAAACAGGATCGGGAAAAAGAAAGGAGCGCTTCTGCTTATCGGTTACGCGGCGTTTCTGTATTTTATCTCAGGCTCACTTTCTTGACCTGAGCTTAAGCCCGCTTTTGTGCCTGTCCCAGGTGGAATCCGATATATTTTTAAGTTCTGAAACCGCTATTTTCTGCGTTGAGGTGAGCGGAAACTCCTCATAGACTTCGATGAACCTGGGAACCATGGCCACCATGACTTTCTCGGCCATCCACTCGCAGAATTCCACGGGATCAAAGTCCGCTCCTTCCTTAAGTATCAAGTTAAGCTTGATCTCGTCATCCGATATGTCGGGCAGTCTCAGGCCTACGGCCACAGCCTCCCGAACGGAAGGGTATTCCTCCGAGACGTCAGCCACGGCTACCGGATCCACATTTTCTCCCGAAACGCGTATCCTGCTGTAGCGGCCCATGAAGTAGTATCTGCCGTCGGTTCCCACGGCGAACAGATCATCTGAATTGAAAAAGCCCTGATCGTCAAAAGCGTTTTTCGTCCTTTTCTCATCCTTGAAATATTCATCGAGGGTTGTGTGCGGAACTAAGGGCTTTATGAAAAGAAGTCCTTTTTCCTCCTCTGCTGGAGCAGGGTTTTTATCCACATCCCAGCGTTTTTCTATGATCTCGTCTGTGTTCTGGGGGTCCCTTATTTCAAGATGGTATCCCTCAACGGGAAATCCGCAGGAACTGGGTTCTTCATCCTCGGGATCTTTCCAGAGCGGCATCCCCATCTCAGTCGAACCGTAGCCTTCCACTATCTTGGTGTTAAACCTTTCCTCGAACTCGCGAAGCTTTTTCGGCGCGGGCCCAGAAAGCATCATCCTTATTCCGTGCTTTGAATCCCACTCCGATAGAGGAGAAGCCCAGATGTACTCGGGCACCGCTCCCAGCATGTTCGCCCCGGTCGCCCCGCAGCCGGCTGCCCATTTCCAGAAATTGGAAGCGGAGAATCTCGAGAAGAAAACGGCGGAACCACCAACGGCTATCGAGACGAAAAGACACATCGCCTGGGCGTTTGCGTGTCCCAGGGAAAGAACCGTCATCAAAACGTCCTCGCTTCTGAGTCCCTGCTGCTGTATGAAGGAGCGGACCGTCATGATCACTCCCCCGTGATCGCGGATAACGCCCTTGGGCATCCCGGTGGTGCCGGAAGTGAACATGCACCTTTCCTTGTCGGCTATCGTCACGTCGACTCCGGGGTTCTCCGATGAGTACTGCTCGAAAACGGAAAAAGGAAGCGCCTTTATGCCTCCGATGTCCGCTGGAACTTCACCTGAGACAAGAAAAATCGCCTCAAGGTTCTCAAGCTTGTCCGCTATTTCGCTTATGTAGGGAAGGCTCTGGGTGTCGACTACGAGCACCCGCATCTCCGAATAGTTTATTACGTAAGCCAGTCTATCGCCTTTTTCATCCTTATTTATCGGAACCTGCACGGCGCCTGATTTGTGCGCGGCGATGATCGATATGACGTATTCGGAACAGTTGAGCATGTACATGCCGACTTTGTCCCCTTTTTTTATGCCGAACTCCCCGACAAGACCATTTGCCACCCCGTTCGCCCAGGCGTTGGTTTCCTCGTAGCTGTAGCTTTCCACCACATTGCCGTCTGAATCCCCGAGGCTGAACATCGTTTTTTCAGGGTAAGATTCCACCCCCGCCTCAAGGTATCTGGTTATGGGAAGCCATTTCTCGGTGTCGTCTAAGGGACCGTTTGGAAGAGTTCCTTTCCCTATGTATTTTTCGTCTCTGGGACGTAAGGGCAGTTTCACTTTTTTTCTCCTATTACGGCATTATTAATCGCAAAGCCACCGATTCCCAAATCATGGAAAAATCCTTCGGGCTTTCAAAGCGACCAAGAGGTACATAACGGGGATAATTTACTACCGGAAGACTAATTTATCAATTATGCTGAAGCAGAGCGAAATTGAAACGATTAACGTGCCTTGGCGGCAGTAAGTCAACGTGTGTAATTACTCGACGGAGCGGTTTCCAATTTCCTCCATGATCTTTTTGCAGATACCTGCAACCGTATAGTCCACTTCAGCGCTGCGGTTATTAAGTTCTGAATACTCAACGCGGTCACCTAGATTCGGAACCGGGGCATTGTTGATGCTTACTTCCCGTGAGACTCCCTCTGAATCAAGAGTCCATACAATAGACAGGTACAAGTTGAAACCGGTTTCACCCTTTCCGATATAACCGTTGAAATAGTATCTGTGTGCGAGTTTGAGTTTTCGCACATTGTTAATTCTGAAATCAGGTTTAACTATATGCTTTTTCTTCGTCTCTTCCCAGTTCGCGGCTTTCAGGAGATCATTTTGAATGAATTCCCCGTCACTGCCTACGGCTATAGATGAAGACGACAATAATCTGTCGAACAGTTTCGCCGTATCCCGTTCAATAGTTATTTCCAGTTCACCGAGTATCGGCAATATGTGCGTACTGTATACATTATCCAGCACATCTACGTCGGGCGCGGGAGGACCTGCTTTGTCTTCCACAAAAGCGGCCATTTGCCGCTTGACCTCAAAGCGCTCCAGCACACCGTACAAGTCAGCAAACGGCACGACTTCGCCAGCAGCGCGGGATTGACGGTCCGTGCCGCCGTAAACGACGACTTTTGTGGATATCTCCGGAATCAGCTCTGAGACTCGATTGAGCGAATCGAAATAATCCGAGGCAATCGTGGCGCCGGCTTTGATCTCAATCGCACCCATGCCATGGCCGGTTTCAAACAACAGGTCGCATTCAAGCCCCCGGCTACTGCGGAAAAAATACGGGTTGAACCGTCGTCCCCGGTTAAAACGATATTTTAGCGTCTCAACCACAACCGCGTTTTCAAACAGTGCTCCACGCGACGAGTGGGTAGCAATCTGCTCAGGCCTCTCAATGCCGAGAAGATATCTGGCAAGGCCGACATCATAAAAGTAAAGCTTGGGCGATTTAACCAGACGTTTCCGGATATTTGCATGAAACGGCGGTAACCGAAAAAGAATGTAGCTTGCCTCAAGCAAACTAAGCCACTGTTGCGCCGTGCTGTGAGATACTCCAGCGTCCGAACCTAAAGAGGCGACATTGACAAGCTGCCCAACGCGTCCGGCGCACAGGCGAACGAAAGACTGAAAGCCCGCGAGGTTGCGAATCTCTGCGATCCTGCGTACATCGCGCTCAACGTAAGTTTCAAAGTAATCACCCAGCACTTGCTGTGGATCAAGCCCCTGATCGTGAATTCGAGGATAGAATCCCGAATAGAGTATGTCGTCTATCGAAGTGCTGGCCCCTGTTCGCCGACGTTCCGGCAGAGAGAACGGCAGCAGATAGAGAAGCGCTGTTCGTCCCGCAAGGGACTGACTTACGGATTGTGAGAGCGTAAGGTTTTCGCTGCCCGTGAGAATGAAAAGGCTGTTTTTTCTTTTTTCATCAGCAAGAACCTGAAGATAAGACAAGAGTTCGGGAACACGCTGGATTTCATCTAAAATGGCGCCTCCTTCAAGCTGAGAAAGAAAACTGTGGGGATCGGATTGGGCAAACTTCCGCTGGTTGGGATCTTCCAAGTTGACATATTTTAGATGGGGAAAAGTTTCACGGCAAAGAGTGGTTTTACCGGATTGGCGTGGTCCAGTTAGAGTTACAAAAGGATATTGCTTAAACAACCTGACTAGGCAGGGAGTTATGTCGCGTTCAATCATGTTACCAAATATACCATGGTTCTGCACAATATGAAAATGCTATCTTCATATTGTGCAGAAAATCCCAGTTTCTTAGATTCGCTAGCCTTCTTTTCAGCGAACGATGAAGCCATACCAATCGGTGAAATCACTTGAAGATGTGCGCTAAGAGCTGGAAGAAGCATCAGATCCTCCTCTGCAGGAAACAAGATTGCAATAAGCACATGCAACCTTGAGATATTCAGGTTAACTTCTCCTGCCTTGATGTGGAATTTCTGGTGTAAGTCCCAGAGCAGTAGTACCGGCTTTCACTTATAACGAGTTGCCTCTGCCATCTCCTGTGCTTCGGCGTAGAGAGCCTAGTTCAAAGTTTCCTACATTGTAGTCGTAACAATTGAACTCAGGTTAAGCTCAAAACTTATCTGAATTACCTTTTCGAGGCTCTTAGTTGTATAATCTCTCATGGCGGTGTTTCTTCCTGTTAAATAAATTTTTAGAGCACTACTTATCAACCGGATTTATGATGAAATGCCACCTTCCTTTTTTAATTTGTGAGAGATTTAAGATGTTATCTATGAGAATGTGGAGCAATGGCAAACTCGGAACACATTGATTGGTTCCTACGTGGGGTCGATTTCTGGAACCAGAAAAGGAAAGAGTCGTATTTCTCATGCGATCTGTCCAACCAAAACCTGGGTTATCGCTTGGTAGATCATTATGGAGAAGGCAACGTCCCCTCCTATGCGGGCGTTGACTTGAGTATTACGAATCTGCGTAACACGAGCTTTATCCTGCCGCACGGGATACCTCAATTCCGGCCGGGTCTTGACTTGAAGGGGGCACAATTTCTCAGTTCCCGTGCAGAGGGTGCAACGTTTTTCAATGCGGACCTGACCGGGGCTACCTTTGCCCAAGGGAGCCTGCGAGGCGCCAACTTTTCCGGGGCCATTCTGGATGACGTGATCTTTTTCGAGGCGGACCTGACGGGAGCGAACCTGACAGCGACTCGCCCCTGGCGATCTCGTCTCCTAGACGGTAGCACTTCAGAGGAAGTCGTATCGCTCGTCACGACGCAAGTAGAGAGCGTGGGCCAGATGATGGAAATCTGCCAAAAGCTCCGCCTTGCCCACGAAGGTGCACCTCAGAAGGCCCGCTTTTACTACCGCGGGCAATCGGTCGCTTGGCGCTTACGCCCATCCGTGATGCGCTCGCTAGCGCTACGACAAGCAGAAAGCCAGATGCTCCGCGAAGCGATGACTCGCCGTCCTCACGATTTCGCCGACGCCGACACGGCTCTGTCCCAATGGGTGCTCGCACAGCATCACGGACTCAAAACTCGCCTGCTGGACATAACCCGAAATCCATTAGTCGCACTCCACTATTCTTGTCAGGAAAATGGGAACGGGAAGCCATCAAAAGGTCTCGTCCATGTGTTCGTGGTTCCCAGTTCGCTAGTGAAGACATTCGATGCCGACGCGGTCAGCGTGGTGACAAATTTCGCCAAACTTGACGCTTGGGAGCAAGATTTGCTTCTCGGCAAAAGACAGCTTCGCTTTGACGAATCGCCCATACGTCGCATCAATCGCGGAGACTACCACAGAGTCATGGAACGCCTCCTAGGCCTGATCGGGCAGGAGAAACCTCGTTTTGACACCGTTGATTTGAGGGACCTCTTTAAGGTCTTCGTGGTCGAGCCGCAACAGTTCTTCGAGCGTATACGCGCCCAGTCGGGCGCATTCCTAGTATCAGCGTTCCACCAGAGGTTTGAGCGCGGTTGGGTGCTCCGCTGGAACAAACGACTACAGGCGTATCACCACTATGTGCTTGAAGTACCGAACAACAAAAAGCCTGGCATCCTGGCCGAACTTGATTTGTTGGGAGTCACACAAGAAGCACTGTTTCCGAGCCTAGACGAGGCCACACGAGCTATTACAGGTGAGGCCCACGCCACGGCAAAATTGAAGTCTCCGACCATGCGGAAGTGGCATTTGAATTACGGAATTGACGTGCGGGGGTAAGAAACTACGAAATGATCTCAATATGTGCCGGGGCCAGACGAACTAATCTGTCGGTCAACATGCATGTTCGAAGTCGATCAGCATGACGATATCGAGATGCTCTGTTCACTGGACAGGATCAATGGCGATGGCCACGATGAAGCGGCAACCTATAAATCGTTTGCCGCTTCATCGATTGTTGGAAAGACAATCAAGATGACTCCACATTCTGGCACCTGCTGAATGTGGTCTGGGGTTGCAATAAAATTCGGTCGGGTTCGTTCACCAATGCGACTGCGACAACAGATTGGGAGAAGTTCCGTTGCAGGAGCAGAATTTGAATCTGCGATCTTTAGATTATTAAGTTTGAGAACTCACCCATAATAGTCAATAAAATTCCTGAGAAGTTCCTTCCCGCACTCGGTAAGAATGGACTCGGGGTGGAACTGCACACCTTCAACAGGGAGTTCTCTGTGCCTTATCCCCATGATTTCACCTTCCTCGGTCCAGGCGGAAATCTCGAACTCGGGCGGAAGGGATTCCTCTTCAACGAGAAGCGAGTGGTATCTCGTAGCCTCAAAAGGGTTCGGAAGATTCTTATATATGGTTTTTCCGTCATGGATAATCGGGGAGGTTTTTCCGTGTAAAAGCCTTTCAGCCCGAACTATGTTCGCCCCGTAAGCATAGCCAACCGCTTGGTGACCCAGGCAGACACCGAGAATGGGTTTTTTTCCGACGTACCTTTTTATTATGTCAACCGAAAGCCCCGCTTCCTTTGGTGTGCAGGGCCCGGGCGAAACCACTATCATGTCGGGGTCAAGATCATCTACGAAACCGAAATCAAGGCAGTCGTTTCTCCTCACCTCAACCTGCTGGCCGAGTTCTCCTAGGTAGTGAACCAAGTTGTAGGTAAAGGAATCATAATTATCGATCATCAAAATCGTCTTCTTTTTCCCTTTGGTCATCAGAGTCCGCCCTCCGCAAGCTCAACGGATTTCACCAAAGCTTTTACTTTATTAACCGTTTCCTGATACTCGGTTTCGGGGTTCGAATCGGCCACTATGCCGGCTCCGGCCTGTATGTAGATTTTACCGTCTTTTATCACAAACGTTCTTATGGTTATGCAGCTGTCCATGTTGCCCGAGAAACTGAAGTAGCAAACGCAGCCTCCGTAGGCTCCCCTCGTGCCCGGCTCGGTCTCCTCGATTATCTCCATCGCCCTTACCTTGGGCGCTCCTGAAAGGGTGCCCGCAGGAAAAGTCGCCTTTATAACGTCAAAGGCGTCGGCCCCTTCGGCAAGCAGGGCCGTCACGTTAGAAACTATATGCATCACGTGGGAATATCTCTCCACAATCATGAACTCGTCAACCCTTACCGAACCCGTCTCGGATACCCTTCCCAGATCGTTTCTCGCGAGGTCGACCAGCATTATGTGTTCAGCCCTTTCCTTGGGGTCCGCGATGAGTTCGTCTGCAAGTCCGTCGTCCTCGGAAACGGTTTTCCCTCTGGGTTTAGTTCCGGCTATCGGGCGGCTCGCGATTCTTTTCCCCTCAACCCTCACCATGACCTCGGGAGAGGACCCGGTAAGTATCTCATCACCCATCCTGAGGTAAAACATGTATGGAGAGGGATTGAGTATTCTAAGCGCCCTGTAGAGATCAAAAGGGTCTACCCTGAGGTCCGTTTTCCACCTCTGTGATATAACCGCCTGTATTATGTCCCCCGATTTTATATATTCTTTCGTTCTCAGAACCGCTTCTTTGAACTGCGCGGGCTCAAAATTGGACTCAAGCTTGAATTCTTCTTCGGTATCGTCTGGAGAAAGGCCGTCCGAAAACGTCGCAACAGCGGAATTTCTAAGCCTGTCTTTTAGTTGGGCTATTTTCGCCAGGGATTTTTCGTACTGCTCTCTCGCATCGTTTATGTCGGGAACATAGGCGTTTGAAATGATTTTTATCTTGCTCGTGACGTTATCGAATGCCAAAACGGTATCCATGACCATGTAAATGGAATCCCAGAGCTTGAGATCATCAGGTGAAGTGTCGGGAATGTTCTCGATAAATCTGACCATGTCGTAACCGAAATAACCGACCGCTCCCCCATGAAATCTCGGCAGGTCCTCGGAGAAAACCGGCTTATAGTGCGAAAGCAGGTCCCTTAACACCAGAATTGGATCGCCCGTTAACGTTTCGGATTCCCCGTCCGAGCGTATTATCTCGACGCTGCGGCCCTTTGAGCGGAGAACTACCGAGGGGTCTATGCCCAAGAAGCTGTAGCGCGCCCACTTGTCTCCACCCTCTACGCTTTCAAAAAGAAAAGAGTAATCGGATGAGTCTATCTTTTTGAAAACCGAAACCGGGGTATCGTAATCGGCTAGAACCTCTTCCCACACGGGCACAAGATTTCCGTGTTTGAGGTTTTCGAGGAACTGTTCGTAGGAGGGGAAAATCATGAAAGGAAATGATAAGACTCGAAAAACTAAAGTCAAGAAGGACGCCTTTTATAAATCACCGGGGACATTATAATTAAGGTCTTAAAAAATAATGGAGCGCATTAACGAACATTGATTCTCGATAAAGCGATATTCAGAGAGTACGACATAAGGGGCATAGCGGGCGAGAGCATCACCGAAGAGGTAGTCGAGAGAATCGGAAAAGCCTACGGAAACATGATAGCCGAGGCAGGCGGCACGGAGGTTTCCGTGGGATACGACTGCAGAAAGTCCTCTCCCTCCTTTCGCGACGCCATTTGCCAGGGAATAAACTCAACCGGCGTGGACGTGATTGATATCGGAATGGCAACTACTCCCATGGTTTATTTCTCCACCTTCGCATCAGGCGTTGACGGCGGGGTGATGGTGACGGCAAGTCACAATCCCTCCCAGTATAACGGGCTTAAACTGTGCGTAGGCCAGAACTCCCTTTTCGGCGAGGGCATACAGGAGATAAGAAGATCTGTTGAAAAAGGAAAATTCAAAACAGGGAAAGGGAAAACAAGACAGACGGATATAACTGAACAATACCTGGAATTTTTTGAGCAGAACCTTGACATAAAACCGGGGCTCAGGGTCGCCGCCGACGGCGGTAACGGAACTGCCGGGGTCGCCTGCCCGCAGATACTCAGGAGATTCGGCTGCGAGCTTCACGAGCTTTATATGGACCCCGACGGGGATTTCCCGAACCACCACCCGGATCCCACAGTCGAGGAGAATCTCTCGGACATAAAGAAAAAGGTCGTGGAAGCCGGCCTTGACGTGGGTTTGGCATTTGACGGGGACGCGGACAGGATAAGAATTGTCGACGAACGGGGAAACTCGATGAGCGGAGACATGCTGCTTCTCGTTTATTCGCTTGACCTTCTCAAAACAAATCCGGGAGCAACCATAATAGGGGACGTTAAATGTTCGGGGAGTCTTTTCGCCAAGATACGGGAAGCCGGCGGCAATCCCATCATGTGGAAAACGGGCCACTCGGTGATCAAGGACAAGATGAAAAAGGAAAACGCTGAGCTTGGGGGAGAGATGAGCGGTCACATCTTCTTTAAAAACAGGTTTTTCGGATACGACGACGCGCTTTACGCGGGACTTCGGTTTCTCGAAATTCTCTCGAAAACGGGCAAAAAAGCATCGGAACTGCTTTCAGGACTCCCAAAGACTTTCGCGACTCCGGAGATAAGAATCGACTGTCCCGACGAAATCAAGTTCCAGGTGACAGAAGTAGTAAAGAAAAAGCTCGGAGAGAAAAACGAAGTAATTGACATAGACGGGGTCAGGGTTGAGTACCCGGACGGCTGGGGGCTTTTGCGGGCGTCTAACACACAGCCAGCGCTTGTGCTCCGGTTTGAAGCTCAGACGGAACCAAGGCTCGCGGAAATAAGGGAAACCGTGGAGAGGACGCTTAAGGAAACGATCGCCGAGATTGGCTGATCAGGAACACTCTCTTACCGGGATAAACTTGTAGGAACTGATATCCGACCCGTCAGGCGCCATCTTTATCACCCCGACCGTAACGGCCATCTCCTCGCCGAACTCAAGAGAGTCGGGATCCTCCGTTTCAACCTGCGCCATGACTCTTACGCCTTCTGGAAAATCGACAAGAGCGAGAACGTAGGGCACCTTGAATTCCGGCATGCTTCTTCTCACGACCGTAAAGGAATGCAGAACGCCTGTGGGGCTGAGAAATTTCTCCTCTATGTCGTCTGTAAAACTCACGGGATCCGCGAGGTATCTTGGAAAGGTCCAGTTGTCGGATTCCTTGCAGTAACCCGCGATCAGCCTCACTCTGCCCTCATCGTCCGTTGTAAACAAATCCTGTCTGAAAAGATCTTCGCTCATGACACCCTCTCCTTAAACGATCGTTTAGCGTGAAGGGAAATTATATACAACTGAAAACAGTTTTCAATTCCCGCAAACCCCGCAACGGAGAAGCCAGCGTCCGGGTTTGTAAAAAAACGGCCGAATTTGTAGAATCCTTACGTGCCGGAAAAAATCCCAAGAGCGCTAACTGTCGCCGGGTCCGATTCAAGCGGAGGGGCGGGAATCCAGGCGGACCTCAAAACTTTCACCACCCTAGGGGTGTACGGGCTTTCCGTGCTCACCTCCGTTACCGCCCAGAACACCTTGGAAGTAAGCGGCATGCATGACCTGCCGGAGCAGTTCGTGGGGCTCCAGTTCGACGCCGTAATGAGCGACATAGGCTGCGACGCGGCAAAGCTCGGGATGCTTTCCAATGAAAAAATCGTCGAGACGGTAGCCGAGAAAATAGACCTGTACGGAATCGAGAAACTCGTTGTCGACCCCGTAATGCGTTCAAAAGACGGAACCACCCTTTTAAAAAACTCCACGGAACTTCTACGAGAAGAGATTCTCCCAAGGGCGCTTATAGTGACTCCCAACATACCCGAGGCGGAAATACTGAGCTCGGTGAGTATAAGCAACATAAGCGATATGAAAACCGCCGCCGAGAAAATCCACTCGCTCGGAGCAAAGACGGTTCTCATAAAAGGGGGGCATCTTGGCAAAGACTATCCCGCAACCGATGTTTTCTTCGACGGGGAGAAGTTTGAAGAACTGGTTTGCGAGAGAATCGAGACGAAAAACACTCACGGGACCGGCTGCACTTTCTCGGCGGCCATATGCGCTTTCCTGGCAAAGGGAATGTCTCTTTCGGTTTCAGTCAGGAATTCGAAAGCCTTTGTCACGGAAGCGATAAAGAACTCTCTGGAGATAGGGAGGGGGCACGGACCCCTTAACCACTTCGGGAAAACCAGAAACTAAAGGGAGCTTCGTTTCTGTCAAACAATTTTGCAACAGCACTTACACTTCCTGGAATTTGGGAGTACTAAATTACTTTTCATCAGACTTTGCAATTGATTTTAAGTACTCCTTAATCCTAGCATTATCTTCATTTTCTTTATTTCCTTTGTAATAGACCTCAACAAATTCGATTAACTGCTCTTGTTCAAAATATGCATAAATAATCCGAAGAGACCTACCACGGAGCGAGCTACACGCCATGCGTGCTTTTATTATTTTAACAATTTTAGTTGAATGGATAACGGTAAAATTCTTTCCGAAACCAATTGGATAATTTAAAAGGACTTCTTTGAATGTTTCTAAATCATCTTCAAGAGTATCGTATCTTCGAGAGAGCCGTTTGAATTCCTTGTCGAATTCCGGCAAGGAATCAAAGTTCTTCATATTCCCTGACAGAAGTTAATGGGGAACGATAAAACACATGTTCATACTTCAGTTGCTCCCTGTCTTCGGCCACGACCCAAGGAGTATCAGAATGAGACAATCCACTGATTTCGGTGGCTGTCATGTTGCCCAGCCTGTCTATTTCCCCGTTGATATGATTGAGTTCCTGCGATGAAAGAACTGATATGTCTATTTTCTTTGATGGGTTGATTAGATACTTTGACTGCTCGTAATCATAAAACTTGCTTTTGATTTTTTCTATTTTGTCATCTCTTTGGAGCTCTTCAACAATTTTCTCGAACATTACGGGGCTGGGTCCGTATGTATTTTTAATATATCTCGCACCGATCAACTGCTCCTCGTATTTTTCGTAATAATCAAAGTCAATAAAATAAAGAATCTTATAAAGTACAGTTTTGCCTATGTTGGGGTTTCCGCCTATTTTAGCAAGAACATACAAAAGAACCTGCTTGAACTTCTCCGCTTTTTCCTGGGGAACGCTGATGCGGATATTATGTTTCTTGACCGGTCTTTTCTTCTTAGCCTTTTTAATCTCGACGATAGGAGACGGCTGTTGCCTTTCATTAAGAAAATCTTCAAGAGACATGTCAAAAATTTCCGTGAGCTTTATTGCTTCACCTATCTTAAGTTCACGGTTCCCAAGCTCAATCTGCATGTAAGTCGCACGAGATAAGCCAAGTTCTGAAGCAAGATGCTCCTGTGTAATAAGGTGCCTTTTTCGTTGTTCACGTATGAAATCTCCAAGCATTTCCCTAACAAATATAATGAATGTTTATTTTTCTGTCAATTAAAATGTGGGAAATCTATACATTTTTTAATATCTTCTTTGTTTTTTCGCGTAAGATAGTCAACCTAACTTGGCGAAACTCTAATTTTCTTACAGAACAAAAGCCCTGAAATTGCCTCGACAAATCCAGCTCAATATGGATTAACCCCCAAGAATCGATTATATTATGGCTTTCCCAGCCGATATCTTCCAAAGAAAGGAACCAGAACATGTCTGAAATCATGGACGGCAAAAAAGTCTCTCAAGAGACTAAAAAGGAAATCATCAGAAGAACCAGAGAGTTGAAAGATCGCACGGGAGTGGTGCCCGGTCTTGCCTCCGTTCTGATCGGTAACGACCCCGCGTCCGAAATATACGTTAGAAACAAGAGAATGGCGTGCGGGAAATGCGGGATGCATTCAGAAGAATACAATCTTCCAGAAGAAATCACAGAAGATGAACTTCTTTCACTTATAGAACAACTGAATCTGGATAAAAAAATCCACGGCATACTTGTACAGCTTCCCCTGCCACCCCATATAGATTCCACAAAAGTGATAAGGAAACTGTCTCCAGACAAGGATGTTGACGGTTTTCATCCGGAGAACATGGGAAAGCTGTTCCAGGGAGAGCCCAACCTCATTTCCTGCACCCCGTACGGAATAGAAAAACTTCTTGATTATTACAGCATAGAGATAGTCGGCAAACACGTAGTAGTCATCGGAAAAAGCAATATAGTGGGAAAACCCGCGGCGGCGGTGCTGCTTAACCGAGACGCTACCGTCACCGTAGCGCATCTGGAATCGAAGGACCTGGAGTCTATAACCAAGATAGCAGACATTCTGGTGATAGCGATAGGAGACCCCCAGTTCATAAAAAAAGAGATGATAAAGGACGGGGCGGTGGTCATCGATGTCGGGATAAACAGGAATGAGGACGGAAAAATCGTCGGAGACGTGGATTTTGAAGACGTAAAGGAAAAAGCCTCCTACATAACTCCCGTTCCGGGCGGAGTGGGGCCGATGACCATAGCCATGCTTCTTTGGAACACGCTTGAGGCGGCGGAGACGTTCGCGCAGAACAAATAGTCTCACCGGCATAACCGGGAATCAGCGAAACGCCTCGGGACCTTCCATTTTTGAAATCACCTGCGAATCCGCGAGTTCAGAACAGATATCTCTTACCGCCATGTTCTTCACCGGATGCCGTGCGGTCGGCTCTATCTCGAGCAGAGGTTCAAGCACAAACCTTCTTTCGTGCGCTCTCGGGTGTGGGATGACGAGAGAATCTGTGGCTATTACCAGGTCTCCGTAGAAGATGATGTCGAGATCGATTACCCTCGGCCCCCACCTGACCGTTTTTTTTCTTCCGATATCCTTTTCGATTGCCTTCAGGCGATCAAGCAGCTCAAAAGGGGAAAGTTCCGTTTCCACCTTAACGACGGCGTTTGTGAACTTCGGCTGGTCCTCCAACCCCACGGGTTCTGATTCGTAAAGAGAAGATACGGCCACCAAGCGCGTGCACTTTTCTATGCTCCTTACTGCGCGGGCGAAATTCTCGCGCACGGAACCGAGATTAGCTCCGATACCTATAAAAACGGCTCTCGGCGACGCTTCAGGTTCATTCAATGGAATACTACCCCCGGTTAATATATAATCTCACAAGGAGAACTATATGGCACTTTTAACCGAAAAAGAAATTTCTTCCGGGCTTCAGGGTCTTGACGGGTGGCAGAGGAAGGGGGAAGAAATAGAAAAGACCTTTGTTCTCAGAAATTTCGTTGATTCAATGGGTTTTGTGAACAAAGTCGCGCTTCTTTCCGAAAGAGCCGATCATCACCCCGACATCCTCATCCGGTGGAACAAGGTTTCCATCACGCTTTCAACCCACAGCGAGGGGGGAATCACGGAAAAAGACATAGGTCTTGCGGGGGAAATAGAAAAGGTACTCTGATACTGACCCAGTCCGCTGTTTGGGCGGGCTAGTCAACATCCCTTATTTCGTAATCGTCCTCCCCGAGGGTAATAGTGTCCCCTTCGGGTTCGCCCACGCGGGGGCCGGCTTTTTTATTTTTTCCCGGAAACAGTTTCCTTAGAACCGAAGCTCCCGCTCCCAGCACGCCGAGCGCAATCAGGGCCAGAACGCCGAAAAACGCGAAAAGGCAGATTGCCACGACCACGAAAAGCGCGATAAAGGGAAGAGAGAAAAGAGAGGCTCTACCCTTGCGAATGTAAATTTTCCTCGCCATTAAAACACCTTATTCCAATATTATTACCGGCCGCAGCATCTTTTGTACTTCTTGCCGCTGCCGCAGGGGCACGGGCTGTTTCGACCAACTTTTTTCTGCGTTCTCCTGACCGGGGTCTTGGCCTTTTCTTCTGCGCCTTCTCCCCGCCCGAGCACCATCTTTTTTTCCTCAAGCTCCCTTTCCCTCTCAAGTTCCTGCATCTGCTCTTCGCTTGCAGGCTGTATCCTGAAAAGATTCGCGCAGACATCCGTTTTGAACTTGTCCATCATCAGAGTGAACATATCAAAACCCTCTTTGGTGTATTCCCGAAGGGGGTCTTTCTGCGCGTATCCCCTGAGCCCCACCCCTTCCCTCAGGTGGTCCATATTAAGAAGATGATCCTTCCAGAGGTAGTCGATGTGCTGAAGCATGACGTAGCGCTCGACCTGCGTGAGGTTCTCAGAACCTATCTGCTCCTCTTTTTCCCGGTATGCCACGATCAGCTTGTCGACGACTTCATCCGTTATTGCATCGCTGTCCGCCTTGCCGGAAACCGTTATGTCGACCTGCGTTCCGAAGATTCTTCCAAGAGCTTCGGAGAGCTCGGAGAAATCAGACTCAGAACGGTCGTCCCGCTCCGCAAGGTAACTGCCCACGACCTCCCCCGCAACATCTTCTGTAGATGAAAAAAGCATTTCCCTCAGGTTCTCGCCGCCTTCGAGGATTTCGCGGCGCTGCTTGTAGACAAGATCTCTTTGCGTGTTGAGAACATCGTCATATCTTAGAAGATGCTTCCGTATGTCAAAATTTCTCCCCTCAACCTTTTTCTGCGCATTTTCAATCGACTTGCTTATCATAGAGTGCTCGATCGGCTCCCCTTCCTCCCAGCCGAGCTTGTCCATAACACCCGTTATCCTCTCCGAGGCAAAAATGCGCATCAGGTCATCTTCAAGGGAAACATAGAATCTTGAAGACCCGCCATCTCCCTGCCTTCCAGCTCTTCCCCTAAACTGATTGTCTATTCTTCTCGCCTCGTGTCTTTCGACCGAGAGAATATGGAGACCGCCGAGCTCCTTCACTTTTTCCTTTTCCGAATCGCAGATCGATTTCGCCTCGAAAAGCGCTTCCTCGTACTGCTTCGGTTCCGCTTCGTCGGGCTGGATGCGGAAATCCTTCCTGAGAACATCCCTTGCGAGAAACTCGGGGTTTCCGCCGAGCAGTATGTCCGTTCCCCGCCCCGCCATGTTGGTCGCTATGGTTATAGCTCCAATCCTGCCCGCCTGGGCGACGACCTCGGCCTCCTTTCCATGCTGTTTGGCGTTGAGAATGTTGTGCTTAAGACCTGTTTTCTCAAGGTAGTCGCTCAGTTTTTCCGACTGCTCGATTGAGGAGGTGCCGACAAGCACCGGACGGCCAGCGGAATTCATTTCCTTTATCTCGGCGCACGCGGCGTTGAACTTTTCGCGCTCGGTTTTGTACACAACGTCGTTGTAATCCTTTCTAATAAGGGGCTTATGGGTCGGTATCACGGTGACGTCAAGCTTGTATATATGGTTGAACTCAAACGCCTCTGTGTCTGCGGTACCGGTCATCCCGGCAAGTTTTCTGTACATCCTGAAATAGTTCTGGATGGTTATGGTGGCCATCGTCTGGTTCTCGCTTTCGATTTCCACCCCTTCCTTGGCCTCAACCGCCTGATGAAGCCCGTCGCTCCACCTGCGCCCGGGCATAAGCCTTCCCGTGAACTCGTCGACTATCACCACCTTTCCATCCTGCATCATGTAGTCGACATCGCGGCTGAAAAGAGTATTGGCCTTAAGGGACTGGTTCACGTGGTGAAGAATCTTGAGGCTAACGGGGTCGTAGAGGTTCGGGACGTCAAGGGCCCGCTCCACCTTGGAAACTCCCTCTTCGCTCAGGTCCACCTGCCTTGATTTCTCATCCACAGTGAAATCGCTTTCCCCAGAGAGTGTCCTTACCACCCTGTCCACATCGTAGTAAAGATCGGTTGAGTCCTCCGAGGGTCCGGAAATTATAAGCGGGGTTCTCGCCTCGTCTATAAGGATGCTGTCGACCTCGTCTACTATGGCGAAATTGTGTCCGTGCTGAACGTAATCCTTAAGGGAGAATTTCATGTTGTCGCGCAGGTAGTCGAAACCGAACTCGTTGTTGGTGCCGTAGGTAATATCCGCCCCGTAGGAATCCTGCCTTGAGGAAGGCTCAAGGCATGTCTTGAAGGAATTCATGATCTCAAGGTTTTTTTCGGGAAGAATGTCGCTTGCGATGTACTCGTTCGGCCACGCGGTCAGGTTTTTCTCTATGGACTCTTCGGCCCGCTTCGGATCCTCCCAGGCAAGCACGTAGGAGGCGTCGTGATTTACAACCCCGACTTTCATGTCCAAGACCATGAAAACCGGCGACATCCAGGCGGCGTCCCTGGCGGCCAGATAATCGTTTACAGTAATCAAGTGGGAACCGAACCCCGTGAGGGCGTTTAGGTAGAGGGGCAGGACGGCCACCAGGGTCTTTCCTTCCCCGGTTCTCATCTCCGCTATGCTGCCCTTGTGAAGAACCACCCCGCCTATCATCTGGACGTCGAAATGCCTCATGGCTATCGTTCTTCTCGACGCTTCCCTTACGGCGGCAAACGCCTCAGGCAGGATCTCCTCGAGAACCTGCTCCATCTCCGCGAAGTATTTCTCGTCGGCCAGATTTCCGTTGGAACCGAGGCGGGAGCGGACCAGTTCCCGGAACTGCTCGGTTTTCGCGCGAAGCTCCGGGGTAGGAACTTTAACCAGCGTTTCTTCAAGGGCGTTTATCTGCTCGGCCAGAGTGCCGAGCTTTTTCACTTCCCTTTCGTTCTGGGAGCCGACTATTTTTTTTAGCAGATAAGAAATCATGCGCCGAAGCGGTCTCCTTTGCTACCGGGCCCCGGAACATCCGGGAACAGCCCTCCTAAAACAGTGTAATAATCCGTTGGAAATAGACAAGGAAATTCTCCCGGGGCGATCTCAGGCGTCAAGCTTTACGCTTACAACCCTCGATGCCGCGGTGCCGTCTGCGGTTATGCCTATAAGCGCACCGGCTTCATGCATGGTTTTTCTGTTATGGGTGATAACGGCCACCTGGGAGTGGACCGAGATCTCGTTTAGGATCTTGCAAAACCTCACGGTGTTCACTTCGTCAAGAGCGGCGTCTATCTCATCTAGGAAGACAAAGGGGACCGGCTTTACCAGGCACGCGGAGATTATGACCGCGATGGCCGAGAGCGCCTTTTCTCCTCCCGAGAGCAGGTTTATGGGTTGGAATCTCTTTCCTCCAGGCCTGATCATGACCTCCACTCCGGTTTCAAGCAGGTTAGTGGGATCGACAAGCTCGAGGCGCCCCTCTCCGTTTTCGAAAAGCTTGCAGAAAGTATCGCTGAATTTCCTGTTCACAGTCTCAAACGCCTCCCTGAACCTCGAAACCGACTCCCTGTCGAGTTTCCTTATCGCGCTTTCGAGGTAATCAAGCGCCCGGGCAAGGTCGTCGGTCTGGCGCTGGAGAAAACCGTTTCTTTCCTCAAGCTGCTCGTATTCCTCGGGCGCCAGCAGGTTGACGGGACCGAAATTCTCTATGCGCCTTCGAAGCGTCTTAAGCTCCCTCTCTCCCTCGGGTATCGAAACGGCGGAGAGATCCCGCTCTCGGAAGGTATCGGGAAGATCGTCGCCGAATACCGTGTTGTACCGTTCGTTAAGATACTCAAACTCGTCCTCCGCGCGGTCAAGCTGCGCCTGCGCCGAGGCAAATTGCTCCCTCCGCGACGAAAGTTCCCCGGAAGCGGCTTCAAATTCCTCTTCGCATCTTTTGAGTTCCTCTGCGTAGCGCGACACTTTTTTCTCGAGTTCCCCGAAAGATTCCTCTCTTGAGTCGAGGTCGCGGGAGATTTTCTCAAACTCCTCTTCTGACTCACGTCTTGACAGGGCAAGAGCTTCCCCTTCACCCTTTTTAAGCTCCACGTCTTTTTTTCGAAGCAGAAGCTTCTCGTTTATAACCGCCTTTATTCTTTCGGCCTCCGATTTCTCGTTCTCAAGGGCCTTTTCCCTTTCAAGAACCCCGGCGTTATCTATCCTGAGCTTCGTGATGTTCTCCTGAAGCGCGTTTTCCTCATCCGCAAACGCAAGAGCCCGTTCTTCGATTTCCTCGTATTTTGACTCAAGGGCACTTCTTTCGCCGTCAAGCTGCTCTATAAGCGATTCCATTTCCCCAACGGTGCGGTTTTTGCTCCCGAGCTTGCGCTCGAGATCCTCGCGTTGCGCGCTCAGGTTCCCGATTCTCGTCCCCAGCTCCTCTATTCTGGCCTCCACGTTCGAGCGATCCTTCACGTTTTCAACAGAGCTTATCTCGCAGCGCCGAAGAAGCTCTTCGACCTGCGTGCGGCGGCTCTCAAGCTTATCCATCTCCTCGCGAAGCGCCTTGCAGGCCGCCTCCGATTCCTCGATATGTGCCGAAAGGACCCGCGTCTGTTCCTCAAGCTCCTCGATTTCCCTTTTTCTCTCAAACACGCCCGCCGAGGATTTCCCGCCGGTTATGGCCCCGTGGGAATCGACGTAGTCTCCTTCGAGCGTGGCGAAGCACGCGCCGTTTCTCGTCCGGTTCTTAAGCTTGATCGCTTCCCTTAGGTCGGAAGTTACATAGACTTCCTGAAGCATCGAGTCGACAAGGGTCTTACCTATTGTTTTCACGTCAAGGAGGCTGTTTAGCGAAGTGGCATCGGGCTTGCCGTGGCCATTGCTTGCGCCGTTTCGGGCGGCAAACCGGTCTGTGGCCGGTATGAAGGTTCCCCTTCCCGCGTCAAACTCCCTTAGAAGCTCAACGGCGGCGACCGCCTCCGTGCTTCCCTCAACCACTATCCAGTTGAGTTTCTCCCCGAAGGCCGCCTCGACCGCTCTTTCGTAGTTTCTCGGAACGGAAACGAAATCGGAAACGACCCCGAGCACGCCCCTTTGCTTGCGCTCAACCACGAACTTGCGCGTGGCGTCGGGAAGCCACTCGTAATTGCTCTGTATTCTGTTAAGGGCCTCCGTCCTAGAGACACAGTCTTTTTTTCTGCCCTCAAGGGCCCTCAGTTCCCCGAGTTTTTTCTCGTGCTCAACCCTAAGGTCGTAAAGGCGCGAATCGATTTCTTCTTTTTCCTTGGCGGCAGAGGTGAACTCGCTTTTTATTTCGCCCTCAAGGCGGCGAAGGGAAGCGAGTTTTTGCTCGCAGTCGAGTTTTTCAAGTCCCAAGGCTTCGGCTTCCCCGTCAAGCGCCTCTTTTTTCTCCGCAAGCTCTTCAAGCTCCTTTGAGAAAGCTCCTATCGTGCTTCCAATCGAGCTTCTCCTGGTCATCACGTCCGAGAGATGGTTTCCCGTTTCATCAAGCTCCTTTTTGCTGTGCTCCCATTCGCTTTTTAGAAGCGCAAGATTCTCTTCCTCGCGCGAAATCTCCTCGGAAGCCGAGAGGCGGGTGTTTTTAAGCTCTCCGGACCGGCGCTCGGCGTGGCTGCTTTTCTCCTCCATGTCCGAAATTTCGTGCCCCAGGCTCTCTATCTCGGCCTCGATGTCCTTTACGTAGCTCGAAATCCCGGCGATCTCCCGTTCAATCGAGGTTCTGCGGTATTCGTTTTCCTTTTTCTGCGCCCGAAGCTCGTAGATTTCCTTCTCAAGGGATCCCAGCTGCTGGCCCGAAACGGAGTTTTTCTCCCTCGCGCTTTGAAGCAGCCCGTGTTTTTCCTCTTTTCCGGAGTCGGCCGAGAGGACGAGTTCCTCTGCCCCGAGCTTTTTTTCAAGAAGCGTTTTCCTGCGCTTCTCCGAGTTTTCGAGCTTGGCCGAGAGCACATCGAATTCAAGCGAGCGGGCCCGCCCGGTAAGCTCCCCGTACTGTCTGGCGCGCTTTGCCTGCAGGGCTACCGCCTCGATGCGGTCTGACACCTCCCGCTTCATGTCAAGAACGCGGGAGAGGTTCTCCTTGGTTGATTCTATTCTGCTTCGGGTCTCTTTTCTTCTGAGCTTGTACTTCTCGATCCCCGCTACTTCCTCTATGAATTTTCTTTTCTCTTCGGGCTTCGACATTATGAAGGACTCGATCTGCCCCTGCTCGACGATCGAATAGGCCCTCGCGCCCATTCCCGTGTCAAGAAGCATCTCGGTTATATCCTTTAGGCGGCACTTAACCCCGTTTATGCTGTATTCGCTTTCACCCGAGCGGTAAAGTTTCCTTCGGATTCTGACTTCCTCGAAACTGAAGCCCTCAACCCCTTCAAGGACCATGGAAACGTCGGCCATGCCCAGTGGCTTGAGCTCGGCGCTCCCGTTGGAAATAACGTCTTCCATTCCCCCTGCGCGCAGTTGTCTGGGATTATGTTCGCCGACCACCCACCTGATGGCGTCGAGAATGTTGGATTTTCCGCAGCCGTTGGGACCGACTATGGCGGTTATACCCTCGGAGAAGTCTATCTTCGTCTTCAGGTAAAAAGATTTAAAACCTGCTATTTCAAGCGCTTTAATTCTCATGGGAGAACCGTAGTCCGGCATCGTGACATTCACGCATGCCGCAGCCCGTTTTACGCAAAACCCTTGCCGTAACCGGGAAATTCAAACTCCCGTGTCTATTATAGAAGCCCTGAAGGGGCCAGAATCCTGAAGAAAGCCGCCGGGATACAGCTTCGGCGGTATGTGAAAAAAGATTCCTTATCAATCATGGTCTTCCGGTCAGTTTAGATTATACCATAAATCCCGGAATATTTCCAACTTTCCGCGCGGGAACTTACCCTCCCTGGGAAAGGAGGTTTTTGTTGTGGGAGATTTTGGAGCTTTCTCTCAGATTCTCAAGCAGGCGTTCGATCACAAGTGTCTTTCGCGCCGAGACTTCCCGCTGCCTGAAATAATCCTTCTCAAGCCCAAAAGCCCCGCTGTCAACGGGTTTTGTCTTGGCAAGCGACACTATGTAGAAAGTCTTCCCGGACTTATAGACGCGATCCGGCGTCGGCCGGTCGCTTCTGAGCCCGAAGACATCGGATACGAAATCCCCGGATTCAATCCCGAGAGGGTTATCAGACCTTGAGAAAAACCCGGTCTGCTCCACCACAAGGTCAAGAGACTTGGCGGCCTTGGCGAAACCTTTGCCCGAGGCCCGTATCTCTCCGAGATCGCTTCCGGCGGACTCCCTTGCCCGCTCGACTGCTTTTTCCTTTTTGAGAGCCTCGAGAATCTCCCCGCGCGCGGACTCAAGCCCCGAGCGCTTCGAGGGTTCGACGTGGGTTACCTCGAAAAACCAGGTGAAGTCCCGAAGAACCACGTTTGAAAGCCTGTTTTTCTTAACCGAAAAAGCCTCTCTTCTTACAGCACCGGGAATGTCTCCACCCCCATACCCAAGCGTAAACTCCGCTGTTTCCTTAACCTCAAGGGAGCTTCTTTCGGAAAGAAGGTCAGAGAAAGAGCGTTTCCCCCGAAGAAATTCCTCAAGGAACCGGTCGTAAAGAAGGGATGACTTCCCATCAACGAGCTGTTTTTTTATCTCCGCCTTTACGTCCGAGAGCTGCTTTGTGTCCTTCCCGGAGGCGAATTCATCGGAGTAGGTCCTGTAGTAGGCCTCGATTTCTTCGTCGGAGACCTCGGCGTCTGCGGCAAAATCCCCGGGAGCGAGCTTAACGTAGCGCGCCTTCCTTTTCTCCGGTTCCCAGAAAAGATCGGTGTTCCCCCTGTAATACCGGGCGATTTCCTCTTCGCCCGCTTCCTTGCCCTCAAGATAGTCTTCGGCCGCAAACGAGACGTAATTGAGATCGATTTTCTCCTCGCGCGTCCTGTAAATGCTTAAAAGCTCCTCGTCGCTTGCAGTCACCGAGCTGTCAATGACCGAAACGAGCTTCTCCACCAGCAGATCCTCCCTGTAGGAATCCTCGAAATCCTTAACGGTGCGGTTAAGTCCCCTCGCGATAAAGTCCCTGTAGCGCTCAAAACCCACGAAAGCGCCGTCTATCTGGAAACCGGGATCGTTTCTTATGGCGTCTGAAAGCTCTTCCTGGCTTACCCTGATTCCGAGTTCGTCCGCCTTCTGGGCAAGCAGCTTCTTGTTGACCAGTGAATCAATCACGGAGAAATTCACGTATTCCAAAAGCTCGTCTGAAATTTCCTGATCGCTCCGGCGCAGGCGGTCAAGCATCGAGTCTCTCAAGTTATAGAACTGCGCGAGGGAAACCTTGTCCCCGTTTACCTCGGCCGCCGCTCCGCCGCTAGGGCCGCGCCCGCCGATGCTTATTCCTCCCACGTATCCGAAACCGATAACGAAGGTAAGGGCGAGCAGTAGGAGTACCGCCCGGGTAAGGAAGTTCTGCTTGTTTTTTATGATATCAAACGGCAACGGGGTTTTTTCCTTGAAAAGACGAACTAAACTCTATACGAGCCGGTATCAACTTTCAAGCCATCCGAAGGGGGCGCGCGCCGCTTCGGCTTGACACGGATAAGGCGCTTAAATAGGTTACAGGTGGAATGCCCGGGGGCACAAACAAACTCAGATGATAACCGCGCTTGGCGGCGGAAGCGGAGCCGCAAAATTCCTTAAGGGACTCACGGGGGTAATTCCCCCCTCGGAACTCACCGTAATAGTGAACACGGCGGATGACATGGATCTTTACGGGATGAGAGTCTCTCCTGACATAGACACCATAATCTACAGGCTTTCGGGAAGCATAGACGAAAAAAAGGGGTGGGGACTCCGCGGCGATACGTTCGAGTTTCTGGGAGCCGCCGCGAGATTCGGTTTTCCGACATGGTTCGGACTCGGCGACAGGGATCTCGCCACTCACCTGTTCAGAAAATCCATAAGCGACGCGGGCGGAACTCTGAGCGAATCCACCGCCAGGATAGCGCAGCGCTTCGGCCTCGGGGAAATGCGCATACTGCCCATGAGCGACCAGAGGGTCGAGACATGGATAGAGACGGACGAGGGCGAAATGCATTTTCAGGAATACTACATAAAGCACGCGATGCGTCCCGGGGTGCGGGGGGTTAAAATAAAAGGCGCGCCCGAGGCCTCCGCGGCACCTTCGGTTCTTGACTCGATAGACGGCGCGGACCTTGTGATCATATGCCCGAGCAATCCCATAATCAGCATCGGCCCCATATTGGAGATAAGCGGGATAAGGGAAAGGCTTGCCGGCACGCCGGTACTCAAGGTCGCCGTAAGCCCCCTTATGCGCGGAAAACCCCTTAAGGGCCCCGCAGACAAGCTCATGAGGGGGTTAGGGATGGAGGCTTCTTCAACCCAGGTGGCCAGGCTTTACGCCGATTTTCTGGACGTGCTCGTAATCGACCGTTCGGACGTGGGAGAGGCAGCCGCCATAGAAGCGCTCGGAATAAGCGTTTTCGTTACCGACACCATAATTCCCGACGAGCAAAGCTCAAAACGTCTTTCGCGGGAGATTCTTGATTTCACTGAATCCCTTAGACGCCGCCGCGCTTCGCAGTAGGAAAACCGGCGTGATCAGGAGTCCTCTTCTTCTCTGACCGGCGGCTCATAGGGTATCAGGCTGTAGAAATAGAACTGGGACAGTCCCTTTACCTCCGGTTCATCGCAGCTTGTCTTGAGTTTTATGGCCTGGTTCATAACCACGGTGTTTATGCTGTAAACCGTGGTTTCCCCCTCCACCCCGAATTCAGCCGCAGTGTAGTCCTCGCGGTCCCTCTCGAATTCCCACCTTATGTCGTAAATGCCTAATTTCCCTATCTCTTTTCTCAAAAAATAGTCCGAGACCTGCGAAGTCTGGGAAAAACACGACCTTCCCCTGTAGCAGTCAAGAAAAATCTCGCCGCGCAGATGGGAGGAAATGACATCTTCCAGATTCTCGCCGTTTACCCTTCCGTAATATATCCCCTCGGGAAGCATGACGAGGTTGGCGGCGAAGCGATGGGCTCCGACATGGGTGGTTCTCCATGCGCAGATTCCATCTTTTTTGAGAAGTTCCTTGTAAACCCCAGATCCCGCAACCGCGCAGCATCCGTCGTGCGCTCCGTGGGTGCAGACCAGGACAAGCTTCTCCGCACAGGAGAATCTCTCTATTTCCCCGGTGCGGACAAGCTCGGGAAGATCTATCGAGAGAAGGTCCTCGTAAGTTTCTATTTCGAACCTGTAGAGTTTCGGGGAAAACTCAGAAGAATGCGCGTAGTAAAAAACGGGGTTGCCCTCACCCGGGCGCGGCCCTCCCATCAGCTGAAGCCTGGATTGCTCAAAAGACGAAAGAAACTCTCCCAGATGCTCCTTTACCTCTTGGGGCAGCGCGCTTTGCGCAAAAGCGTCTCTTCTCCATATCCCGGAGTACTCGAGTGCAAACCAGTTCTTTACCTCAAGAGCGGTTCCGTAGAGGTGCTCTCCGCTAAGAGAAGACATCTCGGAACATGTAAGCGTTTTTTTGTCAGCCATCTTATCCTCCCGGGCTCCGCCCGCCGTTTTTTTCCCTAAGCGCCACGAGAAATTCCCCCTTCGGCACCAGATAGAAGAATTTTCCCCAGTTTTTCATGACTCCCGCGTGACGGGAGGCGTCTTTTCCTTCCCCCCAGAAAAGGTCGACTCGCCTGCCGCCCTTTATCGCTCCCCCGCTGTCGTGGTTTACCACGAAGCGGGAAGTCGGCTTCCAAAGCGACGGCTCGACGGAAGAGGAAGTTTCGAAAACCGGCCTTTCAAATTCCATGAACACGAGAGATCCTCTGGGGAAAAAGGCTTTGTCCGTCGCTATGGTCCGGCCGTCAACGACTTCCGTTCCGAAAGAGGTCTGGGGCTTGCCGGGAAGTCTGCGGAAGAAAATGTAGCTCGGGTTTTTGTAAAGGACCTTCATCCTCTCCGCATAGGAGAGGGATCTTAGGTGGTTTTCTATGGCCCAAAGGCTCATTTTTTCCCTTGGGATCCACTCGAAAAGAAATTTCCCTATAGCCACGTAATCATGTCCGTTCTGGGCGGCGTAGCCTATGACCCGCTCCTCTCCGTCCGCAAATCTTATTTTGCCGGAGCCCTGGATCTGAAGAAAAAATCCATCGACGGGATCAACCCACGCGATCTCGAGCTTCTTCCCCCTGAGCTTTCCCCCGGAATCGATTTCGCTTCGGGAATAATAGGGGACGAGTTCGGAAGTTCTGCCCGGACCTCCCTGCTCAACCCTTCCGTAAAGTGACTGCAGCTTTCCCCGGGCGATCTTGTCGTCTTCAAGAAACGAAAATCTCTCGAACCGTTCGATGAACCTGTCCATTCTGAGACGCACCAGATCGTCGGGCACCCGGTAAAGGGGGTGAGTATGTTCCGGGGTTCTCGCCTGGGAAGCGGGAAGCACCGGAGAGAAGTAAGAGGTTATGAAAACCTTGCCCCAGGGCTTTCCCGGAAAGCCGTAGAAATCAAAATTCTTCCTCACGTCTTTTATGAAATCATCCTTGGTCACGCCCGTTTCAAGCTTGCCGAGAAGATAGTTAAGGGCAAGGGCGTAATCCCCCGCGGAAACGGTCTTCTGTCCGAAAACGAGCTGGGAATCCTTTGTTTCCGAAAGTTTCTTGACGCTTGCGCCGATAGATTCCTTGAGTCCCTCCGGGAAAAGGTCATCGTCCATTTCCGGAACGAAGGGAACAGGGCGCATGGACTCGGGGCCCGGAACCTCGGGAGGTCTTTCGCAGGAGATGTAGAGAAAAAGCAGGAAAACGACTGAAAGTATGCTTGCGGTTCCTAGGTTCATTTCAACCTGTCAGTTCTCCATAAGGGGAAATAACGATGAGAGACTCTTGCGGACAAGAGTAAGTTTATACCCTGTTACACGCGCCTTGCGCAAAAAACCCCGGGCAGCGGGAGAAATCCTGTGCCTTCAGGCCCAGCCGCGGTCGATATTTTTCCGAAAAGACAGGGTAAAATAGAAGTTCCGGGGCGGCCCGGTAGCAGCCGCCTGCGGTTTTTCACGATTTAAAAACGGAAAAATGAAGCGGAAATTCCTTGGCATAGACATAGGGGGAACCAACCTCAGGGGAAAAATCATTTCCGAGAATGGAGACATGCTCGGGGAGAAAAAAACCCGCTCGGACGCCCATATGGGCATCTCGCCGCTCATGGAGAACCTTGCCGGCTTCATAAAAGGATTCGCCGGGGAGGAAATATCGGCAATCGGGATAGGGATACCGGGAACCGTCGACCGGAGAAACGGTATGCTCGTCCAGGCCCCGAACATAGCCAACACGAAGGATTTTCCGTTTACCTCAGACCTTTCGGACAGAATCGGAACCGAAACGCCCGTTTTTATTGAAAACGACGCTTCCTGCGCGGCTCTCGGAGAATACCGGGCGGGGGCGGGCAGAGGCTCAAATTCAATGGTAATGATAACCCTGGGAACCGGATTCGGAGGCGGAATAGTCCTTGACGGCAAGCTTTGGTCGGGGGAAGACGGCTTCGCCGGGGAAGTGGGACACATGACCATCGACCCTTCGGGACCCGGGTGCGCCTGCGGGGGAAGAGGCTGCATTGAAACCTACGTTTCGCAGGTAGCGATAAAAAGAATCGTCCGCGAGCACCCGAAGCTCCGTGAAAAACTCGCCGGCACCGAAGAATCGGCCATCCCCGAACGCCTGGCGGAGCTTGCGCGCGAAAAAAACCAGGCGGCAATCGGCGTATGGAACGATTTCGGGGCAAACCTGGGAGTGGGAATATCGATTCTCGTAAACGTTCTGGACGTAAAAACAGTGGTCGTGGGCGGGGGGCTCTCGGGCGCCTGGCCGCTTTTTATCGGGAAAACCCGCAAGGAAGCCGAAAGAAGGTGTCTTGGCGGGGCGGCGAGGAAGCTTCAGATAAAAAAAGCCGCTCTTGGAGACAACTCAGGGATCTTGGGAGCGTGCTACGTCGCTAAAAGCGGGCTTGGGGAGGATTCCTAGGACGCTTTAGGACTTTTAACCGCAAGGTCAAGCAGCTTCTGCGAAGAACCGCAGATCCTTATCCTAAGCCACGGCCCTTTCATCCGATCCGCCTTGAACCTGTTGTCCGTTCTTAGCCCGCCCACCCAGATTATTCCGTCGCGGGTTTCAAAAACCGGCACTTTTTTTCTGAGGAATCTCGGTATTTTTTCGTCAATGAAAAAATCCTTGAGCTTCTTGGCTCCCCTCATTCCGAGCGGAACGAACCTGTCTCCCTCAGAAAAGCTCCTAAGCGCTATGGGGAAGCCGACTTTCTCGGGCGAAAAGTACCCGACATCGGGTGCACCCCAGAGGGAGGAGTCGTCTGTAAGCTCAACTGTGACCTCAAGGTCCCGAGAGACTCTATGAGTTCCATGGTTTTTTATCTCGGTCGGCGGGAATTCGCGTAACTCATCTTCGCGCGTGAAAAAGAAAACCCCGTGGCCCGTATGAAAAACGACTCCGCCGGGAAGGTTCACCTCTGCCGAGGACTCACCCGAGCGCATCACCTCGTCCATCGAAAAAAGATGCTTGGCGGAAACCGAGTTAAGGTCTCCTTTTACGGCCAAAATTGATTTTCTCATTACTGAGAACCTGATCGCCGGGGGTTCACAAAGAAGTTTTTCCGTGTCTCCTAGCACACCTTCGTCCACAACACGGGCGAGTTTATTGAATTTCCTCTCGGCTTCGGCCGAAATAAAATCCGCCTCCGCGGCGCAGACCGCCGCCACCCGGGAGAGAACCTGCTCGATGGCAGGATTGTAGCTCTCAAGCAGGGGAATAAGCTCGTTTCTTATCCTGTTTCTTAGAAATTCGTTTGAACTGTTGGTCGAGTCTTCCCTCCAGGACACGCCTTTTGACTGAAGGTACTCCCTGGCTTCAAGCTTGGTGACGTTTATGAGCGGGCGTATTATGTTGCCGACCGAGGGTCTTATTCCGGCAAGACCCCGGGAACCGCTTCCCCTTATGAGTCTCATTATGACCGTCTCTGCCTGATCGTTAAGGGTGTGCGCCGTGGCGATTCTCTGAGCCGAGCGTTTCGCGAGAATATCGTTAAAAAAGTCGTAGCGAAGCTCCCTGGCGGCGTCTTCAAGGGAAAGTCCGCGTTTTTTTCTGAAGCCCTCGGTGTCAACCCGCACGCATTCAAACGAAAAGTTAAGCCGGCCGGCCGCTTCCCTTACGTACTCGGCGTCTTCGTCCGATTCTGCGCCCCTGAGCCCGTGGTTGACGTGGGAAACGATCACGTCGATATCCGGATAAAACTCCCGCAGGTCACAAAGAGCGAAGAGAAGCGCCATGGAGTCTGATCCTCCGGACACTCCCGCAACAATTACGTCCCCGGGACTGAGCATCCCGAAAGAATCAACCGTTTTTCTTACCTTGCCCAAAAACATCAGAATCGTCTTGAGAAATCCCGGCGGAAACTATAAGCCGAAACGCGTCTTCCACGGAAATATCAAGTTCCTGCAGTTCCTCTTCCGGAACCATTATGTAAATACCGCTTGTCGGATTCGGCGTCGTGGGAACGAACAGACTGACGAGCCTTTGGTCCGTCGTGTTATGTCCCCGGCCTGCCTCCGTAACTCCCGTTACGAAAGCTATGGCACGGATACCCCTTCTCGGGTACTCGACCAGCACGACTCTTTTCATGCTCTGCATCTGGGAGGTGAGAAAAAGCGTCTGCACTACCTGCTTTACGCTCACGTAGAAGGCTCTGGCAAGCGGAATCTTCGAGATAAGCGATTCACCGAACAGGAGCATTCTTCTGCCCACGAAGTTTCTGGTCACGGCCCCCAAGAAAACGATCAGCAGCAGGGTGGCCAAGATTCCTATAACAAAAGATATTCCCTGAAACACGTAAGGCGGGACATCTATAAAGTGGCGGAGGATTCCGGCGGGACCGTTGCTGAAAAAGAAAAGCATCCACTTTATCAGCTTGTAGAGGACGAAAATGGTCACCCCGAAAGGAACGATAATCAGGATGCCGGCAACGAAGCTTTGCTTGAAAAAGGAAGATTGGGGAGGTTTTGGCTCTGGTATTTTAATCCCCCCGTTCCTGGTCAATCTTTTTCCTTAGAAATCTACTGGGTTTGAAAACGACCGTGAGGCGGGAAGGTATGCTTACTTCTTCTCCGGTGGAGGGGTTTCTTCCTATCCGGGACTTTCTTCTCGTGACCCTGAAGGTTCCGAACCCGGGGAGTTTCACCTCTTCGCCGGCCATGAGTCTCTCTCTTATCAGCTCGAAAAAAAAGTTGACTATTTCAGCTGATTCTCTTCTTGAAAACCCTATCTCCGAGTACAAAACACCAGCCAGATCCTTCTTTGTCATGAAAATCCCCCTTTTTTAAACCGAACGCAATTCGGCTCCTATTGTTTTTTCCAAACTTTTGAGAACATCCTGCTGAACCCTGTTCGCGTCCTCGTCGGTAAGGGTCCTCTCCCTGTTTCGAAGAATCAGGGACAGCGCGACGCTCTTCTTCCCTTCCTCAAGGGAATTTCCCTTGTAAACGTCAAACACCCAAGCATTTTCTATTATACCAAAATCCGCCTTTTTTATAACTGAAAGAATTTCCCGCACAGGAACTATGTCATCGACCACAAGCGCTATGTCGCGGCGAAGGGATGGAAATTTGGGAAGCGGGGAAAATTTCCTCTTGAAACTCGTGTAGACGACCGAGAGAAGAGATAAGTCGAGTTCAAGCACGTATACGCTTTCGCTTATCTCGAGTTTTTCCAGAAGATGCGGGTGAAGCTCCCCGACCACCCCCAGAACGTTTCCGTCAACCAGCACGGCGGAAGATTTCCCCGGCCAGAGAAATCCATGGTCAGAGGAAATGGCTTCAAAGTCTATCTTGGAATCCACCGAAAGGACCTCCAGGCTTCTTTCGAGCACGCTTTTGATGTCGAAGAAATCGAATTTTCCCCCGTCCCATATCTCGGGAGCCCTTTTTCCGGTCGCAATCGCGGCGAATTTCTTCACTTCGGTTGGGAGCTGGTCCATATCTTTGGGGTAAAAAACCTTGGCGGACTCGAAAAGCCTTACGTCCTGGTTCTGCCTCGAGAGGTTAAGTCTCACGTTTTTCGCAAGAGAGGGAAGAAGGCTAGTTCTCATTTCCGAAAGTTCCCGCGATATCGGGTTCATAACGCGCATCGACTCCTCAAAGCCAAACGTCCTGAGAAGTTCAGGGGACTCGAAACTGTAGTTTATAGCCTCGAGAAAACCGTAGGAAACAAAAATGTCCCTTAGCCTTTTCTCCATGACGGTTATCACGTTGGGTTTCTTAGCTACCATTGGAACCTCTGGCAGGACGGAGGGAATATTGTCGTAACCCAGAAGACGCGCAACTTCCTCGACGATATCTACCTCACGCTCTATGTCCACCCTGAAAGTCGGAGCTCGAAGCAAAAGCGTGTCTACGGAGAGGCTGAGAACCTCAAACTCAAGGCTCTCGAGAAGCTCCGCTATTTCTTGGGAATCGGTGGATATGCCGACTAGGCCACAGACCCTGTCAACTGACAGGGAAATCTCCTTGGGGCTCACGGGGTCGGGATATACGTCGATAATCCCCTTGGCGACTGTTCCTCCGGATAAGCGGCTTATAAGCTCGGCCGCGCGGTCAAGGGCAAACGAAACGTTGTTTATGTCAATGCCTTTTTCAAACCTGCTCGAAGACTCGCTCTTAAGGCCGTTTCGCTTGGACGTTTTCCTTATGCCTACGGGAGAAAAGTAAGCGGCCTCAAGCAGAACGCTGCTCGTCTCATTCTCTATTTCGGTGCCGACGCCGCCCATGACCCCGGCAAGCGCGACGGGGGAATCCCCGCTGCAGATAACCAGATCATCGCCGAGCAGTTTTCTTTCGACGCCGTCAAGCGTTTCTATCGTTTCTCCGGCCCTGGCTTTTCTGACGGAAATCCGGCCCCGATCAAGCTTGTCGTAATCAAAAGCGTGAAGAGGCTGTCCCTGTTCAAGCAGAACGAAGTTCGTAATGTCAACAACATTGTTAACGGAGCGGATTCCGCAGTACTCAAGCCTTTCCTGAAGCCATGCGGGGGAGGGCTCGATTCTGACTCCTTCAATGAGCCGGCAGCAGTATCTGGGACACGCCTCCGCGTCCCCAACCTCTACCGTGACCCTTCCTGAAATGTCCTCTCCCTGCTCTTTTATGGAGAACCTCGGTTTCTGAAGATTCTGGCCCAGTATTGCCGAGACTTCTCTTGCGATCCCGAAAATACTCATGCAGTCAGGACGGTTGGGAGTAATTCCTATCTCGAAGATAACGCCGTCGTAGCTGATCTCGTCGCTCATACTGGTTCCAAGTTCAGCCTTGGGGGAGAGAATCATTATCCCGTCTTCGCCGCCCGAGAGACCCATTTCGTCCGCGGAACAGAGCATCCCCTCCGAATCTTCACCGCGGATTTTCGAGCGCTTTATCTCGACGCCTTCCGGAAACTTCGAGGTAGCCGGAAGAACCGTACCCGCCTTGGCGAAAGCGACCTTGTCCCCCTCTTTCATGTTGTCCGCCCCGCAGACAACCACGTAGCGGGTTTGTCCGTCCGTAACATCACAGATACTCAGTCTGTCGGCGTTTGGATGTTTTTCGATGCTGTTTATCTGAGCGACGCGGACATCGGCAAGCGCCTTGCCCTTGTCTTCAAGGGCTTCAAGCTCAAAACCGGCCATGGTGAGCATTTCCCCCAGCTCTTCTGGAGAAACATCGATTTTCAGGTAGTCAGTAAGCCATCCAAGAGGAAAAATCATAAATTCACCCAGCGAGTTAGATTACACGCTATAAAAACCCGGTCAATAGTTAACCCGCTGAAAATAAAAGACTATTTAAGAAAACGCAAGTAAGCACTGAACACCATCGACGAAAATCCGGCCGGCCGAGGGTCGGTTCCGCCAGCAAAAGGAGATTTTAACCGCTCGCGAAGCCCAAACCACTGAATTCCCGGGGCGCGGAGAAACATGTCTGCGCATGAAGTTCCCGGCGAAGTTTCGTATTGTTAATAAATCATTAAGAATTCATTTGAAATGTCTTAATTAACTGATATGAAACACTTTTTTTTGTTGATAGATTGTGAATAAAATTTTGCGAATTTCCAAGACTGTATTTTAACTCCCTTAAATAACTCGATAATTAGGGAAACAATCCGATTCGTTCCTCTCGTTTGTACCGAACAGTTTGTGAAATGTTCCACGTGAAACATTTGAGACTTACATACTTCGGTTGACAGAGGGGCGGGGTCAAATGAATAACGATGTTTTGCAAATGGCTCTCGCTTACAGTAGCTTTTAAAATTCTGCTATACTTGTTAGCAGTTGTCTTGACTTGCGCATATTCTTCTATCGGGAATTCCGCCTCATACCCATTAGGAATCCTCTTTATGGTAAATTCTCCAGCCATAACGACCTCCTTCTATATCTCGAGAGCTCGGTAAAGGATGTCAGTGGCTCGGTCTGCTCCTATTGACAACTGCCATGATTCCCCATCCTCCAGAGCGGTTACAAGGAGATACCATTCTTCACTTCCTTCCTCGTATATCAGTGTGAAGCTGAAAGTCTTTTGGTCGAGAGTTCTTTCCTGAGTAGACATAACGACACCTCATAAATCGATGGACCATCTGACCGCAGCCTCAGGACGAAGTAGATGCTCTTGAATCTTCTCCACAAGAGGTATGAGATTCTTATAATGGATCAGGTGACAGCAGCTCTGAGTCTCACCCGTCTTCTGGTCTTGACCGGTGATGACCAGAGCGCACCTCTTCTTGCTTACCCTTATCAGGGTGTATTCCTCCAGGATCAATCTTGGATCCTCTGCGATAGACTTCAGCAATTCTCTATCTGTTTTTTCTAGCATAATGGACCTCCTAAATTTAGCTTGGAGACCATCTTAAATAATGCTGGTGAGAGTTCAATACCCCTTGGAAAAGTTAATGGGGTCAACCTATTTAAACCGCTTTATTCTCTGTTCTCATCCAGCCTGTCGTAGTAGTCGTAATACTCGTGAAAAGGAGCTACAGGGAACAATGGTTCCAGTCCTTCATACATCCGCTCTATAATGCCGCAATCAAGATTCCCGATAGAAGAATAGCAGAATTTTAAAAGCTACTCCAAAGGAAGCTCGCTACGATTCGGAAGTGGGAAAGACCTTACGAGGTCTGATAAAACTTTTGCCTTCAAAGGCTTCGTCAATGGTTTTCCGTTTTTAAAGAGAACAAACTTCACAAAGTTAGGGCTACTGTAAGCGAGAGCCATTTGCAAAACATCGTTATTCATTTGACCCCGCCCCTCTGTCAACCGAAGTATGTAAGCCTCAAATGTTTTGCTCTCGCTTTTACTTTCCAATACAGAATCTGGAGAAAATTCTGCCCAGAAGATCCTCCGTGGTCACTTCCCCGGTGATCTCGCCGAGCGAGTTCATGGAGTTTCGCAGTTCTATCGATAGGATCTCGGGATACTCGTTCCGTTCGAGAAGTCCGAGGAATTCGCGCAGCTGATCGCGGGCCTTTTCCATGGATTTTTTATGGCGGAGATTAGTCAGCACCAGTTCCGAGGCGTCTACGCCGCGAGGCGAGCCCGCAAGGGTCTCGAACATAGCCTCCCTGAGCTGTTCTATCCCCTCTTTTGTAAGCGCCGAGGTCTTCACCGGCTTTTTCCGCCCAAGAATCCGGCGAAGCTTCGATTTTTCAAGCTTCTCCTCAAGATCCATTTTGTTGATTACGACAAGATGCTTCTTTTTAGCAGCGGCTTCGAGGATTTTTCTGTCAAGGGCGTCCAGTTCTGTGTTCTGGTCCAAAATGACGAGTATGAATTCGGATTCCTCGGCTTTTTTGAGAGAAAGCTCTACCCCGAGTCTTTCTATCTGGTCCTCAGTGTCTCTTATGCCGGCCGTATCCGTTATAACGAGGGGAATTCCTCCGACATTCATTCTTTCTTCAATAAAATCTCTTGTGGTTCCGGCGATCGGGCTCACTATCGCCCTTTGAGTCTCGAGCAGACGGTTAAGTATGCTCGATTTCCCGACGTTAGGCTTCCCCAGTATTACCATCGTCACCCCGTCTTTGAACATTCTGCCCGTATCGTAACTCTCGATGAGCGCCGAAAGCTCCTTTTCCACGGATTCGGATGCTTCCTTGAGACGGTTTTTTGCAAGAGGATCTATATCTTCTTCGGGAAAATCGAGATTCGCCTCTATTTCCGCCAGAATGTTGAGGACTTCGTCTTTAAGTTCGTTCACCTTGCCCGAAAGGACTCCCTCGAGCTGCGCCTCAGCATACCTAAGACTCTGTTCCGTCTGGGCGCTTATGATATCAGAGACCGCCTCAGCCTGGGCCAAGTCCATTTTTCCGTTAAGAAACGCCCTCTGGGTAAATTCACCCGGGGCGGCGAGAGCCGCTCCGAGGCCGATTAGGATCTCAAGTATCTTCCGGGGAACAATGTGTCCCCCGTGAGAGTGTATTTCGGCTATGTCTTCCCCGGTATAGGTATCAGGGGAGCTCATAACGGTGCAGAGAACCTCATCCACCGTCTCGCCGGTCTCGGGATTGATTATTTTTCCGAAACAGAGTTTTCTTTCGGAAAAACCGGGGGTTCCAGCGGAAACGAAGATTCTTCTCACAATCGCATGGGATTCCTCGCCGCTTATGCGGATCACGGCCACTCCTCCCTCTCCGGGCGGGGTCGAAATGGCGGCTATGGTGCTTTGGCGCTCGGGAATCTGCAACGACATGAAAGAGAATCTACCATAAAAAACCCCGTTCAGTCAGGGGAGAAGGGGCAAAAAAACCCCTGGATGTTTCACGTGAAACATCCAGGGGAGATGAGGAGAATTTTTAAAGAAACCGTCAAAATTATTTCTGGAGACTCTTAAGCGTGTCCATGGCGATGCTTGTATGGGCGTAACAGGAACCAGCAGTCATGACCATGGCGACGTTTATGGCTTCAGCCATCTGCTCCGCGGTTACGCCGTCGGTGCGTGCGTCCTTCACGCATCCCCTTATACAGTAGGGACATTTAGTCACATGAGCGCAGGCAAGACCTATTATGCCTCTTTTCATTTTTTTGCTGAGAGCTCCATCGGCAAAAATCTTCTTGTGAAGCTCCATGAAATGCGGAGATATGTCTCCACTGCATTCCCTGAAACTGGCAATTTCCTTCGCTATGTCTTTCTTGAAAAAGTGCCCTTCGGTAAGCGGAATTTCGTTTTCCAGAGTGTCCCAAGCCTCAAAAGCCAAGCTTGAAAAGGCAAAAGGGGCCCCCATTGCAAGCCTGAGTCCCACATATATCGATTCGACTATCTCCTGGTCGGTCGCTCCCTGTTTTTTGCTCGCAAGAACCCTCGACCTTATGCAGTAGGGACAAGCCGTAATATGCGCTACTGCTACCGCGATGAGCTGCTTTTCCTTCGCTGTAAGCGCCCCGTCCTCAAATACCGAATCGTGGTAATTCATCCAAGCACCGTATAGGTCCGGGTTAAGCTCTTTGAGATAAGCTATATCTGCGCCAATATTGGATTTCATTATCGTATCAGACATGTTGTTGCCTCCTTTGTTTTTGACGATCGGCTTTCTCCGCAACCGAACTGAAGGACATCTGGTTAAAAATCCCTGATGTATCTCTCCTATTATACACTGCTTGGCGGAGTTTTCCATTTATCGAAAAAATTGTCCGGAATGGAATTCCCCATCTGCAGCACTTTACTCCAACGCCAGATTTCCGAAAAAACTACCTAGCCTGGACTTCTCATAAAAGTAGTATAAAAAAGGCTCTTGTTCGTGTATAATATAAGTGAATTCAGCATGTTACAATACAAAAAACAGCTCATGGGAGAGGAGACTTGCTGAGAATACAAACGGAGTAATACTCCAGTATTTCCCCAAGGAAATGGACTTTGCGAAGCTTACGCAGGAAGATGCGAATAGAGTTGTGGACAAACTGAACAACTGACCGAGGAAATGCTTCGTAAAAGCGTGCGTTTTCAGTTGATTACAGTGTGGAAATGGAGAAGCCAAGAAGAATCTTAGTCAAATTCTGGAAAAACATGCTGCCACTCTTCTTTGACCATCAGGTTCTTTGCTCCCTCATAAGCCTCCCGTATCGGGTCATAGGAGTTATAGACTTTCGCCATGATTATAGCTCCTTTAACCTGAGAAACCAGGAAGTTGGGAAGCAGTTCCGTATTAACTCCCTCGCGAACCATTCCCTGTTCCTCGCATTCTTTTATGCACACTCCAAAAGCTGCTACGACTTTTTGGAAATATGTCTCAACAACTGAGCGAAATCTCTCGTTTATGGAACCTTGCTCTAACGACATTTTTGCGAAAAAACTGCCCGACTCTAAAAAAAGCTCTCGCTTAGAATAAATTGCCGATTCGTAGAACTTGATCATGCGCTCAAGAGGATTCATATCGGTGTTCAGGAGAATTCCTGATATGCGTTCCTCCTCAGAACGCAGTATGTTCCCTAGCACCTCCAACCCCAATTCTTCTTTACTTTCAAAATAGTAGTAAAAATTGCTTTTGGAAACACCCGCGGTCTTTATAAGCCTATCAATGGAGGTTCCATTGTATCCAAAAAAACGAAAAAGCTTGGTAGCGGTCTCTACAATTTTATCTCTGTTGTTCTTCACGTTGTTCTTCACACTTATTACTGAACCTTTTAAAGAACCTCTTGTCAATAAGCCGCTAAACAGATTTAGAAGTGATTACAATACAATACGGAACGGTTGGTACTTGCAGAATACCTCAAGCTCTTCGGGCTGAAAACCCTTTGATTGGAGCAGAACCTTGAACCTTCTCCCCATGAATTCAGGCATAAAAAGGGTCTTGGCCGCGAGACGGTCCCCCTGGTTCTGCGGCTTATCGTATGTCTTGAAAATCTCGAGGATTCCCCAGTCGACGAGAAACTGCCCCTGGGTAGTGTACGTAACTGTAGAAAGATCCACGGCATCCCCGACCCTCATCAGCTCGGAAAAATTAACGTCGGCGGTAATATCCTGCTCTCCAATTCTTATGTAGGGATTGGAACTCAGTTCGTGTCGATAAAAGCACCTGTAGGTTCCCTTTCGTTTTTCGGGTGAATAAAGCTCGGGAGCGAGGGAACCGTAGTCAACGCTGAGAACAAATCCTTTTTGAAGCGCCACCCCCACCTCGGCAAGCCACCTGCCGGCGAGCAGACAGGCTTCAGCCTCTTCGCCCTGCACGTACTCATCCAGGTACCGTTTTGAAAACTCATAAATCCCCTCGGTTTCGGGGTCCCGCAGAACTTCCTCGATTTTACCGTCGCGAAGGGAAAGAAAAACCTCCCGGATCTCCCCACCGTCCGACTTCAGCCTGTGGAAGGGGAGGGAATCGAGAAATTCGTTCGCGATTACGACTCCGCAAAAGCCGTCTTCTATGATTTTTAGGGGGCTGTCAGTCCATTTGACCCTTTCGTCGTGCCCCTTGAGTTTTTCCTTAGCCGCCTGGACCGCCGCCGGGCTTACCTCGCTCATTATGTAATTGGTCTTCAAGTAGAGATCGGGGTGGTTCTCGCGAAGAACTCCGAGTATGTCCAAGGCAAGCTGACCTCCCGAGGCTCCGAATTCCACGACTACGAATTTCTCCTCCTCGAGCAGAAGAGACGCCTCGGCAAGAAATCGCGAGATAGTTTCCCCGAAAGAGCGGTGAACCGAAGGGGCGGTGTAAAAATCCCCCTTTTTTCCAATTCTCGCCTTTCCCGAGGAGTAATAGCCGTGCTGCGGGTGAAAAAGGGAGAGTTCCACGAACCTGCGGAAGGAAATCGGTCCGGATTCCCGTATCTCTTCTTTTATAATATCAAAAAGGGTCCTCATATTTTCTCAGCTGAGGAAAACAACAGCTCGGAGATTAAATTACACAGGTTTTTCGGGTTTTGAAAACGGGGCGAGATCATCCCGAACCTCCTGAAAAATAAGGGATAAGAGGGGTTTTCGCAGATAAAAACGGCGTTTGTACCGAGTAGCAAGTATTTCACAGAACGCTAAGAGGGCCCTTGGCAGGTCGAAAAAAATTATTGAGCAATTTCAGACAGTTACATCTCTTGAACTGTGTCGGATTAAAACATTCCACAATCTATCAACAGCAAAAAATTGTTTGATTTCAAGTAATTACGCAAACTTAGGGTCCTCTCGCGGCTTCGGCCATGTCACAAAGCGCAGCAGGCGCAGAGGGCGACCGTTTGCGTTCATCGCCAACTGAGGAATCCAGGTCGATTCGTGCCCGAAAAACACTTGGGAACCGGTGCAAACCCCGTGTTCTCCGCCGGTTTACTTGCTCGAGAATCTTTTGCCGATGCTGGCAAAGGCGTTGTGGCTGTGGATGCTTTCGTAGTTAAGAACCCTGAGTTTGTAAGAGTCGAAACTGGGGTTGCCGTGAAGTTCCGAAGCTATGTTTCTCACGACGTCCTCGACAAAGCACGGCTTGTTGTAGGCGCTCATTGTGACGTGGCGCTCGTCTTCCCTTTTTAAAAGCGGGTAAAGCGGGGAAGATGCCCCTCTTTCCGCGATTCCTATGATTTCCTCAAAACATATGTCTATCGGATCGTTTTCCTTCTTTTCTTCGTGCAAAATGGTTATGAAAACTTTGGAGCGCTGGTTGTGAGCTCCGTAATCGCTTATCTCCTTGCTGCAGGGACAAAGGGTCTTGACCGGGACTACAACGCTCTGGGTGAGACGTATGCCTTCTGAATGCATTTCGCCGAGATACGCGCACGTGTAGGGCTGTGGGGATATCTTGCCGCTTACCGGAGCGTGACGGTTGAAAAAGTAATCAAACTCTATTTTAACGTCAGAATCCTTCGAGCCCTGCCTGTCGCAGAGAGCGATCAGGAAAGAAGCCATATTCTCCAGGGAAAAGGCCACGTTAAAATCAAGAGCCGTTTCAAGCAGCCGGCTCATGTGAATCCCCTTCTGGTCCGGACTCAGGTTAACGCTTAGGCTCAAGGAAGCCTGAACGCTCTGGTCTTTTTCCGAATCGATCTCGCAGCCTCTTATCTTAAGCGGAATCTTGAGGTCGCAGACGCCGACTCTGTCTATGGAGATATTCCTGTAGTCCTTTCTCGCCTGTATGTCTTCAATGGGTTTTTCTTCAAATTTCATTTCCAAAGTATTTTCCTCTTTCTTCGATAGAATAACTGTTACGAATCAAAGGCGGATTCTTCTCAAGACGGGGAAGGATACCACAAGGAAAGACCTTTGCAACAACCGAAGCGCAGGACGCGGCCGCCGGCAGAACACAAGGGCCTTCAGCGAAGTTTGGGATTGTCCGCATGCCGTTTCCCGTCCCTCTGCGTTTTTTTCTCAAAGTTCTTTCTCAAAGCCTCCGTAAGATCAACTCCCGTCTGGTTCGCTATGCACGTTAATACAAAGAGAACGTCGGCAAGCTCATCCCCGAGTTCCCGGCGATTTTCATCTCCCTTGAAGCTCTGTTCCCCGTATGTTCTGGACATTATTCTCGCGACTTCACCTACCTCCTCGACAAGCTGCGCGAGGTTGGTAAGCTCAGAGAAGTAGCGCACTCCCACTTTCTTTACCCACTCGTCAACTTCCCGCTGATACTCCCTGACCGTTATCTCGCCGGACATAAAACCACCCTGGGCTCCTTAAGAGCCGGTAACAAACCCGAAAAAACTTCTCCGCATCTTTAATTCTACCACCCGAACTCCAAAAGAAGCGATTTCCTCATAGCCTCGTAACTTCGGGGGACAGAAGGCATCACATCACCGTCCACCCCGCTTACGTAAACAATACCCGCAACGGCGTTGGTAAGAAAAGCGTAATCGCTTGAGAGAAGCTCCTCAAGGAGAAAACCTCCGCAGACGGGCTCATAGCCCAGCCGCTTGGCCGAGCGCAGAACGATTTCCCTGGTTACTCCCGGCAAAACAGGACATTCAGAAGACGGAGTGAAAAGTTTTTTTCCTTTTACCCAGAAAACATTATGGCACGAGGTCTCGGCCACCCTGCCGTCTGTATCCAGGAAAAGGACTTCGTCAAACCCTTTTTCACGAGCCTCTCTTTTCGCCACGACGTTTCCCAGGTAGTTAAGGGTCTTGTGCGAAAAAAGACGGTTCCCCGGGGACCTTCTCTCCCCGCAGACCCAAAGAGAGACGGCCTCGGGACCCTTCGCCCGGGGTCTTACGGACACGAGGAGCGAAGCCGTCTGGGGCCGCGAGTGAAACACCGCATCCCCTTCGCCGAGAAGACATGCTTTTACATGCAGGTCATCCCCCGCGGCTTTTTCCGCGGCATCTTCGATCTGAAGCCTCACCTGAGTTTCTGCGGGAACCGGTATGCCGAGGAACCCAGCTCCCCTGCGCATCCTCTCAAGATGCATGGACAGGAAAACCGGAGGGGACTCTTTCCACCTGAAGGTCTCAAAGACCCCTTCTCCGTAAAAAAGGGCGCGAAGCCCAGGCGGATCCTCGATCCTTTTTCCGTTCAGAAAGAAAAGTTCATCCATAGCCGATGATTATAGCATCTGTCGGGACGCAACCGACATAAGCGCCTTTGCCTTAAGCTCCGTTTCGCGGTATTCCTCGTCCGCTCTCGAATCCCACACGATTCCGCCTCCGAACCAGAAATCCGCGCCCTCGGGGCGGTTCACCCCCGTGCGGATCGCGACGCTCATGGTGAAATCCCCGTTCGGGGGGAAAAGACAGATCACCCCGCAGTAAGGACCCCTCAGGTGGGGCTCGAGGCTGTCTATTATACGAAGAGCCTCTCTTTTTGGGGCTCCGGTAACGGATCCCGGGGGAAAGGTGCTGGCGATTATCTGCGAGAGTCCTACGCCGGGGCTGAGGCGCCCCTCGATTTCAGACTCCATCTGAAAAAGGGTGCTGTAGCGGCGGACGGCGAAAAGCTCCCTAACCCCTATGGAACCGTACCCGCATATTCTCCCGAGGTCGTTTCTCATGAGGTCGACTATCATGAGATTCTCGGCGCGCTCCTTGGGGTTTTTCCCGAGCACCTCGGCAAGTTCCCTGTCGCGCCGGGGATCCGGGTCCCTTCGGATCGTCCCCTTTATGGGCCTCGTGGTAATCCTGTCGCCCCTTTTCCTAAGAAAAAGCTCCATGGAACCGCTTACGAGCTCAAAACCGGGAAAACCGATAAGGGCGGCAAAGGGAACGGGCTGGGCGCGGTAAAAATCCAAAAACCATGAAAGCGGCTCGCCCATGGGCCCGAAGCGGAACTTGCGCGAAAGGTTTACCTGGTAAACGTCCCCTGCGGCTATATGCTCTTTTATCGCCGAAATTTTCCGGGCGTACTCCTCCTTTTTAATGTTCGAGCACGGAGGATCCCCGGGGCGCCTTTTCACCGAGGGCGCGACCGCGAAAGCCTCCTCGCAGGGAGCCAGGTAAAAACCGTTTTTTTCGTAAAAGTGGAAAAATACAAAGGGAAGCCTCTCTCCTTCCTTCCCCTCCGATGTGGCAACTCCGGGAGTCGTGTACCGAAGGTAGTCGTAGCTTATGTAGCCAAGCGCGGTGTACCCCTCGGCGGCAAGCTTCTCAACGAAACAGAGGGGGTCTTCTGAGAAAGTCTCCTCTCCAGAACCGGAAAACAGTTTGGTTCCGTCGCCTGAGAAGGACAGAGTGAGGGCCGGGTCGCCGAAAACCCCGGCAGTGGGAGAGGAGCCTGAATCAAACCATCCTCCGCCTGAGTCTATCAAAAGGGACCTCGGTTTATCAAGCTTCATAGGTTCCTCCTGAGACTCTCAAGGCCCGGTCGGGCGCACGCGGGGCAGTTTACGATGGGGGAGGAGCATCTGATGAGTTAACCGAACGGTTAAGGATCTCGGCTATGTCCTGGATGCCGATTTCCTCCTCTTTCCCCTTGAACCGCGCGGCGTCGTCAAACATCGTGTTGCAGAAGTAGCACGCAGTAGCCAAAGTGTCGGGGTTAGTCTCCACGACCTCGTCAAAGCGGTTCCAGTTAACCCTGGGAGCCTCTTCCTCCATCCAGATCTTTCCGCCTCCGGCACCGCAGCAGAAACTCTTGGTCCTGTTCCTTTTCATCTCCACAAGATCGATTCCGGGAATGCTTTTCAGTATCTCTCTTGGGGAGTCGTAAACGTTGTTGTAGCGGCCGAGGTAGCAGGAATCGTGGTAGGTTATCTTCTCCTCGATCGGGGCGTCGGGGTTAAGCTTCCCTTCCTGGATGAGCTGGAAGAGAAAATCGGTGTGGTGGACGACCTCGTAGTGCCCGCCGAACTCGGGATACTCGTTCTTTATGGTATTGAAGCAGTGGGGGCAGTTAGCGAGAATCTTTTTTACTTTAAGCTCGTTCATAGTTTCGATGTTCTGGACGGCAAGCATCTGGTAGAGGGCCTCTTCCCCGAGCCTTCTGGCGGGGTCTCCGGTGCAGGTCTCAGCGGGACCCATAACGGCGAAGTTGACTCCGGCGATTTTAAGCAGGGTCACTATCGCTTTTGAGACTTTCTGTCCCCTCGGGTCGTAGCCCCCGAAACATCCCGTCCAGTAAATCACGTCAAATTCGCTCGCATTCTCGGCGGAAACACCCAGTATGGGAACATCCATCTCGGAGAGCCAGGCGCCGCGGTCGGCCTCCGGGAATCCCCAGGGGTTTCCGTTGTTCTGAAGCTTCTGAAGGGTTCTCGTGGCGGTTCCGCTCAGGCGGCCCTCAAGGGTCAGGAACCTTCTCATATCTATTATCTTCCCCATCTGGTCGATGAAAAGCGGGCACTCCTCGACACAGGCATTACACGTGGTGCACGCCCAAAGCTCCTCGGGCGTTACCCACTCTATGTCGGGAAGGTCGGGCTGTTCTTCCTGGGGTTTTCCGGCAAGTATGTCCTTTCCCTCGCTTGAGACGTAATGGCGAAGCTTAACGACTATGTCTCTCGGGGAGAGAACCTTCTCGGTGTTCCATGCCGGGCAGCTATCGGTGCACCTTCCGCACTCGGTGCAGGTATAGGCGTCAAGCATGTCCTTCCAGCTGAAATCGGCTACCTTGGAGGAACCGAAGTGGTCAAGATCCTCGGGGATTTCCTCGAAATCGAGTGTCGAGAGCTGTCCGCGGGGTTTTAGGCTCTGGAAAAAAACGTTGAAAACCGCCGTCAGTACGTGACTGTGCTTCGAGTAGGGAAGGTAATTCAGAAAGGAAAGGACTATCAGTACGTGAAACCACCAGAAAAACTCCTTCCAGAAAAAGGTGTTTCCGATGCTCATGCCGTCGTAGAGCCCGGAGAACGCCCCGGACACCGGCAGCATGGCTGGGCTTGCCTCGGCAAGCGCTATTTTTGCTCCCGTGGTGAGAAATGCGGTGATCATGAGGCCGAATATAAGACCCAGTATCACGACCGCGTCGGGCCCGTTAACCTCCCTTTTTCTGCCTATTGTGAGCCTGTTTGTTATGCCCATGGCTATGGCCACGAGAACCAAGGCCTGCACTACGTCAAGAATAAGTTCGTAGATTCCCTGCGCGGCTCCCGGCAGAAGGTAAAACCCGGGAATGACGCCGCTTATCAGCATCTCCACCGTTCCCACCATTATTATGACGAAACCCCAGAAGATCATGGCGTGCTCTATGCCGGCGAAACGGTACTTAAAAAGCCTTTTCTGCCCGAACACGTAGACGATGACCTTCCTTATCCTCTCGGGAATATTGTCGAACCTGTTGTCTTCCTTCTTACCCAGGGTAATCAACCTTAACAGAAGACGGATGTTGTAGGCGAAAAAACCGAAGGCGGCTATAAGCACCAAAAGCATTATCGCGGATTTGGGGTTCATCAAGTTTCTCCGAAGCAAAACATGGAAAAAGGCAGCATAAATTATATTGAATCCGCGGGGTTTAATCAAGCCGGACGGAAAGCGGTGATTTTAATTGCCATTCATGTACAAAAACGCATTTCTCGAGAGGAAAACCGTCTTTTTCACCGCATTTGAAGATGTCATGCTTGACGTTATTAGCAAAAGAACAGGTCCTTTGTTTTGCTCCTGCCGGTGCAGTTTGCTACAGGTGGAGTAGAGCTCTTTATAAACCGGTATAGGGTTGCTATTAAAACGCTCAACCGGTTTTTTAGTAATCCAGACTATCTTCGAAAAGCAAACCTAAATCGAGTTTTTTGTGTAGCTTGAGATTTGCACAAAGTGTTTTGTGTAGCCTGAAACGAAAAATAGGCTACACAAATAGAACAGGGAAGCCTCCGGGCGACTCAAGAACCTGTGTTTCGCTCCCCGTGGCGCGCTCTCTCGGGCTAAGTTTAACCTTTCCGGCACCTGTACTTCCGTCGCGCCCGCAGGTCCCAAGTCAGAAGCTTTGCGCCCGGGCGTGTTTCCCGTGAGGTCGCCAGAAACAGAGCTGCAGTGATTAAAAACAGGTTAAAAGCCGCACCCTCAAGCTCGTTCCGGCTTCCGGAAGCAATCGCGCATCCCCCGCCGCCCTCACCCGCTTGCGGCTTCGGATAAATACCGGAACCGACAACGTAACACGTTCCCCCCATGTCACACGGTTCCCCAATGCCGAAGTTTGTCCGTATGAAGTACCCGGTCTTGAGCGATGTGCCGGGGGACCTGCCGGGGATAGGGTTCCCCGCCTCACAAGACACGCCTTTATCCTCCGGGAACGGGCCGGAAACAGGTCCCGCCTCCTCACAGATCACCTCGTCACCCCTAACAGTCGGATCATCCCAAAGGTAAGTGAGAAAGCCCCGGTTCGGGGTATCGTCTTGCTTGCGCACCTCTTCTAAGATGCGTTCGGCAACTTCAACTCCGTTGTCGTCCCTGAGACGCAACGTCTTATCCTGAAGTTGCGGAGTGTTTCCGTTAAAAATCCCATACATCTTATCCGTATCAGTAACTATGTAGAAATATATGGAGCCCGATTCCCAGGGCGACATCCTCCAGCACGGCATAAGAGGAGACAGGAGTTGAATCATTCTCACCAGCGAAACTCCCCCTTGCGCATCGTTGCCTGACTGCTGTTCAGGGGCAAGCTCCTCGGAAACGTGCTCCACCACCCCTTCCAGATAACGCACCAGGCTTTCCTCGTTATCCACCATGTCGGCGCTTAGCCATCCCTCCCTCCGAAGGTCTTCGGCAGTGAACTCAGGACATGCGCCTCTCGCCTTGGAAAGATCCGCTTCATCCCGTTCATGATCAAAGCCGGCAACCTGTATGAAGGAATTCGGGGCTCCGGATTCAGTCGCATCGGAATCTTCAACGGCACAGATATATTTGCCAGATTCTCCAGGTTCGTTTTTAACGCAGACCGCTTCTCCATCCGCTTCTACCATGTCGACCAGGTCTCGGAAAATCTGGATGCCTCTCAAGGACCCGCTCCCGGCGGCAGGATATTTCGCATGAAAAAATATGACATCGCCTGATTTATTAACGGTAATTACGTACGTGTCTCCATGCCTCCACACCCCGTTATCGGTTCTCAAGGCGTTTCGGAATTCTATTTGACTGTCGACAGTGCTGATCCGTTCCCGGTGCTGGTGCTCCTTGACGTGCAGCAAGAAATCCTTCATAGCTCTCTCGGCTTCCTGATCATCGCCCCCCATATTCGCGTCACTCGCCTCTTCAGCGGTTGTTTTATACGTCTCATGTGTAAAAGCTGGGGGCGTAGTGGCAAAAACGAGCATACAGAAGAAAAACAGGGTGACTGCCGCAACTTTTTTCATGATTTCAAATCCCTCTCTTTCTGCCAATTAAGATATAAGCTTTGATTAACTGCGGATTTCAATTCTTTACTGATTGATAATACCTAGTTGGTTTTAAAAACGGAATTGAGATAAAATAATTTCTATAATTTTAGATTCTTGCTTGATTAGGTCCGTGAATATCAGGGTTCTATAAAGCTCGTCGGTTTTACGGTGGTTTTTGGGGAATGAGTGTCCGTACGCGGGTTCTGGAAGCTCAAGCGATAAAAAGGAGTAGCAAAAAATGATTCACAAGTCTTATGAAGCAATTAACCAAGCCGCGCCTTGGAATATCATTCTCGCAGTGCTTGTCTTGGCGGCAAGCCACTCTATGGCTTGGAATACAGCTGCAAAAGAAGGGAGCTTTGTCGGTAATCGACCGTATTCCGAAGTGATATCCGGCAGTCTGCATCCCGTGAGCGTTATCACCCGACGGGACATCGAGCTTTCAGGTATAAACAGGCTAAGTGATCTGTTGGATCGGTCGGATTTTAACAATTTCGGCCTCAAAAGACCGTTTGTTCTTGGAACCGGCCGCGCTATAGTCCTGGTCAACGGGCGGCGCGTCTCAGACTCCGGGGTTGACCTCGACACTGTTCCGATTTCGGCTGTCGAACGCGTTGAGATCTTTAACGACAGCACAAGCGCCCTGCATGGCGGGGAAGCGATCGGCGGTGCTATAAATATCGTTTTCAAAAAAGGTTATGAAGGTCTTGAGGTCCAGTTAAACGCCGGGCGGCCCCGTGGGGAGGGTGCCGATTCCGAACACTTAAGCGCTCTCTGGGGCATCAGCGTCGGAGAGGGAAATCTGACTGTCGGAGCGGATATCTTCCGACGGGATGAGGTTCGCGACGCCGACCGCGATTACAGCCGTGCCAGATATACACCCGGAGGTTCCTTCGCCGAGACCGAAGGTGTGTCGGTACGGGGCAACACAGTGTTCCTGAGAAAAAATGACGGAGGATTCATCTCGGCACCGCTAAACGACTGTAACGAAAGCGTGTATACGGGAGTGCTCACGGACCCTCCAGGCGGATTTTCCGGCACCGTCTGCGGGTTTGCCTATGCGGATATCGCGTGGCACTTGCTGCGCCGCCAAGATGACAGCGTGTTCATGAATTTCAGTTATCCGGTCGGCGATACGGCCGATATATATCTTGAGGGGCGCGCGACCAAAGAAAAATTAAGATTGCTGTTTGCGCCCGACCCGAACGATTTTCGCTTCGCGCCGAACGAGATGCTGAGAAACAGCCTCATTGGAAGCATTGGGGGTCTTGACGAGAGCAATTTCCCGCAGCGCATCACGGTCGCCCACCGTTTTCTGGGACACGGCAACCGGCAATGGGACGAGGATCTTGAAGAGTACGATCTTGCGCTGGGCCTGCGGGGCGACATTAAAGATAACATAAGATATGACGGCTATATCCACTACAATCGCTACGACTACGTCGAAGCGGGCCGCACGTTCATTCACGGACCGATAATAGGAGCCGCTCTTGCGAGCGGAGATTACGACATACAGAATCCGCTTTCCGAAACCGAAGAGCATCAGGCCGCAATCAGCGAAAGCAGCGTGCGGAGCGAGTTGAAAAACGAAATCGACTACGTTGAGGCGGGGGTGGCGCTTGACGGCCCATTGTTTGAGCTTATGGGCAACAAGCTTCTCTGGAGCGCCGGCCTGCAGGTCGCCAAAGAAGACGTAAGCAATGCCAGGGAATATTTCAATCTTCTGGGTGAACCGGTTGACGTGGAGGATGTGTTAGGGGGAACTTCGCTGTCGTTGATGGCTGATCGTCGGCGCTGGTCGGCTTTCGGTGACATTCTGGTACCTTTAGGGGATGCGCTGGATATGTCGTTTGCCCTTCGCCACGATGACTTTAACGATGTCGGGGGAGCGTTTTCGCACCGGATAGCGACGCTTTATCGTGTAATACCCAATCTGGCGCTGCGCGCATCATGGAGCGAGGGAGCACGGCCGCCCGGCTTTGCATCGCTACATGCACAGGAATTCGCCTTCTACCCTTTTGTATGCGACGCGGATACGCCGACTCCCGACTGTTCCAGGGATCAGGTACGGGTGGTCATAAGCGGTAATCCGGAACTGGAACCGGACAAAGCCGAAAGCTTCGGCGCCGGTGTCTCTGCGGGCTTCGGTCCGTTCTCAGCCGACTTTGACTGGTTCCGGCTTCGTCTTCAGGAGACGCCGGGCATATTGGACACGCAGTTCGTCATCAGTCTTGATAGAAGCGATAGGCTAACCGAGTATCCGGGACTGCGTGTGATACGTCTTGACGGTCGATTAGACGAAATCCACAACCCGCTTACCAACAGCGGAGAGACTGACATGGACGGGTTTACGGCCCGGCTTGGCGGCGACCTGAAAACCGGCCTGGCGAATTTCACGCTCAATGCCAACTGGCTTAGGGTAACGAATTACGAGAGACGCGTAGGGGGGGAAGTGCAGCCCGGAGATATTCCGCGCAACCGTATTCATGTTCTGCTCCGCGCCAGCCACAACGACCTGGCCGTGCAGTGGAACACGCACGCGGTTACGTCTTTTTGGAACTCCACCAGAACTAAACGCGTCAGAAGGTGGGTAGGGCACGATATTGCGCTTAACTGGAGAAATGCTTTTGGCTTTAATCGGTTTGAACTCACGGGAGGCGTTCTGAATATCGGCAACGAGGGCCAGTCCCGCCCTGATCTCGATGAGGATCACATATTGTATCTGGATTCGATCCTGGGGCGCACACTGTTTCTGACCGCAAAGTTTGAGATCTGATGCGGGCGGTTGCTTTTTTCTGAAAGTGAAATTCCCCCGCCGTTTCCCGGTGATTCCTATATGCATCTGCCCGCAGTTTTATTCCAGAACACTAACGTGTTCGTTCCTGAACGGATTGTTGATGGAAGATAAAGACCTGACCCTATACGAAAACCCTTTCTTTCGGAAAAAACCGCGGTCGTGTATCCTTAAAAAGCGCGTGAAGATCCTTCTCTACTACGACTATATCTGTCCTTTCTGCTTTATGGCCACTGAAAGAGTGCTCGGCCTTGCAAAGGAGTTCGACCTCGAAGCGAAGTGGCTGGGAGTGGAAATCCACCCGGAATACCCACCCGAGGGAAAAAGGCGGAGAAAAACGGAGAGAACCCTGCGCATCTCGAAGACCCTCGAGAACGTAGCCGCCGAGGCCGGGGTGGAAATAAAGCTCCCCGGATTCGTCACCAACTCGAGGCTGTGCCTTGAAGGGGCCGAGTTCGCGAAGGAGAAAAACAGGTTCATGGAGTTTCACAAGGCCTGCTACGCAGCTTACTTCAGGGAAGGAAAAAACATAGGTCTTCTCGAAACCGTCCTTGAGGCGGGGGAGAGGGCGGGGCTCTGCCCCGAGGAGCTTTCGGAGTCCCTTCGGGAAAGGAGTTTTTCAGAAAAAATAGAAAAGAACATGGAAAGCGCCAGGCAAAACGAGGTGTTCGGCGTCCCTACCCTATACCTGGGAGAGTTAAGGATACACGGGATCCAGCCGGTTGAATCATACAGAAAACTTATAGAAAAGGAGCTCGGGCGGGAGAGGTCCCTGCACTGACGGCGACAAGGGGGTTTTTCTTCTCCTTTTTGCGGGGCAGTAAGTTTCCCGGCGCAGCACAGGTGTCTGTCCGCAGTTTACTCTCTGCTATCTGAATGATGTGATCCAACTCTGTTTCCAACAAAACCTCAATCTGGTATCTTTCCTCACAAATAAACTGCTTGTGTTCATTGATCAAATGTTCCTTTGATTCGACCATAAAAAAGATTATTGGGAATGTTGTCTCAACTTATCCCTTCAATCCGTTTTGAAAGTCGTGTCTTGGCGGTAAGCCCGCGATACATAAAGTCAAGAACCCCGGCAACACTATATTTCCTGAGGCAGCTTTGAACAGAAAGTTTTTACCTTGAAAATGAAAAAGGTGCTGTGGTTATACCGGTTTATAAGTCTGTGTTCTGCAGCGAGGTCATTTAATTGAACCAGAGCAGCAACCGTGTAAGAATATGCTTCGTCATCCCCACGTACAACGAAGCGTTAAACATAAATCCGCTATTACGCCAACTTACGGAACTCTACAGAGACCCGGACGTGGCATTTCTTATCGTTGACGATGAAAGCCCCGATGGCACGGCTCATTTGGTCCGGGAGTTTATGGCCGAGGTTGACAGTCGCGTCCATCTGCTTCAAGGTAAGCGACGCGGGCTTGGAGACGCCTACGTGCGGGGAATTACCCACGCCATAGACACTCTCGGTGCTGATGTCATAGTACAAATGGATGCCGATTTCTCGCATGACCCCGCCGTCGCAGGCAAGTTGCTTGATCACATCGCGGGCGGCGCGGACGTAGCTATAGGAAGCCGCTACGTCGCGGGTGGCTCGCTCGATGAAAAATGGCACGCCAGACGACGACTGCTCTCCCGCTGGGGAAATCGTCTGGCCAGGTGGATCGGTGGTTTGAAAGGGGTTTCAGACTGTACCGCAGGTTTTAAGGCTATAAGGGCGGACAAGCTAAGAGAAGCAAGAATTGAGAGTGTCCGCGCTCGGGGTTACGTGTTTCAGGTAGATCTCCTGCATCGACTGATCCACTGCGGGGCACGGGTTGTTGAAGAACCGATCCATTTCCGTGATCGCGAGCGTGGAGAAACTAAGCTTGGTATGTTGAACATGCTTGAATTTTTCTTCAACATACTGTTGCTGCGCCTGAGAAATCACCTCACCTTCATCAAGTTTTCCCTGACGGGTGTTTGCGGTGTTTTTGTCAACCTCGGTTCTTTCGCCCTTCTCCTTGAGTTCGGTCTTAACAAATTCATTGCATCACCGACGGCTATATTCGCTTCCGTTATTTCAAATTTCCTTATGAATAACTACTGGACTTTTGGTGACCGCGTTATGGTTGGCCGCAAGTCCGTGAGAGGGTTTAAGTTCATCATTGTTTCTTTGATAGCGCTATTGCTCAGCTACACGGTCTTTGTCGTCCTATCAATGCTTTTCCCAAAAGTCTCGCCTGTATTGCTTCAAGCAGGAAGTATTGCCCCCGGTGCTTTGCTCAACTATTACTTGAACTCCCGCTGGACCTTTCGCGAGGCGCCCCGCAAAGGATAACAGTTGTCCATGGGTCCTGAAATCATAATCTCCTGTAAAAACACTGAACTTCCGCAGAGAATCAGTATTTTCCCCTAATGAAATAACAGCCAGTGGTTCCCAGAACATATTTCAGATCATTGACCAGCGGTTTCTTCAAGCTTCTTGAGCATCCTTCTTGCCCTGTTCTCCGGGTGATTGTAAATGGCGACTGACTTTCTGAACAAGGGGGCTGCTGCATCTTTGTCACCACTTTGAAAAAGCACAAACCCCTTAAGATAAAGAAACTTGGACTCGTCCCTTTTCAACAACAACGACTCACGGAGACGCAGGTGTTCTGCCTGCTTCACCCAGCCTTTAGCTTGCTCAAGATGCTTCGCATCCCATCGCAGAAACACCGCTTCCATCATGCTCGTGAGAGTATAGAAATCCTGCTCTGCAAGCGGTACCAGGTGTTCTACCCACCCCTGCCACTCCGGGTTGTTGGAACTGATGAATTTGCCAAGGTAGTCCCCGTAAAGTCTGAGCAAGTTGTTTCTCGCGTAACGCTCCCAGGCATCGGCAGGCTCGCGTAGCAATAACTCCTTGAAGCGTCGTTCTCCTTCGGGACGATACAGCAGATGCTCTCTGCGTGGAGTTCCGTCCCTTACAACCTTCTTTATGAATCCGTAATTCCTTACTTCGCAACCCGGGCAGAAATCCCGACGGGTACCAGAGGAAAAAAAGACCGGACGGTCAGTTTTGCTGATAAACTCCCGCAGGATTTTTCGCTTTTCTTTCTGGGGCAGACGAGGACGGTTGAACTGCCTGTTGTAAACGAGCCCTGTCCGATGTAGAAGGGTGATGTCCGGGCGGCGGTTCTCGACAAGGTGATAATAGCCGAGCACCCCGGTTTCCAGATCGTTGGATGCCAGCATTATCGCGTCAGGTTCTATATACCGGAACATCATCTCCGCATATTCTTTTGGGAAGTCGCTTGTGGAGCGATCGTTTTTCCGCCAGTTCTCCTGTACGGAAAAAGCCACCATCGCCAAGCCCAGAACGGCGGCCAAGGCAACATGAAGAGTCGGTTTCCGGCCCTGATCCGGGTGCGACCACGGACGCAGATGATCCATAAGCACCTGAAACCCCACCGCTGACCATATCGCCAGCAGCCCGTAGCAGACAAGCGAGTAGGGACGGAACATTCCAAGTTGTATATAGTTGAAATGGAAGCTTATCAGCATGATGAGAACGAGGCTTTGTCCGAGAAACACAACCAGCCCTGAACCGGCTTCCGCCAACTGCCGCCTGCGTAGCAGAACCGCAAGCCCCAGCATGGCCAGAAAGAAAGCCGGAAGGGTCAGCTGCCACGTGATTTCCCCGGCGAACCACTGCAGAAACCCCAAATGGTCATCCAATCCAGCAGAGCTTTTATAGAAGTGGGAATAGCCCTTGCGGCTGATGTGATACCAGAGGTCACCCAAGCCGTTCATGGAACCGTAGAAGCTGATCTTGGGGTTCTGCTGGGCCCGCAGGAACATCCAGACGTAGGGAACCACCGTTCCCAGAGCAGCGACACCGGAAAGCATCGGCAGCCTGCGGAACATTGCTTTTCTGGCGGGGAGAATCAGAAGAAACAAACCGGGTGTCGCCAGCACCATAAGCGGCCAGTGGTTCGCGAGGCTCATACCGTAGCACGCCGCCGCCGCAATCCAGACCCAAAGACGCTGCTGATCTCTTAGGCCATAGAGCAGAAGCGCGTAGACTGCGAAGAAAAACAACGAGTTAAGGGCATAAACCTCGGCTATTATGGACTGGGACCACACGTGTTCCGAGACGCCGAAAAGCCATGCGGCCGCAAGAGCGGGAAGTGCGGCTGCGCCAAGCAGTCTCGCACAGAGGTAAACCCCGCCGCAGACGAGCGCTCCCAGGACGGCGCTTGAAAGATGTCCTAGAAAGGCCGGAGTTCCAAACGGCAGTTGCATGAACAAGTGAAGAATAAGGGTGTAGATCGGGTAGCCCGGAGGGTGCGCTATGCCGAGGTGGGCACCCGCCATGAGAAATAGCCCGTCGTCTTCAAGGGCTACGGTGTGGGATAAGGTAAGCACATAGACCGCAAGCGGTCCCAGCACTGCCGCAGCAAGCGCCAGCGAATCGGTCATGCAAAACCCTGTCCGGGGCAGAATCAGTGCATGTATGCGCGATTTGTCCTCCATTTGCTAAGAAAAATCAAAGCCGTCCGCTTTTATTATTCTCCACATCGGCTTTCAAGGGCGAAAAACTCGGAGAAAAATACTATTTTTCCACCTGTAGACGAACTTCGCTTATCATCCTAACGGTTGAAGAAACCACTGTAAACGTTTTTTTTCCGAAAACTATCACGGTTCCGGGGGCGGGAATCGACCCGTACCTGTAAAGAAGAAATCCTCCGAGCGTCTCGTAATCCTCGCCCTCGGGTATGGCGAGCCCAAGTCCGTCGTTGAGACGTCCTATTTCGACTGTGGGATCTATTAGGTACTGTCCGCCGCCGAGCTTTCTCCACGGGGTCTGCCCCGTGTCGTACTCATCCTCTATTTCCCCCACCACCTCCTCGATTATGTCTTCAAGGGTGATGATTCCGACTGATCCTCCGTACTCATCGACCACGACGGCCATTCCCGCGCGTCCCCCCTTCATCTCGTCCATAAGCTCGTTTACAAGCTTCGACTCCGGAACATAAAAGGGAGGAAGGGCGTACCGTTCCACGCTCTGGTCAAGGTCCTGCTCGCCGAGAACGTAAAACGAGTTGAGTATGCCGGTTATGTTGTCGACCCGGTCGCTGAAAATCGGGATTCTCGAGTGGCTTTTTTCCGCTATAAGCCTCTTTACGTCCCGAAGCGTGGACTTTCTCTCAAGCGCGTCCATCCTCACGAGAGGAATCATTATTTCTCCGACGGTGGTCTCGGAGTACCCGAAGATTCTGCGAAGAACCCTTCTTTTGTAATCAGCACTCGGCTTGTTCTCGTCCTCCTCCATCACGTCCTCAAGTTCCTCACGGGTTATGGAACTCATCTTTTTGCCGGAGCGCCTCAATATCCCCCGGGTGAAGAGGTTGACGAAGAAAAGCACCGGGGAAAGAAGCTTGGAGAAGACCCAGAGCGGATAGATAATCCAGAGCACTATTGAGTTTCGCCTGCTCTCGAAAACCGCCTTGGGGACCACCTGGCCGAAAATGATGATGAGCGGGGAAAGCACGGCCACCGTGTAGATGCCGCTTCGCTGCCCGAATATCTCTTCTAAATAAAAGGTGAGCACCAGGGTGTTTATTATGAGCGAAAGGTTGACCCCTATAAGCGTGGTGCCTATGAAGCTTTCGATCTTCGAGTGTGCGTCAAGAACGAGCCCCGCGGCGGCGGAACCGTCCTCGGCAAGGGACCTCATCTTTATCTTGTCACAGGAGATAAGGGCTATCTCCGAACCGGCGAAAAAGGCCTGCAGAACCAAAAACAGAAAAATCAGGAGAACCACAAGTTCAATGGACATCGCCACTGGCCTCCCTCCGAACGTCAACTCTTATCTTGGAAATCCTTTTCCCCTCCTTGCCCTCCACCGTGAAAACCAGCCCGCCGAAATCTATTTTCTCCCCTTCGGCCGGCAGCCTCCCGAAAAGATCGAATACGAAACCGCCCATCGTTTCATTTTCCATTCGAAGCGGAATCGCGGCCCCTTCCAGTATCTCTCCCAGATTCTCAAGCCCCGCAGTGCGGGCAACCGAAAAAAGATAGTCGCCGTTGAACTCCTCTATCCTCATTCCCCCGGGAATAGTAATGGCTCCCCCGCGGACTGCGGGAGCGGCCTTCTTGAGCACCGACCTCTCATCCTCTATGTCTCCGAAAAGTTCCTCCAGTATGTCCTCCATGGTTAGGAGCCCGTCGAACCTTCCGTACTCGTCAACCACTATCGCTATGTGGATCCTTCGCATCTGGAATTCGCGCAAAAGCGCCCCCGCGGGCTTGGAGCGGGGAATGAAATAGGGCTTTCTGAGACACTCGCTTACCGCGGCGGCGGAGTTCTGCTCGGTAAAATCCCACTTCAAAAGATCCTTGCCGTAGAGAACGCCGGCTATGTTGTCCCTCTCCTCCTCGTAAACCGGTATCCGGGAGTGACCCATCTGGCGGACCCTCCCGACGGCCGCTTTGACTTCAATGTCGTGGGGAAGCGTGAAGCAGTCTATGGCGGGAGTCATTATCTTGTGGGCAGGCAGGTCCTCAAGCTTGAAAAACCCGTCCGCGAGATATTTTTCCACCTCGTTAAGCACTCCCTCGTCCCTCCCCATTCCCACGAGAATTTCAAGCTCGTCCGAGGAGATGCTGTTTCCTTCCGCGCGGTGGCCCAGGCCCGCCCCGAAGGCCCTTATGAAAAAACCGGAGATAAACATGATCCCCCACCTAAGCGGGGTAACCGCAACGTGGAAAAAATAAAGGGGAAGCGCGACTGCCTTCGAGATGGTTCTCGGAAACTTCACCCCGGCGGTTTTGGGAACGATCTCACCGAACACAAGAAGCGTTGGAGACGCTATGGCCAGAGAGATAAGAGCGACTGTCTGCTCAGGGGTGTCCTGAAGATATTTTCTCGCCGTAAGGGCTATGACGCTCGAGTAGGCTATGTTGAAGATCTCGTCCGCCAAAAGAACCGTAGTTATAAGCTTGTGGGAATTGGACAGAAGCTTTCCTATGGCCGCAGAAACATTGCCCCGCTGCTTAGATATGCTCTCTCTCTGTGGACGGCTAAGGGAAAAAAGCGCCCCCTCGCTGAAGCAGAAAAACGCGGAGCAGGAAAGAAAAAAAAGAATCAGAATTAAATTTTCGCCCAAAAAAATCTTACCCCCGTGGAGAAGTCAGCAGAAATGCTCAAACCCCCCGGCATCGTAAAAAACTTCCTCTCCCCCCTCGTCAAGAAACTTTACTTTCCGACCTCCGGTGACCGACCCGATTTTCGAGATCGCGACCCCGCAAAGACGGGAAACCTCCTCTATCGCGGCATGGTTCTCCGCAGAAGAGGTGAAAAGAAGCTCGTAATCCTCTCCCCCTGAAACCGCAAGGCGGTAGACATCCTCGGAAAATCTGCGGGAGAGGGAAAGAAAACCGGGGGAAAGCGGAAGATCCCCGAGGCTGACTTCGCCACCCAGTCCGTGCTCCGAGGTGAGCTTCTCAAGATCGCTTAGGAGCCCGTCGCTCACGTCTATCATCGACGAGGCAATCCCGCGCTCTGCGACCATCCTGCCTACGGCGAGCCGCGGCGTCGGCTCAATATGTCTTAAAACCAAATCCTCGCATCCATCAATTCCAGGGTCGCTTGACAGTATCCTGAGGCCGAGGGCGGAATCCCCCAAGGTTCCGGTCACGTATATGTCATCTCCCTGCGTTGCGCCCGAGCGGCGGATGATGCTGTCCCTTGAGACCTCTCCAAGTGCCGTCATGCTTATAAAAACGGTCTGCGATTCCGAGAGGTTCCCCCCGACCAGGCAGACCTCGAACTCCCGGCAGCCATCTCCCACTCCCTGCGAGAGACCCTCGATTAACCCCATTGCGTCCGCGCTCCGACAGCCAAGGGAACAGAGCAGGTACCTCGGCACCGCTCCCATCGCCCCGATGTCGCTTACGGCGACGCAGACCGCCTTTTTACCGAGCTGCCTTGGGGTCTGTGTCTGAAGACGGAAGTGAACACCTTCAACCAGAGTGTCGGTTGAAGCGACAAGGCAGGAGTTGTCTCTGAGTTCTAAAACAGCGGAATCGTCCCCTATCCCCATCAAAACTTCTTTCTTAGTAACCTTGAACCTTTCGGCTAAGAATCTCAAGGCTTCTGTTTCGCCCATTTGCGGTTAGAAATTGTATTGTAAACGCGGTTGAGTGTCAATTGAGCCGGGGTGCCTGAAAAATTTCTTTCTTCCCTAGCCACGGTCGTAAAAACCGGTTTTTGGCCAGGGGAAAAACCGGTTTTTCTTGACACGAAAAGCCGATGTAATTAAAATTAATTTTACTTTCCGAAGGGTGGGTTGGACTTTTTTCTGAAGTACCTGTTTTTGGGCAGTTTTTTGCTTTTCAGGAGAATCACTGTTGAAAAAGGCAGAGGTGGTTGCGCACGGCAACCTGGCTACTGAAACTGACAGATCAGAACAAAAAATAGAATTTGACTGGGACGCGGTTCTTGACCACGTGAAGAAAGACCTTTACTTTCCCCCGTCCTGGCTGTTTTCCATAAAAGTCTCAAAGACAGAAGACAAGCTGGTCACTCTTGAGGCCAAAACCCAATTCCAAGCCCTCTGGGTGAAAAACCACTACCTTCAACTGATAAACGAAACCACCCGCAGCCTCTACGGAAAAGAAGGTTTCGAGGTAACCATAGATGCGGGCGAAGAGAATTCCTCGGCGAGAAAATCGAGAAAAAGCAAGGCCGCCGGCAAGAAGAGTTCCTTGGCAAGAGAATCGAGAAAAAGCAAGGCCGGCGGCGAGCTGGAGAGCACGGGATTCCATGACCCACAAGCGGCAAGCTTTTTCAGTTCAACCAACACGTTTGAGAACTTCGTCGTCGGACCAAGCAATCAATTCGCTCACGCCGCCTCGTTCGCGATAGCCGAGAACCCCGGGATGGCTTATAACCCTCTTTTCATACACAGTGGCGTGGGCCTCGGGAAAACTCATCTTCTCCACTCGATAGGAAATCACATACTCAAACGGTACGGAAACCGCCTGAACACCTTCTGTATATCCGCCGAGCACTTCACAAACGGGGTGGTGCAGAGCATAAAAACAGGTTCGATGGACAAGTTCAGGAATCTCTACCGGTTCAACTGCGACGTCCTTCTGATAGACGACATCCAGTTCATCGCCGGAAAAGACAGCACCCAAGAGGAGTTTTTCCACACCTTCAACTCCCTCTACACGGCAAAAAAACAGATAGTTATAACCAGCGACAAGCCCCCGAGCGTAATGAAAAACTTCGAGGAACGCCTGAAGTCAAGATTTGAGTGGGGACTCACTGCAGACATACAGCCTCCGGAGGTGGAAACCAAGATAGCCATTATAGAGAAAAAGGCGGAGGAAGAACAAATAGAGATCCCGGGCGACGTGGCCTCTTTCATAGCGCAGAACGTCCTCTTGAACATAAGGGAGCTTGAGGGCTCGGTGAACAAGCTGGTTGCCTACTCAAAAATGTTTGGAGAGAGGATAACCCTGGAACTGGCGAAGCAGCTCCTGAAAAATCTGGCGAAAAAAGAAGCCCCGAAAATAATAACCATAGAGCTTATTCAAAAAGAGGTAGGCGTGTTTTTCGATCTGGCGGTAAAGGAACTCAAATCGAGCCAGAAACAGAAAAAAGTCTCAGAACCCAGGCAGATAGCAATGTTCCTCTCGAGAAAATACACGTCATCCTCGTTCCCCGAAATAGGGAGCAGGTTCGGCGGCAAAAACCACTCCACCGTGGTCCACGCGGTAAAAAACGTTGAAAAAAAGATTGACAAGGACCCCAACATCTCAAACGCCGTGACGGCGATTTCGACGACCCTTGAGAAGTTTATTACCTCCTAGGCACCCCAAAGCCCTGTTAAGAAAAACTGAAAAAGCTGTTCAAAGATTTTGACTTCCTCACCCCCTCGACCAGAAGAAGAAAAAAACTGTTAGTATCTGTCAACAGACAGTGGGGTTATGAACATGTTTATGAATCAGAAAACCTCATGTTTTCAGACAATTTCGCCAATTTCACTTTTTTCACAACGACTACTATTACTACTACGAAGAAATATATTAAATATTTAAATAGAAATAACAGTAGGGAGCGTTGATGTTTGCGGGTTATGGTTTTGCCTAGGAAAACTGGTTATTATTTCCTGATAAAATATTTTCATGTGACGGGAAAAGAAATGTCTTTTAGTCTTTTCCCGGAACCGGAGGCTTTTTTCTCAGATGATGTTTAAAATCAAAGGCGGGGATTTTTCAAGAAAGCTTGGAATGATCCAGGGAGTTGTTGAGAAAAGAACGACTATGCCGATTCTCTCCCATGTTCTCATGAGCGCTACTGACAAGGGTCTGCTTCTGGAAGCTACGGATCTTGAAAACACGGCTACCGTTTTCTGCGATGCGCAGACAGAGGGAGAGTTTAAGGTGGCGGTTCCCGCCGGAATCCTGTCTGACCTTGTCAGGGAGATCCGTGAGGAGGAGGAAATTTCGGTTACCGCTACCAACAACAACTGGATCGAGGTTGTCACCAGCTCGGGTTCTTTTAAGATCGCGGGGCTTGCGGCCGATGATTTTCCCAGGATTCCTGAAGTTTCTTCGGGAGATCTTTTCCAGGTTTCCTCAGAGAGGTTTGAGGAAATGATATCCAAGACGGTTTTTTCCGTATCCGAAGATGAAATGAGAAGAAGTCTCTCAGGGGTGTTCTTCGAAAAAACAGGAGAGCAGACTCTAAGACTGGTCGCTACCGACGGCCACAGGCTGAGCTTTGTTGATCAGAAAATAGAGGGTCTTAGCCTGTTAAAAGACATCTTGGTTCCCAAAAAAGCTGTTATGGAGATAAAAAGGCTTCTTCGCCTTTCAAAGGAAGTCAGAATCGGCAGCAGCGGCAATTTCTTCGTTTTTGAACTCAAGGATGAAAACTTAGTTTTTATCTCAAGGGTGATTGATGCCGAGTTTCCGGACTATATGCAGGTGGTCCCAGCCTCAACGAAAAACACAGTTAAGGTGGACACCGCCAGTTTGCTGCTTGCGCTTCGAAGGGTTTCTCTTTTTTCCGCCGACAACGTAAGGGGTGGGGGCAGGTTTGTGGAAATGGCTTTCGCAGAGGGGAGGTTGCTTCTCGGCGCCTACTTAAATACTGGCGAGGGGAAGGAGAGCATACCGGTTGAGTACTCAGGGGAAGAAGTCAGGCTCGGTTTTAATTTCACGTATTTTCAGGATGTTCTCGACGCGGTGGGGTCGCCGGAGGTTATCATTGGTTTTTCCGGCCACAAAAACCCTGTGTATGTGGTTCCCTGCAAGGAAGGAGAGAAACAAGACGGCTACGTGAACGTGATAATGCCAATGGAGCTTGACGCCAAAGCGGCGGAAGGGCAGGCGAGGGGATAATTCTCATACCTTTAAGATGCTAGGTGGATTCATCGGGGTTGATTTTTCCGGCGGAGAAGTCAGAACCGTAACCATAAAAAGGGGACTGAAGGGAACCGAAATTCTCAAATCCTCTTTCCCTGGAGAACTTGGAAACAGCGATACGGCAGGGTTTCTTCAAGGAGAAATTTCTCTTGGAACTCGGGCCATCGCCGGGATCAGCTTTTCTCCGCTTCTTCTCAGGGTTCTTAAATTTCCATTCTCTGATTCCAAAAAGCTCAGGAGAGTTTATCGCTTTGAGCTTGAGAACTCGACCGGGTTTACCCTGGGAGAGGATGTTCTGTCCGACTACCATGAGGTAAAAAGACCGGAAGGAGCCGAGATCATAGTTCCGGCCTTCAAGAAGGAAGTATTCGAAAGCTATCTTGGTTCCCTGAGAGAGTCCGGCGTGGATCCGGACCAAGTGACTTTTTCCCCCGTTGCGGTTTCCTCGTTGGAGAAGTTTCTGGGAGAGAAGAGACCGCTTCTTCTGATAGACATTGACCAGGACCACCTTAATTTCTCATTTTTTGACAACGGGGGGCTGAGAAGGGTCAGAAACTGCGACGACGCATTAGAAAGAATGAAAAAGGCCCTTGCCGTAAACGCTCTTGATTTTAAGCAGATCAATGGCGATGAGGGGAGAAAAAAGGCGTTTTTTGAAAGCTGCCGCTTCATTGCGGACGAGATAGAAACCACCGCCCGCTACTTCGAGAGCGAAACCGGGGAGGGAATAAAGAGCCTGGTTCTTACTGGCGGAATATGCGGGGTTGAGGGAATCGCGGGGAAACTCGCAGAGCAGCTCGGCCGTGAAGTGGAAACTATTTTTATACCGGAGCTTGGCCAGAAGGACTCTCCCTTTTTTGCCAGGGCGTACTCCCTGGCGCTTTACGGTAGCTCTTCGGGTGGGAGCGGAAGGCTCAACCTGAGAAGAGACGTGTACAGGCCACGCGGAGTCGCAAGGGGTCTGCTCAAAGAGTTTAAGGTTCCCGTCGCCTTGTGCGCAGCCCTGCTTCTGATAGTGGTTTTCGGGCGTGCAACGGAAGTCGTCTCCGCAAAGAGCAAGATAAGCTCCATACGTTCCGAGATGGAAATGGATCTTAGGAAGGAGTTTCCTGAGGCCGCAGGGACCCAGGATCCGGTCGCTTTTTTCAGGGGGAAACTTGAAATCATCAACCGTAAACTGGACATACTGAAGCAGGTAAGAGGAGCGCACAGCCCGCTTGAGGTGCTGACGGCGGTTTCGGCTGCCGTTCCGAAAGATATAAGTTTCTCGATTGACGAGATAAGAATCGAAGACGGAGGCAAGGCCAAGATATGGGGCAAGTGCGACTCCTACGAGGAAATAGCGTCTATAGAGAAAGCCTTCTCTGAGTCCGGGAGCTTCACTCAGGTGAAAATGGGACAGGTCGGAAAGTCGGTTAACAACAGTTTGAAATTCGAGATTTCCATGGTCGTCAGGTGAAAATGCAGAGACTTATACAGAGACTGAAATCCATAATAGGGGTTGTTCTTGCAAAAACCGAGCCCCTGACGAGAAGAATCAGGGGTCTTATAGAAAGAAGGGAATTTTCCGAAAGGGATGTCCGCGCCCTGAAGATAGCTGCTGCGGTTCTCGTCCTGTTCCTCGTATTTTCGATCTACAGGGCGGTTTTTCCCGCGGGTTCGGCCATTAGAAGCGAAGTCGGTTTGATGCGGGGGCAGTTAAACGAGATAAGGGCCCTTAAGGAAGAGTACCGCTACTCAAGGGATATTCTCGCCAAGGTGAGCGGCTCTATGAAAGAGGAAAAGGAAGCGCTGATTTCGGTGGCGGAGAAAGCGCTTCTCAGAAACGGCGTAGACCGCCGCTCCTTTTCAATAAGGGGAACCAACCCGTCGGTGAGGGGCAAGGGAATAAAGCGGGAGAAGGCCGTTCTGGTCAGCATAAACAAGGTGCCGGTCCCGAGGGTGATGAACATCCTGTATTCCTTTCAGAAAAGCAAGACCATACTTAAGGTTTCAGACCTGAGAATAAAAACCAGATTCGACAACCCGAATCTGACGAACGTTTCCTTCCGCCTGTCGACTTTTTCTTTCAGCGAATCGTGAGCTAGGAAAAAATGAAGATAAAGACCAGGATCAAAATACCGGAAAAAATCTCTACCTCTCTCTACGTCGGGGTTTTCTTTGTATTCCTTCTGATTTTTCTTCTCCTGGGGTTTCCGTGGGACTCCGTTGAGAAAAGGGTCGTCTTCGAGATACAGAGCAACTCTCCGGTTCCGGTTCTCATAGGCGACGCGGATATTCGGGGTATTTCCTCGATCGAGCTTAAAGACGTCCGGGTGATTCTGGGGGACAGGGAGCCGCTTGTGATTGACAGGGCTAGGGTGGGCGCCGGACTTTTCTCCGTTGTTTTTTCAGACGACGCCCGGGTTTCCTTTTCGGTGAACGCCTACGGAGGAAAGATAGAGGGCAAGGTTTCGCAGAACAAGAAGGAAAACAAGGTCACAAGTGCCGAAGTGGATATAAATTCCGTCGAATCTTCGACCCTCTCCCGTCTTTTTCTCGGGGGCGAGGGGATTTCGGTAGGTGGCAAGGTTGACGGGAGCATAAAGTTTCTTGGAGAGGGGGAAAGCGGTGGGATTTCCAAGATGGAGTACCTGATATCTTCTCCTTCTCTTTCGGTCGCGGTGGAGAAGGTGCGGGGTTTTGAAGTGAAGGAGGAGTACAAAAACCTAAGCGCGGTGCTTCGCGGCACCGCGAACCGATTTGAATCGCGCGTCGACAGGTTTTCCCTCTCGAACAAGCAGTTGTCTTTGGAGGCCGAGGGAAAAGCCCCGTCTCTGCTTCGGTTCAGAAAGGGAGCGGCCTTGGATCTCTCCGTTACCTTCAGGCCTTCTCCGGAGGACGCGAAGCTTGCTCTTGTCGGCAGTTTTCTTGGCTCTCGCGGAGACGGCAGTTTCTCCGGGAAAATTCAGGGCACGTTGTCGAAACCCGAGATAGTAAAGGCGGATGGGGGCAGCTGAGAGGCCCGTTTTTACCGCCGCAGGCTATTTGACTTTGCCCTGCCCCCTTGCTACTCTTCTCGGAATATTCTCCTCAAGGCTGGATAATGGCTCCCAACAAAGAACTTGCCGCCGTAAGAAAGGAAATAGACGCCCTTGATTCCAAGTTGCTCGAACTTATAAACAGGCGGGCCGAGCTTGCCATAGAGGTACGCGGGCTCAAGAAAAAAGATTCTCTGGGAGTTTACGACCCGGGAAGGGAAAGGGAGATAGAAGCCAAGATAACGGGAAGCAACCCCGGCCCCCTTTCGAGCGAGGACATCCTTTTCGTTTTCAGGGAGATAATATCGCGCTGCAGGTCCCTTCAGCACGACGAGAAAGTCGCCTACCTCGGACCCGAGGGCAGTTTTTCAAATCAGGCCGCATTTCGAAAATTCGGCATATCCTCCGAGTTTTTTCCCGTACCGAGCTTCGAGGGAGTGTTCGAGGAGGTGCACGGCAAAAGGGCTGATTTCGGCATAGTTCCCGTAGAGAACTCGGTTGAGGGCTCGGTGGGAGACGTGCTTGACATGCTCCTTGAGTGGGACCTGAGTGTTTCTGCCGAGTGTTTTGAGCGCGTTGAGCACTCCCTGCTTTCCCTAAGCGGGGAGATTAAGGAAGTAAAAACGGTAGCTTCGCATCCCCAAGCGCTTGGGCAGTGTAGGAAGTGGATTGCCGCGAACCTCTACGGCGTCGGGCTTCTTGAAACCCCGAGCACTGCGGCGGCGGCGAAAATGGCCGCAAGAGACAAAGATGTGGCCGCGATAGCAAGCGAGTTTTCGGGATCGATATACAACCTCACGACAATACGGAGTCACATAGAAGACAGCCCGCGCAACACGACCCGGTTCGTAGTGGTGGGCAGGGAAAACCCTCCCCCGAGCGGAGAGGACAAGACTTCGATCGCCTTTTCCGTAAAGGATGAGCCGGGAGCGCTTCACAAAACATTTTTCCTTCCTTTTTCCGAAGCCGACATAAACCTCACCAAGATTGAGTCGAGGCCCTCGCGGGACGGGCAGTGGGGGTACGTGTTTTTCGCCGACTTCTCGGGGCATCGCGAGGAGAAGGCGGTAAGGGATGCTCTTGAGAAGGTGGAAGCCAACTGCGTTTTTCTCAAGGTGCTCGGATCCTACCCTGCCGGAGCGTCGGGCTGACGGCGGTTTGCCTGACAAAACCCCCATGGAACCGAAAGCAAGCGTAAAGAACCTTATTCCCTATGTTCCGGGAAAGCCGATCGAGGAGCTCGAGCGGGAGCTCGGAATCCGGGGCGCGGCCAAGATGGCCTCTAACGAAAATCCCCTCGGTCCCTCCCCTCTCGCGAAAAAGGCGCTCGCGGAACACATCTCGAAAGTCAGTCTTTATCCCGACGCGGACTGTTTTGAGCTCAGGCGGAAGCTTTCTGGGAAACTCGGGGTCCCCGAAGACACGATAATAATCGGCAACGGTTCAAACGAGGTGATAGAGATTGTCGCTAGGACCTTCCTCGAGCCCGGAGACGAGGCCATATACGGTCGCCACGCGTTTATCGTCTACCCGATCGTAACCCAGTCGATTGGATGCTCGCACGTCGTTTCCCGAATGCCCGATCTCACCCACGATCTCGAGGACATGCTTTCCCTGGTTACGGAGAAAACGAAAATCATTTATATCGCGAACCCGAACAATCCCACGGGGACCATGGTCAGAAGGGACGAGTTCGAGTGGTTTCTGGAGCGGGTCCCTGAGAACGTGATAATACTCGTTGACGAGGCCTATTTCGAGTACGTTGACGACCCGGAATATCCCGACACCCTGCGTTACCACTCGGTTCGCGAGTCGCTTGTGACCGTGAGGACCTTCTCCAAGATTTACGGGCTTGCGGGACTCAGGGTCGGCTACGGGGTGGCGTCAAGCGACGCTGTTTCCTACATGAACAGGGTGAGGGAGCCGTTTAACGTGAACTCGGCCGCGCAGGCGGCCGCCTGCGCTGCACTTGACGACGAGAGGCATGTTAACCGCTCAAGGAAACTTAACCGCGAGGGAAAGGAATATTTCCGCGAGAAGCTAACCGAGCTCGGGGTCGGGTACACTGAGTCTCACGCGAATTTTTTTCTCGTAGATCTCGAAAAGGATCCGATGCCGGTTTATGAAGCGCTCCTTCGCGACGGGGTGATAACCAGGCCGGTGGGCGCCTACGGACTGAAAACGCACCTAAGGGTAAGCTTCGGTCTTGCGCGGGAGAACGAAAGGTTCATCGAATCGCTAAGGAGAATTCTCGGAAGATGACTTTTGAAAAAGTGGCGGTGGTCGGTCTGGGCCTCATAGGCGGCTCTCTCGCGGCCGCCCTTCGGGACTCAGGAGAAGTGGGAGAGGTCTTCGGGGTGGAAAGGGACAGCGAATCCCTTCGCTTCGCCCTTGAAAACGGAATCGCGGACGCGGGCTCCTCTGAAATCGGCCCCGGGATATCCGGATCCGAAATCGTCGTCGTAGCGACCTACGTCGACACTATAGCACAGGTGGCCGAGGAAGTTTCCGGCGTCGTTTCCCCGGACACGGTCGTGTGCGATACGGGGAGCGTGAAGGCTCCGGCAGTCAGGGAGATGGAAAAGGGCCCCCGGAATATCCGCTTTGTGGGAGCCCACCCTGTTGCGGGAAAGGAAACTTCGGGAGTGAGGGAATCGGACCCCGGCCTTTTCTCAGGGAAAAAATGCGTCGTTACCCCCGTTGAGAGCACCTGTCCGGAAGCCCTCTCGATGGTCAAAACGCTGTTTTCGCTTGCGGGAAGCGAGATAGTCGAGATGGACCCCGAATCCCACGACGAGATTTTCTCCCTGGTAAGCCACCTTCCCCACGCGGTCGCCTATTCGCTTGTAAGCGCTGTGGCTTCTTCTGGGGGAGAGGGAAACCTTTTTGATTTTTCAGGCGGAGGACTGGCCGACTTTACCAGGGTCTCTGAGAGCTCCCCCGAGATGTGGGCCGGTATTTTTATCGAGAACCGAGAGGCTGTCCTGAGAGCCATCCGCGGTTTCGCCGGCAAGCTCGGGGAGATTGAAAAAGCCATCACCTCCGGTAATGTAGAGCATCTAGAAACCCTTTTGAGGGATGCCCGGGATTCCAAGAGGGATCTTGGGGTGTGAGGAGAGAATGTCTGATAAGGTAAAGAAAACCGATGAGCAGTGGGCACAGCAGCTCTCCCGCGAGCAGTTTGCGGTTGCGAGGGAAAAGGGCACCGAGAGGGCCTTTACCGGCGAGTACCACGACCATCATGAAAAAGGCATGTATGTCTGCGTCTGCTGCGGACAGGAGCTTTTCCGTTTTTCCGAGAAATTCGATTCCGGCACGGGATGGCCGAGCTTCTGGGAACCCGTTTCGCAGGAGAGCGTAGCGGAGAAAACCGACAGTTCACACGGGATGACGAGAACCGAGGTCCTGTGCTCAAAGTGCGACGCTCATCTGGGCCATGTTTTCCCCGACGGTCCCGAGCCCACGGGGATGAGGTACTGCATAAACTCCGCCTCTTTGGATTTTGAGGAACAGAAAGAGGAATAGGGAAGTGGCGACGGGTGGATTTGAACCACCGACACAGGCCTTATGAGAGCCCCGCTCTACCCCTGAGCTACGCCGCCTCAGGAAAAACCAAGTAAATCGAGAAACAGCAATTATACCGAGAGTCCGCCAGGATTCAACGCATTAATCCGGGAAACGCGTTATGTCTCCGGCCGTTTCCGAAGACAAGCTGTGAGTTCTCTCTTCGAGGCTAGCCGGGCGTTTGAGAGCGGGGGGTTTTAACGAAAATCGCCGTGGTTTCGGTTTTTCCCCGAATCAGCCGGTGGACGCACCGTTTTTCTTCGTTTCTTCCCCGATGAGTCCGAGTTCCAGAAGTTTTCCGTAGGTCTTGGTGTGAGAACCGTGGAGGGAGAAGGTCTCTATGTCTTCAGGTTCGTCAATATCTATGCTGATATTGAAATTTTTGTAGATGTCGCAGGGCACGTATCTTCTCTCCGCTTCCTCCCTGTGTTTTCTGAAACTGTCGTTCCCGAACATTGAGGGTATGCTGTCGGGCGGCTTTCTGAGTATGGCGTTTGTGCCGAGCTCGTCTTCTGAAGGTATGAGGATCACGGACTTGCCCTTTTTTTCCTTTTCCAGGACGAAATCAAGATCCTCGCCGGTTATGAGAGGGGCGTCGCCCGGGATTACGAGCACAGACTTCGCGCCCATTTTCCTGCAGACCTGCATCGCCAGGTCAACCGAGGAGCTTTCCCCGAGCTGGGTTTCCTCCCTTATGACGTCAAAACCTTCCTCAAGCGCCATTTTTTCCGCTTTACGATCAAGCGTTACCACGACCCTGTTGTCGGCAAGCTTTGACTCTCCGACCGCGGAGAACACGTCTTCGAGCATCACGTAGGCAAGCTCGGTCCTCTGTTTTTTGCTGAGCACCGAGGCAAGCCTTTCGTTTGCCCTTGAAAGATCTTTTACTGGAATCAGTATGAACTTCAAAACTGCTACCTCGCCGTGGTGGATTCTTACCCCCGCACTATTCTATAAAAAGATAGCTTGAAAAACAAAAAGGAGAGGTGATTCTGGTGGTCTGGATTTGTAATTATTCACCTTGGGGTTTTAACTACCGGTTCCCTCATCACGTAGGTTGTTTGGCCGTAATTGTAACGTCTACCGGAAATCTTTGCCACAAAAAGCGGATCATTTGTTCTGTTTCGGCATGTTATAAGGTTCTCTGGCAAGCGCTACACAACACGCTGTTTCAGTCTCGGGTAACTGGCGGGTAACATTTCGTTTTAAAGATGGCGACGCCGTGGATGTGAATTACTTGGATTATCATTAAAATGGTCAACTATGATCAGAGGAGAAAAATTATGGCAATGAAAAACCCTGTGCACCCAGGCGTCATTGTGCGCGAGAATTGCATGAGACCGTTGAATCTCTCGGTTACCGAGTGCGCGAAGATGCTAGGTATCGCACGTCAGACGCTTTCCAGTCTCGTGAATGAAAAGGTATCTGTTTCCATTGAAATGGCCTACCGGTTGTCAAAGGCGTTTGGTTCGACTCCAAGAACTTGGCTCGGTATGCAGCTGGCCTTTGATCTTGCCCAATCGCAGGACCTGGAACAAAAGATCAAGGTAAAACGTATTACCGCAGGGCGTAAACAGAGAGGAAGGACAACTCCACGGTCAAGGTAAAAAGGAGAGTTCAGTTCACACACGCTGTTTCGGGCTTTATTGACAATAAAAGATGCGTCTATATAGAATGATTACCAGAAATTCGCCGAAAGGCCGCAAAAAAAAGGAGCCCAGTTTAACCAATGACCCGCCAAGCGGTTTTGAAAAGAAAGACATCCGAAGTCAGCGTCAGCGTTGAGCTTGACCTTGATGGAACCGGGGAATTCGATATCTCAACCGGAATACCGTTTTTCGATCACATGCTGAGCCAGTTCGCAAAACACGGCTACTTTGACCTCACGGTGAAGGCCGAAGGAGACATTGACGTCGATTTCCACCACACCGTGGAGGATGTCGGGATAGCGATCGGAGAAGCTTTCTCAGAAGCCCTCGGAGACAAGAGGGGAATCACGAGGTACGGACACGCCATAATCCCCTTTGACGACACGCTGGTTGTGGCGGCGGTCGATCTGAGCGACAGGCCCTGCTTTGTTTTCAAAGCGGACATTCCCGGGGGCAAGGTCGGGGACTTTGACGCGGAACTCGCCGAAGAGTTTTTCAAGTCTCTTACCAACTCGCTTCGCTGCAACCTGCACATCGAGTTTCGCCACGGAACGAACCTGCACCACATAATAGAGGCCATGTTCAAGGCACTGGGGAGATCCATGGACACCGCCTCGGCCCTTGACGGTCGCCGTGACGATATTCCCTCGACCAAAGGGACGCTATAGTGATTTCCATCGTAGATTACGGAATGGGAAACCTAAGGAGCGTTGAGAAGAGTTTTACTTCTCAGGGCATAGACGTTCGCGTGACCGCGGACCCGGGCGACATAGAGAGTTCAAGCGGTATCGTGCTTCCCGGAGTCGGGGCTTTCGGCGACTGCGTGAGGAACCTGCGCGAGCGCTCCATGATCGGACCCATAAAGGATTTTATCGGAAGCGGCCGGCCCTTTCTGGGAATATGCCTCGGTTTTCAGGTTCTGTTCGAATCGAGCGAGGAGGCTCCCGGGGAAAGGGGGCTTGAGGTCTTCAGGGGAAAGGTTGTTCGGTTCCGCCCCGAGGAGAAGGAAACAAAGGTGCCACACATGGGCTGGAACAGGGTGAGCGTGCCCGCGCAAAGCCCCATACTTGAGGGAATACCGCAGCGAAGCTGGTTTTATTTCGTTCACTCCTACCACGTGGTCTCGGAGGAGCCGGGGATTGAAGTTCTGGTTTCCGATTACGGGGGCGAGTTCGAGGCCGGGGTCATATCGGGAAATCTTTCCGCCTTTCAGTTCCACCCTGAAAAAAGCTCTGACTACGGGCTCATGATCTTAAGGAATTTCTCGAAGCTCTGTCTTGAGAACTGATCTTTTTCCCCTCCGTAAACCGCTTCGTACGCGGCGTAGCTCCTTAGGATTTTCTTCACGTAGTTTCTCGATTGCTCGTAAGGGATTTCCTCTATGAATTCGTCAACGGCGAGCGAGCCGTTTTCCTCGTACCATATCTTGGCGCTCGTGGGACCGCCGTTATACCCGGCGAGGCTTACGGCGAAGTTACCCTCGAAGATCTCAAGCAGCCAGCTTAGGTAATAGCATCCGAGATCGAGGTTGACTTCGGGGGAGAAAAGCTGCGGGGTCTCGAAGTTCCCGAGTCCCGCCTTTCCTGCCGTCTCAAGCGCGGTTGAGGGCAGAAGTTGCATGAGCCCCCTCGCGTCTGAAACCGAAACCGCTTCCTTGTCAAAGTGGCTCTCCTCTCTTATGACGGAATAGACCAGAAACTCATCAAGGGCATATTTCCGGGAAAAAATCTTCACCCGCTCCTCAAAGCCCTTCGGAAAAGAGAAACGAAGCGCCTCGGGGAACCCGAGACCGGTTGCCATGTTTATGGAGCTTTTATAATCTTGTGCCTGCAGGTAAAGCGAGGCGAGATATAGCCGCTGCCCGACCGTTTTCGCCTGGGGCCGGAGCAGTTCGGCTTCCCGGAGAGCAAGGTTGTATATCCCGGCTTTTGCGAAGAAAAGGAATTTCTCAAGAGCGGGGGGTTTCCCGAAGGGATTCTCTGCGTGAGCCGTGGCGGGTCTGGTGGGCAAAAACAGGTTTTTTTTGAGCCTCAGCTTCGCGAGAGTGGAGTAATAGGTGATTTTCGGGGAGTCGATGAGTTTTCCCAGCGCGAAAAGCGCTCCGGGTTTGTCTCCCGTTTTCGCGGCCGCCCTTGCGTACCAGTAAAGAAAGCGCTGCCTCTCGCCCCAGTTTGCCCAGGCGCGATTGGAGAAAATCTCAAGGGCCTTTTCGTACTCCTTGTTTCTGTAGTGAAGCCACCCCAGGTTCCAGGCGCTTTTCGAAGCTTCTTTTCTTCCGGGGTATTTTTCAATGATAAGGCTGTAGAGCCGCCTTGCTTCTTCTGATTCTCCGCCCAGGTGGCGAAGCCTCGCGGCCTTAAGAAGCGATTTCCGTGTCCAGAAGCTTTGGGGGTTAAGCTTGTAGAGAAGCTCGAAGGTGCCTATGGCCTCCTTTTCCCTTCCCATGCTCATAAGAGTCATCCCCTTCCAGTAAAGCGCCTTGGGGGAGTCGATTCCGGAGAAAACCTTGAGGGCTTCGGGGAATCTTGAGAGCCTGTAGAGTGAAATGCCGGTTTTCATTTTAACCGCGGGCGTCTGTGAAGCCTTGGAGTAAGCCCGAAGCGCCCCTTCCCAGTTTCCGGTCTTGAACATGACGCTTCCTCTTCTTGCGAACTGGTGCGGGAAGGGGGTGAAGACTTTTTCGTTTTTCTGGTGAAGGTCAAACACGTAACCCGAAAAGCTCACTTCCGGGTGCTCCGCCCATATTCTCTCGAACACCCCCGTGGCAGCAGGAAACAATCCCTGTTTTTCCTTTATTTCACCGAGGTTCTTTAGGTAAACGGCTTTTTTCCATTTGCTGTCAGTTCTTCGGGCAAGGTGGGAGTATATTTTTTCCGCATCCGTGTGGCGTTCGTTTTCAAGGTGGATTTCGGCAAGCCGCTCGTGCGCGTCATGGCCGATTGCCGAGTTCGGGTGGTGTTTCAGTATCTTCTGGAAAAGCGCCTCGGCTTTTTCCTTCTGTCCTAGGCCAAGCGCCGCCTCGGCTTCGTAGTAAAGCAGGTAATCCTCTATAACGATAAGCTTGTCCTTTATCTCGGCGAGGACCCCATGTACCTCCGCGTGCTGTTCGTTCCGTGAGTGGCAGTGAAGCTTCAAAAACCGCGCTTCAAGAGTTTTATTGGTAGAGAGCAGAGCTTTTTCGCAGTCTACTTCCTCGGCGCGCACTCCCTGCGCCGTGGTGGCAAGGGGAAGCAAAGCGAAAAGAAAAACTCGGAGTACGGATTTTTTTACTCCCATTACCTAGCGGTCTCCGAAGCTAGAAGGTCCCGTATTCCCTCTCCGAAAAGATTGAACGAAAGCGCCGTCACGAAAATCGCGAGGCTCGGAAAGACTATGAGATGCGGAAATGTTCTTATCCCCTGCCACCCGGTGCTCGCCAGGGTGCCCCAGCTCGCCTCAGGCGGGGAGATCCCGAGGCCGAGAAAGCTAAGGGTGGATTCCGTAAGAATCGCGTAGGGAACAGAAAACGTGACGGTGACTATAAGGGGACTAAGCGTGTTCGGAAGAATGTGCCTTACAAGGATGGTCCGGGGCGAGGCTCCAAGCGCCCTTGCCGACTCGACGTACTCAAAGGACTTTACCTGAAGCACGCTTCCCCTCACTATCCTCGCCACCCTCATCCATGACATCACCCCCAGCGATATCACGATGCCCGTAACCCCGGTTCCGATAACGAGAGTGAGCAGGACGATCAGCAAAAGATCGGGAACGGCGTAGAATACGTCCACCGTACGCATTATCAGCTCGTCGGTTTTTCCTCCCGCGTACCCCGAAACCGCCCCCAGGACCGTTCCGATGACAAGGGCCATAGCCGCGGTCCCCACGGCGACTGCAATCGATATCCTCGAGCCGTGGATGACCCTGCTCAGAAGGTCGCGGCCCTCCTGGTCCGTTCCCATAAGGTGCACGGAGTCAGGGGCGCGAAGCGCGTTTGGGAAATCTGTCTTGTCGTACTCGTAGGGGGAGAGCGCGGGCGCGAAAATCGCGACCAGAATTATAAGGCATATTATCGTTCCCGTGATTATTATCTGGGTTTTTACGTACATGTTACCGTGGGCCCGGGAAGTTCAGGCGTCTTTTCGGTGCGTGGCCCGAACGACCGTCTTTATTCCCCCGCGGACGTTGAAGTCTCCCGTGACCTCGACCGACCTGGGGTCGCACACGGAGACGAAGTCGTTTAGGATCCTGTTTGTCACGTGCTCGTGGAACTCCCCGGTGTTTCTGTAGGAAAACATGTAGAGCTTAAGGGACTTGAGTTCCACGCAGAGTTTGTCGGGGACGTATTTTATGGTTATGGTCGCAAAATCCGGCTGCCCTGTTTTCGGACACACGCAGGTGAACTCCGGGCAGGATATCTCGATTTCGTAATCCCTCTCCGGGTTTTTGTTCTCAAACGTCTCTAGGATTTCCGGGTTCGGTTCATCCATGGGTCAAACGCCGCGCAGCCTTCGCAGGCGCCACCTCCGTACACGCTAATTTATCAGATGCCCCCGAGTAATCAACCCCGGCGACAGGAAATTTCCCGGGTTATTCAGTAAGTTTTCTTGGCCAAGACATGGGTTATTGGGCAGGAATTTTGATGAAACAGGTAGATGCTCTTTCCGTAAGCGAAATCACGCCCCGGGTTTTCTTGGACAGGCTTCCTTGTCTTTCTGTGCTCTGGACGAGAAAAACGGGACTCTTTAAGGCCTTTGCAGATATGTTTTACGACTTCTGGCGAGGCTGTACTTTTCAATATAAATTTCTTGTCTCTGTCTGTCGTGTCAAGATTCTGTCCTATCTTTTCTACAGGCAGTATTTGAGCATCGCGGTAATTGATGTAGCTCTTATGGTTAATGAATTCATGGTCTCCCCTGTCAAGCGTAAAATCACGATCAACCACAGAAGACGTTATTCCTATTACGAGCACTTCTTCCGATTCATCCCTGTGCACAGGTTTGGTAATAATGAAGTGCAGGTGATATCCTCCGCTAGATGGAACTAGGAATGCCATGCCTGGATAAGGGATAAACATCTTTAATATGCCGTGTGTTTTTCCGAGAAAGGAATTGAATTAAGACAACAGAGCTGTCCTGACCTGCCGCTGAGCTTCGAGTTCAGCGGCTATTTCCGCAGATTTTTCTCCGTATCCCAACATATCAAGAAGATACTTGTACGTAATGGGGGTAGAAGAACCCTGCGGATCTTTCCATTCGGGACAGTAGTTGTGAGTATAATCTCTGATATCCCACTTTTCCATAAGACCAAACCGATTCCACACTTCCTGCAGGATTTCTATATCTACTTCGCTGAGAAGATCCAACTCTTCCGGTTTGTACTCCCTTGCAAGCGAGACTTCGTGGTTTTGTATGGGAGATATCCATTTGCTCCATCCGTTTTCCGGACACCCTACTCCTCGCATATAGTTTAGTGTTATGTTGAGAACCGGACCGTGTGGCATTGAAACTAGATAGTCTCCCAAGGCGGGGCAGCCGTATCGTTCAATGCAGGTTCTCTCGGTTAAGTACAGTAATTTCATTAACTTCAGGTGAGGCATTGAACCCTTATGCATGCGTAAAAGCCAAGCTGCCATCTGGCCCGCGATTTCTATTCGAAACATTTAGTTTTGCTCCTGGGGGATAGATATGAATCACAATACCCTGCCATTATTGTATATATGGGGACGGGTTAAATCAAGAATACTCAAAATATTCGCAGGTCAAATTATATTCGGCAAATTGTTTCCGGCAGAAGGCGGGTTGTTTTGGAAGACCATAAAAGTTAAGAATTCAATGTTCAAACCCTTTATAGACCCGTTACCGTCCAAGTTCCTCAGCAAAACACCGTGTTAACAACAAGAAGTTTCTTTTCGTTTGACACTGTGGGGGTTTAGGGTAAATAATCTTCTTTTCGTACCTTGGGGCATCGTATAACGGCAGTACAGCGGACTCTGGATCCGCTAGTCTAGGTTCGAATCCTAGTGCCCCAGCCATTCCCGTTTGTCTCTACCATTCATGCCGAAGCACGTCGAGAAATCAAATACAAACTCGGTCGCAGTTGTTTCGATTGGGACCTCCTACCATAACCGGGTACAGGGCACTGTAACTGTCTCGCCGGGTGTGGACTTGACCTTGCCTGTCGGCAGGGAATGGGATGTCACTGAATAAATAAAAGCGGCTTGGCCGAAGCAACGTCACTCCATTATCTCAAAGCGGAATATGTCGGGCCTTGAGAAGTGTCCCACGGAGTCTATAACGGTCTTAGCCCTTATTATCTGGTCAAGGTCGATCTCCGCGTAGAGGATCTCCTCCTTTCCGTATACGGGGCCGACGATATACTGTCCCCTGGGGTTTAATATGCCGCTTCCCCCGGGGTAGTCCCAGATCGTCTGCTTTTTAAGGGGGAAGGAATCGGGAACCATATCCTCTTCGATGAAGCCGGCTGAGATTATGACGAACACCTGCCCCTCAAATGCGTACTGGCGACTTGCAAAGTCCATCGTGTCCTTAACGAACGAGTGCCCTCCCCAGAGCCCCACGTGCACCTGCTCCCCCTTGGTGAACATCGCGTACTTCTCAAGGGTCATGTGGTGCTCGTAGCAGAAAAGCCCACCTACTTTCCCGACGGCGGTGTCAAAGACCCTTACGTCCTCCGCGGTTCCGTTAGCCCAGACGCATTTCTCGCTGTCAATCGACATCAGCTTTCTGTGCCTGCCGAGAAGGGAGCCGTCCTTGCCGAAGTAAAGTATGGTGTTGTAGAGCGTCCCTCCCTCTTTTTCGTTAACCCCTATGACGACGCATGTTTTCGCCTTCCTCGCCGCATCCCCGATTCTTTTCGTGTCCTCTCCCGGGACCTCGACCGAGTTTCTGTGAAGCTCGACATGGGCATCCATGGTGAGCTTTTTCTCGGGACCGAACCCGAGGTCCTTGGGCCAGTAGGGATAGGTGGGTATGAACGCCTCGGGGAAAACCACTAGCTCCGCGCCCTCTCCCGCAGCCTCCTTTATAAGCCTTACGACTTTCTCGACCGTCCCTTTTCTGTCGAGAAAAACGGGGGCTGCTTGCACCGTTGCCGCCGTGAAAGATTTTCCGTTGCTCATAACCCTATTATACAGCGGAATTTGAGAAAAGGCAGACTCATTCCGAGTTTCCGTCTCTCTTTGGAATCAGAGCGCGGCATCCTCCCGGTGACTCCATACGAAAAGCGCTTCAAGCGTGGCCCCGCCCGCCTCTTTTTCATACTGCTTGCGTTTCGTGGTCTGAAGTAACCAGGGTTACGTGATCTGACTCGATTTTTTTCTGGAATCTCTCGGGCACATCATCCCACACAAACAGGTCCACCCGAAACGGAAGGTCGCTTTGTTCAAGAGCTTCCCGAAGATCGCCGACCTGCATCTTCTGCCCGCTTTGGGCAAATACCACCATATCGAGGTCCGAGCTCTTTTTCGCGGTGAATTTCGCGCGGGAACCGTATATCCAGACGCGGGTATTCGGAAGATGTTTTTTAAGCAGCGCGAGAAGAACGCGGTGCTGCTCAGAAGAGATGTCAATGGGTTTTACTGGTTCCATGTTTCTCCACTCATTGTTTCATAAAGACCTGCGGCATCGTCAATAAAGTCGTTTATGATTCCAAGGCATCTTCTGGCTTTGCCCTCATCATAGTCGTGGCTTGTATTGATGCGGCTGTTTGCGTAATCAAGCCATTTTTCGATCGGCGAGGGAAGGAGGTTGTTTTCAAAAGCCAGTCTGAAAACAGGCTTCGGGCTGTTTGGGGCACCTGGAACGCCAAGCTCCTCTACGAGGTGGCGTCTCAGCACCTTCCAGAGGCAGTCGTAACAGATCTCAAACCTGTGTATGACTGACTCAGCCACAGCTTCCCGCATTATCGAATTCAGCTGAAGGTCGTCTATACCGCGGTGGTTTCCGTGCTGTTCCTCGAGGCGTTTCAGGGAATTTCGAAATTTGTCATATTCAATCATGAAGATGCCCCTTCATTGCCGAGCCTTCCCTTCCCGGTGAAGTCCCTCGTGACTGCGGACCAGGATTTCGGAAAAGACCCGAAACCGGGCCCCGTCGTCGCCGCAAAGGATTTTCCGCCGCTCATGATAGGTTATTATATAATGAAACTTTTAAAAAAGCAGGGTTTTAACCCGAAGCAAGGGGGATAAAAATGGGAAGACTCACTGGAAAAACGGCGCTCATAACGGGCGGGGGAGATGGAATAGGAAAGGCGACGGCGCTTCTGTTCTCCGCGGAAGGGGCCGATGTGGGCATCATGTCTAGAACGGCTGCAAGGCTTTCGGAAGTGGTGGCCGAGAACCCGGGTCCCGGGGAGATAAGGGCCTATCCCGGGGACGTTTCAAAGGAAGATGACGTAAAGAGGGTGGTCGAGGCCTTCTACGGCGATTTCGGAAAGGTGGACATACTGTTTAATAACGCCGGGATTTTTGAGGGCGGCACCGTCGTCACCACCTCGGATGATGTCTGGGAGAGGACGATCAACATAAACGTGAAAGGGGTTTTTCTCGTGAGCAAGTACGTCGTTCCGCTCATGGCCGAGGGCGGCGGGGGCTCCATAATCAACAACTCAAGCGTGCTGGGTATCGTGGGGATGGAGGGCTGCGTCGCGTACAACGCCTCAAAAGGGGCGGTAAGGCAGATAACGAGAAGCATGGCCCTTGATCACGCGAAGGAGAACATAAGGACAAACTCCGTCTGCCCAGGCTACATAAAGACCAAGATGGACCCCGAGTTCATGGGAAACCCGCCGGATGCTGAGGAGCAGCTTGACGCGATAGCGGCCGAGATGGTTCCGCTGGTTAGAAGGGCCGAGGCCGAGGAAGTGGCCCATTCGGTGCTCTACCTGGCTTCTGACGAAGCCCGGTACGTAACGGGTTCCGATCTCGTGATAGACGGCGGCTGGACCACGCTTTAGGCAGCGGAGCGGGGGAGAGACTTGAAAGAACAAACTAGAGACAAAGGAGGAATTTCACATGGAAGTTTTTGAAGCGATGGGCACGAGGAGAAGTTTCCGGTTCTATAAGCCCTGGAAGGAAGTTGAGGACTGGAAGATACAGAAGATGCTCCAGGCGTCGCGGTACTGCTCATGCCAGGGCAACTGCAACTCGACCGAGGCGATAGTGATAGACAAAAAAACCTATCCCCCCGAGAAGTTCGAGCAGATAGTCGAGTGCGGATCCCCGTTTAACGAGATTCACCTGCGCCAGGCCCCGATTATTGTGGCGTGGCTTATAAACATGGACGCCTGGTACAAGGAACTCATACAGACCTTCCAGGTGCTGTTTCCCGCAAGGGCCATAACCGCGGCCCACGGCTGGACCTACAAGATACTGACAGAGAGCACCTATCCGAGGCTGATGAGTTTTCCCAGGGACAGGGCTGAGGACCTCCTGAGAGTCGAGGCGGGCCAGGCCATAGCAAACGCCATGCTCGCGGCAACGGATCTGGGCCTTGGGTGCTGTCTTATCGCCACGGGGAGAAAGCCAGCCGAGTTCCCGAAGGTTTTAGGGACTCCCGAGAACATAGTTCCGATCTGGCTTATGACGGTGGGATATCCGGCCGAGGACCCCGGGCAGAGACCGAGGAAAAGGTTTGACAGGCTCTATCACTACAACCAGTACGGAACTCCGCTTGCTGAGGATCAGGATGTGCGAGCTGAGCTTGAGCAGCAGAAACTGATACAGCCGATGGACCCGCTTCCCGGAAGGGAGGAGGAGTTAAGGCACATATGCAGGATGTTCGGTTTCACAGAAGACATGCCGGATATGCCGAAGGAGAGAATCCTCGAGATGTACGAGGAGGAGTCTCCCTATTACGGAGAGCTTCCCCCGGGTCTTGAGAAAAGGGGAGTCTGAAAAAGGCTTATATATATAATAAGGAAAAGGGCGCGGCTGCCTGCGGGACTTTCCCGTAGCTTCCGCGCTTTTTTACGTCCCTACTTCTTGTACTCGCACTTGCAGAGATTCTGCCTTATGTGCGCCACCACGTTTTCTATGTCCTCGGGACCTACGATTCCGGGGTTTGCCGCTTCGTGGTATATAAGATGAGAGGGAGGAGTAATGATGAACAGGCAAGATAAAAAAGACGGTATACGGAACCACCCGCAGGATCGTTTGAACGAGGGTGCTGAAATTTCGCCGTGGTCATTTTGGGAATCTCCGACTGTCGAGGAACTGGCGCGTTTGCAGAACATAAGCCCGATAGAAGATATCAGCGTTTTTTACGGCACTTGGCCCGGTGAGCTTGGCGACGGATTCTGAGGAAGCGATTGACGAACTTCGCCACGGAAGCGTTCATAAAGACGGAGGGTCATAAATTGCTCAGCGAGCACTCTGATATAGACTTTCCTTGTATCTGCAGATTCAGGAGAGCCACGGAAGATTCTTTGTAGATATTATTCTTTATCTGTTTGAGAGTGCTTTGCCGAGAACAGCCGCACCGTGAAACGTTCGTTTTCTTCGATCAATTGCGGGTCGGAACCGTTGTGTTCCTTCATTCCTTTTATGATTTTTCTGGGTACTCCCATTCCCATATGTTCCAGATATCTATAGTCGCGCATAAAATCCTTAAGGAGGTTGTTCCGAGCGGCTCGGGTTCCTAGACGCATGCGGTGCGGAGTTATGCCGTTTGGAAGCTTCCCGGGCGAGATTACTTCAAGTCGGTCCTCGTAAATTGCTAGCTCAATATCAGTGCCTGAAAGAAGATAATCCCTGTGGATCAGGGCGTTTACTATAGTTTCCCTGATTGCTTCCTCTGGGTATGTTGGAGTGTCGACACGACGAGCGCCATCTTCAAGATGGGAATGTACAGGTGTATTTCGCCGGACAAAACTTACCGCTTGCTCCACCAGACCCGCCTCCAGAAGGTTTCCGTTCTTGTCTATAAGCGGTGTCATTGCTCCCCGCAACTGTCCTCGTTCTTTTGCCTCGTATTCTTTTTCCGTTCCCTGATATGCGACGGCATCAATTCCGGCTTGGGGCAGATACCGGTTTGGCGTGATTCCGAACAGCAGCATGCCGGCAAGGGTTACTCCATCTTCAGTCATAATGTCGGTGTTTATCAATAAATTCCGCCATCCCGCGTCGTCGCCGTCACCGGGAATATCTTGCTGACGAATACGTCCGAAGTAGTCTTTAAGACGGCGACGGTCCAGATCATTGATCGTCGTTCCGGAAACAGGTTGCATTTCGGCGCGAACCATGCCTCGTTGTTGAAATAATCGCCCCAGTTCCTCTTGAGTCGGTTCACGGCTTTGCGTCCCTACCCGTATATAGTAGGCGTGTCCGTTATTATGCCACTGGCTGTGTACGTAGCTGCCGCGCGGGACACGGACAATCGCAACATCCTTGCCGGGTTCCACTTCTTTGATTATTTCAAAAAACGGGATTATGCCGGGTCTGATCTTGTCCCGGCACACATTCATTACCCATTCTTCAAGACGGTTTCGGGTCAGACCTGAGATGCTTCCGTCATCCTCAACGCCGAGAAGCACCATTCCCCCGTCGAGATTGGAAAAGGCGACAAGTTCTTTTGCCAAGTTGTAGTTTCGCAGGGTGTCGCGTTTGAACTCGACGCCCGAATTCTCGCCGTTGGCTATAATCTCCAGAAGTTCTGTCCTTGTTATCATGGTTTAGAATCCGTACTTGGGGCTAGGGCCAAAACCGCGCACCATGTGGAAGATCCAGCGCGTCTTTTAGGACTTTGGACTGTACGCGCATAATCCCTGTCTCTCCCGCTCATCACACTCAACGCTCTACGAACAATACATCAGGAAAACATATCTGTTTCGAGAGGTTGTGATAAGGTCCGATACCCGCTTACTTCTTATATTCGCACTTGCAGAGGTTCTGCCTTATGTGCGCCACCACGTTTTCTATGTCCTCGGGACTTACTACCCCGCCCCAGGGGGGCATGGCCGGGGATTTGCCGACAGCCATCCCGCCGTTTGTTATCACGTTAACTAGGAACTCGTCTGTGTAGGTCTCAAGGATGGCGGCGCTCGATAGGTCCCTCGGCTTCGGGTCAAGCGCTGCGGCCCCCACTCCGTCGCCAAGACCCGTCGGGCCGTGACAAAGGGCGCAGTAGGTGTTGTAGACTTCCTGACCTTTTGCGCTGTCGGCCGCCTCTGAGGGCTGGGCGGACAGAAAGAGCGCGCACGCAAAAACGAGGGTTGCGAGAAAAATTCGGTTTTTCATCTTTTTGTTCTCACCCCGGGAAAAAGTCTGATTAAGGAAAAAGTTCCTTACGGCTTTTTGAGTATATCCCCTTTACCTTTTATAATCAAACGTATGAGGCGGCTTCATGCAGGCGCCTTCGGGCGAAGAGTTAAGGGGTAAAAGCGGAATGGTAGAGATAAAATACTGTACGCAGTGCGGCTGGCTTGCGCGTTCCGTGTGGATGGCGCAGGAGCTTCTCGGCACTTTCGGGGAGGATCTCGGCGGGGTATCGCTTGTTCCCTCAAGCGGAGGGATCTTCGAGGTGCGGGCGGGCGAGGTGCTTGTCTGGTCGCGCGAGCGGACGGGAAGGTTCCCCGAGATAAGGGAGCTTAAGCGCGCGGTGCGCGATATCGTCTGTCCCGACATGGATCTTGGTCATACGGATTCTGTTTGAGAGTGGGCGCGCGCACGGAGAAACTGTTTTTGACAAGCCCGCCCGGCGCGTGTAAATACCTGCCTTTACGGCGGTTAGAAGAGAAGGCCCCAAGATGCAAAACAACTACATACACATATTCGACACCACGCTTCGAGACGGCGAGCAGGCCCCGGGCTGCAGCATGACCTCTGAGGAGAAGCTCAGGGTCGCCTATCAGCTCGAGCGCCTGGGAGTGGACATAATAGAGGCGGGGTTCCCCATATCCTCTGAAGAGGACTTCGAGTCCGTTAAGAAAATAGCGCAGAAGATAAAGGGCTGCCAGATAGCGGGACTCTGCAGGGCAAGCTTCAAGGACATAGACCGCGGCTGGGAAGCCGTGCGGCATTCTGAGAGCCCGAGGATACACACCTTCATCGCCACATCCGAGATACACCTTAAGTACAAGCTGAGAAAAACGAGGGAGCAGGTCCTTGAGATGATAAGCGGCGCCGTAAAGCACGCGAGGAACTATACGGACAACGTAGAGTTCTCCTGCGAGGACGCGACGCGCACGGATATAGACTATCTCTGCACGGCGGTTGACGTGGCCGTGCGCTCGGGAGCCACAACGATCAACATCCCCGACACGGTCGGGTACACGATTCCCGAGGAATTCGCTTACATAATCCATACGCTTGTGAAAAACGTCCCGAACCTTGACGACGTGATCCTCAGCGTTCACTGCCATAACGACCTAGGCCTCGCGGTCGCGAATTCCCACGTGGCCATAAGCGAGGGGGCAAGGCAGGTCGAGTGCACGGTTAACGGCCTCGGGGAGAGGGCGGGCAACGCCTCGCTTGAGGAAATAGTGATGGGCCTAAGCGTAAGAAGCGACAAGAAACCCTACGGCTTCGGGGTAAACACGACCCAGATATATCCAACGAGCAGGCTCGTTTCCCAGGTCACCGGGGTTAACGTGCAGCCTAACAAGGCGATAGTCGGGGCAAACGCCTTTGCCCACGAGGCGGGCATACACCAGGACGGGGTGCTAAAGGAAAGCATCACCTACGAGATAATGACCCCGCAGGAAGTCGGGATCCCCTCAAACAAGATAGTGCTCGGCAAGCACTCGGGACGCCACGCGTTTCGGGACCGCCTGGAGGAGTACGGATATTCTCTTGAAACAGAAGCTTTCGAGAACGCCTTCACGAAGTTCAAGGCGCTTGCCGACAAGAAGAAATATGTTTTCGACGAGGACATAGAGGCCCTTATAAACCAGGAGTTTCTGCGTTCCTCTGATTATTACGAATTCACAGCCGCCAGCTATTCGGGCGGAACGGACACATCGCCCGAGGCGAGCGTAACGATCATGGCGGGAGAGGAGGAGATCTCGGTTTCCGAGACGGGCTCGGGGCCCGTGGACGCGATTTTCAAGGCGGTTAAGAAGGCGACGGGGCTTGACCCGAGGCTTGAGACTTTTTCCGTGTCCTCTATAACCGGCGGAACCGACGCCCAGGGAGAGGTTACGGTCAGGATATCTGATGAGGGAGTGATATCGCAGGGACAGGGAGTTGATACCGATATTTCAGTCGCGAGCGCGAAGGCTTTCGTGAATGCGCTTAACAGGCTTCGCTGGAGAAAGGAACATCCGCGACGGGGCTCTGAACTCAAGGGGATTTAGCGCGGTCCGGGTCGTCCGGGTTTACGAAATCTAGATTTGGATGTTTGCGAAACGCGGCTTGTGAGTTATGATTTTGACTTGGATTTGAGCGGGTGGTTGGATACAACCGTAGTGAAGCGCGGCGGTGCTTGATTTGTCCGTGAGCTTCAGTTTTTATTAAATAGGTTGAAATTCGGTTTTGTTAGTGTTATTGTTTGAGTTAGACGGGAGGTTTCTGGTTTCCCGTGCCGTTTGATTTCCGAAGCGGTTATATTTAGCAAAGTTGAAAAAATATGTTGACACTTCAGTGTGTTTTCATGTAAATTAATTAGCGATGATGTTAAGTTTTACTCGAAATACGGAAACAATTCATGAGGAGGTAAATGAATAAGATGTTTAATTTTAACGGAATGCCATATAGACGGTCAGGACGCGCGGGGGGCAAGAGTGTGTCCATGATCGGCATGTTAGTACTTCTTCTGGCCGCGTTGCTGGTTCTTCCGTCATGCTTTGACGAGGATACGGAAACCATAACGGAGACCGTGACGGAGACCGTGACGGAAACTGTAACGGAGACCGTGGCGGGGCCAACGGAGACCGTGACGGAAACTGTGATAGCGGATCCTGAATGTCGTAACTTGGGAAGCAACAACAATACGTGGAATGGAGGGGACGAAGATGAACTCATCTGCGGTGGAGACGGAAACGATGTTCTTAGCGGTATGAAGGGCGACGACGAGCTCTACGGCGACGCAGGCAAAGACACTCTTAACGGTGGCGATGGTCGCGACACGCTTTACGGTGGCGCGGGTGACGATACGCTAGACGGCGGTCCGGATGACGACATGCTTTTTGGTGGCGAGGGTGACGATACGCTTGAAGGCGGTCCGGGCGACGATGATCTGGACGGCGGTGAGGGTAGCGATACCGCGACCTATGAAGATTCTACTGAAGGTGTGCAGATTGATCTCACCAGCGATGACATAAGGTCAGAGGGTGAGGGTGCCAGGGATTCTTTCACAAGCGTTGAGAACCTCAAAGGTTCAGCCTTTGACGACATGCTTGCCGGTGACGGTGAAGACAATACTCTTACTGGCCTTGCAGGAGCCGATACGCTTAAAGGCGGTGCGGGAAGTGATACAGCAAGTTATGCAGGTTCAACCGCAGGAGTAACAGTTAGCATTGCTGAGGTTGATACCGGCACTGAAGCACCTGTGCCAACAGGTGGCGATGCTGCTGATGATGTGATCGTCAGAGATGAAGAGATAGACCATGATGGGGATGGAGAGGATGGTACCACGAAGCAAGACGTCAGTAGCATTGAGAATCTTACGGGGAGTGGCGGAGATGACAATCTTACTGGTGACTATAGAGCCAATGTTCTTAAAGGCGGCGAGGGTAACGACGAGATTAACGGCGGTGCGGGTGACGACACGATTGACGGCGGTATAGGTAACGACAGTCCGCTTAACGGCGGTATGGGTGACGACACGATTACCGGCGGCGCGGGCGACGACACGATTAACGGCGGTGAAGGCGACGACACGATCGATGGTGGCGCAGACGACGACACGATCAATGGTGACGCGGGCCATGACACGCTTACCGGCGGTGCTGGTACCGACACGATTCAAGGCGGTATGGGTAGTGATACATATCACGCTGACGCCGAAGATAATATCACGGAAGTCGCTGATAACAGTGATGCCACCTGTGACGATAAAACCACGACGCCGTTGGTAGAACGCTGTGAAGATGCGATAATCTTTGCGGCCTACAAGAAGGCAGCGACTGAGGAGGACCAAACAACTGGTTTTACCGAAGCTGTTCCTGCCAATGTCGAGGTTCTTCACGCTACGCGATATAACGATACGCTTACCTCGGAGTCTGCTGACGGAGCAACGATTCTGGGTCACGAAGGTGACGATATGATTACCGGCGGCGATGGCGCAGATGTACTCGTCGGTTGTGCGGGTAAAAACACGCTCACGAGTGGAGCCGGAAACGACGGCGATGTTTTCGGCGTCTTCAACGATGGCGAGAATGCTGATACAATCGCAGATTTCGTCGCAGGCGACGAGATTCACCTCAAAGACTGGGCGATGGATGCAGTTGTGGATGTTGTCCAGATTGCTGGAAACTCCGAGAATGTGTCGGTTACGGTAGATGGCGTACCGGTAGCTACGGTGGCTTCGTCCACTATAATAGAAACTGGTGTTACTGCTACTGACCCGGCTCGTACCAAAACGGAGAATATGGTGCTAGCGCTTAAGGGGGAGAATGATATGCGTGAGGACGTTACCAGAATTGTCGACTTTGATGCTGCTAAGTGTAGTTCTCCCGAATGAACTATACTGTTAGTTGACTACTGGGATTATTAAAAGGCACAGGGCCGGTTACTTGATAAAGGTAATCGGCCCTGTGTTTTATTATCCGCTTTTTAATTGCCACTTCACGACGGTATGATTTTGGAGCGTGCGTGTTAAGAGTGGGAACGAAATCTCTACGGATGCTATCAGTTTTCCGGTAACAGTCTTAAAATTTTGTTTTTCACCTGATTGGGAAAGCAATCTACCTTTTTTCCAGATTTCGAAAAATATCCCGTTTCTATATCTTTTGTAACCGAAGCCTTAGTTCTTCGATTTTTCCTGCGTTTTTTCTCGCTTTACATGAGTCCTGATCGTGTATTTCTGTACTGCGGCAGTTCTGAAGTCTCCGTGAGAATTCAGTATAATAATGCTTCCATGAGTTCGCAGACCCCCCTTATGAGTCAGTACCTTAGCGTAAAAAAGCAGTATCCAGATACCATACTTCTTTTCAGACTTGGGGATTTCTACGAGATGTTCTACGACGACGCGAAGGTAGCGTCTGAAATACTTGGAATTGCCCTTACCTCGAGAGACCGTTCCAAGAAAAACCCCGTGCCGCTCTGCGGTGTTCCCTTTCACAGCGCCGAGCCCCACATATCGAAACTTCTCGGAAGCGGAAAGAAGGTGGCAATCTGTGAACAGGTAGGCGATCCGAAGCAAACAAGAGGGCTTGTCGAGAGAAAGGTCGTGAGGGTTCTCACGCCGGGAGCCGTCCTTGATTCAGAAAACCTCGAGTCAAAGAGCAACAATTTCCTCGCGTGCGTCACGGAGGAAGAAAACGGCTTCGCTCTCTGTTTCTGCGATATCTCAACAGGGGAGTTTCGGACCTCTTTTTTCCCCTCGCCGCAGGACCTTCTCTCAGAGCTTGCGCACGTAGCTCCGAGGGAGATTCTCATCCCGGATCAAGATGCAGACCCGCCCTGGCTTAAATCCCTGCTAGATGCTAACCCCCGTACGCTTGTAACCAAGATCGAATCTTGGAAATGGGAATTCGAGCGTTGCGGGGAGATTCTCCGAGACGGCTTCGCGGTACTTACCCTCGAGGCCCTCGAGATCGAGAAAAAACCCGGCTGCGTTCTGGCCTGCGGAGTACTTTTCGACTATCTCAGGGAAACGCAGAGAGATTTCCTGCCGCAAGTAGAATTCCCGAGGTACTACGACACGGTCGACTACATGAAAATAGACGAGTGGACTGCTAGGAACCTTGAGTTAAGGACCTCAGCCGAAGGGTCCTTTAAGCACTCACTGCTCGGCGTAATGGACGAGACCCGCTCGCCAATGGGCGCGAGGCTCCTTCGCCGCTGGATGAGCTATCCCCTGCTTTGCGTCGAGGAAATAAAAAAAAGACAGGAGGCCGCGGGGGAACTGTTTGAGAACCTCTCCGCAAGAGAAGACCTGATGGATGCGCTTCACAAGACAGGCGATCTTGAGAGGCTCATACACCGTATCGAAACCCCTTCCGCGAGACCAAGGGACCTCGCCTCGCTCAGGGATTCCTCGTTTTACATAGAAAGGCTCCGCGACGCCATGTGGGATCTTCGCTCGGAGGCTCTCTCATCCCTCCGTGAGAGGATGGATGATTTCCGGGATCTTCGCGATTATCTCGAGGACGCCTTGGTCGAGACCCCGCCAGTTTTCGTGCGAGAGGGAGGCGTGATAAGGGAAGGGTTTTCTCCCGAGCTTGACCGGTTGCGGAAGATCCAGAGCGACGGGCGGAAATGGATATCGGAGCTTGAGGGGCGGGAGAGGGAGAGAACGGGGATATCTAACCTTAAAATCGGCTACAACAGGGTTTTCGGCTATTACCTAGAGGTAACTAACTCAAAGCTTTCTCTTGTACCGGAGGATTACTCCAGAAGACAGACCCTCGCGGGAAGCGAACGCTTCATCTCGCCGGAGCTAAAGGAATACGAAGAGCAGATACTCACCGCCGCGGAAAAAATAGCAGAGCTTGAGGCCTCGCTTTTCGAGGAGGTGCGCAAAAAAACGGCCGCGGAGGCTAGGCGCATAAAGGCCACGGCGTCTGTGGTTGCGGAGACCGACGTTCTCTGCTCAATGGGCGAGATCGCCTCGCGATACGGTTACTGCGCGCCGGGATTCGTCTCCCGTTCCATTGTCGAACTTAAAGACTGCCGCCACCCCGTGGTAGAGAGGATAAGCCTTGAAACAAGCTTTGTTCCAAACGACGTCACCCTCGATTCAGAAGCGGACCGCTTCATGATCATCACGGGGCCTAACATGTCGGGCAAGTCGACCCTCATAAGGCAGGTGGCGCTTATATCGCTCATGGCCCAGATGGGAAGCTTCGTTCCGGCCCGGGCGGCGCGCCTCGGGGTTGTTGACCGGATATTCTCAAGGGTGGGGGCGTCAGACAACCTAACGGCGGGGCGGTCAACCTTCATGGTGGAGATGGTCGAGACGGCGCACATACTGCAGAACGCCACCCCCAGGAGCCTCGTCATACTTGATGAGATCGGGCGGGGCACGAGCACATTTGACGGGATGAGCATAGCGTGGGCGGTATCCGAGTATCTCTACGATCTGGGGCCCCTCACCCTTTTCGCCACCCACTACCACGAGCTCTCAAACCTAGCGGACGTAAAGCCCGGGGTCACTAACTCTAACGTGGCGGTAAAGGAGCGGGGGGGAGAGATACTGTTTCTCCGGAAGCTTCTCCCCGGAGCCACGAGCCACAGTTACGGGATACAGGTGGCGCGCCTTGCCGGGGTTCCCTCGAAGGTTCTTAACTCGGCAAGGAAGGTTCTTTTTTCCCTTGAGAAGTTCAAGGCCGACCTCTCCCAGTCGATGCTAGGCGGGCAGCTTCTTCTTTTCGACGCGGAGCCGGACGGGGAATCCGAGACTGCATTTCGAAAGGAAGAGCTTCTGGCTGAGGACCTGGCGGCCCTTGATCTCATGAACATGACCCCCATGGAGGCGCTAGAGAAGCTGATCGAGCTTTCGGAGAAGGCGAAGAAATAGGACGCGCGCTTTCCGGGCGCAGAGATGCTTCTGCGGTGAAGATGAGACTTATGTTGAACAAGTCTCTCTCTCCGGCTTCTTCATCGTTCATGACGGGCGTTTCTGGAGCTTGCCGGATTCGGGAGAGGTGCCGGAGAGAGGGCTGAATGATTTTTAGCGCGGGCAAAACGTCATCCTTGGTTCCGGTTTCCGGCAAAAAAATTGCTTTGCTGATAAAATCGCGGAACTCGTGTTATAAAAATTGCGGGGTCGCTCGGCGAAGGGCTTTGGCCGGTTCCCTTCAAAGCGATGTGGGCCTGAGAGCCGCTCCGGGGCCCGGTCTCGACATTCGATCTTGCAGACGGTATTATTTACGTTAGCTAATCTGCCACGTGTAGAAGTAGTAACGAGGTCGCCCAGGCCAGCCTTCGGGCGGCCTCAGCTTTTTTAACTCTCCCTCAAGCCGCCTTCTTCTGGCCCTGTTTTTCCCCCCATCCCTTGACACTCGCAAAAACGTGCTTATTTTATAATTGGCACTTGGCAGACAGGAGTGCCAATCCGGCTTTAAAAAGTTAAAAAGGAGGTATTTGAGATGGGAATGAGACCGCTACATGACAAGGTCTTGATAAGGCGTCTTGATATGTCTGAGACGACAGAAGGGGGGATCATAATCCCCGACACCGCTGCTGAGAAACCTCAGGAAGCGGAGGTTGTTGCCGTGGGTAAGGGAAGGCTTCTTGAAAACGGAGATATTCTTCCGCTTGACGTAGAGCCCGGCGACAAGATTATTTTCGGAAAATACGGTGGAAGCGAAGTTTCGTACGGCGGCGAGGATTACCTGATTATCCCCGAACACGAAATACTCGCAGTGATAGATTAACCAAGGAGGAAGTAATAAGATGGCAAAGGATCTGTTATTTGACACAGAGGCCAGAGAGAAGATTCTCGAGGGCGTTAACAAGCTCGCGGCCGCGGTAAGGGCGACGCTGGGTCCCAGGGGACGCAACGTGCTTATAGAAAAAACGTTCGGAGCTCCGGTAGTAACGAAAGACGGGGTTTCGGTTGCAAAGGAAATAGAGCTTGAGGACAAGTTCGAGAACATGGGAGCCCAGATGGTAAAGGAAGTCGCTTCAAAGACTAGCGACGTGGCCGGAGACGGCACCACGACCGCCACCCTACTGGCCCAGGCGATATACCGCGAGGGCATAAAGCTTGTCGCCGCGGGACACGACCCCATGAAGCTTAAAAGGGGAATAGACCAGACGGTCGAGGTGGTGACCACGAGCATAAGTAAGTCAAGCAAGCAGGTTAAGGGACGCATGGAGATAGCCCAGGTGGCCACGGTTTCGGCTAACGGGGACAAAAACGTCGGAAGCATCATAGCCGACGCCATGGAGAAGGTGGGAAAGGACGGGGTTATCACCGTTGAAGAGGGAAGAAGCCTTGATACCGAGCTTGAGGTGGTGGAGGGAATGCAGTTTGACAGGGGTTACCTAAGCCCTTACTTCGTCACCGAGCCCGAGAAGATGACGGTTGAGCTTGAGGATCCGCTCATTCTTCTTTACGATAAGAAAATAGCTAACATGAAGGACCTTCTCCCGCTTCTTGAGGAAGTGGCGAGAAGCACCTCGCCCCTTTTGATAATCGCGGAGGACGTTGAGGGAGAGGCTCTCGCGACGCTCGTTGTGAACAAGATCAGGGGAACGCTCAAGGTCGCGGCCATAAAAGCTCCGGGGTTCGGGGATCGCAGAAAGGCCATGATCGAGGACATAGCGTTTCTCACCGGAGGACAGGTGATATCCGAAGAGGCCGGCATGAAGCTTGAGAACGCGAAGATAACCGATCTCGGAAAGGCGAAGAGAATCGTCATAGACCGCGACGACACAACCCTTGTCGGAGGCGCCGGAACCAGGAGTTCCATAGCGGGCCGCATAAACCAGATCAAAAGCCAGATACAGATGGCAAGCGGTGAGTACGACCGGGAGAAGCTCCAGGAACGCCTCGCTAAGCTCGCCGGAGGCGTGGCAGTGATCAGGGTTGGAGCCGCCACCGAAACCGAGATGAAAGAGAAAAAGGACAGGGTGGAAGACGCCCTTAACGCCACTAGGGCGGCGGTAGAGGAAGGAATAGTTGCAGGCGGAGGCGTGGCCTTCATAAGGGCCATAGCCGCGGTCGACAAGTATGGCGGCGCGGACCCCGAGGAGCAGGCCGGAGTGAACATCGTCAGAAGGGCGCTTGAAGAACCCCTCAGGGGAATAGCCGTAAACGCCGGATGGGACGGTTCCATAGTGGTAGAGAAGGTAAGCAACCAGAAGGGCTCAAACGGCTTTGACGCCGCTAAGCTCGAGTACACGGATCTCATAAAGGCCGGTATTCTCGATCCCGCGAAGGTGACCAGGACCGCAATGCAGAACGCGGCAAGCGTCGCGGGTCTTCTGCTCACCACTGAAGCGCTCGTCGTCGAGATTGAAAAAGAAGACGGTGGCGGCGGCGCCCCGGGCGGACCGATGGGCGGCATGGGCGGCATGGGCGGCATGATGTAATATCCCCTGCTTTCCAGGAAGCATATTTAAGCGGGTACGGCGCTCAGGCGCCCTGCCCGCTTTTTTTGCCGTTTTAATTTTTTTTTAATTTTCTCTTGACAGTTTAAGTAAATTACTTATATTTTATAATAGTGTTGATTAGAAACATTGATCAATATCATCCTTCATCCTCCTTTTTGTAATAGAGAGCGCCTCGGCCCCCCTGAGGCGCTCTTTTTTTGTCTAATTGAAAAGGTGGTGTATATTTTCTGCTCTAAACTGTTTGGGGGTCGCTTAAAATGAGACGATACTACTTGCCTTTAACCGCCTTGGTCCTGATCGCCCTCGTGTGGCTTGCGGTCCTGGGGTTTCTTCGCACGGGCGAAGCGGAATTTCACGGGGACGAGTTCCGCCGCCCCGCCTTTGATTTTTCGCTCACCGACCACCGAAACCAGAAGTTCTCTCTTTCTGATCACTCGGGCAAGGTCATCCTGCTTAATTTCGGCTTTACCAACTGCCCCGACATATGTCCCACCACGCTGGGGCTGCTCGGCGAGGTGCTCGATCTCGTGGGAGACGAGAGGGTCGAGGCGCTTTTCATAACCGTTGATCCCTCGCGCGACACCACGGAAAAGCTCGGGGTCTACATACCGTTTTTCCACGACCGCATAGTCGGACTTACGGGCTCTGAGGAGGCCATAAAGGGGGTAAGCGACGCCTGCGGAACCTTTTATTCAAAGCAGCAGGAGACATCAGAGGACGGCTACTTGGTTATCCACTCGCCCGCTGTTTACCTGATAGGCCCGGGCGGGGAGATTGAGCTTCGCTACCCGAAGGAAAAACTTGACCCGAAAAAAATGGCCGATGACATAAAACGCCTTCTTCTGTGAGCACCCATGACCCCTAGAAAAACCCTGCTGGTTTTCCTTGTTTTCCTGCTTGCCGCCCCCTTCGCGCGGGGCGAGAGTGGAATATCGGTTAAGGATCCGTGGGTGAGGCAGAATCCCCCCGGCACTTCCGTTACCGCCGCCTACATGGTCATAGAGAACCCCGCCGGGGCCGACGAGCTTCTGGAAGTGAGCTGCGGCTGCTCCGCAGAGGCCTCGCTTCACGTTATCGAGATGAAGGAGGGCTCTGATTCCATGGTGATGAAGGAGGTTTCTTCAATCGCGGTTCCCTCCGGCGCTTCCGCGGCGCTTTCCCCCGGAGGCTCCCACGTGATGCTCATGGGTCTCTCGGGCGACATGGGAGAGAGCGTGGTTTTGGAGTTAAGGTTCCGCTCGGGCGCGCGGATATCGGTTACGGCCCCCGTTCTTGATCCTGCGGCCGCACAGAAGCGCAGCCACCACTAGGGGCTTACTGCTTGGAGTAGGAGACGGTCAGCACCTGGTCCTCCGGGTCTCCTGTCTTCGCGGGGCCTTTCATTTCGCACTTGGCTCTCATAGAGCCCCCGGCCTCGGTTATCAGGGTTTCGACCAGAACTTCTCCCGTTATTTTCCCCGTGCTTTTGATCTCAAGCGCCCTGGCGTCTATCTTCCCGTTTACTTCTCCGAATATGATGATCCCTCCGGCGTTAATGTCGCCGGTGACCGAGCCGTTAGGGCCGACCACCAAGGTGTGGTCGACTTTAACGTCTCCCTTGAGAGTTCCCTCGACCTTCATCGATCCCTCGCACGAGACATTTCCCTCGAACACGGCGCCCGCGCCGATAATCGTCTCGACGGCGTCTGAGTTCTTTTTACTACCTTTCTGCTTCTTGTACATGTTACAGCCCCTCCCCTTATCTTATGTATTTGCTGGGGTTGATTCTTCTTCTGTGCTTTATTATCTCGTAGTGAAGATGGGGCCCGCTTGAGCGGCCTGTCGATCCGATCTCCCCTATTTTCTCTCCCGCAACGACCCTCTGGCCCTTGGTGACCTCTATCTTGGAGAGGTGCCCGTAGAGAGTTTTGTAGCCTTTTTTGTGCTTGATGACGATGTGCTTGCCGTAGCCCTTCACGCTCTTGGCCTTGTCGACCACGCCGTCGGCCGTGGCGACGACCTCGGTACCTAGCTTCCCCCTGAAGTCAATTCCGCCGTGAAATTCCCTCGCCTCCGAGAATGGGTTTTTCCTGTAGCCGTAGCGCGAGGATATCCCACTTGAGACGGGTTTTCCGAAGGGAATGACCGCGAGGGTGTCGGCAAGGCGGTCTATGTCCTTCTCGACCGCGTTGAAGTAATCATCTCCGATGTCGTCTGCCCGGAACCCGCGCCCGCCTATCTGGGGAGTTCTTCTCTGCTTTTTAGTCGAGAGCCTCTTCTCCATGGAGACGAGCTTTTTCTCAAGCCTGAGAACCCTTTTTATGAACTTATCCTCAAGGCGCTTGTCAACGATTATGTCGTGCGACATCCCCTCGACGGCGTCGAGCAGCTCGTTTATCTCCTCTTGCTTCTCCGCCCGTACCGTTTCCACTTCTCCGTAGAACTTGTAGGAAAAGAAAAAGGAGAACACCGCGCCGAGCACGAATGTCCCCACAATTCCCAAGCCGAGCTGAAGGCGTCCCCTGCTGATGCCCCAGGATCTGGTCCAGCCGAACTTGTTGCAGCATACTATAAATGATAATCCGTCGTTTCTTTTCTCCACCCTTCACCTCTCCGCCGCTTCGGCGGCGGCATGTCATTCATGATACAAACGTTCGGATAAGAATAATCAATAAAAGTCCCCTGTCAAAAACCGCAAGTGATCGTAAAGCCTTGGCGCGGGACGGGGGAGTTATCACTCGTCCGAGTAGCCGGAGATCCGCCCGAGCTGCTCAAGCGTCCTTACCCCCTCGTAAAGATCTCCCTCGATCTCCCAGGTGGGGTAGCTCCTTATGTTCTTAGTCGCGCAGAGCGCGGGATTGGGGTCGGGGCCGGTGCGGCTGCATTCAACGTAGGCGACGTAGCCGAAGGCGCTTCCGAAAAGCTCCTTCTGCGTCTGGCAGTGACCGCAGTTGTAAGAGCCGTACATGGTCGCTCCCCGGTCCGAGAGGTATTTCGCGAGGCTCACCTGGTAAAAGGTGGCGCTTGACGGGGGGGCCTCGCCGGGAGAAGGGGAGTGAATCGAGTAGGAGGCGGCAAACACGAGCACGAATACCACGGCCGCTCCGGCAAGGGACTTAAAGGCGGAGGCGCCCTCGGCCGTCCTGTCCCTCCAAAGCCCCGAGAGCGCAAACAGCGCCACCGCGATTGCGGCTGAGGCGACGCACCAGGAGCAAATCGCCTCTATTATGAAAAGCTCAAGGTAGGTGAGATAGGCCGAAAAGCCCACGGCGGCTGCAGAGAGCGGAAAAAGAAGACTCCATTTCGTCCTGCGCCCAAGGGGCGAGAGCGCGGCTGCTGCCATAGCCGCGTAACCCAGAACGCCGAGCAGCGGGACCGGGATGCCGCCCATGCGCGAGTACCGGCTCTCCCTTACCACGTCGCAGCCTTGCCCCGTGAGGCAGAACTCAGCGCCCCCGAGCAAAAAATCCGCCACCAGCAGGTACGCCGAGATAAGCGCTCCGAGTACGCAGAGAGCTAGCGCCGCCGCACCCGCGCGATCACGAAGAAAGCTGTTTTTCCATGTGGCCATCATCAAAACCGCCCGTGGGGATATTATACAGATTATGCCCAGGTTTTAGAAACACGGCCTCCCGGTAAAATTAAGGCAATGTTAACGATTTTTAAAAAGGTGATTAAAAAACGCAAAACCTTTGGGTTTCCACTTGTTTTTTCCGCTCCCTGCGGTTTAATAGATTTTAAGAGAAAATGATTAACAACGATAACATAGTTCACAAGATCACATTTCCGAGCCCCGCCGAGGGCGGCAGGGTTGCGGTTGCGGCGAACCTCATCTCCACGGTTTTCTCACCCGCGCTTGTGGTTTTCTACGCCATGATTCTCTGTTCCTATTCAATCGACCACTCCTCCAAGTTTCTCTGGACCTCCTTTTTCGTGCTTCTTTTCGTGCTCGCCCCGACGGCTTACATACTCTATCTCATAGGCCGGGGGAAGGTGACGGATTTTCACATAAGCGTGAGGGAGGAGCGGATAAAGCCTCTTTGCATTATTTTCATCTACTCGGTCTTCTCGCTTCTTCTCTACAGTTTCGTTGGCGGACCGGACGCCCTGGTCACGTTCGGCTATCTGTGCCTCGCGCTCACGGGGCTTTGGATACTGGTTTCGCTTTACTGGAAAATAAGCGGTCACTGCGCCGCCATAGGCAGCCTCGTGGCGATGGTGTTTGTCTACCAGCACGAGAGTCTGGTTTTCGTTCTCCCGCCCCTGGCCCTGCTGGTCGCGTGGTCGAGGGTAAGACTCGGGTGCCACAGCTTCGCCCAGACCCTCGCGGGATTTGTCATGGGCGCCGCGGTTTTCTGGTTTTTCCTTTCCTGATTTTCCCTGGGTAGTGATTTCGGATCAGAGAAAAAGGTCAAGCAGACCTTTTTTCTCCGCGTCTTCTATGGGGGAGCCGCTTGGGTGCTTGAACTCCTTTTCGCCCCCGTAGCGCTCCCCAAGGGCGAGTATGGTTTCTGATATGTCGGGAACGACGTCGCGGTAGGGTTCGGGTTCTGCGCGGGGAAGGTTTACCCATTTTTTGAGGGTTTCTTCGAACTCCCCGTCAATCTTGTAGAGCACTTCGAATCCCATCTGCTCAAGCGCCGCGCCGTTGCATTCCTGCTCGTACTGCCCCTTCATCGGCACCGCAAGCAGTTTCTTGCCGAGAAAAAGGGCCTCAGACGGCGTCTCGAACCCCGCGTTTGTGAGTATCCCCTCGCTTCCCGTGAAGCTCTCTATGAACCTCTCGTAGCTTACAGGACACACCGTGACGTTCCCCTCGGTGTAGGGCTCTCCCTTGTAGTGCTTCGAGAAAAGCTCCCAGGGCACGTCGATTTTTTTCAGGTGGCGAAGCAGGGTGCGCTCGTCAAAGCTCGGCAGGTAGACGGTGTAGTGGCCGTTTTGGCGTACGTCGTAGTTGCGGAGATCTCTTCTTATTATGGGGGTTTTTATGAAATTGTCGTATTCGCGGAAATGAAGCCCAAGCGGTATGCACACGGGAGCGTACCACTTTATTATGAACTCCATTATCTTGTTCGGCTTCTCGGGTCTCGGGGTCTTGGGGGACGCAAACGATGTCTGGTGGGACAGGGAAACGCAGGGCTTTTTCTTAAGGCGGCACGCCCACGAGGATATGGGCTCGAAGTCGCTTACCACCATGTCGTAATCCGAGATTGGAAGATCGTTGACGTCCCCTAGCAGCTTGTCGAAGCGGGCTTTCTTTATGGAGGCGTAGTAGTCGATTCCGCCGTTTTTCCCGAAGACGAAGCCCAGCCCCCGAAGGTTGTACTTCACCTCAAAGCCGAGATTTATCTCGTGCTGGCGCTCGCTTACCATTATGTCGATCTCGGCTGACTTGCGAAGCTCGGCTATTACGTCTCTTGAGCGGCTTATGTGACCGTTTCCGGTTCCCTGTATGGCGTAAAGTATCTTCAACCAGTCTCTCCGCGTGCGCAAAAGTATATTGTAATCTTTTTTGCGGGCGTTGTTAACCGCGCGTCCGGAAAAAACCCGCTCGGGATAGTATTTATCCCCGGTCTTTGTCAAAGGGGCAGTAAACATGCCGTTAAGGGGCGGTTAACGCCGCGAATCTGCGGCTATCCCCTCGCTTGCGCACTGTAGAGAGTAAGTTATATCAGGCTGTTAGGAACTCTGCCGAATCTTTACGGCAGACCCTCGTGAAGCGCAAAGAGAAAAAAACACGAGAAACCGCTACGGAATTTCCTGCAGGACACATGGAGATTGTCTGCTGCCTTTTTCAGGAAACACTACTGAAACCAGGACAAATACAACTAAAAGCAAGTTTAATAAGACACTGTTGGACGTATTCCCTTTCACCCCGTTGGAAGCAATCGTACATCCTCCTCTACCGGAGGGGATTCCCGTCATTTCCGGTGAAGGCGTACCATCATCAGCGTAAGCTTTTGTCGCTATTACCCTCACGGTGTATTCAGTGCCTGGAGCCAGGTTTGAAATCGTGTACTTGGTCGTGTCGCCGCCTGTTACAACGTGCTGGCGGGATGAATCAAACTTATCTGAACCTGATTTCCACTGAACCTTGTATCCGTCAGCCCCACTCACAGAATCCCACAACACCGAGAGCTGCTCCACTCCTTGGGTCACCATAACTTCTGTTACCTGTGGCGGTGGCGGGGCACCGGGGATTCCCGTCATTTCCGGTGAAGGGGTACCATCATCAGCGTAAGCTTTTGTCGCTATTACCCTCACGGTGTATTCAGTGCCTGGAGCCAGGTTTGAAATCGTGTAGCTGGCCGTGTTGTCGCTCGTTATATGCTCACGAGATGGATCATCTGGATCATCAAACTGCTGTAAACCTGATTTCCACTGAACCTTGTATCCGTCAGCTCCACTCACAGAATCCCACAACACCGAGAGCTGCTCCACTCCTTGGGTCACCATAACTCCTGTTACCTGTGGCGGTGGCGGGGCACCGGGGATTCCCGTCATTTCCGGTGAAGGCGTACCATCGGCAGCCCCACCAGACTTTGTCGCTATTACCCTCACGGTGTATTCAGTGCCTGGAGCCAGGTTTGAAATCGTGTAGCTGGCCGTGTTGTCGCTCGTTATATGCTCACGAGATGGATCATCTGGATCATCAAACTGCTGTAAACCTGATTTCCACTGAACCTTGTATCCGTCAGCTCCACTCACAGAATCCCACAACACCGAGAGCTGCTCCACTCCTTCGATCACCATAACTCCTGTTACCTGTGGCGGTGGCGGTGGTGGCGGCGGCGGTCGCGGTCGCGGTGGTGGCGGACATACTCTCTGGAAGTTAATTCCACTTAACCAAGTCTGAAAATCCGTATCCGCAGGAACTGATACACCGGTACACCGTATATCCAGCGTCTCAAGCGGAAGGTCCATCAAGCGCAATGGAAGCTCTCCGGTTAACTGTCTGTTGTTAGAAATATTAAGGCGCTGGAGGCTTGTAAGATCCCCCAACGAGGCCGGTATTGACCCAGTCAACATATTATCGTTGAGGTAAAGGCGCTGGAGGCTTGTAAGATCCCCCAACGAGGCCGGTATTGACCCAGTCAACATATTATCGTTGAGGTAAAGGCGCTGGAGGCTTGTAAGATCCCCCAACGAGGCCGGTATTGACCCAGTGAACATATTCTCGTCGAGGTAAAGGAACTGGAGGTTTGTAAGATCCCCCAACGAGTCCGGTATCGTTCCGTCTAATCGATTGTTCCCAAGATCAAGTTGCAACAGACTGGTCAAAGGTCTCAAGTCCGGTATTTCCCCAGTCAACATATTATTGTTGAGGTAAAGGAACAGGAGGCTTGTAATCTCCCCCAACGAGGCCGGTATTGATCCGTCTAATCGATTTCTGGCAAGACTAAGTTGCCTCAGACTGGTCAAAGGTCTCAAGTCCGGTATTTCCCCAGTCAACTCATTACCCCAGAGGAAAAGGACATGGAGGCTTGTAAGATCCCCCAACGAGGCCGGTATCGTTCCGTCTAATCGATTGTTCCCAAGATCAAGTCGCAACAGACTGGTCAAAAGGCTCAAGTCCGGTATTTCCCCAGTCAACATATTGCCCCGGAGCTGAAGGAACTGGAGGCTTGTAAGATCCCCCAACGAGGCCGGTATTGACCCAGTCAACATATTGTCCTGGAGGTAAAGGCCCCGGAGGCTTGTAAGATCCCCCAACGAGGCCGGTATTGATCCGTCTAATTGATTGCCGGCAAGAGAAAGTTCCCTCAGACTGATCAAAGGGCTCAAGTCCGGTATTTCCCCAGTCAACATATTGTCCTGGAGCTGAAGGATCTCGAGACTTGTAAGATTCTCCAATGTGGCCGGTGTCGTTCCGCTTAAACCATTTCCGGGAAGTTTCAGTTTCTCGACTTGACCATTAAGCACCTCAACACCGTACCAAGTATTAATCAACTGGGCTGTATTCCAGTTGGTCTTGGTATCCCAATTCGCACCGTTGGTTTGATTGTAGAAACCTACAAGCGCTTGGCATTCAGCTTCTGTAACGCCAGTCGCGGAAGTGGCAGAGCAATCAGTCTGCGCGGATACGTCTGCACCGAGCAAGGTTAAGAGCAAAAACATGACCGCGGCAAAAATGCGGATGACACCATGAACCGCCTTCGGCTCCCGCCCCCGATATATCCTCGATCTTCCGAAACATGCCCTCTCCATCATTAACCCCCACCTTCTTTCATTCATGGTCGGCAGGACTATCCAGTCGTACCTAGTATTTTACGCTACCCCCCCCCCTTTTTTTGTCAAGTGATTTATGAAGTGTGTGTAGGGAGTCAATTAAGTTGACCGGTTTTTGAGTTAATTAGTTGACCGGTTTCTTAACAAATGAACTGAGACTGTGAAAGTATTCGGAGAAAGCAATTTTCTTGGCAACAAGTTGTCTGAAAATTCCTCCAGAATGCTCGATTTAAGGTTGTTTCGGTATTTTCGAGGAGATTTTTGACTATCAACTAGTTATTTTGGCATGTTAACGGTGCTGCCAAATAATATTTTCACAGTCTCAACTGTCCGGTCCTGGGTTTTTCCTTGTAGGAGGAATATATGAACCGGACAAAGCTGCTGCGGAAGATACGGACGATTAGTTTATTAGTAACACACCCTCGCTTGCGTACTTGCCCATTTGGTGCCGTTAAGTTAACCTAAATGCTCCGTCAGGACCCATCTATCCTCGGGAGGACTTTACATGAAAATCAAATGGGCAAAGAGAATCGAGGAGCTTCCTCCATACCTTTTCGCCGAGATCGACAGGAGAAAGAACGAGCTTATCGAGAAGGGGGTTGACGTGATCGACCTCGGGGTCGGCGATCCTGACATACCCACGCCTGACCATATAATAGAGTCGCTTCGCGAGGCCGCCGGGGATCCGGCAAACCACCGCTACCCCTCTTACGTGGGGATGCCCGCTTTCAGGGAGGCCGCGGCCGGGTGGTACTCGGAGCGCTTCGGAGTGAGCCTCGACCCGGCAAAGGAAGTAGTCGCGCTAATAGGCTCGAAGGAAGGGATAGCCCACGCGCCCCTCGCGTTTCTTGACCCGGGGGACATAGCGCTTGTGCCCGACCCGGGATACCCGGTGTATCCGGTTTCGACGACGTTTGCGGGAGGGGTTCCCTACCCGATGCCGCTTCTTAAGGAAAACGGCTTTTTCCCGGACCTAGACGCCATTCCCGCGCCGGTGGCGGAGCGTGCCGTCATGATGTTTCTTAACTATCCCAACAACCCCACCACGGTTCTTGCGAACGAAGGGTTTTTTACAGAGGTGGTCGATTTCGCACAGAAAAACAACGTACTCATCTGCCACGACGCGGCCTACACGGAGATAGCGTTTTACGGAAAAAACCCCCTTAGCTTCCTTGAGATACCGGGGGCGATGGACGTCGGCATTGAGTTCCACTCGCTCTCAAAGACCTTCAGCATGACCGGGTGGCGCCTGGCGTTCGCCGCGGGCAACGAAAAGGCGATCGGAGGTCTCGGGAAGATAAAGACTAATATAGACTCGGGGGCTTTCCAGGCGGTCCAGGTGGCGGGCATAACGGCGCTTCAGAACAGCTCCGTGGGGCTTGAGGAGAGAAAGGAGATCTACAGGGAGCGCCTCGAGATTTTCTGCCGCGGCCTCGAAGAAGCCGGCATAAGTTATACACAGCCCGATGCCACCTTCTACGTGTGGTTTGAGGTTCCCCAGGGGATGACGTCTTCAGATTTCTGCGCGAGGATGCTTTCCGAAGCAGGCGTGGTCGTCACTCCCGGAAACGGTTTCGGGGACTGCGGCGAGGGGTACGCCAGAGTATCGGTTACGTTCGATACGGCGAGAATAGAGCAGGCGGCCGAGAGGATAGCTAATTTTAAGCCGTAGCGGCGAGCGGTTTCTTACCGATAAGAGGTTTTAAGAGTGTTTGATTTTCTTAAGTATTTTTGCACCTTGCTTTACGTTGTATCTTCTGTTTTTCTCTGCGTGTTCGGTCTTCACCGCTACTACTTGGTCCGTCTCTACTCCAAGACTAAGGCGCTCCGTCGCCCCGCTCCCGGGGCGACGGGGCCGCTTCCGCGCGTGACGGTGCAGCTTCCCGTCTATAACGAGATGTACGTGACGGAGAGGCTCATACGGGCGGTCTGCGAGATCGACTACCCGAGAGATCTTCTCGAGGTGCAGGTGCTTGACGACTCAACGGACGATACGAGCCGGATAGCGGAGCGCTGCACGGCGGAGCTTCGGGCCGCCGGCTTTGATATAAAGCATATCCGCAGGGAAACAAGGGAAGGGTACAAGGCGGGGGCGCTTGCCGCGGGCTGCGCCCGGGCAAGCGGGGAGTTCCTCGCGGTTTTCGACGCGGACTTCGTTCCCCCTCGGGATTTTCTGCGCAAGACCATCCCCTCCTTCGAGGACCCGCAGGTCGGGATAGTGCAGACCAGGTGGGGACACCTAAACCGCGACTACTCGCTTCTAACAAAGGCCCAGTCGGTGCTTCTTGACGGACATTTCGTCATCGAGCAGGCCGCGCGGCACTCAAACGGCCTTTTTCTTAACTTTAACGGTACCGCGGGGGTGATCCGCAAAAAATGCATCGAGCTTTCGGGAGGATGGCAGCACGACACCCTGACCGAGGATCTTGATCTCAGCTACAGGGCGCAGATAAACGGGTGGAAGGCGGTTTACCTGCCCGACGTCGTATCAGACGCCGAGCTTCCCGTGGACATGAACGCCTTTAAGATACAGCAGCACAGGTGGGTCAAGGGAGGAATCCAGACGGCCGGCAAGCTTCTGCCCTCGGTGCTTCGCGACGCGAAGATTCCGTTTAAGGTAAAGGCCGAGAGCATATTTCACCTTCTCGGCAATTTCAGCTACCTGTTTCTGCTCGCAACGATCATTTTCATAATACCCATGAATTTCTTCTGGGAGCGCATCTGGCTAAACGACTTTTTCATCGCGAGCGTCACGGGGGTCGCGATCGGCACTTTCGCCATAATAAGGTTCTACATACTGGCCGTCCGCGAGGCTCACGGCCCCCGGGCGGGGGAATTTTACAAGTACATACCCCTTGCGCTAAGTGTCGGGGCGGGCATAGCCGTTAACAACGCCAAGGCTGTCCTGGAGGCGGTTTTCGGCAGAAAGTCAGGTTTCGCGAGAACGCCCAAGTACGCCGTCGTGGGCAAAAAGGATCGGTGGAGAACCTCGGCGTACGTTTCTTCAAAAGGGATGACGACTTTTATCGAGGTCGTCCTGTCGCTTTTCTTCACGTTCCAGGTGGCGTACGTCGCGTACATGGGATTTTTCATCTGGGTTCCCTTTCTTCTGCTCATGCAGTTCGGTTTCACCTACACCGCTTTTCTTTCCATATATCACGGTTCCTGAGTTTGCTACCGGTGTGGACTGGTATACCGGTGTGGACTGGTATAAGTGAATAACGCCGCGCGGATAATGCCTCCGAGAATGCTGTTCAGCGGAGATTTCGGAAAGGGGCCGACTGCTATGGTGATGCTAATCCGACAAATCAGTTTTTCTTATTTTGCCGGATTTCGATACGGTAGCTATGAAAGGTCCAGAATTTTTCTTGAGGAAATTGCACATAGATTGTAAAGACTTGGCGAAAATTTCAGCCATCTGTTCCCCTGTAGCGAATTCGCTTGTCTTTAGTTAGTACCACGAATGATTTTTCACCGACGAACTCTAACCATTCTTCGTCAGGAGTACTTTGATTGAAATTGGAGAAGTCTTCTAGATGTTTGACATTAATTTCTGGTTTTTTCAGTTTTTCCCCTTCCTGAATCAGGCGCTTAGCGACTGTGTGCTTTCCAAGCGCACGATCTCTAGAAAGAAGGTAATTGATTCAGGCGGCTTGTCCCCATAATTTACATCTGATTGCTTCTTCAATTTTTTTCTGGTTGCATTCATAGTCCCCGGCCAACTTTCTCATGGATTCTCCGGCTCTGTAACGTTCAACTATAATTTCTACCGGGATGCTTATGCTGGATAGAATCGGGCGGCCGAATGAAATCTTGGGATCAATCAAGATTGATTTAGGTTCATGTGGTTCTCCAGTTCCTGAAAACGGGTAGAGCTTTATGGGAAGACCGTTTAAGTCTCTTTCTATTCTTTGCATGTACTCTTTAACAATATCTTCCAATACTATCTGCCCCCTTCCTCTGGAAATGTCGTAGACGAGACCTGACTCTCTTAAAAACAGGGATAGTCTGTCAGTCTCGAAATCCTTTTTGGCTAAAGGATTGTCGGAAGGGTACATTTGCGATATGAAATCAAGACCTTTTCTGATCTTATTCATGGAGAGTCTGTGCTCTCTCCGTATTGAAGCGAGGACATACGCTTCAACTAGGTTAATGAAAGACAGGGCCAAGGGTTTTTCCTGGGCGGGGGCAATTAGAGGTTTGGAATTGATTTGTTTCCCAATCCACGCGCGCAAAGTGGATGGGGGGAGCCTTAAATACAAAGCTGCTTCCGGAACGCTGTAAGAAGGCAGATAACGCACGTCTATATCGACGCAAGTGTTTTCAGTATGACCCAATTTGCTGAAATTGCTGTTTGACTCCTTGGTTGAGTTTTCTTGGCTGGACATTATAGGCAATTTATCCTTGGATTGCCAGAATAAGCTTGGGGGTAATTAATGCCGTGTTAAGTTTATCCTTGCAAATTAAGCAGACAGATGTATAATTTGCAAGGATGATAGAACGTCACGCGTACTATGCGCTAAGAAAAGCTCTGGGCCGGCAGGCCGCCGTAGCGCTGATCGGTCCGCGCCAGGTCGGCAAAACGACCCTGGCGCTTGATATCGCCGAGAAGTCAGACGCACTGTACCTTGATCTCGAAGCCAGTGCGGACCGTGCCAAGCTGGCCGACCCTGCGCTGTTCCTTAGGCCCTATGAAGATCGCCTGGTCATTCTTGACGAGGTTCACCGCGCACCGGGACTGTTTTCTGAGCTACGCGGCCTCATTGATCAGGGAAGACGCCGAGGGAGACGGACGGAACGCTTTCTGATTCTAGGGTCCGCGTCAATCGACTTGCTGAAGCAATCGGGAGAAAGCCTCGCGGGGCGGATAGAATATGTTGAACTGAACCCGCTAAGCATTCTTGAAGTGGAGGGTGAAGAAGATTCTTTGAACTTGCTTTGGATGCGCGGCGGCTTTCCGGATAGCTTCCTTGCCCAAGACGATAGCGACAGTTTGGCCTTCCGCAACAATTTCATCCGCACTTATCTGGAGCGCGACGTGCAACAATTCGGATGGCAGATTCCCGCCGAGACCCTTGAGCGCCTCTGGACGATGCTTGCTCACGGTCAGGGTACGCTGCTGAACACCTCAAAGCTTGCCTCCGGCCTTTCTATAAACGCCCGCACCGTGACCGGATATATAGATCTGCTGGTTGACCTGCTGCTGGTCCGTCGGCTACGGCCATTTTACGCCAATGTACGAAAACGCCTCGTGAAATCGCCGAAAGTCTACGTGCGCGACAGCGGCATCGTCCACACCCTGCTTGGTATCACGGATCACAATTCCCTTGCCGGTCATCCCGTCGTCGGTGCGAGTTGGGAGGGCTTTGTGATAGAAAACCTTCTGTCCGCCGCGCCACCGGGAACCAAGGCCAGCTTTTACCGCACCTCGGCGGGTGCGGAGGTTGATTTGGTGCTCGAACTTCCTGGAAGCCGCGGTCCTTGGGCTGTTGAAGTCAAGCGTGGCCTCGGCGCCGCTCTCGGCAAGGGTTTTCGAAACGCCCTCGAAGATATTAAGCCCGAGCGGTCCTTTGTCGTCACCGCTGGCTCTGACCGCTACCAGGTTGCAAAGGATGTCGAGGCGATCGGTCTTCGGGAGATGGCGTCTCTTCTCAGGGAGCAATAAACACCGCCTGTTATTTCCGTATCCGCGCTTTTATAAAATTCTTCCCCGCGATTTTGCAAAAAATACACCCGCAATTTTATAAAAGATAATATTTCCCGGCCGTATCAGCCGGGCCCGTTTTTCCGCTGCTGCGCCCGGCTGCTCTCAATCGTCTTTTTGATTTCGGACGTTTTCTGTTCCCGGGAGACGCTTTTCGATTTCGCGTTGTCAAGACGTTCCCGCACCCCTTTTGTGGAGCGCTGAAGATGCTCCCTGCCCTCCAGTATCTCCGCCCGTCCCGCCCCGAAGCCTTCCGCTGTCTCTGTCTCTGCGGCCTCGATTCCTCCCCGTGCCCGCTGCTGTGCCCGTGCTACCCCCTCTCTTAGCCGGAACTTCATTTAGCAAATCCACGGATTACTCAATAGTAGCGGGGAGATCAGTAAAATCAACCTGTCAGTTTACTGGGAACAAATTTGCCGAGGTCTATGCCTAGCAATTCAAACGCTTTTTTCTGCAGGGGCGTCGGTTCGGGCACAACGACGAAACGGTGCTCAGAATCCCCAGGCAGTGCCACTTCATTGAGGCAGAAGGTGGCCAGGTCCTCCATAAGCGTCTCGAAGCTATGCACGCAGAACCCCTCAGGAGTCTTTTTCGTGTCGCTTTTCGCCTTGGCGTTGTCAGATACCATGGCTTTTTCTACCGGCGTCCTCCGCTTCTTCTCCGCCCCCTCGCGGTCACAATCCTCAAACAATAGCGGCGCCAGCAGCCCGCGAAGGTGCCACTGAACGTAATAGGCGAGCATGCAGAGCAGAACATGTCCGCGCACGTGAGGTTCGCTGTACACGTAGAAGGGCCGTATCCGCAGAGACGTGGTTTTGATCGAACGAAACGCCCGCTCCACCCCAGAGAGACTCTTGTACGCCGATACCACCCCCGCCGCTCCAAGAGCCGAACCGCCAAGACTGGTTCGTATGATGTAGATGCCGTCAAGGCGGGCCTCCGCCTCTATTTTCTCCCGGTCACGAGACCATGAGATATCATCGTCCGTAACGGTGATCTCAAAGTGCTTCTCCACCTTGTTGCGGTTCGCTTCGCGTCCCACGCGCCTATTGATATTGTCTTTGCCTCGCAGCGAAGAACCTTTGCGGCGGACCGCTTTTTTGATGTCCTCAAGAATCCGCTCCGTGGAAACCAGAAGCTCTTCGCGCCTGCGCGCCCTCTGCTCCCTCAGACGAGGGTTAAGACAGACTATCAGGCGCTCGCCCGGAAACTGGGGATTCAGGATCTCCCCGACCCCATCGGGAACCAAAGCTTCGGGGCTGAGCGGCGCTTCGCCGTCCTTCGGCTTTTTCAGCAGCTTGCGGATGTCGGTTGACTTGAGTGCCGATATCCACTCAAGACCGCAAGATTCGATATCCTCCCTGATGCGCGCGGTGGTGATCATCCCGCGGTCTCCGACCAACGCTACGTTCTCAACCCCGAAGCGCCGCTGGATCTTCTCAACCTGAGCTCCCACCGTCGCCGGGTCCCCGGTGTTGCCGCAAAACACCTCCACGGCCACCGGACAGCCGTCGGCGGAGCAAAGCAGTCCGTACACGATCTGCTTCTTCCCCTTCTTTTTGTCCCTGTTGTGACCGAAGAAAGCCAGCGGGCATCTGTGTCCCTCGAAATAGCTGGAAGTCACGTCGTAGAGCACAAGCGTGCCTCCCTTGAGGTGACGGTTGGCCAGGCTTCGCTCAATCCACCTCTGGCGCTCCAACAGCCAGTCAAGCATGGAGAGCATCTCGTTGCCCGTAACCGACCCCAGACCCATGACGGCCCCGAGACTCGTGCTCGCGCTCTCGGGGGACAAGCCCCGGGAAGCCGCCAGCTTTGAATTGGGTTTCAGCACCCGCAAGACAATTGCCCCCAGGGCCAGATCCCGCGCGCGGCTGTTTTCTCTGTGCAGAATGCGATCCAGCCCCAGGTTCCTGGAGACGCCGAGTGCGGCGACGACATGTCCGTGGGGCAGATTGCGCTTTATGGGAAAAGCCTCCTTGAAGTCTTTATACACCACCCCGCCTTTTAGCATGGCCCGTATGCCGTCAACGATTATCGAGGGCACGTGGGTGAGGTTGCACAGCGTTTTCTTTCTGATTCTTTTTCCTTCGCGCCTCGCCTCGCGCAGGAGTATGGTAGGTCTGCTCTTGCGGTTGGGGATTATATCTACATGTAAAGACATGGGAACATGATAATATCAATATATAGTTATGTCAAGGATAAATAAAGAAATTAAGGCTTCCCAAAAACATGGGAACAAAAAAGACAGGTTCAAACCCGCATTCGGCAAGAAAAATTGTTTGTTTACAGTAAGTTGCGCCGGGAAATCAGCTCGAAATACCTATGAAGTTCCGCTTAGCGTCGCGGAATCTTCCTCTATCGAGCTTTGCGTCTGCGCAATTCCCCCGCCCGCTTCCCCTGCGGATTCTCTGTATTTCCCGAAAGCCTGCTCCGCGTCAACCTCGAATCGCCGGACATCCCCAAGGCCGTATCCGTCCGCGGGTATCGCGGCGACCGATTCCTTGGGTCCCGCCCCCGCGCCGACAAGTCCCTCTAGGCCCGTTACCCTGTGTATCGATCCCGAAACGGCTTCTGCCTCCTCCGTGTCGTATCTTCCGTCGCGAAGGTCGGTAAGTCCTCTGGCGGTGTAGCCGTCCGAATAACCCTGGCCCCTCATCTCGGAGAACACCGTCTGGGTGTACTCCCTCTCAAGACCTGCGCCGAATGAGCTCTCCCCCGAGAGCACTTCCGAATACGCCCTGGCTTTTTCCCTGTGGGAAGAGTAGTCCCGAAGGGAGCTTCTGGCGGAGCGAAGCTCGGCCCTTGCTTCTTCAGAATCCCGCGCGGTGAACCGGAGGCTCTCTTGTGCCTGTTTCGAGGTAAGCCCGCTTTCAAGCTCGGAAAAAGCCCTTGAGAAATTCACCCGGGAGTTAGAACTCGAGGCAAACTCCCGGGCCTCCTCGTACCTCTCGGAGGCGCCTACGTCGGTCTCCCGCCTGCCCTTCGCCTTTATCCCCGCCCCGACGGAAGGACCCCCGGACCCCCCGCCCGGAAGACCGACGGAAGTCCCCGCCTTGGCTCCCGCCTCGTAGACCATTGCCGTGTCCCACGACATCTTAAGCGACTCCTGGCGGGAGAGGCCGAACTTCTCCTGGAGTCCCTCGGCCGTCTCAAGCACGGTTGAGAGATCCTTTTTCTCCCCGGTTGAGCTCGACAGGCCCAGGATCTCGGAGTAGCTTCTCTGCTCGTCTGCCGCCCGCGAGGCCCCGACTACCCGCGCGGACGCCGCCGCCGCGGAATCCGTGACCGTCTCCCTGCTCGCCTCCATGTTCCGCGCGGTATCGGCAAGTTCCTCCCTTGCCGCGAACCTTACCCCTTCGCGTCCCGTTATCCGCATCCCGCCCACGCTCGAGGCCGCCTGCTCGTAGACGTTGTCGTAGCGGCGGGCGAGGTTTCCCGTCACCGTCTCGCGCGCGACGTCGGATTTGTTCGCGGTCAGGGTGTCGTAGCGTCCCGTCGCGGCCGACACGTTTCCAAGCGATATGTTCCCGGCGGCATGGGCCCCTGCCGTCTGGGTCGCGATCGACTGCGTGGGTCCCATGAACTGCTGCACGGCTCCGACTACGGCGTGCTGGCTTGCGGAGACGACGTAGTAGGCGATCATGGGGACTATGGTGGCGGCAAGCCCCGCGACCGCCATTGCCATGTCGGATTCGTGGACGACTGATCCCCTGGAGATCACGGTGAGGGTGCCGTCTGTGTAGGGCTCAAGCGCTCTTGCGAGCTTAAGGTTCGAGAACAGGTTCACTATGGCGTATATGGGGTTCCATAGCTCCGTCCATAGCATCGCGATCAGGTAGGCGGGGATTATCCGGGCCGCAAGCGGCGTCATCGCGAGGAAGATCACCGCGGGGAATATGCCGTAGAGCATCCCCTGGAGGAGCCCCCTTATGTAGGGAAGGGTGTGGCGGGCCATCTCTCCCAGGACGAGAAACGAGTTTTTCTGCCTCGCCCGCGCCTCGGCGATCGAGAGGCTTAGAAGCGAGGCCTCGGAGCCTCCCGCAACCGCGAGCGATTTTATGGAGCGGGAGTAGCTGTTTATCATGGCGTTCTGGATGATTATGTCCTTTGCCGACATCGAGATTCCGGCAAGCTCCCGGTACGATTCCGCAAGCGCTTCGGTAAAGCCGGCGGTGTTTGTGACGTTTATTTGGCGGTCGACGAAACCCGATTCCTCGGCAAGCTCCGTGACCCAGCCTGGATAGTAGGCGTTTAAGCAGGCGTTTATGCCCCCGTGCGCTTCCCCGCAGTAGGCGAGTATGGGCCTTTGGGCAGCGGAGCAGTCCCCGGCGCTTGGCGGGGAGGCGTATGCGCCCGATGGGAGGGCGACGTTTGTGTGGAGTTCGACGAAGCGGTAGTTCGCTGTGCCCATGGAGGAGAAAAGGTCGGCTGACTTCTCGAGGCCGTCCGGGCTTAAGAGACCTGAGGTTACGCTTTTTAGTCCGCATTCCCTTACAAACGAGCTTATGGTGTTTGCCAGGTGGGGCTCTGCGACGGTAAACGCGGTGGAGCGCTTTATGAGCTCAGCGCCCCGCAGGAGTCCGTTTTTCGAGTAGCGAAGCGCGTCGGGAAGCGAAAACGCCGTTTCCATCATCCTGGTGAGGCCGCTTCCGATCCCCGAGGTCGCCCAGGCGAAAACGCCGACTCCCGCCGGTACCGCTGATATCACCCTGGTGTACGACGTCACCCTGTCGTAAACCGCCACGTCGACCTTCACCCCGAAAAGCATCATGTAGATCAGCAGAGAGAGGGCGAACTGGTGGCCCGGCATCAGCCTCCCGCCGAAAAGCGAGGACAAAACGGCAAGCAGTATGCCCGCGACAAGCCCGAGACGTATCAGGCCCAGAAGCCCTGAGCCCGAGAGGATCGCTATTGAGTTAAGCACCTCGGCTATGAACTGTCCGTTTCCGTATGTGTCTATCTGGAAGGTTCCCTGGGCCCCCGCAGTTTCCGGGAAAAAGAAAATCCCGGCCAGGGCGAAGATCTCAAGCGGCAGAGCGAGTCTCAGAAAGCCCCTACGCGTGGTTTTTTCAGTCGGCACCCTGGATCACCTCGTCGCCCGCCTCGTGGCGGCTCCTTCTCTCGAAGATGACCGGGGAGCGGGAGTCAAGATGCTCTATTATCGAAAGCGCGTAGACAAGCTCCTCTATCTTGGTGTTCTCCTGCTCCATCATAAGCGAGATCTCCTCGCGGAGCATCCGTGTCCTCTCGGCGATCTTTTTGCGGTCCATGGCGGAGAGCGTCCCTTTCCTCTCTGAGCTTCCGACGCCGCTCCAGAGGTTCCGGGTCGCCCGCTCAAGCCAGGCAGCCGTTGAGAACACGGCTATCGGCCTCGCAAGCGCCGAGACGTAGGTTTCGCCTATCTCGGGGTCGACCGCCCCGGCTGAGGAGAGAAGCTTCCACGCGGGGAAGGGGAGGGCGTCGAGAAACCTTACCGTCGCGTCCCGCGGGCGGCGGTTGCCGGTTATGGCCGCGTGGGCTTCGAGCAGTTTTTCGGAGACAAGCTCCGAAAAAGGTTTGAAGTTCGCTCCGACGGGCACTGTCGAGGGAGCCGCGCAGTCGGGGTCCGTCCCGCAGTCATAAACCCTCGCCGCGCCGCCACCGCCTGCCAGATATTCGAGGCTTATGGTCGGGGGCTTGTACTCAGATGAGGTCTGCGTTGTGACGAAGGTTCCCGTGACGCTCATTATCTGCTCTTTCTGTTCCTTTGAGAGGGTTGCCGAGGGAATCGTCCGAAGGGCCTCCCACACCGTGTTTCTTACGGGTTTTACGAGTTCCTTGTCCCCCGCCACGGAACCGGCGTTTACGTCGGCAACAGTGCTGGTTATCCCGCTTTGGGTACGGCACTCGGAGAGCCCCTCCGCGGGATCGGTGAAAAGGGACTGCTTCACTCCCACAAACGCGCACCGCCCCGCCTGTTCCCCCCTGATTATTCCCCCTTCCCCGAATATTCCCTCGGCGAGGCTCTCCCCGGCCCTGCAGGTATTTACGCTCAGCGAATTGGCGGCGCGCGAGGCGGCTTCTAGCTTCTCCATTATGTTCTCGCACGGAGAGCAGAGCGTCTTAAGCGCCATCATGAACGCGTAACTCGCGAAGGATGTCCCTATGGTTTTCATTTTCCGTATTAGGTCATCCGCGCTTATGTAGGAGATCGCCCCCAGGAAAAGATCCACCCCGCCGCATCCCGACCGCAGATGAGGGAGGCTCACGGAAAGCGGCTGCACGGTTTCATTCGGAAGCCTGACGGAAACCGATCCCCCGGTCACAAACCCCCTCGACTGTCCCTCGTAGACTCCGGCCGGGGTGGCGGTTCCCGAAAGCCCGAGGCGGTCGAACATGCCGCGGACCTCGCCCCCGAGATCGGCGAGGCAGACCCCGGGTGTGAAAGTAAAAAGGAAAAGAAAAACCGCGGCGAGGGAAGCTTTTTTCATTCCCGCTTCCCCGTCAGAAAAAAAAGCTTTTCACGGGCGTCCCGCCCCGTCTCGAGTACTTCCTCTCCCACCACATAAAGCCTCCGCCTTATCTCGCCGAGCGTTAGGTAGCCCGTGCCTATCCGGACGATCTTGGAGCGCGAGGGAACGAAAAGAAAAAGCGCGGGCACCCGCTCGACGCCGAGACGGGCGGCCTGCGCCGTGCCGTTTACAAAATGCGGGTAGAGGGGGTGAAGTCCCCTTCCGTCAAGCGACGCCGCGAGAACCCCGATCCCGTGTCTTCTCTCAAGAGTTTTTATTACCTCCGCCTGCCCGCGGCAGAACGGACAGTCCGAGCGGAAAAAGAAAACGAGCTTTCCTACGCGGGATATTCTTTCGATCACCGCGTCACGCGCGCTTCTTCTAAGGCTCTTTGATATCTCGGCCCCCGCCGCGCTTACGGGATGATCTACCGTCGTGTCAAGCGCCGGGCTCTCCCAGAGAACCCGCTTCCAAACCTGCGCGAAGCGCTCGCTTCGCTCGAGCACCCGTTTCTGATGCTTCATGTACGCTCTCACGTTTTCTCTGGTGGGAGATAAAAGCGCAGTCTCAAAAAGCCTCTCCCCCCTCTTTCTTATTTGCTCTACCGTCATCTGCTTTTCCCGGCTTTCGGGTCGTTCCACCTCTCCGCGCGGGGGAAAAGGCTCGTACCAGAACCACCCCCGCTCCCTCTGGTCGAAATAGGGCTCCGCAAGCGCCGCGGGCTCTATGGAGAAAATGAAAAACAAGGAGGCAAGCGTCACTAAGGCCATTTTCACTGCTCCACCTCCCCGCCGCAGCTAAGCGACTCTGAGTCCTCCGGGCATAGATCCTCGATGCCCTCTTCCGTACTCTCTGTTGAGCCTGCAAGATCCGGGATGTCCGTCCCATCGAGAAGGTCCGTGTAGATCTCCGAGAAATCCACCGCGTCAAAATCTATTTCCTGGAGCTGCTGCGCGCTCATGCCTCCGCAAAACGGATTCTTCGCTCGGCCCCAGCCGCCGTTTCGGGTCACGTCCCATAGCCCTTTTTCTATCAGCTGCCCCCTTGACTGCTCGTGGATCACCCTCGCCATCTTGGAATTAAAGCAGCAGTACACCTTTCTTTTCTTAAGGGTGACGCCGAACACCTTTTTCTTGTGAATCCCGACGTAATGGCAGGCCCGGGCCCCGTCCCTTCTCGCGCGGAGCTCCTTTGTGCTTGAGGGGCAGGCGCCCGAGAAAAGCCCTTTTTTCCGGCAGCAGTTCTGGATGAATCCCGCGAGATTGAGATCGCAGCGGTAGCGCTTTCCCTTGAATATGGTCACTTCCCCGCCCGAGGTGTCCGTGCAGTCAATCGGTCCCGCGGTCGTCCCCGCGGTGCCGTCAACTTCGATGGGTCCGTAACCATCGGCGGAACTCTCACCGTCCCTTGTCGTCGCAAGGCACCTCTCCATGTCCGCGAGCATCGCCATGCGCGAGGCCACCCTGGGGAAATCGACGCTCTGCTCCGCGGAGGTGTCAAAACAGTCGTCCCCCGAAGCGCAGCGAATTTCGCCGCCGCAGTCAAACGCGATGCTTTTTCGGCGGCAGAGGCTTACGTTTTTCGGGCAGGTGTAGGTGTTCTCGTGGATAAGGCACGCTCCCAGGTCGGCTTCCGGCGGGTCCTGAAGTTCTGGATGCTCCCGAAATCGCATGACGCAGCGCGCCCCGGTCTGGTAGCAGCCGTCAGCCCGCAGCCCGGCGCAGTCGGGACCTTCCACCAGGGGACCTGCGCAGAGGTAGGTGTGTTCCCTGTCTACGCAGACGGTTTCTTCGTCCGAGGTCTGCGTAGTTTCCAGGCAGCGGCTCCCGTCGGGTTCGCAGTTCCTGTTCCCTTCGTATTCACCGCAGCGGTTGTCGGTCTCGATGTCGGTTTCGTAAACGGTTCTTCTGGCCGTGTAAGCTGCCCGCCACCCGTTTCCGTCGCCGTCTCCCTCGCGGCATCGCCTCGCCCTCCCCCACCTGGCTTCAATCGCCCCGCTCACCTGCGAGCCCGGGGGCGGGGGGAATTTCGCCCTTAAGGCTCCCGCGAGGACGTTCTGGAGGTTTTGGTTCCGGCTGTCGCCGAGCGGAAGCCTTCCCGCGGCGGCCGTTTGCCCGAAGGCCGATACGCATGTCCCGTCCGGCGCCGGGGTGAAGCTTCCCCCTACGGAAAGCGTGAAGCACCCTCTCCACTGAGGACCGCCCAGGGTGAACCCTCCGAAATCCCCCCACACGTCGCCGCTTTGCCTGTCAAGGCACCCGGGGGCGTAGAGGCTTACGTCCGGGGAGCCGTCGCCGTCTGTGTCTATGCTTGCGGAGAATCCGACGCCACCGTCGTTTCGGTCAATCTCGAGGGTCATGTACCTCCAGGTCTCGGTGCTCTCGGTTGTGGGCACGGTTTTTTTCACATTGCAGGAGACCCTCTCGAGCGTCGCCTGGTCATAGCACTCCTCCCGCTCGTTCCAGGAACTATTGGCGTACTCGGTGCACACCTCTTCTTTTTCGCATTGAGGGGCAGGGTTCTCGATCGCCTCCTTGGAGTTCCGGATCATGGGGTCGGTTTCGGGGTCGATCGTGAATGAGGGTCTTTGGGCGGAGCTTCGTTTCAAAAACCCCGGGGCGTCGGAAGTGGACGGGTCCCCGCCCTGTATCGAGCCTTCGGCCTCGATCCTCATCCCCTCGGGATCCTCCGTCCACCGCGAACCCTCGCTTCTAAGCTCCTGCTGGGTCCCCGCCCCGTAACCCGGAACCGAGTCCTGTGGGATGTCCGAAGGGCGCAGCGCGCCTGAGTGGCGGGAGAGTATCTCCGCTCCGTGTCGGCGCCCTTCTTCCAGGCCCGCCTCGAAATCCTCCCCGGCGTGCGCCGAGAACGTGGGCAGGAGCAGGAAGCTAATCATCATAAAAGCCGTCTTTTTCAAGGCGTTTGATAAATGCTCCGGCATTTGCGTCCTCCTTTTCCATGAGCCCGAGAGCGTAGGGAAGCGGTACGTCCCCCGAAACCTTTACGTGGTGCAGCCCTTCGCAGTCCGCTCCCGGCAAGTGGCCGTAGGCAAGCACGAGCTGCGGCACCGCTTCGACCGAGAAACATTCGAAAAGAATGGGGTCTAGCCATACCTGCGCCCCGGTTCTCCCGATGCTCTCCGATATCCGCGAGACGGTTCCCCCGAAGTTCTCCCCCGAAAGCCCCCGAAGAATCATCACCGCGCCCGCGGCCGCGCTCTCCCGTGCCGCCTCGCGAAGCGAGGGGCGGGGCATTGAGAATGAAAAAAAGTAAAAAAGTTTCGGTTCTTCTTTTTGCGAAGCCGCGTTTTTTTCAGGGAAGACCGCCCGGGGCTTGGCTTTAACCGAAAGAAGTTCCATTATTTCTCTGGGTTCTTTTTCCGCGGGGGAATTTCTTTTTATCTCCGAGAGCGTTCTCTCCGCTTGGGCCGTGTCGGGTTTCTTCAGTTTGCCGAGAAACTTTTTTGCGCGGGGAAGCTCCGCTTCTTCGGGCCTGCTCCTTATTCCCTGAAGCGAAGAGGAATCTTCCGCGAGCGAGGCGGCTGCTCCCAATAATAGGAGTGCCGCCACGGTCAGAGCAGGCAGCAGTCTTTTTTTCTCCATAGCACCCATACCCAGTCCTCTCCCCGCGCGGGATACCACTTGCCCGGAGCCCAGCGGGCCGTCACCCTTCCTATCGGGAACGCCCCCGTGTTTTTAGGAAACGCGAGCTGAAGTTTGTACTGGTCTTTTACTATCACGCGGTGAGGGCGGGCTGCGCACAAAGAGCCCTCTCCCGTGGTCTTAAATGCCAGAAACTCGTTATGCAGTTTCGCGAGAAGCTTTACGGCTGAAAGCGCGTAGACAGCCGGAAGGTCTCCCGTGGCCCCGTTGTTTCCCGTGAGCGGATACACGCTTCCCCACGACCCGGCGCACCAGAAAAGCTCGTTTATCCCGAATCCCCCGGCGGCAGCCACGGCGTCCGCGGCGCACGAGGCCTGGGCCGCGGGGTTCGCCACGAGCGCTATTTCGGGGTGGAGCAGAAACGAGAGTTCGTCGTTGTTCCAGAGAGGATCAAATGCCGTGAGGTAGGCGAGATCGAACCCTCCCTGGGTCATGCACCCGAAACTTGAGAAAAGGTTAAGCACCGAGAACACCGGGTAGAGAAAGTGGTGGACGTGAAGAAATGAAGTCCTGTCCCCCCGCTGCCCGCCTCCCTCCCCGTACGCTCCCACCATGGCGAAGGAGGGAAGGGGAAGCTTGCGGCCGCCGAGCGAAGGAAAGCATCCCGGGTGCCTTACGACCTCAACCAGCTTTACGGGTTCCCAGAACGAGACCTTTATGCCGACCCGGGGAACCGGGGAACCGCAGAAACAGAGAGGAAACCGCCCCACGGTGTCCGTTCCTTCCCCGGGCGTTACGGCCACTCCCCCTATCTTTATCGGAAACATCGCCCCCCAGTCGACGTCAGAGACCGGGTTGAAGAACCTCCCGCCGCATTTGGCCGACGCGGCGGCGTCTCTTGCGGCACTCACGAGCAGGGCGCCAAGGAAAAGCGCGAGGAGGACCCTTTTTCGATACATAATAACAATAATGTAATACAGAACGGGGAATAAGGCAAGCAAAGATATTTCGGGCAGTTTACGGAATGCGTTTAGGTTATTAAACGGCGTTTGCGGAAGAAGACCGAGAACAAACCGGCCGCGATCAAAAGCAGGTTCACCGCAGCACTCTCAGTCCCATGGCCCTCTCCCGTGGCTACGGCGCATCCGCCGCCTTGCGTTCCGCCTCCCGTGGTGGGGCGGTTGACCGGAGGCATGCTCCGCTCGGCAACGAAAACTCCGAAAAGCGAAAACACGCCCGCTTCCGCGCAGACCGAAGGTGTGCCGTCGACTGTTTCTGACCGCGATTCCAGGCGTTCCCATGCGCCTGGTTCTTCGTCGTAGTGGTAGAGTGCCGGATTCTGCGTGCCCCGCGGTGCCGGAAGACACACGGTAACGGTTTCGCCTTCCCCGAGTTCGGTGCCCAGATCGATGTCAACCGCGAATCCCTCCAGTCTGAATCCCGAAGGCGGAGCCTCCGGGAGATCCGCGGAAATATGGAAGGTGATTTCATCAATGTCCCCAACAAGATCCGGGGACAGGATGATTACCGGATCTCCGGGCGGCGAACCGGCGTCTCGGTTCACAGTCAGCTCAACCGTTGAGCCGTCGCCTAAAGTGATTGTCCCTCCTCCGTCTTTTGGGGAGAAAGCAACTTTTTGTCCCGTTACGGTGATTGAAACCGTATCCTCGGCCGCCCCGCCACGCGAATCCATCACGACCAGTCTGAACACAAGTACCGCGTTCCCGCTCAGCCCCTCGGGTGCCGTAAAGGAGCAGGTGGCGGTATTCGGGTTTCTGAGTTCTATGTCATTTCTTGTGCCCGTGTAATCCCACCGGTAGGTCGGTTCGCCGAACGCCGCGTTGGTCGCGGATCCTTTCAGGACAACTTCCTCGCGCTGGGCTACCGTCCGGTTCTCTCCGGCCTCCGCCCCGAGTCGCGGCGAGTTAATGTCTCTTATGGTTACTGTGGCTGAGGTCGACGTGCCCCCGGAAACGTTCTGGGGAAGCGTTCCGAAGGCAAGAACCACTACCTCGCCGTCATCATCCACGTTGTCATCTGTGGCGGTCAGGGTTATGTCCCCCAAGGTCTCTCCGCTTGCGAACGTCACGCTTGTCGATTGCAGCGAGTAGTCCTCGGTGGCTGCCGAGGTTGCCTGGTCGGTCGCAATCGGAATTGTCACGGTGCGCCCGGGGTCTTCGCTCAGCGTTACCCGTACGGCAACCGTCTCGCCTTCGGTGACGCTGTATAAAGACGAACCGAAAGATACCGTTACCGCGGGCGGCGGCGGCGTTGGCGGTGGTGGTGACGGCGGTGGCGGCGGTGGCCGTGTTATCGATGTTCCCCGGTGCCGATTAATTATGGTGCCGACGGCAAAGTTTCGGTCAAGCACGGCGTTTTGGGGATCGCGGATGAAGACTGTAAAAGTCTCGTCGGGCTCATTGATATCATCGTTCCGCAAGGGCACGCTGACGGTCTTTTGCGTCTGCCCGGGGGAAAACGTGAGGATGGCGGTCGCGGGAGCGGCGGTGTAGTCAGATCCCTCCTGCGCCGTGCCGTCCGCTATTTCGTATTCTACGCTTACCTCCTGCGTGCTCTGTAGGCTGAGAGTGACGGTGAAGTTTATGCTGCTTCCCTCAAATCCGCTTGCGTCGGTGATGCTGAGGGCCGCTTCGTCGTTGTCCATTATGGTGCCGGTCGCCGTGTCGCGGTTTTGGTCAAGCACGGCGTTTTCCGGATTGCGGAGGGTGACGGTGAGGGTCTCGTCGGGCTCGTCAATATTGTCGTCGGCAAGGTACACCCTGACGGTCTCTCGCGTCTGCTCCGGGGCAAACGTAAGGGTGCCGGTCGCGGGAGTGGCGGTGTAGTCTGATCCCTGCCGTGCCGTGGCGCCCGCTATTGCGTATCGCACCCTAACCTCCTGTGTGCTCTGCGGACTGAGGCTCACGGTGAAATCCATGTTTACGGCATCCTCAAGCGCGTCTGCGTCGGCGATGCTGAGGGTAGCTTCGTCGTTGTCCATTATGGTGCCGGTCGCCGTGTCGCGGTTTTGGTCGAGCACGGCGTTTTGCGGATCGCTCAGGGTGACGGTGAAGGTCTCCTCGGGTTCGCTGATATTGTCGTCCCTTAAGGGCACGCTGATGGTCTTTTGCGTCTGTCCGGCATCAAACGTGAGGGTGGCGGTCGCGGGGCTTGCGGTGTAGTCTGATCCTTCCTGCGCCGTGGCGCCCGTTATCGTGTACCGCACCGTTACTGTCTGGGCGCTCTGCGGACTGAGGGTGACGGTGAAATTTATGCTGTTTCCCTCAAATCCGCTTGCGTCGGTGATGCTGAGGGCCGCTTCGTCGTTGTCCCTTATGATGCCGGTGGCGCGGTCTTGGGCCAGCTGCACTTCTGGCGGATTCAGGTTGCTCAGGGTGACGGTGAAGGTCTCGTCGGGCTCGTCAATATTGTCGTTGATCGTGGGCACGCTGATGGTCTTTCGCGTCTGCCCTGGGTCAAACGTGAGGGTGGCGGTCGCGGGGCTTGCGGTGTAGTCTGATCCCTGCTCCGCCGTGGCGTCCGCTATCGTGTATTCTACCGTAACCGGTTGGGAGACTTGAAGGCTGAGGCTCACGGTGAAGCTCAGGCTGCTTCCCTCAGGTGTGTTTGCGCCGTCGATGTACATGGCCGCCTGTTCGTTATCCCTTATGGTGCCGGTGGCGAGGTTTTGGTCGAGCACCGCGTTTCGCGGATCGCTGAGTGTGACGGTGAAGGTCTCGTCGTCCTCGTCGATATTATCGTCTGTCAGGGGCACGCTGATGGTCTTTTGCGTCTGTCCGGCGTCAAACGTGAGGGTGGCGGTCGCGGGGCTTGCGGTGTAGTCTGATCCCTGCTCCGCCGTGGCGTCCGCTATTTCGTATTCTACGCTTACCGTCTGGGTGCTCTGCGGACTGAGACTTACTGTGAAGACCATGCTCCCTGCCCCCTCAAGCGCGCTTGCGTCGCTGATGCTGAGGGTAGCTTCGTCGTTGTCCCTTATGGTGCCGGTCGCCGTGTCGCGGTTTTGGTCGAGCACGGCGTTTTGCGGATTGCGGAGGGTGACGGTGAGGGTCTCGTCGGGCTCGTCAATATTGTCGTCGGCAAGGTACACCCTGACGGTCTTTTGCGTCTGCCCGGGGGAAAAAGCGAGGGTGGCGGTCGCGGGAGCGGCGGTGTAGTCTGACCCTTGCCGTGCCGTGGCGCCCGTTATCGTGTATCGCACCGTTACTGTCTGTGTGCTCTGCGGACTGAGGCTCACGGTGAAGTCCATACTCCCTGCCCCCTCAAGCGCGCTTGCGTCGGTGATGCTGAGGGCCGCTTCGTCATTATCCCTTATGGTGCCGGTCGCAGTGTCGCGGTTTTGGTCAAGCACCGCGTTTTGCGGATTGCTGAGGGTGACGGTGAAGGTCTCCTCGGGTTCGTTGATATTGTCGTCCCTTAAGGGCACGCTGATGGTCACTTGGTCTTCCTCGGGGGGAAGCGTGAGGGTGCCGGTCGCGGGAGCGGCGGTGTAGTCTGATCCTTCTTGCGCCGTGACGTCCGTTATCGCGTATCCTACGGTAACCGTGCGGGCGCTTTTCAGGCTGAGACTTACGGTGAAGACCACGCTTCCGGCATCCTCAAGTGCGCTTGCGTCGGTGATGCTGAGGGCCGCTTCGTCGTTGTCCATTATGGTGGCGGTCGCGGCGCCGCGGTTTTGGGCAAGCTGTGAGTTTTGCGGATTGCTGAGGGTGACGGTGAAGGTCTCGTCGGCCTCGTCGAGATTGTCGTTGATTGTGGGCACGCTGATGGTCTTTCGTGTCTGTCCGGCGTCAAACGTGAGGGTGGAGGTTGCGGGACTTGCGGTGTAGTCTGATCCCTCCTCCGCCGTGACGTCCGTTATCGCATATCCTACGGTAACCGTGCGGGCGCTTTCGAGACTAAGGCTAACGGTGAAGTTTACGCTGCTTCCCTCGAGCGCGTCTGTGTCGTCGATGGAGAGGTTCGCTTCGTCGTTGTCCCTTATGGTGGCGGTCGCGGCGCCGCGGTTTTGGTCAAGCACAGCGTTTCGCGGATTGCTGAGAGTGACGGTGAAGGTCTCGTTGTCCTCGTCGAGATTGTCGTCGATCAGGGACGCGCTGATGGTCTTTTGCTCTTCTCCGGGGGCAAACGTGAGGGTGGCGGTCGCGGGGCTTGCGGTGTAGTCTGGTCCCCGCCGCGCCGTGTCATTTGTTATCGCGTACCGCACCGTCACCGTCTGGGTGCTTTTCGGGCTCAGGCTCACGGTGAAGTCCATGCTCCCGGCTTCCTCTCCCGCGCTTACGTCTTCAATGGAAAGCTCCGGGAACGGTTCGTCATCGTCGTTTCTAAGAGACACGGTCTGGAGGGAAAAAGCATCATAAAATCTGTCGGCGCTTTCCGCCTTGTCCACCGTTATGAAGTAGTTCTGGGGTCCGTCGTGCGAATCATCGTCAACTCCCGTAACCGTCACTTCCTGCGCCGTATCCCAATTCTGGGGAGTGAACGTAAGTTCGGACGTATCAGGAACTCCCTCGGACGTATCGCTGCTTTCTATCGGGATTACAACGTTTTCTGAGGGTTCTGATTCAAGCGTTACCTCGAATTTCGCTACTCCCCCTCCCTCCGTGGTCACGAGTCCCGAGGCGGGCGCAGCGGTGATTGCCGTAGGCTCGCAGCCGGGCGGGAACCCTTCGGCGCTTACCCCCCAGCCCATATCCTTTAGCATGCCCAGGGTAAGGTCCATGTTTCTAGTGCCGGGAACGAAAGCCTCCATGAGATCTTCCGTGTTTGCGTGAGTATGCGAAACCGATCCGCCGTCATCGTACGTAGAGGGGGCGTGGAGCCGGGGTTTTCCGTCCTGGGCCTTGGCGGAGCTTGTTTTGAGTTCGGCCATGCGCTGCCCGTAACTGCAGTCGTTTCTCCCGCCGTCGAGCCCTTCCCAGAGAAGACGGGTCCCGGAAGTGATCGCCGCCGCTCTCTCGCTGTTTGTGAGGTCTATTAAAAGATCGTCATCCGTTTCCGAATAGAGCTGCTCGTCGTAGATCGTCCGCGATTTTATGGTGGCTTCTCGCTGGTCGATAATTATGCCGTTTAGCGTTTCGGTAACCTGAATCACTTTTGTGGGAAAGTCGCCGTCTTGCTCTACCTGCCCGAGGAATCCGAGTCCGTGCGTGATCTCGTGCAGGGAGAGCTGAATGAAATCTATCTCGTCTGCCGGTGCCGATCCCGTAAATCCGTAGTAAAACGGGATGCACTTGCTGAAATCTATTACGATATCAGCTCTCTGTTCGTTGAATTCTTCCCCTGAAATGGCTTCTATAAGAGCGTAGGGATGAGCCGTTCCGACCCCTACTGTGTTTGCGTCTCCTTCGTCAAACCTGCCGTCGGGATAGCCGTAGCCTCTCGGCCCCGCGGAGGCGGCCGTAAAAATTCCCGTAGTTATAAGGCACTCGCCCTGATTGTTCGGATCCTCCTGGCCGGAAAAAATTACGAATTCCACGTCTATCCTGATAGTGTTGGTGTTGGTCAGTCTGCTCTCGAGCAGAGAAGTAGCGTGCTCGAAGGCGTTTTTTCTCGCTTCCCCGAGGGTTTCGGCGTCGTTTCCGCGTGCGGCGAGAAGGTCTTTCTGGGTCTGCGTAAGCTCGGTTTCGTCAAGGAACCCCTCTCCGTCATCATCATTGTATATCTCCTCGATCGTGACCGCGACGCAGGTGGGCAGCGGGGAGAATACGGCCAGGAGAAGGAAAAGAATCCCGGGGAGGAGCTTGCTCGCTACGCTCAGTGATTGCATTTGATATGAGCTTTCCCCTCTTTGTCAAACCACGCCTTGGTTTCGACCATTTCTGAATCGGGAGCGTCAACCACTATGACGTAATCTCCGTTTCCAAGATCGATCTGCCTGCCCTGGAGCACCGTCGGGGTGTTCTCCGGTTCGGGGGTGTCGGAAGAGGAAAGTGAAGCTGACTCGGCCTCGTCGTTTTCAATGCCGAGGGCCTGCCACTGCTCATAGGTGAGGATTTCTTTTGTCTCGGGATGGATAAAGACCTTCGCTTCGGCTCTCGGCGCGTCGGCGGGCTGCGAGACCGCTGCTGGCTGCCTTGCATGATCCTCGGGAGCGGGCGGGTTGCCAGCGAAAGCACCTGTCGGCCAAACACAGATCGAAAGCGCAGTGATGAGCAGAAGTGTTTTCATATCAACTACAATTATAAGCGAATTTCATCTCAAAATGCAACCGGATTAGTACCGGGAGGGTTTTACAATCCGAGTGCGGGATGCGGTGTTGATATCTAATAACATATTAAATACAGTATATGATATATAAATATATATTACATGTTGTATTTCTCTCTAAATACGATATATTAAACTATATTTTAAATTGTGTTTCATATAGAATTAGGTATCAGAATGAACTATAAGACAGAACATATCGCCGACGCACTTAGGACGGCCCGCGAAGCGAAGGGGTTGAGCCAGCGTGCGCTGGGCAGGAAGGCAGGTGTGCCCCAGGGCCACATCTCGAAGATCGAAAACGGAGCGGTCGACCTCAGGGTTTCAAGCCTGGTTGCGCTTGCTCGGGTTCTTGATCTGGAACTCGTGCTTGTCCCGCGCAAGGTTCTGCCCGCCGTAAAATCAATTGCGCGTGGCAGTGCGCCGGATCGTAAAATCTCGAGGCCGCTCTACAGCCTCGATGAGGAAGATCATGACTGACGTATCTGTGCTGGATGTTCTCCTTCATGGCGACCCCGTCGGTACGCTGACTCGCGTCGGCGATGACCGTACGTTATTCGCCTTCAATGATTCCTATATCGAGGATTCCGACAGGCCCGTGGTCAGCCTGGGGTTCAAGGACCGGTTCGGCGAACTGATTACCGGGTTTGCGCCCACGCAGACGCGGGCGATACCGTTTTTTTCTAACTTGCTGCCGGAAGGGCGCATGCGCACCTATCTGGCGGAGCGCGCCGGCGTGAAACCCATCCGTGAATTCTTCCTGCTCCGGGCGCTTGGCATGGACTTGCCGGGAGCGGTCACCGTGAGAGCCTCAGGCGGTGAAGCATGGCCGTCGGATGTCCTTGATGATAGCGACCATGACGGTGACCGGCGTGGGAGTGCGTTGCGGTTTTCCCTGGCCGGCGTGCAGCTTAAGTTCTCGGCAGTCGAGGAGGCTCGCGGCGGTCTCACTCTCCCGGCCGGGGGCGTTGGCGGTTCATGGATAGTCAAGCTGCCCTCGCTTCATTTTGCGGGCGTGCCCGAGAACGAATTCTCGATGATGATGCTTGCCCGGCTCATCGGCATGGATGTGCCCGAAACGCGCCTTGTTAACATCGATGCGGTTGGAAATCTGCCTGAGGATATAGGCAGTTTAAGCGGGCAGGCGCTTGCCGTCAAACGCTTTGATCGCTCGGATGACGGCAGTGCGGTTCACATCGAGGACTTCGCGCAGGTTTTCGGTGTCTATCCGGAAAATAAATATAAAAGGGCCAGCGCGCGCAACATTGCCAGAGTAATCGGGGCCGAAGGCGGCGAGGAGGACATCGCCGAGTTTATCCGGCGCTTGACCTTCAACACGCTTATCGGCAATGCCGACATGCATCTTAAAAACTGGTCGCTGATTTATCCTGACAAGCGCAACGCCGCATTGGCGCCGGCCTATGATTTTCTTTCGACAATTGCCTACATACGGGATGATAAAGCCGCTTTGAAGTTCAGCCGAACCAAGCGGTTTGACGGCTATTCAGAGGACGAGCTTACTCATCTTGCCGCCAAAGCCCTGCTGCCGGAGAAGCTTGTTCTGGATACTGCGCGTGAAACCGTTGCGTTGTTTCATCAGCACTGGAATGCGGAGAGGGCGAATCTTCCGTTGTCGGGTGATGTTATTAAGGCCGTTGAGGATCATCTCGGGACTGTTCCCCTGGCGGTATGATGCTGCCAACCTCTACTATGGGCCATACAAAAAACAACTGGCAAACGGCAGATGTTTCTGCGACTGGTTGTTCTCTCTGTACAAGGAACATGAAGACTGCTCTGATGATCCGGTCTATATAGGACTGTTGATTTGGCATCCGCGCACATCTTCCCGCAAAGGCAAGACGGCACACAAAAGCACCCTCAGACCTAAAACGCATCATCGCTTTAAACATTTTTTTGAAGAGAAAAACAATCGGAATATTTACCTCCAGAAATTTATCGAGAGTTTGTAAAGTTTATTCACTGGGAAGTTTTCGTACCACGCGGCAGAATAGATCATTTTAAAACCATTTCTTCTACTCTGAGTTTCCTGCCTTCCTGCTTTACAAGCGAAGGCACTTTTTCAACCTGAAATCTTTTGAGCATGAAAGGATTTGCCTTGTATACGATCTGCCCTGCAAACGAGGAAGCTCTCTCTATATCGCCGTGCGTAAGTATAAGAATCGGGTTTTCTCCGCTTTTGCTTGTTTCCTCAAGCGCTCTTTCCAGCTGGTCTTCCCTAAGGATTAGGATGCTTTTTGAAAGCGATACGTGATCAAGCGGATTCACGACTCTTGCAGGGGAAATCATTTTTCCCATGTGGTCGTATAGCGGATTCCGTACATTTACCGAAGGGTCAACATAACGTACTCGTTCCTCCGTAGCTGACGGTACGTCAAGGGAAATCAAGGAATGCTCTGCGTAAGATTCTTCAAGCTTTTCCTCCATGCTTTCCCGAAGCGCTTGCAAGTCGATTTCTCCGGCCTTCCTCTTTACGTAGGAAAGCATGCTCTCTTCCTTTATTTCGTAGAGTTTTCCATGAACCCCCAGGTCTTTTCCTGAAGATTGCGCTTGGGCCTGCTGAAATGCAAAAAGAAAAACCAGGGCTAAAGCAAAGGAAACCCACGTCCGACTACCCATGATTTTCTGACGAACCCCCAGTATCTTGAATCATAGCTTTTCTCACCGTCCCCCAAAACGAAATAACTGCCTGCTGGAATCACCCCGTCAAACCGAAAGCTCGCTACGGCGACCCCATTGGAATCATGGCCGCTTGCGACGGCGATTTTCTCGCCGTTCAGGTAAAAAAGGGTTCCATGCGTCCGAAGCGTATCGCCCGGGCAGCCCACGAACCTCTTTGCGAAAACCGCTCCGTAATCCCAGTAGGGGTTTTGTATGTTAAGGCGGAAAAGCCCTATGCTTCGGGGGCCGCAGGAAATCTCCTTGGTTCTGACCGTAACAAACACGCTCCAGGGAAGAGACCCTGAGATGTTAAACGAAAGACGGACCCCGCACAGATAGGCCGCCGAGAGGATTAAGCAGAGACATAAAACCAGAACGGCTCCCCGCGTTCCCCGCCCCGCTCGCAAAAACTTACTCATCCTCCTCTCCCCGAGCGGATATATCCTCGAGTATCTCACCAGTCACGTCCCGCCCCCCGCCGAGAACCGATTTTGAGTCAAGCACGAGGTACCCCTGCTCCTCGTAGTCAACGAGCACCTCCCCGAAACGTATGAAAAAACGCCCGACCCGCTCCTCCGCTTCCTCGCGCGACAGCTCCCCGCGAAGCACCCTTGAAAATATCCTTTTCTTCTCCTCGGAGATCACCGTCTCAAGGTCTATGAAAACCACTTTTTCCTCTCTTTTGTCCGCCGCGCATGAGAAAAGCGCGAGGGGGAGTAACACCAGAAAAACCGCCAGCAGAACCGAAACCCTGATTTTTCTCATTTTTTCCCCCGGGAGACCTCGACGCATCGCTCTATGGCTTCGTGCACTTCCATGCCCCGGGAGATAAAGCCGTTTAGAAGGGAAACGTCGTCGGGGTTTGTGGTGTATGTCCAGTAGGAAAAAGGATCCACGACTAGGCGGCCGAGACCCATGCCGCGCTCGCTGTTGTATATGAACACCTCTGAGAACTCCCCGGGGCGCGTGGAAAGCGTAGAGACAAGCTCCCCGAAGTAATCCCCCAAAAGAAGTTTCCCTCCCTTCTTTATCTCCTCTACGCTCTCTCCCTTCTGGCGCAGCATGAACATCCAGGCGGAGTTCTCAAGCACTGCTTCCCCGAGGTCTCCCGCTCTGTAGAAATCAAGCAGGCTCTGGGTCACGGAAACAAAAGCGCCGTTATATTTTCTCGCCCTCCGGTATCCGTGCGCTATGAACTCCCCCGAGAATCCCCCGCCGAGAAGGTCCCACGCCTCATCTATTATCGCGAGCTTGCGTCGCTCGCGGCTCCCGAGGTACATCTCCCTTTCTATGTGCCATATGATCATGAGCACCACCACGGTCTGAAGCTCGGGCTTTGCCTTTAGCTCCTCTAGCTCAAGTACGTTAAGGTCGCTCTCAAACGAGAGGTTGGACGGACCCTCGAAAAATCGCCCGTACTGCCCTCGGGAGGAGTAGGCGTAGAGCATGTGCGCGAGGTCATCTGACCTTTGGTGGGGGTCCGAGATGCCGGATAGCGCCTCGACAACGTCATCTATCCGCGTCTCGGGGCCGCTTTTCTCCCAGGCTCCCTTGATCGCCTCCTCGAGAAGCGATTTCCCGAGGTCCCCTATTTTCTCAGAAGGAGAGGCCATCTGGGCGAAAAGGGGTTTTAGAAGCTCCATGTCCTCGTCTATGTCCGTCACGCGCGAGAAGGGGTTAAGCGAGATCCCGCTTTTCTCGTCAAACACCACGAACTCTCCGCCCACGAGGCCGCAGAGCTTCTCGTAGGAGCGGCCTATGTCTATTACGAATACCTGCGCCCCCTCGGAGAGATACCCGGTGATCATGTCCGAGGTGAGAAAGGACTTGCCGGAGCCCGACTGGGCGAACACGGCGCAGTTGTAATTGGAAGCCGAGTTGAAAAGATCAAGCTTCATTATCTGTCCTCTCCTCGATATGAAGGTTAGGGGTCCCGACCCCGTTCCCTTCCAGTCCGACATGACGGGAAGTATGGAGGCCCCGGCCGAGGTCTGCATGGTTGAGTTCCGCCGAAGAAGACGGGTAAGAGCGGGTTCTGCGCCGAGTGGAAGGCTTTCAAGGAAAAGGGGAAGCAGTATGTATTTCTCCTCGCGAAGATCGAAGTTCCGGGCCCTCCATATTCCCGTCACCATCTCCTTTACCCGCTCTGCCTCCTCCTCGCTTGGGGTCTTAAGAAAAAGGCTGAGCGACCCCATTACCAGGCCCTCGTCCTCAAGCGCGTTTACCAGAAAATCGAAGTTTTCCGCTTTTTTCCTTAGCCTCGGTATGAACCTCGTTACGAGCCCGAAACTCTGCTGCTTCACCATGACGGCCTTCGCCCTGACTTCAGAGGTCCTTTTCCGCTCCGGGATTACAAACCCCGCCTGCAGGAAAAAATACGCGGGCACCTGCGAGAGTCCGCGAAGCGGGTCTCCCAGCAGCTCGTGGAACTCGTTAAGCGAGAAGTACTCGGGCATGGATGCGGGGGAGTATCCCCGAAGCCGCGCGTCCCCGAGCGTTATCTCTCCCTCCCGTACCTCTACCATCGTCTCGCGGTCTATTATCTGGTTTCTTATCTCCTCGCTTCGGTCGTAGGGGCTGCCGGGTTTGCCAAGATAGTAAGGGTCGTCGTACCAGCGCGCGTCGGGATTAAGCGTTTCCCGAAGGACGAGGATAAGTTCTTCGGGAGGGAAGTCGCGCGGGTAAAGCTGGGCCGAGTTAAGGACGCCCGTAACGTTTGCCCCGAGCTTCCGGGCGCTTTCTGTATGCTTGTCCCACACCGATTCGGTTACTTTGCTTTTCCCGAAATCGGGCGGAATCCTTACCGATACAAGGAACCGGAAATCCCTCGCGGGAACCCCGACTCTCTCGCGCATATCCTGGGTATAAAGCCGCTTTCTCTCGGCGGCAATCTCCCGGCAGACTTTGTTCTCCACCGACCCTTCCTCAGGGAAAAACGGGGATATGAGCTCCGAGGCGAACACATGGAACTTGACCGAGGCGCCCGGGGGAAGCACCCGGTCGCCGAGCACGCCGCCAAGTATCCTTTTCGCATCCTCCCCGGCGAAAAGAAGCGGGTTTATCTCCCACACGAAACCGAGGGACGCATCGGCGAGAACGTACATACCCTCTTCCCAGGCAACGTAGGGGAGGTAACAGGAAAGCGAATCCCTCGCGGCAAGCTCCCGGAGCCGCTCTTTAGCCACGCCCATCAGGGAGCCCTCTCCGTTCCCCGAAGGCGTATTTCCCCGGGATACCCTTCCTCAGGCTCCCCGAGCGGAACCGTTTTTCCCCGAAGCGCCCACCGTCCCTTGCCGGCAAGCAGGTACACGTATTTTTCAGAGTGAAAGACGCCGCGGGCGTCCTGCCACGGAGCTATCCAAAGGCGTATCACGCGCGGGGGAAGATAAACGGGCATCGTTTTCTCCTTCTCGGTCTCTGCCCCCCGGGCTTCCCCGTTGTCTGTTCGGTTCCTCCTGTCCTTCCCCGAGCGGAACCGTTTGCCCTTCGTAGGATTCTTCCTTGTGGCCCCGGCTATTTGTGCGCTTTTTTTATTCCCCGGGAATTCGTAGAAAGGATCCCCTGCGCTCTTGCGCCCCGAAGCCGCCTCGGCGTAAACCTCGGAGACGCTTTTGCACGAATAGCCTCCCTTCGCCGGGCAGCCGTAGCGCGACGACCCGCCGGCGCAGGCGACCGCGAACAGGGCAAGAAACAAGAGGAGCAGGCCAAATCCCCTCATCCTTTTCCCTCCCTTTTGCCGTAACCGTAGGTGGTTTTTCTCGGAACAAGCTCCGCTCCCTCGGTTATGATCACGTCCACGCGTCGCCCGGCGTCTATCTCTATCACCGGAAACACTTCTTCGGCGAGCTTGAGGTAATACTCCGCAAGGAGCCTCCCGGCTTCCCCCGTTCCTCCCCCGATACCAGTTTTCACCAGGTCTTGCGAGCTTCTACGGTTTACCGTGAATGTCCCTCCCGCGACCACTCCGGTGGTTGAGTTCGAGCTTTCGACGGCCCCGCCGAAACCGGAGGCAAAGCCGGCCAGAATCCCGCGAGAGAGTATTTTTCCCTGTTTCGAAACGAGCCTTCCCCGGATCCCCGTTTTTCCGTCCTCTCCTGCCACGTATCCTTTTATCCTGGTATCTATCACGTCTCCCGAGCCCAGGACGCAGGCTATTCTCTCAAGCCTCACGTGGGCGCGTTCGCTTGCGAGCTGCCCGTACCCGGCTCCCGTTACGTGGCAGCGGGCTATGTCCATCCGCCTGAGGCTGGGCAACCGCGAAGTTTCGGTGAGATGTATAAGCACGGGGTGGGGGTTTCGCGAGGATGCGGTTCCGGTGGGGGCGTCAAGGCCGCTTACGAGCATCCCCGGGACGAAGCTTCCCGAGGGAATCCAGTTAAGAAGGGCGGGTTCTCCCGCGGGCCCCTCGGCCGGGGCGCCCCCGAGCGGGGTGAAAACCCGTATCGGGCTTTGCGTTTTCGGGGGCTCGGGCGGCGGTGCCGCCGCGCCCGGCCGGGGGGAGGCGGGAGGGAACTGCGCTTCGGGGAAGGTTTCGTCCCCGACCTGCGGAGGGGGATACGGATACGATTCGGAAGATTTCTGCTCAAGCGCCCCGAGCACGGCTGAGACAGCTTCAAGTTCCTCTCTTATTTCCCTCTGCCCGGTCTCTATCATCCCGAGGCGCTTTTCTCCCTCTATGCGCCATTTCTCCCGGGCAAGGTCTACTCCCCGCAGGATCTTTATGCTTCCCCGCGGTTTATTCTCCCCGAGAATTCCTTTTTCCTCTCCACCGAGGAGAAAAAGGACAAAAGCCGTAATGGCTAATCCCGACACTATGACGGCTAGGGCGAGGGTCTGCCGTTTTCTTCCGGCGTAGATTTTCCTTAGCCTTCCTATCATCGTGGGAGCTCCTTTTTAGTGACTATGAAAACCTGCGATGATTCCCCCGGCAAAAGCTCGTCCCTCTCAATGCCTACAGCAACCGTCTCGGGGTCCGAGGAGAACATGTTCTCCGTGAGCGCGGCGCTTCGGGAACCGGCGTTTCTCACCACGTAGAGCGAGGCGAAAAAGGGAGGCGATGCAGCATCCCCGAGGCGCGCCAGGAAAAGGGACTCCGCGAACTTACGTTCCTTCCCTGAAATCTCCTCCGCGGTGGCGGGGCCCGAAGCGAGAGAGACCACCAGGGCGGTTATGGTTTTTTCATAGGGAAGGGGCTCCATGTCTCCTGTACCCTCAGCCTGATGACCTGAGCCGGCGGGTGGCGTGTTCCCTGCCCTCATGATGACGGTCCGCGAAGGCACATCCTCGGGCGCGAGCAGCAGGGTGAGCCTTCTTTTTTCAGTCAAAATTATAAGTTCCGCAGGGCTCTCGGTTCGTACGAGCGCCGAGCGGCCGATTATCTTTACGTCCATCGATTCACTTGAGCTGAACGCGTTTATTATTGTTTCTGGAAGCTCGATCCTGTTTGTGTCGGTGCTCGACACCCCGAGTGATATGGGCTGGGAGTTCTGGGTTTTCCCGAGATCTATGGTGAGTCCGGCCGCGGCAGTGGCGAAAATAAAAAGTGCCGCGGCGACAAGGGAGAAGACGCGCGCCGGGAAATCAGGGTTCATCTGCGCTTCCCCCTCCCTCGTCTTCTGTAAGTTCGGTTACGAGCGGGCGGTTATTCGCCCCGAGCTCGAAGCGAATCCTGTAGACAACTTCCCTCTGGTCGGTCACCACGTTTCCGACCATCCTGATGCGCCGCCCGCTTACCACCACCATCGCCCCTTCCTCCTCCACGGCCACGGTCTTCGGGAAAAACGCCTGGGCGACCCCGCTTGTTTTTATCTCCTTTGATTTTTCAAGCAGGAATCCCGATATGGGATGGTAGCTTTCGGGGTGGACGTAGAGAAGGAACTGCCTTATGTTGAAATCGACGGTTTCGGCCGTGAAGGACGCTATGAAGGGAAGGAGGCTTAGCGCCCACTGCTCAGTGTAGGAAAGGGAGGCCGTCCCCGCGGCGTCGAGGGTGAAATCCTTTTGCATGTACTCGGGCACGTGAACGTGGACGGTCGTGCGCTCGGAGAGTTTTTTCATGTGGCAGCCCTGAAGGACGACCGTGACGCAAAGCGCCCCGACGGCGAAGCGAAGCAGCCCGTTTTCCCGGGCGAGGTTAAGCCATCTCTCGCGGAATGTGCGTATCAGCATCACTCAAAGAACCTCTCTTTTCTACTCTCGGGCCTTACCCCCGAGAGTCCGTACCAGTAGGCAAGATGCAGAAGAAACGCGCTTCCCCGCCCGGACTTTAGTCGCTCAAGCAGCCAGGAGAGCGCAAAGCCCCCGAGCAGTCCCCCGAGCACCTGGCCACTCAGCGCTCCCACCACGAACGCCCCGCTGAAGACCGCCACCTCGTCGATCTCCCACCAGAATATCTGGGGAGGGTCATCTATGTACCTCGGGATCCTCGTTCTCATCTAGAACGTCCCCGTGGCTATTCCCTCTATGAGCGACGGGCCGAGCGAGACCACAAGCGCCACACCTATTCCCGTCAGCGCGGGGAAAAGCGTCTGGCGCATGATGGAAGCCCCGAGACCTATTATGAACGTGCATAGTGCAAGGAGCCTTCCAAGGTAGCCCGTGGACCATCCCTTCACTGTGGTGTAAATGCTCTGGAACTCGGTTCCCGTGGTTCCCCCAAGCGCCGTGTCGGGAAAAAACAGCGCCAGCACTACTGCGGCCGCAAGCACAAGCGCCGCGGCGCGGGAAAAACTTGCTGCGTATGTTTTCATCTTAACTTCCCTCCTTTAAGTGATTTTTGAGTATTGCGAAGTCTTGCTGTCTGTTTGATTGCAATTGCGGCATATGTCCGTCTGTTTTATTCCGTCATGCCAATTTTGTCGCTAAGCCTCTTCGGGGAAACAGAAAATTCCCCGTCTCTTCCGTCCCTGGGACGACGGCTTCTCAAGAGAGTTTCCGCGCTACCGCGCATTTCCCTGTTTCCCTTCGCTCGGGAAGTCGACACCTCCCCACGCTTCCACCACGGCGTCAAACGTTTCCCTTGAAAGCGGTTTCTCTGGAAGGGCCTCCGCCGAGATCCCTATTATCATCTCGGCGCTCTTATCCGCCCCGCGACCGCTCTCTGCCGCCTCCTGGCAGAGAAGGGAGTAGTGTCTCTCCGAGATAGACACGGACACCGCATCCCCCGGGTCACATCCGGTGTTAACGATATAGTCCATCTCTATCAGCATCTCGAGGTAGTCTCCCGGAGCAAGCGCTCTCCTGCGGGCTTCGCGCTCGAGCTGCCCGTACGGTATCTGTTTAATGGTCAGTGTAATGTTTCCTGTCTTTTTATTTTTCATTTGGGTTCCTCCAAATAATGTGTGTTTTTTTTTTCGGACGGACACATGCCACCCGATTGAGTTTATTTATTTTTTCCGTCCCCGCGCAAGACAAGGCTCGACGGAAGTGATCCGGCGAAGCTCCGTGTTCTTTCTTTTTTCAAGTTCCGAAAGAGAAATCTCAAACGCCTCCGCGAAAACGGGTATCCAGAATCCGCCTTTCTTTACCTTCTTTCCCTCGTACTCGTAGTTCCAGAAGGCGGCGTAGTAGCCGTCGCGCACCCCGTCACCAACCCAGTTGCGGGATTTAAGGGAGTTTGTGACCAGCAACTTGGCCCGAAGCTCCCCCGGACGGGACGAGTCAAAAAACCTCATGTCCGCTATATCCTCCCGCTCTATATGCTCCCTTACGCCCTCAAAGAGGTAGTGAGGGTCGACGTAGACCACCCCGTTTGTGGCGGAGATGGCCCGGGCAAAGGGCTTTTTCTCAAGCGTGGCCGCGTTTATCGCGGGCGCCACGTGGTCGTTCAGTATCCGGGGGATGTCGCGAAGCAGCCACTCGGGCGGCTCGGTGTCCTCTCCATCAGAGTGTACGGCCGCTGCGCGCGGGTTTTTCCGTTTTCCTGAGAATTCCTCCTCCCTTGCCGCCGTATCCGCTCTTTTTAGGTTCTCAAGGATTGAGTCGGGCTCGTTTACGCTTCTGTGATGGTTCCTCACGGCGTCGACCGCAGAGCGGAACTCAAGTGCGGCTTTTTCTCCCCCGCACTCCATTATCCACCCGTTAAGGGCCCGGGCCGAGGCCGCCGCGTGGTCATCCTTAACGTAGCGTCCTTCCTCCGGGCGCAGGTGCTCCATTTTTCCGATGTCGTGGGCAAGCGCGGCGATAAGATGTTTTCCGTAGAGGATCTTTTCCGTGTAGACCGCGTCGTGTATCTCCCTCATGTGCCGCGCCACGCGAAGCGAGTGATCAAGAAGGGTAACGCGCGAGAACCGCTTGGCCGTGGGCAAAAAGGCGCTTTTCCCGTCCCCGGAAACGACGCTTGAGCAGATTCCGTGCTCATCAAGCGCAAAAAGAACTTTTTCAATTACCGGAAGCTCACGGCGTCTCTCAAAAAGGCGGCGGTGAGGCTCTATCTCCTCGGCCCAGAAAGCCCGGGTCTGGGGATGCCTGAGGGCGGGTACGCCTTGGGGCTCAGAGTCCGAAAGCACCAAAACCTCGGGCCCGGGTTCGCTTCTAAGCCACAGTCTCTCGGCCAGGGCCCCTATGGTGCGGGGCTCCGTACGGTCTTGCTTCTGTGCGGATATTCTTTGCGCAGCCGTCGTAAACTCTATTACCGCTGATCCGGTTTCCTTATCTCTTTTGCGTCTTAGCGCAAAGGCGCAAAGCGCCGCGCCGAGCGAGGAGCACAAAAGCGAAAAGACCGCGGCTGTCTCCCAGCTGATTGCCATTTGGGGAAGGTATTTCATTCTTTTTGCCTTTCTCCCTCTCATTCGTTTTTTATCTCCGGGAACCGTATTTCCTCGCACTCCGCCACGTCAAGGGTCCTCCCCCTGTATATGCCGTCAAAGGTGAAGGCGTAGAACTCCCTGCGGGCAAGCCTCATGAAGCTCTCGGGTGGCACCATGCTTTCTTCTACTTCCCTTACGCTGAGTCCTCCCCCGAGGCTCATTATGGGGGAGAACCTTTTTCTCATCCCCGCCATGCGGGAGGCGTAGGCGGCCGTGTTGGGGTCGTTTACGCGGAAAACTATCTTCGTGTTCGTGTTGTCGAGAATCTTAGCGGCGTAGGCAGTGCCGAGCTCAGCCACGAGGTCCTGCTTGCTCTGCGTCAGCATGTGAAGCCACACCCCCGCCCCTCCCGCCTTGTTGAAAAGGTCGTCTATTCCGAAGTAAAGGACGTTTGAGGCCTCATCGGCGTATATCGCGAGGGGAGGATCGATCTTCCTGTTGGAGCCAAGAACCCTGCCGACGAAGCTTTGCACCATGGAGAGGAGAACCCGCGCCATTATGTGGGCCGTTTTCCTGGTGAGAAGCGAGCCCGTCTGCACGACGAGTATCACACTCTTGCCGGCTTCGAGGCGCTCTATGAATCGGTTTGCGGGATCCTTGCCGATAATTTCCCCTACGGAACCTGAGCTGAGAGACGTTATCACGGTGCGAAGACTCGAGGAAACCTTCGAGAAGTAGTCTTGTGGAGACGAAAGGATCTGGTCGAGGTTCATAAGAGTCTCTTCGGCCTCGGGACCATCTATCTCCGCTATCTGGGCACGGAGCGACTCAAGCTCCCTGTATCCTATGTTCTCCTTTATCCTCCGAAACGTGAACACGGGCCGCTCGCCCATGGATTTCGATATGAGCATGAGGCTCTGCACCACCACTAGCGTCACTTCATAGGCTATGTTGAAGTAGAATTCGTCGCGTACCCGAACGCCTGAGACGACGTGGTTAACTATCTCCTCGGGCATGAAGTAGTGCGATAGAGGATCTATTTTTACCGAGTAGCGGGGAAAAACGGGAGAGAAAAACAGAAGATCGTCTTCTCTCCCCGCTTCCTTGGCTACGGTGACTATCTTTGAGAAAATGGCGTTATCCCCCTTGGGGTCTATCCAGAGGATGCTGCGCCCCGCCTTTATGTCGTGCTCTATCATCGCCTCCGCAAGACGGGTCTTTCCGCTTCGCGTGGCGCCCATGGTGAATATGTGCCCCTCCCTGTCCGTGTCGGGAACTATTATCGGGGCGGGTTTCGCTTCGGGGTCGCGGTCAAGCGCAACGCCCGCGCCTATCGCGGCTCCCTCGGACGGGGGCGTTTCACGCAACTTTTCCGCGCCGAGTCCGATCATTGGGTCCTTCTCCCCGGGTCTCTCGAAGTTTTCTTCAAGGGCACCCTTTTGTTTTTCCGTCCATTTTTAGACATTTGAAATACAATGTATTACATTTAGGACGGAATGTCCATTACTTTTTTCAAAAAATTTTTCCGTTACGCGGATCCGGCGGGCCTGCGGATTGCGAAAGACACTGGTTTTTACCGTTTTATATATGGTGGAGGAGACCCGTGAGCGGCGGGAGGGGAGGGTTCGTTCCCGTATCGTCTTCGCCCCACGCGTCTCCCCGCAACATGATAGACGCGATATCGGAGATACAGCAGTACCATATAATAGAGCGAACGGGGCAGGACATACCTTCTGACTTTCTGACGATGAGGGGGACCCTCACTTTTTTTCTGGTGGGAGCGAGAAGCGGTTTCTGGGAAGGGGCGTTTCTTGCGCTGCTTCTTCCTCTTGCCTGGGGGGTGTGGGAGGAGGTCATCCCGGCTTTCGGCGGGGCTTCGGATCTTTTCGGAAAGTGCCTGGTTTTTCTTTTCGGTTTCGGGATAAGTCTCATGATGACGGTAGTTTTTGGAGGGATACTTGCGAGGTACTACGGGGGGAACCTTACGAGAAAGGCCGTTAACTCGCTTGTGTGGGGAAGGACGCTTAGCTTGGTGGCGAAGGGGGTCCTTGTATTTTTGGTGTTTAACCTGCTTGTGTTTCTCTGCAGTTCGAAAAACGTTTTTCATCTCTCGCAAGCGGTCGGGAGGTTCGTCGGGGATCCGGCCTTGCTTTACTCGGGGATAATGGGGATGAAAGAGCCTTTGAGGAAAAGCGCCACTACGCAGCTTGCCCTCTCGCCCGTACTTGCCCTGGTTCCCTTCATCACCCTTAGGTTATTCGGGCGGAGGCGATAGTGAAACGGGGTTTTAGCCGGAATTTTGCCAGTCACGGTCAGGGCGCGGTAATGCAGGGATTTCTGCGCCGCTTGCGGTTCTGAGCGGAGATAAATCGGTAATGCTTAGAAAAACCCTTGCGGTTATTGGGTATTCGGGTTTTTCAATCAAAAAAACCTTGACATATCCGCCTTTGTACTTTATTGTTAAAGACGTATTAGGGAAGTGGAAGGATTTCCGTTAAGGAAAAAAACGCTTGAATTAGGCTTGCTTTTGTAGTAAGCTTATAAGGAATTTGATCATATTCTGCGTCCGTTTAAGGGGGATCAGGGCATGATCGTTTACTTTGGAAATATAAATTTTACAGGAGGTAAGGAGAGATGATTCAAGCCAGATGGCTTATTATATTTTTTGCCGTTCTAGGTATGTCGATCCCGTCATTTGCGATAGACTGGTCGCTTGGCGGATTTCCGAGTTACTTGAGAACGAGAACTCGTGTCATTGACAATGCCACTACCAGCGGTGAGAGGATTAATGTTACTGATACGACATTCAGAATCACCCCGCAGTTATCGCTCAGCGACGCGGTTACCGTTAGGGCTCAGGTCGATGTTGCGAACAACATGGTATGGGGTGGCGTTACCAGTGGTTTTTTTGGTGACAATGACAGCGTGGTGCTTTCAGATTTAAGGCCAGCGGATCGTTTCAGAGGTGCAGTTCTGACAGGGAGCAAGACCTTTGATGATGATTTCGGATATTTTAACGTTCGCATGCTTCACGCGGACATAGTTCTTCCGGACAACCTTGGTTTCGTGAGAATAGGTCGCCAGCCTTTTGACTGGGGTCTCGGAATTCTCGCAAACGGCGGACATGATCCGCATTCGGACCTCGGTTTCGTGGTTGACAGGTTGCTTTGGCTCAAGTCCTTCCCGGCAGGCGCTGGAACCTTCACTTTGGTTCTCGTGTCCGATGTATTTACTCAGGGAACTAGCCTCTTCGCCAGTTCAACCGGTACAGGCTACGACATACTTGCCGCGGCGGGTATCTACAACCAGCAGATGGGAGACGTGAACGTTACCGTGGGAGCGTATGGATTCCCGTACCTGCACCAGAAGGACATATTCAGCCCCGGCCTTACAGATGTTGATGTTGACCGCACTTCGCTTTACGCGGGTCTCCTCGTACTTAAGGCTGCTAACTGGAGTTTGACTTATGAGGTCCAGATGTTCGGAGGGGGAGAGATTTATCTTGGCAGCTTTGCACCAGTAGCATTGGAGTTTGACTATGCTTTTGACATGGCGGGCCGCCTTGAGATTCATCCTTCAACGATGGCTCAGGTAAGCACAATAGGTGTTGAAGCCGGTTGGGCGCAGGGTGACGATGCCAGTACTGGTCTTACGATCGAAGGTAACGCCCTTCCGTTCAGCCCTGCCTATAACGTAGACAACCTTCTATTCAAGCACGTCATTCCGACTATTTACCAGATAGAGGCAAGCGTTATAAACGCTATTTACGTCAGGGCATACGCAAACATGCAGCTTGCTGAGAACCTAGGGTTCACTCCTCAGGTTCTGTTCGCCTGGAACGATGAGACAAGGGCTGTTTCAGCTTTTGACAGCGGACCTTTCGGTTCAGGTATTGCGAATGATGGGAGTGTTGAAGTTGATAAATACCTCGGTACTGAGATCGAGGGGACGCTCACTTGGACGCTTCATCCGGGCGTAAACCTTGACTTCATCGGTAGCTTGGTTCTTGCCGGAGATGGTCTTACAGGCCTGCTTGAGCAGCAAGGTGCTGTCGATCCCGACGATACGATCTGGGCTGCCCAGACAAGGCTGATGGTTTACATTGATCAGTTCATGAAATAAAAACAAATCAAAGCTCACAAAGCTTGAATGAAGCGGGCTTCCTAACAAAGGTTGCCCGCTTTTTTTTTGCCCTTTTGCTGGAAGAGGGAAATTTCCCTCGGCTTACGCCGCTTTTTTCATCGTTAGAGAAAGAAAAAGCAATGAGCGTTTCAGTAGAAATAAAAACACGTCCGATCAGGTTCGCTTTTCTGGTTGACCCGAATAATTCTGAACAGGTTGGAGAAGCGATACGCCTAAGTTCAACTCTTTGGGGAGGAGTTTATTTTCCGATCATCGAGCTTTGCAAAAGGATTCCGGTAGTCTGGAATGTTCCATCGCCTCTTAGTCGCCGCGCGCTGTTCGCGGCACCATTGCCCGCAAATAGCTAATTTCATCTTCTGACAGCGGTTCTTTGTACAGCCCTTGTGTGAGCCAGAGGCCGCTTTCTCGAATTTTGCTTTTTGGAGAACATCTGCCCAGCCATTGCTCCGACGGTCGACAGCCGTCGCATAGTGACAAGGTGGATATAATCCTCGATTTGAGTTCGAACCGGGCATCCTTGTCTTCCACGGGGAATGCGACAAAGGAAAAAGTTCTCCGAATCCGGTCCCCCACGGCCTCCTCAATTACCCTCTGTCGTTTGAAGTCGACGAGAGGGCCATGTTTCCGTCTCGCTTCCCTTGAGGTGAGGTCAAGCTTCCATTTCTCCAGAAAGGGATCATTGCTTTCGCGCAAAAGGGCCAGGCCGATATTCTTCCTCAATATGCTCCGGTCCTTGTTGGGACTATCGTGTTCCCGGAGCCTTGACCTGAGCCGCCGCTTTCCAGAGTGCGTTCCGACCTGGACGATTCGGTCAGCTCCGTGGGCGGTTTCCCCTGCCTCAAAGAGCAGATATATTCCGCTTTCGGGGATTCGCTTGGGTTCGAAAGGAAATTTATACCTATCAAAATTCCCCGCAAGATCATGTATGAATCGGCATGCGTCACTCATAAAGTACGCGCCTCAACGTTCCCAGGAAGTTTGTCGATACTTCCCCGTTTCAGAAAGTCTTCCAACAGTTCGCCGTGTGTTTGCGGTGTCAGCCTTGTGCTGCCGCCAATGACGTGATACTGGATCGCTTTTTTAATCAGTTTCTCTTTTAACAGGGGTTCCACGGCGGCTTGAGCCGCTTTCAGATAGTACGTGCTGCTTCCGAAAAAGAGGTGAACCTCCTGAATCCCGTTCGAAAGAGCATAGCTCCGAAGAAAACCCGGAAGGCGCTTCTTCCATGTTCTGTAAGCAGGCCTATCGCTCATCTGGAGGTTGTAGTCCTGAATGCGGCTGAGGGGATGCAACGGTCCGTAGAGTGCCGACAGGATGAGAATCTGGTCATCCCGATTGCTCCGTGATGAAAGAGCGGGGACGTTTGAGTACAGCGTACCTTTATATCTTTGTACGGCTGGAAGGTAAAGTCCAGACGCTCTCTGTCCGCCGAAGTCCGGTCCCGGTTCCAGTCTCCTGTTTTTTTCGTATTTTCCGGACAGGTATTTCTTGTCTTGGCAAATGCCCGAGAGCACCTCCCTCCTGGTTTCCAGAATGCCGGAGTAAGTCGCCTCCGAAACTAAACGGCTTAGAGGCTCTGGCGCGGCGGAGCGGGAATGACCGTTATGTTTTTTGGAAGCGCAGCATGGTATTAGAAAGAGTTTTTTTTCAGGCATCGGTTCTTTGCTGACTCTTTGCTCAGGGTGAGAAGAAGGATAACGGAATATTCTTTGGACATACAGGATACGGGCGCTTTTTAACTTCTTCTGTGAACTCTTTGCCGGACACAATTAATCCTCCCGCTCGAAAATATTGAGCCCGATGAAAAACAGGTTTAATACAATGCTTCCGCGGGTCTCCTCGAATCCCGCAATAGCGCACCCGAAGTCATCGTCATCTTCGTCATGACAATGATAAGGCTGACTGCCTGCATGGCATCCAAAATCATCTGTCCCTCCGGAATGCGAGAAAACAGGTTCAAGAGAAATCAGTAAAGACAGAAGCATGACTGAGGCAATCAGTATTCTCATTTTTGGCATTTTAAGACCTCTTTTAGGAAGCAACGCAGAAAAGACCCCGACCATTTCTCTTTCTCTGACCCTTTATGAATAATATACTATAACAGGAGTGGTGGGTCAGATGGAATACTTGGAAATCGACAACAAAGAGAATGCCATAGATTCTCTTCTCAGGGCCGAAGAACATATTTTAAGGGCAGAAAAGCATGCCGGGCCTGTTCAGGATGGGGAAACCTGCCAGAGCGCGTTTCATTGGAAATGGGTGATTATCTGCTTGCAGAATTCGCTTTATACTTTCGCGCTGACCGCAGCCGCGGGAACAAATCCGGGCAATGTCCAGAGAAAAAACGGCGGAGTCGTTGATATTGTAACCGCCCTGAAACTTTGCATCGGGGTAAAACACTTTTATTATTCTCTTCCAGTTGAATTCACTCGCAATCAGAAGAATTCCATGCTCTGGCTGCATTCTCATTTCAGAAACGGTTTCGAGCATTTCAAGCCCAATCAGATATGGGGCATAAAGCTTAGGGGCTTGCCCAATATCTGTATTGACGCATTAGATGCAATAAAGCTCTTGGCACTGGACAGCAGGAACATCTCATACAGAAGCACGACTTATTCCCATCAAGAAAAAGAGAGGAAAATCAAGGCGTGTATAAACAGATCTGTTGAAATATTAAAGTCTTCCTCCTTGTATGAGCCAAGCAACGAAATCACTGAATTCCCCGACCTGGATAAGCGGTGGGGAAGTTCGTCATGAAAATCCGCAAGCAAGAAGGCTTCACGCCAACGGAAAAACTTCTCTCACGTCTCTGCGAGAATACGTTTCTGGATCTGTTCAGCTACCTGAATCCGGTCAGGGAAGACGGAAAGGAGCCTTGCGACCTTATCGCCGTGTTTGACGACCATGTCTTCATTTTCTTCGACAGGGAAAGCCGAAAGATGGACAATGTCGCGAAAGATATATCGGTCAGGTGGAAGCGATGGAAAAAGAAAGTCATCGAAAAACAGATCAAAGCGCTTGCGGGCGCCGAGAAATATATAAGAACGGGGAAACCGATCTTTCTTGATCCAAGGCGCAAAACCGCGCTGCCCGTTACGATGCCCCAAAACCCCATTGTGCACAAGTTCATCGTGGCTCACGGGGCGGCGGAAGCCTGCGAGGCTTCTTCAGGATCTAACGTTTGCGGAAGCCTCGCCATTTCTTATGGAGAGCACACTAAACCCTCCGCCGAGAGACCTTTCTGCGTTGAATTGGAAAAAGAGGATCCCGTCCATATTCTAGACAGCGTTAACGTCGGACTCGTTCTGGGAGAGCTGGATACTTTTTTCGACTTCACGTCGTACGTAACCGAAAAAGAGGATGCCATAAGGAGATATGACTTTCTTAAGTACTGCGGGGAGGAAGACCTTCTCGCGCATTATTTCCGAAACTACAACCCGGCGGCAAACAGGTATCGCATCGGAGAGAGGGATTCGAAGATATCGGGGGTAGCGATTGAAGAGGGAGAGTGGAAAAGTTTCGTTGCGTCTGAAGAGTACCGAAAAAGAAAGGAAGCGAACGAGGTATCCTATATCTGGGACGAGCTTTTGCAGAGGACGTATCGAAACGCTCTCGGCGGAACCCTGATCGGGGATGTTGACTTGGGAAAGGAAAGAAACGCTTTAAACGAGATGGCTAAAGAACCGCGTTTAGTGCGCAGACTGCTGTCCGAGCGGATTCTGGAAGCGATAGAGAAATTCTCCGAAACCGGCGATGTTCCGATGCATCTCAGCTTTATCTCTTCGTTTTATGCGGACAAGGGTTACGTATTCCTGCAACTTAAACCCCCTTCTTCCCCTCGGGAAGAAGATTACCGCGAGGTTCGCCAGCAACTGCTTGTAATTGCGTGCGGGGCCGCGCGGAACAGATCTCCTCACCTGAATACTGTCATTGGCATTGCAATGGATCCTCCAAAATTCACGGAACCCGGGGAAATTTCAGAAGACTTCGCGTTGCTTGACTGTTCTTGCTGGACGGAAGAAGACCGAGCATTTTGGGAACGGGAGAACAAAGATACGAAATTTTTCGGAACTTCGGCCATACGGAAGACGAGACTTCACGCGGAGGATTTTCCGCAGACACGGTGAATGATTGCGAAGTTCACGCTAAAAGGGTGTAAGAAAGTCGGTATAATTTTAAACACGAGGGTTGAAGATGAAACCAACATACAAGGAATGGCTTGAACAACGGGGTTACTCAAATGGAACCGTTAGGACACAAATAAACAGAGCAAAGAAAGTTGAAGAATGCTATGAGGATTTGGACGGACATTATGAAGACGATAGGATTCAAAGCGTGATAAGCGAGCTAAAGTATTCAAAAGAAGATGAACGTCAGAACAAACCCAATCCATCCAAAATTCGTTTCAGAGGCAATATAAGAAACAATCTTGCTTCTTACAGGAATGCCACTGAACGGTACCGCAAATTCCGAGACGAGGAGAGTGGCGGGGGAAACTCAGAAGTCGAGAGTGAAGAGATAACTGACAACGGTCGACTTATCGGACTTGAGCGGGATATGCAGGCCGCTTTGCGCAGTTCAATCGAGCAGCTTGAACCCGGCTTGGAGATTATCGACGGTGGGGCGGAGCATTCCGTTTCTTCCGGGTTCATAGATATAACCGCAAGGGACGCGGATGGGAAAATCGTCGTAATCGAACTCAAAACTGGAACCGCAAGGCAGAGAGCGGTGGCACAAATTCTAAGCTACATGGGGGATATTGCGGAGGAAGAGGAGGACATAACGATCCGCGGCATACTTGTCGCAGCTGACTTCGATACCAAAGCGCGGGCCGCAGCTCGGATGGTTCCCACGCTATCGCTTCGGTCTTACAGAGTTAATTTCGAATTTACAGATGCTGATGAAACGCCGGGCACATGAATTCCTGCAAGAGAATCAGGAATATTGAAAAACAGGTTTTCACTGGTTACCTTGCTTTGCCAAACATAAAAGTACTATGCTATAATCTTTCTGGATACATAATCACGTGTTGAGAGGTATGAATCCGTACCGGATTTAATCTGGGGCTAGTTTTGCGGAAACTGTCCCATGATCCTGATAAAACCGCAGAACAGCTAGAATCTGTTGTGTCTGAAGTTTTCAAAAAGCTGCTTTCAATATTGCCTTCAAAATCGAATTCGCGAGTGTAAAATGTTTTTAAGGGAGCAATGACGATAAAATTCCAAAATCCTCCAATAAACGAGCTTATCATAACGACATACTTTAATCCGCCGATTTCTAATCTCAGAAATGAGCACATCGGCATTTTCTGGTCTCAGATAAAAGACGATTTCCCCAAGTCATCCCAGCAAGTTCCAATAGGCTCCGGGGAAACGGCAATTATGGATGTAGAAAATGAAATTTCACCCATGCCCCGTTACTGGTTCATCTCAAAAGATGAAACCAATCTGCTGCAAATTCAAAAAAATGCCTTCATGTTCAACTGGCGCAAGGGCAATGACAGCTACCCACGCTTCAACGAACACCTAAAGCCTTCTTTTGACAGATATTTTTCAAGGTTCTCAGAATTTCTCCGTATTCATGCGGACACTCCTGAACTTACCATAGATCTATGTCAACTGAGCTACATTAATGTAATAAGGCGTTGCGAATTCTGGTCTGGCCCAGAAGACACCCAAAACATTATTCCGTCGCTTTCCGTACCGAATCCCCGCATCGCTTTCACGAACCCACCTTCTTTCAATTGTACTTACATGTTTGAGATGTCGCACGACCTACAGCTCGTTCTCTCAACAAGAAATGTAGTCGTATCACAAAATCCGGACGAGCACGAACCCCTCTTAATCATAGAGATTCACGCAAACGGCCGACTTGGAAAGGCAAGCAAGCAGCAGACGGATTCATGGTTCGACCATGCGCACGAGGCAGTCAATAAATGCTTTATAGAAGTGACAGACCAGCAAATCCAGCAACGCCACTGGAAGCCAAAGGAGGAAAACCTGTGAATGAACACATGCCCCAAGGCACGAAAAAGTTCCATCCTATTTATCTGCGCGACTTTTCAGATGAAGCCATGTCCGCTTCTGTTTTTGGGGTTCAGGACGAAGATGAACAAGCGGCTGAAATCTCTCCCTTAAGGTCAACCGGAATAAACATACATATATCCAAAGCCGCAGGAAGTTCAATTGTTCATCAACACATGACAAAGCACACCAAGCAAACTGGGCATCAGCCCCGGTCATTGGTTACCGTACAACTTCCAAGTGTTTCTCAGTTTTCTTTGAAGGCAAAAGCGACCAAGGAGATGGAACCCTATTATGGCGGCAAAACTTATGACTTTTTAACTGCAGGAAGTTTTAGCTTGCGGTTCGACGAAATCCATCAGATTGATCTTGAGAAAGTAGTTATTTCCGAGGAACGGGCTAAAGTCAAAGAGACCTGGGGAGTTCATCTTTCCTACGCTTCCCGAATCGAATTTCTTCGAGAAGAAGCCTCTGAAGAAGGCATAACTTTCAACGAAAACTCCGAGCTGGATTTCTGGAAATTTATTGAGATGATTCCATTTGCTCAAAGGGGGCGCCTGTTCCTGATGGACAACGGTGACCTTAGAGTTGTCTGGGACGACAATGAAGACAATCTTGGCGGCATTCAGTTTCTGGGAAATTCCTCGGTCCGGTATGTCATCTTCAAGTGTCGGACGGAGAGCGGGTTCGTATCGCGCGTTGCCGGAAGCGATACGTTGAATGGCGTAATTGCTCAGATTAAAGCATTCGAACTGGATGCTCTTCTATGCGCATGAACGGCAACGATCTCCCTGAAAACGATCATATTGTCCACTACGTGAAGCCGAGAAACGTGGAGGACGGGCGGGTGAGTATTGCTGAATTTCGGTTGCGGGAGGACAGACCCGACGAGAAAGGAGTTTCGGTTAATTGGCTTGAATATTATCAAACTCTTTCTAAAGAAGAACAGTTAGCGGAAATACGTAGAGTGTCTCGTCTTAAACTGCGAAAAAACGGCGGGTTCGCTGAATTAAACGTAGGGAGAATCAAAGATTTTCTGGCCGAAGAACTGCCCGGCTTGCGAGTTATCCACACTCCACTTGATGCCGAGGAAGGATTCCCGGCTGACCCATCTCACAGCGAGATCACCGGTCTTCCGTCTGGTAATTCCGAACAAGCGGATTTGATAGCGGAGATGATTGCGAAATGCGTCTGCGATTTGCATCCTGCTATTGCCGAATGACTGCCAATATATTACTATGGCAGAGCTTGGTAAAGCATGATGACTAACAGGGCTTCTTTGCCAAGAAAGAGGTTCGGGGGAAATGAAGAAGAAAACCTCAAGAATCGTTAATATTTCGCCGCGCGAAGCGACATTGAAAAGAAAAATACGAAGCTGAACTGGTGGGAAATCGTCTGCGCGTAATCGCGTAATAAACCTGTGAGTCTTGCTTGAGAGAAGTGGACCCGGAATTTCAGACAACTCGTTAAGTGTATTTCTCTAGTATATTAATCTATAGGAGGTACACAATGAGAAGTAGAAGGCGTAATCATTCACCGGGGTTCAAAGCCAAGGTAGCCTTGGCCGCGATCAAGGGGGATAAGACGGTTGCGGAGCTGTCCCAGCAGTTTGAGGTACATCCGAATCAGATCAGCACTTGGAAGAAGCAGCTCATGGAGAACGCCGAGGGTGTTTTCGGGGGTGGTTCCGGTAAAAAGGCTCTAGGGGAGAAGCAGATAAAGGAGCCTCACGCCAAGATAGGAGAGTTGATGCTTGAGAACGATTTTTTATCAAAAGCGCTCGGTCCCTAGATCGGGCGCGACGCAGGGAGCTTGGAATGCGCAAGCCGGATCAGGTGTACTGCAGTGGGTTGCCGGGGGAGGTGGCAGCTTGAAATTGTTGAGAAAAGAAAGAGGTTTTGGGTTCAGGTGGTCAGAAACTTCAGTCGGGCTACGCCCTCCTTTCGTTTCTGACTGCCTGAGTGTTTATCTTGCGTTGGTTGGAATACACTTAAAAAAAGAAAAAAGTTGTTTAAAAAATGGGGCCACCTCTCCTGCTTATTCAAAAAAACTGTCCTAACATTAAGGTCCACTTCTGTGACTACACAAAGGTTATGAGAGCTATACAAATGTTCCCGCTATCTCTTTTTTTTTCTTGTTATGGTAAGTTGACTTTATAGAAGAGAAGTTGATATTATTGGAAAGCGGGGAAGGAAAGAGGAGAAATGGCTAAACTTAAAGAAGAAATCGCTGCCTACGAGGAGATGCGCGGTGATCTTGAACTTGATCACTACGGAGAATGGGTAGTTATTTACAACAAAAAGCTTGTTGGAGCATATGGTTCTAACGAGAAAGCTGCTGAAGAAGCTGCGAAGCGTTTTGGCCGAGGACCTTTTCTTATAAGACAGGTTGGGGATTATCCTCTCGCACTCCCAACTTCTGTTCTATACTGCATCCATGCGGACAACAACTGACTGTGGATTCAGGGACAGCAAGGATATCTCCGCACAGGATTCCTTGTTGAAATTCGGTCCCACTCTGAAAGTGGATATAGGACTTGATCTGGATTTTCTGTCCGCGGGGTCTGGAAACCCGACTTGCCAAGAAAAGGTTTATTTGCGCTGGTAGATACCGGAGCATCCGAGTGCTTTATTGATTCTTTCCCTGCGGACTCGTTGAAACTTCCAATCGTTGGCAGACAGAATGTATCGGGAGTTCACGGGGTTAGAGAGGTTAACAGGTATCTTGCCCAGATTTACGTTCCTTCCCTGCGAGACATAATGTGGGGAGCGTTTGCCGGGATAAACTTCACTTCGGGGTTGCAGCCATATTCTGCGCTTATCGGCAGAAATTTCTTGCAACGGTATGTAATGACTTACAACGGAAAAACAGGCAGTGTCATTCTGGAAAAACTTGGGAAATGAGGCCTAAGCAGGGGGTGCATATTCCGAGCGAACGTGAACACCTGATTCTCTTGATTTCTTCTTCACAACAACATCATTGAAGAGCGTTTTGTTATCCTTCTTATCCTCTTTGAGAAGGAGGAGACAAAATGCCTGGAAGAAGGCGGAGGCGGGTCTGCCGGAACCTGAGGTTGCCGTTGCTGATGGGTTTGTCGCGACGATTCAGCGCACCGCGCTTGCGACGCAAGCAGCGGGGCGCCGAGAGTCACAGCCAGAGTCACAGCCAGAGTCACAGCCAGAGTCACAGCCAGAGTCACAGCCGAGAGTCACTTGAGGGGAAAGTGCTAAGTCTGCTGGCTGCCGACTGCCCAATGTCAAGGTTTGAGCTGTCCAGGAGACTGGGGCAGAAGAAAATCTCGGGCCAGCTCAACAAGGTCATACGGCTGCCTGTATTTTCTCCCGTCTCGCGAAGTGGTGCGGGGGCGAAATTAGGCTTTTTCTGGTTTTCTCAGTAAATTTTTACCCCGCATTCACAGAGGATGATGAGGAATCCGGATCGAAGCGCAAAACGCTGGGTCCGGTTCCAGCGTAACGGAGTATCTCGATGTCAAAACGCTTTAAGACCTTTCTTCTTTTCGCCACGTGCTTTCTCTTCGCCTCGGGCGGGGCGCAGGCCCTTACCCTTACGCAGGCAAAGATAATGGCTCTTCAGAAAAATCACGATATAAGGGTCTGGATGCTTGGCGTCGACGCGGCCCGCGGGGAGCACAAAAGCAGGCAGGGAGTCTACGACCCCGAGGTAAGTTTCATGGCCTCTTACTTGGACACCAAGACCCCTATCCCTAGCGCCCTTATTGAGGACGGGATAATAAACGCTGAAGTCCTCTCATTCGGAAGCGAACTCTCAGGGAGACTTCCCACCGGAACCTTCTATAAGCTCTACGACCTTGAGGTATCGAAAACCGAGACCGATTCTCCGCTTGAGAGCCTTAGCCCTTCGTGGGCCGCGAGCCTAGGTTTCAGCGTGGGACAGGAACTGCTTCGTGGCTTCGATATCGACTCTAACAGGGTATCGGTACTGCTCTCAAGAAAAGACAGAGATATATCGGTATATGAATTCGAACGCGTGATTGCAAAGACGCTTTTTGATCTTGAGCGAAGCTACTGGGGAGTGGTGGCCGCGGCCCACGACCGGGACCTTGAGAAAAAAGCCTACGATCTCGCCCTTGACCTTGAGAGAAGAACCGGCATAAAGGTCGAAGTGGGGGTTCTGCCCAGGGTGGCGCTCACCCAGGCGCGCTCTGAGAGCGCCGCGAGGAAGGTGAGGATGATAAACTCTGAGAACGCCTACGAGGCGTCTGTGGACGCGCTTAAGAACCTCCTTGCCATTCCCATGGAAGAGAGCGTTAGTCTGCTTGAGATAACCGATTCCATGCCGACTGCGTACGAACCGGTGGCGGAGCTACAAGCCGTGGTGCAGGCCTTTGAGAAACGCCCCGAGATGCGCAGGGCGGAGCGGGAGATGGAAAAGGCCAGTGCGCTTAAGACCTTTCACTCCCGCCAGAGGCTTCCCCGTCTCACCGTGGAGGGAAGACTCGAGTACTTGGGCCTGGGAGGCTCTGAGAACCCCGACAGGCTTGTTTTCGGGGGGCTTGGCAGCGTGTCCCCGCGCTTTACCAATTCCTCGAATGCCTATGACAGCATCGTCGACCGCGATTTTCCGAGCTGGAGCGTTACGGGGAAGCTCAGCTTTCCCGTTTTCGGAAGAAAGGCCGGGGGAGCCTACGCGAAGGCTCGCGCTGACTATGACCGAAGCGTGATAAACTACCAGAAGCAGAAAGACGCGGTGCGCCTTGACGTTAGAAACGCCATAAGGGAGATCGCGAGCAGCCAGAAGAAAATGGAAGCTACCCTGCTTTCTACCAACCTAGCCAGGGAAGTGCTGCGAAACGAGGAGGAGAAGTTCAAGGCGGGACTTTCCACCACCAGGGAAATCCTCGAAGCGCAGAGGGACCTCATAAGTGCAGAGGCTGGCTACATAAGCGCCTTCGCGAGCCACCGGATCGCCCTGGCCGACCTTGAGCGTGCTAGGGGGACGATGATAGAGAGCAACTCTTTCCTCATAGAGAACCACTCGGATATCGCGCCTTATCTCGAGGTAAACTGATTCTCCGTTGCGTCCTCACAGGATAATAAGATTTTCTTTCCAGAGGTTTAGCACAACATCCATTTGGTTATTCTCAGCTTTTTTGTTTCCTTTCAGGACTTTTTTCCAAAGCTCTTTTTTGTCCTTCGCAAGCGATGGGTCCGAGCGGAGCAATCGAACTGCTTCAACGGCGTATTCCTTGTTTGATAACGATGGTCTGACATAATCGCCCGGTGCTACCCCGGCGATCATTCCTTCAGAGCACAGGCCGAGATATGCTACCTTCGGACAGCTTTTTTCCTGGGACGCCTTCTGCGTGGGAAACTTACTCCTGACGGCTGCTTCCCATGCGTTTTTAGGAGAACTTCCATGTTGTTTGACGTGCTCCGTGGCTTCTACTGCCGCTTCTCCGTATTTTCCCATGAAAACTATATTATCTTTCGGTCAAAAATCCTGCAAATGGTCTGGGACAGCTACCCAATTCTCTCTAGATTCAGCGATAATAGCAGATAGGAAAATGTCAAATAAGAATAATTAACTATTCTTATTTGACTAAAGGGTAAATAGTTTAATGATAACAGCAGATTACGAGTGTCAAATAGCGTGAATTTAATTCAGAATACGTGGCTAGGGTTTTTATACACTAGATAACGTATTAAACTTTCGCAAATAGCATCCCCTGATACGCCTGTGGCGCTCAAAAACATCTCTGAACGGCGAAAAGCTCATGGGGAGCATTTGCCTTAGGAACGCTTCCTGTACCCTTGATAATCGAGTCCTCCGGGATTACACTGTTTTGTAAGGGGAAAGAACCATGGCGGACAAGTTAATCGACAGAAATCCAGACATCCTAGGTGGGACTCCGGTGTTTTCTGGAACAAGGGTTCCTGTGCGGATCCTGATGGAACACTTGGAAGCGGGAGACCGGCTTGACGAGTTCTTGGAAGATTACCCTACGGTAACGCGCGATCAGGCGATTGCAGTGCTTGAATGTGCAAAAGCAATGCTCGTGGGCAAAGTGGATGAAGCTACTGCTTGACGAATCTGTTCCAAAGAGGCTCGGTTCGTCTTTCCCCGGTGAGTTTGAAGTACACACGGTCCAGCAGATGGGATGGACTGGCAGCAGCAACGGCGATCTGTTGCGCCTTGCCTCCGCCCATGGATTTGACGTCCTGATCACGGTGGACCGGGGTATTGAGTATCAGCAGAATCCTGCCCACCTGACAATTCCCGTCATCGTCATGGTCGTGCATCAAAACCGTTTGCAGGAATTGAGGCCGCTTGTCCCCAGAGTGGTCGCTACTGTTTCCGGTAATCTGCAAAAGCGGATTTACCTTGTTTCGGGTTAGTTGATGCGTATGTGTGCGCTAGGGCGAATGTACCCCTTTTGTTAATTCTTCTGCGCCAGCAAAAAAGTTCATCAAAAGCTTAGTTGAAGCATGAAGCACAGCATGCCCTCTATGTTAATTTCTAACGAGAGCATCCTTTCTTTAGAAATTTCCTTAAGAAAGGATAACCGCAAAAGCTTTCTTAACGGTTATCCCTTAGGAAAGGAAACCCCGAAAACCTTTCTTTATTGGTTACTCTGGAACTTGGATTTTGTTTCCAACAGTCGTCGAGAGTTTTTCCTGCCAGGTTATTGCCCAGATATGAGCACCAAATGGCTTCTCTCTATTTCTCTGTGAAAGTTCTCGGGGAGGCCTGTCCAGTCGCGGGCTTCCACCAGAAAGGGGATATTTGACTCCCGAAGCGCTTCTGAGAGTGCTTTCAGTCGGTTGGTGTCAATTCGTTGCAGTCCGGGCGCGCGCAGCACTAGATCCAGATCACTTCCACCATGGCTTCGACCATGTATACGGCTGCCGTAAACCCAGGCCTCGACTTCAGGCAGGTGGTGGCGGAGCAATACTTCAATCATCTCGCGATGCTTTGATGATAAATGCAGTCCTTCAGCCATCGTTTGTTCCTTCTATTACGTCGGCCAATGCTTTGGCGTCGATGATAAAATCCGGCAGGAGCTTAATCGTGCTCTCGGCGAAACTTTTTCCATAGCTGTGTGCTGTGTCATTATGATTGTCACGGTACAAAAGCCAGCGCTCACAGGTCTCCGAGTCGATCAGACTGTGTTTAGCGGCGTAGCGGAATATATCTTTGAAGACCAAACGGTCCGCTTGACTGTTGTCAGCGAAGTAGTTGCTCAGAACCTTTCTTAGCAGCTTGACGCTCTGCTCCAGAATAATTTCGAACTCTTTTACGCAGGCTGCGCGGTAAGCGTCATAGGTGATTTCATCCGGGTCGCTTCGTTTCAACTCTTTTAGGCAGTGTTCCAGAGTGTCAAGGCAGCGTCTTAGAAATTCTGTGTCGATGCTCATGGTCTTCGGTCTTCAAACCCAACCGCCTTCAGGTCTTTGGGAGATTTCGACCTTTAAAAAGCTACACCCCAAGGATAAGGATTGCAATCTGATCAAATTATGATGATCAATACTGTGAGGGCATGAAACTGGTGTATGGGTTTAAAAAATATCGTCAGTTCTGGGTTCAGAAGAAAGACGGTAGGAATGAGGATCCGCAGTATTTATCTTTATGCTCACCGCTGTACCTGGGAAAGGATGATCTAATCGGTTTTTAGTGGTGTGGCTGTTTTCCCTACACCAATAGCCTGCATCAGATATGATCTGAATGCGGCCGCCGTTCAGATCAATGAATTCACATAGCAGTTTCAGTCCGAGTCCGCCAGGTATGTTGCTGTGCTTCGTCGTGTTTTTTTCTTTGGTGGCCCATTCAATGGCTTTCTCCGGCGCAATATCTTGGCCGATATGCTCGCGTACTTTTTCTCGTATGCCAATGCCTAGGTCAACCATCATAAAATTAAGTTCATTTCGATTAGGAAAGAACTGGCCACAACTGAAAACTCCCAATTTCGTGTTGGAATGCTGTACCGCATTGTTGAATATTTCGAAGACGCTCTCGCGGAATTTTTTAAGAAGACGGGGAGACATCTCCGGTATTTCGGAACGGCGAATGAATTCATTATCGATATAGTCGGAAAAGTAGCGGTTGTCCTTGATGTCGAACCGTTTGTAGGGAATGGTTGTTCCCCAGAGGTCCGGTACACTGTGTGTCCAACCGTAATGCCCCAGAAAACCGTTTTTCAATAGAATTTCTTCTATACTTCCGGGAATATTGATCAAGCTTACGGTATTTAGATTGTCTCCCAAGCGGTAGAGAATTGCCCCAAGTGCCGCACACATGTCGGCATCAAACCAATCCGTTGCCTGCATGTCAATCTTGATATCTTCATAAAGGTGCTTTCTGGTCTTGGAATGGAGGTTCACCAGATACTTAAAGCCTTCTTGATCGTGATAAATTGTCGGCATACTGAATTTCACACTGGCACCTCAGCAATCGTCATAAGTATTGTTAAAGATATAAAATGTCTTAACAGAGAACATACGCGAGAGTTCCGCTGTTTGTAGCAGTAACGGATTCTTGACTTCTATTTTAAACATCTCATCTTCCAGAAACCGTGGTGTGACCCCAGATTTAGAGCTGCACGCGGTGAATTTATGAAATCAAAATGCTATAATGCAAAGATTAACCGAGCAACTGATTGTTGGCCGTCAGTATGGATATTCCCTGACCCTTGAAATCGCTGTCATCCGTTACAAGTTTTAATCCGCTGCTCTTGCAAAGTTCCCTGAAAACTTGGTCGTTGAAGTCATTGCCTCCATCTGCGTACTCGTTAATTAAGCTGTCCAGTTCCAATGTCTCAAAGCCGCTTTCAATCTTGGAACAGTGTTTAAGTATGCGTTTTGTATTATCGGCGATTTCTTGAGCAACAGGTTCAAATTCAGGGCTGTTGCGAAAATTCTTAAATTTTTCCATGCTTGTTTCGCTGAGATCGCCTAGTCTCTTAAGAATGTTCCATTTTAGTCTGGAGTAGGTGTTGATGAATTCCGAAACGATAAGGATATCAATATAGATGCGACTTTGCGCCTCTAGGATGCGACGGAACGCAGAGGAGTAGATTCCCATATTTCTAGAATTCCTTTGTTCCTGCGGGCCATAGATAAACAACCAGATATTGGCGTCAAAGAATAATTTGTCTTCTGGCTGGAAGCGATATTTTGTTACATGGACCGCTTTATTCTTCATCAATTTAATCTTCGGTTGTTTCCAGAAACGCTTGTCTGAAGGCCGGTTTGTCTTGAAAGTATTGCTTGGCGGTGGCAACAACACGTCTCAGCAGCTCTATATCTTCGTCCTCAATATCTTTAACTTCCAGCAATTCACGAATTCGATTTTCATCAAATTCACCATACAATTGACCGATCGCCGTATTGAGAAAAGCCGATGTCAGTGCTGACACGTTACGGAAAGATAGGGAAACAAATCGATTCTCGTTCAGTGCGGCGACTAAACGATTGTACACTTTCTGTCCGTCGTCCGACGCAACGCATAAAGGGCTGCCTATGACCTCAAATACGGATATTTCAATCTTTTTTTCCATGGAAGAATTTTTTTACTATCTATATTCAATGTACAGGGATTTTTTCGACTTTTCCCGTCCTAATTTCCCACTGTCATCCAATTCGAAGCAGAATTGAAGCCATGTAATCAGATATTCAAATTCAGGTAAACCGGGCATAAGAGGATGTTTCTCCTCTTTCTTTCAGTTTTTAACATACTTTTATCGTAACGGCAAATGCTCTTAAGTTCCGTTTCCTTGTTATACTGCGCGAGGGTAGTTGCGCATAAGCGTTCAAGCGACAAGGGGAAAATACGGAACAAGTGGATAAACCGCAGTTGTATTTTTAACACTTCCCCAAGTTACTCAAATCAAGAAAGTGTCTTACAAAGGGCACAGAATCTCAGTGTCTGAAATGTCTTTTTCCGGTAAAAACCATCGCCATCGAGTGCTCGTCCGCGGCGACGACGACTTCTTGATCCCTTACGGAACCTCCGGGCTGCGCTATGGCAGTGATTCCCGCCCGCGCCGCTTCGTCAATGCCGTCTCTAAAGGGGAAAAACGCGTCAGAAGCAAGTACCGAACCCTCAGTTGGCGTTCGTGCTTTCATCCCCGCTATCCTGACGGAATCGACCCTGCTCATCTGGCCCGCTCCCACTCCCACCGTCCGGAGATCCCTCACGTAGACAATCGCGTTTGACTTGGTGTGCTGACAGACAGCCCAGGCAAACCGAAGGTCGGCCATCTCTTCCTCTGTGGGCTTTCTCTTGGTTGGGATCTTTATGTCTTCAAAATCATCCCCCCATCCCCTGTCGCTTTGCTGTACGAGCGCCCCGCCCGTCACTTTCTTTATGTCGTAGGTTCCCGCCCCGCCTATGTCCATGCCGCCTGAGAGAAGCACCCGGAGGTTTTTTCTGGCCGATAGCAGCATGAGCGCCTTCTCCGAGAAACCGGGCGCTATCACGACCTCAGCGAACATGCCGGCTATCTCTTCGGCCGCGGTTTCGTCAACCTCCCTGTTAAAGGCGATTATACCGCCGAAAGCGCTTTCTGGGTCGCACTCCCGGGCCCTTGAGAACGCCTCGGCGGGGGTGTTTCCAAGCGCCGCCCCGCAGGGGTTGTTATGCTTCACTATTACGCACGCGGTATCGCTGAATTCTCTTACAAGCTCAAAGGCAGAATCGGTGTCGTATATGTTGTTAAGTGAGAGTTCCTTTCCCTGAAGCTGTTTTGCGTTTGCTACGCAGCATGAGCCGGCGACGCCGCTCTCCGTGTAGAAAGCCCCCTGCTGGTGAGGGTTCTCCCCGTAGCGAAGATCAAGCTTTTTTTCAAGGTAGAGGGTGTAGGTGGCGGGAAGCGGGTTTCTAGAGCCGTCCGGTTCCAGGGATGAAAGGTAATTGGATATCGCCGCATCGTATCTCGAAACGTAAGAGAAGGCTTTTACTGAGAGGCGGAAATTGGTCTCGGGGGATATTTTCCCCTTGTTCTTTTTGAGTTCCCGAAGCACCGCCCCGTAGTCGGCGGGATCGGTGAGCACGGTTACCGAAGCGTGGTTTTTGGCCGCGGCCCGAAGCATTGCCGGCCCTCCTATGTCTATATTCTCTATAGCTTCTTGAAACGTGGTTCCCTCTTTTGCGACAACTTCCTCAAACGGGTAGAAGTTGACCACGAGCATGTCTATCGGCTCAATGGAATTCTCCGCCATTTCTTCCAGGTGGCGCTCCTCGTCCCTTATCCCGAGAAGGCCCCCGTGGATTCTTGGGTGAAGCGTCTTAACCCTTCCGCCGAGTATTTCGGGAAATCCGGTGTAATCCGATATGTCAGTTACCTTCGCGCCGCCGTCTCGAAGCCTCCTGGCGGTGCCCCCGGTTGAGAGCATCTCCACTCCCAGTTCCCCGAGGCCCCTTGCGAGCGCGGCTATTCCCTTTTTGTCGTAAACGCTTATTACCGCTTTTTTTATCCTTGGCATGAATGAAACTCCTTTTTGGAATCGGGGGCGGCCGCGCGGGCCGCGCCGATCGGGCGAGACTTTTTTCGCCCCGGACGGAATCAAAACACCAAACAAAGCTATCACAGCCGTGCCGATTTTCAATTCTCCGCTTACAAACAATCCTGTTTTTCGGTACAATACCAAGGATAAAACGTGGCACTCGTGCCGGGGGAACGCAAATGAAAAAAGAAAGGTCCGCTCAGCTCAAGGTAGGGATTTTTGTTCTGGTATCGATCGCTATTTTCGTTTACGGAGTTTTTACGATAAGCGGCCAGGAGGAGCTCTTTGAGAAGGAGTACAAGGTAAAGACCTACTTTGACAACACGGCGGGGCTCCTTGAGGGTGCCTACGTGCGCCTCTCGGGCGTGGGCGTAGGATCGGTTTCCTCCATCAACTTCTCCGACGACCTCTCCTTGGGTAAGGTGCAGGTCGTGATGGAAGTCAACAAGCGGGCGCTTGCCAGGGTCTCGAAAGATTCACACGCCACGATTAAGACCGAGGGGCTTTTGGGGGCGAAATTCGTCGAGATCGTTTCCGGCCAGGGAGAGAGCATAGGGAAGGCCCGCGACGGGATCGTGATCAGGGGCTACACGTCGCCCGAGATGCAGGAGATAATAAGCCAGTCAGAGGAATTCGTAACGAACCTTACGGCCATCTCGAGGAACCTCGACAAGGTAGTGGCGGCGTTTGCGGACGAGACCAATCCGGGAAATGCGAGAAACACCCTGCTTTCCATGCAGGAGAGCTTCCAGACCATAGCGGAAACCGTGAGGGCCATTGAGAAACAGGAGGGCTTTCTGCATACTCTCATCTACGACGAGCAGTTCGCGACTGACATGCGAAGCTTTTCCTCCAACTTGGCCGAGGTTTCCCGGATGATCAGGGAAGGAGAAGGCTCGCTGGGAGCCCTTATAGTGGATCCCTCGGTTCATGACGCCTTAAAGGGCGTGCTCGGTGAGGCGGAGAGAAACAGGTTCGTGCGCTCCGCCGTGAGGTATATGATAGAAGAAAAGGAGAAAAAGGCGTCGGAGGAGCATTAGGATTCCCGCGGGAAAGCGGGCCTTGCCCTCTGCGGCGCCAGAATATCAAGTCAGAAAGTTTCAAGGAGGTAATAGAAATGTCAGCGAGAAGATTTATGGTTTTTTTAATTGCTCTGGTTTTCTGCGCCGTGCCGCTCACGGCAGCGCACTCGGATCAGTGCTCGACCAAGGCTTCGGGCAGTTCCACTTCGCTTCCGGGCCCGCAGCTCGTAACCGGCGCGTGGATGTTCATCGCGGCCTACAAGGCCGACCCGGAGGTTCTGAAATCGATGCTTCCGGCGGGCCTTAAACCGCATCCGAACAATCACATAGTCATAAACATGTACACGGTTCCGGACAAGATCCAGACCTCGGGACTCGGCGCGTACACGCTCACTTATCTTACGGTCGAGCTTGAAGGAAACGATTCGTACGTGATGGGTTCCGACATAACCTACCCGGGAAGGTATTTTGTCCACTACCACAACAGTTCCCCCAGGATGAGGGAATTCACAAAGGCGGCCGGCATTCCCGCACAGGAGGGAATGACTACCACGGTGGTAAAGGATGGAGTGCTTAAGACAAAGCTTGAAATCGGCGGGGTGGCGATGATTGAAGCCACGGCCGAGGTTGGAAACGAACTCGGAGGATTCGGTGGGGGACACCTTAACTACTTCGGGTTTCTGAAGGAGAAGGGAAAGGTGGTCAAGTACCCGATTCCCTGGAACGGAGGAACGGTGTCTTTGGCTAACCCGAAAATAATGTTCAAGGCTCCCAAGGGCCATCCGCTTAACAAGCTTAAGCCGCTTGCGGATCCCACCTGGGCGATCTGGACCAAGGGAAGCTTCGTCTATCCCCAGTATCAGATAGTTAACTGAACGTAAGGTAAATACAGTTTTCAGGGGTTGTATCCCGAAGCCTCCCGCTTCGGGATACAACCCTTTTTTTCCCATAGCCGGCCATGAGCAGATCGGATTACCCCATTTTATTCGTAATAAGCGAGATAAACGCGCTTTTCATACTGCTTCTTTTCTTCACGCTTCGCGCCGAGATACCCGATGTCCACTCCTCGCTTGTCGGGGTGCAGTGGGGGATTTTCATACTGAGTCCCGTGGTCCACTTTCTTTTTCTCCGGTTTTTCTCCCAGTGGTCCACGCTTGTCCAGTTCGCGAAGTTCTGTATGATAAGCTTTTCCAACCTCGTGATCGATTTCGGAATACTCAACCTGCTTATTTATTATTCCGGGGTAGCTGAAGGGGTTCTGTACTCGGTTTTCAAGGCGGTTTCCTTTCTCCTGGCGAACGTCAACGGCTATGCGTGGAACAAGTTCTGGACCTTTAGCAGCAGGGAGGTTGAGGGGTGGTTCAAGCAGTTCATAAGGTTCTTTGCCGTTGTGGGCGTGGGCCTGGTAATAAACGTTACGGTCGCCACGTACGTGGTCGCCGAGTTCGGAGGTTCGGGGGGTTCCATCTCGTCCACGGTGTGGGCGAACATAGGAGCCGCGGTGTCTTTGGTATTTACGCTTTTCTGGAATTTTTTCGGCCTCAAGTATCTGGTTTTCGAGAAGAGGTCGTGATTTGCTCTAGCTTCTGCGGAAATCTTAACCCCCTAGTTGGTCCTTTTTATATCTATGAGAAAATCCTTTTAGACGATTTCCAGCAGAAAGTCTCGTAGTTCGGCAACCGATATGAAGAAATAATCCGGTATTGACGCCTCAAGAAACCGGGTGTCGGTAAGTCCCCATCCGGCTCCGATAGCGGTTACGTTGGCGGCCCGGGAGGCTTCCGTATCCTCAGGTTGGTCACCGACGTAGAACGTGCTCTCGGGATTCGCTCCCGCCTTTTTCATTGCCAAGAATAGGCCTTCCGGGTCTGGTTTTTTCCTGCTAACTTGGTGGTATCCCAAAACTATGTCAACTGGCCACTCATACTGCCTGATGAAGTAACGCGGCACCATGTCCGGGCTGTTGGTGACAATGGCAAGTGCCTGGTTTCTTGTGGATAATTCCTTCAGAAGTTCACTTATTCCGGAATAAACTTCCAGTTCTCCTGCTTGGGCCATAACATCCTTTCATCTTCTTTCTGTGCGCAATCTTTCAATCGGTTTGGTATCGACTAGAGTAAGATCAAAGTCAAAAATGATCATTTTAAAAACGCTAGCGACAGTTGTTGGGGGTCAATGGCATCTTTTTGTTCTTCCGATGATTCGTTGGATACGGTCAACTGTAGGTCATTAAGAAATTCCGCGAACATTCCACCATTCCAAATTGGTTTGACAGTTTCGTCCTCTAAGAGTTTGCGATTTCCCTCCGCCTTGTTTTCCGTGAAAAACTGTTGTTTTGTATAGTCAATACAGGCAAGCTGTCGCTTTTGGTTGCGAGCGAATTGAACCGTATGCATGGTTCCACCTTTTATTCCTGTTTCAATGACGAGGACTGCTTCTGAAAGGCCGCTTTGGATACGGTCGCGTTCGACAAATGCTGATCTCATAGGTCTCGTACCAACAGAATATTCGCTAACCAGACAACCTCCCTGTTCAATAAGGCGATTTGCCAAGTCTCGGTTTGCAGCTGGATAAACCTTGTCCAAACCATGAGCCAGCACGGCGACACCGACACCCTTAGCTTCAAGACAGCCCTTGTGGGCTTGGGTATCGCACCCATGAGCCAATCCGCTTACGATGACAAATCCTGCCTTGGTGGCAGTACGGGCGGTTCTGTATGCGATCTCTTTGCCTTGTTGTGTTGGTTTCCGGGTACCAACGATGGCTAAGTTCTTAGTGGAATGAAGTGCTTCAGTGCTACCTTTAACAAATAACACGGCGGGTGGATCGGGAATTTCTCGCAGACGCTTCGGATATTTTTCGTCGTAAAAAGAAAGTATCTTAACGTCGGCTCTGTGGCTTTTATTGAGTTGTTTTAAACTCTTTGCCCAGACATCCAAAAACTCGCTTTTTGAAACACTAGCATCATGTTGTGACAGCCATGAACTCAGGACTTCGTAGTAATCGGAGCGGTCAGCATCATCAATCGTATTATTAACGATCCTCAGCGCTCCTCGTCGTCCAAGCCCCTTTAGCTTCATGAGAGCGACAAGAGCGGTTGCGGCCGGCGAGACTTCTGCTTTCATGACTTAATTTTTCCTTTATCTGCGGCGATATAATTTTTCTCCCTGTTGCCAGAGTTCGTCCCATTCTTCTGGGATATGATTATTTGAAATTTTGACGCCGAAGCGTCTCATTTGGTAGCTACGCCTTTCGTTTTTACCTAGCCCAACTCCATATACCCTAACCTCGCCGTTTGTCTCGTGTATAGCTTGGGCTATGTGCGACAGCGTATCTGCTCTGGTTATAAAGTCATCAAAAACCAAAATGTTTTTGGCTTCTATTCTGCGGGACTTATAATCAGCTTCGTCCAATATTTTATTTCTGTTGTAAGCATTTCCAGAGTATCTTAATGGAGCGGGAGGCTTTTTTGTAATCGCATCTGGTACAAATTTTACACTTGTCGTCTTAGCGCAGACGCGTGTTATGACCGACAAAATACCCTTCTCCGAAGCGATGGTTTCATTTGATGAAAGTGCGGGTATAAAGACTGTCCTTGATGTGTGAAGTTTGAGTTACCAGAAGCGGAACCGCAGTTCTCATCAAGTTTACCGCTCCATATCTAGCCGCCTGTTTCTTATCCTTGAACCTATTGAATCGATTGGTCCAGTTATCATCTCCATCATCAATAAACCCGTAACCAATCGTAAAGCAACCAACAAGACCCTCGTTCACATTTAATTTAACTTTCTTCCAATGCATATAATTTTACTGCTAGATATTCTAACCAAGCAGTGGTCCCATCTCAACGGAGGCAACGACGGATTCCATCCCATCTTCCGATCCCGTTTTGACGAGCGTAGAAAGTCACACAGCATATTGGATTTGGGGGTTTAGCTATCATAAAGTTCCCATTACGCTTGCTCGTGCTGTATATGTCTGCCGAACATAATACCTCATCTCGAAAAGGAGGATTAAGCCCTTTTACTATGAACAGTTCTGTATTTTGGTCTAGGATTTCACTTAGTTCGGTTTCCATCACTTCTGATGAAGCCGATATGCTCACCTTGTCCAAAAACCACCAGAATGTCCATCCAGTCACCGTCCTGCTGGGAGAAGACCAAGAGGGCAAAACTAAGCGGTGAAATCTTTTATCTCTTTTTTGTCGTATTCCGTGGGAACCAGCGCAGAGTTATGCTATTATAGGAGTGTTGGGAGATGCTGAGATGACTAACCTGAAACCTATTCGCACTGAAGCGGACTACGAAGCTGCGTTGGCGCGCATCGACGAGATATTTGAAGCTGAACACGGCAGCCTCGAAGGAAGAGAGCTCGATGTTCTGGTTGACCTTGTTGAGTTCTACGAGAGCAAGAATTTCCCAATGGAAAGCTCGAATATTACCGAAGAGAGTGGCGAAATTATCAATAGAAGTCGGGCGGATTTAGTATTAGCGTGACGACCGAAATTCAAATACGGCTTGTGGAAAGTGAGAGCGGGCGACGGGATTCGAACCCGCGACCCTTGGCTTGGGAAGCCAATGCTCTGGCCAACTGAGCTACACCCGCAACACGCAAAGGACTTTATACGTATATCGCCTACAAATCAAACCCGCCGCTGTGGATGGTTTCCCAGATAACCGCCGTGCGTTTCAGATATAATGTTCTTCGTGGACAAGACTCGCCGGACAGGAAACCTGCTCACGGAAAAAGTAAACCCGAGAACGGTCAATATAGATGAACTTTCGTGTTCGGAAATCATTGAGCTTATAAGCGGGGAAGACCGGGAGGCCTTTAACGCCGTCTCCAAGGAAAAAGATTCCATTTCCCGGGCGGCCGACATGGTTTTCCATTCGCTTGAGCGCGGCGGCAGGGTTTTTTTCGTAGGGGCGGGGACAAGCGGGCGGCTCGGGGTTATGGAAGCCGCTGAGTGTCCGCCGACTTTCGGGACGAATCCCGAGACAGTACAGGCGGTTATGGCGGGAGGGCTCGGCGCGGTGTGGAACTCGGTCGAAGGTGCGGAGGATTCCGTTACGGCTTCGGTGGAAGTCCTTAGCGGCAAAAAACTCTCGGGGGAGGACGTGCTTTTAGGAATTGCGGCGAGTTCCGGGACGCCGTTTGTAGTATCGGCCCTTGAGTATGCCCGGACAGTCGGCTGCGCGACCATTCTTATAAACTGCAGCGAGACGGAAAATTCCCCCGCCGATTTGGTCATAACCCTTCTTGTTGGTCCGGAAGTGATAGTGGGTTCCACCAGACTAAAGGCCGCGACCGCGACCAAGATGGTCCTTAACATGATTACGACGACCGCCATGGTGCTTCTCGGGAAAACTTACGGAAACCTGATGGTTGATCTTAAGCCCACGTCCTCAAAGCTTGTTGACAGGGCAAGGAGAATCATCATGGACATATGCGGCGTGGGAGAAGAAGAAGCCGCCTCGCTTTTCTCAAAAGCCGGCGGGAATCTCAAAGTTGCCGTGGTCATGGAGCTCTGCGCTCTCTCGCTTGAAGATTCCGTCAAGCTACTGAGGGAAAATGGCGAATCCTTGAAGAGGGCCCTTGGAAATATATCCCGTGGAAGCCCGGGCGCTTATTAAACCGTAAACTAGACGCTTGCTAAACCGTAAACTAGACGCTTGCTAAACCGTAAACTAGACGCTTGCTAAACCGTAAATCAGACGCTGTCTTGCTTAAAGAATCCTGGGAGCGGTAGTGTCAATACTTAAAGCAGTTGCCTGCTAAACCGCTTCCTGATCAGGTAGCTTTTTCCGTGTGAACTGGCTTCGTCCAATAATTTCGAAGAAGGAAAAACTGGTCGTCGGTCTCATTTCCGGGACTTCGATGGACGGTATCGACGCGGCGCTGGTAAGAGTTCGCGGCTCGGGAGAAGATACAGAAGTACGGATCGAGGACTTTATCTGCCGGGAATACTCCGACGCCGCAAGGAACCTTCTTCTCTCGCCCGGTTCCCTGAACGCTAGTTCGCTTTCCGACCTGAATTTTCTGCTCGGCCAGGAGTTTTCAGCCGCGGTCTTTGATCTTCTCGGAAAAGCCGCCCTGAAAACGACTGACGTGGATTTGGTGGGCACCCACGGCCAGACAGTTTTTCACAATCCTCCCTCATTCGGGGGAAATATTTCCTCGACCCTTCAGCTCGGCGAAGCGGATGTTATCTGCGAGACCACGGGAATCACCACGGTGGGGGATTTCAGAACGAGGGACGTGGCGGCGGGCGGAGAAGGCGCGCCCCTTATCCCCTATGTGGATCATCTGCTGTTCTCCAAAATGGGGAAAAACGTAATTGCCCAGAACATAGGGGGTATTTCCAACTGCACTCTGGTTACTGGGAAACTCGAAGAGCTTCTGGCGTTTGATACCGGTCCCGGCAATTCCCTGATTGATTCTGTGGCACGTCTTGCCTCGGGGGGTGAGAAGAGTTTCGACGAGGACGGGGAGATAGCGAATCGGGGTTCGGTTAAAGAGGATATTCTGCACAGGCTGATGAAAAACCCTTACTTTGATATAGAACCTCCTAAATCGACCGGCAGAGAGCTTTTCGGAGAGGAAATGGTCGCAAGACTTTTTTCAGCTATCGAAAAAGATAGCCTCTCCCTGCCCGATCTTCTCCGCACTCTTGTCGAATTTACCGTCTGCTCCATAGTCTCCGCATACGAAAGATTCGTTTACCCCTGTGCTGACATAGAGGAGGTAATACTGAGCGGGGGCGGCGCCCGAAACCCCGTCATGGTCTCAAGGCTCCGCGAAAAACTCGCCCCGGTGCGGCTTTGTCTCTCGGATGATTACGGAATTCCCTTGGATGCAAAGGAGGCTGTGGGACTTGCGGTGCTCGCAAATGAAACAGTGTGCGGAAACCGGGCAAACGTGCCGAGAGTCACGGGAGCGTGTGACGCCACGGTTCTCGGAAAAATTTCAATCGGGAAGAACATCTTATAAAAATGTATGAGAATCCGGCCGTATTTTCATCAAAAGATCTCTCCGCACCGCGGCGCGCGGCGCAGTTTATTATGCCGAGAATCGATTTTTCCGACCCCGGCTCAGTGGAGCGGGCGGAGCGCCTCGCGCGGGATTTCTGCGTCTGCGGTTTCATAATATTCAACGGGGATGTTCGGCAGGTAAGGGAAACCACGCGCAGGCTTGCTTCTATCTCCGATTTCCCGCTTTTTTTCGGCTGCGACGTTGAAAGGGGCCTTGGTCAGCGGGTTTCTGGAGGAACTCTTTTTCCTTTCGCGATGGCCCAGGGGGCGATAGACGACGAGGAGCTTTTGAGACGCCAGGCCGTTATAACGGCCCGCGAGATGAAGTACTGCGGGCTTAATCTTGCTTTCGCGCCGGTTCTTGACGTTAATACGGAACCGCGGAACCCGATTATAAACGTAAGGGCGTTCTCCGATCAGCCCGCGGTCGTTTCAAAGCTGGGAGGGGTCTTCGCGGAAACCATGCAGAAAGAGGGGGTGCTTGCCTGCGCGAAGCATTTTCCCGGTCACGGCGCGACCCTCGAGGATTCCCACGCATGTCTCCCCCGCGTCGAAAAATCCCTCAAGCGGCTTATGGAATCCGATATTGCGCCTTTTCGGGAAGCGATTGCAAAAAGGCTTCATTGCGTGATGCCGGCCCATGTCAGCTTTCCCGCGCTTGACCCGCTCAAGCTCCCGGCCACCCTCTCAGAGCCGATTCTGCGCGGTCTTCTGCGGGAAGAACTCGGATTCAGCGGTCTTGTCGTTTCGGATTCCTTCAGGATGGGTGCACTTGGGGGAGAGGAGCGTGAGGAAGAGAATATTCTCGCTGCCATTGCAAGCGGGGTGGATATCGTTTTGGATCCCAGGGACCCCGAGGGGTTTCTCGCAAGACACGGAGAGGAAGGCTTTTTTCGGGATCCCGCGCGGGGAGAGTCTCTTAGCAGGATATTTTACGCGAAAAAGCTTTTCGCCTCTGGCGGGGAAAAAGCCCCTGCGCCCGATTTTGAGAAAAACGCCGAGGAGGCCGAGGAAATTTCCCGCCGCTCGGCCTGCGTTCTGAGAGGAGGCGCTCTTTGCGGCAGGAAAGTCTCGGTTTTCCATTTCGGCGCTGAATCCGATGAAGAACTTCTGCGCGGGCTTACAGAAGGGCTCTCCCAAGGAGGAATAGAGATAGATAAGCGCTTCTGCTGGCCCGAGACGCCCTCGCTTCGCGACGGCTCTTCGCTTCTCTGCGTTTTGTCTACAGGTCCGGCTGCATGGACGGAGAACAGTCTTGTTCCCCCCGCGGTAACCGATTACGTAACCGGTTTCTCCTCTTTTACGGGTGAAAAAATTCTGCTTACCTTCGGTTCCCCATATCCCGCCTCTGAGTTTTCCTTTTTCGATACTGTAGTCTCGCTTTTCGATTCCTCGCACGCCGCGGGCCATGCGGCCGCGGAAATTCTTACGGCGAAGCGAACGGCCACCGCTAGGCTTCCGGTGAAAATAAGGCGATGAAACTTTACGCGGTAGACTGGATACTCGTCGGCTGCTACTTGGCTTTTTCCCTGGGCGTGGGCCTTTATTTTTCAAGAAGAGCGTCGGGGAGCCTTTCAGACTATTTCGTTTCGGGGCGCGGGCTTCCCTGGTGGCTTCTCGGAACCTCTATGGTCGCCACCACTTTCGCCGCCGACACCCCCCTTGCCATAACCGGGTGGATAAGAACCGAAGGGATATGGAAGAACTGGTTCTGGTGGAACTACATCTTCAGCCACGCGCTTGTGATAGTGGTCTTCTCAAGGCTCTGGAGAAGGGCGGAGGTAATAACCGACAACGAACTCATAGAGCTTCGCTACGGGGGCCGGCCCGCCGCGTTCCTGCGGGGATTCAAGGCGTTTTATTTCTCGACGATTTTCAATTTCATAGTCATGGGCTGGGTGATTACCGCGATGACCAAGGTGTTTGAGGTCTTTTTCGGGGTGGGGCAGATATACGCCGTTTCGCTCTGCGTCGGAATCGTGCTTGTCTATACTGTCTTCTCGGGGCTCTGGGGAGTGGTGATAACCGATTTCGTGCAGTACATAATAGCGCTCGGAGGAACCGTTGTGCTCGCGGTCGTGGTGATAAACTCCGATGCTGTCGGAGGGTACAGCCAGTTTATAAGCAAAATCTCCGAACTCCCCGTTGAGCAGACGTCCATGTTCATCACGCAGCCCACAGGGGGCGAAGAGTTTTTCTCCTCCGACTTTTTTACATTCCTTGTCTTTATGACCGTTGTTTGGTGGTCTTCCCACAACGCCGACGGGGGAGGGTATTTCATACAGCGCCTCTCTTCCGCGAAAAACGAGAGACACGCGCTTGCCGGTACAGCGTGGTTTGCAATTAACCATTACGTGCTTCGCCTGTGGCCGTGGGTGCTGGTCGCTCTTGCTTCGGTCGTAATCTTTCCGGAGGCTGCGAGTGTAGCGGGCGGAGACGATGAGTCGGCTTACCTCGTAATGATAAGAGATTTCCTCCCGCCGGGTCTTCGGGGCCTTCTTCTGGTTTCCTTTCTCGCGGCGTTTATGTCCACGGTCTCAACACACCTTAACTGGGGCGCCTCATACATTGTTAACGACCTTTACAGAAGATTTGTACGCCGAAGCGCTCCGCAGCGCCATTACGTGCGGGTCTCGAGGATCGCGACCGTGGCGCTTGCCGTTATAGCGGGCGCGGTGGCGCTTCAGATAAAAAACATAGGGGACGCCTGGATATTTCTCTGGGCCATGAGTTCGGGAGTGGGCCTGGTTCTGATACTCAGGTGGTTCTGGTGGAGGATAAACGCCTGGAGCGAGATAGTGGCGCTTGCCTCCTCGCTTGTGACCATACTGGTTCTCATTCTCTACACCGGGGCGAAGGGCATTCCGCTCGAACTAAAACACCAGATACTGGTCGTTCCCATCTCGATAGCCTGCTGGGTCGCAGCCACTTTCGTTACCGCCCCCGAATCTTCAGAGAAGCTTTCGGACTTCTATAAAAGAGTGAGACCCCCGGGTTTCTGGTCACCGGTTCGCAAAAGGCTTGGGGTGGCGCGGGGATGGGGAGCCTTCTCCTCGGTTCTTCTTAACTGGTCCCTTGTCGTGTCTTTTCTGCTCTGTCTTATGATCGGGACGGGCAAGCTCGTTTTGGGAGACGGCGCGACTGCGCTCTGGCTTCTTTTAGCCTCGGCGATTGCGTTTGCTCTTATTCTGCGCCGCCGCAGCAGTTTTTTCCGCTAACGGTTTCAGTATTTTCCTTTTCTGTGGTATATAGATGGTTGCTATGGCGATTAACATAAAAGTGCTGAAACAACCGCAGCTTTCCTTCTGGGAGAAACTTTATCTTCCTCAGGTGCTGAAAGGTCTTATGATTACAATAAGGCACATCACGCATTTTCAGCCGATAACCGTAAAGTACCCCGAAGAGGTAAAGGCCCTCCCCGAAAATTACAGGGGACTTCATATACTGCCGGGCGATGACGACGGGGAGATAAGGTGCGTTGCGTGCAAGCTCTGCGAGATCGCGTGTCCCACCCAGGCTATCACCATAGTTTCAGAGCCCGCCGATGATTACGGAATCGAAAGGAGGCCCAAGGTCTACAACATAGATTTCATGCGCTGCGTTTTCTGCGGCTTCTGCGTTGAGGCCTGCCCGTGCGATGCGCTCAGGATGGGAATGAAGTACGAATTGTCCTCCTATAACCGCGCAGGCCTTGTTCACACGAAAGAGGTTTTCTTTGACCCTAACGTGAAAAGCGATGCCCCGAGGGACAACGCGAATTTTCTTTACAAGATGCACAAGGGGGAGATACTCGATTCTCCCGAAGAAATTTCACGAATAATCGGGATGGACGGCACATACTCCGAAAAACCAGACCCGCCAGTAGCCACGTGACGCGTCGCGCGCCGGGCTCCTGATCAACCGTATTTTTGTCTCTTTATCGTAGTTCTTCTTAAATAATTCCCCTGCCGGATGCGGAAATCGTGTATTTTTGGCAGTATTTTTGCCCACTTCACGACGTAAAGATTCGAATTTACATGAATATCTTGACATTACTCGTTCATTCAACTACAATATGTTGTGTAGGAGCAGGCGATCAGGCTTAATTTTCGCCTTAAGAGATTAAATCGGAAGGATTCTCTGGTCTTGAGTATGCGTATATGCGTGCCCTGAGACTTGAGGTTCAATCATAATTGAAAGAAGAGGCAGGTTATCTTTTTTCTGATTTCCTGAATTTCTTCATGCAAGACCGGCTAATATGGTGGAACATAAGCGGCTTGTCTCTCGGGTAAAGCGTCAGCGGAAGTCCCTCTCGTCCTCGCATCGGGATGAGAAAATGGTTAAGCCGATCCCGAACCGGGCAAGTTCCCAGATCAGGGTGCTTGGATCCTTACTGATCCTCTTTTGTCTAAGGGGATTACGTACAGTATGTCCCCCGTCCTTTCTCACCCCCAAGAGAAAAGTAAATCTGAAAAGCAGGGTCTGCGTCCTGCTGGCGGTGTTTGTGCCGTTAGTCTTTTTCTGCGTAACGGCGCACGCGCAAAGCAACGGAGATCTTCGATTGTGCAGCCTAGAGAACACAACGAGCTGTACGGAAGTGACCGCATCCAACGTATCCGATGACGGCACTGTTCGGGGCAGGCTTGAAATGTATCATGGTGCCGTGACCGCGACCATAACCTCGATTACGAAAGGGGATGTAACCGTAAATCTAGGAGCGGGGTATGGAGGAATATGCGATGATTATTACACAACCCGAGACGCAACCGTTGCATGCAAGGAGTTAGGCTATATTCATCCGGAATTTGGAAGGACGCTGAGAAGGCTAACCGGGCCTTCTTTGATCGAGACCTCCGCTTCTAATTCGAGAGAAAACAATAAATTCTGGTTGGACGACCTACTCTGCGAAGGTTCAGAAAGTAGCCTGATTGATTGTCCTAGAAACGGCAATGCTATTGGTCAACATAACTGCAGAAAGGATGAACATGCAGGCGCTGTTTGTTATGTAAGCGTCGTAACGCCGAAGAAGCCTGAGAACCTGGAAGCGACTTCGAAAGAGCAAACTATGATCATGCTTGAGTGGGATGCTCCTGATTCCATAGTCACCGGCTACAAAATCGAGGTCTCGACCGACGGCGGCGACAACTGGGATGATCTTGTTTCCAACACTGGCAGTACAAGAACAAGATATAACCATGGAGGTCTTTCTCTCGGAGATACGCGGCATTACAGGGTTGCGGCGATCAACACCGCCAATCCCCCAGTGGGCCCTTATTCGAACATAGCGAGCGCCACCGTCGGCGGCACTTCCTCCGTGGATGAACCCGGGACGGTGACCCTGTCTTCTTTCCAGCCGCAGGTTGGCACGGCGGTGACTGCGACTTTAAGCGACCCTGACGGCTCTGTTTCAGGGGAGACGTGGATCTGGGAGAAGTCAACCGACAAGAGCAGTTGGAGTGAGATTAGCGGTGAAACGAGTGCGAACTACACGCCGGGTGCGGGGGATGTGGGCTATTACCTGCGGGCGACAGCTTCATATAGCGATGGGCAAGGTGCCGGCAAAAGCGCTGAGGCGGTTTCTCAAAACCAGGTGCAGGCGGCACCGGTATCAAACAGCGCACCCGAGTTCTCCGGTACCACCACCATGCGTTCCGTGGATGAAAACACTGGGGCCGGAGTGAACATAGAGGCACCAGTTTCTGCCACGGACCAGAATAACGATACGCTTGAATATTCCCTCGGCGGTACGGATGCGGGTTCGTTTGATATTGTCGCGTCTTCCGGGCAGTTGCAGACCAAGGCAGCGCTTGACTATGAGGGGAAAAGTTCCTACTCGGTCATAGTTACTGCCAAGGATCCGTCAAAAGCTAGAGACACTATTACGGTGACTATTGAAGTAGACAACGTGGATGAGCCTGGAACGGTGACTTTGTCTTCTCCCGAGCCGCGGGTAACTATGGCGGTAACTGCGACTTTAAGTGACCCTGATGGTTCCGTATCCAGCGTTACTTGGGAGTGGCACAGGTCAATTGACCAAAACGACTGGGGTCTCCCAATCGCCGATGCTACGAGCGCGAGCTACACGCCGGGCGTAGATGACGAGCTACGTTACCTGCGGGCGACGGCCTCATATACGGACCCGGAAGGTTCCGGCAAGAGCGCTCAGGGGGTCTCAGACAACGTGGTGCCGGATGAGAACTGGCCGCCCGAGTTTTCCGATGAAACTGCTACGCGTTCCGTGGCCGAGAATACAGATGCCGGAGAAAATATCGGAGATCCTTTTACGGCTACGGAACCGGAGAGAGATACGCTCACCTATTCGCTTGGAGGTACTGACGCGGCTTCGTTTGCTATTGAAACTATTGACAATTCCGATGGTACCTATTCCGGGCAGATAAAAACCAAGAACCCGCTTAATTATGAGCACAAGAATTCTTATTCGGTTGATGTTGTAGCCGCGGATTCTTTAGACGCGACCGACAGTGTCAGGGTAACCATTAATGTGACCGATGAGAATGACGACGGAACGGTGACTCTGTCTTCCGAGCACCCTCAGGTGGGTACAGAGATAACCGCGACTTTGGAAGATCCTGACGGTTCTGTTTCAGGGAAGATGTGGAAGTGGTATAAGTCATCCGATTTGCCCAGCCAAAACAATTGGAGTGAGATCAGCGGCGCCACAAGTAAGAGCTACACGCCGGTTACTGCCGACCAGGGCGATTTCCTGAGGGCGACGGTGACCTATACGGACCGGCACGGTTCTGGCCAAACCGCACATGGGGTTTCTGACACTACGGTGACTGAGGCGCCGGTGTCAAACAACGCGCCCGTGTTTGACGAAGGAAATTCTGCCACGCGTTCTGTAAATGAGAACGCTGCCGGAGAGAACGTCGGGGCACCGGTTGGGGCGACGGACCAGGACCCCAACGACGCTGGCAGGCTTACCTACTTGCTTGGTGATACGCATGCGGCCTCGTTTAGTATCGATAATACCTCCGGGCAGATAAAAACCAGAAGTCCGCTTAATTATGAGACCAGAAGTTCTTATTCAGTCACAATTACCGTTCGGGACCCTTCCGACGCGATCGATACTATCAGCGTAACTATTGACGTAAACGACCTGGATGAATCAGGGGTTTTGACTCTGTCTCCTTCGCAGCCGCGTGTGGGCAGTGCGGTGAGAGCCAGGCTTACGGAACCCGACGACGGCCTCTCTAACCTCAGCTGGGAGTGGCATAGGTCACTCGACAAGAGTAGCGACAACTGGACCCCGATCAGCGGCGAAACAAGCGATCGTTACACGCCTGTTGCGGACGATATTGGTTATTATCTGCAGGCGACTGCGTCTTATGACGACAAGCACAGCCCCCCTGGGAAGGAAGTACAGGCGGTTTCCGCTAATCCGGTGCGCGTGGCGTCTACGACTACGAACATCAGGGGCACAAGGTCCACACCGACAACGGCAGTTCCGCATGCGCCCTCGGGTCTGACGGCTGTGCGGGGCGACGCCCAGATAACGCTTAGCTGGAAGGCGCCGGATGACGGCGGAAGCGCCATCAAGTACTACGAATACAATGTTGATGGCGGCGCATGGACCTCTACCAGAGGAAAATCCACCACTTACACCGTCACCGGGCTTACAAATGGGCAGCCTTACGAATTCAGGGTGCGTGCGGTAAACAGCGAAGGTTACGGCGCCGAATCTGAGCCGATAAGTGCTACGCCCGCCACGGTACCGGGTGCGCCTCGGAATCTGGGGGGAGCGCGGGGCAACGCCGAAATAACGTTTAGCTGGGATGCGCCGGATGACGGCGGGAGTTTCATTGAGCGCTACGAATACAAGGTTGATAATGGTGTGTGGGTATCGACAGGAGGGAAGTCCACTACTTACACCGTCATGGGACTTACAAGTGGGCAGACCTACGAATTCAGGGTACGCGCGGTAAACAGTATTGGTTCCGGTGCCGCATCTCAGCCGGCAAGCATTGCGCCCGCTACCGTGCCGGGTGCGCCGCGGAATCTGACTTTAACGTCGGGCGACCAGTATATGATGCTCATATGGGAGCGGCCGGAGGATAACGGCGGTCTTCGGATCACCGGTTATGAGTACAGCCAGAAGGAAGAAAACGGGTCGTTTGGCGAGTGGACCTCAATAGATAACAGCGCTCCCGGTGAGGCAAACGAAACCAGCTACGCGGTCACGGGCCTTAAAAACGGCACTGTCTACTCCTTCAGGGTACGTGCGGTGAACGAAGTAGGTCCGGGAGATCCCTCAGCCGAAGCCACGGCCGAGGTGAACACTCCCTCTTTCCGGCGCGCAAGACGCGCGAGCCTGAATATTCTTCCGACATTCGGGCGGACTATGGCGAGGAATTCGGTTGACGCGCTTACCTGGCGTCTTGACAGCGTACTTTCGGGATCCTTTGAGCGGACGGGAATGTTCAGACTTATGGATCAGCATGCGGGGCTTCACGAAGTCCTTGGAACTGATATATGGGATGATCCGGATCAGTGGGAAGAACTTAGCCTTGAGGAACTGCTTTACGGGTCTTCGTTCATAATAGAAGCCGGAGTGATGCCCAGAAAACCGAAGGAGTATCCAAAAGAGTATTCGACGGAATATCCGAAAGAAGATTCTGGGGATGAGAACATGTGGATTAACGAGGATGAAAAACCCGTGGCCATCGAGAGAAAAGGCGACATCGGATTCTGGGGGAAGGCGGATTACAACAATCTTTCGGTTTCCGGTGACGAATTGTTTGCATGGGACGGGAAGATGGTGAGCGGTTACATGGGAGTTGACAGGTGGGTGAACGAGAAAGTGCTGACGGGACTTTCCGTGTCTTTGACGAAGGGAAATTTTGATTATACGGATGCCACCCCTGGAGAAGAAGGGAGAGGAGATTACTATGTGAAGATGCTGAGCGTATCTCCGTATGTTTCCTGGTTCCTGTCCGATGACGTTTACCTGTGGAGCGCGCTTGGCTACGGTCGCGGGGGAATAGACATAGATGATGAAGAAGCGCATAGCGTCGCCTCAAGCGACCTGAGCTACAAGTCGGTGGCTGTGGGAGGAAGCGGAAGGCTGTTTGATGTTGGAGACACGACGTTCTCGCTTAAGAGTGAAGCGTTTAAGGTGTGGATGGATTTAGAAGGCGACGATTATCTGATTGATGAATTGTCGGTGGGCGTGCACCAGTTGCGCCTCAGCATGGAGGGAAGCTACGAGTACAGGTTCGCGTCTGGAACCTGGTTCAATCCCTTGGTAGAGGTTGCGCTTCGTCACGACGGAGGAGACGGGGAGACGGGTACGGGAGTCGAACTCGGAGGAGGCTTCCTCTATGAAAATCCGAATCTTGGTCTTAGCGTTTCGGGCAGAGGGCGCTGGCTTGCGGCGCACAGTTCGCAGGAGTTTAGCCAGTGGGGAGTTGGAGGAGCCGTGATCTTTGATACGGGAGCGGACAAGCGCGGCGCGTTATTCAGCGTAGCACCCGAATGGGGAGATACCTCAAGCGGGGTTGAGGGTCTTTGGGAGCGGGGAGTGGAAGGACTGTCATCGAAGGACGGCGGGGATGCCGGTATGCATCTTGACGCGGAGTTCGGGTACGGACTCTCGGCTCTCGGGGGAGATGGGCTTCTTACTCCTTACAGCGGCCTCAGGCTCGGGGGAGACGGACGGCGTCAGTATAGATTTGGCAGTCGCCTGGATCTCGGGCGCTCGGCCAGCCTGAGTCTTGAGACCGAGCGCAGGCAGAGCGATACGACAAAGCCTGAGCATGGAATTATGCTTAGAGGAAAGCTTAACTTCTGATTGGTTGCGCAGGAGCGTTCAGAGCGCCGATCGGTTTCCTTCTTCACAAAATGAACTTCAGGTAAGGATCTGCGTCTTTACGAAGGTTAGAGCCAGTCGTCTTCAGACATACCGGCGGGACGGTTGTGAAAATCTCCCGTGTCCAGGTTGTTTTTAAAACCCCGGAACTTAAGCAGCCCCGAGATTGCGGGTTTTATCTGGCTTCTTTCAACTACGAGGTGAACCCCGCCGTTTTCCTCGTAGAACTCAGAGGACATTATTCTCGGGTCGACCCCGCGACCGCCGCTTGTGAGTTTCACGACGCGGTCCCCGGCAAAGGCGATGGTTGCTTTTTTCTCCGCTATTAGGAAATCTCCCTGCACCGCGTAGCTCGCAAGAGCCCCTCCGGTTGTCGGATGGCCGAGTATGGAGATGTTCGGAAGCCCGTGTTCTTTCAGTCTCATAATCGCGGCTATGGTTTTCGCCATCTGATAAAGCGCCACGGTTCCTTCCTGCATCCGGGCGCCTCCGCTTACTGTTACTGTTATCAGGGGAAGCCTGTTTTCTATGGCGTAGCTCACCACTATGTTCATCTTCTCGCCGAAAACGGAGCTCATCGATCCGCCCATGAACCGAAAATCACAGACCGCCACCGCCACGGGTATGCCGAACATGGTCCCGTAGCCCGTTACGAGGGAATCTTTCGAGTCGGTTTTCCCGGCGAGTTTCTGTCTCGAAGACGAGTAATTGAAAAACTTGAAGACCGGGTCTACATCTTCTAGGGAGAGAGCGGGTTCTATTTCGTGGAAAGACGCCTCGTCGAGGAGAAAGTCCAGATAATCATCGGAACTCAGCGCTTCGGGCCTGCTGCAGTAAGGACATGAGGAGTGGTTTGCGTGGAGCTCTTTTTTCGTCAGCTGTTTTTTGCAGCCCGGGCGTATGATTTTTCCCTGGCCGTCCTTTTCGTCGTTGCAGAAATGAGGTTCCGATCCGTAGATGGCTATCTGCATTTCTGAGATGTCGGGATTCTCTTTTTTTCCGCTGAAGTAGTAAGGGAGCCAGGCTCTTATTTTCTTTGAAATTCCCCCGTAGATTCTCTGTTGTTTTTTCACCCTTCCGCACTTTTCGATTTTCCTTCGCAGTTCCTCGCGCAGGTGCCTTACGTCGAAGCGGTCAAGTTCCTTTGAGGCGGCGATAAGCGACGCCTGCAGGTTCTTGAGGGTCGAGGGGATATAATTGCTTCTTCCCAGAGGGGCTTCTTTTACCACTTCGTCTATTATTCCGTACTTCTTCATGTGAGTCGCCGTAGGCTGCAGCACCTCAAGTGCTTCTGGGATCTTGTCCGCGCTTCTGAAAAGAATCGCGGAGCATCCCTCGGCCGTTATTACGGAATATTCGGCACGCGAGAGCATCAATCTTCTGTGTCCTAGCTGTATTGCAATCGCGCCGCCGCTTCCCCCGAGCCCGAGTACGGTGGTTATCGTTTTCGTTTTTATGGAAATCATTTTTGACTGGCAGTAGGAGATCAGCCAGGACTGAAGTTTTTCGGCAGAGTACTCGTAGGGATCTCCGCCGATGGTGTCGATGAACGTGTAGAGCTTGAGGCGGTGCTGTTCGGCGTATTCCATCATGCACAAAGAGAGTCCGTAACCGTCGGCCTTTACCATTCCGTAGTTAAGTTTCGTTCTTTCTTTTTCGTTCGAAGGGGTCTGCTGGGCTATTACGGCAACTTCCTCTCCGGTGCCCTTGAACACGGCGGTGCCTACTATTACGGCGGGGTCGTTAACGAACTCGATCTTCTTGCCCGAAGGGCCATGGAGAAAGTTTCTGAACCCGTGGAGCTTGTTCCAGGGAGTAAAGTCGGTAAAGAGGGTTCCGATCAGGTGCTTTGACTTGATCCTGTCGTAGCTCTTTGCCCCCTCGTGGGCCTGAAGTATTTTTGCCGTTGATGCCATGGTGCACTCTGCGCGACTGCTTCGCGAATCCGCTAGGTGTATAAGTATATAAGTTAAATTTGTTTACGCGAAAAGGAACTTGTTTTTCCGGGAACCGCCTTTCATCTCCCGCGGGATTTCCGGGATTGCTGCCCGCACATCCGATTCCCGTGCCCCAAAGTCCGTTCTCGCTCAACTGAACTGCGCAGGTCTGCTGCGGGATTTGAAAACGGTTTTGTGGGGGGAATCTGAATACTCCGGATCTTTGCTTTTTACGCCGTGAAAGACTGTCCGCAACCGCAGGAACCGGTCGCGTTCGGATTTTCGATCGCAAAGCCCGTTCCGTTAAGACCATCCTTGAAATCCAGAACTGATCCGTCGAGGTAGGTATAGCTAATCTCGTCAATGGCGACTTTTATGCCGTCGGATTCAATCATGTTGTCTCCTTCCTCGGCCTCGTCGTCAAATCCCATCTCGTAGGAAAACCCGGAGCAACCGCCGGGTACTATTCTCACCCGGAGAAACGCGTTCTCGATATCGTCTTCGGCAAGAAGCTTCTTTATTTCATTTACGGCTTTGGGAGTTACGGAAAACATATTTCCTCTGCCTCCTCGCAGTGTAAGTTTTTTACCACTCCACATAACAAAATACAACCGCCAATCGCAATTGTCAAAGCAGAACCGGGAAGCGGGTCGTTTGTGCGACCGCAGGTGCCCCCTGCGGTTTGCCCGGCCGCCCCGGTTTCCTGTATAGTTTTTTACGTGAGCAGAACAGCCTACCTTATAATCGATTCGAGCGAGCGCAACTCGGATCTTTACCACAGAACCGGTTTTTTCGTTCCGGATCCCGTTATTTTTTTCGAGCACGACGGGGAAGGAACCCTCGTTCTAAGCGATCTTGAGCTTGAGCGGGGGAAGAAAGAGGCCAGGGTGGAACGGGTCGTTTCCCTAAGGGAGTGTGCTGCCGGGATTGGCGGCGGCGGGAGAAAAAGACCCGGTATCGCGGATGTGGCCGCAGCCCTCCTCAGGGAAAGAGGAATAAAAAGCCTGGTTGTCCAGAGAAGCTTTCCGGTCTTCTACGCCGATGCGCTTCGGGGGGCGGGTTTTTTCGTCAGGACCGCGAAAACCGATTTTCTTTTCCCGGGGCGCCTTAGAAAATCCCCCGTGGAAGTCTCGCTCATAAAAAAAGCGCTTTCCGTTACGGCCGAAGCCATGAGACTTGCGGTTTCCCTTATCTCGGACTCCGTGGCGAGAGACTCCGTGCTTTACCGTGAGGGCAGGCCCCTTACCTCGGAGATCGTGCGCTCCGTGGTAAACTCCCACCTCGCTTCGCGGGGATACCTGGCTTCTAACACCATAGTGGCGGGAGGGGTTCAGGGCTCCATGCCCCACGAGACGGGTTCGGGTCCTCTTGCGGCCGGATGGCCGGTGGTGATCGACATTTTTCCGAGATCCGAGGAGAACGGCTATTTCGGCGACATGACCAGGACAGTCGTTAAGGGTGAGCCTCCAAAGGAGCTTTCAAGAATGTACGATACGGTTCTTCGCGGTCAGAAAATCGCGTTTTCCATGATAAAAGACGGCGTAAGGTCAAAGGACGTGCACGGCGCGATAATGGATTTTTTCGCAAAGCGCGGCTTTGAGACCTCCGTTTCTCCCTCGGGAAAACCGGAGGGTTTCATTCATTCCACGGGACACGGCCTCGGGCTTGACATCCATGAGCCGCCACGCATTGGTCCGGGGAAAGAGATTTTAATGGAAGGAAACGTCGTTACGGTCGAGCCCGGTCTTTACTACGAGCGCCTCGGGGGAATAAGGATAGAGGACGTGGTTTTGGTCACGCGGGACGGAAACGAGAACCTGACCAGATGTTCCAAGAGATTTCGGGTCTGAGGCGCTCGTAGAAAATCATGATGGAAGAGAAAAAAACTTTTGAAGATATAGTTTCGCTCGCAAAGAGTCTCCGCGCCCCCGACGGCTGTCCCTGGGACAGGGAGCAGACTCTCGGGTCGCTTCGTGCGTACGTTCTTGAAGAGGCCTACGAGGTAATACAGGCAATAGAGCTTGGAGACACAGAAGATCTTATTGAGGAGCTTGGGGATTTCCTCTTCCAGGTTGTTTTCATCTCCCAGATAGCAAGCGAAGAGGGCAAGTTCGACGTAAGCGACGTTACGCAAAGACTCCATGACAAGCTCATAAGAAGACATCCTCACGTGTTCGGGGAGAAAAAGGCCAAAGACGCCGCCGACGCCGTAAGGAGCTGGAACGCCGAGAAGCTTAAGGAGAAAAAAGGGAAAGTCGCTCTCGAGGAGATCCCGAGGGCCATGCCATCTTTGATGAGAGCTCAGAGGGTCGGGGAAAAGGCGGCTCGCACCGGGTTTGACTGGAGCGACGCTTCCTCGGTTCTCCTTAAGGTAAAAGAGGAACTGCTTGAACTTGAGCGTGAGATGGAAGCGGGCGAGAAAAACAGATCCCGGGAGGAGTGGGGAGACCTCGTTTTTTCCGTTGTGAACCTCGCAAGGCATCTTGACATTGATGCCGAGACCACGTCTCACGGGGCTGTCACGAAGTTTCTGGAGAGATTCTCCCGCCTCGAGGAAAAGGCGCAGACGGAGAAAAAAGAGATAAAGGCGCTTTCCATGGAGCAGCTTGAGGAGATCTGGGAAGAGGTGAAAAAGAGGTAGTTTTTCCTTCGTTTTTTTAACCGTGAACGGTTCTTAAATTGAGAGATATAAGGAGAAGAGGTATGAGACATTCCGCAGGCAACGCGTGCCTTTGGCTTATGGCGGTGCTTTTCGTGTTTGGATCATCGGCGACGGCTTCGGCTTCGGACAGGTTTTATATCGGGCTTGAAGCGGGTTTTTCAAAGTCGGGAGACCTTGACGTTTCCCATTCGGGCGTCAATAACGTGACCCGGTGCGATTCGCTTCTTTATCCCTCCGGGACGGCTCCCGCGGATTGTGGACCCGGTAAAGTTTCTACCATTAAGAACGAGTTTACTCTCGGCACGGGCTTTGTGGGCGGTGCTACTCTGGGTTACGCACTTGGCAACGGACTGCGTTTTGAAGCGGAGTATCTTTACCGCCGTCAGGGCTCGGACAGGAGGCTCATACGCCTCGGCTCAAGCAGTAGTGATGACCCGCTTGATCTGAAAAGGAGCGAATGGAATGAAAATGATCCTCCTTCAGAACGCGTATATGATCTGTGCGCGCATCACTTTTTCCTGAACGCCTACTACGATCTGCGCGGTGACTCACCTTTTACGCTCTATATCGGAGGCGGCATAGGTATGGGCTCGACGCAAATGCGCTACTCGGCGAAATTTCTGCGCAAAGACGATCTGGGGACGGAACCGTGGCAGATGGCCGCGGCAGGCACACTCAGTTACATAGACACGGAACTGGAAAAAACCCGCTTCGGCTTTCAGGTGATAGGAGGCGTTGATTACGCGCTCGGCGATGATTTTTCAGTCGGCGCCAAGGTCCGTTGGACGCGCTTCGGCGGTTTTGACCGCGACGACGTACTCTGGACAGAAGTCAGAAACCACAGACCCGTGCGCGCCGACGGCGTTACGCCGTTTACGTCCGATTTAGAAGTGGAAGACCAAAACAACTGGACCGTCACGGTTGGGCTTAAGTATTATCTCTGAACCGCTTCCGGCTTTACTTTGCGACAAGCGTTCCCATGAGCTTCCAGCCTTCTTCCACGAAGGTTCCGCTTGCCGCGGCGCAGTCCTCGGTGTAAACAAGCGAGTCATCCCTTACTGAGAGGTTCTTGGAATCTAGTATGGCGAAGGGAACGGGCTCGTTCGTGTGAGTTCTAAGGTCTATGGGGGTGGGATGGTCGGAGAGTACGAGCACCCTGTATTCGCCGAACTCCTTCATCCCGGCGAGGGCTGGTCCCACTACCTTTCGGTCAAAGTCCTCAATCGCCTGTATCTTGAGGCGGGCGTCTCCTACGTGTCCCGTTTCGTCCGTCGCTTCTATATGGATCATCGCCAGGTCAACGCGCCGCAGCGAGTCAAGCGCGCCGCTTACCTTTCCGGCGTAGTTGGTGTCGAGGTATCCGGTCGCTCCCGGAACCTTGATTACCTCCATCTTGGCAAATATGCCTATTCCCTTTACCAGGTCAACCGCCGATACTATGGACCCGGTGATTCCGTAAAGCTCGAGAAGAGACGGCATATCGGGTTTTGTCCCCTCGCCCCAGAGCCATATGGAGTTGGCGGTATTTTTCCCCTCGGCTTTTCTTCTTCTGTTCACGGGGTGGTCTTTCAGTATCTCTCTGGATTTTTCCATGAGGCCGAGGAGTTTTTCCTTCCCCTCTCCGGAGGGAAGCCAGGGACCGATTTCCTTTCCTGAAATATCGTGAGGCGGGGTAGTGCGGATATCGCTGTTTCCTTCGCGCCAGAGCAGAAGATGTCTGTAGCTTACTCCCTGGCTAAGCGAGAATTCCGCCCCGTCGATCTCCCTTTTCAGATCCTCGATTATACAGGCGGCGTCATCGTCCGTTATATGCCCGGCGCTGTAGTCCTCCATGAACGTCTGCCCGTTTTTTTCTGCGAGGGTTACCAAGTTGCAGCGGACCGTGACGTCCGTTTCCCCAAGCGTGACTCCTATGCTCGCGGCTTCAAGAGGGGATCTTCCCGTGTAGTATTTCCTCGGGTCATAGCCCAGCACCGCGAGGTTTCCCACGTCGCTTCCCGGAGGAAGCGGGTCGGGAATGGTCTTCGCGGCTCCGAAAATCTCCGCACGCTTCGCGATCGCATCAAGATTGGGGGTGTTTGCGACTTCAAGCGGAGTCCTGCCCCCAAGCTCCGGGAGCTTGTGGTCCGGCATGCCGTCGCCTTGTAGTATAAGGTATTTCACAGCACGAAGATGGTATACGCAAATTCCTGGGAATCAAGGATCAGGATACGTCGACCGCGTGTTTTTTAAGATCGGAGAGATCAATGATCCTGAGCACCGATTCGTGGGTTGACTGCAGAAAAACCGGGGGAGCAACGCCGCTGTCAAGAGCTTCTTTCCAGCGAAGCGCGCAAAGACACCACCTGTCTCCGGGGGTTAGTCCCGAGAAACCGAACTCGGGTCGGGGGGTCGTAAGATCGTTCCCCCTGGATTTTGAAAACGCGAGGAACTCCTCGGTCATCTCCGCACAGACCAGATGAAGCCCCACGTCCTCAACCGCCGCCCTGCAGCAGCCGTCCCTGAAAAACCCGGTCATCGGATCCGTGCTGCACTCTTTTAGATCCTCGCCGAATATGTTTTTCTCTTCCGTTTTCATCGCGGGCATTTGGTAAAAGGTACCCCGGCGGGTTACGCCTTACAAAAATATTATATATTGTTTTGCCGGGTTAAGTATATAATTCTCACTCAGAAGATGGCCGATTTCATACTGAAGGAAAAACCCCGCGTATTTAGCGGGGAGATAACCCCTCCGGGAGATAAATCCATTTCCCACAGGGCGGTTATCCTGGGTTCGCTTGCGCACGGAAAAACCAGGGCGACCGGGTTTCTGGCTTCCAGGGACACCCTCGCTACCGCAAACGCGTTTAGAAACATGGGGGTCGCGGTTGAAGTAAGCGCCGGGGGCGTGGTGGATGTTTCGGGAAAAGGGCTTTTCGGTCTTGAGGCGCCCCGGGAGATAATAGACGCCGAGAATTCGGGAACAACGGCCAGACTGCTTGCGGGAGTCCTGAGCGCCCAGAGCTTCCCCTCGACCATTACCGGGGATTCCTCCCTGCGCCGCCGTCCCATGTCAAGAGTGACCATCCCGCTTCGCGAGATGGGAGCCAGGATCTCGGGAAACGGGGAAACCCTCCCCCTTCACATAACGGGCTCGGAACTTCGGGGAATAGACTATGAGTCTCCGGTGGCGAGCGCGCAGGTAAAATCGTCGCTTCTGCTTGCAGGACTCTACGCCGCGGGGGGGACCAGTGTAACGGAACCCGAAAGAACCCGGGACCACACGGAAAGAATGCTTCGCCACTTCGGGGTTCCCGTGGAGGTAAGCGGAACCCGAGTTTCGGTAAGCCCGGGTATCGAGTTTTCGGGAACCGAGCTTGAAATTCCCTCAGATATTTCCTCGGCGGCTTTTTTTATTGTCGCCGCCCTTATAAACCCGGGGTCGGAAATCATTGTAAGAAACGTGGGGCTTAACCCTCTTAGAACGGGGGTGCTTGATATTCTGCGGGAAATGGGGGCCGACATCTCCGTTGAGAACCGCCGCGAGCGGTGCGGGGAGCCGGTAGGGGATGTAATCGCCCGCCACTGTGCTCTAAGCGGCGTGCGTATAGAGGGAGAGTCTGTATCCCGGGCCATAGACGAGCTTCCCGTCATCTGCGTTGCCGCGTGTTTTGCCGAGGGCGAAACGGTGATAAGCGGAGCAGGGGAACTTCGGGTAAAGGAAACCGACAGGATAAGCGCCATGGCGGGGGAGCTTTCGAAACTCGGAGCGGACATACGGGAAACACAGGACGGCATGGTTATAAACGGCGTAGCGCGACTTTCTGGTGCCCGCTGCGAGAGCCGCGGTGACCACCGCGTCGCCATGTCTCTTGCCGTCGCGGCCACTCGGACCCTCGGGGAGACGGTCATCGGGGACGCCGGATGCGTTTCCATCTCGTTTCCAGAATTCTTCTCGCTTTTCGATGCGCTTGGGAAACTGAAATGAAGCGAAACGGAGACAGTATCGTTACCATAGACGGACCTTCTGGAGTGGGAAAAAGCACCGTTGCCAAGCGGGTTGCCGAGCGTCTCGGTTTTTCGTGTCTTGACACTGGCGCCATGTACAGGGCCGTGGCCCTTAAGGCAAGTGAGGTGGCGGTTGATTTACGCGACTCCGCTTTGCTCTCGAAGCTGTTTTCCGAAACGGCTGTGGGATTTTCCCCGACGGGACGAGTTCTTCTTGACGGGCGTGACGTCTCAGAACTTATAAGAACGGAGGAAATATCCTCTCTTTCGTCCCGGCTTGCGGAACTTCGCGAAGTCAGGGAATTTCTCATCGGGATCCAGAGAGAAATAGGGCAGGAAGGAAACTTAGTCGCCGAGGGAAGGGACATGGGAACGTATGTTTTTCCCCGGGCGAAGTACAAGTTCTACCTTGACGCCACGGTCGCCGAGAGAGCGAAAAGAAGGTTTCTTCAAAGTGGGCGAGGGGATTCCGAGACCTCCCTTTCGGATGTTGAAAGTGAACTTCGAAGAAGGGATCGCCGCGACACGCTTCGCGCGGAGAACCCGCTTCGCCCGGCTCCTGACGCCGTGATAATAGACACCACCCAAATGAGCGCCGAGCAGGTTATTTCCAGCATAGTGCTTCGCGTAAAAGACACATTCCTTCTTGACGGCTGAGGATAATTTTTCTTCGGAACTCTCTTTTTATTTTCGGCAGTTTTCATGTAACCTTGCCTCTATTAACAAATGACGGCGAAGGCGGCTAAACAAAATGATTCAGGATAATGGTATTACGGATTCAAATGAAAAAAGCTTTGAGGAATTACTTGATGAAAGCATGGAATCGCGCTTGAGCGAGCCCGAGAACGGGGAAATAGCGAAAGGAAGGGTCATAAGGGTTGATTCTGACGCTGTTTTCATAGACCTCGGGTTTAAGTTCGAGTGCATAGTTCCCATAAACCAGTTTGTAAACAAAGACGGCGAATATGAAGTCTCGGTAGGCTCGGAGATAGAGGTGCTGGTCGAAAGACCGAACCCGAACACCGTCAGGGCGTCTAAACAGAAAGCGGACCAACTCAGGGAAAAAAAGGCAATCGAGGAGAAGTTCAAAAACAAAGAACCTGTCTCCACAAAGATTCTCAACAGGGTAAAGGGCGGTTTTAACTGCGACATAGGGCGGGGAAGCCCTTTTAAGGTTTTTCTTCCCGGTTCACAGGTCGCTCTGCGGCCGGTTGCGGATTTTGACGAGATGGTCGGCCAGACGATTGAAACCCGCATTATCCAGAACAACGATAACGGCATAGTCGTATCGAGAAGGGCGATTCTCGAAGATGAGAGAGAGGAAAAGAAAAAGGAGACTATTGCGAACATCTCAGAAGGCCAGACCATTTCTGGAAACGTCGTGAAGATAATTGACGCCGGCGCTTTCGTGGATATAGGGGGCATAGAGGGCTTTGTCCCGATAGGGGAGCTTTCCTGGGGAAGGGTGAGGCACCCGGGAGACGTTCTCAAAGAAGGCCGGGACATACAGGTCAAGATTCTTAAGCTTGAAATTGAAAACGGGAAAATAACCCTCGGAGTGAAGCAGACCACTGAAGATCCGTGGGAGACCATACAGCAAAGATACGATGTCGGTGGCAGAGTCACGGGGAAAGTGGTTTTCGCAGCTGAATTCGGCGTGTTTGTCGAGCTTGAGCCGGGAATAGAGGGACTTGTGCATGTAAGCGAGCTCTCGTGGGTTAAAAATTTCCGCCACCCAAGCGAAGTCGTTTCTGTAGGAAGCGAAATAGAGGTTGCGGTTCTTGGAGTAAAACCTAGGGAAAGAAGAATTTCGCTTAGCCTCAAGCAGATACAGGAGAACCCGTGGGATGAGTTCAAGCGGAACAACCCTCCGAACACCAGGGTGACAGGAACCATAAGAAACGTCACGGAACTTGGGGTTTTCGTCGAGGTTGCCCCGGACATGGTCGGGCTTGTGCGTCCCGAAAATCTCAAGTGGCAGGGGGAGGTAAGCCCCCTTGAGGTTTTCTCAAGCGCTGATGTGGGAAAGGAAATAGAGCTTGTGATACTGAACGTTATCCCCAGGCAGAGAAAAATCGGCCTTGGAATAAAGCAGCTTACCCCCGACCCCTGGAACAAGGTGCTTAGGGACTACAAGGTGAATGAGACTGTGGTCAATTCCAAGATAGAGGAAATTTTCAACAGCGGCGTTACAGTGACTCTTGCCGACAACGTGAGAGGATTTTACGCAATGCGCGAATTTCAGGACGATGAGATGAGCCGGGAATCTCTTAAGGTCGGCGATGAGATAAGCGGTCTAGTCACGGGTTTTAACAAGCCCAAGCACCAGGTGAACCTTAGCCGTAGAAGGCTTGAGAAAAAGCAGGAGAAAGACACAATGAAAGACTTCGTGTCATCCCAGAAGGAAGGTTCCTCCAAGCTCGGGGACATCCTGAATGAAAAACTCAAGGCCCTTGACTGACGGGTGATGAAGTGAGAGCCCCCGACCTGAATTTTTTTCTTAAGACTTTTCTGTCCCTTCTGGTCATCTTCATTATATGTTTCGCGGGAATCCTTATAGGAGTGCTGATCTCCGATCAGAGCCAGAGCCCCGGCGGGGACGGCGTGGCGGTAATAAACGTCAACGGCATAATAATCGACTCTGACCCATACATTAAAAGCATAAGGAAAATACGCGAAAGCGATTCCGTGAAGGCCGTGGTCGTGAGGATAAATTCCCCGGGAGGAGCCGTCGCCACCTCCCAGGAGGTATATGAGGAGCTAAAAAGCCTAGGCGAGACGGTCCCGGTTATAGCCAGCATGGGGACGGTTGCCGCTTCTGGAGGTTATTATATTGCCTGTGCGGCTGCTACTATTTACGCGAATCCCGGTACCATAACCGGTAGCATCGGTGTGATAGCGCAGTTTGCGAGTTACGAGCAACTACTAAAGTGGGCTAAGGTGGAAGTCGAGGTGATAAAGAGCGGAGAGTTCAAGGATCTCGGCTCGCCGCTTCGCAAGATGCCTGAGGCGGAAAAAGCCTACCTGCAGACACTGATAGACAGCGTCCACTCCCAGTTCAAAGATACGGTTTCCGAAAAAAGGAATCTGCCTCCGGCGAAAGTCGCTTCGCTTTCTGACGGGAAGATATTCACTGGGAGCCGCGCGAAGGAGCTCGGCTTGGTTGACCGGATCGGAACCCTAGAGGCCGCGGTTGCCGAGGCGAGGAAACTGGGGGGTCTCGATGAGGATTCGTGGATCAGGGAATATCCCATAAAGAAAAAGACACTGCTTGATTTCGTTTTCCCGGAAACTTTGGCCGAGCGTACGATTTTTGCCTCTCCTGTGAGAACCGGGTTCGGTCTCTACTACATAGCCGACGTGGTTTACTAGTACAGCGTCATCCTTGTATTATCGGGTATAACGACTCAAACCTGATTCTCGTATCCTCCGTGGTTCCATTTTTGTTGCACTGCCTCTGCCACGCGTCCGTCGGCCTGCTCCCGCAAGGTTCCCCGGTTCAGGATACGACGGTCAAGACATTGATGTCGTTCACCCCGGGACGGCTTAAAAATGAAACTACTCCGGTCAACACTGCGCAATGCAACTGGTATTTTCTCGGAAAACCGATATTCTACAGTGTTATTGTCCCTAGGCGGGTTGCGCTGGTGTAGCGAAACCGTTTTTCAAACAACCGATGAAACACGTAAGAAGATTCTTTCTCTTGGTCATAGTCTGTTTCGGAGCCGTTTTCTTCATCCAGAACCTCGAAATAGCCACGCATGTGTTCAGGATCGAGCTTGGTTTTTTCTCCTATAAGTACGCCTGGGCAGTTTACAATGCCGGGATACTAGGGGTTTCGTTTTTTCTGGGCGCGTTTATTTTTTTCCTGCTGAGGTTTTCCAGAGGCCATTCCAAAAAATCTGAATTGAAACGGAGCAGGGAAACCGTAAAGAATCTAGAGGAAAAAGTCGGGAAGCTTGAGGTGGAGCTTCTCCAGAACAAGTCTGCCGGCTACCAAGAGCAGTCTTCTCCCCCTGGGGTGTTCAGGGCGCCGAAATGAGATCTGTCATTACTGAAACCCAGGCGCCTGGCCGGACGGGCATTCGCAAAAAACCCGAATGGATAAAAGCAAAAATCCCGAGCGGTTCGAATTACACCAAGCTCAGGGGCCTTGTGCGCGAACTTGGTCTTCACACTGTGTGCGAGGAGGCGAAGTGCCCTAACATAGGCGAGTGTTGGGGGGCCGGTACGCTTACCTTCATGATTCTGGGGGATGTCTGCACGAGAAGCTGCGGTTTCTGCCATGTTAAAACTGGAAAAGGCGGTGAGCTTGATTGGGAAGAGCCTGCCAAGGTGGCGAAGGCAGTTGAAGAGCTTCAGAAAAACAACGCGCGGGTGACCCATGTGGTCATAACTTCGGTAAACAGGGATGACAGGAATTATGAAAGCGCATGTATATTCGCGCAGACAGTTAATGAAGTGAGGAATAAGGTTCCGTGCATAAAGATTGAGGTTCTTATCCCGGATTTTAAGGGGGAGGACGAGGCGATTGAAAAAGTGATGGAATCGGCTCCCGATGTTCTGAATCACAATATTGAAACCGTCCCGAGACTTTACTCCCTGCCCCAGAAAACCCAGTCGGGAAGAACAAGATCCGTAAGGCCTCAGGCGGTTTACCGAAGGTCTCTAGAACTTCTTTCGATGTCCGCGAGCAGGGGAAATCCCGCAATGCTTACCAAATCAGGCATCATGGTCGGTCTTGGGGAGAGCTATGAGGAGATCGTCGAAACGCTTGGCGATCTTAAGCGTGCAGGGTGCGACATAGTCACCATAGGACAGTATCTTCAGCCCACGGTTGACCATATACCCGTATCAAGGTTCTATCATCCCGTTGAGTTTGAATCTCTTAAAAGCTACGGGGAAAAGATAGTCGGCATCCCGCATGTGGAAGCCGGGCCTCTTGTGAGAAGTTCCTATCACGCGGAAAAGCAGGTTTTTGAACTTTCGCGCAACATTATGACTGGAACGTGAAAAAAAATTTCCCCTTCAAGAAAGAATACAGGCGATGGAAATATTTGGACCTCTCGACCGAGATGGATTAAGAGCATTCTACAGGCTTTGGAATGGAGACTATCCAGAGAGCCTGCGGATAGAACCCGAAGAAGATTGAGCAATACGCAGTTTTGTTAAATGAAGTTCGGTCTATAGCGCTTTTTTCTTAAGGATTCGCCGTTCAGTTAATGAGCTTTCTGAGCTCTTCAGCGATCGCTTCCAGTTTTTCCTCGGAAACCTCGTAGTCCTCGGAAATTCTTTTTATCACCCTAGAGGATATCCGTGGTTCCACGGTTTTTTCCGTTATGGGCTCCTGTTTTCCCCTGTCAATGAGAAGTTTCGCCACGTCCCATCTTGAATAGTGACCCAGCGAATCGAAAATCGCTTTTGTCGCTTTTATCTGGTTCGCGTAGCAGTCTGCGTAGAGTATGGCGTCTTTTTCGAAATGAGGAGGGAACAGATATCTGCCGGCGGGGTTGACGATAGAGCTTCCCCCACGCGCCCAGTCGTAGTTCATGTGGTCCCCGTCGCGCACGTAATGCCATCTTTCGGGGAAATCATCATCGTCAAGGTAACCGCAGGCGCTTAGTACAAACGCCCCTGATTCAAACGCGTGAACTCTTATGAGCGATTGAAGGGTGGAACCCGCTGCGGGGTCCTCCGTTTCGGCGGCAAGCAGTTTTTCATCCCCTCTCTTCCAGTTCCCCGGCCACACCGCCACGTGGAAATCCTGCCCGCTGTAAACCATCGCGGCTCTTACGAGCACCATGTGGTTCTCCCAGCAAACAAGTCCTCCTATCCTTCCTATGTCAGTGTCGTAGGTGGCTATGTCGCTTCCGTCCCCCTGGCCCCAGTAGATTCTCTCAGTGTAGGTGGGCATGAGCTTTCTGTGTCTTCCTAGCACATTTCCTTCACGCGATATGAAAAGAAGGGAGTTGTACACGGTGCGGCTTCCCTTCCGGTCGTCAAGTTCGTTGCATCCTATAACCACGTGGGTGTCTGCCGCGCGGGCAGCTTCCGCAAGTATTTCGGTGTCGTCTCCGGGAATCACGATCGAGTTATCCTGAAGGGCGATCATGAAGTCCGTCCAGTCATGCGGCGGAGTCTCGTAACCGACTGTGTAGTAGGCCGGGTAGCCGGGTATGAAAGCTTCGGGGAAAGCTACGAGTTCCGCTCCGTTATCCCCTGCTTCTTTTATTACGCGGCAGGCCTTTTCAAGGGTCCGCTCCTTGTCCATGAACACGGGAGCCGTCTGGGCGACCGCGACTTTTACTTTTTCCCTACCGCCTAAGACTTTCTTCATGAGTTTTTGGTTGCGAACGGCTCAGGTTATTATCCTGCTTCCGCCCTGAGGTCCTTCTCCGCCTGATTGCCTCTGCTGGTTCTGCTTGGCTCTTTCGTAGACGAGATCGAAAAGCCTCTCCTTGAAGTCGTTGTCAAAAGCGCACACCCCCGGGATTATGTATCCCATAAGCGCTATCTGGAGAAAATATTCGGTGTTTGCCTTGAGAAAGGACTCGTTTATCTCGCCGCCGTATGCCTGCGCGAAATTCTGGTATATCTGGTTGCCAAGTTCGGTCGCTATCTCTACGACGCTTTTTGACTGACCTGACGACTGATGGGCCGCTACTCCGAGGTTAAAAGCCATGTTTATGGAGTTCATGAAGTTATCCCCAACCGTTTCTTCCGGGTTTGTTCCCTCTTGCGGCTTTGTATCTTCTTCTGACATTTTATCTCTCCCGTTATTTTGTATGGTTAAATCATACTGCCGTATTATACTATATTGCTGCTTTGATTTTAACAATCTTGCTGGAGGAAAATCATGAAAGCTGACCACCTTATACAGAGACTCGGGCTAAAGAAGCTTCCCGGTGAGGGAGGATACTACAAAGAGACTTACAGAAGCGACGAGATGGCTGGGGACGGCCGCAATTTATCAACCGCTATCTACTACCTGGTAACTTTCGAGGCGAATTGCAAAATGCATAGGGTAGGTTCGGACGAGATTTTCCATTTTTACTTCGGCGACCCTGTCCAGATCCTTCTCCTATATCCGACCGGGGAGTCGAGGGTAGTGTTCATGGGCGACAACATTCCCTCAGGTCAGAAACCCCAGCTAGTTGTCCCCAAGGGGACATGGCAGGGAGCCATGGTGGTGGAGGGGGACTACGGATACGCTTTTATGGGAACTACAATGGCTCCTGGGTTTGAGTTTGAGGATTTCGAACTCGGCGCGCAGGAGAGTTTGCTGCTCAGGTTTCCCCAGCACGAAACCATGATAAGGGAACTTACGTAAACGGGAGAGAGAGATTCCAGGTTCAGAAAAACCGGTCATCTTTTTTGACGGCGTGTGTGGGGGTTGCAACATGTTCGTCGATTTCGTTATGTGGACGGACAGCCGCGCGGAAATATTTTTTTCCCCGGTGCAGGGAGAGACCGCCGAGAAGTTTTCTCTTTACCAGAGTCAGCCCCCGCGCGAGTGGAGAATCGCGTACGTTGACGAAAAGGGAATTTACGAGGGTGCCGACGCCGTTTTGCTCGTTCTGAGAAGGCTTGGGGGGTTGTGGAAGATTCCGGCGCTTTTCATATATCTTCCCCGGTCAGTAAAAGGGTATTTTTACGGGATCATGTCTAGGAACCGCTACCGTCTTTTCAGAAAGAGAGAGACTTGTCGATTACCGTCTCCCGAGGAGAGGGAAAGGTTTTTGCCCTAGAGTGCTGCTTATTCCGATAAAAATGAACACCGATTCCGACGAATATGCACTTGCCAAGACACACCCCTTTCAGAATTGCTCATTATGGTCGGTACGAGCCGATTTCGATTCGTCGACTACTTCGGTATCCGCCAAAGATCCTACACACCGAGACGGAACACGGTACTTCGGGGGATTAGGTTAGCTTTGGTTTTTCGTCTCCCGATACAGAGTTTCTGCACGAAGTTTTAATGCCACACCTACATCGCTAAAACCGCGGCGCATATAACTGCCGAAGAGTAGTGAGACGATTGGTGAAAGTACACCGCTCAATAGGTCGACATTATGGTAGCTGCAGCTGGTATCACCCACAGGTTCCAGATGCTGCTCTCGCACTGCAAACAAGAGCCAGGAAGTTCCGAACTTCTTGCTCCAAGAAATAAGACGTGGTTTTTCAAATGCACATATACGTTCGGTTATTCTGACTTTCATCGGTCCCATTCTTACCAATAGACGATTGGGCGATCCAATTTTTAAATCGGTTCTGGCTTGAGGTGTGAATGGATTCCACTCACCATATTTTTCAACGTCAGTCAGGACCTCCCAAACGAAGTCAATGGGTGCGTCGATCTGAATGCGGTCGGTACGTACACTAAAGCTGCTTATGCTCATCTCTGCTGGTCTTAACTAGAGTTTTAACCCATGCATCTGAGTTGTCCCATAGAAGTTTCGACACATCTTGGTCTTTTGTATTGCCGGATGATTCCGCTATTTCGCAGCGTGCGTAATAACTTCCACCTTGAAGCGGGTATTTACTAGCGCACATCACGGAAGTTTGTGCGCCCAATATTGGGCGTATCAAGACAAGAGATGCGAGTGTGGAACAGATTTGGTTTAGAAGATACCCGATCTTTCCTTCGAACTCTTCAATCTGCGTAAGATTAGTCTTAACAGACCCAGGGTGTACTGCTACCGATTGGAGGTTGTACTTTTTGGCAAACCGTCTCTGGATCTCGAAAGTAAAGTGAATTAGTGCTAATTTTGACAGCCCATAAGCGTCCCAGGAGTGGTAGTCTCCGTCATCGTTAAACATGCTCTTGTTTTTCACTCTGTCGTGCAAGTGGGAAGTCACGTTGACGACTCGTGCATCTCCGCTTTCTAAACCACTCTGCTTAAGAATTGGAAGCAATAAACTCGTCAGGTGAAAAGTTCCAAGGAAATTGGTTCGCCAATGAATTTCGAAACCATCTTTTGTCATGGGCGGCGTTTTTCTTGGACTAAGAATATTCTTGTGAATCCCTGCGTTATTGACAAGTATATGCAGTTGGTCGTTGTAATTTTTTCGGTACCACGTTGTGAAATTATTAACACTATCAACATCACACAGATCTAACGTATGGGCTGTAATCTTCTTTTCGTCAGCGCAAATGATTCGCAAGTCTCTCTTTAAAGAACTTTCCATCAATTCAATATCGTGAGTACTGGTGACAACAACTGTAGCCCCCCAACTTGCAAGGATCTTAGCCGTTTCGTAACCAATTGAACGAGGAGAAGCACCTGTCACAATGACGTTCCGACTCGACATATCAACTTCTTCCGCCATCGGCTTACTCGTAAACAAACGCAAGATATGATTTACGGATTTTGAGAACGTGTTAGGCATGCTGGAACAACCTTATGTATAAGGAGTGGTCTCCCGTACAACTAAATCTTTATACAACACAAATGCGCATTTGGTACCTGCGCGGCCAGCTGCCATGCCAGTTATGGGGCTTACTCTCGGGAATTAGTGACTAAGGGCTCACTTGCTTCCCACAACTTAGTTCCGTTTTCCTCATCCAATGCCGTAGGAGACACGGACTTTCGCTGCATTAAATGTAAGTAGATGCCTGTGTCGGTACCAGCTTCTTCTGCACAGCATAAGTAAATTACCGGCCCAATAGCTTCTTCTGGAGATTGAAAAAAATATCTTAGCAATGGGTTAACTATAGGTTTCAAAATCGACGGTGTTTCTCGTGAAAGGTTCGTAGCAACGCCTCCAGGACACATTGAGTGAACTGCAACTTCAGTTTTGCTACCTGTGTTCAAACGGCGTGAGAGTTCAGTTGCAAACATACACAAAATAAGTTTACTGATACCGTAATACTTGAAGCCATCCCTGAATCCATAGTCGGTAAATTCCCCGAGGTGGTCGAAATCGATAGTATGAGAGGACCGATGAGCCTCAGATGAAACGAAGATAATTCGCGGTGTCTTTGCGGCTTGGCTGGATGGACAAATCACGCCGTCTTTCAACCACCGGTCAATCATGATGCGATTCGACAGGAAATGAACCGCGAACATTGTTTCGTATCCTTGCGGTGTCTTAGTTGCCTTTTTGGGCGCTAGGCCTGCGTTCAAAACCGCAATATCAATTTTGATGTTGCGGTTACTCAGACCATCGCAAAGGCAGTGTACCGACCGAAGATCTGAGAGGTCTACTTCCATCATTTCTACATTCTGAGAACCGGACAGTGTCTTTATTTCGTCGCATGTTTTCGTATGACCAGGTCGACAAGCTAAAATCATGTTTGCGCCACGCCTTGCAAGTTCGGTGGCAGCGGCTTTACCCAGCCCGCTGTTCGCTCCGGTTATTAGACAAGTTTTGCCATCGATACGTACGTGCTTTGGAACAGGATTTGCTTCCGATACCTTGGGTTCCGCCAAATCTCGAATTGCGATGGTTACAGCGCTCATGAAAGAACCATCACCCATTTGGTTTGTTTTTCGCTTCATGGTGAGTTTCTCTGCATTGTTTTTCGGTTCTTTGTGGTTGCTTGAATTTGCATGGACTATTCGAAAGGAATTTCATATTTCTCCCGGTAAAAGGAGAAATAATCTTCAATAATTTCCTCGCTCAATCCGAAATCACTTAAATGGTAGACGTGCCTACCAAAGCGATTTTGCGGATTTATTTTCATAAAAGTCTTGGCTTGCTGCACCGCCTCGGCATCAAAATCAACCCCCGCCTTTAGATAAATCCGGTGAAGCTGAGCAATCGGATCCTTTATCAAGTCATAGTACGAAACGTCGACAAATCGATCGGTATCTGCTTTAGCTCGAGATTGGATGGTTAACTCGATCATCCTGCGAGCCTTTCTGGACCAGTGTCTGGCGATTTCCTTTGGGTCCACATGATCGCTGAATATGCCGCGGTTGTGAGCAACCATACTGCAGAAGGAAGGCATGGTTTTTCGAGGGTCGCGGTGGGTTTGCACGACTGTCGCAGTGGGGAAAACTTTAAGAAATACATCCAGATATTCCATATGATGCGGCGTTTTGAGTACCCAATTATTGCTGGGGCGGTGCCAGCACAGAATCTTCAGCACCTTATGGAAATATTCGTAGGTCTGTGTATGGTCCTGTTCCTCCAACCACCGGGAGTAACTCGGCACATGCATTGTGGCTTCTGGTGCCTGGCTCATAAAGTTCAGATCAAGAAGCATTACATCTTCTTCCGGCTCATTATGGTCAAGAGGGTGAACTGCCATGAACTGCGGTGACAAATACGCAATCAGTCGTTGTGCGAGGACTGCATGCACATTTCGAGTGGTCATTTCTTTGGCTTTGTTGCCTGGTGGTAACGGGTTGAGTGCTTCCACCCCTGACACACCTCGAATATTCGGATGAGAATTCAGTAGCCTATGCAATATTGTCGTTCCAGTACGCTGCAATCCCGTGATCAGGATAATCTTCCCCAAATTGATGTCATGTATTTCAGGGCGTTGTTTTAGTAGTTCTTCAATTCGCAAGCGATGAACTAATGCGCTTGCAAGTCGAGATTTTTGTATCAGCCTGCCAGTTGGGGTTAGCTCGGCTTCGTTATTAATCGAATTTATGAGAACTTCCAACGCGTCAAAGTGACCGTCGTCACCAAAATCCTCAAGCCTCGTTTTTCGAATCGCGCTAGCAGTGAGCGTTTCAATATTCAAAGAACTCGACAATCCGAGGTTTTCACTTAGCTTCCCGATGGAATTGAAAATCTTAACTGGAAGAGGACGGTAGGGATTTTCATAGTCTGTAGAAGTCGCTAGATTCTTTTTTGCCATAACGATTTATTCAATTCAACAACTGCTTAAGGTCAGTTAACTTGATCAATCTGGTCTGCGGTTGAGGATGTTCCTTCGCGCGCACCCATCTAAAGCACATCGTGCCGGAAGAATGGCCAGCTGTTTCAAGCCAGTTGGGATGACCGGGATTTTCGTGAGCTACTACTAGGCGCACAGAACTGTCATCTTCATAGTGGGCAAGATGCTTGTTAGTGTGTATCGTGTGATAGCGGTAGTCCAGCGATTCCATCCAATAGTTGTTTAATTGGAAGTTCCAATATTCGCATTCTGGCGGCATTACTTCTATCAAAAGTGCTTCGCCTGCCGCTACTGTCCAATGACTGTGGTAGTAAGCGATATTGGGATCACCCCCGGCAGCCAGCGATACTTCCGGATCAAACATTGGCAGTTCGTTGGTGTGCTTTTGAAAATCACGAGCCCACTTGGCAAACAGTAATGGTGCGCCTGCCACGAGCGTTCCCACCGCTTTCAATCCTTCGTCGAGCTGTTTCGGCGTCAATGGAGAAGGGTGGCGTTCATCTTCGGAACAATTGATTCGTTCTATTCGCAAGTCTGCTGGAGTTTCTGTTTTGCGATCAAGGAAAGTCTGACGTACCACTAATGTGCCGGTTTCTGGTGTCATAGGAAGCCAGTTCTTACTTTGAGGTTTGCAACTAAGTACCAGCTCAAAGTACCCATCTTCGTCGGTTTCTATTTGGTCAGACTCTATATACCCGGTGGGAGGCAGCCCTCGTCCTTGCCCATAGTTGCCAGATTGAGTGCCAAAGCTTAAGTATGCAATATTGTTGCGCCATCCTGTGATTTTGTATTCATACTCGCCGTTCAGGGCTGCTGTCTGGTAGAAGTTATCAGGATTGTCCGCACCTATCTTGGTTGTTTCGTTGACGACGCGATGAAGTACAGGTGCTTTCGGGTCGGCATGCTCGATAAATGCGATCAATCCGGCCCGGGCGATGCGGCTTAAGTACCGATACCCTTCTGCCTGATTGAATGCGTCTTGAGGTGCCTTTGGAAAATTTAAAGATGCCGCCGCAGCTTTTAAAGTGTCGCAGAACTCATCCCAGGACTTTCCACTAACTACCCGTTGAGCGGCTACGTCGGCTTCCGTTTTGCCACGCAACTTCCAGATGAAAAGAGATGTCTGTCGAAACAAGGCGAGAAGACGGATTGCGAGTTTTCGCATGGAGTACCTCTAAGCGAAACTGATCTCATCGCTCGTAGTGGACTGCCACGAACGAACCAATGATTAAATTAAAGCCATTATACGTTTGCTGTTTCTTGTAACACGGTTGATGCAATCATGCCATTGTCCAAAATCGAAACGTTAAAATCATACATGACTATGACCTTATTACACCTTGGCGAAAGCGGAGTAGCATGGCTCTCTTTGACTGTCGGGTAGCGGGGCATGGAAGAATGAGTATTGCATGGGATTCTTTGATGCTAATGGCGTGAGACGAACATTTGCCGGGCTACCTAATATCGGATGTGTATGATTCTGCTTTAGCCACGAGATATCGTCACGAATGAGAGAATGCACCGAGTGCTTTTTGATAAATCCCCCCGTATATGTATATTGAAGCGGAGGAGAATTTTCATCTCAGATGCCTTCACTTGAAGAACTTGTCTCGGCCGACGAGACTGCCAGCGGGATAGCCCGCGCGAGCGAAATCGCCCGCGAAGAGTGGGAAAAGATAAGAGTTTCCCTGGCCCTCTGCGGGGATACGGGAGATTTCCACGGGGATGATTTCATGCTCGGGACAATTTCGGGAGAAACGATAACGCGCGAGCCGCTTGGAAGTCCGACGAAATCCGTTTCGCTTTATTCCCCGACTTACTACCCGATGTATCTTGTAAAGAACCTGCACGAGTTCAGGAAAAAGTTCCCGGAGAAAAACTACCGCACGATCGAGGCCCTCTACGTTTACGTCGAGCTTGTGAACGCGGCAGCGCTAAGGCTCGGCCTTGAGGGAACCCTGGCGATGGGATTTGCAAGCGGCTACGCGAACGTGAGAACGGGCTGGATAGCGGAAAAAGGGCTTGCCGAGCAGAGCGCCATATTCTCCGAAATGTTTTTTTCAGACAGGCCGAAAAACTACGACTGGGATTTTCACTGGACTTCGGTCAGGCGAGGATTCAGGGAAATCTACGAAAAATTCGTCGCTTGGCAGCGTTCCCCCGCCCTTTACCTGGAAGAGTCGAAATCCAAGGCGGTCGTAAAGCCCTTTATAGTTTAGACAAACCCCTCTTCGAATTCGTCAGAAGGGTTCTCAAAGCTCGGAACCCCGTTTTGCTCAAGGAACACAAGCTTCACCGTGCCCGTGGGCCCGTTTCTCTGTTTTCCGATTACAAGTTCCGCCATACCGTCTTTTTCCTCGGGATTTTTTCTGTATATGTCCTGGCGGTGAATGAAAAGCACAACGTCTGCGTCCTGTTCTATCGCGCCGCTTTCCCTGAGATCCGAGAGTTGAGGGCGGCGGTCGGTTCTGGTTTCTGTCTGACGGCTTAGCTGTGAGATCCCTATTACCGGTACGTCGAGTTCCTTTGCGAGTGCCTTAAGGGCGCCCGATATCTCCGCTATCTCTCTTTCCCGGGTTTCGTTTCTCGAGCTGCCTCTCATAAGCTGAAGGTAGTCGACCACGATCAGGTCAAGGCGGTTGTCTTTTTTAAGCCGCCTTGCCTTCGCCCTTATCTCAAGAACCGTGAGCGCGGGGGTGTCGTCTATGAATATGTCCGCGTTTGCGTACCTTTCGGCGGAATCAAACAGTTTCTGAAGATCGTCATCCCTTATATATCCGCTTCTCATCGCCGAAAAACTGACTTTTGAGTTTATGGAGAGCAGCCTAAGCATCAGTTGCTCCTTGGTCATCTCTAGGGAGAACATTGCGACGGAAAGATCTTCGTTTACAGCGGCGTTGCTTATTATGTTGAGAGAAAGCGATGTTTTTCCGGCGCCCGGGCGCGCGGCGATTATAACGAGATCAGATTTCTGAAGGCCCGAGGTCAGGTGGTCAAGTCTCTCAAAGCCGGTTCGTATGCCCGTTACAAGCTCCTTTTTCTCATGGAGCCGCTCTATGTTTTCTATCGCTACCGGCGCGAGGTCTCTTGAGTGCCAGAAGCTTGGCTTTATCTTGTTCTGCGCGATATCGAGGATCGACTGCTCTGCCCTGTCGATGAACTCGTCAACCTCGATGTCGGGTCCGTAGCCCCGGTGCGCTATGTCGGTCGCGGTGAGCACCAGTTTTCTCAAAACGGACTTGTCCTTAACTATCTTGGCGTAATAAGTGACGTTTTCCGCCGTTGGAACAGTCGAGACGAGATAGGTTAGGTAGGCGGCTCCCCCGACTTCCTCTACGATCCCCTTCGAGCTCATCCATTCATACAGGGTAAGGACGTCAATGGCGGTGCCATCCCTGTCAAGGTCTATCATGCAGTTCATTATCTTGGAGTGGTTCTCATTATAAAAATCCTCTGCTATCAGGATTTCAAGAACTTGGTTTATTGAGCTGTTTTCAATGAGAATGGAACCCAGTACCGCGCGTTCCGCCTCCTCGTTGCTCGGAAGGGGGGATTTCGTCATATTCTCCATCGTTCGAGATTACCTCTATGTTCCACCTGTCCGATGTTTTTTCATTCCGCTATCAGAACCACTCCAACATCCATGACGTTTGTCCCGGTGCTCCCGGTTTTTATAAGATCACCCAAAGTTTCAAAGAAAGAGTACGAATCATTATCGGCAAGATGGTCTCTTGCGCTTATACCCATTGATCTCGCTACCAGGCGCGACTGCCCGTCGCATATCGCCCCTGCGGCGTCGGTGGGACCGTCTATCCCGTCGGTCCCGGCGAAGAGACCCACGATCCCCTTACTCCCTGTTATCTCAAAACAGAAAGAAAGGGCGGTCTCTGTGTTTCGTCCGCCCCGCCCCCTACCCATCACGTTCACAGTTGTTTCTCCTCCGAAAAGTATGCAGGCGGGTTTCTTTACGGGCCTCCCGAACCTTTTTATGTCAAAGGAGATTCCCGCAAGCACCTTGGCCACTTCCCTTGCCTCTCCAGATATCTGGGAGGAAAGAAAAAGCGTGTTGTACCCCATTTTTTTCGCCATCTTCTCCATCGAGACTATGGCCTTGTGATTGTTTCCGACGACGATCGTGGCGGCCCCGCTTCGTTCGTACTGCTCGCGGTCCATTGTAGGAGAAACGCTTTTTTTTCTTCCCTTTTCAAGATGTACCACCACCCTTGGTGGAATCTTGTGTTCAAGCTCAAGCGCCTCTATGACGCGCCACGCGTCTTGGTAGGTGGTAGTGTCGGGGACCGTAGGCCCCGAAGCTATGAATTCGAGCCGGTCGCCCACGACGTCTGAGAGGATCAGCGTGATAACCTGCGAGGGAAGGGCTTTTTTGAGCAGTCCGCCTCCTTTTATCTGCGACATCTTTTTTCTTACGGTGTTAAGGCCGTAGGTATCGACCCCGCGGAGCATGAGCCTCTGGGTTGCCGCTCTTTTATCTTCTATGGTGAGTCCTTCGCTCGGCATCGCGAGTATCGAACTTCCGCCTCCCGATATAAGGAAGATCACAAGGTCTTTCTCCCCAGATTTTTCGAGAAGGGAAACGACCTTCTTCGCCGCCTCGACGCTTTTTTCATCCGGCACCGGGTGAGAGGAGAGATGAAAATCCATTTTCCGGAAAGCCCGCTCGGAGCGGGCATTCGACACTACGATTCCCTCGGTTATCCGCTCGCCGAGAAGTTCCTCAAGCGCCGCGGCCATTGCGGACGCGGCCTTTCCGAAGGCCACGACATACACCGACTTAAAATCGGAGAGATTGAAGCTCTCCCCCCCAACTCTGAGTCTCTCGCCCTTAAGTTCAAGGTGCTCCAGAACGCATTTTCTCGGGTCGGCTTCCTTGATCGCCTGATCAAAAAGCTCCCTTGCGTCTTTCCTCAGTTCTTCGTTCATCAGCTTTTCCTGATCTCTTCAACTATTCTGTCAACTTCAGATTCGTTAAGGTTCTCGTAAAGAGTGTCGTCTACAAGCATGGCGGGAGCCGTTCCGCAGGAGGCGAGACATTCTGCTTCGAGAAGTGTTATTTTTCCGTCGGCAGTCGTCCCCCCGGTTTTTACTCCGAGACGCTTGCAGAGATGATGTTCCAGATTCTCGGCTCCGCGAAGCGCACAGGAAAGAGTTCTGCAGAGCCACATGACGTGAGTTCCCACGGGTTCTGTGAAAAACATGGTGTAAAACGACGCGACGTTCTGAACGGAAGAGGGAGGAATATCAAGTGCTTCGGCCACTTCCTCCATGGATTCTGTGGAAAGCCAGCCGAATTCGTTCTGCACTTCCCGCAGGACGGGAATAAGCGCCGAAAGCCTGGTTTCATGGTCATCCGTTATTTCCTGTATTTTATCTCTGAGTCTGGGGGGAAAAGGCACTCCGGACCTCCTTGCAGCTTAAAACCGGAACTTAAAAGCTAACATGATTTAGCGTGACGGGCAAGATTCTAAGGGCGGGCGTAAGCGGGCAGGTTTTAGCTCGCAATTGAAGCTCGCAGGAGGGCAGTTAAAATTCCTCACGTGCCAAAAAAAAGAATAACCACTGTTTACACGGGTCTTGGAGATGACGGAAAAACCTCGCTTCTCGGCGGAAAGAGGGTGAGAAAGTCATCCTTGAGAGTGGGGGCGTACGGAGACGTGGACGAGCTTAATTCGGTTCTGGGAGTTGTCTGCACAAAAGCGAGCGATTCCAGAATTAAAGAGCTTCTGCGGGGAATACAGAACGCCCTTTTTACCGTGGGAAGCGATCTCGCGACCCCGCGGGACTCGACTTTCTCCGCTCCTCGGGTGACCGTGCGTATGGCGGAAGAGCTTGAGGGTCGGATAGACGAGTTTTTGCCCGAGGTTGGGGAGCTTCGGGAGTTTGTTCTGCCGGGAGGGGCGGAGGGTGCCGCTTACATTCACCTTGCCCGCGCGGTGTGCAGGAGGGCCGAGAGAAGCGTTGAAGCGCTTTTCGAGGATTCCAAGGAGGGAAAAGAGGTTCTGGTTTACCTCAACCGCCTCTCGGATCTTCTTTTCGTTCTTGCCAGAGTCGAGAACAAAACGGCGGGAACGGAGGAGATTTTCGTCGATTTCGGGCGGAGCGAGGACGGATGATGGACGAAGGCATAACCATAACGAACCCCGGGATTGAAGATTACATCCACTCTCTTTACCCCCGCGTCCATGAGGTTCTTTACGAAATGGAGAAGCGGGCTGAGGGAAGCGACGTGAAAATAGTGGGGCCTCTTGTGGGAAGGTTCTTTTCCCAGATATGTCTTTTGCACAAGCCAAAAAGCATTTTCGAGATGGGTTCAGGGTTCGGATACTCGGCCCTCTGGTTCTCCCTTTCCCTGGGCAGCGAAGGCGTTATAACTTGCACGGACTGGCTTGAGGAAAACGGGGAGGAGGCGCGCGAGTACTTCACACGGGCCGGGGAGATTCACAAGCTCCGCTTTGTCTGCGGAGACGCCCTTGATATACTGGCGAATTCGGACCGTAAATTTGATATGATATTCAATGACATAGACAAGGAGAGCTACCCGCAGGTTATCGAGCTTGCGCGGGAGAAACTTAATCCCGGAGGGATGCTCATCACCGATAACGTGTTTTGGGGTGGAAAGGTTTTAAGCGGCGGAGGTTCTGAGAGCACGGAGGGGGTTTTGGAGTTTAACCGGCTTTTGTTCTCGGACCCGGAATTTTTCTCCACGGTGGTTCCCCTTCGCGACGGGGTGGCGCTTAGCGTCAGGATTTAACGGATATATGATTCCCAGTGAGAAAGCCTGAAACCACAGAAAAGGAGCTTGTGACTTTTTTCACAGAGTCCTACGAGCATATACGCAGGCGCCATTACGCGAGGAGGAGAAAAAACAAGGCCCTCATAGGCTTTGAGCTTGCCCGCGAGAGAACTGCGGTTGTGGATAGCTTCATCAAGCAGGCTCTTTCGCAGTACGGTTACCCGGAACTCAAAGGCGTCTCCATAGTCGCTCTCGGGGGGTACGGCAGGATGGAGCTATCCCCGTACTCCGACATAGACCTTCTTTTTCTTCACAAAAAAGGTTCGAAGGGCCTCGCGGAGGATATTGTGGAACGGCTCCTTTACCTTCTTTGGGATACCAAGATGGATATAGGGAACTGCACGAGAAGCGTTGATGAGTGCAGGGAACTCTCAATGGACAGGAACGACACCACCATCCTGAGTTCTCTTCTTGACTCGAGGTTTATCTGCGGGGACAGGAAGCTTTACGACGAGCTTGAAAACGAAATTTACGGAGAAGTGCTCCCAAAGATTTCGCATGATTTCATAAAGAGAAAAGTGGACGAGAGGGACAGGAGGGGAGAGAAGTACGGAAAGACCCTCTACATCCTCGAGCCGAACGTGAAGGAGGGAAGGGGAGGACTCAGGGAATTTCAGACGGCGATGTGGATAGCCCAGACAAGCTACAAGGCGAAAAGCTTCGAGGAAGTGCTCCAGAGAGGCTTTGTTTCGGAAAAGGAATACAGGGTGATGCGCAAATGCCTTAACTTTCTTCTGCTAGTGCGCGCGCAGCTGCATTACCAGGCGAAAAGAAGAGAGGACAACCTGAGCTTTGAATTTCAGTCTCAGGCGGCGAAATCTTTTGGCTACAGGGACGGAAATCTCCGCGCGGTAGAGAAGTTCATGAGGATCTACTACCTGCGCGCCGCGGTGGTGGTGCAGCAGTCTCGCAGGCTTACGGAAAAATGCACGAGGGCCTACGCGCGAAGAAGGCTTACCAGAAAGGCTGTTCATCTTGACCACGGGTTTACGATACAGGGCAAATATCTCTCCGTGACGAGCAGAAATGTTTTCAGCGAGGATTTCTGCAACTTCCTGCGCGCATTTGAGTACGCTGACCGCTACTCGGTTGAATTCAGCGAATACCTTGAAATTCTCATGAGCGAACAGGTCTTCCGTGTAGACGAAAAGGTAAGAAACGACCCGGAGTTCAACAGGATATTCGTGAGGCTTCTGCGTTTCGGAAAGGATGTCTCGAAAATGCTGCTCAAGATGAACGAGATACGCCTTCTGGGCCGCCTGATACCGGAGTTCGGAAAAATAGTCTGCATGGTGCAGTTCGATTCCTACCACGTTTATACCGTCGACATACATTCCATATTCATGGTGAGGGAAATCGAAAGGCTTATAAATTACAAATACGAAAAGAAATTCCGCTTTCTCACCAAGGTCGCCGAGAGTCTGGTGAAAAGGCATGTTCTTTTCCTTGCGTGCCTTTTCCACGACATGGGAAAGGGCCAGGGGGGAGGCCACTCGCAGAAAGGAGCAGCTATGATTCCGAAGGTAGCCAAGAGACTGGGTCTCGGCGCCTCCGACGCGGAGCAGCTTGAATTCCTGGTGAGACATCACCTTGCCATGGTTCATTTCTCACAGAGAAGGGATCTTGACGACCCGGTGGTGCTGAAACGGCTGGCCAAGTCCATTCCCAATGAAGAAACCCTCTCCCTTCTCTACCTGCTTACTTTCGCGGACATAAGATCGGTTGGTCCCGACGTGTGGAAGGACTGGACGGGAATGCTGCTCCAGGAACTCTACATGAAGACGCTTCGGCAGATGTCGGCGGGCACGTACCGGCGCAAAACCGACGAGGAATGGATGGATAAAATGACCTCGGACATAGTGGCCGATGCCGACGGGGAGATTCCCGAGCGCAGGGTGCGAAAGATACTGAAGAAGATGCCGGTTTCCTACTTCGGCCAGTTCTCAAGACAGAACATTCTCCGCCACGTGAGGTTGCTTGATTCCATTGAGGGGAAGTTCGCCACGGAAATAATCCGCTACGGGGAATACGACGAGTTTGCCGTCTGCGCGCCGGACAAAAAAGGGATATTTTCCGTTTTCTGCGGGGTCCTTAGCGCAAACGGGCTCAATATTCTGGGCGCAAGAATCGTAACCACGCTTGATAAAAAAGCGTTTGACGTTTTCTACGTGGACAGGACCGATCACTTGAGTGAAGAGGAGTACGATGAGGTGTGGAAGAAGGTGGAGAACAACCTCGGGAGGGTGCTTGACGGAAATATAGATGTTGACGATCTGGTTAAGAGGAGGAAGAAAAATTATTCCTCCTACGGAAGGAAGGTTCCCGAGTATCCTCCGGAGATCGTGTTTGACAACGAGTCTTCCGATAAGGCGACCGTGATGGAGGTCTACGCCCACGACAGCGAAGGACTTCTCTACGGCATCACGAAAGCGATTGCCGAGCTGGGTCTCTCGATTGACTACGCCAAGATCTCGACCAAGGCGGATCAGGTTGTCGATACGTTTTACGTGCGTGATTCGAGAGGACGCAAGATAAGCGGCGCAAAGAGACTCAAAAAGATAGAGAATTCCCTTATATCCGCGGTGAGTTAGGGAGAGAAGGCAGGCGGTTTTGATGAACGCAGAAATTATTGACGTTGAGTGCGATTTTCTCGTTGTGGGCGGGGGCCTTGCGGGTCTTTACGCCGCGGTATGCGCGTCGTCTCTTGGCAGGTGTGTGGTGGTGACCAAGCAGACCTTGGTGCAGAGCAATTCCTACTGGGCCCAGGGAGGAATCGCGGCCGCAGTTGATCCCGAGGATTCACCGGTCTTTCACAAAGAGGACACCGTTGCCGCGGGAAGAGGGCTTTGCAACGCCCGAGCCGTACAGGTTCTGGTTGAAGAGGGAAGGGAGAGGGTTGCGGACCTTATAAATCTCGGCATGAAATTCGACTCCGATGACAGCGGTCTCCTGCTCGGACTTGAGGGCGGTCATTCGAAAAGAAGAGTTCTCCACGCGGGAGGAGACTCCACGGGAAAGGAGATGATCGAGTTTCTTATCTCTTTTGTGAGCTCAAGCGAATCGATAACCATTCTGGAACTTGTCACCGTTACCGACATAATCTCGGACGGGGAAAGATGCTGTGGGGTGTGGGGTTATGACGAGGGAAGGGAAAGCTACGTGAGAATCTCTTCTCCTTCCACAATCCTCGCCACCGGCGGCGCAAGCGCTCTTTACAGAAGGACCACCAATCCGGAAGGAGCCTCGGGGGAGGGCATATCACTTGCCTGGAGAGCGGGAGCGGAGATCTCCGACATGGAGTTTGTGCAGTTCCATCCCACGGTTTTCAGCGGTCCGAAAGGTGACGCCTTTCTTCTGACCGAGGCAATAAGGGGAGAGGGCGCCTATCTCCTGAACGCCCGGGGAACAAGATTCATGGAACGCTACAGCCCCCTTCTTGAACTCGCGCCGAGAGACGTGGTTTCAAAGGCGATTCACAGCGAAATGATATCCTGCGGCGAAGACTACGTTTACCTTGAACTTTCCCACATGGATCAGGAATTCGTCAGAAAGAGGTTTTCTAACATAGGAAAGCTTTGCAGGGACTTGGGTTTTGACCTTGCCAAAGACCGCATTCCCGTAGCTCCTGCTGCCCATTACACCATAGGGGGAGTAAAAACAGGTCTCATGGGAGAAACTAACATAGAAGGGCTTTACGCCTGTGGTGAGGTTTCGAACACCGGAGTGCACGGTGCTAACCGCCTTGCGAGCAATTCGCTTCTCGAGTGCATGGTGTTTGCCAAAAGGTGCGTGGACGGCGCGACGCGCAGTCGGCGTCCGGGAGGCATTGACGGGGATTTTGAGGGTTTTATGCTCGCTGACACCAGGGAGTCTGACGCTGAGTTTTTCAACGAGGCCAGGGACACGATAATCGGGGGAACGAGTACGTATCTCGGTATAGTGAGAGAACGGGAGGGAATAGAGAAATTCGTCGCGCGGCTTGAGGAGATTTCCTCGGCAAGCGAGGGTGTCACCGGATGGTTCGGCTTTAAGCTTGGGACGATGCTTGACGTTTGTTCCCTAGTGGCGAGAGCTGCCCTTTTGAGGAAGGAGTCGCGTGGAGTTCATATGAGATTCGATTATCCGGAAGAGGACTCGGATTTTGAAAAGCACCTGGTTTTCAGAAAGGGTTTAGAAGTTTACGGAGACGATTGATGAAAAGCCGCGAAAATTACCCTCCGGAAGTGGACGCCGTTTTGGAGCTTGCCCTTCGGGAAGATATAGGAAGCGGGGACGTTACAACCCAGAGCATAGTTCCCGAAGACGCAGTTTTGACGGGAGCGCTTTGCGCGAAGGGGACCGGTGTGATTTCGGGAATCGGACTTTCCGGCGCAGTTTTTCAAAAACTTGACCCGAACTGCGAGTGGGAGGAGATGGTTTGCGACGGAGACAGGGTATCGCCCGGGGACACGCTCGCTCGCGTTACAGGCAGGAGCAGGGCGATTCTTTCGGCGGAGCGTACGGCTCTTAACATCCTTCAGAAAATGAGCGGCATCTCCACTCTCACTTCTTTTTTCGTCGAGGCCGTAGCTGGTTCCGGAGCGAAGATAAAGGACACGAGAAAGACCCTTCCGGGACTTAGGTGGATCAGCAAGTACGCTGTGGCGGCTGGCGGGGGGCATAATCACCGCGCCGGACTTTACGACGGAGTGCTCATAAAAGACAATCATATAAAAGCGGCTGGGGGTATAGCAGAGGCCGTTTGGAAGGCTAGGCAAAGCGTCGGAGAGGATTTCTCCATAGAGGTCGAGACGAAGACCATGGAGCAGGTAAAAGAAGCGGTTTCCTGCGGCGCTGACGTCATAATGCTTGACAACATGGACATTCGGGAAATCAGGGAGGCCGTGCGCCTGATAGCACGCCGAGCGCTTGTCGAGGCGTCCGGCGGAGTTACTCTTGAGAACGTGGGAGAGATAGCTCGAAGCGGAGTCGATTTCATATCTGTCGGCGCTCTTACCCACTCGGCCCCGTGTTTAGATATTTCTTTTGATGTGTTAGAATAACAGGGGCGGGCTATACGGTTAATGGCCCCTGTTACAATGGCAATCCTACATGATATTTCAGAAGAAATAGACAGACTGAGAAAGGAAAAAAACGCGGTAATTCTGGCTCATAACTACCAGATACCCGAAATCCAGGACCTTGCCGACTATACAGGAGATTCCTTAGGTCTCTCGCAGAAGGCTTCCGAGACCGACGCGGAAATCATTGTCTTCTGCGGAGTTCACTTCATGGCCGAAACCGCGTCCATTATCTCTCCTGACAAAAAAGTACTTATCCCCGACCCAGAGGCGGGCTGCTCCCTTGCCGAGACCATAAACCTCGAACAGGTCAGGAAATGGAAATCGGAGCATCCTGACGCTCTTGTGGTTTCCTACGTTAACACCTCGGCCGCCGTGAAGTCAGAGACAGATTACTGCGTTACTTCCTCAAACGCCGTCAAGATAGTGGAATCCATTCCCAAGGACAGGGAAATACTTTTTCTGCCCGATATGTTTCTGGGCGCCTTCGTCTCCAAGGTTACGGGAAGAAAAATTTACATCTGGCCCGGGGAATGCCACGTGCATGCGGGAATACGGCCTGGGGATATAAGGAAGATAAAAGAATCCTACCCTAATGCGGAAATGATAGTTCACCCCGAGTGCGGCTGCACCACGTCTTTTCTTCATTCCACCGCCGGGGACGACGAACTGGCAAAGGAGATAAAGTTTTTCTCGACCGGAAAGATGATTGACTACACTCGGAATTCCGACACTCCCGAGTTCGTGGTCGCTACTGAGACCGGAATTCTCCATACGCTTAGAAAACAAAGTCCGGAAAAAAAGTTCTATCCCGCCAAAGCCGACGCGATCTGCGAGTACATGAAGATGATAACGGTTGACAAGGTGCTCAATTCTCTTAGAGAAGAGGTGTACGAGGTCAAGGTTCCGGAAGACATTGCGCGGAAGGCTAAAAAATCAATAGACAGAATGCTTTACATCTCGGCCCAATAGCAATCCGCAGGCGGAATTTCGAAGTGCTGCTTGTTTGCCGGCTGAATTTCCCGCTTTCTAAAATGCCACGCGCACTCCAAGGCTAAACTCGTGGTCACGTCTCGAGTCGTTTCCGAAGCGTCCTGAGTAGCCGGCAAAAGTTTTTGCTCGGCTACCAATGCCGACGGTAAGACCGGCGGCGGTGTTTACCCATTGGTTCGGTGGCTCAAAACCCGAGAGAGTGAAGCGTCCGGACATGGTGTTCGAGCCTGCGGTGACTGAAACGGAATCGTCTTTCAGCTCTCTTTCATAGGCGATACGGATGTATGGGAGCACTGTTTCGCTTAGACCAAAGCTTCCTTTGAACTGATAACCCGCACGTGCGATCAGGGAGTCGCGGTCAAAGTCAGAGAAGTTCATCGAGGTGGAAGTGTTGCCGTTTTCGCTGTAGCCGTCGATTTTCTGGTTGAGCCACCCGAGCCCCAAAAACAGATTGCACCCGCACTTCTCGGATGTGCTTAGAATCCAGCCGAGTTCAACATCGGTTCCGAACTGGTGGGAGCTTGTGGAACCCTCTTCCGTGCGCAGTGCTGATCCAAGCCGGATCGAGCGGTTGATATCAATCGAAGTTCTGCCCGCGTTAAAAGCGCCGCTCAGGTAAAAAACATCAAAAACAAGGGTGCCGTGCAGCGAGCCGGTCACCACGGTGCTGTCGATGCTTGCGCCCGAGACGTCGTTGCTGTGGTTTCCGAGGCTAAATGCCGCCCCCAAGTAAAGTCCGTCCCCGGCGCGGTAGTCGGTACCCAGAGTGAGCACCTGCATTTCGGCCTGCGTTTTACCCAGGTGAGACAGGGCGTTAAGATCTTGTTTGCCTATTTGTCCCCTCAGGTAACTGTGCCATTTTCCGACTGAACGCTCGGACCCAAGATCAAGCATCCGCTCCGTAAAAACGGCGTTACGGTGTGCCCTCGCAACTTCTACGCCCCCTTCCCCTCCAAGCGAGACCTGAACCGGAGCCGTGAGAGTGGAAATTACCGTACTTGCAACCGCCGCATGAACAGCTCCGCTGGGATGAGAACCGTCCGCAAAAAGGTAATTCTCATCGGTGTCGGGAGGCGATAGATAGCCGGAGTCGGTCGGACCGCAGACTATTGATTCCAGTCCCCCGTTGGGGCGCAGGGGATTCGAACCGGGAGTACAAGCTATCATATCAGTGTTGGTGAACCCGTAGTTTCCGGGGTCTTCGATTATCTCATCCATCAGGGCAAAGATATTTACGGGAACGATTCCCTGTTCCTGAGAGCTAATACCTGTGTCAAGCGCTTCGTTATAGGCGCGGGTTAGAGCGGAAAGCGCGGCGGGAACGCTTGGATTCACAACTCCGGCGCGTTGGGCGTTTATGGTTTTACCAGCGTCGGGCAAATTGAGCACCACGACGTAACGCGCCCCGGCGTCCTGAAGGTCTCGAATCTGATCCACGTACGCTCCTGCGGCTTCCAGGATGCCGTCAAGAGCACCTCGGGGATCAGACGAATTGTTCCCGGCAACGGCACTGATATCGTTTACGCCGCCCCAGATCATATAGAGTGTCTCCGGGTCGGCGCTTCCTCCGGAGAGGTGCTGGTTAATCTGCTGCTCTGTTCTCGGTACCGAGTTCTCTTCACACGGACCGTTCGGGTTTACGCAGGCGCCGCCCCAGGCATAGTTTGCTCCGCCGGCTAGCGAATTGGTTCCCGATGCTCCGAAGGTCTGGGCCACGATTTCTGCCCAGACCGGGTCTGGATTCGTAGTGAAGCTCGTGCCGGCCGGAATTTCGAATCCGTAAGACCGGGCGATAGGAGTATAAGACTGGGCGATGTTCCCGGAGTCGCTTAAGCTGTCGCCGAACACGACAACGGAATTGAACGTTTGAGCCCGGATGTTAGCGGTAAACCCGAACAGGATTGCAATTGCAAGGACAAAATGCAGATATCGGAACATTAAGAGGCCCCCTCAGGATTGTATTTTCAAAAGCAATTCTACCATCCATATACGACGCTTACCACAAAAACCATGGTTTTCAGGTGCAAGTGCAACGGGCAAATCAGTATCCTTGAGCCAGTCCTCCCGGACGCCTGGGGTCAGCAGCTCCGTGAAAAACCCCGCTGACCCTAGCTACGCTCTGCGTGCTTCCAATCGGGCCGGTTCTTTTTACTTCGTATCCTTTTTTCCGCAACTGCGCCACCAGGTTTTTCCCCGTTTCTTTTTCCACGTACAAGGTGTCAGGAAGCCACTGGTGATGTATCCTTGGGGCCGACGCAGCTTCGTTTATGTTCATTTTGTGGTCAATTACGTTTAGGATGACTTGGAGCACGGACGTTATTATTCTGCTTCCCCCCAGGCTTCCAGTCGCGAGAAAAAGCTTTCCGTCCTTAAGCACTATCGTCGGGGTCATGGAACTCAGCATTCTTTTGCCGGGAGCAATGGAGTTTTTTTCACCGCCGGTAAGTCCGTACGCGTTAGGAGCTCCGGGTTTTGCCGAGAAATCGTCCATTTCGTTATTGAGCAGAATCCCGGTTCCCGCCACGGCTAGCCCTGAGCCGTAGGCGAAGTTAAGCGTGTATGTGTTTGAAACCACGTTTCCGAATCGGTCGGCGACCGTGAAGTGGGTGGTGTCAGTGCCTTGGGGGTGGATTGGAGAGCCCGGCTTTACGTATCTGCTAGGGGTCGCTTTTTCAGGATTGATCCGACTTGCGAGGCGTTTTGCGTACTGTTTTGAGATGAGCTGTTTTGCGGGAACCGGGGAAAAATCCGGATCACCCAGATGTTTTGACCTGTCCGCGTAGGCAAGTTTCATGGTTTCTGAGAGAACGTGGACATATCGGGCGGAATTATGCCCGTATTGCGAGAGGGGATAGCGCTCAAGAATGTTGAGCATCTCGATGAGATGGACCCCGCCTGAGCTTGGAGGCGGCATTGAGTAAATCTGGTAGCCTTTGTAGTCCCCGGTCACAGGTTCCCTTGTCACGGCTTCATATGACGCAAGATCTCTTTTGGTTATGAGACCTCCCTCCTTTTTCATGTAAGCCGTGATTTTTTTCGCTATAGCTCCCCTGTAAAACGCCTCTGAGCCGTTTTTGCTTATCTCCTTTAGGCTCCATGCGAGGTTCTTCTGCCTGAGAATTTCTCCTTCCCGGGGCGGTTCTCCGTTGTTTTTGAAAAAAACGGCCATGTTTTCGGCCGATTTTTTCATCCGCTCTTTTGCTTCGAGAAGCGATTTTCTAAGCTCCGCCGAAACCGTAAATCCATCCTCCGCGAGTTTTATCGCGGGCGCAAGTGTTTCTTTAAGCGACATGGTTCCGTATTTTTCAAGTGCCAGCGAAAGCCCCGCGACTGTTCCCGGAACTCCGCAGGAATAGATGCTGTGTCTCGCCCGTTCCACGTCGATCTCTCCGTTTTTATTGAGAAACATGTCGCGCGTGGCTTTAAGTGGAGCTTTTTCCCTGTAGTCTATGGCGACGGTCTGCCCTGTTTCGCCCAGGTGAACCAGCATGAATCCGCCGCCCCCGAGATTTCCAGCTTTCGGGTAAGTGACGGCGAGCGCAAATCCCATTGCGACGGCGGCGTCAATGGCGTTTCCGCCTTTCTTGAGTACGGAAAGGCCGACGAGAGTCGCGGTCTGCTCTTGGGATACGACCATGCCGTTTCGAAAAGACACAGGTTCCGTCGTATTTTCGCTTAAAGATGCAGGTTCCGCATGAGCGGACATGATCAAGACGGATAGAACTAGTAAGAATGTGACAGCGTGTTTAAGGATTGAGTCCGCGGGCATCTTGAGTGGCCGTGGAGAGTTTAAAAGGAAACTCCATATCTGTAGCGCTTCGACATATTCATTCTGTCTTCGCAGATCTTTATCTTTTTGGAGTAAAAAGCTTTTTCGAAAGTTTCTTCGGTAAGACCGATCGCGCGGTCGAAATTCGATATAGCGTCTTCGTACCTGTGAAGCTGGAAATGAAGATTACCCAGAGTCGAATACAGAAGATCGTGTGATGACAGTTCCTCAACCCTCTGTATACCCCTTATTGCCTGAAGACCTTCTTGCGGTCCTCGGGTTTTCGAGATAGCGATCGCTTTTTGAAGCTCGACAAGTGGACAGTAGTTGCAAGCCAGGTATTTGTCGTAAAGCAAGATGATCCGGTCCCAGTTGGTATCCCCGTATTTTTTCGCTAGGGAGTGCACGGCGTCAACGCCGGCCTTTAAGTGAATCTCCGTAACCTCTCCTCCTTCCTCAGTTGAAAGAGCAAGGTGCTCGAATCCCCTTTTGATCATGTTCCTGTCCCAAAGTTCCCTGTTCTGCTCCTTTATCCCAAGCGGCCTTCCGGCGTCGTCGTTCATGGTGCGAAGTCTTGAGGCGTTCAGCAGCATGAATGATAAAAGAGCGTGAACCCCAGGTTTTTTGGTCGCAGGAAAATCAAGCAGCGCCTCGCCCAGTCTTATCGCGGAGAGGCACAAAGAGGCTATGGGAGGCATTCCTTTTCGGATACCGTTTTGCCCGAGACTGAAAATCTCGGAAATGTTTTTTGTCACAGCCCCGAGATTTTTCTCCGCTTCCGCCCGGGTCAGCCGAACGGTTCCTTGGGTTATTTTCTTTTTTTCCGAAGCGAGCTGCTCTTCTAAAGCTTTTTCGTTTCTCTGCAGTATCCTCGCAAGGGAGGAACAGGAGAATCCGCAGAGCACGTTCAGTATCAGGTATTTCTGAAAGCGGTTTTCTATCCGGGGACCGCATAAAGCGAAAAGCAGTTCGACCAGATTTTTCTCCACTTCCTCTTTTTGCGGAAAGGGAAGGCGAAACCCCGATACGTCAATTCTTTTTTCTCCCCCGTTTGCCTTGGAGAGGTAGTTTATCTTTCTGCAGAAAAGCTTGCTTGAGTTCTCCGTTATATCGGACCATACAGCGCCCTGGGGATCATCTGGGATACCTTCTTTTCCCCATTTTGTCCTCATTTTCTCAAAAGAGTTACCGCACGATCTCTGGACGTGCTCGAGGCTTTCGCGGCCGAAAACCTTGATCAAGGTCGAAACGATCGCCCCGTAGTCGTTTATGAGTTGTTTTGTAATCTGCCTGTTCACTTCAGGCCGGTTGTACTTTATTCCCAACTGGCTGCTTCCTTTTTCCTGACTGTAGGAGAACGTTTTAATCTATAACCAGACTAAAATACATACCGGAGATTGAAAGTAAAGATTCTTGAAGTTTTTGCTTGAGAAACCGGGGAAGCCTGCTCTTCTTTACTTCTTGCTACGGGAAAAGCTTGATGAAAGGTAAGAAATCCCAAAAAATATAGAAATATAATTTCATATATTATTGATTGTGAATTTCTTCAACTTCAGAATCAGTCAATTTATATAGCCAAAATCTCTTCTTTTTAATCCAAGATGGCCCTACCGGAACACCGTTAATAGAATCAATACCTTCTGGATCAAAAAATAATCTAATTTGTCCCGGTGATTTCTTAAGACTGGCATACCGTTCATAATTAGAATCACGAACTAAAGCAAAATTACCTCTCCAAGCAGGGAAATTGATGGCTAGATCGGTTCCTTCCGGCTCTTCACTAGCAAAAGAAGTCTCAAGTTCCTCTTCTTCCTGTACTAAAAATCTAGCCTGTGAAGAACGTAAAGGAGACGTTATGGTTGATCCATCATATATTTTTATAGGTTCTGTTGGAAATGATCGGAGCGGATTAGTTTCTCCATGTGTACATCCTACGTATGGTGGACGTTCATTACCACTAGCATCCTTACCCCTTTTCTCTCCCGCTCTTGATTTAAAATTAGGGTACAAACGACATTCATAATTTTCATATTGAACCCATAAAATCTCGGCAGTTATATAATCTCTAGCAGCAGGATAAAACTCGTACATATCATCTCCGGGTTGCTTATCAGCCATATCTACCATATAAACAATATGTGTAATAGATTTTCGTGATTGGCCTTTAGGAATAACTAAAGTATCAGGTACACCAGTACTACGCCCCGTCTTACAATAATCCCTCATATTTCTAGTTACATATTCACACGGAACACGGGGGCCTACATTTACTGAATACTGTGGATTGGTGTCGTCTCTATATTGATTGGAAAAAGCTATCCTATAAGGCGATGTCCGTAATAAACCTAAGTCCACTACCAAATCCTCTTGTGCAGGTTGGTTTAAAGTAACTGACATTTCTAATTTAGCTCTAACCAAAGTCCCCACAATATCATCCATAATATCATCCGCTTCTGTTCCATGTGATCCTCCCACCACAGCCAATAGCGACTCCGTTCCATCACAATCAGAATTTTCACTTACCTCATCATCAGTAGAATCCGGGCAAGCATCCATCCCTCTTTTTATGCTAACCTGATTAACATTTAAGGTAATCGTTGAAGGTGTAGCTTGGGCCATATTAAAACTTACCAAACATAACAGGCCGACTATAAACATTGTTGTAATTCTTTTCATACTTCTTTTCCTTTTTATTTATGTATGTAATTCCCTTTGTTTCTTGTTATTCGTCCTCTCTCGTGGCGAGCTCTCTGTCGAGAATCAGAAGCGCGGCCGGGTTGTTCTCGGCGAGTTTCAGTTGCTCAACGACTGCCTCGGCAATTTTTTCCTCTTCAACCTGCTCTTCTATGAACCAGTGAAGCATTACTAAAGTCGCCTGATCGTTTTTCGAGGTGGCCAGATTGTAAATATTGTTTATCATCCCCGTCACCTCCCTTTCATGTTCGAGCACTTCCTCGAACATCTCAAGAAAGGCTCCGAACTCAGAAGCGGGCTGCTCTATCGATTCCAGAACCACCCTGCCACCCCTGTCGATCAGGTAATCGAGGAACTTCATCGCGTGCACAAGCTCCTCTTCGCTCTGATTGCGAAGCCAACCCGCAAAACCGGAAAAGTTTTTGGATTCGCAGTAGGCAGACATTGAAAGATAGAGATAGGATGAATAGTACTCGTTTCTTATTTGCGTATTTATGGCGTCCTGTATGTCGCTGTCAATCATCTTGATTCCCCCTTGGCTTCGTGTTTTGGATTATAAAAATAACCAATTTATTAAAAATTACTACTAAATGGTAATGATTTCCAACAAGTGCTTTTCCTCTGGATTATGCCTAACTCTGGACATGCTGTATAATAACAGGGTTGTAAATATAAGGGTCTGTATTATATACTCTAAATAGGCTTGTGTATTGAGGAGGAGAAAATGTCAGATTCCGTAAACGTTAACGAGAAAGTTCTTCCACTCCTTCCGCTTCGCGACGTAGTTATCTACCCCTACATGCTGGCCCCGCTTTTCGTGGGCAGGGAAAAATCCATCAAGGCCCTTGAAGAGGCGGCGAAGGGCAACAAGGAAATATTTCTTTCGGCGCAGAAAGACGCCAAGGTAAATGAACCCGGAAACGAGGACATGTACAGAATCGGGACCGTCGGAACGATAGTTCAGATGCTCCGGCTTCCCGACGGCACGGTGAAAGTGCTTGTCGAGGGCAAGAAAAGGGCATCCATAACGGGTTTCGTTCCCCAGAAGGACATGTTCGTCGTAGAGGTAAGAGAGATAGAGGAGCCTTCGGGAGAAAGCGTTGAGCTCGAAGCGCTGATGCGCTCGGCGACCAAGCTTTTCGAGGATTACGTGAAGCTGAACACCAAGATCCCCTCGGAGACTCTCGTGACTTTCATGTCCATTGAGGAGCCGGGCAAGCTCGGCGACACGATCGCTTCGCATCTTAGCATGAAGCTTTCGGACAAGCAGGAGATTCTGGAGGTGATCCATCCTCTTGAGAGGCTTGAGAAGCTCTGCGAGAAAATGCAGTCGGAGCTTGAGATACTTCAGATGGAAAAGCGTATAGGGAAGAGGGTCAAAAAGCAGATGGAAAAGGCCCAGAGGGAGTACTATCTCAACGAGCAGATGAAGGCTATCCAGAAGGAGCTCGGCACGGGGGATGACCTTAAAAGCGAAATAGATGAGTTTGAGGAAAAGCTGAGGGAGAAGGAACTTCCCGAGGATGTGGAGCAGAGGGTCAAAAGGGAGATAAACAAGCTTCGCATGATGTCCTCCATGTCCGCCGAGGCGACGGTCGTGAGAAATTATGTCGACTGGCTTCTGGATCTGCCGTGGATAAAGGAAACAACCGAGGACCGTCTCGATCTCAAGGAAGCCGCGGCGATTCTCGACGAGGACCACTACGGCCTTGAAAAACCCAAGGAAAGAATACTTGAATACTTGGCGGTGCGCATTCTGGCCGAAAAGCTCAAGGGCCCGATAATCTGCTTCGTTGGACCTCCCGGGGTCGGAAAGACCTCTTTGGCGAAGTCAATAGCTCGCGCCATGGGCCGCAAGTTCGTCAGGACGTCTCTCGGCGGAGTAAGGGACGAGGCCGAGATAAGGGGACACAGAAGGACCTACATAGGAGCCCTTCCAGGCAAGATAATACAGGGAATGAAAAAAGCCGGAACCGTAAACCCGGTTTTTCTCCTTGACGAGATCGACAAGCTGGGAATGGATTTCAGGGGAGACCCGGCTTCCGCGCTTCTAGAAGCCCTTGACCCCGAGCAGAACTCAAATTTTAACGATCATTACATCGAGGCCGACTATGACCTCTCGAAGGTAATGTTCATAATGACGGCGAACGTTCTCCACACGGTTCCCTGGGCGCTTCAGGACCGAATGGAGATAATACGACTTCCGGGCTACACGGAGCAGGAAAAGCTTCAGATAGCCAGAGAATTCCTTATAGGGAAGCAGACGGAAAACCACGGTCTCAAGGATTACAATGTGTCTATAAAGAACGAGGCGATTGTGCAGATCATAAGAAGGTACACGAAGGAAAGCGGGGTCAGGAACCTTGAGAGGGAAATAGCGTCGCTCTGCAGGAAAGTGGCAAGGGAGATTGTCGAGAAGAAAAAAACCAAGGGGGTTAACATTACCGCCAAGAGCGTCAGAAAGTATCTCGGTACTCCCAAGTATGAGTACGGAGAGATCGAGCAGACCGATCAGGTAGGGGCCGCGACGGGGCTTGCGTGGACTGAGCTTGGAGGAGAGCTTCTGACGATAGAGGTCTCCATCGTCCCCGGCAAGGGGAATTTCACCGTTACCGGCAAGCTCGGGGAGGTAATGCAGGAATCCGCGCGCGCGGCTATGAGCTACGTAAGAAGCAGAGCGCAGCGCCTGGGGCTTGAAAGGCTTTTCTATCAGAACGTAGATATACACATCCACGTTCCCGAGGGGGCTACTCCCAAAGACGGACCGAGTGCCGGCATAGCGATAGCGAGCGCCATAACAAGTGCCATTACTAGAAAGCCTATTAACAGGGAAATCGCCATGACGGGAGAGATCACGCTTCGGGGAAGGGTGCTTACCATTGGAGGACTCAAGGAGAAAATCCTTGCGGCCCACAGGGGCAGGGTGAAGGAAGTGCTGATTCCCGTGGATAACAAAAAAGACATTGAGGACATACCGGAGAACATTAGAAAAGAGGTGAAAGTAACCACCGTTGAACATATGGACGAGGTGATTGAGAAGGTAATTCTCTCGGATGAGCCTGTGCTCAAAAACTTTGTCGTTCCGAAACCCGATTATGCCCTGGCGGATGACCCGGTGCCGAAGAACATAAACTGAGAGCAAAGAGTCGTTTAGTGTTTTAAAAGCCCCGAGGCGGTCACTGCCGCTTTGGGGCTTTTTGGTTTAAGGGAGACTCAGAAAGTGAAACCTGCCATAAAAGGAAGGGGATCCCCGGAGAACCCGTCTGGAAGATTCGAGCGGATTGATTTTGTTGCGGATGAGGATGCGCCCTCTGCTGACGGTGCCCCCAAGACCATTTACTACAAGGACCGGACGAAAACCATAATCTCCTACAACCAGAGTCCCGATGTTTCTTTTGACGCGAGCATCAATCCTTACCGGGGATGCGAACACGGATGCGTTTACTGCTATGCGAGGCCCACGCACGAATACCTGGGGCTTTCGGCGGGGCTTGATTTCGAAACGAAAATCTTCGTCAAGCAAAATGCCCCTGAGCTTCTGAGAAAGGAGCTTCGGTCGGCCAGATGGGTTCCGAAACCGATAGCGATAAGCGGGGTTACAGACTGCTATCAGCCGGCGGAAAAACAGTTCCGGATAACAAGAAAGTGTCTCAAGGTTCTGCGCGAATTCAGAAACCCTGTGGGGATAGTGACCAAAAGTTATCTTGTGACCCGCGATCTTGATATCCTCTCTGACATGGCCGAAATCGGCTGCGCGAGCGTGATAGTCTCCGTCACGACGCTTGACGGCGAACTCTCAAGGAAAATGGAACCCAGAGCGTCGCAGCCAGAATACAGGCTCAAGGCCATAGCTAGGCTTGCGGATGCCGGCATTCCCGTGACCGTGCTCATAGCTCCGGTGATTCCGGGGCTCACCGACCATGAGATTCCGGCCATAATGAAAGAGGCTTCAGCCCGCGGGGCGGTCGACGCGGGTTACGTGATGCTAAGGCTTCCCTACGGCGTGGCCGACATATTCTCTACGTGGCTTGAGCGCCACTACCCCGACAGAAAGAAAAAGATCCTCGGGCGAATTGAATCAATGAGAGACGGATCTCTTAACTCCTCTGAGTACCGCGTCCGGATGAAGGGGAAGGGGATTTTTGCTGAGCAGACAGAAAGGATTTTTCGTGTCGCTTACGGGAAATTCGGTTTCTCGGGGAGAAAGGCGACTCTTGACGTCTCCCGTTTCAGGAGGGACGGCGCCGCTCAGCTTGAGCTTTTTTGATGCGCTGCCATAAAAAAACAGAGGTGGATCTATCTTACCTTTTCAAGATTAGCCAGAAGTTCCTTTATTTCCTTTGACTTTATTTTCAAACTCACCTTGTTAACGACGAACTTCGCGCTTATTTCCGCTACCACTTCCACTATCTCAAGGTCGTTTTTCTTAAGAGTTTCTCCCGAGGCCGTCAGATCCACTATAGCGTCGCAAAGGCCTACTATGGGTGCCAGTTCAACCGAGCCGTAGAGTTTTATGACTTCCGTGGTTATGCCTTTTTTGTTGTAGAAATCACTTGCGATCTGCGGATACTTGCTCGCGATCCGCAAGGACGCCTTGCCCGATTTCTGAAAGCCCTTCGGAGCGGCAACCACCATCTTGCATTTTCCTATTCCGAGGTCAAGAGGCTCATAAAGATTGCAGTCCTGTTCCATCAGGGTGTCCTTGCCGACTATTCCGCAGTCCGCGGCGCCGTACTCGACATAGGAGACGACGTCGGTGGGTCTAACTATAAGCAGCTTGAGCCCCGCCTCTTCAAACTCGAATATGAGCTTTCTTGAATCCTCGATTATTTCCGTTATGTCTATTGAGGCTTTCTGGAAAAGCTCGACGGTTTCCTCAAGCAGTCTTCCTCTGGGCGTCGCTATCGTTATCACTCTTTTTCCCTCCAGATGCTGGCTCCGACGGAGCGAAGCTTTTCATCAAGTTTTTCATATCCGCGGTCAAGATGATAGATTCTAGATACTTCCGTCCTCCCCTCGCCGCAAAGCCCGGCCAGCACGAGCGAGGCACTTGCCCGAAGATCGCTTGCCATTATGGGGGCACCCCTCATCTCCGCCACCCCCCTTACCACGGCGCTGTTTCCGACAAGCTTGATGTCCGCGCCCATCCTTCGCAGTTCGGCTGTGTGCATGAACCTCTGCGGAAATATGTTCTCCGTTATCACGCTCATTCCGTCGGCAACGCACATAAGTATCATCATCTGGGCCTGCATGTCGGTCGGAAATCCGGGGTAGGGAAGGGTTGAGAAATCTATGCTTTTTATCTCCCCCGTGCCCCGTACCCTGATGGAGTCCCCGTTTTTCTCTATCTCCGTTCCCGTCTGAAGCAGTTTTCCCGTAAGCGCCCCCAGGTGCTCGAATCTGCAGCCCTTTATGACGAGATCGCTTTCGTTAAGGGCGCCGGCTATCATCAGGGTTCCCGTCTCTATCCTGTCGGGCATTACACTGTAGTCTCTTAACGGACCGAGCGAGCTTACTCCAGTTATCGTTATTATATCCGTTCCGGCTCCCTCTATTTTCGCTCCCATGAGATTGAGCGCGTTCGCGAGATCAACCACTTCGGGTTCACAGGCGGCGTTTAGGATGACGGTCTCTCCCTCGGAGATGCTGGCGAGCAGCATTATGTTTTCGGTTCCCGTAACTGTCGAGAGATCGAAGGGCACTGTGTTTCCCGTGAGTTTTTTGGCGGCGGCACTCACATAACCATCTTCAAGCTGTACTGACGCCCCCAGGATACGAAGTCCCTTTATGTGCTGATCTATGGGTCTCTCCCCTATGGCACATCCACCGGGAAGCGAGACCTCCGCTTTTTTGAACCTGGCCACAAGCGGCCCAAGAACCAGAACGGAAGCCCTCATCGTCTTTACAAGATCGTAAGGAGCCTTGTAGCGGTTAATGGTCCTTGAGTTAACGAGCAGTTCTCCGTCTGTGTATTCGCATCTCGCGCCCAGGGTCTCAAGTAGTTTCATCATTGTCCGGACATCCGCCAGATCCGGAACGTTCGAGATGGTGTTCTCCCCATCGTTGAGTATGCAGGCGGCCATTATGGGAAGCACGGCGTTTTTCGCTCCGCCGACCGTTATCTCTCCTGAAAGTCTATTTTCCCCTTCTATTACTATTTTTTCCAAGTGGCTTTCACTACCCTTTTTACGCCGCCGATATCAGTTTCGAAGCGTATGTCTGAAAAACCGTTTTCACGGACTATCCTCTCCACGCTTTTCGCCTGCCCGGCTCCGATTTCAAGAAGCAGAAAACCTCCCTCACGAAGCGTGTCTCCTGCCGCGGCCGCTATTTTTTTTATGTACGCAAGCCCGTCCTGTCCGCCGAGCAGCGCCGTTTTGGGCTCGTGGCACCTTATCTGCGCGGAAAGCTCCGCGTATTCTGCCTCCGACACGTAAGGCGGGTTGGAAATTATCATGTCAAACGAAGATTTTGCAAAGCAGCCCAGAAGATCTGAGTTTACGAATCGCACGCGTGCGCCGTGTTCCTGAGCGTTTCTTTCCGCTACCGCGAGTGCCGAAGCGGATACGTCTGAGGCGAAAACCTCGCAGTCGCGCGTTTCGAGAAAGACGGTTACGGCGAGACACCCGCTTCCCGTACCCAAGTCCAGGATGCGGGGATTTTTTATCTGCCCCGCGGTTTCTATCGCAAGCTCCGCGAGCGTTTCGGTTTCCGGTCTCGGTATCAGAACGTCCGGGGTTACGACAAAAGTCCTTGAATAGAATTCCCGCTCGCCGGTCACGTACGCGAGAGGTTCTCCCGCGAGGCGTCGGCAAAGGAGTTTTTCAAACGCTTCCGTCCTCTCGGAACCCACGCGTCTTTCCGGATGCGCATAGAGTTCCAGCGGATCCGTGTTCAGGCTTCTTGCGAGTATCGCTCTTGTTTCGATGCCGGGGCACTCGAAACCGTTTTTCTCGAAGTTTTTTCTGCCTTTCAGGTAAAGTTCTTTAATTTCCATTTGAGCTTGAAACGATGAAGTGTATACGCAGAAGACGCGTTTTCAAGTTTCAGATCCCGCCCCAGAGGGGTTTTTCTTGAATGCTTAAGAACAAAAGCTTCATCTTGGCTTCGTCTTCCCCGAGAAGACGGGAGCTGCTCACAAGGGTGGGTCTTTGTTTCGAAGTGATTGAGCCGCGCGTGCGCGAAAGTGCCCGGGAGGGAGAAGCGCCGCTTGATTTCGCAAAGCGCATGGCCAGGGAGAAAGCGCTCAGCGTTTGCGGGGGTGTGCGGCGGGGGCGAATCGTCGTGGGCAGCGACACGGTCGTTTTCGTTTCGGGAGATATTCTCGGCAAGCCCAGCGATGAAGAGGACGCGTTTTCGATGCTGCAAAAGCTCTCGGGAAAAAACCACGAAGTTATAACCGGCTTTTGCGTGGCGAGATCCCCCGGCGAGGTTCTTCACCTGGGGGCCACCTGTACCGAGGTGCGGATGAAGTCTCTTGATAGCGAAGGGATGCGTCGGTACATTAAAACCGGAGAACCCATGGACAAGGCCGGCGCATACGCCATTCAGGGGGCCGGGTCGTGTCTTATCGAGTGGATAAGAGGTTCCTACACGGGGGTCATCGGGCTTCCTCTTTTTGAACTGATTTCCGTACTCTCGGATATAGGTGTCGTGGAATCCGGATGAATTTGCAGGATAGAATAGACGGGGTAGAAGAGAAAATCGGGGAAGCGTGCCGAAGATCCGGAAGGAGCCGCGACGAGGTCCGGCTGGTGGCGGTATCGAAGAAGTTTCCCCTTGCCGTGATCCTCGAGGCTAGCCGCCTAGGGCTACAGGATTTTGGAGAGAATTACGCCCAAGAGCTTCGCGACAAGCATAGGGATGCCGGGAACGGAGCGGGCGAGACGCTTCGTTGGCACTTCATTGGAGCTTTGCAGAGAAACAAGGTGAAGTATGTTGTGGGCAAGGCGGATCTTCTACATGCGGTTGACAACATAGCCCTTGTGGCGGAACTTGATAAAAGAGGCGCAGCCGCCGGAACCAGTGTCCGGGCGCTTGTGGAGATAAACGGCGGGGAGGAGAGCAAAAACGGGATTCGTTCAGGCGATCTTCGGGAGTTTCTCGAGAGCGCTTCCCGGTTCCGGAACGTTTCGCTTAAGGGACTCATGATAATGCCTCCTTACTTCGAGGACCCTGAGATGAGCAGAGCATGGTTTTCGGGACTGAGGGAGATGAGGGATCAGATAGCGGGGGAATTTCCCGAGGTGCGGGAGCTTTCAATGGGCATGAGCAACGATTTTGAGGTAGCGATCGAAGAGGGGGCAACGATTCTCAGGGTCGGTTCGGCGCTTTTCGGTCCAAGACCAGAGTGAGTTTAAAAATGAAAAAAGCAGGTTTCATAGGAGCCGGAAACATGGCCGAGGCGATGGTAAAGGGACTTCTTGCCTCTGGGAGCTTTAAGAAAAAAGACATAACCCTCTCAGATGTAAACACGGAGAGGCTCTCTTACATCTCATCGCAGTATGGAGTTAGAACCACCTCTGACAACAGGGAAGTGGTAAAGACATCCGACCTAGTGATTTTCTCCGTAAAGCCTCAGGTAATCCCCGCGGTCTGCGGGGAAGTACGAAGCGTCGCCACCACCGACAAGCTCTACGTGTCAATAGCGGCCGGGGTGAAGTACTCTTTTATAAAAACGCTTATTGGCAGGGAGATAAAACTGGCGCGTGTTATGCCCAACGCTCCGAGCCTCGTACTTGAGGGTGCTTCCTGCGTTTATTTCGGGGAGGGGTTCTCCGGTGAGGAAGAAGATCTGGTTCTCAGTATTCTCGGGTCTTTGGGAAAAGCCTTTCGGGTCGAGAGCGAGGGAGTTATGGACGCCGTTACCGCTCTTTCCGGAAGCGGTCCGGCGTTTGTGTCGATTTTCATTGAGGCGCTTTGCGACGGCGCGGTTAAAATGGGGCTTTCAAGGAAGCTTGCCACGGATCTTGCCGTGCAGACCGTTTTTGGCACCTCGAGGATGATTCAGGAGAGCGCCAGACATCCTGCCGAGATAAAGGACATGGTCACATCGCCCGGGGGAACCACGGCAAGCGGAATTCATTCGCTTGAGCAGGGCGGTTTTCGGGCTGCTGTAATATCCGCCGTTGAGTCCGCGGCCAAGCGTTCCGCGGAACTTTCAGGAGAGGAGAACTGACATGGAAATACTAGGAGGCAACTTCTTAAGGGCCATCGCGGAGGTGGTCGACATACTTCTTAGCGTCTATATATGGCTCATAGTGGGACGGGCGGTGCTTTCATGGGTGAGTCCCGACCCATATAATCCCATAGTGAAGTTTCTTTACTCGGCCACGGAACCGGTCCTAGGTTTTGCCAGAAGATATATTCCTCCCATTGGGGGCTCGCTAGATCTGAGTCCAATAGTGGTTCTGCTTCTGATAGTTTTCATAAAGCGCGCCGTCGTTAACTCTCTTTTCCAGATCGCGGTTGGTTTATGATAGCTTGAAGCTTGATTCGCTGTTCCCAACTAGCGGTCTCGGCCACGCTTGAAAAACACTCTGCGGGCATATACGATAGAGATTCTGTAAAAATTTTGGTGCAAGGAGAAGTTAGAAATGAAAATTTCACTTTTAGGCGGAACGGGAGACATAGCGGAAGGGCTGGTTCTGCGGTGGTCAAGAGCGGGACACGAGATATACATAGGTTCGAGAAGCGAGGAAAAAGCACTTGGCATAGCCTCGGGTCACGCGGAAACGCTTAAGGGACTTGGTATAGAATCGAACATACACGGGATGGCGAACGCGGATGCCGCGGCAGCTTCCGAGATAATAATAATAAGCATTCCGCCCGAGTACGCGGCGGCCACGGTAGCAGGGTGCGGAGACAGCATTACGGATCAGATAGTCGTAACTCCTGTGGTCTCGATGAAAAGGGAAGGCAAGACTTTTCTCTTTGACCCTCCCGCCCAGGGCTCTTCGGCTCTTGAGATAAAGGAGGCGCTTCCGGAGACGGCAAGGCTAGTGTCCGCCTATCACAACCTTCCTGCGAATGAGCTTGCTAAAATAGACGAGGATCTTGATTACGACGTGGTCATATGCGGGGATGACGAGGGGTCAAAAGAGGTTGTCAAGAATCTTACCGAGGAAATGAAGAACCTTAGGGTTCTTGATGCGGGTCCACTCGAAGTCTCCTCGATGATAGAGTCGTTGACGCCCCTTATCGTGAACCTGAACGTAAGGTATAAGCCCACGCATTTTTCGGTTAAGTTCGTCTGAGCAGCGGTTATTCTCCGATAATCTGCAGAATGACCCTTCTTGTTCTGGGGCGGTTGTCAAAGTCAACAAGCACTATCTGCTGCCAGGTTCCGAGAAGTGGGCTGCCCTCTGAGAACGGAACCGTAAGCGAGGGGCCGAGCACTGAAGCCCTAACGTGTGAGTGTCCGTTCCCGTCGCCCCATCTGGCGTTGTGTGCGTAGTGCATGGCCTCGGGCGCCATTCTTTCAAACGCGTCTTTTAGGTCGGAGAGCACACCGCTTTCAAACTCTATAGTCGTGACTGCGCATGTTGAACCGGCAACAAAGACAGTGGCCGTGCCGGAAGATATGTCCGCCCTACCGAGCTCGCGGCTTACGTCGGGGGTTATGTCCAGTATGTCACAGTCGCCCTGGGTGCTTATTGTGAATGATTTCGTTTCAACCGGCATTCTGTCCTCAGAAAAGCGCGAGCTGGCGCGGTTTTTTAAGCGCAGTTACGTTCCACCCGTCTTTTTTAAGCCCGTCGGTAAGACTGTCGCTGAAATCCCCCCTGATGATCACGCTTTCGGGTCTTGAAACGTCAAGGTACTCTGAAATCTCATCATATCCCCAGTGATTGCTTAGGGGAAACGCCACTTCGGCCCGAAGAGAAGATCTCATAAACGCCCCGTTTTCCATTGAACGCCCGCTAACCACCGCCACCTTTTTTCTCGGAAGGTTCTCGACGACTGCCGAGTTTCTGTAGGAAAGAGGAGCTATCAGGACCTTGTTTTTAAAATGCCTTCTTTTTATGCCCCCGTAAGGCGGAATCCTAACGCCGAGTTCCTCGTAGAGTCGCAGCGTTTTGGCCATCGCAGGGTGAAGGCTCATCTCAACATCCCTTTCTCCGAGAAAAATTATCAGGTCCTGCGCTTTTCCCATGGGATTTACCAAGAGCACCGGTATATTGTCCTCAAACAGGGTCCTGTTTATGAATTCGAATATGGATTCCATTACAGCTTCGGGTGGCGGGAAAACAAACTTCGGTGCTCCGTAGGCACAGTCTACAATGAGCGTGTCGCATCTTCTGAGCTCGACATAGCCGGCGGTGGCGGTGTGTCTTAGCTTGAAGCCGCCCGCATATACTATTCTTTTTCCTTCTTTTTCGACAACTACCTGCGCCGCTCCAAGCATCTGTCCCGAGGGAATAAGCTCAATTGAGTAGCTGCCTAGGGTGAAAGGTTTTCCGTATGGGGAAGAAAGAACCGCCGAGCCTTTAATTTTTTTCCCGAGAAGCTTTACCGTTTGGGGCGTCGCTATGATTTTTTTGCTTCTTGGGAGCCTTTCCACGTTTGCGCTTGATACAAAAGAAAGCGGCACGGTCCGTTTCGAATCAAAGTATATATCGGTTCCGGAAAGCTTTATTTCAGAGCTAGAATTGATCTCCAGCATACGAAATGAAATTTACTTTAGTTTTCCCTTCATAACAAGCGATCTGCCCCCACTTTGGAGAACTCCCTCTGTGAATTGCCTAACGGTGGCTGATAAAATATCCGCCTGCGGATTGGATCGACAGAAAACCAGTGTCTTGGAGCAGAAGAAGGCTTGAATCGCTTACCGTTAACTACCGCTGGGACGACCCCTTAGATCCGGACGATACTATCGAGAACTGGTTTGAAGATGGATCGGTTCCCGGCAGTTCGCCTAAGACAAGCTACATCGAGGTGGCAAACCTATTTGAAAACTATACTATATCTCTACCTGGTGGTATTAGTATTCCTATTACTCCAAGATTATTGATCTTTGGTTCCGGAACTTATCCTGAAGAATGAAGAAAGCACGATACCAGTGCCAACACCGGCAGAAGACGATGACGGAGCATGCACCATCGCTGGAACCGGTCATACGTCTCAAAGCGCGTTGCTTAACCTGTTCCTGATAGCGTCCGTTCTGTTCTCGGTTGTTTTCCTTAGAAGATGCGCATAGGAACTTTCTTGCAATACTGGCAGTTTTCCTGAAACTGCCGGTAACGGCTGATCAGACAAGGGCGGTCTTGAGACTGCCTTTGTTTTTTTGGACATTTGAACGTGCCTTATTACCGACTCCGAAACAAGGCAGCGAAATATCGAATTGTTCCCGGGCGGGTTCTTGTTTTCCCGGATAAGTATCAGGCAGTTTAGATTTTAGCAACGAAAAATAAAAGGGGAGCGCTTCTTGGCACTCCCCTTCTTTCTTTCGATCAGTTCACTTCTATTTTCTTCGAAGCTTCCTCCTGCTTTCTCTGCAGGGTAAGTCGCAGGACGCCGTCTTTGTACTCGGCTTTTATGTTCTCCCTGTCTATGTTTTCGTCGAGGAAAAAAGTTCTCTCGAAAACTCCGTAGGATCTCTCGACCCTGAGATACCCTTCCTTTTCGGTCTTGTTCTCAAGCTTTTTTTCTCCCTTTATGGTAAGCCGGTTGTCCTTTACGTCTATATCGAGATCTTCCTTGCTTACCCCTGGCAGTTCCGCCGATAAAACGAAATTGCCTCCGTCGTCGAAAATATCGACTTTTGGGCTCCAGCTTGCCTCCGCAGCTTCAGGATCAAAAACTCCGGGAAAAACGCTTGCAAAATTACGAAAAACGTTTGTCGGCTCCCACAAATTTACTGTGTATTTCATTGTTTTTACCTCCATTATTAATTGAATTTTTTATCCCCAGTTTTTTCTTCCGCAATTCCATATTAATCATCGTTCGCAGGGACTCAAGGAAAAAATTTTTGCTCTCACCGGGTTGTATTTACCCCGAAATAATGGTTTGTTTGATTACGGGAGAACACCCATGGCGAGACAACAAGGCGGGTATCTGGTTTCAAAGGCTCTTTATGACCTCGGAGTAAGGGATATCTTCACACTCGGAGGGGGACACATAAACCCCGTTTACAGGGCGTGCACTGATCTTGGCATAAGACTTGTCGACACGCACCATGAGCAGGGAGCTGCGATGGCGGCGGACGCTTACGGGAGGCTGAGGAGAACGCCCGGGATATGTCTTGTGACGGCGGGTCCCGGACTTACAAACGCCCTTACCGGGGTTGCGGGATCCTACCTTGCCAATTCCCCCATGATACTGATTTCGGGTCGCTCGGGGATCGAGGAGAACGACAGGGTGTCCCTTCAGGAAATAGATCAGGAGGCGATCGTGAGACCCGTTACCAAGTGGGCGAGAACGGTTTACGAGGTGGCGAGGCTTGAGGAGTACGTCTCGGCCGCCTACGGGGCGGCGATCTCCGCCAGGCCCGGGCCGGCGTATCTTGGAATGTCATACGAGGTGCTCTATCCCAGTTGTGATGAGAAGGAGACTTCGCCCGCGAGGGCGCCCGTTCCCGATACGGACTGTGAGCCGCCCGACCAGAAGATCTCGGAGTTTTTCCGGCTGCTCTCGGCGTCGAAAAGACCCGTTGTTGTTGTCGGAAGCGGTGGATGGTACTCGGGCGCGGAGGAAAGTCTTCTGGGATTCGCAGAAAGACTTGGAGCCCCTTTTTTCACGCTTAACATGGGAAGAGGCATTCTGCCCGACAATCACAAGTGCTGCTTCGGGGCGGCCTCACCGGCAAGTCCCGGAGGATTCAGGGAAATAAGTGCAAACGCGGATCTTATCATCCTTCTCGGCATAAGACTCAGCATCTACGCGGGATTTGGAAACACCATGAACACCGAAGCCAAAACCGTCCAGGTGGACATCCACCCGGAGGAAATCGGAAGAAACCGCCCGGCGGATTTAGGGGTCGTCTGCGATCTCGATTCTTTTCTCGCAAAAGCGAATCTTTACGCACGGGAAAACAAGATCAGTTTCGACTTTGATCCATGGATGAAAGAAGCCCGCTCTTCAAGATCCCGTGCCCGCGCGGCGTTTCGCCGCACCGTTTCCAGATCCAAAGGAATTCACCCGGCTACGGTCGCAAAAGCGGTTTCGGATTATCTAGGTGGAGAGGGGATAATCGCGGTTGACGGTGGGGACTGCCAGTCGTGGACAGATCTTTCGTGCGAAGTGAGAAAACCGGGGCATTACCTTAAGGGAGGTCCGCTCGGCTGCATGGGAGTCGGGGTGCCTTTTGCCCTTGGGGCCAAGGTCGCCTTTCCTGAAAAGCCCGTGGTCCTTATGACCGGGGACGGGGCGGTGGCAATGAACTTCATGGAGATGGAAACCGCGGTAAGACACTCGATACCGTTTGTAGTGGTGATCTGCAACGATTCCGCGTGGGGAATGACGAAGCACCAGATAGAGATAACTTATCCGGACGCGGGGGCGACCCAGGGTGTGGATCTCGGCTTCGTCGATTTTCACGAAATAATAAAAGCCATGGGCGGATACGGAGAGAAGATAGAAAACACAAAAGACCTGACCCCAGGGCTGGGAAGGGCTTTTTCTTCAGGGCTTCCGGCGGTGCTTAACGTGAGGACCGATCCCGACGCGGTAAGCGGCGCCACTCGGGTGATCACTGAGATGATGATGAAGGCGATGGACTGAAGATCTCTGGCGGGGGGCTTCGCCGTCAGTCGTTTTTGAGCACGGCCAGAAAGGCTTCCTGCGGTATCTCTACCCTGCCGACCTGCTTCATTCTCTTTTTGCCTTCTTTCTGTTTCTCAAGAAGTTTTCTTTTTCTGGTGACGTCTCCCCCGTAGCACTTTGAGGTAACGTCCTTTCTCATCGCCTTTACCGATTCACGGGCTATCACCCGGCTTCCGATCGCGGCCTGTATGGCCACCTCGTAGAGCTGGCGGGGGATAAGTGACCGGAGCTTCACTATAAGCTCCCTTCCCCTCTCGTAAGCCTTGTCCTTGTGGGAGATTATCGAGAGAGCGTCGACCGGATTCCCGTTAACCAGAATATCGAGCTTTATCAGGTCTGAATCCTTGTATCCCGCGGGCTCGTAATCCATGGACGCATACCCCTTGGTGACGGATTTTAGGGTGTCGTAGAAGTCGTAGACTATTTCCGCGAGAGGAAGTTCGTATTCGATTATGGCCCTGTTTTCGGTCACGTAGCTTAGGTTTTTCTGTATTCCCCTCCTTTTTTCGCAAAGCTCGAATATCTGGCCCAGATAATCCGAAGGCGTGTGAACAGACACGAGCACGTATGGTTCCTGGAGCCGGGCGGAGCGGTCACCGGTTGGAAGTTCGCTCGGGTTGTCGACGTGTATTTCCCTGCCTCCCGGGTAGATAGCCTTGTAAATAACCGTAGGGGCGGTGGTTATGAGGTTCACCTCGAATTCCCTCTCGACCCTCTCCCGCACGATTTCCATGTGAAGAAGCCCGAGAAAACCGCAGCGGAATCCGAACCCGAGCGCAAGCGACGTCTCCGGTTCGTAAACCAGAGACGAATCATTAAGCTTGAGTTTCTCAAGTCCTTCCTTGAGCCTGTCGTAATCCCCCGTGTCGATGGGATAGAGTCCGCTGAAAACCATCGGCTTTATCACTTTGAATCCCTTGAGAGGATTTTTGGTGGGGTCTGAGGCTTCGGTTATCGTATCCCCAACCCCCGCTTCCCCGATTTCCTTTATCGAGGCAGTTATGAAACCGACCTGTCCCATTCCGAGCTCCTTAAGTTCCGTTGCCTGCGGAGCAAACGTGCCTATTTTCCTTACCTCGTATTTCTTGCCGGTCGCCATGAGCTTTATACCCATGCCGAGCCTTACCATCCCTTCGTATATCCTCACCAGCAGCACGACTCCTTGGTATGAATCGAACCAGCTGTCGAATATGAGTGCCTTAAGCTTTGAGTCCTCAGGGCTTTTCGGCGGTGGCACGAGCGCCACGATCGATTCCAGTACTTCTTTCGTTCCGGTCCCGTCCTTGGCGCTTGCCAAAACGGCGTTCTCCGTTGAGATCCCCACTATGTCTTCTATCTCTTTTTTTACCCTTTCGGGTTCGGCGGAAGGCAAATCTATTTTGTTTATAACGGGGAGGAGCTCAAGCCCGGAGTCAGCGGCCAGGTAGGCATGGGCAAGCGTCTGGGCCTCAACTCCCTGGGAAGCGTCGACGACCAGAAGGGCTCCCTCGCACGCTATCAGGCTTCGCGAAACCTCGTAGCTGAAATCAACGTGACCCGGGGTATCTATCAAGTTGAACTCGTAGGTTCTGCCGTCATCGGCCTTGTACTTGAGCCTTACCGCTTGGGCCTTTATGGTTATTCCCCTCTCCCTCTCTATCTCCATGTTGTCTAGGAACTGCTCGGTTTTCTCGCGTTCGCTTAAGGTGCCGGTGAACTCAAGAAGCCTGTCGGCGAGAGTTGATTTGCCGTGATCGACGTGGGCTATTATGGAGAAGTTTCGAATGAGGTCTGTTTCCATGGTCAGGCTGAAAGTATAAATCAATGTCTTTATGTTTCAAACGCGGGGCGGATATCTGAGATTTAAACGAGGCCGAGCAGTGGTTTTCCACTGAGGTTTGGAAGGAACGGGAATTGCCTCGTTTTTTTCTTTCCGGGGGAATTTAGATATTGAGACTGCGCTAAGTTCTATGTTAAAATCTAAAATTGTGTTATCAGATTAAGGAGGATAATGATGAGAAAAGGAATCATTACGGGGCTTGCCGCACTGCTTTTCATGGTTTTGTTTTACCCCTTGGCACAGGCTTTCGAACTTGAAAAGCTGGTGGTACTCGGCAGCCGTTTTCAGGAACGCAGCGTTTCTGATTCCCCGGTTCCGGTGGACGTTATAACTGAAGAAGAGATTGTCGCTACCGGCCAGACTGAAGTAGGACGCATTATTCAGGAACTCGTACCGTCTTTTAACTTCTCAAGCTCTACCATAAGCGACGGAACAGACGCTCTTCGTCCCGCCACGCTTCGGGGTCTGGGGCCTGATCAGGTTTTGGTGCTGGTTAACGGAAAGCGCCGTCACAAAAGCGCCCTTGTACACGTGAACACTTCCGTGGGTCGGGGTACCGCGGGCGTTGACATGAACACTATTCCGGTAAGTGCGATAAAGAGAATCGAGGTCCTGAGAGACGGTTCTTCCGCCCAGTACGGTTCAGACGCTATCTCCGGCGTTATAAACATAATCCTTAAGGATGGCTACGATGGTAAGGTCGCGGTGTCTGTGGGGCAGCTTCACGAGGGAGACGGAGAAACCGTGGTCGCAAGCGTAAACAAGGGCTTTTCACTTGGCGGAGAAAGCGTGGTGAATGCTACCCTTGAAGTAAGGGAGAGGAAAAGCTCCAACAGGGCAGGGTTGATGGGAGATATCCAGTATCCAGGTACTGAACGTATTCAGGACCCGAGTGAATGTGAGGGGATAAAAAACTGTTACAAGCTGGCGGCTCCTAGTGCTGATAATGACAACGAAAAAGAGCGTACTTTCGACAGGGACAGATTCCGGGTAGGTGATGCCGATTCCACGCACGTGAGCTTCGTGCTTAATATGAGGGGACCGGTGGATTTTATGGACGGTGAGATTTACAGTTTCTTTGATCTGTCCACAAGGGAGAATGAGAGCGGAGGTTTTTACAGAAGGGCGAATGCGCTTTCCCAGAACCCCGCCGGGTCGGATTATCCGGACGGGTTCCTTCCTCTTATAAAGACCCGTATAAACGATTACGCGTTCGGTGCGGGTTTTGAGGGAGATCTTACCGACAGCGTGAAGATGGATGCGAGTTATGTAGTTGGCGGAAACACTTTTTCCTTCGAAATTGCAAACTCCCACAACGCTACATGGATCGTGTGCAAAGCCGAGCCAGGTCTCTGCATTGGTACTCCGGAGGACTATAGCGGCTCAATTCCGTTATCTGCCGAAGCTGGCGAGTTAAAACTTTTTCAGCACACCGTCAATCTGGATTTTACCACTCCTCTTACGTTTGGAAATCTTGCTTGGGGAGGCGAGTACAGAAGGGAGGAATACGAAATAGGAGCGGGGGAGCAATATTCGTATGAAAACTATTTGGGAGATAACAATAAGGGAACGGTTCCCGGAATTCAGGTGTTCCCGGGTTTTAGACCTGACAATGAGGTTTCAGAGACTAGAGATGCCTTTTCCGCTTACGCCGACGCGGAATTTGACGTCGGGGAGATGCTGCTTTTGAGTCCCGCAGTGCGCTATGAAAACTACAGCGATTTCGGAAACACGTTTAACGGAAAGCTCTCCGCCCGAGCGGCACTTTCCGATTCTTTTTCCCTGAGGGGTTCTGCAAGCACGGGTTTTAGGGCTCCATCCATGCAGCAGATTTACTTCAACAGTATTTCAACTCAGTTCAACGCGAACGATGAGGGCGTATTCGTGCCGTCTCAGGTGAGGACTTTTCGCAACGACAGCCAGGTGGCGAAAGACATAGGTATTCCGGAACTAAAGGAGGAAACCTCAAGGAACTTCAGCGCCGGTTTTGTTTTCAGTCCCACTCCGGCCCTCACAATTACAACCGATTTTTATTACATACTCATTGACGATCGCATAGTTCTGCCTAACAGGATTAGCGCCAGCGATGCAGATCTTTCGCAGACAGTGAAAGACATCCTTGCCCAGGAAAGAGTGAGGCAGGCTCAGTTCTTCATGAACGCCGCGGACACTACGACCAAGGGAGTGGACATAGTCACGAGCTTTGACCATTCCTTTGCCGACAGTTCTACCTTGAAGATTGTTTTTGCCGGAACGGTAAACGAAACCGAAGTTACGGACACGAATCTCCCAGAGCTTCTTGATGAGAAGTTTTTTGACGAACAAGCCCGTTCAATAATAGAAGAGTGGCAGCCTAAAGACCGATTCTCACTTTCCGGTTCTTATTCAAGAGGTCTTGCGTCCCTGCTGATCGCTGTTCATCGTTACGGAGAGTATACGGTTGTTGACGGGGGCAAAAGGCAGACTTACGGCGCAAAGTATCTCACCGACGCGAATCTCAGCCTGGACTTGGGCAGAGTCGGCATGCTTAAGGTCGGAGCAAACAACCTTTTCGACGTAAAGCCCGACAAAAATGAAATCGGCCAGTCAAGGGGCGGTAAAATATATGATCACGACGGGTCTCTTATAGTTGATTCTCCTGGAGTTTTCACTTACTCCCGGCGTTCGGCGCCCTTCGGAATTAACGGCGGCTATTACTACTTGGCTTACGAGTACAGCTTCTAAGCCCGTTTCAATGCGACGATATTTTCCTGCCGGGATGTGATTTCTCCCGGCAGGAATTTTTCCAGTTTTTTTCATATCGCGGATGATCTTATTACCATCAGCTTCTCGTGGGTCATCTCACGCATCGTGTACGGAATTCCTCCCGTTCCGATTCCTGAATGCCCGGCTCCCCGAAAAGGCATCCAGTCGACCCGAAATGCGGTGTGGTCATTTACGAGCACCGAAGCCGCTTTTAGCTTTCTTACGGCCCCCAGGGCAGTATCGATGTTCTTGGTGAATACGGACGCCTGAAACGAGTAGGGAAGACTGTTTGCGAGTTCTATTGCCTCGTCCATTGTTTCGTAGGAGTAGACGGCTATAACAGGCCCGAAAATCTCTTTGCGAGACAATCTGCAGTCCTGGCGCGGGTTAAGGATTACCGTGGGTTCGTAGCAGGTTTTTCCGATTCTTCTACCTCCGCAAAGAAGCTCCCCGTCTTTCCTCAGAGCCTCTTTTACCCAGGTATGAACCCTCGAAACCTCCCCCGGACTTATGAGAGGACCTATCTGCGTGTCTTCACTCATAGGGTCTCCGACTTTTGCCTCAAGAGCGAGTTCTTTAAGCCCTTCGGCGACCTTTTTAACTACCGGGTTTTGGGCGAAGACCCTCTGCACGGAAACGCAGACCTGTCCCGCATGGTAGAAGCCGCCTTTTGCCAGAAGAGGAAGCATGTCGGCGATGTCGGCGTCGCGTTCAACTATCACCGGAGCCGCACCCCCGTGCTCAAGGGCGCATCTGGTTCCCGGGGCGAGTTTTGACCTCAGATACCATCCCACTTCCGCGGAGCCGATGAACGTAAGGTAGTCGACCCTTTTGTCGTTGGCCAGTGCCTCCGCGAGCGTATCATCCACGATAACTGCGCGGGCCCATTGTTCCGGGAGACCGCTTTTGTAGAGAGCTTCGAGCAGATTAAGGCAGGAAAGGGGCGTGTTAAGCGCGGGTTTGATGATTACCGGGCAGCCGACAGCCACCGCGGGTATCACCTGATGAACGGCGAGGTTAAAAGGATGATTGAAGGCCGAGATTGCTACAACCACTCCTATCGGTTCCCTGAGAGTAAAGGCCATCCTGTTAAGAGAAGCCGTATTGCTGCCCATAGGTATTTCTTCTCCCGCTAGGCTTGAAAGGGATTCTATTGCCACCTTTATCCCGTTTATGGCTCTTGTGATCTCTGCCCTCGTGTCGACGAGGGGTTTTCCGCCCTCCGCGACGGCATCCGTTACGATACGGTCGTAGTTTTTTTCAACAAACAGCCTCGTTCGCTCGAGGATCTCTATTCTTTGTGGAAGAGGAATTTTTTTTGACGAGTCGTCTGCAAGAGCCCTCGCGGCGGAAAGCGCTTTTTCCATTTCTCTTTTACCGGTCACGGGAATTTTTCTTATGAGTTTTTCGTCGTAGGCTCCTAGGACCTCTAGTGTTTTCGGCATGCTTGTTACCTCCACCTCCCTTCGCGCGGGATTTTTGTTTTTTAGATACCTGATTCTACAACACTTTACATACAAGCAGCGGGTGTTTATATTGGAAAGTAGAGGTCATTTTCATGATTATGCGCGTGATAATTTTAATTGTTTTTGCGTTTGCGGCGCTTATTCTTTCGCCGTCTTCGCCCGCGGTTGGTGAACAGACAAAAGAAGAACCACCCGAAGGGGTCGTGGGACTTACCAAGGAGCAGTGGGGAAAGAGGCTTTCGCCCCTTGAGTACAAAGTACTCTGGAAAAAAGGTACGGAAGCCCCTTTTTCGGGAGATCTGCTTTACAACAAGGAAAAAGGAGTCTACGTGACCGCCGGCTGCGGACAGCCTGTTTTTTCCTCTGAGCATAAATACGATTCAAAAACCGGATGGCCAAGTTTCTGGAAGCCCATAAGCGAGGACGCTGTGAGGATAGTTCCCGATAATTCCTTCGGACTCAGACGCTTTGAAGTTGTATCAAGCGAGTGCGGGGAACACCTGGGACATATTTTCAGGGACGGGCCCCCTCCGACCGGACTTCGGTACTGCATAAACTCGGTCGCTTTGGATTTTGTTCCCTCGCGGTGACACCACATTGCTCCAGGCCTTGGTTGTAATTTATGCTTGACATTGAAGATCTATCTGTGATACAAGCATAATTAGCGGCCCCTGTCTTGGGGCTAGGAACGTTTATGATTTCATAAGGAGGTATGGTTAATTATGGTTCCAATAGAAGCTTTATTAGGTTACGTGTTACTGCTCGTAGGATTTGTATTTTTTGCAAACGGTATGACTCTTCTGGGTAAAACCGGTGCTAAGGAAGTGGGTGTTCTTAATCTGGGTGTCGGCGTGCTTATAGCGATTGCCGCCTGGAAACTGCACACTCTTGGTCTTACGGCAGCGACCGCGCTTGTGTCGGTATTTGCTTTGATATACCTGCTAGTCTACGCGGTATTCGTACACGGACATGACGCGAAGGGGCTTGGAGTATTCTGTCTTTTCGCAACGGTAGTGTTTATATGGTACGGAGCTCATTTCCAGGCACTTGGGCTAGCGTACTTTGCGTACTTCTGCTGGGCATGGGCTTTGCTGGTGCTTCTTTGCTTCTTTGCGTTCTCGCAGGGCAAGGATCTGAGTAAGCCGATAGCCTATCTGTTCGTAATAGAGTCAATAGTGACTCTGTTGATCCCGGGAATGCTTCTGCTTACTGAGAAGTGGAACCCTCTCGGTGGAGTACCAGGCTAAGATTTTTGTTGGGTAATGCCTCCTGAAAAAAGCCCCGCCTAAAGCGTCAGGGTGAGCATCGGGAAGCATTGGATTTTGAGAATCTGTTTTGTTTCGGCTAGGCAATCCGAAACTTTACAAAAGTTTGCGAGGCGACCGTGGCTTCAAATGGTTTTTGACGTGGTGATTGCCGAGCGAATAATTCCTTGTCTTTGAGACAAGGGAAAGCCGGTTTGCAGGTGGTAAAAAAAGGGAGACTTTCGAGTCTCCCCTTTTTTTTGTTTTTATCGCTTTACAGGTTTTCTGACTTCGGTCAGGTTTGAGTTTTGTATATCAGCCTAAGTCAGTAGATTCCGGAGTTTTTATCCTTCCTCTTTTCTCTGGACGAGAATTACCCATTTTCCTTTCTGGACGGGTTTTTCATCATCCTTGTGGGTAAATACATTTACCTCAAAAATAAAAAATCCCATGTTCGGACGCTTGTGTTCTCTTTTCTCAACGAGCTTTCTCGTTATGTGAATCGTATCACCCGGGAATACCGCTCCCGAGAATCTCCAGTCCTCAAGCCCCATGAAGGCTACAGTTGCGAGTCTCGGCATGGTGAACCACAGGCCCGTGGCTATGGAGGTGACCAGCATGCCGTGAGCCACCCTTGTCTTGAACACGGTTTTTTTAGCGAACTCCTCGTCTATGTGCATGTTGTTGTAATCTGCGGAAAGTCCCGCGAAATTAACAACATCAGCTTCAGTAATTGTCCTGCCTGAGCTTTTGTGCTCGTCTCCTTCGTTTAGGTCTTCGTAAAAAAGTCTTGGCATTTTCGTTCTCCTTTTAATTAACCCGCGGGTTTGAATTTGGGGAGGGTGACTTCATCGGTAACGTCATCGAACACCACCTGGACATCCATACCGATGGACACTTCATGGGGATCAACGTCAACGACGTTAGACATCATCTTAACCCCTTCTTCCATCTCAATTAACGCAACCACATAAGGGGGCTCCCCCTTGTAGGCCTTGGATGGTCCCATGTGATGTATGGAGAAGGTCCATACCTTCCCACGTCCCTCACTCTCTACCCACTCTATGTCATCACTCATGTCCCCTCCCGGGGAAAGAGCTCTTGGGTAAAAGAAAAACTCTCCGGTCTCCCTTGATCTAGGGATAACCAGCCTGTGCTCCTTAGCCGCATCCCAAAAAGGCTTTGTCTCAGGCCTAAACTCGGGCAAAGGCTTGTTGTATGCTTTTTTCTCTTCAGACATCTTCTTATTCTCCTTGTTTGTGTTAATTAAGCGGCTGGTTGCCCAAAACCACAGTACTGTGAGCAGACACTATGCCGCCGTTTCCATGCACTACCGCAACCTCAGGATTCTCTACCTGCCTCTTGCCCGCGTCTCCTCTTAACTGAAGAGTAGCTTCAACCACATGATGCATAGCCCCCAGGTGAGCCTGCGAGAGCAGTCCCCCGTGGGTGTTAACGGGAAGATCCTTTCCTATCTCCATCCTTCCCTCAAGAGCAAACGCTCCCCCTTCTCCCTTGGGAACAAACCCCAGTCCCTCAAGCTCTAGAAGCACGGTTATGGTGAAGCAGTCATAAAGAAACGCTATGTCAACGTCCCTTGGTTCTATCCCCGCAGTGCCGAAAGCCTTCTGCCCCGAGCGCTCAACGGCGTTGTATATCTGGTCAAGGTTCTCAAGCGTCGTAAGGTACTGGTGTGAGTATCCCTGTCCCATTCCCCACAGGTACGCAAGATCGTTTGTTATTCCAAGCTCCTTTGCCTTGTCCTCTGTAGTGACTATGAAAGCCGCTCCTCCGTCTGAAATAATGGAGCAGTCATACTTGGTAAGAGGCTCAGCTATCACCCTTGACTCAAGCACGTCCTCTATTGAGAGAGGATCCTTGTTCATGGCGTTTTCTTTATCGGCGGCGTGCTTTCTCATTGTTACCGCCACCGCTGCGAGATGCTCTCTGCGGCTACCCCAGTCATGGAGGTATCTCTGCGCCGCAAGCGCGTATCCCCCGGGAGTAGTTAGTCCGTAGGGGAACTCAAACTCTGCATGGCACATCTCCCTTATAAGGGCGAGCATGCCTGAAGAGGATATCCCCGAAAGTGTGTTGTCCCCTCTTACGCACAAAACCACTTCTGCCTGTCCCGAGGTTATGGCCATGGCGGCCTCCGCCACCATCCACACAGCTGTCGCTCCCCCCACCGCTACCGAGGAGAAGAACCTCGGGTTCATCCCGAAGTAGTCGGCAAAGGTGGTGCAGTGCATGAATGTGTGCTCCACCAGGGAGAACGCCGTCACAAGACCGTCGACGTCGTCTTTTTTTAGCCCCGCGTCCTCAATAGCGAGCTTGGAAGCTTCGCTTAGGAAATGAAAGGAGCTTTTGTTAGGGATTTTACCCTGTTCTGTCTCGCCCACTCCGGCGATAACCACTTTTTTCTTCTTAAGAAGTTCTCGGGTCTCTTGTATGCCCGGAAGATTCTCTGACATTGTACTGCTTCCTCCTTGACTTAAACGCTCTAAATTCAAAAATTCCGTATCATATTACTACATGCCAACCGCATTTGCCAAACTAGATTCCAAGTTCGCGCGAAATAACGATACGCTGTATCTCCGAAGTGCCTTCGGTTATGGAAGCCAGCCTTGCGTCGCGGTAGTATCTCTCCGCATTGTACTCGACGCTGTATCCGTAGCCCCCGAGCACCTGCAGAGCTTCGGTTGCTACCGACTGTACTATCTCGGCCGAGTAAAGCTTGGCCATGGAAGCTTCCTTAAGACATCTTTTCCCGTTGCTGTAGAGCCATGCGGCCTTGTAAACCATGAGTCTCGCGGTTTCTATTTTGACTGCCATGTCGGCGAGCTTGAAGCTTATGGCCTGGAACTTCGATATGGGTCTTCCGAACGCCTCTCTTTCCTTTGAATACTGAAGGGCGTACTCAAAGGCTGCCTGCGCTATCCCAACGCTTTTCGCGGAGTGGGTTATACGCGCTCCGAGCAGGGTCTGCATCGCTCCCGCAAAGCCCCCTTCTCCAACGAGCAAGTTTTCCTCGGGAACCTCGCAGCCCTCGAATATAAGTTCCGAGGTGTCCGCCGAGCGATGCCCGAGCTTGTGCATCTTTCCGCTGACCGAGAATCCAGGGGCGCCCTTGTCCACTATGAATATGCTTATTCCGTGACCCTTTTTCGTCTTGTCGGTGTAGGCGGCCACAATGGCGTAATCGCACATCGTGCCGTTTGTTATCCAGGTCTTCGTGCCGTTGAGAACGTAGTGGTCTCCCTTTTTTTCCGCCTGAGTCCTTATGCTTCGCGCGTCGGAACCGGCGTTGGGTTCGGTGATTCCCAGTGAGCCTATTATTTTGCCTTGGATTCCAGGGATGAGATATTTTTGCTTCTGCTCCTCGGAACCGAATTTGTATATGGGGAACATGGACAGGCTTGTGTGAGCGTTAACGCACATCGCTATTCCGGCGTTAACTTTTCCCATCTCCTCGGAAAATATGCAGTCCATTATCTTGTCCTGAGCGACCCCTCCGTATTCTTCCGGAAAAGCGATTCCGAGCAGGCCGATTTCCCCGAGCATGGGAAACAGCTGCTTGGGGAAGGTCTGGGTGGCTTCCGCTTCTTCAACCAGCGGCTCTATTTCGTTCTGGGCGAAATCCACTATCATTTCACGAAACATGCGCTGTTCGTCCGTGAATTCGAAATCAATAGGCAATTTGGCGTCCTCCCTGTGCCAATCCTCATTATAGCGAGAAAGTTTTTCGGGAAGGCAGTATAGCCGTTTTAGGCCGCCCTGGCAAAGGAACTTTGCAATTGCTATAAAAACTTTGTTGACATTTCTGCTAAATAGAGAGTACTATATGAAATGTTCCACCTTCCGGTTGCCGCCGTAGCCGTTTTTTCCCTCACGGGATCAAGTGGCTTCGGCGGCTTTTTTTACTCGATTCCGGATAAGCCGTAGCTGCGTTACGGATGGAAAATTCCCCGGTTCTCCTCACACAACATTAGCATTTCTAGAGAATTGAGCGGGTGTGTACTCTTGGGGATCCCGGAGCCGGAGGAAACATTAGTTTAGGTTATAAAAAAGTACTTGACAAAGGGGTGCAAGGTTTGATTTAATGAGAATCGGGTGAGGTTGCGTCTATTCGCATCCAAGCAAGGCTGTAAACACTTTATCAACAAGGGGCTATGGGGAGTGTGAGGTATGGAGAGTGTTTAGGAGTTTTGGCCCTAATCTATAGTAAGGAGGCTTAAATATGAGCCATAGTCATTTAAACGTCCCAACGAAGTACTGGGAGTTGACGAAAGAGGTCCCGCCCCCTCCGATAGAGCGGGATATCAAGTCATGGATCATAGCGAATCCGTCGGATCCGCTGTGGGACATAGACGTGCTGCCGCTGACTTATACGGACAGCAGGTGGTCAGCGTTCATAGTAAGATGCGATGAGGCGACGAGGATGCGTCTGTGCCCGAATCCCCCGTTGCAGGTGTGGGACGGAGAGAATGCAGACCTTGTGGAGTTTTGGTATGTGGATCATAAGCACACGATGTTAGGTCCATATCTTGAGTTTGGCGTAACGATCTCGGCGACGTACAGTGACCCAGAGGGCAATGTATGGAAAGCGGGATACTATCCGTATATGTATCTTACGGGAGACGCGCCAGTGGACGCGGGTCGTGTACTTGGATTTCCAAAGAAGATGTCGTACATCAGATGTACGGTACACGGTGGAGAGAAAGGCACTGACTTCTTTGGGTTTGCGATGAGTCGTAACGGTTACCTGATGCATAGCGCAACGGGACAGTTCGACGACAAGCAGGTAACACCTCCGTATTTCTATGGCAAGACGGACTGGGGCAAGTTCAACATGAAGGTAATAACGCGTCCGGACGTATCGAGTTCGGAGTGGCAGCTGACGTATCTGCCATCGGCGTTGCCGCCTCCGTTTGACGCAATGATCCAGGGGCACAGGTTCAAGATCAAGCCTGAGCACACCAGGACGGCAAGTGGAGACGCGATAAACTGGTTCATGCAGGCTACACCGTTTGACAACATGGGAGCGGAGCTGAAGATCCAGGAGATAACGGGACTGATATCGTTTGTATTCGATCTCGTAATACCGCCGGCGGTGGTACTGTGGACGGAGACGTACGAGAGGCCAGCGAGTTACCGGGGATATGCCACACCATACAAGTATGGATTGAGGCAGCAGTTCCCGATCAGTCAGGGTTCATAAGCAAAGAAAGTTAAGGAGGTAAGACCATAATGGGATTACAAGCAAATGAGTATAGTTATCCTTGGCTGGATGAGGGAGAAGTTCCACCATTACCATTGGACAGGGACAGGATCCATATCATCAGTCAGGGCGTAGCGGACCCGGTGTTCGACTACGATATCATACCGCTAACGTATACAGAGAGCAGGTGGATGGCCTATGTAATAAGGGCAGACATCAATGCAATGAAAGCGGTGGTACCGGAGCCGATCGAGGTCCATGATGATCTAATAGAGTTTTGGTACGTAATACACAAGAACACGATGTTAGGTCCATACATGGAGATGGGCGTAACGTTCTCGGCAACGGTGGATGACGGGAGTGGTCACATATACAGGGCGGGATACTATCCGTACATGTATCTGTCAAACGACTCACCGATATTCGCGGGTAAAGAGCCCTTCGGATTTCCGAAGAAGGCTGCTTACATCGCCGGGTATGAGCATGGTACCAATAACAACTACTTCAATCATCTGATGGAGCGCAGAGGTTATATACTGCACACAGCGAACGGGCGTTATTCTGACAGGCCGCTATCGGCGAGGCCGACATTTTACGGCAAGACCGATTGGGGACGTATGAACTACAGGATAACAACGAGGCCGGATGTAGCGAACAGTATCCACGAAGTAACGTATCTTCCTTCGGATCTTCCTCCGGGATTTGGGACTGGACACAGGTTCATGCTGAATCCTGAGAGTGTAAGGACCGCGGTAACAGAGGATGTACGTTCGTGGTTCATGTCAGGCACACCGTTTGACTATATGGGTGGACAGATACCGGCGACGGAGGTAGTAGGGTTGATAAGCTTCACGTTCAACCTGATCATACCGCCGGCGTTGACGATCTGGACAAGGACGGTAGAGAGGGCGACTGAGGACTTTGGTCATGTTGTCTACTCCACGCCGTTTGTGTACACGATGCGTCACAGGTTCCTGCTGCCGCAGTATAGCCAGGGCTAATGACAAAGATGAGCTTGCGTCAGTAGACGTTGAGCTTGTGATAGTTGAAGGGGGGAGGGAAGCCGGAAACGGTTATCCTTCCCCCCTTTTTTTGTCCTTGGTCAGCTGGGAGGAGAGAGTTTTCTATTCAGCCTTAATGGTGGCGAAGGGTTAACGAAGCGTAAGCGCGATGTCGCGAGGTGTGGTCTTAAGGAAGTGCGTGACTCTGAAGATATACGGCCCTTTTTCTAAATCTTTAACGCCAGAGAGGGCTGAATACGAGTCCGGAGAGAATTTTCGGATAGAAGTAGGTGGTCTTGTGAGGCATCTTGGTTCCGTCGAGAACCACTTTGAATATGTCTTCTGATTTTAGTTTAGGAAGAAGAAATCCGGCCTCAAACTCACCGTTGTGCACGCTCTCGAATACTTCTTCCGGGAACTTGGAGTATCGTACACCCGCATTGTTTTCTTCTATCAGTTTTCCGAACACCTGATTGTGAAGAATTATCACGGCGAGGTTCTTGTAGTCTTTTTCACGTTTTGTCTTGGGGGTAACCCTGAAAGTTCTCCCGGGATCTTTGGTTACAACGGATATCTGGTCCGGGCCAAGATCAAGTGAATGCTCAAGCGAAATTCTCTCGAGTTCGAAATCTTCCCGCAGATTATCAATCAGGTTTCCTCCGACGTTTCTTGCCATTCTGTGGGTGGGGTTGACTACCAGTCCCTGGCCTTCTCCCCGCGAGAGATAGGTCATTACGTAGTCCCAAGGCATCGGTCCTGAATTTCTTCCAGTCTCCTTTCTCTTAAGGTTTCTGAAGTTTATCGAGGTTTCATAACGGTGGTGACCGTCTGCGATCAGGATAGACTTGTCTGCTAGGCGGCTTTTTATGTGTTGTATGATTTTCGGGTCGGATATCTTCCAAAGAGTGTTTCTTATTCCCTCTTCGAACGTAACGTCCACAAGGGGTTCACCGATATTCTCGTCTATGTTTTCCTCGATCTCTCCTGAGGCGTCTGGGTAAACGCAGAAAATCTGGCTCAGGTTAGAGTTGCAGGCGATTGTGAGTGCCAGGCGGTCTTCCTTGTGTTTTCTGAAAGTCTGTTCATGAGGCAGGATAATTTTTTTGTCGAAGTCTTCAACTTTTACATTCGCTATAAACCCTTTTCTTGTGTAGCGCTGTCCTTCAAACTCGAAATCCTGATAATAAGGATAGATTGACGGCTCGTCGTCCCTTATAAGTACCTTGTCCTGGAGCCACTTCGAATAGGTTTCTTTCGCGTTTATGTAACGCTGTTTGCCCTCTCCGCCGGGCAACTCAATCCTCACGGTGTTAAAAGGACTTTTTGCGTAGAGTTCCTCGCGTTGCCGCGGACTTATGACGTCATAGGGAGGAGCAATGACTTTTGCGAAATCCTCGACCGCTTCTTCGTTATATCTTATACCTCTAAGAGGTTCTATCTCAGCCATAAAGAATCTTCTCTATCTCGGTTACGGAAAGGTCACCTTCTCTGATAATCTCGGGTGACAAGGTTGTTAGATTCACTATTGCGGAACCCGTTGAGGATGGAAGAGTACCAGAATCCACGATAACATCAATTCCGCTTGGGAAATCCCTGCGAATATCGATGAATCGATTGGAGTTGCCCCTGCCGCTTATGTTAGCGCTCGTAGATGTTATAGGTTCGCCCACGCGACGAAGAACCTCTTTTACGAAGGGGGATGTGGAGATTCTTACTGCGACGGAGTCTCTGCCTCCTGAGACCTCTTCGGGGAATGTGGATTTCGGATGCAGTATAAGCGTGAGGGGTTTTTGGCTTCGGGAGTATCTTTCGAGCAGCTTGGCTGGAACATGGAAGTGGCGGTCCAGCATCTCTTTATCACTTACGAGAACTATAAGCCCCTTCTCTTCGGATCTTCGTTTTATCTTTACTATTCTCCGGCAGGCCTCTTGGTTAAACGCAAGACATCCTATCCCGTAGAGCGTCTCGGTCGGGTATATGATCACCCCTCCGCCTGTAAGGCACTCGGATATTTTGTCGAATACAAGCGGATCGTTTTCTTTTATAATCTCAGTCAATTTTTAGCGTTTGCCAGGTTGCGATATACTATAAGTTTAACGATGAGTTCGCAAGCCGCAAAAAGAACTGGAAAATGGAAATCCCGTATCGCTTCGGAACTCGTAGCAATACTGGGCACAGAAGCCGTTATCTCCGCCGAGGATGAACTGATTGCCTATGAAAGCGACGGGCTTACTGGATACAGGGTAAAGCCTGTTTTCGTCGTTCTGCCTTCGAGCGTAGAGGAGGTTTCCCGGGTAGTAAAGCTTTGCAGTCGGGAGAAAATCCCTTTCGTGCCCAGAGGAGCGGGAACCGGGCTCTCCGGAGGCGCTCTTCCGAACCGTGAGGGAATAGTGATAGCGCTTTCAAGAATGAACAGGATTCTCGACGTGGATATCCCTAACCGCGTAGTAGTGGTCGAGCCCGGAGTGGTGAATATTTCTGTGACCGAGGCTGTAAGCGCCGAGGGGTTTTATTACGCCCCCGATCCTTCAAGCCAGATCGTGTGCACCATAGGAGGCAACGTTGCGGAAAACTCGGGAGGAGTGCATTGTCTTAAGTACGGAGTCACGACCAACCATGTGCTCGGAGTGGAGATGGTTCTTCCCGACGGTGATGTGATTACGCTCGGGGGCATGACCCCGGAGAATCTCGGGTACGACCTTCTCTCGCTCGTGGTTGGAAGCGAGGGACTTTTGGGGATTGTCACCAAGGTCTTTTTGAGGATAATCAAAAAACCCCAAGCGGTTAAAACTCTTTTTGCCTCGTTTGAGAGAATCGAAGATGCCGGAGCGTCGGTCTCTGCGATTATTTCTTCCGGGGTGATTCCCGCGGGAATGGAAATCATGGACAATCTCAGCATAAACGCTGTCGAATCAACTGTGGGCGCTGGATACCCAAGGGACGCCGGGGCGATTCTTCTCGTGGAGCTTGACGGGCCCGGGGTAGAAGTTAACGCTCAGGTTCCTGCCGTAATCGGGATACTTCGGGAAAACGGCGCGATTGAAATAAAGCTGGCGGCGGATGAAAGCGAGCGCCAGCTTTTCTGGAAGGGGCGTAAAAGCGCGTTTGCCGCAATGGGGAAAATAAGTCCTGGATACTATGTTCAGGATGGCGTAATACCTAGGAGCAGCTTGGCCAGGGTACTTGGAGAGATAGGGGAACTGGGTAACCGGTACGGTCTTCGAGTCGCGAACGTCTTTCACGCGGGAGACGGGAATCTGCATCCGCTTGTGCTCTATGATCCCGAAGTTGAGGGAGAATCAGAGAAAGCCGAGGAGCTTTCCGGAGAAATTCTCAGGGTATGCGTTGATGTCGGCGGGAGCATTACCGGAGAGCACGGCGTCGGGTTTGACAAAAAGAGATTCCTTCCGCTTATGTTCAGCGAACAGGAAATAGATACAATGAATTTCGTGCGGTGCGCTTTTGACGAGGAGGGGCTCTGCAATCCCGGCAAAGTATTTCCGACGCCGAGAACGTGTGTTGAGCCCGGGATGCGAAAACAGGACTCCCAAGCTCCTCCAACAAAGGAAATGGGGGAGCTTTTCTAATTGTGCTAGGGCCGTATTCTCGGTTTCATGGCCCGTTCGTTAAAAAGATGTCTTACGTAGCAGAATTTTCCAAGATGGTTTCAAGTTTCTATGTTCCGGGTTCTGGAGACGCGGATCGAAGCGTTCCGGAATTCGGGTTCGCTCCCGAAATAATTCTCTATCCTGAAACCGTCGAGGAGATATCCCGGATCCTGAGGTTTGCTTCGCAAAGGAGCATCCGTGTTTTTCCTTTTGCGGGAGGCACCAAGCTTTTTCTCGGTAATCCTGTTGGGACGGTCGGAGTGGCGCTTTCGCTCAGGCGTCTTTGCAGGGTTTTGTTTCACGAACCTTCCGATATGGTTTCCACGGTTGAGTGCGGCATGGAGGTCAGGGAGTTTCAGAAGGTTGTCGGGTGCGAGAATCAGCTTTTTCCCGTGGATCCGCCCCGTCTTACCTCCGGGGCGACTGTGGGAGGGCTGGTGTCAACAAATCTTTGCGGTCCACTGAGCACCAGATACGGTACCTGCAGGGAACTTATCCTCGGAGTCAAAGCCGTAAGGGCTGACGGCGAGATCATAAATTTGGGAGGAAAAGTAGTTAAAAACGTAGCGGGCTATGATATTCCTAAACTTATGGTAGGTTCGCTCGGAACCCTGTGCGTTTTGGTAGAAGCGACTTTCAGGCTCTATCCCCGACAGCCATTATCTAGGACTGTTGTCCTGAGTTTCGACGAGCATGTTCCCTGTTCCCGGGCTGCCCGAGCGATACTTGCTGCGGATATTGTTCCCACATGCTTTGAAATACTGGATGAAAAACTCTCTTCTGAGCTTGAAGTGGCACAGGGGGCGAAAAGGAGCATCCTGCTTCGGTTCGACAGTTTCGAAGATGCCGTAGTCGACCAAATAAAACAGGTAGGGGAAATAACCTCAGGCGAGTCTGCTGCCTTTGTTGAAATGGACGATGAGCATTCGCAGAACTTATGGGATGCGGTAAGGGAGTTTCCGTTTTCGCCCGAGGCGAGTTTTTCCTCCAAACTCACTCTTCCCGTCACGGGCTCAATAGAGGTTCTTTCTGATATTGAGAGTAATCCGGCGCTCTCGGGAGTCACGGTGCGATGTCTTTCAAGGCCTGCCAGAGGGGTTGCGCTTGTTTCTGTAAGCGGCGAGAGTGACAGGGCGGTCGGCGCATCGCGTTTTCTCGAAAATCTTGCTGATTCGCTCGGGGGCCGTATCATGTTTTCGGGAATCCGCCACGAACTCAGAGAGAGGGTAAAAGCGTGGGGAGATTTCGGAGAGGCGCTTTTGCTTATGAAAAACATTAAACGGCGTTTTGATCCCGGGGACATACTGCCCGGCGAAAAAATACTCGACGCGGACTGAGGATACTGATTATGATAAGAAGAGAATCCGGCGAGGGATGGACACTCATAACGCAGCCAAGCCATGCTTTTCTTTCTTCTAGAATAATGAATTTCTGGGGCAATGAGGATTTTGAAAGCATCGCTCCCAGAGATGAGGTGATGCTGGCGATAAGAGAACATGACTGCGGATGGGAGAAAACGGATACCATGGCTGAACTCAACCCGGGAAACGGCTATCCAAGAAACTTCATGGAGATGCGGGCCGAGAGCCAGTTAGAGATCTGGTCCGAGTGTTTCAAGAGACATCTCGGCGAACATCCATACGCCTGCGCGCTTATAGCGCTTCACTTCTCCGAACTTAACGACAGAACCATATACAGAGATCCGGCCAACGAAGCGGCCGTTTCGCTTAGAAAGAAAATCAGGGAACTTCTGCGCCAAAGCCTTGGGATCAAAACTGGAGAAGGAAGCCTGAATGGATACCTTCCTGCCGATGTCCGGACCAATGTCAGGTTTCTTCAGGTAGGTGACATAATATCGCTTGCTTTTTGTCACGGAACAAAATCAGTCACGATTCCTGATGTTCCGGTTAATTACCTCGGAGACACGACGGAAGTAACCCTGCTATCAGAAGACGGGCTTAACTATACAGTTTTCCCCAATCCTTTTTCACGGGACTTACTTCGTTTTGACATATCGGGCAGAAAACTTGAGAAAAAATCGTTTGGCGCGACGTCGGAACTTGAAGAAGCGTTTTGCCACGCGGGCGGCGAAACCTTCGATCTTTCGATTTCTTTGCGAGTGGAGGGAAAGAATGTCGCTTGAGACCGCTTTTGACGATACAGACCGCCCGAGCAGGAAGATAATACAGGATTGCGTTCACTGCGGGTTCTGTCTTCCCTCCTGCCCCACCTATCTTGAAACCGGAAACGAACTCGACTCTCCCAGGGGAAGAATCCATCTGATAAAAGCCGCGGAAGAGGGGAGAATCCCGATGGGTTCCTCGCTTGTAAAACATCTTGACCTGTGTCTTGGGTGTCTTGCCTGTGAAACCGCGTGTCCCTCAGGAGTCAAGTATGGAAGCCTGATAGAAATGTCGAGGGATCAGATTGAAAGGAGATTCAAGAGGGGGCTGCGGGAGAAAATGCTAAAGGCTTTTATCTTCAGCATTTTTCCCTATCCGCGAAGGCTAAGGTTTCTTCTGCCGTTTGTCTACCTAGTAAAAGCACTTGGCCTTAAGAAAATTTTCCCGCCGTGGCTTCTTGACAGGGTAAGTCTCTCGGCTTCTTCCATGTTCCATATGCTCCCCGAGGTCAACTCTGCTTTCGGGGAAACTCTTACGGCTTTTTATCCGGCACTTGGAGAGAGAAAAAAGAGAGTCGCTCTTCTGAGCGGCTGCGTGCAGGGGGTTTTTTTCCCCGAAATAAACAGGGCTACGGCCGAAGTGCTTAGCGCAGGCGGTTGCGAAGTTCTTGTTCCGCAGAATCAGGGGTGCTGCGGAGCCCTTTCCATTCACTCTGGAAGGCTTGAGGAGGGAAGGAGGTTCGCAAGAAGACTCGTGGATCTTTTCGCCGCCGTGGATGTAGATGCCATAGTTGTTAATTCCGCTGGATGCGGTTCGACCATGAAGGAGTACGTCGAGATTCTGCGGGGGGATCCGGTTTACTTCGAAGCTGCAGCGCGACTTTCAGAGAAAACCGTAGATGTCATGGAATTTCTTTCAGATATGGAAATCGGGGCGCAACTGCACCCTCTTGATATAAGGGTTACTTATCAGGACGCGTGCCATATCGTTCACGGCCAAGGGATAAAATCTGCTCCAAGGGAACTTCTGAAAAGCGTCCCGGAGCTCACGCTTACCGAGATGCAAAGATCGGATCACTGCTGCGGAAGTGCCGGAATATATAATATGATACAACCGGAGATGTCCGCCAAGCTCCTTTCTGGGAAGGTGCGGGAAATACAAAAAACCGGTGCCGATTATCTGGCTGTCGGGAACCCTGGATGCATGATGCAGATCCGCAAGGGGTTGCTCGGCTCAGACTCTGGAACCAAGATTGTACATCCCGTCGAAATCATCAACTGGTCGCTCAAAGGTGGTATCAGTTAAGCAAAGTCAGGAGACGCTTTTAACCCAGCACAGAGTCCTTGCAGGCTTTTGCCACCCTGAACTTCAATACCTTTCTAGCCGGTATGTTGATTGCTTCACCGGTAGCGGGATTTCTTCCCATTCTGGCGCTACGATTGCTAATAACCAGTTTGCCGACTCCGGGAATTGTAAATTCTCCTTTTGCTTTTACTTCTTCACATGCAATTGACGCTATAGAGTCAATAACGGTTTTGGCTGTTGCCTTCGTTATTCCCACCTTCTCTGCGAGGCTGCTTGAAAGCTGGGATTTTGTTAATGGTTTTTCGTTCACTAACATCCTCCTTAAGGATTTCTTAGTAGATTATCGGAGTATTTTGGTTAAAAGTCAATCATTTTATCCGTTGTTGCCAAACCTCAGGACTCTTGATACTGTATAAATATCCTGTTTTATTTGAATTTTTGGGTGGAAAGCTAGATGAGATCTTGGTTCAGGGAAAAGAGAAGCTGGTTGGTTTTCCTTTCAATATTCTTGGGGTTCCTCTTTGTTCTGGTTTTTCTGTATGCGAAGTTTCTTTACGAAAGGGAGTCGAATGCGCACTATCATTCAGAAGAGAGCGCCTACAGGCCCATAAAGGTAATGACGCCTGTTTCATCTTCAGGTTCAATTTACACCGAAGTTCTCGGAAGGGTCCGCGGCAAGCAGACTGTCTTGGTCCGCACGACCGTTTCGGGATGGGTAAGGCGGATAGATTCCGGCCGGGGCCAAGAAATTGAGAAGGACGGAATCATTCTGGAGCTCTACGATTACCGTGTGGAAACGCGGCTTGACGAGGCGAAGTACAATCTTGAATCCGTTAGGGGAAAGCTTGCCGAGGCCGACAGAGTATACCGAAGGAACACGGCTCTTTTTGAGAAGGGAATAGTATCTGGGGATGAGACCGAAGCGTCGCGCAACCTGTTTGAAACCGCTTCGGCAAGTGTAAAAGCGCTTGAAGCTTCTTACAACAGGGCCAAGTGGAATTATGACAACCTCAAAATCCGGTCCCCTATCCAGGGTCAGGTTGTTGAAATCGTTCCCGACATCGGACAGGAAATAAGAAACGGGGACGTAGTAGCGAGGGTCGTTAACCTAAGTGGCAGAAAAGTAATAGCTGGTGTGGACGTGTTGGTTGCTAGAGGCGTCAAGCGGGGGGATGTTCTGGAGGTGGTTCTCTCAAGAGATGGCATTGTGGAAACCGTCAAGGGCGAAGTTGAGGGCGTAAGTCCAGGTTCTGATGATTTCTCGGGTACCTACGATATCGAGATTGCCATATCCGATCCCTCGGTAAAATGGTGGCCGGGGGAAATAGTTTCCGTGAAAATATTGATGCGGAGATTTGATAATGTCGTCAAGATTCCTAAAACAGCCGTTTTATTCGACAATAAGGAAGCTTTTTCTTTCGTGCTGGTCGAGAAAAATGGGGAAGTTTCCAAGATTAAAGTGACACCCACCTGGATTGACAATAACTCGGCTTACATATCTTTTAATTCACTTCCGCCAGATTCCAGAATTATAACCGAGGGAAACTTCGGTCTGCTTCCTGGCCAACTAGTAAGGATTATCGACTGATTTTCCATGCATATCGCCATTTTTCAACTTTTGTGGTACTTTATCCGGTTCCCTGCCTTTATTTGGCTCTTGACGATATTGGCGAGAGGCGATGGAGACGTTCTGTCCCCACAAAGGCACTCGGGTTCAGTGCGGGTGGTTCCTGAGAAATTCGCATTTCTGCCTGATGATTTCCGTCGCCGTTTCTACCTCATCGAAACTGTTTTCTGGGCAGAAACTGAATCTTACGCTTGAATAAGCGTGCTGTTCGCTGAGTCCCATGGCGGTTAGCACGTAGGAGGGCGCAACCTCGAAATTTGTGCAGGCGGAACTCTGCGAACACCTTATTCCCGATTCATCAAGGAGAGAAACCAGTTTTCTTCCGTTAGTTCCCCCGAAATGAATATTCGTGGTGTTACATACTCTTTTTCCGGCAAGTCCGTTAATTGAGGTCTGCGGTATGGATTTGATGATTATTTTCTCAAACTGATCGCGAAGGTCTTTCATTTTCCCGACGGCTTTCTCAAAATTTACGCGTCTTATCTCGCATGCGGCCCCGAGGCCCGCTATACCCGGAAGATTCTCGGTTCCGGGACGAAACCCTTCTTCTTGGAATCCTCCGAAAAGAAAAGGATTCACAAGCAGTCTGTCTTTTGCGTATAGAACTGCGGCGCCCTGAGGCCCGTTGATTTTATGAGCCGTGAAGGAAAGGAAATCCACGTGAAGCTTCTCCAGGTCCACCCTGAGTTTTCCTATGGCTTGGGCGGCGTCGGTGTGAAAAGGAACCCCCTTCTCCCTGCAAAGTTCGGAAATAGGTTCCATGTCCTGTATCACTCCAGTTTCGTTGTTAACCCACTGAACAGAAACAAGATCGGTTTTTTCGCAAAGCGCGTCTTCCAGCCTGCGGACATCAAGAATCCCTTGTTTGTCCACCTCGAGTATTTCCACGTGGACACCGTTCAGTTCGAGAAAACTGCACATCTTCATTATCGAGGAATGCTCAATTCCCGTTGTGACGATTCGGGGTTTTTTCTTCTTCCCTGTGCAGGAATAAAAGACCATGTTATTTGATTCCGTGCCGGAGCTTGTGAATATAAGGTCTTCTGGGGAACATCCCAGAAGACCGGAGGTACGTTTGCGCGCAAGCTCCATGCGGTGCCTCGCCCTCTCGCCCGCCGAGTGGGCACTTGAAGGATTGCCGAATTGCTCCCCAATGGCCTCGCACATGGCCTCCGTCACCTCCGGAAGGGGCCTTGTGGTTGCATTGTTGTCAAAGTAGATTTCGCCGGAATTTTCCTCTATACACCCCATTATGAAGCTAATAATACATGATTTTGCGGCTAAGGTGTCTCTTGCGGCAGGTCTTCTGGCAGAAGAAGGGTTATGCAAGGTTCCTCGGAGTCTTTCGTTACCGGCCCTAGACAGGAAATGACCTGAAATTCCTGACCTTTTCCGTCTTTGGTAACTGAAGCGGTGAAATTGATCAGGTTTGTTCTCCTCGTCTTTCTAGTCGCCCTTATTGATGAAACAAGCGGAGAAAGTATCTCTTTTAGCCTCGTGTTCTCATCCTCGCCGCGGGCTGTGGCCTCGGAGTCAGGCTCCATTATTTCTTTTTTCAGCAGAGAGGTCACGAATATGCGGATCATGAGGCCTGATTCTCTCGCCACCTCAGATACCTCGAACTGTTTTTCCAGTTCGATGTCCGCCTCTCTTTCCATGCAGAACATTTCCATTTTTCTCTCCGGCAATATCAGTAGTATATACTAGATAGTTTAGCCGGGATATACAAAACGCGGTCGTGGAAGCGGGAGAGATTTTAGATGAGCAAAACTGGAGAAATAAGACTTGTTTCCCTCGGGGGAATGCGGGAAGTGAAAAAGGGAGACAATCTCGGGGAGATGATCCTTCGCGCCGCCGCCCGGGAGGGGTTTTTGTTTCTCGACGGAGATGTCTTGGTGGTTGCGCAGAAGGTGGTCTCGAAAGCTGAAGGCAGGGTCGTTAATCTTTCCCGGGTCAAGCCTTCTGGTTTTGCAGTTACGGTTTCGCGGGAGGTTTCAAAGGATCCTAGGCTCGTAGAGGTAATTCTCGGGGAGACTAGAAGGATCGTAAGAATGGACCAGAGGGAAAGCGGCAAGGGGAGACTTATAGTTGAGACCGCTGGGGGGTTTATACTGGCAAATGCTGGCGTGGACGCCTCAAACGTTTCTGGAGGAGAAGATGTCACACTTCTGCCGCTTGATTCCGACCGCTCCGCCGGGGTTATAAGAGAACATATAAAAGGAGAAACTGGCAGAGATGTTGCCGTTATAATAACCGACACTGTCGGACGTCCCTGGCGGGAAGGTCTTACAGACATTGCGATTGGCTGTAGTGGCATGAAGGCGCTTTCTGATCGCAGGGGGGAGACCGACGCCAAGGGGCTTGTGCTTACCGCGACTGAGATGGCGACTGCTGATCAAGTGGCGTGTGCTGCCGGGATGCTGATGGAGAAAACCGCAGCGACCCCTGTGGTGGTAGTGCGCGGGGTCGACTACATTCGGGGAGAGGGAGGCTCGGGTGAACTGATCAGAGATCCGGCTCATGATCTGTTTAGATAGTTTCCACGGATTTCATGAAAGGTTTTTTCGAAAAAGATTTTCTTCTCATTTCTCATCGGGGCGCTAGTCATTACGAACCGGAGAACACGCTTCGATCTTTCCGCAGAGCTCTGGACATGGGATCCAGTGCGATAGAATTCGACGTAAGAAAAAGTCTTGAGGGCCGTCTGGTAGTCATTCACGACGGGACGGTTGACAGGACCACGGACGGTAAGGGAACCGTTTCGGGAAAAACTCTTGGCGAACTTCGATCTCTTGATGCCGGCTGTGGGGAACGGATACCGACTCTTGAGGAGGTATTGGAGAATTTCGGGGGGCGTTGCGGACTTGTAGTCGAGCTCAAGGAAAAAGGCACGGAAGAGAAAACGGTTTCGCTTATAAAGAAACATGGTCTTACAAAAGATGTCGCGGTGGTTTCTTTCCGCGAGGACTGTATCCGTGCGGTAAGGGAGCTTGATCGCTCAATTACAACGGGACTTATTACGGTTTTCGGCTTCGGATGCGTTAATAAGGCTCTTTCGCTCGGTTGCCGGGTAGTTGCTACGAATTACCGTTTCATGACGCGCCGGCTTGCCTCGAAAGCGCGAAGAAACGGTCTTTTTGTGTGCTGCTGGACGGTCAATGACCCAAAGCGAGGTGAAAAACTGGCCGGGATTGGGATTGACGGGCTGATTACCAACAAGCCCGACCTGCTTTGAAACCCGTTTGCCGCCACGCCCGATTTTACCCCCGCGGCGTTAACCTGCTGAAATTAACTTGACTCCAGGTTGCTTCCGGTACTGTGCGTTGCCGTGATTTGCGCGGTTGATCGGTTATTATTCGATATCAGATATGCTGTTTGACCGACGGTGAAAAAATGTCGCCCGATCCCGGACATTACATATATCTCGACTATAACGCGACCACGCCCCTTGACCCGTGCGTTCTGGAAGAGATGATTCCCTATCTTGCAGAAAATTACGGGAACCCTTCCAGCATTCACTCTCCCGGAAGCGCCGCGCGCGCGGCGCTTGACTGCGCTCGGGAGAGAGTATCGAGTTGCCTGGGGGCTAGGCCAGGAGAAATAGTTTTTACTTCCGGGGGGAGTGAAAGCAACAATTTTGCCGTGAAGGGTCTCGCCTGCGCTCTTTCGGACAGGGGAAACCATCTGGTTACGACCGCGGTCGAGCACGCCTCGTGTCTTGAAACGTTCAAGTTCCTTGAGCGCAGCGGTTTCGAAGTCACTTACCTTCCGGTGGATTCCTTCGGGCTGGTTTACCCTGAGCAGTTCCGGGAAGCGATTACCGAGCGAACGATTCTTGTATCCTGCATGTACGTTAACAACGAGACCGGGGTTATAAGCCCGATTCGCAAGATAGGAGAGATTGCCCGCGAGAGGGGTGTGATTTTTCACACGGACGCGGTACAGGCTCTAGGAAAAGTGGAAATAGACTTTGCGGACCTGCCGGTGGATATGGCGTCTTTTTCCGCCCACAAGGTCTGCGGTCCGAAAGGAGCCGGGGCTCTTTACGTAAGAAAGGGAGTCGGACTGGAATCTTTTGTTCACGGCGGGGGACAGGAGAGGGGAAAGAGGTCGGGAACCGAAAACGTGGCGGCCGTCTGCGGATTCGGTTTTGCGTGCGAACTTCTCCGCGGGCAAGTGGGGTTTGAGAACAAAAGACTGACAAACTTGCGAGACCGTCTCTTCGAAGAGCTTTCCCGGAGAATAAAGGATGTTTATCTGAATGGACATCCCGATGAGAGGGTCTGCAATACTCTTAACGTGGGTTTTTCCGGGACTCCGGGCGACTCGGTGGTAATGAATCTTGATACCGAGGACGTGGCGGTTTCAACCGGTTCAGCTTGTTCCGAGGGGAACGTGGACGCTTCCCATGTATTGATCGCTATGGGACGCGAGGAAAAGGAGGCGCTCAGCTCGGTCAGGTTTAGCTTCGGCCGTTTTACACGGGAGGAGGAAGTCGACAGGGTGATCGATCTTCTCCCGGCGGTAGTGAGAAGAATAAGAGAAATCCAGAGCTTGTAAGAACCCAGAATACCTAACCTATTTAAAATGTTGACATTACCCTTATAATAAGCCCCGCCGAAACTAGGGATAAAGCGGGAGGGAGTCAAGTCCGAGACTCTCGGGAAGGTCAAGCATAATGTTCATGTTCTGTATCGCTTGGCCCGAGGCTCCCTTTACAAGGTTGTCTATAGCGCACACTAGGACTGCGGTTTTTTTGTCAGAATTTGCCTTTACACCTATGTCGCAGAAATTCGAGCCCCTGACGCAGGAAGTGTTCGGAAATGTTCCCTCCGGAAGAATTCTCACGAAAGGCGAGTTCTCGTAAAATTGCCCGAGAGCGTCCAGAAGTTCGCGGGTTGTATGCTTGCCTGAGAGGGTTACGTATATTGTCGAGAGGATTCCCCTGTTTATCGGTATCAGGTGTGGTGTGAAAACGACTTCTATTTTGCCGCCGAGAAAATCCGAAAGACCCTGCTCTATTTCAGGGGTATGACGGTGTTCGCCGACTTTGTAGGCTTTCATCCCTTCAGAGATCTCGCAGAAATGAAGATCAAGTGAAGGGTTCCTTCCGGCACCCGAGGCGCCCGATTTCGAATCGATAATTACCCCTTCCGTTTCCACCATGCCGTTCTCGAGAAGCGGGGCGAGCGGAAGAATTGAAGAGGTGGGGTAGCATCCCGGGTTTGCCACCAGTTTTGCCTCCGATATCTGCTCCGCATGCAGTTCGGGGATTCCGTAAACGGCGTTTTCGAGAAGGTGGGCGCATGGATGATCCCCGTACCACTCTTTGTAGGTGCCTTCCTTGAGGCGGAAATCTGCCCCGAGATCAATTATTCTTATGTCTCTTCCGTAAATTTCTTCTATAAGTTCGGCGGATGCGCCGTGTGGCAGTGCTGCGAATACCACGTCGGTATCGTGTGGAATGAGCGAAGGGTCAGAATTGGAAAGTTCAAGATCGGTTATTCCGCCGAAGTGCGGAAAAACTTCTGCCAATGCACGCCCGGCGTGCCTTGACGCGGTTAAATGCGAAATGCTCGCTTGGGGATGTCCCTGAAGCAGTCTTATGAGTTCCGCTCCCGTGTAGCCGCTTGCTCCCAGAATACATACGCTAAGCCTTTTCATAACCGTGAAACGATACTACGGGAATTGGGAAAACTCAATCCATATTCGCAATTCGGGCATCTGTCCGAGAGACTACGGAAGGAATTTTACGTTGCTGATACTTCTTTCTGGAAGTTCCGGTGCTTCTTCCGAGAATTAGGCGGTGTTCTATTATCCGGTACAATTACCGAAGGCGTTTTGAAGTCATGACTGACTGTAGATCGGGTGGAAATTCTGTTTGACAAGGCAAGATACGGTTTCTAGTCCCAGGGGGAAATCTGCCGATACCGAAGAGACATACAGCTTGATCGGTTTCCCGCAGACTCCGGGGATTATAATAGAGTGCACAGTAAGTATTATCGACTGATTTTCTATGCATATCGCCGATTTTTCAGTAAGAAATTCCTTTTTCGTGAACCTGTTGATGGGAGCCATAATATTTATAGGGCTTCTGTTTTCATTCTCCCTTCCTCTTGAGCTGTTTCCGTCTGTCAAACTTGAGATGGTGACAGTAACCACGTCTTTTCCGGGTTCTTCAGCCGAAGACGTCGAGAATCTTGTAACTATTCCTATCGAGCAGCAGATAAAAAACGTCTCCGGCGTCAAGATCGTAAAATCCGTTTCTTCCGAAGGCTTCTCACGGGTTACGGCTGAGGTTTATCCAGGTGAAGACACCCGAAGAATCTCTTGGGAGATCGATTCCAAAATCAACCTGATAGCGGATGATCTTCCCGAGGACGCCGAGGAGCCTGTGACCGAAGAGAAAGAGGCGAGTTTTCCGCTTGTGAGCGTTTCTATTTCAGGGGATATGCCAATAGCTGTTCTCTATCCCAGTGCCAAAAAATTGCGGGATGAACTTGCGCTTTTAGACGGTATTGACAACGTAACTTCCGTAGGGCTGCCCGACCCGGCCCTGTGGGTGTATCTCGATTATCCGAAGATGGTGCAGTTCGGACTGGGCATTGAAGAGATTTCAGATGCCATCAACAGAAGAAATCTGGATGTTCCCGGAGCGAACTTTACGCGGAGCAATGCTGATTTTCTGTTGAGAACCGAGGGCAAGATAAGATCTGTGGAAGACCTTCTCGATATTCCGGTCGCTAAAAACGTGGAGGGCAAACATGTTCTGCTCCGCGACGTGGCGACGGTCACTATCGGCGAGCAGCAAGAGGATTTGAGGTCAAGAATAAACGGTCGCCCCGCGATTACCTTCTGGGTGGAAAAGCAGAAAAACGTCGATATCTTGGATACAGTCGACCGCATAAAGCAGCTTACCGAAAAATACGAAAGCGAACTGCCAAAAGATGTGGAGATAACCCTGGCGTTTGACAGGTCAGACTGGGTGAAAAGTCGTCTTGGTACCATGCTTAGAAGCGGTGGACTGGGGCTTGTTCTGGTAGTGATCCTTCTCGGTCTTTTTCTTGACCGCAAGGCGGCCTTTATCGCCGCCTTGGGAATTCCCGTTTCTTTTCTGGGAGCCGCGATATTAATGAAGATGACCGGAACAACGCTAAGCACCCTTTCCATGTTCGGTCTTATAATGATGCTGGGCATGATCGTGGATGACGCAATAATCGTCGTTGAGAATGTGCAGAGGCATATATTAAGGGGAGTGGAACCGCTGAGGGCGGCGGTAATAGGGACAAAAGAGGTCGCTTGGCCTGTGGTTGCGACGGTGCTGACCAATATCGCCGCGTTTACCCCCCTTCTTCTCGCGACCGGGCTCATGGGACAGTTCCTTTCCATCATTCCCAAGGTCGCGATCTTTGCGCTTTGCTTTTCCCTTTTCGAAGCCTTGGTGATTATGCCGTCTCACTGCGCCGACTGGCTTCCGGCAAATGGCGCAGCGAGACCCCCTCGCGGAAACGCGGCACTTCTGCGCGTAAGAGGCCTTTATCTGCGAGGACTTCTATTTGCGCTTAGAAACCGTTACGTGGTAATAGGCTGTTTCTCGGTCATTTTTCTTTTTTCGGTTTTTATATTTGTCCGGATTCCCAACGTCATGTTCTATCTTCATGATACCGAGGAGATACTGGTAAGGGTTGAGAATCCTCCCTCATCCAGCTTGGAGTATACGGTCGCTTCCGTAGCCCAGGTGGAAGAAGCCGTACGCAGTAGCGTTCCCTCTCATGTTCTGAAGAACACTTTATCCATGGTAGGCATTGATATGTCTGATCCTGACGACCTGTTTTTTATGGGGGACCACGTGGCAACGGTCCTGATTGAATACGAGGATTATTCCGCTAGGAAAGAAAATGCGATTGAACTCTCCAAAATCGCAGAAAAAAATGTAGAGGAAACGGTTACGGGACCTAAACAAGTTGATTTCATCACGACAACGGGTCTTCCCACCGGAAAACCGGTAGACGTCAAAATAAGCGGAGATGATATCCCGGTGCTGATGGACATAGCTTCTCAGACCCGGGAGTTTCTGAGTAGTCAATCGGGGGTGAGCGCCGCGGCAAGCAATCTTGTTTACGGAAAGCCTGAGGCCACAGTCGAAGTGGACGGGAGAAAAGCCGGGGTGTTCGGTCTTGACAAGTGGAACGTGGCGCGGGAAATCAAGGCTCTCGGAGACGGTCTCACGGTTGCCAAGACAAGAGTGGGGGAAGAAGAGGCTGAGATAAGCCTGCGATACCATACGGGGGAGTCCGATGTCTTCTCGGTAAAATCGCACCAGATTCCGACTCCTCTCGGGCGGAGGGTTCCTATCGGCACTGTGGCGGAGATAAAGGACTCTAAGACACCGCTTGAGATAAGAAGGGAGAACCTTCGCAGAACGGTAACCGTAACGGCTGAAGTGGACGTCCGAACGACTACTTCAAGGGAGGTAAACGCGAATCTTTCGCGGTATCTCGACAGCCTTTTAGAGAACTACTCGGGCTACTCGTTTCGATTCGCGGGGGAGGAGGAGCAGTACACCCAAGCGATAAGCGACATAAAAAAGGCGTCGCTTGTTGCCCTGCTTCTCATTTATCTCATTCTCGCGAGCATACTGCGCTCCGGCTTTCAGCCGCTTATCATAATGAGCGTTCTGCCTCTTTGCGTTACTGGCGTGCTCGTGGGGATTCTGCTGCGTGGAGAGCCCATGACGCTTCCCGCCATAATAGGAATAGTTGCGCTTCTGGGCATAGTTGTGAACGACAGCCTGCTGCTGCTGAATTTTATCAACCGAAGGGCGAAAAAAATGCCGAGCAAGGCAATAGCCGTCATGTTTTCCGCAAGGTATCGCTTTCGGCCCATCGTTCTTACCACGCTTACGACTTTCTCTGGACTTTTCTCCCTGATGTTAGCCTATAAGGGCCAAGCAGGCATTCTCGCTCCTATGGCCACTTCCATTGGATTCGGACTTGTTTTCTCGACCTTTGTTATACTTTATCTGGTACCTTGTCTTTATCTGGCTCTTGACGATATTACCAAGCGGTTACGATATTTAACCCGTGCGAAAACATTCGGACCAAGTGTGGGAGGTTCCCTGCAAACTGGCTAATGCCTAATCATCCGGTACAATTACAAAAGGTGTTTCGAGGGGCTTAGTTAACTGGAAGCCGGGTGGAAAGAACAAACTAAAATCACGATGCTTTACCATTCGTATGGCTGTGTGAAATGGCGCGGTCACGGGGCGAAACACTGTGATTGTTCTCAAATTGATTATCCTATTTGACTAACCGCAGACAAGTGTATAGTTTTTGCGAAATTCAAAGTCAAGTTTCGGAGGTTTTACGATGTCTATCAGGGTTGGAATAAATGGGTTCGGGAGGATAGGAAGGCACGCACTTAGAATTGGTCTTGGTAGAGAAGATCTTGAGTTCGTGGGCATAAACGATATTACCGATACAGAAACCCTGGCCCATCTTTTCAAGTATGATTCGGTGTTCGGTCGCTACCCGGGAGAGGTAAAGTGCGACGGCGAGGGAATAACCGTTGACGGAAAATCCATAAAGGTGTTTTCTGAGAGAAACCCTGCGAATATTCCGTGGGCCGACACGGGAGCGCAGGTCGTGGCGGAGGCAAGCGGTATTTTCAGAACCCGCGAGGCTGCGGCGGCGCACATGGGCGAGACCGTGAAAAAGGTCATAATTACCGCGCCCGCAAGCGGCAAGGTGGATTTCACTACGGTAATGGGTATAAACGACCATGAGTACGAGCCCGAAAGTCACGACGTGATCTCAAACGCGTCCTGCACGACCAACTGTTTCGGTATGCTGGTCAAAGTTCTCCACGAAAATTTTGTGATCAGGCGGGGGGAGATGACCACCATACATTCCTATACGAACGATCAGAGAATACTTGACACCCCTCATAAGGATAAAAGAAGGGCAAGAGCGGCCGCTCTTTCAATTATTCCCACCAGCACCGGGGCGGCAAATGCAATACAGATCGTCTTCCCTGAACTCAAGGGAAAACTCTCCGCGGTAGCCGTGAGAGTACCTACACCCAACGTATCGCTTGTGGATTTTACCTGTGAGGTGGAGAAAGGAACTTCTACGGAGGAAGTAAACGCAAAATTCAAGGAGGCGGCCGAAGGAAACCTCGGCGTTTACCTGGCATACGTCGAGGACGAAATCGTTTCTTCCGATCTGGTGGGAGACACCCATTCCTGCTCTCTTGACTCCATGCTGACTTCGGTTGTAGAGGATAGTCTGGTCAAGGTTGTCGCCTGGTACGACAACGAGTATGGATACACTTCCAGGGTAGTTGATCTTATAGCGCTTGTCGGGAGAACGCTTTGAAGAAAAAGCTTCTTGTAACCGATCTTCCCGGTTCGCAGTACGAAGGGAGAAGAGTTTTCGTAAGGGTTGATTTCAACGTTCCTGTAAACGGTGGGAAAATAACCGAAGATTACAGGATAAGACGCACTATCCCCACAATCGATTACCTTACCAAGTGCGGAGCCAGGGTAATACTTGCTTCCCACATGGGAAGACCCAAGGGACGCAGGGTAGAAGATCTTTCAATGGCTCCGGTGGCGGCGAGGCTTAGCGAGTTTCTGGGAGCCAAGATCCGTTTTCCGGGTGCCGTTGTGGGCAAGAAGGTTGAAAACGCCTCGAAAAAGCTCAAAAACGGCGAGGCAATGCTCCTTGAGAACCTCAGGTATCACAATGAGGAAGCGGAAAACGACGCGGATTTTTCGAAAAAACTTGCGTCTTTGGCCGATATCTATGTGAACGAAGCTTTTGGCACCTCGCACAGGGCTCATGCTTCTACTTACGGAATGACTGCCCACTTCGAGAAAAAGCTCGCCGGCCTCATGGTGGGAAACGAAATAAAGTTTCTTAGCCGTCTAATAAAAAAACCCAAGAAACCCTACGTGGTCATTGTAGGGGGAATGAAGATAAAAGACAAGATAGGCGCTCTCAAGAACATAATCAAAAAGGCGGACAGGGTTCTTTTAGGTGGCGGGGTGGCCTATACTTTTCTGGCGGCGTCCGGGGTGAGCGTCGGGAAATGCTCCGTGGAGAAGGAAATGCTTTACTGGGCCCGGGAGGCTCTTGAAACCTACAAGGAAAAAATCCTTCTCCCCATTGACCACGTAATGGCCGAGACCGCCAGCGGCAAAAAAACACTTGTGGTGACTGCCGCAGAGATTCCCGATGACATGACGGCTTTTGACATAGGGCCGAAGACGGTGGAGAAATTCACTTCCCATATAAAAGGGGAGGGCACGGTTTTCTGGAACGGCCCCATGGGATTTTTCGAGAGGGACGATTTTTCAAACGGCACGAGCTCCATCGCCAGGTCGTTCGCTCTCGCCACGTGGAGGGGGGCTACTACGGTTCTCGGAGGAGGAGACAGCGTGGTGGCACTTAAAAAGTCCGGTGTTAAGTTCTCCGAAATAACCCACGTGTCTACCGGGGGCGGGGCCTGTTTTGAATTTCTAGGAGCATCCGACCTTCCGGGAATATCGATTCTCAGTGACAGTTAGAACTCGATCAGGTATTTATTTCGATAGAATCTGAGATTTTCAGGGGGAACTCATGGCCATAAAAGAACTTAAGGGGATCGATAAGATACAGGCGGTGCTGGGAGAGGATTCGGAATACCTGCTCGGCCACAAGTGCTCTACTATAAGCAAAAAAAGCCTTTATCTCCCCGGCCCGGATTACATAGACGAGGTATTCGTCCAGAACGACCGCTCGCCCGCGGTAATCAGAAACCTGCAGACCATCCTTAATCACGGACGTCTCGGAGGAACTGGATACGTATCAATTCTTCCGGTGGACCAGGGGGTTGAGCATTCGGCGGGAGCTTCTTTTGCGGTGAATCCTATCTATTTCGATCCGGAGAACATAGTAAAGCTTGCAATTGAGGGGGGCTGTAACGCCGTGGCCTCGACCGTGGGGGTGCTGGGTTCGGTCTCAAGAAAATACGCTCACAAAATTCCTTTCATAGCCAAGATCAACCACAATGAGCTGCTTAGTTATCCCAATACCTTTGACCAGATTCTCTTCGGAAACGTCGACCAGGCTTTTCAGATGGGAGCAGTAGCGGTCGGCGCGACGATATATTTCGGCTCCGAGGAAAGTCCCCGTCAGATCGAGGAAATATCCGAGGTTTTCAGCCATGCTCATTCCCTAGGTCTTGCGACCATACTCTGGGCTTATCTGAGAAACCCGGCTTTCAAGCAGGATGAGGCCGACTACCATGTCTCAGCTGATCTCACGGGGCAGGCAAACCACCTCTCGGTGAGTGTAGGTGCCGATATAGTCAAGCAGAAGCTTCCGGAAAACAACGGCGGCTTCACGGCCCTTTCCTTCGGAAAGACCCACGAGCGCGTTTATTCAAAACTGACTTCCGATCACCCCATAGACCTCACCCGCTATCAGCTCGCAAACTGCTACATGGGAAGAATAGGGCTAATAAATTCGGGGGGTGCTTCGGGTTCAGACGATCTCGGAGACGCGGTGAGAACCGCCATTATAAACAAAAGGGCCGGAGGAATGGGGCTCATAAGCGGAAGAAAATCTTTCCAGAAACCCATGCGCGAAGGAGTCGCGCTTCTGAAAACCATTCAGAACGTCTACCTGGAGCGGGGAATCACGGTTGCCTAAACGGCGGGAATCACTTGAAGTGACCGGTTACTTCCCCTGCAAGAACGTCAAAGGAATATTCTAGGTCGGGACTGAAATCCCTGATTATGAAGTGGGTGACTCCGGCTTCTATGTATTCCTCAAACCTTTTTATAGCGTCGCGGGCCGTTCCGTAAATCACGAAATCAGACAGTATCTCCCGGGTATAGTACTTTTCTCCCATCTGCCTGAATCTGGTTAGCATATCTTGGTCGTTTGGCATTATGCTTGTATAGGAAAGCCCCTTGTACAGCGGGTCTATTTTTAGATCGTATCCGGCTTCCTCTATGACATCGGGCCAGATTATAGCGTGTTTTATTCTGTCCAGAGTCCCGTAGGCAGTGTCTTTATCCTTGGCGATGGACACAAAAATGTATATGCACTTCTCAAAGTTCTCCGGGGCGACGGGATTCTCATTCATGGCTTTTTCCACTTCACCGAGTTTGCTTGAAAAAACCCAGGTTGGCATCGCATTTGTTACCCAGCCGTTTCCAAGCGCACCGGCGGCCCCGAGAGCTTTCGGGCCGGTTGCGGCTATGTATAACGGGACTTCTTTTCCGTCAACCGGGCTTATCCTTACTTCGGCTTCACTAAGGGAGTAGAACTCGCCTTGGAAGGTCACCGTCTCTCCTGCCCAAAGCCGCCTCATAAGCGGCACAGCTTCCCGCAGACGCGCAAGAGGCCTGTTCCAGTTTATGCCGTAGTAATCAAGATTCATCTTTTCCCCGTACCCAAGACAACTGAATGCTCTTCCCTGAGAGAGATTGTCTATGGTTGCGAGTCTGTGGGCGAATATTGCTGGATGGGATCTGTGAGGGTCCCCGATGGCTCCAAGGCGGATTCTGTCCGTTTTTACCGCAGCCGCCGTGATTATTGACCACACTTCGGGGGTCAGTTTTTTCGCCATAAACAGTATGTGGTCGGGAAACCATACGGCATCAAAACCGGCAGCCTCGCAGCGGACGGCGAAATCCACGAGTTCGGTAACGGGTTTGCCCGGAAGAGGTGCAGTAAGCCCGAAACTGATTTTTTCGCCCATTCTCACCCCTCCTCGGATTCTTTAGTGTCTTTTAAGAAGTTCAGAACCTTGCTTACCATGTTATAAGAACCAATATATATCGGGGTTCTCTGGTGAAGTTCCGTCGGATGAATATCAAGCGTTCTCTCCGTCCCGCTCGACGCCGCTCCTCCGGCTTGTTCAACGATAAACGCCATCGGGTTACACTCGTAGAGAAGTCTGAGTTTTCCGTTCGGAGAATCTGAAGTCTGCGGATAAAGAAATATTCCTCCCTTAAGCAGGTTCCTGTGAATGTCGGCGACCATGGATCCGACATACCTGAGCGAAAGACTGGAACTGTTTTCCCCGTCCCTGCAGTGGTCGAGATACTCCCTTACCCTCTTGGGGAATTTCGAGTAGTTATAGTAATTGACCGAGAAGATATCGCCGTGACTGGGAATCTTTATGTTTGGATGGGAGAGGCAGAATTCCCCTATCGACGGGTCAAGAGTAAATCCGTTTACTCCGTGCCCGGTAGTGTATACCAGCATGGTCGAAGAACCGTATATTATGTATCCGGCGGCCGTCTGGGCCTTGCCCGGTTGCAGGAAATCCTCCTTGAGACACGGGGAGAACATCTTCGACATTCTTCTGTATACGGAAAATATAGTTCCCACCGACACGTTTACGTCTATGTTGGAGGACCCGTCGAGAGGGTCCATCGCTATGACGTATTTCGAGGTTTTTGATTTATCGTCTGAAAAAGGTATGAAATCCTCATTTTCCTCAGAAGCCACCCCCGCGCATTCTCCGCCATGTTCAAGCGCGATCAGAAACCTTTCGTTCGCGTAGGAATCTAGCTTTCTTACCTCTTCTCCCTGAATGTTTATCTGGCCCGTTTTGCCCAGGATATCCGCGACCAAACCGGCTTTGTTTACTTCCCTGTGAACTATTTTCGCCGCGAACCCTATATCCCGAAGCAGCCTGGAAAGCTCCCCGGTGGAATAGGGAAATTCATACTGATTTCTTATGATGAATTCGTCAAGAGTAGTTATTGAAACCATGTTGAGAGTTGTTCTAGAAAAAGGCCCCAGACAAAACGCTTTTCCTATAAGAGTTTAACTGAATCGGAGGAGTTAATTAAGGGAAGATCGGTTAATAATAATTGCAGAAAAAACGTTTCAGGCTCACAAACCACGCAGGTTTCCAGGATCCTTAAGGTAGCGTTGTGGAGAAGGCAGCTATGAAAATCCAACGGTTCATCTTTGCTTATTCAAAGTCTGACTCTCGTTTTCCTTCCCGAAGTTCCCGGAGTTTTTCCAAGCTTTCGTCAATGTTATCCGGCACCTGTTCCCTGATAATGTGATATCCGATGATCACTTTGGGCGCCAGAACGGAATTTTTAACGAAAGGAGCATCCTCGTCTACAAATTGCTTTACCCCTGCTACCACGAGGTAACAGAGCAGCAGACCTATTATAAATCCCAGTGCTCCTCCGAGAAGGTGGTTAAGCCACCCCATATTAATTTTTTCCACCAGGGCTGTCAGGAAATGCGAGAGATAATGTATGAGCATGTACGCGAGGCAGGCTACTATCAGAAATCCCAGAATATCCGCGATTTTCGGTTCGGCGATGATATTGTTTTCAAGTAAGACAGTTCCGAGAGATTCGTGAAAAAAAAAGCCCAGCACGATTCCCCCTATTATGGCTGTGAGGGAGAAAACCTGCTTTATAAGACCTGATCTGAGTCCCGCCGCGAAACAGATCAGAATCATGCATAAGAGCAAGATATCGAAATAGTTCAAATCGGTTTACCGTTACGCTTTTGTAAACTATCTTACGTAAAATTTCATTTGAAAAAGGAAACTTACATTAGGTTCACGGCGGTGTCCAGTCTTTGACTTGTCGGGTTCATTCATATAGTCTAAGCGTCCGATGGAGTTCTCGGACATAATTGAGATAATTCACCCCAGCCTTGCGGAAACGGAAAGGAAAATCGATGAATTCATAAAATCCGATATTCCGTTGGTTTACGAAATAGCCAGGTATCTGCTTGGCGGAGGGGGAAAAAGAATCAGACCTTCTCTCGTTCTTCTCTCAAGCGCGGCCTGCGGGCTTGCCGAAGGGGAGGACCGGATTGCAGCCGCCGCGGGTATTGAACTTTTTCACGCCGGCACCCTTTTTCACGATGATGTAGTTGATCAGGCGGAATTCAGAAGGGGAAACGCCTCTTCCAATATGGTATGGGGAAACAAACCCACCGTGCTCGTAGGGGACTTTATGCTTGCACGAGGCCTTGAGCTCATATACAGCTGTGGCAGTCTCGAACTTCTGAGGGTGGTTTCCAGGGCCTCATCACGCCTAGCCGAGGGTCATGTACTTGAGATCATGAGCGAAAGAAAGATGATTGAAATTTCAGAGGATTTCTGTTTTTCCGTAATTGATCACAAAACGGCGGCGCTCATTGAGTGCTCGACCGAGACCGGAGCGCTTTTGGCGAACACTTCAAATGGAGCGGTTAAAGCTCTTTCATGCTACGGCCACAACATAGGAATAGCGTTTCAGCTCATAGACGATGCGCTTGATTACTGTTCGGAGGAAAACAAGTTCGGAAAAAAGACCGGCCAGGACCTGGCTGAACGCAAGATGACCCTCCCGCTTTACTATTCAATTGAAAACGCCCCGGAAGACATAAGACGCAAAGTGATCGAAACGCTTGATAAGGAAGATGAACTTGATAGTTCCGAGATAGCGGAAATAACGGAGATCGTAAGCCACTACCGGGGAGTCGACCTGACCAGGCAACGTGCAAAAGAATTTGTTGTCGACGCAAAAAAGTCTCTGGATGGGATAGCCAAGAGCGATTATAAAGAATCCCTCGGCTGCCTTGCCGATTACGTGGCTGAGAGAAACTTCTGATAGTATAGATCAAGCGCAAGGCCCATGACAAAAGCGTCTCCCCTGTCCCTGCTGTAGTAGTTTTTACGCGTCCTTATGATTTCGAACCCGAGTTTTTTGTAAAGAGCGATTGCGGGGGTGTTTGTTGTTCTTACCTCAAGAATTACGGAGAGAGCACCCATTTTCTCGTAAAAATTAAACGTGTCGGAAAGCAGTTCAATCGCCACTCCCTTTCTCCTGTGGCAGCGTGACACGGCGATCTTAAATACGTGAATTTCATCGTAAATAAGGGTGGATATGGAGTAGCCCGCAACATTCTCGTCGCTTCCGCTTATCGCGATGTTGCAGAAAAACCCCGGTTTTTTTATGTAATCGGCGAGTATCTGTTTCGGCCACGGGGTGATGAAGGAGTCGTCTTCGATTCTCACGATCTCGTCAATGTGTTCGGGTGAAACAGTTTTGATAATCATTGTTCTCGTGCCGACGGGGACAAGCGAAGCTTTTCAAAATAGAGGTCAAGCAGATTCGCGGCTCCCGTGTACGGGTCCGTTTTTCCTTCCATCACTTCTTTTTCCATTTCGCCGAGCGTTTTTTTGACCAGAGGGTTTTCGTAAAAGCTGTCTTCAAGGTTCTGGGTCAGCGCTTCGTGCAAACGGTATTTCGCCTGTTTTTTCCTTTTTTCCATAAAGTATCCGTTTTCTCTGCAGAGCTTTTCATACTCAACGACGCATTCCCAGATTTCCCTTATTCCGTAGCCCGTAACGGAGGAGCAGGCGTAAGACTTTGGAACCCACCCGGATTCAGGCGGTTTATGAAATCTGAGCGCTTCTTCCATTTCCTGTCTCGTAATCTCCGCCTTCTTTTTGTTCCTTCCGTCCGCTTTAGCTATCAATACGGCATCGGCGCGTTCAATTATTCCCTTTTTTATCCCCTGAATGTCATCTCCCGCCCCGGTAATCATGAGCAGCATGAAAAAATCGACCATGGAGTGGCAGGTGATTTCAGACTGTCCGACTCCCACTGTTTCTATGAGAATCGTGTCGAATCCCGCCGCTTCGCAGAGAATCACCGCGTCACTTGTCTTTTTTGAAACTCCTCCGAGGGAGCCGGCCGACGGAGAAGGCCGTATATAGACGTTTTCGTGTCTGGAAAGTTCTTGCATTCTGAGTTTGTCGCCGAGAACACTTCCTCCCGTTTCGCTGCTTGTGGGGTCAATTGCGAGCACGGCTATCTTTTTTTCGCACTCGCGCGCGAGGTAGAGGCCCAAAGATTCTATGAAACTGCTTTTTCCAACTCCCGGTATGCCTGTAATTCCTACCCTTATGGATTTTCCGGACCGTGGCAGACACCACGTGATTATTTCCCGCGCAAGTTTTTTATGCTCGGGCAGGGTGCTTTCCGCAAGGGTTATCGCTCTGCTCAGAACGGTTATCTCTCCCTTGGCTATACCCTGGCGGTAGGCCTCCGCTTCTGTTTTTCTGCGCGGCGTCATATTCGGGTTTCCATCAGGGACAGGAGTATAGCTTCAGCCGCCGTGGACAGCACGGTTCCCGGACCGAATATCTGCGAGACTCCGGCGTCCCTTAGGTAATCGTAATCGCGTTTCGGGATAACTCCTCCAGCCACTACCATTATGTCTTCTGCCCCCACTTCTCCGAGCTTTTTTATCAGTTCGGGAATAAGAGTTTTGTGACCGGCGGCCAAGCTTGATATTCCGATTACGTGGACATCATTTTCAACCGCCTGTCTTGCCGCCTCTTCGGGAGTTTGAAAAAGCGGGCCTATGTCCACGTCGAAACCGAGGTCGGCAAACCCCGTCGCTATTATTTTCGCTCCGCGGTCATGGCCGTCCTGTCCCATTTTGGCGACCAGTATTCTGGGTCTTCTCCCTCCCGCCGCGGCGAAACGGTCGGCAAGCTCTCTTGCCTTGGCAAATCCAGCGTCCTTGGAGATTTCCGAGGAATATACCCCCGAGATCGTGCGCCATCCGGGCTGATATCTTCCCCATACCTCTTCGCACGCGTCTGATATTTCTCCCAGGGTGGCGTTTTCCCTTGCGGCCTCAACTGCCAGGGAAAGGAGGTTGCCTTCACCGGTTCTGGCACATTCGGTGATTTTCTGAAGCGCGTGTGCTACTGCCTTGGAGTCTCTTTTTTCTTTTAGCCTCTTGAGTCTTTCGATCTGGTTTTGCCTCACCTTGCGGTTATCCACTTCCAGTATATCGAGTTCTTCCTGTGTGTCCGAGTCGTATCTGTTAACTCCCACTATCACGTCTTTCCCCGAATCTATTCTCGCCTGTTTTCGGGCTGCCGCCTCCTCGATTCTCATTTTCGGTATGCCGGTTTCTATGGCTTTGGACATTCCTCCCAGATCCTCTATCTCCATTATAAGTTCCCATGCTTTTTTTGCCAGATTGTGAGTCAGGTATTCAACGTAGTAGGATCCCGCCCAAGGGTCGATCGACCTGCATATATCGGTTTCTTTCTGGAGATAAAGCTGGGTATTTCTCGCTATTCTGGCGGAAAAGTCGGTGGGAAGGGCGATGGCTTCATCAAGGGCATTTGTGTGAAGCGACTGGGTGCCGCCGAGCACTGCGCTTAGGGCTTCAACGCAGGTTCTCGTCACGTTGTTAAACGGAGACTGTTCCGTAAGACTCCATCCGGAAGTCTGGCAGTGGGTTCTGAGCATAAGCGATTCCGGACTTTTAGGGTTAAACTGCTTGACGATTTTGGCCCACAGCATTCTCCCTGCCCTCATCTTTGCGATTTCCATGAAATGATCCATGCCTATTCCCCAGAAAAAGGAGATTCTGGGCGCAAAATCGTCAATGTTGAGTCCCGCTTCAACCCCTGCTCTTATGTACTCACGGCCATCTGCCAGCGTGTAAGCAAGCTCTATGTCCGACGTGGCCCCCGCTTCCTGCATGTGGTAGCCGCTTACGCTTATTGAATTAAACTTCGGCATCTTTTTCGACGTGTATTCGAAAATGTCCGATACTATTTTCATTGAGAATTCGGGCGGGTAAATGTAGGTGTTCCTTACCATGAACTCCTTGAGTATGTCGTTTTGGATCGTGCCGCTCAGTTTTTCCGGCCCCACTCCCCGTCGCTCCGCAACGACTATGTAGAAAGCCATGATCGGCAGAACCGCGCCGTTCATGGTCATGGAAACCGAGATTTGATCAAGAGGTATTCGATCGAGAAGAATTTCCATGTCAAGAACCGAATCTATTGCCACGCCTGCCTTTCCGACGTCTCCCGAAACCCTGGGGTGATCCGAGTCATACCCCCTGTGAGTCGGAAGATCGAAGGCTATGGAGAGCCCCTTCTGCCCCGCGGCCAGGTTTCTTCTGTAAAAAGCGTTTGATTCCTCGGCGGTGGAAAAGCCCGCATACTGCCTTATGGTCCAAGGTCTTGTAACGTACATGGTCGGGTAGGGTCCGCGAAGATAGGGCGGGATTCCTGAGACAAATCCCAGGTGTTCCGAGCTGCTGAGATCGTCACGGACATAAAGCGTCTTTATTTCTATTTTTTCCGGTGATTGACGCGCTATATTCCCCGCTGCCTCGGTGCTGCCCCTTGGGACGCTGCCAAGTTTTATTTTCGAAAAATCGGGTCTCATGTTCGGGCCTCGTCTGAGAAAAACGGCTGCTGGTATCTTTCAAGCACATCGCAGACATCGGAATCTGCGTGGATGAAGTCATCCGCTCCTGCCTGAGCGAGTCTCTCCAGTACGCTTTGTGCGCCCTCAGAGACGACTACTTTCATTTCCGCTCTTTTGTTTTTGAGTTTTCTTATCGCTTCCTCCGCGAACTGCTCGTAATCTCTGTCGGAACCGCAGATTACTACCGCCAGCGGGTTCTCGGAAAGAGCTGCGGTGACTCCCTCATGCATTCCCGGATTTCCCGCTCCGTCAACTAACGCAAATCCCCCGCATCCGAAAAAATTCATCGAGAAAGCCGCTCTTGCTATTGTCTGCGGAGAATCGCCCAGATGAAGAAGAAAAACCCTTGGCCCTCCGCCCGTTTTTTCCGCGTATTTTTCGCTTAGAAGCCTTATTTTTTCAAAACGCTGCGCCTCTCTTGATTCCCCAAGAGGTGTCACTTTCGGAGCCGCGCTACTCATCTCTTTTCCGGCGGACGCGGTTTTCCGGATATTTGCTGTCATCTTTTCCAGTGGATTGGGAAACTCATTTGTTCCGATGAGCGTTTTTTTCCTTCGGGAAATGTCGTGGAGCGTTTTTTTTCTGCTGGTTTCAACCGCGTTCTGTATGAACCCGTTTTTCAGACATTCAAGGTAGCCGCCTTTTGTTTCTATTTCCTGGAACAGCTCAAGGGATTTTTGTGATATGGACTGCGTCAGCTTCTCTATGTGATAGGAGCCGCCCCCGGGGTCGGTTACCACGTCGAGGTGAGATTCGTTTTTTATCAGAAGCTGGATGTTTCTCGCCACTCTCCTCGAGAACTTGCCGGGTTCCCCGTAGTGGGCGTCAAAGGGCTCCACGGTCAGAGAATCCGTCCCTCCGATTACCGACGCCATGGCTTCAAGTGTTGCCCGCGGTATGTTTACATGGGAGTCGTAAACGGTTTTGTTGAAGGTCGCGGTGCGGCAATGGATTTTCATTTTTGTAGACTCGGCGGAGGCGGGGGCGAATTTCTCCGCGATGTTCCCCCAGAGCGCTCTTGCGGCGCGAAGCTTAGCGATTTCCGTAAAGTAGCTTGAGCCGGTGGAAAAGGAAAAAACGAGATGACGGCAGGCGCAGTCCGCATCAACGTCCCTTTGGCGAAGCATGACCAGATACTCGACGGCCGCGGCGATTGTGAAAGCGAGTTCCTGAGTTATTGTTGCCCCTGAGTTTTTAAACGCTGAGCTTTTTACCGAAAACGCCGCGTAACCGGGTGCGGCATCGGAGAGATGTCCAATAGTTTTTGCGATTTTCTCCACGTGTTTGTCAAGCGTCGTCGCCAGAGACCCGTGGGCGAGCAACTGTGAAAGAGGGTCGAAAAAAAATGCCCCGCTCAGTTCCTGGGTGTTGATTCCTTTCTTCCTGCAGCAGGAAATAAAAAGCGCGCAGACTTTTTCCGGATCTTCTCTCAAAGCAAAATTGAAGCTGGTGCGCAAGGGATCTATATCTTTTATGAGAGTTTCCATAACCTCGCGTTTTATCTTCGTTTCCGCAAAGAAGGTAAGGGAACCCGCTCCGCCTTTTATCGCCGTAAGCGCATCACGCACCGCGTCTTCTGGGGCGGCGAGTTTTATGTCTTCGGTTAGAAGCCAGCTGTTATCTTTTTTGCGGGTTCCGCGGACGAAGGGGAACTCTCCCGGAAACTGGTTTTCCCTGAAGAAGAAATCCTTGGTTTCCTCTTCGGTGTAGAAAGGTTCAACCGCTATGCCGTCTTCTGTGTGCCATACCAGATCTTCGTAGCGGGCATGCTTTGCGATTCTTTTTTCGGCTTCTTTTTTCCAGCTCTCTTTTGATACGCTTGGAAAATCATCGAAAAGAAGAATTTGCCCATGTTTTCTTTTCGCTTCGCTCATAGAATTTCTCCGTGCCGTGCCTCCCCCGACTTTTGGGTAAGTAAGTATATAATTCACATTTGTTTCTGCCAACATGCTGAAACCGTTTAAATTTCGATTTTTCCCGCCTGTCGCCGTGGTGCCGGTTCGGTTGCGGGAATTGTTATTTGCTTTTTTCGGCTTTAATATTAAACGAGTGTCTGGAAAAGCCGTTGTCATGCTCTCGGGAGGAGTGGACAGTTCTACCCTCTGCTACAAAGCGGTGCGGGAAGGTTACGAAGTCTTTCCTCTTAGCTTTATCTACGGGCAGAAACATGAAAAAGAGATTCACTCCTCGGAGAATATATGCCGCCATCTGGGACTTCGGCCGAACATAGTTGATCTTTCTTCCATAAAGGATCTTTTCGGTGCCAGCGCGCTTACCGACCGGGACATCGAGATTCCAAGGGTTTCCGCATCCGCGCGCAATTACGAGACTCTCTCCTCTACGGTTGTTCCGAACCGAAACGCCATTTTTCTTTCCCTGGCAGTCGCGTATTCGCAGAGCATCGGCTGCGACACGGTGTTCTACGGCGCGCATCATTCCGACAGGGGCGTGTATCCCGACTGTCGCCTGGAGTTTGTTTCCGCTTTCGAGGAGGCGGAGAGACTCGCGACTGATAACAAGCGGCTCGCCATAGTCGCTCCGTTTGTGGATATGGACAAGTCCGGTATAGTCAGGCTCGGTGTGCGTCTCGGAGTTCCTTTCAAAGACACGTGGTCATGCTACGTGGGTTCCCGGGTGCACTGTGGCACCTGCAGTTCCTGCAGAGAGAGAAAAAGGGCTTTTATCGAAGCGGACGTGGCCGACCCGACCGAATACGAGGCGTAATTGCGATGAAGGTAAGCGAGATCTTCTTTTCAATACAGGGGGAGGGAGTCCATATCGGGCTGCCGACGGTTTTTCTCAGGCTTTTTGCCTGTGATCTAAGATGCAGCTGGTGCGATACCATGTACGCGGTGGAGGGAACCGATTTCCGGGAAATCGAAAACGAGAAAGTGCTGAGCAGAATTCTTGAGTACGGCTGCTCCCGCGTCTGCATAACCGGCGGTGAGCCGCTTATCCAGCGGGAGGCCGTGGAGGAGGTAGCGGAATTTCTGCTCGAAAGGGATTTTGCGGTCGTGCTTGAAACGAGCGGAAACAAGAAACCGCCTGAGATTTTTTCCCACCCGAATTCGATTGTGAGTATGGACTGCAAGTGTCCCGGTTCGGGCATGGACTCCAGAATGGATTTTTCACTTTACGATTCCTTGGAGGAAAAGGACCAGCTTAAGTTCGTGATAGCCGACAATGCGGATTACGAATACGCAAGGGGTGTTATAGCGGAGCATAATATCAGGGCTTCGATCATATTCCAGCCCGTTTACGGCACACAAGCAGACTGGATAGCCGAGAGAATTCTCCGTGATGGTATGGGAAACGTGAGAGTGCTTCCCCAGCTTCACAAAATATTCTGGGGAGAAAAAAGAGGGGTTTAGCCTCGTTGCTTGTTTTGGAAACTTCCACGTCGTTTTTGATTTTTTAACGTTTTTATTGCTATTGTGTTAGAATTCAGGGTATAAAAGGTATGTTGTGCGGGCGGGCTAAAAGCCGAGGAGAGATACACGATGGAAAAGCATGCTGAAGATTATAATTATGAGCCTTTTGCCGATACAGAAGAGTACAGAAAGGTAAACGGCGATATAACAAGAAACTGGATACAGATAATGGTCGACAGGGGAGTGGAGAGTCTTGACAGGTTTCTTGACATCGCTACCGGCGCGGGCACAATGGCCCAGCTTTTTTTCGATATGCTTCCCTCGCACCTCAAGGAGTCCGCGGTGTTCTGCCTTGACCAGTCGGCCGGCGCGCTTAAGCTTGCCAAACGCAGGCTTGAGAAAGAGGTTGACAAGCTGACTCTTATAAATTCATCCATACAGGAACTTGATTTGCCTCCGAAAAGCCTTGACGTAGCGATATGGGGTAACGGCATTCACTACCTTGACGAGGAGGAGCAGATTCTGAGCCTTAAGGCGATTAAAAAAGCACTCAAGCCTGGAGGCTGGTTTTTTTTCAACACCGCTTTCTACGAAGAGGCAAGGCCCGCGGAAACAATACCTTTCTACAGAACCCAGGTGAAAAACGCCGTCCAGTTCCTGAAAAAACAGGGAGTGAAGAGAGTTAGGGTTGAGAAAAAAGCCGAGGCCGCGAAATTTCACCCGCGTTCTTACTACGAAGAACTGGTTGGCAAGGTGGGATTTGATCTTATTGATGCTCAGGAATTTGCCGCCGATCTTACCAAAGAAGCGTGGGAACATATAAGTTCCTTCCAGCAGTACGCCTCAGGGGCTCTTCACGGCTATCCGGATGATGTTGCGTCCGATGCGATGAAAAACGCGGTTGAACCCGCCATCCTTCTCCACGGGGAAGTGAATGAAGACGGCGACCACTTCGTTACCAGAAACTGGCTTTCGATAAGCGCGCGGGCGTGATTTTCCGACGCGGGGACGTTATTTGCCCGGCACACAGTTTTTTCTGAGAAAATCGAATGTGTAGAACCCGGTTTCGCACCAGGTCTCTCCTATAAACCTTATAGCGTAATTCCCAACGTATTCTATTCTCTCCGGTGCCAAGCCGCTTTTTCCAAGGGGAATGCGTTTTTTAAACGGAAGTTTTCCCGTCCTGCTTTTCTTTCTGAGTCTCCTGCAGGTGGCGCAGGGACAGATTTCCCTGAGTTCGTCGTAAAAGAATATGTTTTCTTCTCCGTCATCCCAGACGATCTGAAGAGCTTTTTCAGTAAATTCGTTTATTTCCTTAGGTTTTACGCCCATAACACGATATTCTACCTGTCCGTTGAAGAGCAATCGATCTAAACCAGACTCACTATGTTATGAAGAGTTTCTCCTCAAGAGCTTTTAACAGGATGAAATCTATGGAAAGAATTTTCCGCGGAATCTAATCTCTGGTGCCGGCGAAAACCTGCTCTCCGAATATAACCGCGGTCAGGTCAACCAGGAGTTTTGCCGTCTGTCCCCTGTTGTCGAGAAACGGGTTTAACTCCGCAAGATCAAGAGATGACAAAAGCCCGCTCTCGTGGATCATCTCCATAATAAGGTAAGCTTCCCGCAGTCCCAGTCCCCCGGAGACCGGAGTGCCTGTGCCCGGAGCCAGCGACGGATCTAGCGAGTCGGCATCAAAAGAGACATGCAGAAGACCTTCTTCCTCACGTACCCAGTTTAGATAGTCCAATAAGAGTGGTGCGCGGACGCCTCCTTCGCTCACGGAACGTATATTGATAAGCTCGATTCCACTGGATTTAAGCCCGATGCGTTCGATCCGGTCAACGGAACGCAGGCCGACTAGCGCTACTCTTTCCCCCGAGATCGGACAAGGCGGAGAGGGAAACTCTTCGACTTCAAAGCCCGATTGCCCGGTCAGCCAAGCGACGGACATGCCGTGAGTATGTCCGCTTTCGCTTGTCATGGGCGTGTTAAAATCGCTATGGGCATCAATCCAGAGTAAAAAGAGCTTGCGGTCCATCTTGGCGGTCCGTAGGGCCATTGCGGAGACAGAACCCATGGAGAGCGAGTGATCGCCTCCAAGAAAAATCGGTAATTCTTCATCGCCGAGGTCTTCTCCGACCTTCTGCAGGGCTTCAATCCAATTGACGGTCTGTTCGGGCTCGTGGATGATCGGTTCGTCAAACATCGGGTCATCAAGCATAGCATCGTCAAGCATCGGATCGGGTACCGGAACATGAATGGGTGAGGAAAGAATTTCGGATGGGATAATGGAACCTATGTCACGCACGTTGTGCTCCAGATCCTCAAGAGCCTTCGCCAGACCGGCGACATGCAGCGCATCCGGTCCCATTCGACAGCCTTTCTGACGTTTTCCGCTGTCAACCGGCGCTCCAATCAGACATATGTTTTTCGGAGTAATTGTTTTTTCTGCCATGGAAACAGTATTACTCTATTTAAGGTCGGATGTTCCACTGTTAATTTTTAATCCAAAAAGAATATCTTGCTGTAATTCGTTGTCAAAATGCTGCGATGCGAGTAGGCAGTTGCGGCGGCGTAATGCATTTCCGTGGTTTCCCCGAACGTATCACTACATGCAAATTGACGCGTACGGTGCAAGTACAGTTTTAATTCGCCGCCTGCTTTTATTCAGCGTGGTTTCAAGTGCCAAACGTAGCGGGTGGATCAGTTCCGAAGAACAACTGATCCGGTGTTTTTCGCGGTCTGAATTCGTTTGCTGTCGGTAAGCTGCAATCAATTTGCGGACAGTTGACGCAAGCGGTTATAATCAAAACCTGAAATGAGCGAGCAGGAACAGGATGCGCTTTCGGTTACAGTAACCTGGATTCGGGAGTCCTCCCAAGTAGTTTTTCTTACTGGAGTTGAGCTTTCCCTTGATGTCGGGCTGCCGGACGTTTCAGATCTTAGCTTCAATCCCGACATAGGAAAATTCAAGAATCGCCCAGAGGTCAGAAGGGAGTACTGGGAAAAAATAAAGGATTTCTATCCCAGAATTTCAGAGGCTCGGCCTTCTCCCGCCCACGAAGCGATTTACGAGATGGAGTTTCTCTGCAACGTCGATTGCGTTTTGACCCAGGCGGCCGACGGGTTGCACAGCAAAACCGGCAGCGAAAAGATAATAGAGATATACTCGACGATAAACTGGGTCCACTGCCACGAATGCGGAAACGATTACCGGACTGACGGGATTTTGCTTTCTCTTGAAGACAGCAAAACCGGTATTCCGAAGTGCAGGGAATGTCAAAGCGACCAGATGAAGCCTCCGCTGTCCTTTCCGGGCCAGCCACTTCCTCACTGGGAGATAAGAGAATCTTGGATGAGGCTTCAGCACTGCGATCTTTTCATAATCGTCGGGGCGAACCTGGAAATCGAACCCGTGGCGTCTTTTCCCTTTCAGGTCATGAACAAGGGAAACAGGGTCGTTATTATCGGCGAGAGAAAAACTCCAGCTGACGATCACGTGAGCGCCGTCATATACGGAAGCCCCAGCATGGTGATGCCTTACATAGTCGATAAACTCAAGGAAACGCAAACGCTTTCCTGAACCGCTTGGGCCATGGGCTGGGGACCGGGGAGCAGATTTGTCTGTCGAGGTGAAAATGGCACTGGATGATAATAGCGTCGCCCGAGAAATGGAACGTTACGTTTCGAATCTCGACAGGGACATTTATACCATAAGCAATATTCCCGAAGAAGTCGTTGCTGTTATCTTCGCCTATGTAAGCAGAAGCCCGAAAAGTTTCAGGGAAAACATAGATACTGTGATAAGGGAGCAGGAGATGGGGAGGGACAGGGCGGAGAAGTTCCATGAAAAATGGGTTCTTAACTACGGTCACGCCTCTGTTGCCGAGCACGCGACTGTGCACATAGGCGTTGAGAGGGTTTCAAGACTTTTCTCTTCCCTGCTTGAGTGCGCAAACGAGTTTCTCTCGTTCACCGAATATTCCCAGAGATACCAGAGACCGCGCAAAGGCGATAATTACATTCCCGAAGAGCTTGACTCACACCCGGCTCTTAAAAGAGAGTTCGAGTCGCTTTGCGATTTTCAGTACGAAGTTTACTCGAGGCTTAATGGGGAACTTTTTGATTTTCTGAAAAGAAAATTTCCCGTCCCCGAAGGCAAGGAGGAAAAACCCCACTTCAGGGCGCTTGAGAAAATAGCGTTTGAAGACGCGAGGTACGCTCTTAATCTCTCTACCCTTACGAATCTGGGTATGACGGCAAACGCAAGAGCCATAGAGCAGACTATCTCCGCGCTTCTTTCAAGCTGCTACCTTGAGGCGAGAAAAAGGGCCGAGGAGATAAAAAGCGAGGTCGGATTCTCCGTTCCTACGCTTGTAAAATACGCTGACGAAAACCCTTACATAGTCAAAACGCGCGAGGCGCTTGCGGAATTTTCCCGCGGTCTTGGCGGTCCGGAAAAAAGCAAACCCGAAAACGGATCCTCTGTGACTCTTTTTGACTACACAGGAAAGGGAAAGGAACGTCCCCAGGTCGAGGCGTTAAAGGAGATCGCTAGGGGGCTTCTTTTCGAATTCTCGGGACTTTCAGCCGGCGATATAGAAAGACATCTTTCCGAAAACACCTCTGAACTTGAGGGGATTTTCTCAATTGCCGTTGAGGCACTCGGAAGGCACGATAACCCGGCCGGGATATTCAAATCGGTTAGTTACAACGCGGAGTTTGTCCTGAGCGAGGCGGCGTGGCATCAACTGCTCAGGCACAGGAAAGTCAACTGGACCGCGAAGGAGCCTTCTATTGAGCAAGGCGTGACTATTCCCCCGCACGTTACGGAATCAGGAACGGAGGAACTCCTGCTCGAGGCCGTCGGACGAAGCGAGCAGTTCTACGAAAAACTCATTGACGCTGGTTTTCGCGATGTCGCGAGCTATGTTGTCACAAATGCTCATAACAGGAGGGTTTCGGGCAGTTTCGACCTATGGGAGCTTTATCACCTGACGAATCTCAGAATGTCTACCTCGGCACAGTGGGATATAAGAAATGTCGTCAGGCAGCTTGCGCAGAGCATTGAAGAGGTTCATCCGGTCTTCGTCCGTTCCGCCCTGCGGAGAGTCGAGTGAGGAAAAAGGGATAATCCGATGCCGCTGCAACCTGTCAGAAGATGTGAAGAGTGCGGTTACGAAAGCACCGCGAAAACTGATGTCTGTCTTGCCTGCGGGGAGAGGATTCGAGGCAAGATGAAAGGTGGTCTAAGGGGGTTTCTTCGAAGCATAATACTTCTCGCGATAGCGGTTTATATCCTTTTGTCCGCGTTTAAAGTTTTCGGATTTTCACTGGCGGTATGATACTGTGGCTGATTCAAATCACGTCTCGAAAATAAAGGAGGGGGCGGCCGCGTGGAACCGTTGGCGGGGAGAGGAGCCCGATGTTCTGCCGGATCTTGGCTGGGCTAATCTTAACGGGCTTAATCTTGACGGTGTGGTATTTGCGAAATCGGTTCTCAAGCTCGCTTTCTGCAAGGGGTGCAGTTTGGTGGGCGCGGATTTCTCCGGGGCTAATCTGCGCGGAATTAATCTTGAAGGATGCGATCTTCGTGGCGCGGTATTCAGTAATGCTAACCTTGAAGGAGCCCACATGCTGGGCGCTGATCTTACGGGTGCCGATTTTGCGGGAGCTGACCTCAAGCTTGCCAATTTCGACGGGGCGATCCTGAGGGATGCTAATCTTGCGGGCGCGAAAAAACTGCGGGCTTCCCAGCTTTTCAGTCTTGGGGATCTTGAAAATCTCAAGGTTTCAGACAAAATCCTGGAGAAGGTGAAAAGCCAGTCCCCTCATCTGTTTGAGTAGGTTTTCTCTTCGGGAACATTCTTTGAAGCTTTACCCTCGTCTCTAAAAGCGGCTCCGTGCTTTCGCTTGGATGTTTACCTATACGAAGATTCTGTGCCGCCGCTTGCCTGTGGCTTTTCTGGGGAATTTCACCAAAGCTTTTGGTATTTGGACGGAAATTTAAGCTTGACTTAGGAAATTATTTACTTATTATAGCAGATAATGATATTTTATGCATATCAATACGGAGACTGCCATGAATAATAAGCGCCCTAGGGCAAGCAGTGTCATAGATGAGTTTGCCTCGGTCGGCCGGTACCATTTCACTGCCGCGGAAATACGTTCGGCACTAGGCGTATCAGATGCTGCGACTAGACTTGCTCTTGGAAGGCTGGTGAAAAAAGGTTTGGTTGCGAGTCCGGGCCGTGGCTTCTACGTCATCGTGCCGCCCGAATACCGACGCTTCGGATGTCTGCCTCCGGCCCAGTTTATCCCGCAGCTTATGGAGCGTCGTGAACGACCGTACTATGTCGCTTTGCTTTCCGCCGCCCAGTATCATGGGGCCGCTCATCACCGTCCGCAGGTATTCCAAGTCGCCGTCTCCGGAAGCCGCCGCCCGATTTCCTGTGGCGCGGTCAGGGTTTCCTTCATCTCACGGGCGCGCATTGCCGAGGTTCCGGTTCAGACTCTCAATACGCCATGCGGGACGCTTCTTCTTTCAACCGTTGAAGCAACCGCGGTTGACTTGGTGGGTTACGCGCGACGCGCTGCGGGGTGGGACAACGTGGCGACAATTCTCTGCGAACTTGCTGAAGAAATTGATCCGAATCTGCTGTGCGAAGCTGCGCGAACCGCTCCGGTCACCTGGGCTCAGCGCCTTGGCTATCTCCTGGAACTTGTCGGCGCGGCGGATAAGGCGTTGCCGCTAAAGAACTATGTGCGGCGCTACGCCCGTGACATCACGCCGCTCATTCCGCATGCCGCCGTAGATCACGCGAGGCGCGCCGATGACTGGCGGCTGTTGGTAAATGCCGACGTGGAGTCTGAGGTATGATCCCGCACCGTTACATCGCCGAGTGGCGAACTCAGGCACCGTGGCTGGAGGATTTCCAAGTCGAGCAGGACCTAATAATAAGCCGCGCGCTAGTTGAAATATTTTCCCATCCCGTCTTGGCGGCCGGACTTGCTTTTCATGGCGGCACGGCCCTCTACAAACTCTACCTGGAGCAGTCGAGCCGTTATTCGGAAGATATAGATCTGGTTCGGATAGCTCCCGGACCCGCCGGTGCCATAATGGATTCCATTCACGAAGTTCTCGATCCGTGGCTCGGTAAACCTAAATGGAAACAGACCGAGCGCTCCGTTACGCTTCTTTACAGGTTTGAATCAGAAGATACACCGCCTTTACGCATGACTCTGAAAATTGAGATCAATTCCCGCGAGCACTTCTCTGTCTTTGGCTATAATAAAGTTCCTTTTTCCGTCATTTCTTCCTGGTTTAACGGAACCTGTGATATTGTTACGTACTCGCTAGACGAGCTTCTCGGCACGAAATTGCGCGCCCTTTATCAGCGCAAGAAAGGACGGGATCTTTTTGACTTGGCAACTGCGCTGGATAACGCGGCTGTCGATCCCGAACGTGTTATCACAGCATTTTTCGAATACATGAAACGGGGCGGCGACCACATCACCCGTGCCTTGTTTGAACGAAACATGGCGGACAAACTGCAAGACCCGCGATTTGACGCCGACATAGTACCCTTGCTGGCGCCTGGCTGCCTCTGGAATATGGAAGAGCTGGCTAGAAGCGTTTCCACACGGCTCATTGCATTGTTGCCCGGTCAACCGTGGAAGGGAGAGGGATGATTGTAGTAGATAATGACAGTAATTTTGGTAAGTTCTGTTATGCTGCTTGTTCCAGTCTCCATTACTGAAAGATCCGGTCAATCAGGGCAATTTAAATCGATTCTTACGGATTAGGGAATTTTTACAGTTTAAACTATGTCGAGCGTGATCTCTTGGTCTATGGCCTTGCCAACGCACTGCCAACCGATTAGCTTAGGTTGAAGATGAGCAGAAAAATCTACAGTGTATCGGAACTCAATTCCTCGATAAAAGGGGCGATTGAACTTGAGTTCGGCGGGCAGACGATATGGGTTGCGGGAGAGATCTCCGGTTTTAAGGGGCATTACGCAAGCGGCCACTGGTATTTTTCCCTAAAGGATGAGCAAAGCCAGATCTCCGCTGCCTGCTTCAGAAGGGACAACCAGCAAATAAAGTTCACGCCGGAGAACGGAATGGAAATTATATGCGCTGCTCGCGTGGGGGTTTACGAGAAAAACGGCGTTTACCAGTTATACGTAAGCGCTATGGAACCGAAAGGAGTGGGTGCCGATGCGCTCGCACTTGAAAGACTCAAGCAAAAGCTTCTGGAAGAGGGACTTTTTGACGTCTCGAAAAAGCGACCCCTTCCGTTTCTCTCCCGTAAAATAGGGGTTGTTACTTCTCCTTCGGGAGCCGCCGTGAGGGATGTCATAAAGGTCGTGTACAGAAGGTCTCCCAATGTTGAGGTGATTATTTCACCCGCGAGCGTTCAGGGAGATGGTGCCCCGGGTGAGATAGTTAAAGCTCTTGAGAGGCTTTACGGCATGGAAGACCTTGATCTTGTGATCGTAACCAGGGGAGGGGGGTCAAAAGAAGATCTGAGGGCTTTTAACGATGAGTGGGTTGCGAGGAAAATCGCCGCTTCCCCCTTTCCCGTGATCTCCGCCGTAGGTCATGAAGTGGACGTGACCATAGCCGATCTCGTATCCGACGTGAGGGCGGCCACGCCTTCAATGGCCGCCGAACTTGCCGTAAAGGAAAAAAGGGAGATTCTCGAAGATCTCGCGCAGTTTCGCCGCAGGCTCGATTTTTCTCTCACAAGCCGCATCGATATGTTCTCCATGCAGCTTGACGGACTCGCAAACAGCTTCAAACATCACATGACCTTCCGGATTGAGAATCTTGAACGCCGCATCGAGAATTATTCGGGAAAACTCACTTCTCTTAACCCTTTCGGTGTTCTCCAGAGGGGGTACGCCATAGTTTCAAAGGAAGAAAGCGGCGAGATAGTGCAGGATTCCCGGACGCTTGAGCACAAGGAAAAGCTCGTTTTAAGACTCAGCAGAGGCAAGGCGTTTTGCAGCGTTGAGGGGACGGAGAACGAACCGCAGACTTGATCTTCAGGAGATGACCGAAAGGCTCCTAAGCTCGACAACGGATATGTTCTCTGCGAGCAGTCGGGCTCTTGTTTTCTCAGGTGGGGAGACATCCGTAAGTATCAGCCTTATCCTTCCGCCGAGACCACTTCTGAGGGTTTCCGCCGAACCGTTTTCACCGCAAAGCTTGTTAACTACGTTTTCAATCTCCGCGCCCGGAAGAAAGACCATAACCGGCATTATCTCGGGAACATCCGCAAAAAAACCCTCAGCGTCCTCCGCTATGGCCCCCCTAGCCGCGGTCTGCAGGTTAAGCAGATTGGCGAATTTCGAAAAAGAACCGCTGTGGGGAAGGTAGGAAAACGTCTGGTCCTCGATCGAAACCGCTCCCAAATCCTGTTCCGAGAGGCGCAGAAGATCAAGTATGTCTCCATGGGAAAAGCTCTTACTCTCAGCCGGGCCGACTCCCGCGTTGAATATTACAGCCGCTGAGTCTTCTTTTACCGAACTTCCAAGCGCGCTTATTTCGTCCTTAAGCTTTTTTCTGGCGAGAAAGCCGAATTTTACGACGTTTGAGTAACTGACTGTTTTTTCCTCCACGGGAATCCTTTCATTCACGCTAAGAAAGGCTTTTTCTATTTTCTCTGCGAGCACGGGGTCGTTAACGAGTCCCCGCGCGTCATCAGCGCTTGCGGAAAGGGAAAAGCAGTTTCCAGCCGAGTTCAGAAGGATCTCTCTTGCTTCCTTCATGTTCCTTGCTGGCAGGGAGATTCCTCCGAGCGTTAATACAGCCAGTTCGAAGAAAAGACACTCCAGAGTGTTGGGAGAGAGAACAACAATTCTGCTTCCGGTGGAGAACCCCGAATTCAGAAGAAAACAGGCTATACTTTCAACCTCGGTTGAAAGATCGGGCCAGGTGATTTGTTTCCAGCTCCACCCGTCTTTTTTCTGAAACAGCAGCCTTGAGCCGTTTTCCTTTGTCTTTTGTGCAAGAAAATTATGGAAATTCCTTTGGTTCATTGTTCTTCGGACCGCCTTTACCGGTTGTGATTCGGGTAAAATTAAAAACTATAATTTAACCGGTTTGCGCGCTATGGTGACGAATTTATGAAAAGGGAACTTGATTTTGAGAAGAAAACTTTCGCGGGGGCACTTGAGATCGTAAAGACCCTCGGGGAAAAGGGGCACGAAGCTTTTTTCGTGGGCGGATGCGTGCGCGACGCCCTGCTTGGTGTTGCGTGCGACGAGATCGATATAGCCACAAGCGCGACTCCGGAGCAGGTGCAGCAAGCGTTTGAGAAGACCGTGGCCGTGGGGGAGAGCTTCGGCGTGGTGCTCGTGATAAAAGGAGACATGAAGTTTGAGGTTGCCACTTTCAGGAGGGAGTCAAGATATGGTGACGGAAGACACCCAGAAAGTGTCGACTACACGAAAAGTGCGGAAGAAGATGTCCGAAGAAGGGATTTTACGATCAACGGCATGTTGTACGACCCGGTTTCGGGAGAGCTTTACGATTATGTGGAAGGCCTTGGGGATCTTGAACGTGGATTGGTCAGGACCATAGGGGATCCCGAGAAAAGGTTCGGCGAGGACAGGTTGAGAATGATGAGGGCGGTGCGCTTTACGTCATGTCTCGGTTTTGAGCTTGACGGGGCGGCGCTTTCGGCCATCCGTGAGGCGGCTTCAGGCATATCTGTTGTAAGCGGAGAGAGAATACGGGAAGAACTCGTTAAGATACTTACCCGCCAAAATCCGGGTGCCGGACTCAGTCTTCTGAGCTCCTGCGGTCTTCTTCAGCACTTTCTCCCGGAAGTCGAATGCATGCATGGAGTGCAGCAGCCTCCTCAGTTCCATCCCGAAGGTGATGTGTTTGACCACACCTGTCTCGTGATGGAGATGCTCTATGGCAACACAGACGGCCGCTACTCTGAGGAACTTGCGGTTGCCGCGCTTCTCCATGATGTGGGCAAGCCGCCTACTTACAGCGAATCCGACAGGATAAGGTTCAACGGACATGACAGGGTGGGGGCCAGGATGTCGGAGGATATATGCAGGAGGCTCAGATTTTCCAAAAAGCAGATAAAGAGAATTTCCGAGCTTATCCTCGAGCATCTCAAGTTCAAGGACGTTTTCAATATGAGAGAAAGTACCCTGAAAAAATTCCTTTCACTTCCGTATTTTGAAGAACATATGCAAATGCATCTTGCCGACTGCATGGCCAGCCACGGGAAAACGGACGCCTACGATTTTATCAGGGAAAAGATGGAGGAGTACGGACGGGAGGAAATAAAGCCCCTTCCGCTTCTCGGCGGAGGGGATCTTATAGACCTCGGTTATTCTCCCGGTCCCGTTTTTTCCGAAATACTGGGACAGGTGGAAGAACTCCAGCTTGAAAACAGGCTTTCCTCAAAGGAAGAGGCTATAGATTTTGTTCTGAAAAATTATCCCGGCAACAACAGTTAGCGGTTATCCTTCAAGCTTCGCTCACGATCTGACCTGTAGTGGCAGATTTTCCGGATCAATAGCAAAGGCAGCGGGATCACCGAGCCATTCGTCCGCATATTCGAATACAGAACTTCGGCCTTGGGGCCTGAAATGGCGTAACAGTCCGACCATGCGTGCACCGTCTGGCCGATCAATATGGACTTCAATTGTGTCTGTCATCGGAAAATCCTGTTTTTCCTGCGGCGGGTAGGCATGATTTTCTTGGGCAGATGGTCCTCGTCGAGGTCAAGACCCAAGGTGTCATTGATGCGATCGGCAACTTGACCGAGGCCTTCTGCGAGACCAAGGATAGCGAGAACTGCCGCGTAGATACCTATCGAGACTGTGGGGTCGCCCTTTTCAACCTTGTAAAGCGTGGCGCGACTGATAAAGGCGCGTTCCGCCATTGAGACCGTCGAGATACGGCGTTTTTTGCGCGCAACAGCTATATCCGCGCCGAGTTTCACTAAAGCTCGCCGGGCTGCCCGAGGAAGCGTTCTTGGTGCTTGTGATTTCATAATTTGTCTTATATTATTACCGATAGACATTAGTTTGTCTATTATACAAGACACTAAATTAAAAAAAGAGGTTGCGGGTGTGCCGACAAACCTGTGATTACAGTCGGAGCACTTCTTCGCGAAATATGTCTTTCGGGTAATTTACATAAGATGCATGGCTTGGATGGAAGGCCGGAATCTGCAAATAACGGGTTCTTCTCCCACAACAGGCCATGAACGGAACGGCAGGGAATAAAATAAAAGACGGAGAACGACGTATTGTTCCGCTGTTCCCCGTCCTTGTTGTGTATGCGTCAGATTTTTCCCTGAAGCAGGAATGCTATCAGCAGGGCGTAGATTACCAGAGACTCGATCAGGGCGAGACCAATAATCATCGGCGGCTGAATCTTCCCCGAAGCGCCGGGATTTCTTGCTATGCCGTCAAGGGCGCCAGCCGTTGCGAGCCCTTGTCCTATTCCCGCGCCGCCGGCGGCTATGCCTATTCCTACGCCGGCACCGATGCCAAGCCCCATTTTCGCCATTTCTCCTAGGCCCCCCTCCGTCGCGGCAACCGCGTCAGGAACGAAAGCGCCCAGCGAAACAAGCGCCGTCAGACCTATAAAAGAAAACAACCTTCTCATTTCTTACCTCCTAGATTTATGTCAATAGTAGAATTAGGTTTCATTGTTCATGCGCTTCGGCAAGCGCGATATATATGGTCGAAAGCATAGCGAATATAAAAGCCTGTAGAAAAGATACGAAAATACCTAGTCCCACAAAAGCCATGGGAATCAATATATGCGTGAGGTTGGTAAATACCCCAAGCACCATGTGGTCGCCCGTTATGTTCATGAAAAGCCTTAGGGAAAGCGACAGGGGTCTTACGAGATGGCTTACCACCTCGATGATCACCATAAGCGGCGCTAGGAAAATTACCGGGCCCAGAAAATGTTTCAGGTAACCGAACCCGTGCTCCCTTATTCCGTAGTAGTTGTACACGACGAATATGAGAAGCGAACACGCGACCGTGGTGTTGAGATTTCCGGTCGGCGCAAGAAAGCCCGGAATCATTCCCAGCAGGTTCGCAAACAATATGAAGAAAAACGACCCGGCTAGAAGCGGGAAGTATTTTTTGGCTTTCTCGCGGGATCCGAACACGGTTTCAATTGTGGTGAAAAGAAACTCAAGCCCAATGAGTTCGTAGAAAACATTCATCGACGGCTTTTCTTCGGGGATTACGGATTCTTCTTTCGAGTAATGATTTTTTATCCTCAAGCCCGTAAACAGTATGAACAAAATTACGAGCACTCCGCCCAGAATATGGTCGTATTCTATAAGACCGGCCAGTGAAAACCAGCTGAAATGTTCCATGTCTAGCCCTTCAAACCCTTACCTATTATTATTATCATTACGGAAGCTAAGCCTATCATTAAACCATATATATTTAGTTTTGCAAATAGGAGTAAAACCGCTATTATCGCAAGCAGCGCGAGCAATTTCATAACCAGTATGAATATGGAAAACGCGAGTGAATACCTGTTTTCCGCAAGCGCTCTTACGACAAATTTTATGGCCACGTAATCCAGCAGAAAAAGTACTCCCGCGACCGCTATGGCCACCGCGACCTCTCTTTCCCCGATGGCGATATTCACGGCGAAAAGAAGTGCCGTTACGGCCAAAGACAGTTTCTCAACTCCAAGATTAAGATTCTTCATCGTTGCCGTCTTCTCTTTTCTGTCTCAGTTTCAGGGTCCGCAAAAGCAGGGTCAGTCCCGCTATTACTCCGCACACAAGACCTAGCAGGGTAAAGAAAGGGAAGGCGGTGTCAAGTTTTCCGTCGATATAGTCGCCGAGGAAGAGCCCCGCTATGACGGAAAAAGCGAACTCAATTCCGATTACAGCGAAAAAAAGCCAGTTAGGATTTCTGATTTTTCTCTCCTCAGGAAATTTCCTTAAGTGAGGTGCGTATGGCTTGAAGCGTCTGGTCTATCTGTTTTTTCGTGTGCGCGGCTGAAACAAATACGCTTTCGAACTGAGACGGGGGAAACATGACCCCGTTTTGAAGAAGATTTCTGAAGAAGCTCGCGTACTTTTCGGTATCGCATCCAAGCGCCCCGGCGTAATCCGTGACCCTCTCTGCGGTGAAAAACACGGTGAACATTGAGCCTACCGAGTTTACGGTGGCGGAGATACCGAGCTCGGCTATTGCCTCCTCTATTCCCGATACCAGAGAGCCGGTTAAGCCCTCCAGGCGTTTGTAGGTTCTTGCGTTAAGTTCTTTTATGGTCGCAAGCCCCGCCGCCATGGCAAGGGGATTTCCCGACAGGGTTCCCGCCTGGTACATGGGACCTTCCGGGGAAACCATCCGCATTATTTCCCCGCTTGCACCGTATGCTCCCACCGGAAGCCCTCCTCCTATTATTTTCCCGAGGCAGGTTATGTCCGGGGTTACGCCGAACAGCGCCTGAGCGCCCCCTCTTGTGAGTCGAAACCCTGTTATGACTTCATCAAAGATAAGAACTGCTCCGTGTTTTTTGCATATCGAACGCAGCTGTTTGAGGAAGCTTCTTCCCGGGGTTACCACTCCCATGTTCCCAGCCACGGGTTCGATTATCACTCCGGCGATTTTCCGGGGGTACTTCGCGAAAAGCCTTTCGACGGAACCTATGTCGTTATACCGCGCAAGCAGCGTTCTGTTCACAAACGATTTCGGAACCCCGGCGCTGCTCGGATTACCGAAAGTCGTGGCTCCGGAACCGGATTTTACAAGCAGAAAATCCGAGTGCCCGTGGTAGCACCCCTCGAACTTGACTATGTATTCCCTCTCGGTGACCGCTCTTGCGAGCCTTATGGCGCTCATCGTTGCCTCGGTTCCGGAGTTGGTCAGGCGAACCTTTTCAATCGAGGGAAAGCTTCTGGCTATAAGCGTGGCAAGATCCGTTTCCAGTTCGCACGGGGCGCCGAAACTGGTTCCAAGAGGAAGCCTTTTCTCAATGGCGCTTACGACCGAGGGGTGTGAGTGACCCAGTATCAGGGGACCCCACGAGGCCACGTAGTCGATGAACCTGTTGCCGTCCGCGTCATACACGTAAGAACCCTCGGCCCTTGATATGAAAAGGGGAGAACCTCCCACGGCCGCAAAAGACCTCACGGGACTGTTTACACCGCCCACGAGAACGTTTTTCGCCCTGCGAAAAAGCTTTTCTGAGTTGTCAGTATTCATAAGAAACGGTTAGGAGGTGACCACAATTGAAGTTTTTATTCTTCCGGTGCCGACAGGCTCTTTAGGTGTTTTTTCGCCTCGGCGGCCTCGGGCGACTCCGGGTATGCCTCAATCAGGGATTCGAAAAAAAGACTTGCCTCGTTCGGTTTTTCTATCTCCATAAGAGCGAGTCCCTGGTTGAGCTGGCAAAGAGGGATTTTGGGGCTGGCGGGCCAGGTTTCGATTATGTTCTGGTATTCGAGTATGGCTTCTTCGTAAAGCTTTTCCCTAAAATAGGAGTCCGCGATAAAGAACATCGCATCTGAAGCCTCATCGCTCCTGGGGGCATTGGCCAGGTATTTTCTCAGCGTCGCTCTTGCGGCCTCGTAATTACCGTCGGCGAACTCCTTTCGTCCAAGATCGTAGTTCTCCTTGGGATCCTTTTCCACGGGAGGGGATTTCATTTCGGGTTCCCCGGTTGAACTTTCCTGAGTCTTCGGGGGATCCGTTGCGGGCGGTGTTTCCGGTTTCGGGACTGAGTCTTGGGATACAGAGCTTTCTCTCATCGACAATCTGCCCTCTATTGTCTTAAAGCGCTCTTCATTCTGCGTGTGCATTTCTCCTATTATCTGTTCCAGTTCCAGGAGCTTGTTTTCGAGTTCGAAAGTCTTTTCATTCAGATCCAGTATGTTCTCTTCTTTCTTGACTTCCGCCTTTAGCCAGTCGATATCCTTCTGCGTTTTTTTTAAAGTCGTTTCAATTTCCCTTTGCCTTGAGTAAAGAAAATCCATGTCTCCTTCCGATGCTACGCACCCGTACATGAACATGGAGCAAAACGATATTGCGGCGACGGCCAGATATTTTTTTCTCATTGGTTGTCTGAAGAATTATCTTTTGAGAGAGCCATGAAGTGTCCACGCCTGTTGCGGCTGTAGGCCTCTTCGGACGTTCCTTCCTGCCATATTTCCGTCTCTCCCTTGCTGATGGAGTGCAGCATGTCAGGAGACACTCCCCGCCCGATCATGTATTTCTTGATCTCATCCGCTCTTTTTTTTCCGAGGGACAGGTTGTATTCCTCGGTCCCGCGGGTGTCGCAGAAACCGAAGACAAGGATGAATTTGATTTTGTCCTCATCTTTTTCAAAGACGCTTATGTTGCTGTCGATTACCTCCATTGCCTCTTTTGATATCTCCGCTCTGTCGAATTCGAAAAACACGTCCGAAGTGGGAAGGTTAATGAGGTTTTCCCTTGAGAAGGAGCCGCGGAGCAGGGATTTTCGTCTTTCCTGCGCCTCTTCGTCAAAGCCCTCCATGTAAGTATCTTCCCTGACGGCTCCAACCGCTTGGGTGGCCCTGAGTTCCGCCTGAGAAAGAATCTCTTCCGCCTCCTCAAGCTCTCCCTTGCTGATCAGATCTTTGGCCAGCTCGAAAAGTTTTTCCGCCTCCTGATATTCCCAGGTGTCTTCGGCGTTTTCCGCGCGGGCTTCTTCAAGTTTTTCTGAAACTGCCAGAACCCTGTACTCAACTTCCGTTGAGGGTTCTTCAGGCGGGGGAGGCGGGGGAGTCTTCTTTGAGCACCCAGAAATGTGCAGAACACCAACGACCAGGAAGAGAAAAGCGACCGCCGGAATTATTTTTTTCATAATAGGATTTCAGTCTGTTTAAAAGGCGCCGACGCGTTGTTGCGGGTAAACTTAAAAGATCGGGTTACTATAGCACAAGGGGGATGTTTTTTCAATTCTCCCGCAGCATTTTTTGCTCGGTATAAAAAAGGAGTTTTCTAGTGAACGACGCGTCTTCGGTTTCAGGGGTTTTCTGGCATAGTTCCCCGGTCGTGGTTATAACCAGCAGGCGGGAGGATGATATAAACGGCCAGGTGGCCGTAACGCTTGTTACCTCCTCCATAGTCCATACCGTCCCGAGACTCCTTATCGGGATATGGAAGGGGAACCACACTCACGGATTCATAATGAAAAGCAGGAATCTCGTGGTTCACCTTCTGAAAAAAGATCAGATAGCCCTTGTGCGAAACTTCGGCTTTTATTCGGGCAGGGAAAGGCAGAAGTTCCCCGGCATAGACCACTTCGAGGGTAAAAACAGGTGCCCTGTCCTAAGGGATGTCCATTCCTATGTTGAGTGTTCGGTGCTAAACGCCATGGACGGCGGAGATATGACAGCTTTTCTGGTGAGCGCCGACTACGGGGAGATAGTAAGGGGAGGGGAGTGGATGACGCTTGGGGACTTCTACGCCCTGGCTCCCGAGCAGTGGGTTATTGAGTACGGACAGAAGCTGATGGAGTCTGTTAGTTTCTCCATGCCGATAATCCATAAAATAAGCCACGAGCCGTTTCAGCCGTAAAAGGCGGCCGTTTTTTCCTTCAGCGGATTATTATGGTCGCGGAGCCGGAGTTTCTCTCCGCATATTTCCTGAGCCTGTTTTGAAGTTCTTTTTTGAACCAGTTTCTGGTTAAGGGAATAAGAAGGGAGAACCCCAGAAGGTCCGTAAGCAGTCCCGGAGTTAAAAGCACCACCCCTCCCACGAGTATAAGAAGGCCGTTTAGAAGGCTTTCCGTAGGCGCTCTGCCCTGGGCGAGTTCCGCTCTTATAGCGCCGACGGTACGCATGCCCTGGTTTCTGGCGAGCGCCGCTCCCAGCACTCCCGTCGCTATGACTATGGATATAGTCGGCCAGAGCCCTATTAGGTTTCCGAGCTTTATGAGCAGCGCCAGCTCAATGAGCGGAACCACGGTGAACAGAATTAAAAGTCTTACAAACATTTGAAGTTGTCAGAGATAATCCCAGCTATCTGTACGGTATAATAATATATCTGGGGGGAAATGCCGAATTGTTGATGGGAAAGCTGCCTTCGCGAAGAAAAATTCTCATATCTTTTCTGCTTGTTTTATGTCTGGGGGCGGGGGGATGCCGGCTTTTCAGGTTCCTTGAGGTAAAGGGCCAGCTTGGGAATTTCAGCGAAAATTTCAGTGTGAGCGACCACGACGGTCTACGCCTCTCTTTCAAAAACCCGGCGCTGCTCGCAGAAGACATTGCATGGCTTATGGTCTACTCGCCACCCGTAAAAACCCGTGTTTCCAAGGACACGGAGCTTTGGGTCTATGACCTGGTGAAAAAATACCCGGGCAGAAAAACCGAAAGCGGGAATTTCGATCTGGCCATGGGGATGAAGCTTTGTCGCGGAAAACTCTGCGAGGTCGTCTTCCCCGACCGTCTCACAAAGTATATAAACAAAGAGGTTCTCGGCAAGATAATGGGTTCTGTGGGCGGCGCCGAAGTGAAAAAGCTTAAGAAAACCAGCACCGCGGCTGTAAAGTCTCTTGAAGACAAGGAAATCCCAAGCCTCTCCGAAGTGATTGAGATTCTCGGCCGTCCGTACGCAAGGCTAAAAGATGAAGGCGGCAGTGTTTTTGTCTACAAATACAGGCTGCGGGAAAAAACCCCGGAGGGAAAGTACATCATGTTCAGGCTTCTGCTGAGCTTTGACGAAAAAACAGCCAAGCTCAAAAGACTGGTGCTTCCGCTTAGAAGCGTGAGGCTTACGATGAATTTCGAGCCGGGCGTGGCGCGAAGATGAGTTCTCTAAAGCTTCTCTCCCCGGCGAAAGTAAACCTGTTTCTCAGGATTCTCGGAAAGCGCCCAGACGGGTACCACGAGCTCCAGTCCTTAGTGCAGCCCGTAAGCCTTTTTGACGAAATAAGCCTTTCGGTCGAACCGGGAGAGGGGATCAGTCTTTCTCCTTCGGGAAGGGAGATGCCTTCTGGGAGGGACAATCTTGCCGTGGCCGCCTGCAACCTTTATCTTGAGGCGGCCGCGATGCGAAAAAAGGTCTTGATGGGAATAAAAAAGAATATCCCCCTGGGCGCGGGACTCGGCGGCGGAAGCTCAAACGCCGCGGCGGTTCTCGTGGGCCTTAACAAGGTCCTCAGGAAATTTACCGATAGAGATCTGCTGCGGATGGCCGCATCTCTCGGAGCGGATGTCCCGTTCTTTATAAGATCCACCTCTTCGTTTGTCGAGGGGGTGGGGGAGAGGGTAGAGGTGATTTCGGATTTTCCGCTTTTTCACTACGTTATCCTCTTCCCCCGTAAGAGCCTCTCGACCCGGGAAGTCTATGGCAGGTGGAAGAGCCCCGACCGTTCCCCCGAGAAAGTCAAAAGCGCTTCCCTGGTGGAGCAGTTCCACCGCGGCGATTTCCCCGTTGAAAACGGTCTTTCCGAGGCGGTTTTCGGGATTTTCCCCGATATTCTCTCCCTCAGGGAGATTTTCCGGTCGCTCGGAGCGCGGTTCGTGCTCGTCTCGGGAAGCGGGTCATCGGTTTTTTCCGTTTTCCGCAAACAGGGGGAAGCCGAGGAAATCTATGAATACCTGAGAACCTCTTCCGAATTTGATGTTTTTCTGGCCCGGGGAATAAAAGGCTGGCACTTTCTTGCGGACTGAACCGTTTTAAGTTGCGCCGCTTGGCCGCGGTCCCCATTTCCGCTTAACAAAAAAAAGGGATGACAGATAGTCCCAAAATCAGTAGTATAGAAGTGTCGTTGCATATAAAAAAGGAGGTCTCAAGATGAGAGTGGCGTGTTTGGGAAAACTTGGAAATCACTTTTTGAACAATGGTAATTATGTAGCGCGGGTTGGAAAAAGAGTTGCCAAATCTCTTGACGTTTCGCGCGTTTTTATCGTGGCGGCTGGCCTCCTGCTCGGGTTTTTGCTTCTGGGCGGACCCGTGGAGGTGAGAACACAGCAGACCAACTCCGACGGCGATCTTAGGCTGGTGGACAAGACAGCAGGTACGGTAATTGACCTCACTACGGCTACGACGCCTTCGGGCAGACTTGAGATATTTGATGATGAGGATGGCGACGGTACCGGGGAATGGAAGGGAATATGCGATGATGCTCTGGGAGTGCTGGGAACAGAAAAGGAAGGAAACGTTCGGGTGATCGGCAGGCAGGAGGCCGAGGTCGCGTGTCGCCAGTTGGGTTTCTCGGGAGGCACTCCGATAACTCAGTTGACGTTGCCGGATGATTCGGATTACCTGCTTGACAATCTTGAATGCGCGGGTTCGGAAGCAAAAATTCTAGGAGAGGGCAAATGCAGACATAACACGCGCGGAGAACATAATTGCGAAAGCGCGGAGGCTTTTGGCGTCACCTGTGCGGCCGCCACCACGAACAACGATGCCGTAGGCCGACTTGCGATCACGGGAACAACTCAGTTGCGCCAGACGCTTACCGCGGATCACACCGGTATCACCGATGAGGACGGCAAGCCGACCGAGGCGACTTCTTTTAGCTATCAGTGGATCAGGGTTGATTTTTACTGGAACGAGACCGAGATCTCGGGCGCAACGTCTTCCACCTATGTCCTTCAGGACGCCGATGAGGAAAACTGGATCAAGGTGAAGCTTACTTTCACGGACGATGAAGAGAACGAGGAGGAGGTTTTCAGTTTTGAAGAGGGATCTGTCTATACCGACAAGCCCGACGGTTCCCTTCGATTAAAGCCCCTTAGGCTTACTTATGATCTTGGTGGTGGTGTTAGTATCACCGTGGACTCGGATGAATTCACGGGCATGGTTGAAATATATGATGAGCCGAGCAAGAAATGGAAGGGGGTATGTGATGACGGGGCGGGTAATGAGAATCTGGGATGGGGCACGGAAGAATCGGAGGTTGCATGTCGCCAGCTGGGTTTTGCGGGAGGCACCCCGCTAACCCAGATAAATGGGGCCACTTATCCGCCGATCTATTTCCTGCTTGATGAAGTAGTGTGCGAGGGGACGGAGGATAAGCTGCTTGATTGTGAGCATGCGGAACGTGGAACCCACGACTGCACCTCCGCGGAATACGCAGGTGTTTTTTGCGACGATCCTGATGCTGAAGACGACAGCACCACGGACGACAGCGGCAGCTAGGCTCAGAAAATTTCCGAGGTGAATTGAAGAACCATCCGCGCCTTGGGAGCAACCTGATTGTATCAAGCGGAAAATAAAAGGACTGAGAATATCATGAAAACTGTAAAATTTCTGCTTCTTTTCTGTTGTATGTTGGGGCTTGCTTGTCATAACGGTTCTGACGAAGGCATAACCGTCGGTGAAGTTACAGACGATGTCACCACCTTGAGAGAATTCGTGGAATATGCGGCAGGGCGCCTGCAGGACTCGGCCAGTTTTGAAGAAGCGATGCAGCTCATAAACGAGTTCAGGGATGTTGGGGGGGACTGGAACGATGGTTCCACGTACCTCGTTCTTCTTACCAAGGGTGGCGGTGTGTATATCCATGCAAAAAACAGAAAGCTTGAGGATCAGGACTGGTCTGGTCTTCAGGATGCAAGTGGCAAGAATGTGGGAGAAGAGTTTCTCAGGGAGGAAGGGGGTTTTGTAGGATATCATGGGGAGGACGGGGACCCGAAGGTGAGTTATGCGTTTCCGTTTGCCGCTACGTCTGTTCCGCTTACCAATCCATTTGCGCCTGAAGGACAGGAGCTTGTCCTGGTTGGCGGCTTTGATTATGAGCCCCCGGAGGTCAGTGAAAAAGCTTCCTATGAGCAGCTTTCCGACTCTTATAATCTACGCCAGTTCGAGCCGACTCTGCAAGCCAGATATGTGGATACTCGAGCGGAGCTAAAACAGTTCGTGGAAGAGGCGATCAGTTTTTTTACAGGAGCCTTGGCACGGGGTGTTTCTGGTCATTCGGTGGTGGGGGATGCTGCTGGCAATATTGACGTCGTGCTGTTACGGAGAATCTTCAGGCTTGAAAATGGCCCTTGGCGATATGGTTCCACCTACATCTATATAATGGATGACCGGGGCAATGTTGTATTCAACGGGGCCAACAGAAGTATTGAGCAGACAAACTTGTGGGATTTTACTCCTCCTGACAGTGTCGATACGTTTATTCAGAGGATCATAGCCGCGGCGGAGATACCGGGCGGAGGTTTTGTCGACTACAACTGGGATGATCCAGAGGATCCGAAGGACGACCCGCCTGGTGGTGGTGCCGGAGGTTCTTCGCCCAAGCTTGGCTACGCGAAAGCCGTCCGGATCGATAAGGGCGATCCCATGTCCCCCGTCTATGTTTTTGGTTCCGGGCTCTACCATCCGGAGCGACTGGAGGAGCCGAAGGAAGAACCCGGAAGATAAAAAGCAAATTAAGATTTAAAAATCATGCCGGGGCTGCAACACCGCCTGATTTATATGTGATCACTGCAGTATTGCTCCCAAACACCCACTGTTTTTCGCCGACACTGTCGGTTCCAGATTCTTCTTAGCCCATTTATGTTTCTTTTTAGTCATCCTTCTTTTGCTGTTGCGAAGTTTCCGTCAGACGGTCTGCTTTTGTGAAACTTGCCTTAGAAGCGGACTCCAAAAACTGGACGGTGTTTTAACTTGGCCTATGTCCGCGGTTCTGGCTTTTGCTTTAACAGTCGCGCGGATGTGGTAACATAAAACTTCTTCCCGACTGGGGCGTCGTCTAACGGCAGGACACCGGGTTTTGGTCCCGGTAGTGGGGGTTCGAGTCCTCCCGCCCCAGCCAAAGAAGACGGTTCAAAGCGCCCGTGCCAAAAAATTCTCTTAAAGGACTTAACTCTTCCCAGATCGAAGCCGTAAGCCATGGAGAAGGCCCTCTGCTTGTTCTAGCGGGTACAGGTACAGGAAAAACTAGGATAATAGCCCACCGGATCGCCTACCTGCTGAACGATCTTTCGATTTCTCCCAGAAACATCTTGGCCGTAACTTTTACCAACAAGGCGGCCGCGGAGATGAAAAAAAGAGCGGGGGAACTATCGGGCGAGCGGACAAGAGGCATCTGGCTCGGCACCTTTCACTCGATTTGTCTTCGGATTCTTAACATAGAGGCGGATTCTCTTGAGGGACACACTAGGGATTTTGTCGTCTACGACCAGAACGATCAGCTGAACTTGATAAAAAACTGCATGAAGGAGCTTGACTATGGGGAAAGCCTTTTCTCGCCCAAGGGTGTGCTTTCCGAATTTGATGCTGTTGAGAACCGAGGAGACGTGTTTTTCAAAGATGACTTTTACGGCCGCGCGCTGAGAGAGCTTTATGATTTCTGCAAAAATGAGCTCGTGAAACGAAACGCCATGACGTTTAATGACCTGCTACGCCTTGCGAACAAGCTTCTTTCGGAGAATGAAGAGGTTTGTTCCCGCTATCAGGACAGGTTCTCTCACGTGCTTGTCGATGAGTATCAGGATACAAATGTTGTTCAGTACCGCTTCGTAAAGACCCTCTCGCAGCGGCACCGAAACCTTTTCGTGCTAGGTGATGACAGCCAGTCGATTTACGGGTGGAGAGGGGCTGACATAAACAATATCCTTAACTTCGAGAGAGACTTTTCGGGGGCCAGGGTTGTTAAGCTTGAGCGCAATTATCGCTCGACGTCTACCATACTTGGCATTGCGAACTCGGTAATAGAGAAAAACCTGAGGAGAAAGAAAAAAAAACTCCGGACCGAAAACCCTGCGGGAGAGAGGGCGGTGGTATTCAGAGCCGGCGACGGCGCTGACGAAGCTCAGTTTGTTGCGGAGCGAATTTCACTTCTGGTCGAATCCGGGGATTTCACATGGGGCGACGTGGCGATTTTCTACAGGGCAAACTTTCAGTCGAGGGTGATTGAGGAAGGACTCGGGGCCGGGGGGATCCCCTACAGGATAGTGTCGGGAGTCGGCTTTTATCGGAGGGCCGAGATAAAGGACGTGGTCGCCTACCTTCGGCTGATTCAGAACCCGAGGGACGACGTTAGCTTTGAGAGGATAGTGAACGTTCCCCCGAGGAAAATAGGGAAAATCACGCTTCGAAAACTGCGCGAGGTTTCGGAAGCCGGCGGATTCACTCTTCTGGACGCTATTGAATACAGCCAGGAGGAAAACCTTCTGTCGGGACGCGCGCTCCTGGCGCTCTCACGGTTTCTTGACATCATAAAGGAGCTTAGCTCGGCGGCGCAAGACCAGCCGGTGGCAACCGTTATCAAGGCTCTTTTGGAGCGTACCGGTTACCTGGATTACATCGGAGAAGAGCACTACAGGGTGGAGAACGTTAAAGAGCTTTTAAATGCCGCTGAGGTCTTCGGGGAAATGACCCTATCTGATTTTCTCGACCTTGTGCTGCTCGCTACAGACGAGGACAGAGCGGATCCCGGAGAGGGAAAAGTTTCCCTCATGACGATTCACGCGGCAAAGGGGCTTGAGTTTCCCGTGGTGTTCGTGGTCGGGATAAACGAGGGTCTGCTTCCCCACTATAGATCTGCTTCCACTCTTGAGGGGCTTGAGGAGGAGAGAAGACTTTTCTATGTTGCGGTCACCCGGGCCAAGCAGCTTCTCTACCTCAGTTACGCTTCCCAAAAAGCTGCTTCGGGTCGCATGCATAGCGCGCACAGATCAGTTTTTCTGGATGATCTCCCGTCGGAACACGTCGTCTACGAATCCCGCAAGGAAGAAATTTCCGGTCGGGGTTCTGACCTTTCTGCGGATTCGTCCTCAAAAACACCGCGCGAGTCCGGGGACGAAGGTCAAAGCTTAAGACCCGGCCAGAGGGTTACCCACCCGACTTTCGGTCCCGGGATCGTTAACCGGATTGATGGTAAAGGGAACGAGGCCGAGGTCACGGTTGATTTTTTTGGTTCCGGAGTGAAGAAGATCGTCGCGAGTTTTCTTACCTCCTAGCGGCGGAGGCCCTTATAAAGGGGTTTTCCGCCCTAGAACGGATAATTCGCTTTTCTGCACTGTGCCGTTTAAGTCGCCTGCGGTTCTGCATAATATTTTTGACTCGACCGGTTGTTTCCAATATTCTTATATTAGTGCATTTTACTTGCGGTGGGGAAAATGACTAGATCTTTTAAAATTCTGCATATTTTCCTGGTTGCGGTGGCGCTTTTACTGCTGGGAGGGTCCACGCAGATAAGTGCGCAGGGTACCAATGCTGACGGCGACCTTCGGTTAGTGGATACGACCGCCGGCACTGTGGTGGACACTACTGCCGCTACTGGGCTTTCGGGCAGGCTTGAGATATTCGATGATGCGGACGGTGATGGCACCGGCACGTGGAAGGGAATATGCGATGATTTCATGGAACCGGTAAACGGGGTGATGAGGGGCACAGAAGAGGCACAGGTTGCGTGTCGGCAGCTTGGCCTTTCTGGGGGTACTCCGATGACCAGGCTTACCGTACCGGAGAGCACGTACTCCTCGGACTATTACCTGCTTGATGAGCTTGAGTGCACGGGTTCGGAGACCAGGATCCTCGGCCAGGATAAGTGCAGACACCGCCCGCGCGGGGAGAACAACTGCTTCAGCATTGAGGCTTTTGGCGTTACCTGTGTGGCTGCTACAACTTCCTCGAACAGCACTGCCACTGGCAGGCTCACAATCTCGGGCACGACAGAAACAGGGCAGACTATGACCTCAGACCGCTCCGGGGTGACTGACGAGGATGTTATGCCATCAGAGGAAAGTTCGTTTTCCTATCAGTGGATCAGGGTAGGTTATTACGACTACAGCGAGACTGAAATTTCCGAAGCGACGAGCTCGACATATGTTCTCCAGTCGGCGGATGAAGACCACTGGATCAAGGTAAAGCTTAGTTTTACCGACAAAGAGGAGAATTCGGAGGAGATCTCAAGCTTCCCGGAAGGTCCTGTTTATCCCGATGTTTCCGACGGCACCCTTCGTTTAAGCCCTACCAGCGATTCCTCGGATAATTACACGGGCATGCTTGAAATATTCGATAACCAAAAGAAGCGATGGAAGGGAGTATGCGATGACGGCTGGGGCACGGAAGAGGCGCAGGTTGCATGCAGCCAGCTGGGATTCTCGGGTAATACTCCGAAGACGGACATAATCAGGACGGGGTGGCCGCCGCTGCTTTTCCTGCTTGACGAAGTGGATTGTGACGGTACGGAAGAAACTCTGCTAGATTGCGACCATGCGGAACGCGGCGTGAACGACTGCGTTGCCTGGGAGTACGCGGGCGTCTCTTGCGAGGCTCCTTCTGAGCCGGAAGTCTCGCCCACGCAATAATAAGGGCCACTGGCAAGCCGGCCGCAGACGGGGGTTTTTTCAGCTAGGAAAGACAGCTCACGACGAGGTCTTTTGCCCACTCGGGGGAGGAAATTGCGTAGTTCCCATACTCCGGCTGATCCGAGAAGGGATTCTCGAAGATCCTCCTTACTTTTTCTATTTCCGAATAGTCTTCCCGCTCAAGAGCCTCCCTTATCGCGGTCTCCATTATATGGTTTCTCAGGACGTACCTGGGATTAACGGAGTCCATGAGCTTCTTTCTCTTGAGGTCAGGAAGCGAATTTCCCCTGAGCTCCCCGACGTACTCACGGAACCACCGCCGCCATTGCTCCGAAGTTTCGGAGAGTTCTACGAGCCATGGGTTTTCCCCGAAAGAGCCGTCACTCTTTACGTCCGAGATGTTTCGAAGAAAGATATGGTAATCCGTTTTGAATTCGGCGAGCATCCCGAGAGTCTTTTCGATGAACCGCAGGGATTCCTTTTTTTCCTTTTCAAAACCGAACTTGCGCAGCATGAGTTCTCTGTAGGCATTTGAAAACGTTTTGTTGTAGACTTCGATTGCGTCCCGCGCCTGTTTTTCGTCCACGAGGCCGTCGAGGCATTTTGTGAATTTCTCAAGGTTCCACCGCGCGATTGCGGGCTGGTTCGCGTAGCTGTACCTGCCGAAATGATCCGAGTGGTTTGAGACGTGATCCCTGTCGAATGTCTCGAGGAATCCGTACGGTCCGTAATCAAGGGTTAGACCCGTTACGGACATGTTGTCGGTATTCATTACGCCGTGGGTGAAGCCGAAAGCCTGCCACTTTGCGATTGTGGAAGCCGTTTTTTCGGCCGTTGCGGACAAAAAGAGCCCGTAGCCTTCCTTTGTCCGGTGGGGAATCTCGGGGTAGTGGCGGGCGATTACGTAATCCGCAAGCGTCTGGACGTTTTCCTCCTCCCCCCGGTGATAAAAGCCTTCGAAAGAACCGAACCGCACGTGGGTTTCCGCGACCCGAAGCATCATCGCGGCGGGTTCCCTGGTTTCCCTGTCGATTTTCTCTGTGCTACCCACCACGCAGAGCGCCCTTGTGGAGGGAATCCCCAGATGATGAAGAGCCTCGCTTCCGAGATATTCTCTTATGGAGGACCTGAGCGTAGCCCTTCCGTCAAAGCCTCTTGAAAACCTGGTCGCTCCGCATCCCTTGAGATGGAGATCCCACCTGCGGTTTTGCTCATCGATTATCTGCCCGAGCAGAAGCGCTCTTCCGTCTCCAAGGTGCGGGTTATAGACACCGAACTGCCACCCGGCGTAGTACATCGCCAGGGGGTCTGCGCCCGCGATGGTCCTTTTCCCGCAGAGATACTCTGCCAGAAGGGGGTTTTGTTTCTCGCCGGGGTCTATGCCTATCTGCGCAGCCAGGTTTTCATTGAACGCCACCATATGGGGGCTCTCAAAGGGGACAGGGTCTTTTTTCTGGTAGAACCCAGGCGGCAGTTCCGCGTAGGCGTTTTCAAAGCGAAGGTTTGTTATTTTCCTCATGTCGGGGCGTCCTCTGCCGCTTCGTTACCAAATTACGGAGGATTGGGGAACTGGGGAAAATCCTCGCACCCGGCCGTGGGATACCCGCCAGTTCCTGTAAATGAAGTATAATGTTTCTTGGAGAGAGTATGAAATACAGAAAAAACAAGATAAAAACCGAACATTCTATAATAAAGGGACTCCGCCGTTTTCTTGAGGACAACATTTCGGGCCTTGACCACGTGACGGGAATCATCCCCGGTGAGATAAAGGTCGGTCGCGCCACGGGGGAGAACCTCGCGGTAAGCTACAAGTACAACACCCGAAGCGGGGCCAAGCTCATAGCGAGAAGCGGCACTTCTGTGCAGGAGGTGTTCATTATTACGAAGGACCCTGAGGAGCTCAAAACGGTTATAGAGCTTTCAGGCAAATGAGCTTTCCCTGAGGGTTACCGCTCCTTCCCCGAGCAGCCCCTCCACGTTTTGTATGAGTTCATCCCTGAAGTCAACCTTGCAGTTTCCGACCCTCAAAACGGCCTCTGAGCGGCTGGTTTTCATATCTATTATCACGGTTGAGTCTCCCGGGAACTTCTCGAGGATTTCTCTCAGGCTTGTTATGTTCTGCTCGTTTGCGGCTTCACAAGCAATGCTGATATAGACCGCGGAGTTCGTTCTGGTTTCCCTGAGTGAAGAGATGTCGCTTGTGAGAAGACGTACTTTTTCATCCGAAATCTCGACCCTTCCCTTCACTATTACCGGTTCTACCTTCTGCTCGAGGAGCACTCGCGACCTCTGCAGGACATCGTTAAAGACTATCGCTTCGGTGAATCCGTTTAGGTCTTCGAGGGTCAGGTAACCGATAAAACTGGTTCCTTTTTTGGTGTTTTTGATCTCGATCGATCTCACCACCCCGGCGATTCTCACCTCAGAACCGTCTTTCGCCTGCTTTATGGATTCGGTGTCGTAAAGGGGGCTGTATTTTTCAAGCTCAGAAGAGTACTTTCGAAGCGGGTGGGATGATATGAAAAACCCGAGCACGTCAAGTTCGTTCTCAAGCCTGATGCGGTCGTCCCATGGCTCGCTTTCCTCAAGCGTCGGGGCGGTCACTGAATTTGGAAGGTCAAACAGCATTCCCTGCCCGTTTGTCGGCGTGTGATGTTTTATGGAGTTATAGTCGAGCAGAGACTCGCGGGAAGCAAACAACCGCGCCCTGCTCGGTTCGAGGGAATCGAAAGCGCCCCCCATCACCAGGCTTTCAAACGCTTTTTTGTTAAGCTTTCTCGAATCCACCCTGGCGCAGAAGTCGGTAACGGATTCGAATACCCCGTCTTTTTCCCTGGTTCTGACTATTTCCTCGACCAGACTGTCGCCGACGTATTTGATCGCGGTGAACCCGAACAGTATTTTCCCGTCTGAAACCGTAAACCCCGAGCAACTGCGGTTTATGTCCGGCTGCAGCACGTCGATTCCAAGTCTTCTGCACTCGGTTATGCCGGAGATCACCTTGTCCACATTATGTGCCTCGACGGACATGAAGGCTGCCATGAATTCCGCCGGGTAGTGCGACTTGAGGTAGGCCGTCTGGTAGGTGATCATTGCGTAGGCGGCGCTGTGACTTTTGTTAAAGGAGTATTCGGCGAACTTCTCCAGAGTATTGAAAAGCTCGCCGGCTTTTTTGCGTTCTATGCCTTTTTTCTCCGCTCCCGTGAGAAACCTTTTGCGCTGGGCCCTCATTTCGCTTGATTTCTTCTTGCCCATCGCCCTTCGCAGAAGGTCCGCCTCCCCCATGGTAAAACCCGCAAGCTCGCTTGCCGTCTGCATTATCTGTTCCTGGTAAACGAAAAGGCCGTAGGTCCCCCCCAGTATCTCCCGAAGCGCCGGATGCGGGAAATCAACTTTGCTCCCCTTTTTTCTCAGGGTGAACTCCTCCGCCATGCCGCTGTCAAGAGGACCCGGGCGGTAAAGCGCAAGGGCGGCCGTTATGTCCTCAAATTCCGAGGGCTGCAGTTTCGCCAGAAGGTCTTTCATCCCCGCCGATTCAACCTGGAATATCCCCATGGTCGCGCCTTCACTGAGCAGAGTGTAGACCTCCGGGTCGTCAAGAGGAATTTTGTCCAGGTTAAACTCCTTTTCGCCCTTTTCCTGGTTTTCCCGGACGTACTTTACCGCCTTGTCGATTATGGTAAGGGTTTTAAGGCCGAGGAAATCGAATTTCACGTAACCCAGCTTCTCTATGGAGTTCATGTCGAACTGGGTTACGATCTCGTCCTTGCTTCCCTTGTATAGGGGTATGTAATCGGCAATCGGTTCGTTTGATATCACGATGCCCGCGGCGTGAGTCGAGGAATGACGCACCATGTTCTCAAGCGATTTCGCAAGTTCCACCACTTCGGCAAGCTGCTTGTTCTCGGAAAGCCGATCCTTTATTTCCTTTACCTTGGTTACGGCTTCTTCTATGCTGAAAACCTTTCCCCGGAAAGAGGGGATCATTTTTGAGAGCCGGTCGACTTCCGAGTAGGGAAGGCCAAGGACTCTTCCCACGTCCTTTATCACGGCTTTTGAGGACATGGTCCCGAAGGTGCCTATCTGGGCCACCTTGTCCGCGCCGTATTTCTCCGTCACGTATCTTATTATCTCGTCCCGGTGCTCCGCGCAGAAGTCAACGTCTATGTCGGGCATGCTTACCCTCTCGGGGTTAAGGAACCTCTCAAAAATAAGCTTGTGCCTTATGGGGTCTATGGCCGTTATGCCGAGGGCATAGGCGACCAGACTCCCAGCGGCGCTTCCCCGCCCCGGTCCCACGGGAATATCGTTTTTCTTCGCATGGAATATAAAGTCGGAGACCACGAGGAAATACGCGGAGAACCCCATCTTGCAGATGGTGTCAAGTTCCGAGTGAAGCCGCTGCCGGTAGGTCTCGCGGGCCTCTGCGGGTATTTCGTTTTTGCGAAGTATTCTCTCGAGATTTCTGTCTGAGATCTCCCGGATGAATTCGTCAAGTGACTTTCCCTCGGGAGGAACGTATTCGGGGAACCTGTACCCGTCGGTTTCAAATTCAAAATCGCAGCGCTCAGAAATTCTCACCGACTCTTCGAGCGCACCCTCAAACCCCTTCATGTCCCGGGCCATCTCTTCCCTTGTTTTCACGTAGAAGTCGTCACTTTGGAACCTCATTCTTTTCTGGTCCGCCACCATGCTTCCGGTCTGGATGCATAAAAGGGTGTCGTGCGATCTGTAATCCTCCCTGGTGAGAAAATGGCAGTCGTTTGTCGCCGCTAGCTTTATGCCGAGGCGCTTGCCGACTCTGCGAAGTCCCCTGTTGATCCTGCGCTGTTCCTCAAGGCCGATGGCCTGCACCTCAAGATAGTAGCGGTCCCCGAATATCTCCTTGTAGGTCGACGCGATTTTTACCTGCTCCTTTAAGTCCTTTTTGAAAATGGCCTGGGAAAGTTCGCTGCTCATGCACCCGGAGAGGACTATGAGTCCTTCATTGTGTTCCGAGAGCATTTCGTGGTCAACGCGCGGGCGGCGGTAAAAACCCTCGAAGTATCCTCTCGTTACTAGCCTTGAGAGGTTCCTGTATCCCCGCTCGTTCATGCAGAGCACTGTGAGGTGGTAGTTTTTCCCGTCAGACGGCTTCTCAAGCTTAAGCGTGGGGGTTACGTAGAGTTCGCATCCTATTATGGGCTTTATTCCCCTGGCCTTTGCTTTTTCAAAAAACTCGTAGGCGCCGAAGAGGTTTCCGTGATCGGTACAGGCTACGGCGGGCATGGAGTGGCTCTCCGCCCTTTCGACCAGTTCGTCGAACTTTATCGAGCCGTCAAGAAGCGAGTACTGCGAATGTAAATGTAGGTGAACGAAGGAATCTGCCATCGCGGGTTTACAGCATTAGATTATACATTTTCCTCCGGTTTCATCCAGTCTGAAAACAAAACAACTGCAGGATTTTCAAATGATTTTATAATGCATATCGGCAAACAAAAACGGGTGGTTAACTGTATCTTGAATTTCCCTTCCTCCGACGGTTTAGCTCCAGCTTCACAACTTTGAGATATAAATCATTTGCTTCTGACTTCTAAAACGCTTTGCGTCCCTGTGCCCGGCTGGTAAAACACTCGGCGGTAGAGTTGTCGTCGCAATTCTTCCTCGAGGCTGAAAACGACTGAAAAACCACCAGTTCCGTGCACCGGGAGTGAACTTAAAACTCCCGGTACGGTCAGTTTCTCATAAGAAATTTCGAAGAGACTCGTTCGGTCGGAATATTATATCTGTCTTACCCTTGAGGGATTCTTCCATGAAATCACAATCAGGACGGAAATAATCAAAAACAGGTTTAACACTGCGCTTTTAGGCGTATTCCTCTCTGGTCCATTGGAAGCAATGGAGCATCCCGCGTCATCGGCGCAGATATCCCCCTGGAAGCTTATCGTCTCAAGCCACTGCCAGAATTCAGCGTCATCGGGGGCGCACACCCCCGTATCCTCTATATTCAATGTCCTGAGCTCAGACAAATTCATAAGGCTCAGCGGAAGCATTCCGGTCAGCATAGGGTTATCCGAGAGATCAAGCGTCTCGAGTTCGGATACCGAGTGCCCGAGAGATGGTGGAACCGACCCGCCCAGCCCGTTGTCGGAAAGATCAATTCCCGTGACCCTACCTTGACTGTTTACGCTTACTTCGTACCACTGCGAAGGCGGTTTGCTATCAACTAGCCAGTTGGTATTATCCGTCCAGTTCTCACCCCCGGTGGTCAGGTAAAGCGCCTCAAGTCCCAGCCCGTCCCCGTCATGGACGCAGACATCTCCCAGGAAGTCTATCGTTCCAAGCCACTGTTGAAACGCCTCGTCCCCAGGCGCGCATGCGCCCGTACCCTCTATATTCAATATGCTAAGCTCAGACAGATTCATAAGGCTCAGCGGAAGCATTCCGGTCAGCATGGGGTTATCCGAGAGATCAAGCGTCTCGAGTTCGGATACCGAGTGCCCGAGAGATGGCGGAACCGACCCGCTCAGCCCGTTGCCGGAAAGATCAATTCCCGTGACCCTACCTTGACTGTTTACTCTTACTTCGTACCACTGCGAAGGCGGTTTGCTATCAACTAGCCAGTTGGTATTATCCGTCCAGTTCTCACCCCCGGTGGTCAGGTAAAGCGCCTCGAGTCCCAGCCCGTCAGCGTCATCGGCGCAGGTATTCCCCTGGAAGCCTATTGTCCCAAGCCATTGTTGAAACGCCTCGTCCTCAGGCGCGCATGCGTCGGTACCCTCTATATTCAATATGCTAAGCTCAGACAGATTCATAAGGCTCAGCGGAAGCATTCCGGTCAGCATAGGGTTATCCGAGAGATCAAGCGTCTTGAGTTCGGATACCGAGTGCCCGAGAGATGGCGGAACCGACCCGCTCAGCCCGTTGCCGGAAAGATCAATTCCCGTGACCCTGCCTTGACTGTTTACGCTTACTTCGTACCACTGCGAAAGAGGTTCGCTTTCGTTTAGCCAGTTGGTATTATCTGTCCAGTTCTCACCCCCGGTTTCCAGGTAAAACACCTTGAGTTCTTCCATGTCGTCTTGCGAGGGGTCAATAGGTTCAGGGGCAGGGGGTCTAAAACTCGGGCACCTGCTCCCGGTGAAAATAATTCCACCCAGCCATGTCTGAAAATCCGCGTCGGTCGGCGTGCCGATGCCCGTACACTGTATGTTAAGCCTCCCAAGCGGCAGGTCCGTCAGACCCAGCGGAAGAGTTCCGCTCAACTCGTTGTTGCCGGAGAAATTCAGGGTCGTAAGACCGTCCAGCGCCTCAAGCGCGTTGGTGATCTCCCCGCTCAAGTCGTTGTTGCTCAGATCCAGGCCCGCGACCCGCCCGACATCGTTTACCGTGACCCCATACCAGTCGGAAAATGAAAAAAGCGGTGCGGAAAACGGCAACCATCCATCTCCCTTTTTCCAGTTCCTGCCGTCGCTACGGTCGTGAAGAACCCAAAGCACCGCCCGGTCAACTCTCTTGCCCAGTTCATCTGAGATCGTATCCCACATCAAATCATCATTGCCCCAGAGCCCAAATTCCTCGAGAACGGGAAGATTTTCAAGATCCGTTGGTACTGATCCACTTAACTGGTTGTCGCTGAGATCAAAAAGAGATAAGCTGGACAGGTCCCCCAACTGGGTCGGAATCTGCCCGGTTAACTGGTTGTTTTGGAGAAAAAGATGCTGGAGGCTGGAAAGCCCACCCAACTGGGTCGGAATCGACCCGCTTAACCGATTCCTTTGGAGATGAAGACGCTGGAGGCTGGAAAGCCCACCCAACTGGGTCGGAATCTGCCCGGTTAGCTGGTTGTCTCTGAGAGAAAGTTCCAGCAAGCTGGTAAGGTCTCCCAACTCGGTCGGGATTGTACCAGTTAACTCGTTGTCCCAAAGGTAAAGGTATTGGAGGTGGAGGCTGGACAGGTCCCCCAACTCGGTCGGAATCGACCCGCTCAACATATTGCGGGAGAGAGAAAGTTCCACCAAGCTGGTAAGGTCTCCCAACTCGGGCGGGATTGTACCAGTTAACTTGTTGTCCCAAAGGAAAAGGTATTGGAGAGCGGTCAATTGCCCTAACTCGGTAGGAATCTCCCCGCTCAACATATTGCGGGAGAGAGAAAGTTCCGTCAAGCTGGTAAGGTCTCGCAACTCGGTCGGGATTGTACCAGTTAACTCGTTGTCCCAAAGCTCAAGGAGTACGAGAGCGGTCAATTGCCCTAACTCGGCAGGAATCTCCCCGCTCAACATATTGCGGGAGAGAGAAAGTTGTTTCAAGTTGGCAAGGTTTTCCAACTCGGGCGGAATCTCCCCCCTTAACATATTGTTACTCAGATTAAGTCCCGTCAAGCTGGCAAGGTCTCGCAACTCGGGCGGGATTGTACCAGTTAACTCGTTGTTCGCGAGGAAAAGGAATTGGAGAGCGGTTAATTGCCCCAACTCGGTCGGGATCGGACCAGTTAACTCGTTGCTCGTAAGGCCAAGCTGTTCGAGAGCGGTTAATTGCCCCAGCGAGGCTGGGATCGGACCGCTTAACCCATTATTCTCAATAAAAAGAATCTTAACTCGGTCATTAACATCCGCCGTGACCCCGGCCCAATCATTAAGCGGTTCATTGGTCAGCCAGTTGATCTTGCTTGTCCAGTTGTCACCGTCGGTGGCGCAGTAAAGCAGTATCAGTACATCTCGGTCCGTTAGTGGACCAGGCGGCCTGTGCGGACAGGACGCTGTCTGCTGCGCATGAGCGCTTCCCGCAAAGACGAAAAACGCCACGGCTAAACAGACAGAAACGCACTTCAGAGCGTAGATAAAAGAACTCATCTTATCTCCTCCTAACCTGGCGTGCAATGCCCGTGTTCTAGAGAAAATATGGGGGGGGGGTAGGTAATAAGAGTTTTACGATCTTTTATAAAAAGGTGTTTTTTCTTGTTTGCTCTGTCGAATAAAAATCTGGAATCCATTATTTATCACCTTCCTTCTTCTTGATTCAATGAATTATGGGATTATATCATAAAGAACGAACCGGTTCTACCTAATTTTTAGTAATATAGTAATATCACGCTTGTTTTTGTCGTAGGGGGACTGACATGGTCGAGTATCTGGAATGCCGGGGGAAAAACCACCGATAATTCTCGAGTGGGGAAGCGAGTGAGCGAAAGAACTCGCTCACTCGGACTAGGAATGTTGGATAGCATGTTCTCGCGGGGTCTTATCCGGGAGCGGGAGAAAATGACAACCGGGCCTTAATCAAGTAGAATAAAAAGTCCGGTTGCGGACAAAACGGGTGGTTAAATCTTTACACGATGTACGAGGAAACGGAGTTCAAGCTCTCCCTTTCGCCCTCTGTGGCGAGTCGGATTCTGCGTTATAAAGGGCTCAGGCCCCTCCGCAAGGGTCGTCGCGCGAAACGTCATCTCGTAAGCACCTATTTCGATACTCCCCGACACTCACTTAGAAAATCAGACATAGTGCTTCGGGTGCGTGATAACGGCAAGGGCAGGGAGCAGACTGTAAAGGCACCGTTTCAAGGTCCCGCGGGTCTTCAGAATTTCCGCGAATGGACCGTGCCCGCAAACGGCGACTGTCCGGATCTTTGCGCCGTTGACGATCCCGCGCTTGCGCGAGAACTTTCCCGCCGGCGTTATGAAAAGCGCCTTCGCGCCGTATTCACCACGGACTTTGAGCGCGAAGCGATTCATATCAGAACCGGTGGAACGGAGTTCGAGCTCGCCGTTGACCAGGGAGTGATTCACGCGGAGACGCGCGAGGGACGCGTGGAGGAACGTATCTGCGAGGCGGAATTCGAACTGCTCTCAGGTGATCCCGCGCGAATGTTCGATATAGCGCTTGAGCTCTGCGAAGCTTACGATATACGCCTCGGCCATCTTACCAAGGCGCAGCGGGGCTACGCCCTTGTGAGGCCCGCGCTTCGACCCAGACCCCTTAAGGCCCCTAAGGTTGCGCTCACAGAAGAGATGAGCGTGGGTGAGGCGTTTAATTCCATTATCGGGGGAGCCCTTGAGCACATGTTCGCAAACGAGATCCCGACCCTTGAGGGAAAGGCCGAGGGGGTTCACCAGACAAGAGTGGCTATGAGACGGGTGCGCGCCGCGCTCCGCGCTTTTAAGAAAATACTTCCTTATGACAAGAGAAAGGCGTTTAACGGAGAGTTCCGCTGGTTCCAGCAGCGACTGGCCCCGGCCCGCGACTGGCAGGTATTTTTAAGCGAGACCCTTCCAAAGATAGCCGCAAGCGCGCCCGAGCAGGAAGAAGCGATAGGGCGCCTCAGGCGCATCGCGCGCGCCGAGCGGCGTCGCGCCGTTGGGGATGCGGCCGCTTATCTTGAGAGCCGCCGCTACGCCCGTCTGCTGCTTCAGTTCGAGCGATGGATCGCTTCTGTAGAGCGGGAAGTCGGCTCCAGGGCTTTAGGCGAGCCCGTAAAGCCGTTTGCGAAAAGCGTGCTTAGAAGAACATGGCGCTATTTTCTTGAGGATACGAGACCTCTTTCGCGTCTTCCGGACGAGGGTCTTCACGAAACAAGAAAACGCGGGAAAAAGGCCCGCTACGCTACGCAGTTTTTCAGTTCGCTTTGGACCGGTCCCCAAGTCGAACCCTTCATGAAGCTCATGGGGCGCTTTCAGGACAGCCTCGGAAAGACAAACGATGCTATAGTCGTGCGGCATATCCTGGCGGCGGTTAAGCCCGGGAGGCTTGATCCTTCTGTAATCGGCCTTGCACAGGAATGGTCGCAGTCCCGGGTGGCAAAGTGCCTTCGCACGGCGCAGCCGCAATGGAGACGTCTTGGGAAAGTTGAGTCGTTTTGGGAGAAATGAGCAGTGAGCCCGGCTTTTCACATCACGGGTAATTATGTAAACTCCCAAATTGGGTGTGAGGGCGCTTGTACGCGGCATATTATGATCTTGGGAGGTTCCAAGTGGCTTCTTCTATAACCGACATCTCAAGCAAAAGAATCTCGCTTCGCTCTTCGGCGCGGTATCTTAACAGGGAGCTTTCCTGGCTTGATTTTAACCTGCGGGTTCTTGAGACGGCGGCTAGCAAGCGGATTCCTCTTCTTGAGAGAGTGCGGTTTCTCTCCATCTCCGCGAGCAACCTCGATGAGTTCTACATGGTCAGGGTAGCGGGCCTTGCGGGACAGGTGATGGAAGGAGTGACTGACCGAACCAAAGACGGTCTTACACCCTCTCAGCAGCTAGAAGCCATAGGGAACAAGGTGCGTTCCCTGCTTGACCGCCAGCACCAGTGCGAAAAGAACCTGTTTTCCCTCTGCAAGAAGGCGGGGATCAAGATTGTGACTCCCAAAAGCCTTGACCGTGCGGGCGCGAAGTGGCTTTCGGAGTGGTTCTCGAAGAAGCTTTTTCCCGTTTTGACCCCGCTTGCGATAGACCCGGCACATCCGTTTCCATTCATACAGAACGGAAGCCTGGTGTGCGCCGTGCAGCTTAACCGCGCCGAGGACGGCAAGAGGATGAAGGGCCTTATACTGCTGCCTTCGCAGGTCGAGCGCTTCATAAGGATCCCGGGAGAAAAAATCCAGTTTGTCCCCATCGAGAAAGTCGTCGCCCACAAGACGAAATCCCTTTTCCCCGGTTTTGAAGTCGAGTCCCACGGAATCTTCCAGATCACTCGCGACAGCCTCCTGGAGATAGACGAGGACGCAGAAGATCTCGTCGAGACGTTTGAGACGGCGCTTAAGCGTCGCAGGGGAGGGTCCGTGATCAGGGTTGACGTCAACGCGGACATGCCGGATGAGATCGCGGACTTCATAATGGACAGGCTTGAAGCGCATGACGCGCATTTTTTCAGAATCGAGGGAATGCTCGGGCTTGCAAACGTAAGCCAGATAATAATCGATGAGCGAAGCGATCTTCTTTACAAGCGCATGGACATCCGCTACCCCGAGAGAGTGAGGGAATTCGGCGGGGACGTGATAGCGGCGATAAGGCAGAAGGATTTCGTCGTTCACCACCCGTACGAAAGTTTTGACGTCGTAGTTGAGTTTCTGAAGCAGGCTGCCGAAGACCCGGCGGTCGTTGCGATCAAGCAGACGCTCTACCGCACCTCGGAGGACTCTCCGATAGTGAAAAGGCTGATAGAGGCCGCCGAGGCCGGAAAATCCGTCACGGCCCTTGTGGAACTCAAGGCGCGTTTTGACGAAGCGGCTAACATTCGCTGGGCGCATGACCTGGAGGACGCGGGAGTTCAGGTTGTATACGGATTCATCGAGCTTAAAACCCACGCCAAGGTATCCCTGGTGGTGAGAAGGGAAGGTTCTGACATCCGTACCTATACCCACTTCGGCACCGGCAACTATCATCCCGTAAACGCCAAGATATACACTGATCTGAGCTACTTTACTGCCGATGAGGCGCTTGGCCGCGACGCCGCCAAGCTTTTTAACTACATGACCGGCTACGCGACTCCGAAGAGGATGGAGAAGATATTCTACGCCCCAATCACGCTTCGCTCTAAGGTGCTTGAACTCATAAAGGAGGAGATTGCGCACGCAAAGGCCGGCCGTCCCGCGGTTATATGGGCCAAAATGAACGCCCTTGTGGACAGCAAGGTCATAAAAGCGCTTTACGCGGCGAGTTCCGCGGGGGTGAGGATCGAGCTTTTCGTACGGGGGATATGCTGCCTGCGGCCCGGGGTGCCGGGGCTCTCCGAGAACATCAGGGTAAGGAGCATGGTGGGACGTTTTCTTGAGCACAGCAGGGTCATCTGCTTCGGCGCGGGAGAGGGACTTCCCTCGGATGCCTGCAAGGTTTTCATATCGTCTGCCGACTGGATGCCCCGCAATCTAGACCGCAGGGTGGAGTCCCTGGTTCCGATTGAAAACGCCACGGTGAAAAAACAGCTCGTGGAGCAGGTTATGGTCGCTAACTTAAATGACGTCACGGGCAGTTGGGAGATGCGCCCCGACGGCACTTTTCGCAAGCTTAAAAGCGACTCGGACAGCTTTTCGGCTCACAAATACTTTATGACCAATCCCAGTCTTTCGGGAAGAGGCAAGGCGCTTGCCGAATCCCGGCCGATAATGCCGGCTGAGTTTGTGCAGGAATAACTTTATGGCAGGAATCTCTCCTTCCGCCGCGCCGCCGAGCAAGACCGGAACCGTGGCGGTAATTGATGTAGGGTCAAACTCCATCCGTCTCGTTCTCTACAAGGGACCGAGACGCGCTCCGCTTCCGATACTTGATGAGAAGGTCTCTTGCGGACTCGGGCGCGGTATGGACAGAGAAGGCATGATGTCGCCGCAAAGCATGGATCTTGCCCTGCGGACCGTAAGCCGCTTTGTGGATATCGCGCGCTCGATGAGAGTCTCCGGCATAAGGGCAGTCGCCACCGCAGCGGTAAGGGATGCCGCAAACGGCCCCGATTTCAAAAAAGCCGTCGAGCGGCGATGCGGGATTTCGCTTCGGGTGCTCTCGGGCATGGAGGAGGCCAGGCTTTCGGCGCTTGGAACCCTCTGCGCCATCCCGGACGCGGACGGCATAATGGGAGACATAGGGGGTGGAAGTCTTGAACTGGTTGAGATTCGTGAGGGAAAAATAGGAAACCACGCCACTTTGCCTCTGGGTACTATCCCGCTTCTTGAAAGTGGCATGAGTCCCGAAAAAGCCCGCAAAAGCCTTATCGCTCCCCGCCTTGAAGAACTTCCCTGGCTTGAGGATGCGAAAAGGAAAACCTTCTACGCCGTCGGAGGCTCATGGCGCGCCCTCGCGAAAAAACACATGGAGGCTGAGGACTATCCGCTTCGCATAGTTCACGGCTACAGCCTCTCCAGATCTCGGGCGCTTGAGATGGCCCGCGGGGTAACCGAAATATCTCCTGACTCACTTCGGGGTTTATGGGTTCTCGGGCGAAACAGGGTGGAGTCCGCCCCGTACGCCGCGGTGCTTATGAAAAGTCTTCTGAAAAAAACCGGAGTAAAGAATCTTACTTTCTGCACCTACGGACTTCGTGAGGGGTGCATATATGATGATCTTTCCCCGGAGCAGCGCTCTTTGGACCCTCTCATTGTTATGTGCGAGGAGATTGCCATTAAGATGGGTAGATCCCTTGAGGACGGTAAGGCTTTTTGCAATTGGATAACATCAGCAATGCCAGATGAGCACTCTGGGGACCCGAGATTAAGACTCGCCGCCTGCCATCTCTCCGACATCGGGATTTCTGAACATCCGGAGTACCGGGCCGAGCAGGTGTTTTTGAGGATACTGCGGATGCCGCTTGTGGGAATTACCCATCCCGAAAGAGTAAGGGTAGCCTTTTCTGTGGCATCAAGGCACGCGGCGATCGGAAATCTGGTCCGCCGCTGGGAAGTTTCTGAGTTTCTTTCCGAAAGTGATATCCATGAAGCCAGGGTTACGGGGCTTGCTCTTCGCCTCGCCTACACGGTTTCGGGGGGAGTGGCGCGGATTCTTGAGAGCACTAGGCTTGAGAGGACCGGAGAAAAACTCACTTTACATATGCCGAACCAGATTCCGCATCCCGAGACTGTGGGCCGACGACTGGGAGCCCTCGCAAAAGCTGTTGGATGTGATTATGAGACAATCGCCCGGGAAAAGGAGAATGAGGAACCGTTGGGTAAGAACCCTAAGTTTGTGTAGCACCCATCCCGACTCTTAAATGTTTACTGGTTCAGGCGGATGAAATTACTTGACGCGATAGACAAGCTCAATATTTGGAAACGAGGGGATAAAAGAGCTCCTCACAAGCCGTTACTTCTCCTCTACGCACTGGCGGAACAAGTCCGGGATCCGAACGCAAAATTTGAGTTCTCTCGTATAGAAGAAGATATTGATCAGTTGTTAAATGATTTTTACAAGTCATTTCCTGGACGCAGACATCATGTGAATGATCCCTTCTGGCGGTTGCGTGGAGATGGAATCTGGGAAGTAAGGTATGACGGAATAATAAGAGAAACCAGTTCCGGGGGTGCTTACGTTACTGACCTCAGGAAATGTAATGCTGAAGGTTCGTTTTCTAAAGAAGTTGTCCAGGAGATAAAAAACAATCCGGATGTTGTGCGACAAGCTGCGCAAAAGCTGCTTGATGAACATTTTCCCGAATCATTGCATCAAGACATATTGGAGACATTAGGCTTAGATTACAAGACAATTTTCGCTAAAAAGCATATCTCCAGAAAAACTAAACGGGACGGCAAATTCCGCCAAAATGTTCTTCACGCTTACGACTACAGTTGCGCAGTCTGCGGTTTTAACCTGCGCATGAAAACCCTGCCTGTTGGACTTGAAGCAGCACATATAAAGTGGCATCAATACGGCGGACCGGATACGGAGAACAACGGCTTGACCCTTTGCGCTACACACCACAAGCTACTTGACTCGGGAGTCTTAACCTTGTCTGAAGATTACAGGATCGTTCTTTCAGACAGTATATATGATCCCGACCCTGAGAACAGTTTCATAAAGGAACATCAGAAACGTGAGATTAGGCTGCCGAGAAACAGAAACCATTTCCCGAGTATCAATTACATTCGCTGGCATAGAAAAGAAGTATTCAAGGAACCCGCAATCGAGGGAATCATATAATTGGTGCAAGGGAAATCGTACTAGTATTTCATATGATAAATGAGAATGAACAGTAACTTACAGGAAATCTATCTGGACAATAACGCTACCACGCGCCCGATACCAGAAATGGTGAATAGGGTTGTTAAACTTATGACATCTCAATATGGCAACCTGTCAAGTGTTCATCGGAGAGGTGTAAGTGCCCGCAAGGCGTTGTCGTGAGCAAGAGAGCATATGGCATCTCTTGTTGGAACCTCGGAAGAACAGGTTGTTCTTACTTCATTGACGTAGTACAGGGGACTCTTGTAAAGGGCCGAAATATTTAGAGGACTTAAGTGACTGTAAAACCGTGCTAACTTCTATCGGTTCGCTTGCACTGCTTGGTTACGACCCGCTCGATACGCTGCAGTGCCGGACATTCGCCGAACTGATCCTCAAAAAAAGCTCTTGTTGAAGTCACATTCTCAAGTAACCGGGCGGCAACCTCCTCAACAAGGTCAAGCATGTATCGCGGTCTGATATCACACTGGTTGGCCATATCCTCCCAATGGCGTCTGACTATGACGCCAGGATTTCTTTCGTTCCCAACTGACAATGCCAAGTGATGATCGATTCTTTCTATGGCCCGGGTGCACACAAGATCGTAAAAAGGTGCAAGTCGGATCTCTCCGTTGGTATTATAGCGAAGGGAGAGATTTTTGGCATGGCCGTCGGAATTGCCCGCAAGCACGTTGAAAATCTGCCAGCGCAGTAAATGCGGAAGATCTTCGTCCGGGTTGCTCGATACGTCCCGAAGCATATGGAAACACTGCGTGAAAGAGGGTCCGCCGTCTTCTTGATATTTCCTTTCATGACCGTATCCAAGTGCTTGGCAGAAGTCTTCCTGATGTGCTCGCAGCACCTCTCCGTCGTCACTTCGGAACCGGTCGTAGCGCTCCATAATCGTGTAACGGGCCTTATTTATGGATTGCAACTGGATGTTGACGACCGGCAGACCGACAGCCCGGGCGAGTAACGCGGTAAAGGTTTCATAAGCGGGGACGTTGCGGTACTCCGCAATCTCAAACTTGAGTATGTGACTCGAAGGAGATTCTCGCTGCGGCAGCAGATATTTTCCTTCCCGCACAAGGACCGGAAACTTGTCCTGCGCGCCTGCAAGCGAGAATCTTGACTTCTGTTGCCTTGCCCAGAAGTACATCTGGCCGCGATGAAGAACCAGGGCCGTCAGTTCTTCATCGGTTACCGGATGGTAGTTTTGTTCGGGGGATGGCTCTCGCTCCGGCGGCAGAAAGGACAAAACGCCCGCGCACTCACCGCCGATAGCGCGCAGCAGGTTAAAGTCCGTGTCTGATATCTTAAGGTCGCAGGCGATGTGTTCCCGGAAAGCTCCTTCTGGAAGCAGGTTGGCGAAGAATCGGTGGGCAACGCCTTCCTCAGCCGTAAATTCCTCGGCGCTAAGAGGGAGAGTCTGCGAGATGGCGAATCCTCCGCCTGCAAGCCAGCCGGGGTCATAACGAAAGCCTATCTGTCCGAAGGAATTTCGCCGCAGACAGCCTACAAGCCGTCGACCGTTCCATACGTTTAGAGTGTCAAAGTCAGCCATTGGTTTTTCTTTTGAAATTCTGGATGAAATCGCAGTTGATTTTTATTTTTGATTCATAAATCTTAATGATATATTCCCGACAAGCCTAAAAGAATAGAAAGTTATGTCCAGTTTATCTGACCAAATCATGGAATACGCGGAGACTTTTCCTGAAGGTTGGCCGTTTGGCCCCAAAAATTTTCTCCACCTGGGGAACCGCCCGGCGATTGATCAGGCACTTTCTCGCCTTACCCGGCAAGGCAGGATGATACGGATGTTCCAGGGCAGGTATGTGCGGACCATCAATACCCGTTCCGGAAAACGTGCCCCCGATGTTCAGAAGGTGCTTAACTCGCTACGAAAGCTGTGGGGACAACCTATCGTCCCCTCGGGCGCTTTTGCAGCGAACTCGCTCGGCCTTACCGATCAAGTGCCCCAGAGACCAACCTATCTCACCTCGGGACCTGACCGGCGGTTATCCCTCGGCGAGCTGGAAGTGGACTTGCGTCATGCTCCGCGCTGGCAGCTCGTGGCGCCTGACCGGCTTGCCGGCACCATCATTCGCGCGCTGGCCTTCTTGGGTCCCGGGGAAACTGAAAATACCCTGAACTCAATTGTGCCCGATCTTTCCGAGACGGATCGCGCCGAGCTTCTCTCAATGAGATCAAGGGTGCCCTTGTGGATAGCCGAACCGCTCAGCACTTTTATGAACCGTGATTAACCTCTGCTGCGGGGTATTTGATTAGCGGACCGAAATTCCGGAGTGTTGTAGCAACTTCAAATCGGGCGCCGTTTTGACGAAGCGTCGCTTGCGGCTTGCAATCTGTCAGTTTTTCTACTATATTTCTGATACATTTAAAGGATTAGACGATTATGACCAGCATATCTGAACAAATCATGGAACATGCGCAAACCTTACCTGAAGGTTCGCCGTTGCTCCCGAAGGATTTTCTGCATCTCGGCAGCCGTCTGGCGGTTTATCAGGCATTTTCTCGCCTTGCCCGTCAAGACAGACTCAGGCGGATATTTCAGGGCGTATACATGCGGACCATTGAGACCCGTTTCGGCAGACGCGGCCCCGGTATTGATAAAGCAATCGCGGCGCTTTCGGAGTCGTGGGGAGAAATTATTGTTCCCTCCGGCGGTTCCGCGGCAAATGTGCTCAGCCTTACGGATCAAGTACCGATGCGGCGAATTTATTTAACCTCTGGACCTAATCGGCGGCTATGGTTCGGCACGCGGAGGGTGGATTTACGTCACGCCCCCCGCTGGCAGCTCGTGGCGCCTAATCGTCCTGCTGGCACACTGATTCGCGCACTGACTTTTCTTCACCCTGACGAGGCGGAAGATGCATTGGGCCTGGTTGTGCCTAGGCTTTCAGAGATGGATCTTACTGAACTTCTCGCGGTTCGCGAAATTCTACCCGCATGGATTGCGGAACCGCTGAGCGCCCTTGAAAGCCATGTCCAATAAAATCTTGTTCCAATCACTGTCAGTTGATGACAAGTACGATGCCCTAGAAGAAGCCGCAGACCGTCTGGAGACCGACCCTTATCTGCTTGAAAAGGATATTTGGGTTGTCCAGACACTTAAAATTCTTTTTGACGCGCCGTTTGGCAAAGACTTGGTTTTCAAGGGAGGTACGTCTCTCTCAAAAGCTTATAATGTGATCCGGCGGTTCTCCGAGGATCTTGACATCACCTATGATATCCGTACCTTCGCGCCCGATATCGTAGGTGATTCGGAGGACGCGTTTCCGCCCAACCGCAGCCAGGAGAAGCGCTGGACGAAGATGATCCGCAAACGCTTGGAGGAATGGGCCCGGGAAGAGGCGCTTACGGTGATAGAAGGGGGTTTGGCCCATGCCGGGTTTGCAGTTACGGGGTTTCGCACTGAAAATGATCAGATTTACGTCGCCTACGAACCACTGTTTGCTAGCTCCACTTTCGTCAAGCCGGAAGTGAAGGTGGAATTCGGCGCGCGCTCGACAGGCGAACCTTATGTGAAACGCCCGGTTAAATGCGATGCGGCCGATTTCCTGCTGGAAATCATATTTCCTTCAACCCGCCTCTCGGTCATGGTGGCCGAACGTACTTTCTGGGAAAAAGCCACTTCCATGCACGTATTCTGTCACCGCAAACGCGGTCGCGGCAATCGCCTCTCAAGGCACTGGCACGATCTCGTTCGGCTGGATGACGCGGGGTACGGAGAAAAAGCGTTTGCCGACCGGAACCTCGCGCTTTCGGTTGCCCGCCACAAGTCTATATTTTTCCCCGAGAAAGATGTCGACGGGAATCGGATCGATTTCGAGGCGGCCGTGGGGGGAGGGTTGCAGTTGGTTCCGACCGGGGAGGCTTACAGCCTACTTGCGGACGACTATGAAGCCATGGTAAGGGCTGGCATGCTCTTCAATGACCAGGAACCATTTGAGAATATCATGGGACGGTGTTCCGATATTGAAGCGAGAGCGAATAACGTTTGAAACTGCGTGAAAGGAAGCTTTTTTTGCCATCATGGTTTCCGCAAGTTTGCTTGTCGGCAGTTTCTCTCGATATCTTCAATGCTTCTGTTCTCGGTTGCGTCGCTTCCGAGTTCCCATCTGGCCTTGACCTCTTTCCACGAGCGGAGGTACTCGCAGTGATAGGCGCGGTTTGAAGGAAGCCAACTCGCGGGGTCCCTCGCTCCCTTCGAGCGGTTTTCCCGGCTTGACACGGCTATGAGAGTGGCGGGGTAAGAAAGGTCGTTAGCGTACCTTCGTTTTTTCTCCGTGCTCCAGTTACTTCCGCCGCTTATATGGGCTTCTTTTAGCGGAACGAGGTGATCTATGTCCAGATTTCGCGG